>NZ_CAJHOB010000059.1 GCF_905120355.1 Azonexus hydrophilus | reverse complement strand
GCAGCGGCACGGTCAGCGCCGCGAACCAGAAGATCGACCACAGCTACCGCAGCGCTCAGGGGCAGAGCGGCATTGCGGCGGGCGAAGGTGGCTTTGAGATCGACGTTGGTGGCAACACCCACCTCAAGGGCGGAGCCATCACCTCCCAGGCCGAAGCCGACAAAAACACGCTCACCACCGGCAGCCTGAGCTATGAGGATCTGACCAACATTCAGCACACCGAAGCGAGCAGCAGCAGTTTCAGCTTCTCGGGCAGTGCCGATTTCCGCCAGGGATTTGCGCTGCCCTCGCCGGCCAATGGCCTGGCCGGGCAGGCCGCGGGCAACCTCTTGGGCAATCTGGCCGGTCAGAACGGCTTGCCGGAAGACAACAGCGAAAGCAGCCAGACGCTGGCGGTGATCTCACCGGCGACGATCACGCTCACCGGCACGGGCAACCCGGGACGCAGCCAGCCGCGAGGCCGCCGAAGAACTCACCCGGCGCGACCCGGAAACCGCCAATC
>NZ_CAJHOB010000058.1 GCF_905120355.1 Azonexus hydrophilus | reverse complement strand
GACCTACAGCTTCACGACGGGTGGCAGCGCCACCTCAGGTACTGACTACGACACACCGACGTTTGACAAGGGCGTGACCTACGACGCGACCACCCAAACGATCACGGTGCCGGCGGGTGTAGGCAGCTTCACGGTGAGCTACCCGACGATCGACGACACGGATGTGGAAGCGAACGAGACGCTGACGGTGACGATTGACGGTGTGACCGGTACGGGCACGATTCTGGACAACGACAAGCCGGGGATCAGCGGCATCGAACCGAACCGCCCGGGCGTCAGTGACGACCAGGTGGAAGAAGGTCAGCCCCTGTCGTACACGGTGACGCTGACGGAGCCGACGACCCAGCCGACGACCTACAGCTTCACGACGGGTGGCAGCGCCACCTCAGGTACTGACTACGACACACCGACGTTTGACAAGGGCGTGACCTACGACGCGACCACCCAAACGATCACGGTGCCGGCGGGTGTAGGCAGCTTCACGGTGAGCTACCCGACGATCGACGACACGGATGTGGAAGCGAACGAGACGCTGACGGTGACGATTGACGGTGTGACCGGTACGGGCACGATTCTGGACAACGACAAGCCGGGGATCAGCGGCATCGA
>NZ_CAJHOB010000057.1 GCF_905120355.1 Azonexus hydrophilus | reverse complement strand
TGTTCGAGCGGGGCAACAAGAAGGCGGCCGACCCGCAGGCGGTGATTGATAACCTGCATCGCAAGATTGGGCAGTTGCAGGTTGAACGGGATTTCTTGGCCGGACAGCCCGCCATTGCCCGCCTGCTGAAAGGCGGACAATGATTTCCCCGGGGAGTGAGCTGTCCATTGCCCGGCAATCCAAGTTGCTCGGTATTTCGCGTAGTAGCGTCTATTACCGGCCCCGCCCGGAATCGCAGGATGAGCTTGATCTGCTCCGGCGCCTAGACGAGCTATTCACGGAGAACCCGGTGTATGGCAGTCGGCGCCTGCAGCAGATGCTCAAGCGCGAGGGTGTTCTGGTCGGTCGCCGACGCATCCGGCGGCTGATGCGCAAACTGGGCCTATGGGCGGTTGGGCCGAAGCCTGACACCAGCAAGCCGCATCCCGAGCACAAGGTGTATCCGTATCTGCTGCGCGGACTGAACATCGAGCGCCCCAACCACGTCTGGGCGACCGACATCACCTACATCCGGATGCGCCACGGGTTTCTTTACCTTTGCGCCATCCTGGACTGGGCGACGCGTAAGGTACTGGCCTGGCGGTTATCGAACACGCTGACCACCGACTTCTGCACGGCGGCGCTG
>NZ_CAJHOB010000056.1 GCF_905120355.1 Azonexus hydrophilus | reverse complement strand
CAGCGGCGCGCTGACGGCGGCAGAGCAGCTCGCACTGACGGCGCAAACCGTCCACAACCAGGGCACGCTGGGCGCGGGCGACACGCTGACGATCCGGGCGCAGCGCCTGCAGAACGAGAACGGCCTGATCTTCTCCGGCGGCGACCTGCTGCTGGCGGCCAACGAGGTACACAACCGGCGCGCCGATATCTATAGCCTGGGCGCGCTCACCGTGAGCGGGCGCACCGACGCGGCGGCGCAGACGGTGGAGAACCGCTCCGGCCACATCGAAGCCGACGGCGTGCTGAGCATTGAAGCCGATACCGTCACCAACACGAAGGACGTGTTCACGCTGGTGCAGGAACAGACCGGCGGGTCCATGCACGTCGTCTGCTACGACTGCGGCGGCGATCATCACAACGTCGATTACGTCGCCACCGAAACCTTCGTGAGCCGGATCGAGGAAGACAGCCCGGCCGGCGTCATGCAAGGCAACGGCGGGCTGCTGATCCGGGCCGGTGCGTTGGTCAACCACTACAGCGTGCTGGCTTCCGGCGGCGACCTGCTGCTCGAACTGGAGACCCTGAGCAACGTGGGTGCAGCGGCCAGCACCTCGGTGCGCACGCGCGCCTGGAACACCGGGCGGATCACCGACGGCACCAATGAGCG
>NZ_CAJHOB010000055.1 GCF_905120355.1 Azonexus hydrophilus | reverse complement strand
GTCACCGGCGTCGATCGCGAGATCATCGAGAAGTGGCTGTATGTGATCATCACCCTGGCCCTGGTCACCGGCATCATCGGCACCGGCCACCACTACTACTGGATCGGTGCGCCGGAATACTGGCAATGGTGGGGTTCCATCTTCTCCGCCCTGGAGCCGCTGCCCTTCTTCGCCATGACGGTGTTCGCCTTCACCATGGTCAATCGTCGTCGCCGCGAGCATCCGAACAAGGCCGCCGTGTTGTGGGCCCTGGGTACCGGCGTGATGGCCTTCCTCGGCGCCGGGGTGTGGGGCTTCCTGCATACGCTGGCCCCGGTGAATTACTACACCCACGGCACCCAGGTCACGGCTGCACACGGGCACATGGCCTTCTATGGCGCCTATGTGATGGTGGTGCTGACCATGATCTCCTACGCCATGCCCATCATGCGCGGGCGCGCCGCCAACTCCAACAAGGCGCAGGTGCTGGAAATGTGGTCCTTCTGGCTGATGACCATCGCCATGGTCTTCATCACCCTTTTCCTCACCGCCGCCGGCATCCTGCAGGTCTGGCTGCAGCGCGTCTCCGAGCAGCCCATGTCCTACATGGCCACGCAGGATCAGGTCATGCTCTTCTACTGGATGCGCGAATGGGCAGGCGTCATGTTCCTCGTCGGTCTCATCGTCTACCTCATCTCCTTCTTCGTCAAAGGAGAGGAAAAGTAA
>NZ_CAJHOB010000054.1 GCF_905120355.1 Azonexus hydrophilus | reverse complement strand
CAGGCCGTTGAAAAACCCCGCAAATTCCATGCAAATGGTATAATTTGTCTTTCGAATTCAACGAGATAGCGATTTCATGCGCAGTGCCGACATAACCCAATCGGAGATGTTCAGCTACCGAACCTTGGAGCAGCGGATTCCTGCCTCTCATCCGTTGCGCAAATTGCGGATGCTGGTAGATGGTCTTCTGGCGACGCTGCATGCGGACTTCGAAGAACTGTACGCCAAGACGGGGCGCCCGTCGATTCCGCCGGAGCGGCTGCTGCGGGCCAGTCTGATCCAGACGTTGTACTCGATTCGGTCTGAGCGGCAACTGGTGCAGCACATTGACTACAACCTGCTCTATCGCTGGTTTGTTGGCCTGAATATGGATGACAAGGTCTGGGATCACAGTACGTTCACGAAGAATCGGGACCGCCTGCTCAACGAAACGGTGGCGCGCGCCTTCTTCGGCAAGGTGCTGGGTTTGGCGCAGTGGCACGGGCTGGTCTCGTCCGAGCACTTCTCGGTCGATGGCACGCTGATTGAAGCCTGGGCGTCGGCGAAGAGTTTCAAGGCCAAGGATGGTTCCGGCAAGCCACCGGAGGATGGCGGCCGTAATGCAACGGTGGATTTCACGGGTGAAGAGCGCAAGAACGACACGCATGCCTCGACCACCGATCCGGATGCCCGTCTGTTCAAGAAATCCAAGGGCGATAAAGCCAGGCTCTGCTTCATGGGTCACGCCCTGATGGAGAATCGGAATGGCTTGGCGGTGGATGTGG
>NZ_CAJHOB010000053.1 GCF_905120355.1 Azonexus hydrophilus | reverse complement strand
TCGGATGCGGTGCTGCCTGGAGTGGGGAATGGCCTGTTCAAACCCTCGAGCCACCCGAATTACCTGATCGAAACGAACCCGGCGCTGACCAATCTCAAATCCTTCCTGAGTTCGAACTACCTGCTCGACCTGCTGGGCTACGACCCGGACGCCGCGCAAAAGCGGCTGGGCGATGGCCTGTACGAACAGCGGCTGATCCAGGAAGCGGTGCTGGCGCGGACCGGCCAGCGGTATCTGGCGGGCCTGGATTCGGACGAAGCGCTGTTTCGTCAGTTGATGGACAACGCCGTCGCCAGCAAGGAGGCGCTGCACCTGTCGGTGGGCGTCACGCTGACGGCGGAACAAGTGGCGGCGCTGACGCACGACATTGTGTGGCTGGAAACCCGGGAAGTGGCGGGCGAGCAGGTGCTGGTGCCGGTGCTGTATCTGGCGCAGGGCGAAGGGCGTCTGGCGCCGAGCGGTGCGCTGATCCAGGGTAAGGACGTCGCCCTGATCGCGGGCGACACGCTGGCGAATCGGGGGACGCTACGCGCCACCGACAATCTGTACGCCGAAGCCACGAACCTGATCAACGGCGGGCTGCTGCAAGCCGGCGAACAACTCGCCGTCCTCGCCGCCGAGAACGTAATCAACACCGCGGGCGGCATCATCAGCGGCAAAGACGTGGCGGTGACGGCGCTGACCGGCAGCATCGTGAATGAGCGCAGCGTCACCCGCTACGAGAACAGCGGCGCGGGTTTTACGGCCAGCGGCAACGTGATTGACGCGGCGGCGCGCATCGAAGCCACGCACGATCTGAATCTCA
>NZ_CAJHOB010000052.1 GCF_905120355.1 Azonexus hydrophilus | reverse complement strand
GGCAACGTGATTGACGCGGCGGCGCGCATCGAAGCCACGCACGATCTGAATCTCACTGCCGGCCAGAACATTGTGAACCTGGGCGGCGCACTCACTGCCGGCAACACCCTGAACCTGAACGCCGGCAACGACGTCGTGATTGCGGCAGTGGAAGACAGCAGCAGCCGCAGCACGAAAGACAAGCGGCACGCGTGGTCAGCAAGCAGCGTGCAGCAACTGGGATCAGAAGTCAGCGCGGGCGGCAACCTGAACATCACGGCTGGCAACGACCTGACGGTCGTCGCCAGCCGAGTGAGCGCAGGCGGCGACGCCCTGCTCAGCGCCGGGCGGGATGTGACCCTGAGTTCCGCTGCCAACGTGGCACACAGCGAATACCACTACAAGAGCAGCAAGAAGAAGGTCAATGCCGAAGACCTGCGCGTTGAACAGCAGGCCACCGAACTCACGGCCGGCGGCAACGTTGCCCTGCTGGCGGGGCGCGATCTGACGGTGGCGGCGAGCCAAGTCGAAGCGAAGGATTCCGCCTACCTCTACGCCGGTCGTGATCTATCGCTCTTGGCGGGCGAAGAACTCACCCGGCACTTCTACGAAAAGCAGAAGAAAGGCAGCCTCGGCAAGAAGTCGATGCGCCTGGACGACGTGACGACGGTGACGGTGGCGGGCAGCGACATCCAGGCGGGCAACGACATTGTGCTGGCGAGCCTGGGCGACCAACGCTATCAGGCGGCAAAACTAAGTAGCGGCAACGACCTGACGCTGGACGCAGGCGGCGACATCACCTTCGAGGCGATGAAAGCGCTGATGCAGGAAGCGCACCACAAGAGCAAGAGCAG
>NZ_CAJHOB010000051.1 GCF_905120355.1 Azonexus hydrophilus | reverse complement strand
CTGCGGATGTAAACTTTTCCATGAAAAAGAGCGCATCGTGCAGCAAACGCACCCAGGGGTTTTTTCTGATTCTTCCTGGCGGATAGATACCAGCGCAGCCCTCTGGCTTTTGGCGAGCCTTGCTGGTTTGCACCGCCAGCCCTTCGATGCTGCGCTGGTGACCAAAGGTTTTCCGCCCCCGTTTGATCTGCCCACCCTTTTTGGTGCGTTGCAAGCCATCGGGTTACAGGCGGGACAGGTGGGCTGGCCGGAGGTTGGGCGGGGGGATTTGCCTCTGCCAGCGGTGGCTTTGCTGGAACTTCCCGTAGCGCCTGATGCAGCCGAAGAGTCAGTTGCGCCAGCAAGCCAAGCGCGAAGCACGCTCGTCCCTGCGTTGATCGTTGGTTATGGTGAAGAAACGCTGTCCTGGGTCAAGCCGGGCCAGTCCGAGCCGGAGGTTCTGCCGCACGACATGGCGCGAGCGCAGGCGCTGCCGTTTCTTGTCTTGGTGGCCCAGGCAGAGCCGCCACTGGACGAGTCGCAAAGCCGAGGCCCGAATGTTGCAACGCAGGAGAAGAAACCCTTTGGCTTTGCCTGGTTTATTCCCGAGTTGCTGCGCCACAAAACCATCTGGCGCGACGTGCTGCTGGCCAGTCTTGCCATCCAGCTCGTCGGCCTGGCGACGCCGCTGTTTACCCAGGTCATCATCGACAAGGTCATCGCCCACCATTCCGAAAGCACCCTCATCGTTCTGGGTGTGGCGCTGGTGGTGTTCATGTTCTTCACTAGTGGTATGAGCTGGCTGCGCCAATACCTGGTGCTGCACACCGGCAGCCGCATCGATGCGGTGCTCGGCGACAAGGTGCTGCGCCACCTGCTGCACCTGCCCCTGCCGTACTTCGAGAACCGCCCCACCGGCACCCTGGTGGCCCG
>NZ_CAJHOB010000050.1 GCF_905120355.1 Azonexus hydrophilus | reverse complement strand
GCGCGGGCGATGGCGATGCGCTGGCGCTGCCCGCCGGATAGCCCGGTGCCGCGTTCGCCGATTTCAGTTTGGTAGCCGTTGGGCAGTTGCTCGATCACCTCGTGAATTTCCGCAGCGCGGCAGGCGGCGATCACGTCCTCGAAACTGGCGTGGGGATGCGCCATGACCAGGTTGTCGTACACGGTGCCGGAGAACAGCACCGTTTCCTGCGGCACGACGCCGAAGGTGGCGCGCAGTTCGTTGGCGGCAAGCTGGTGGATGTCGCGCCCGTCCAGCGTGATTTGCCCTTCCTGCGGCCAGTAGAAGCCCTGCATCAGCTTGGCCAGCGTGCTCTTGCCGCAGCCGCTCGGCCCCATCAGCACGGTGAGTTTGCCGGTGGGAATGGCCAGGTTCAGATTGCGGTAGAGCCAGGGATGTTGTTCGGAGTAGCGAAAGCCGACGTCGCGGATGTCGATGCGGCCTTCGCCGCCGGCAGCGCGTTGCGGGGTGAGGGTGAAGGGTTCCTGCGGCATGTCGAGGATGTCGCCCAGGCGCTTGACGGAGATGCTGGCCTGCTGGAATTCCTGCCACAGCCCGACCAGACGCAGCAGGGGCTGGCTCATGCGGCTGGCGAACATCTGGAAGGCGACCAGCATGCCGACGGTCATGCCCACATCAGGCTGCATCACGTACCACGCGCCGACGATGAGGATGGCGAGCGTCATCACCTGTTCCAGCCCGTTGGCGACGACGTTGTAGGTGTTGCCGACCTGCTTGGTGGCAAAACCCGCCGAGAGGTATTGCGCCAGATAGGTGCCGTAGCGTTTGCCGACGTCCGGCTCCAGTTGCAAGGATTTGACCGTGGCCATGCCGGCCAGGTACTCGGTAAGAAAAGCCTGATTGCGCGCGCCGAGCAGGAATTGCGTGTCCAGACGCGCCCGGAAGATCGGCACCATGATGAGGCTGGC
>NZ_CAJHOB010000049.1 GCF_905120355.1 Azonexus hydrophilus | reverse complement strand
AACGCGGCACCGGGCTATCCGGCGGGCAGCGCCAGCGCATCGCCATCGCCCGCGCCCTGCTCAAACGCCCCAAGGTGCTGATCTTTGACGAGGCGATTTCCAATTTGGATCAACAGACCGCCGAGCACTTCGCTCAGACCATCAACCGCCTCAAGGGCAAGGTCACGATGATCTTCATCACGCACCAAGTGCCGCGCGGACTTCAAGTGGATGAGGTCGTGAATATGGGCGGCCATGCTTTATGCATTAAATCGTAATAGGAGTGAGCATGAAAAAACGTATCCCCCATCAAGATGATCAGATACCGCAGCCCAACCCATTGGCAATCTCTTTCCCAGAGATATTGTTGATTGTTGGGTATTTTTTGGCTGTTTGGCTAATTCCTGTTGGCTGGCTGGATACTGCTGTGGGGGCGATGGCATTTGCTATGGCCAGCACAATTAATCCTTATTTGTCTGAATTCTCGATTGCTTTTGCTGATAAGCCCCAATATTTTATTCACTGCCATGTGCTGGCTGCGTGGCTATTCCCGCCGCTGCTTCCCTATCTGATTATTAGAAGAAACGGTGGTCGAGCGCGGTATGCCAAGACTTGGAATCAAATAGCTGAACGGTTTGGTGGGTGGTTGCCCCATTTGATTTTTTCCATATTTTTTTACGGGGTTTTATATTTTGCGATGTTATGGTTGGTTGATTACCCCCTTAGGCGGGGCGAGAAAGCCATTTGGGTATCTGGCGTTGCGCCGTCGGCGCTAATGCTATCAGGGGTGCTTGGTATTGGAATAATGCAAATTTATATGATTGTTTTTTCAAATAGGAGGGCATAAAAATGGGCTGTAATCAAGATGGGAAAAACGGAAAAATGGATGGGCTTGATGATGCATCAAGCGCAGCGCTTGACGGGCTTGATGCTTTTATTAAAGATCAGGAGGCAAAAGGTATTAACAGGCCGTTGAAAAACCCCGCAAATTCCATGCAAATGGTATAATTTGTCT
>NZ_CAJHOB010000048.1 GCF_905120355.1 Azonexus hydrophilus | reverse complement strand
CCCCACAAGCCGAGCAGCAGCACGGTGGAGATGGCGGTCTTGCGACCCTTGAGCACCGTCATGGTGATGTTGAACAGGAAAGCCAGCGCCACCACCACGATGCCGAGCTTGGTCGGCAGCGGCTGTTCGAGGAACTCGCGGCCCATGGTCGCGAGCAGATCGTTGCCGGTGACCTGGGCCAGGGTGGCGTAAGGCACGGCCAGATAGCCGACCACGGTCAGCGCGCCGGCGACCAGGAAGATCCAGAACAGGGCGATGGCCAGCTTGGGGCTGAACAGCTCGGTTTCGGATTCTTCCGGGATCAGGTAATAAGCGGCGCCCATGAAGCCGAACAACAGCCAGACGATGAGCAGGTTGGTATGCACCATGCGGGCGACGTTGAAGGGGATTTCCGGGAAGAGGAAATCGCCGACCACGTACTGCAGGCCCATGATCAGGCCAAAGAGTATCTGGCCCACGAAGAGGCCGATGGCCGCTATGAAATAAGGCTTGGCAACAGCCTGGGATTGATATTGCATCGCATGAACTCCTGAGAATTATTGAGCAGATGGGGCGATCAGCGATCAGCCTTCGACGTTGGGCGGCCAGTTGGCGGTGTTGATGCCGGCCACGTACGCGAAGAAGGCGTTGAGGTTGTCCAGCTCCTCGTCAGTCAGGTGGAACTGCGGCATCTGCCGGCGACCCGGTGCGCCGGTTGGCTGCGCCTGCATCCAGCCCTTGATGAAGTCGGGGCCGCGGCGGGTGTAGACATTGCCCAGTTCTGGTGCGAAGTAAGCGCCTTCACCGAGCAGCGAGTGGCAGCCGACGCAGTTGCGTGTTTCCCAGATCTTCTTGCCGGCCTTGGCTTGCGGCGTCAGCATGGCGTTGTTGTCGCGTTTCGGGAATTCCTGGTGCGAATCGAATGTGAGTGCCAGAAATAGCAGGAAAAAGAACACCGTTCCCCCGTAGAAGATGTTCCGTGCCATCGATTTCGTAAAAATACCGCTCATGGTGCCCTCCTTTGTGACGGTGAC
>NZ_CAJHOB010000047.1 GCF_905120355.1 Azonexus hydrophilus | reverse complement strand
GACGTTAATCTGCTGGCGGCCGAGAACCGCTTTACCGAAGACTACCGTTTCAAGAGCAGCGGCAGCAGCCTGGCGATCATTCCCGGGCCTGCACCGCGCCAGACCCTGTACGGCAAGACTGAAATGAGCCAGGACAGCGCCGCCTCGGGCAATCAAGCCACGGCCAGTTTGCTGTCGGCCAATGGCGGCGCTCTCACGATCATCGCGGGTACGGACGCCAGCCATGCCGGCACGGGCCGGGGCAACGTCACCAGCGAAGGGGCGGACCTGCTGGCCCGGCAGACGGTGCGGATCGAAGGCAACGCCGTCAGTCTGCTGGCCTCCGATAGCCGCAGCCAGTTCGACAGCGTGACCAAGTCGAAGAGCGTCACCGTGGGCGCGGCGCTGGCCGGGACGGTGGGCAGCCTGATCACCCGCGCCTACGACATGGCCGAAGCGTCCCGCCAGGGCACGGGCAACCGCCGCCTGGACAATGCGCTGGCGCTGAAAGCCGGCTACGACGGCTGGAAAGCCTACGACAACCTTGGCAAGGCGCTGGCTGTCGAAGCCGATGGCGCGGCGGCGGCCGATGGCGCGAAGGGCAACGGCTCCGCCTTCGGCGTCTCGGTCAGCGTTGGCGTCAGCAAAATGAAGAGCAGCACGCACGAAGCCAGCCACAGTCAGCGCGGCGCCAGCATCCAGGCGGACAACATCACTGTCGTCGCCCGCGAAACCGACATTACCGCCGTGGGGGCCAAGTTACAGGCCGACGGCGACATCACGCTGGATGCACAGCGCAATATCGACCTGCTGGCGGCCGTCAATACGGAAGCAATCAGAAACCGCAGCAAAGGCAGCAGCGCCAGCCTGGGCGTGACCGTGGGTATCGGCCAGCAGACGGGCATCAGCATCCAGATCGGCGCCAGCCAGATGAAGGGCAAGGCCGACGGGGACGCCACCACCTACGACAACACCGAAATCGTCGCCGGCAAGACCCTGACCCTGAAGAGCGGCCAGGACACCACGCTCCAGGGCGCGCAGGTGGCGGGCGAACGGGTCGTGGCCGACATTGGCGGGAACTTGAGCATCGAAACCCTGCAAGACCAGAGCCGTTACAAGAACAGGCAGAGTGAAAGCGGTTTCAGCGTTTCGCTGTGCATTCCGCCGATCTGCTACGGGGCGAGCAGCGGCACGGTCAGCGCCGCGAACCAGAAGATCGACCACAGCTACCGCAGCGC
>NZ_CAJHOB010000046.1 GCF_905120355.1 Azonexus hydrophilus | reverse complement strand
TGAGGTAGGTCGTCAACCGTAGAGTCCAACGGGTTAAGCGGCTATCTGTTTTGCATGGTATTGCTGGGTGAATTGTGCCGGCGACAGATAACCCAGTCTCGCCTGCTTACGAATTCGGTTGTAGAAGATTTCAATGTACTCGGTGATTTCCTGCCTGGCCTGTGTGCGCGTAGTAAAGCGCCTGTGATGCACCAACTCGTTTTTCAGGGAACCCCAGAAACTCTCCATCGGCGCGTTGTCCCAACAATTGCCCTTGCGGCTCATGGAAGCTTGCATGCCGAATTGTTGCAGTTGCTTTCGATAAGCGTGGGCGCAGTACTGGCTGCCGCGATCTGAATGGTGGATCAGTCCCTTTGCCGGCCGCTTGGCGGCGACGGCGCGAAAGAGCGCTTGCGACACCAGGCTCGTGGTCATCCGCTCGGACATGGCGTAGCCGACCAGTTCGCCGTTGAACAAGTCCTTGATACCGGCAAGATAGAGCCAGCCCTCGTCGGTGGCGACGTAGGTGATATCGCTGACCCAGGCGCGATCGGGCGCCGCCACGGCGAATTGCCGATCCAGAAGATTGGGCGCCAGCGGCAGCGTATGGCTCGAATTCGTCGTCGCCTTGAACTTCCGCTTCTGCTTGCAGCGCAATCCGAGGCGCCTGCGAATTCGCTTGATGCGATAGACGCTCGCCGGGATGCCGTGATCGGCCAGATCGGATTGCAGGCGTTGCGGCCCGTAGGTTTCGCGCGTTCGCTGATGTGCCGCCTTGATTTCGGTTTCCAGCCGGAGATTCTCTTGCGTCCGGGCCGAGGGCGGGCGCTGACGCCAGGCGTGATAGCCGCTTTCCGAGACCTCCAGAACCCGGCACATCGCCGCTACAGGATGCTGCTGTCGCAATTCGTCAATCCGGGCGTATTTCACCGCGACTCCTTCGCAAAATACGCCGCACATTTTTTTAGCAGGTCGCGCTCCAGTTTCACTTCCGCCAATTCTTTGCGTAGCCGGGCCAGTTCAACTTCCGTTTCCGTCGGAACCCGCTGCCCTTGTCCGACCGTGGCCAGTTTCCCCACGCGCGAAGCTCGCACCCAGTTGCCAAGGCTGCTCTTCGGTACTGACAGACGCTTCGCTGCCGCATCCACTGACAGCCCGTCCTTTTCCACCAACTTCACTGCTTCCGCCCGAAATTCCGGCGTGTAAATCCCTTTCGGTATCCGTTCCATCTCTGTCCTCCGTTTTCGATCATTTTACGAAACGTTGGACTCCACTTTTTTCAGCCTACCTCA
>NZ_CAJHOB010000045.1 GCF_905120355.1 Azonexus hydrophilus | reverse complement strand
GTGCCGGTGGTGAACATCGCCGCGCCGAACGCCAAAGGCTTGTCGCACAACCGTTTCACGGACTACAACGTGGGTCGCGAAGGGCTGATTCTGAACAACGCGACGGGCGCGGTGCAGCAGACGCAGCTGGGCGGGTACATCGTCGGCAATCCGGGGCTGAACGGACGCTCGGCGAACGTCATTCTGAACGAAGTGACGGGGGGCCGGGCGAGCCGACTGGCGGGCTACACGGAGATTGCCGGGCCGTCGGCGCGGCTGATCGTGGCGAATCCCTGGGGGCTGAGCTGCGACGGCTGCGGCTTCATCAACACGCCGCGGGTGACGCTGAGCACGGGGCGTCCGCTCTTCGAGGACGGGCAACTGAGCGGCTTCCGGGTCGAAGACGGGACGGTCCTGATCGAAGGGGCCGGGCTGAACGCCAGCAATGTCGACCAGTTCGAACTGATCACGCGCAGCGTCGAGATCAACGCGGCGCTGCACGCGCGGCGGCTGAGCGTGATTGCCGGGCGCAACGACGTGGATGCGCAGACGCTGGCCGCGCAGGCCCTGGCCCCCGACGGCAGCGCGCCGCCGGTCTTCGCCATCGACAGCGCGGCGCTGGGCGGCATGTATGCGCACAACGTGCTGCTGGTGGGCACCGAAGCGGGCGTCGGCGTGCGTCTGGCGGGGGATCTGGCGGCCAGCGCAGGCGACATCCGGATCGACAGCGCGGGCCGGCTGACGCTCGAGCGGGCGGCGGCCAGCGGCGCGGCCCAAGTGACCGCCAGTTCGGCGCAGATCGGCACGCTGCAAGCGGGCGGCGAGCTCGCCATCCGCGCGGCCGACGGGATCGAAATCGCCCAGGCGCTGCAAGGCGAAGCGGTGACGCTGAGCGGCAGCACAATCGCCAACCGGGGCGTCGTGCTCGCCCAGGGCGCGCTCGACATTCAGGCGCAGGCGCTGGACAACCGGCAAGGGCGGCTGCTCGGGCAGCAAGCGCTGACAGTCAGCGCTGACACGGTGGACAACCGGGATGGCATCATGGCGGCAGGCCAGGTGCAGATTGCGGCCAACCGCCTGGACAACGCCGCCGGCCTGATCGAAAGCAGCGGCGACCTGCGCCTTGCCGCCCCTGAAATCGACAACCGGGCCGGCGCCATCCGCGCCGTTGGCGCCGGCTTTACCGAGCTTGCCGCCGACGCACTGGACAACCGAGGCGGTCGCATCGAAAGCGTCAGCGAGGATTTCCAACTCCAGGCCGGGCGCATGCAGAACGCGGGCGGCAGCGTCACCCACGTCGGCCTGGGCGATTTCCTGCTCTCCGCCGGTGCGGTGGAACAGTCGGGCGGTCGCTTTCTCAGCAACGGCACGCTGGCCCTGACGGCGGCGAACTGGCAACTCAGCAGCGACATTCAGGTGCGCCGG
>NZ_CAJHOB010000044.1 GCF_905120355.1 Azonexus hydrophilus | reverse complement strand
CTGCTGCCTGACTCCGATTAACTCGGAAAGACGGTAGTGGTCGGACGGTTACGATAAGAAGATTTTCAGGCAAGCCAAAGCCACTCGACTGGGTGATGGCAGATACCTGATTGAAATCGGTGTGGGTCTCATAGGTCAGCTGTCATTGATTGCCAAATCCATTGCCGCTGACAAGCATGTATTACGTGGGCGAACAAAATGTACATTGCTTGATGCCGCCGTCCGTAAAGATGGACGTGAAAAGGCGCTCGGCGATTTTATTTTCCACTACATGCTGATATTTATCACGTGGCATGAGGTTGCCCATGTAGTACTTGGGCATCTGGATTGGCTTAAGAAGAACACTCAATTGACCGCGATTGAAGAGTTCGGACAAGATCAAATTCCAGAAAACGAATTCATTCACTACCAAACACTGGAGGGCGACGCAGATCGACAAGCCTCGCTGTGGACAGCCGCCGTAACTGATTACACCATGTCGTCTAACCCATTCCTGAGGTATCCGATCCTAGCAGATGCCTTTTACGATATTGGGTACATCTACGGGGCACTATTTGTTTTTCTTGACTCTGTTGATGAAGATATACCTCAGCCCCTCAGAAAACATCCCAAAGCAGATGTAAGGCTTGGCATAGCTCTTTCCTTCATGGAGCAGTACTTGGCGCAGTACCACAAGGATTCGATTCCCATGCTCATGAAACAGGTTTACGCAGGAGGAATTAAAGCCATTTCGACAATCCTGCATGCTGAGAAAAGAGCTTTTGACGTATTCGGCGCGGCCAAATTCATGGCTGAGAATGGATATCGGATTGATGCTATGCAACTTCGTTCACTACAACACAGCGTTACCAATTCATCCGACGGATCGTTCAATGTTGGCTAACTCATCATCTCAACGGATCTACCCGAAAAGCCGAACAGGCCTGTGAATTCAAATTTCCGATTTACCAACCAACACAGGAGGAGTGACATGGCCCTTTACAAATACGGTAATCGTTTGACTCAGTCTCAAGATGCTGCTTTTGATGCAACACATTCTCCGGGAACGGAGGCGCCACACCCGGGTATCTATCGCTGTACTTCCTGCGGAGACGAAATTGCAATCGCAGGTGGGCATACACTTCCACCGCAAAATCATCGCCAACACAATCCCGCAAACGGACCCATTAAGTGGCAGCTACTGGTTTACCCGGTACAGCAATAAAAGATATATCTTCCCACTCAAGCTAGAATGCTGATGGTTGTACCTTGCTCAGCGTCCTGCATGCTCAACAGGCGGAGAATCCTTCATTAAAATTGGCAGATTTCTGGGAAATCTTCAATTTCTTTGGCAGACTACGCAAGTGGTTCTGCCAAGATATGCGAAATAGCCTTAATGCCACTTAAAGGGGGAGTTCACTTTCTGTGTCACCCGACATGATATCCCATGAATGTCTTGACCTTTCCAAGAAGGTTGGATTTCGTGGGATTTCAATTGGCAACCAAGCCACCTTGCGGCGGTCACGCTTTTTCGGACAGTTGGCTAAGCTAATGCTGACTGGTTGAA
>NZ_CAJHOB010000043.1 GCF_905120355.1 Azonexus hydrophilus | reverse complement strand
CCGGGATCATTCAGGCCAAGGTCGGCGACGGCAACGCGCTGGTCGGCGCGGCAGCGGGCGCGCTCAACGAGGCGCTGTTGCCGGAGATGGAGAAATTCCTGGATGCGCAAAACATCACCGATCCCGAGGCACGCAAGGGTTATCTGCAACTGGGCAGCGCCTTGCTCGGGGCGGGATTGGGCGCGGTGGCTGACGGCACCAACGGTGCGGCACTCGGCGGCACCGTGGCGTATAACGCAACGACGTATAACTACCTCTCTCACCCGGAAAACAAGGAGCGCGCCGAAGCCCGGAAAAACTGCGCCAGCGGCAACGAGAGCGCCTGTCAGCGCGCCGATGAACTCGATGCCCTCGACCGGCAGCGCGACATGGAATTCCACGCAGCTTGTGACGGCGCACTACGCGCAACAGATGGCTGTAAGGATGCAACGCGCCTGATGCTGGACTATGTGGCGACTTACTTCCCCAAACAGGACGAAAAAATCTACCTGCCGGACGATTTTTTGAAAACGGCCCATCAAGACGAATTGCAAAGCTACCGCGATCTGTTGCAAGCCGCTAACAAGGAGGCGCTGCAAAACGGTACGGACAGCCAGCGCCCGGATCTCTACAATTCGGATCTTTACGGTGTCGTGGATCCCAATAGTCATGATCTCTACGTTATGGTCAAAATTGGCGACCAATGGAACGTCGTGAGCAAGACCGATAAAGTCTTTACAAGCGAAGCGGGAGTGAATGGCATCCTCAACGATTCGGACTATGCGCCGGGATTGCTGGGCTATCACATCAATGAAGCGAGAGCGGAAGGCTTCAAAAATATAGGGATATACACCTTGTTCTATAACCCGACCGAGGGAATCATAGGGGACGGGTTGGAAACCTTCCAGGACAAGATGTCGTTTGTTTTTGGCCCGTCGGATGTTGCGAAAAAACTGTCGGGAGCACTGGATACGATCCAGCAAGGCGACCAGTCCGTGAAATGGGTGGTGCACAGTCAGGGCGGGGCGATTTTTGCTTCTGCTGTGGACTATCATGGCGGCACGCTCTCGAATAATTCAGTTGCCTTCCATGCGGGTGCAAATAACCAGTTGGTGACAGATTCGATCCTGAAAAATGCAGGAATGAATTTCAACGATAATGGTATATATAAAACAGTTTATTTGGATTCTCCGCGCGATGCAGTGCCAAACATTATCGGGTTGAACACCTTGAACCCTATCACATGGATTCGCTCTATCCTGTTCATTCCGACATTATTTATGGGGCCAGAATCGAGTCCGCATACCCTGCCGCCGAAATCAACACCTTGATGATCGGGGGGGCAAAATGATGCTGCGAATTAGTGCGGTGTTGCTCTGCGCAACGATGGCTATTCCCTGTTCGGCCGAAGGGATGGATATGGATGGTTTTGAGAATCTAAAACCCTTGGATCAATTGCGTTCGTTGAATAAAACAGCAAAAAAAGCTGACCCATTGGTATGGTATTCCGCAGTAATTGATGGATGGGAACTATCGTTCCAGGCGCCTGCCGATGATGGTGATGCTCATAATCATGGCCTTCATTTTCGTTATTTAATCAACACTCGGAGCGAGCGTTATGCTAAAGCCTTTAACAGGCCGTTGAATTTTCCCCTGACGCCTCCGGCAACCGAACTCTGACAAA
>NZ_CAJHOB010000042.1 GCF_905120355.1 Azonexus hydrophilus | reverse complement strand
CCCCCTGGGTCAGAATAGTTGTCGCTTCGATAGAATCTTGAATTGAGGGGCGATAGAGGAAGAAGGAAGTGGCGAGATACGGACAGTTATTCAAGGACAAAGCGGTGTCGAGGTTGTTGCCGCCGGAAAGTGCGCCGATCGAAACGGTGGCTCGGGAGTTGAGCATTTCGGTGACGACGCTGGAGCGTTGGCGAGCAGAGGCGCTGTCCATGCCCGCTCGCGAGCGGGCATGGACAGCGGCGGCCCGGTTCGAGGCAGTGCTGATGACGGCGTCGCTGGACGAGGCCGGCAAGAGCGCGTGGTGCCGCGAGCGCGGTGTGTATCCGCAGGAACTCGAGCAGTGGCGGCTATCGGCCACGCAAGCCTTGGCGGAACCGGAGGAAGCGCGTGCCTCCCCACGCGAAACCAAGGCCGACCGGCGGCGCATCAAGGAACTGGAGCGCGAGTTACGCAGGAAGGACAAGGCGCTGGCCGAAACAGCCGCCTTGCTGGTGCTCTCAAAAAAACTCGAGGCGATCTTCCAACAGGACAAGGACGAGGACGAATGATCGGCCTGGAAGATCGCCAAACCTGGGTCCAGCACATCAAGACCGCGCATACCGCCGGTGCCCGTTTGCGCCCTGCCTGTGAGGTGGTCGGCATCAGCGTGCGCACTTTCGAGCGTTGGCAGGCGAACGGCGGCCTGGCGGTTGGTGACCGGCGTCCTGCCGCCACGCGACCCATACCCGCCCACGCGCTGACCGAGGAGGAAAGAGCCCGGATTCTGGCCGTTGCCAATGAGCCACGCTTTGCCGACCAACCGCCTGCCCGTATCGTGCCGGCGCTGGCCGACGAAGGCATCTATATCGCCAGCGAATCGAGCTTCCAGCGCGTGCTGCGTGCCCATAGCCAGAACGCCCATCGGGGCCGTAGCCGGGCGCCACAACCGGCCCGGACGCCGACTACGCACGTCGCCACGGTCCCCGGCCAGGTGTGGTGCTGGGACATGACTTACCTGCCTACTCAAGTACAGGGGCAGTGGCTCTACTTGTACCTGATCATGGACCTCTACAGCCGGATAATCGTCGGCTGGGAAATTCATGCCAGCGATGAGGCTGACCACGCTGTCGCCCTGCTCAAGCGCACCGCACTGACCGAAGGCGTCCATGCCCTGCCGGAGAAGCCCGTGCTGCATGGCGATAACGGCAGCACGCTCAAGGCCACCACGGTGCTGTCCATGCTCCACTGGCTGGGTGTCAAGCCGTCGTACTCGCGGCCGCGCGTCTCTGACGACAACGCCTTCGTCGAATCGCTCTTCAAAACCGCCAAGTACCGCCCGGAATTCCCGACGCGCGGCTTTGCCGATCTGGAAGCGGCACGCGCCTGGGGCCATGAATTCGTGCGCTGGTACAACTTTGATCATCGCCACAGCGGCATCCGTTATGTCACGCCCGCTCAGCGCCACGCAGGGGAAGACCACGCCATCCTGGCAGCTCGTCATCAGACGTATCTCCAGGCACGCGAAGACAACCCCGCTCGTTGGTCAGGGAATACGCGCGACTGGTCACCGGTCGGTCCTGTCACGCTCAATCCCGAGCGAGACGCTGTCATCCGTGACCTCCAGGCTGAAAATAAAACACGGTTCGCCGCATGAATCAGGCGACAACTATCTTGACTTGCTCCG
>NZ_CAJHOB010000041.1 GCF_905120355.1 Azonexus hydrophilus | reverse complement strand
GCGCGGCGCTGGCGGCGACCCTGCTCGGCAAGGACGCCTTGGCGGCAATAAATGCGGCGCAGATGGTCGATACCTATAACCGGCAGTTGCATCCGGATGAACGCAAACTGATTCGGGAGCTGGCGAAGCAAAAGGCCATCGAAAGCTGTAATGGCAAGCCCTCGTGTATCGACGCAGAGACTATCCGTTGGACGGATGCTCTCGAACGTGTTGCGGAAAGCCGAGCGGACGATGAGGAGTTTGCAAAACACGCAGCCTATCTTGCGGCCTTGGAACGTACGGCACAAATGCCGGGAACGGAAGGTTCCATGGGGACGGTGGCAGAGTACTTGGACGATCTCAAGACGGCCAACGAAATGCTCGCGCCGTACTTTGGCAAGCCGATTGTGGTTAATGGACAGACCGTAACACTCGACGGTGCGCCGCAGACGTATTTCTCGGCGACAGCGGAGCAACGGGCGAATACTACGGGCAACTACCCTCTTGGATTCCCCCCCGATCCTTCAATTATTCCGGGCATGGCAAATCGTGACCAGGATCGTCTGGAATATGCCGCTACACCCAATGGCAGCGCCCAACCGGTTTATCCGGTAGAAGAATTGTTGTTGGGTGGTATGGTCTCAGAGCGTATTCTTGGGCTACTTGGGCGAGCTTTGAGTACTGCCGGTCAAGCGGGTGCGTCCACTGCCGCAAAAGGGGGAACGACAAATAGCATTTCTCGCATAGCGACACCTTATGGAGATGCACTACAAAGTGCGGATGTTGCTGCAATTGCTGCTCGAAAACAGGTTGAAGAGGGCGCAACCCTGTATCGGATAGGAACCACAGGAAAGAGTCAGGCGGCTGAAGCACAATTTTGGTCCCTTGAAAATCCAAGTTCCCCAAGCTATGCCGCACGTTATGGCATACCTGCTGAAAATATTTCGAATGCAAATTTTATCGAAACAGCCACACTCAAGCCTGGTACAGGCTTCGTGACACGCCCTGCGCCTGCGGTTGGGGCAAATCCTGGGGGAGGAATTGAAGTTGTTGTGCCATCGGGAGGAGTACAAATGATATTTTTTAGCACCATTAAGTAGTCATGAACGCATACGACTACTACAGTGAAGCGAAGAGATTAGCTGAAGCGCTAGAAAATTCTGGCTTTTCTGACTACGGCGCTGAAATTGTCGGAGCCATGGAAGAGGGGGGGACGGGTACAGAAATCCTCATGATTATGCGTATGCGATTGACAGGGTTGTTGGCTGTGGAGCGGTTGCCGCTGAATTTAAGGGAGTCAATTCAAGTATTGCATGACAGACTGGATAATGCTTTGATGTGATTCCTCCCTCGCTGTAAAGGGGGCGGGGGTTGTTACACATCGGCCAGTAGCTGATTTGCTGGCAGAGGCGAATGCCCTGTTATTAATCCGGCAATTCCATACGCCGTTTCGGCGAACAAGTTCTCAATTAAAATCAGTGGCTTGATGCTTGACGGGAATGTTCTTTCGATTTGCCGGGTGAGTAATCAGTCCTACATGGGGTAACACTGCGACCAAGGTCGTAAAGATTGAAATGCCTGCTGGCGTGAAAATTTACGAAGGTGTCGCTGCGCCCCAAGGGGGATTGGTTGGCGGTGGGAATCAAATCTTTATTCCGAAGGTTGATCCGAAATGGATAGTCAAATAGCAAGTTGCCCTTGGGAGGCTATCGAGGACTTCCGTAGCCTTGGCGAGTTCGAGCGCTTCGAAGCGTGGATGTTGAATCAGGTTGCACAGGGCCAAGCAGTGGAACTGCTAGTGACTCATCCTTATTTGGATGCGCCGAGCTTCACTGAAAAATGGTTTGAGCACCTTGGTAGCGGTGAGGTGTGGCGTCTCGTCTGGCCGGATGGTCCTTTCACCGGTTTATTCGAACGGGTTGATGTGAGTGGCTGATTCTGTGTAAATAAGAAGCCCCAGGTGGTGGCGGTGGGCGGCGGGACGACGGTGGGCCCCCTGCCCGAACCAGAAAAACCCTCTGAACCAAGGGGGTTGCGCCGCTTCTTTTATCGTTGGCTAAGCAAGTGAGGTGCCAGGCGGATGAAGCCCACCACCCGTTATTCATTTTTCACAAGCTGTTTTTAACTGAAAGGAATTTTCATGCGTCACTTTGCCTCTTTATCCCTGCTTGCC
>NZ_CAJHOB010000040.1 GCF_905120355.1 Azonexus hydrophilus | reverse complement strand
GCTGCTGCCTGACTCCGATTAACTCGGAAAGACGGTAGTGGTCGGACGGTTACGATTGCGGCGCCGAGTTCGACCAAGAACGGCGACAAGCAGCGCGATCCGGAGATGACGCAGACCAAGAAGGGGAATCAGTGGCATTTCGGGATGAAGGCCCATATCGGGGTCGATGCCGAGAGCGGTCTGATCCATAGCGTGACCTGCACGACCGCCAAGGTCGCCGATATTGCCATGATGGAAGCCTGTCTGCATGGCGAGGAAACCCTTGCCCTGGGTGATCGCGGCTATCACAAGAAGAACCGGACGCTTGATGCGTTCGAGAAGGAAGGCAATTTGTCCGTTTTGACGCCGAGCAAGAAACCGGCAGGTGGTGTGCTGAGCGATGAGCAGAAGGCGTTCAACCGGGTACTGTCGGCGGTGCGCGCCATTGTTGAACATCCGTTTCGGGTGGTGAAGCGCCAGTTCGGCTTCGTGAAGGTTCGCTACCGTGGTTTGGCGAAGAATACGGGGCGCCCGAGTTCGACAGTTAAACGTGTAAGTGGTTGATTATTCTGAAGCGTGATTCAAAAACGTGTACTACAAGAGAGCAAGTTGCTGTGGTTGCGTCGGTTTTTTCAGTCTTAGGGCGGCAAAGACGCGATCCTGTGTTTCGGATAGACGAGAGATGCCGGTGACAGGCCGGTCGGCCTGATTGATCCGAATCTGATGATGCTGAAGCTTCTGTAATTCCTCCAGCGCCCGTTCAGGCGAAAGCTGCGCCTCGGCGCTGCTCAATCGCTGACGCATGATGCGATAGAGGATCAAGGCAATGAAACAGATGGCAGCATGTGCCTTGATCCGTTCCGGCAGTCGGTGAAACACCGGGCCGATTTCGATCTCCGACTTCAGCACCCGGAAACCGCGCTCGATATCGGCGAGCGACTTGTAGCGGTCAACCACGCCCAGGGGCGACAAATCCGGCGTATTGGTCACCAGCAACAACTTGCCATCCATCAACTCGGCCAGCGCCAGGGCATCGTGGTCGATTTCGTAGGCGAAGAGTTCGTTCTTCAAGTCGACGCGAATGATGTTCGCCAGATGGGCGTCCCTGACCGCGTGATACAGCCGTGCCTTGGCGCCGCTGTCGGAAAGCTTCTTGCCCCGGGATTTCATCCCGGCATCCTGCGCATCGAGCTTGCCAGCCCAAGTGTTCGCCTGCGCTTCCAGCGTTTCGATGCGCTCGCGACGAAGTGCCTGGGTTTCCCTGGCCACTTCCGGATGATGCGCAACGATCAGGCGCAATCCCCGCCACGGCAATTCGCCAACGACTTCCTGCGAAGCATTGGCGCACTGCGTCTGAAACTCACCCAACAGATCAGCGAATTCACTGTAGCGCCGGCCCGGAACGGCCAGCACGAACTCCAGCGGCTCGCCACTTTCCAGGCGGATCTCAGAGAGGGCATCCAGATTGTCCAGCGACAGCAAGCCCCGGTCTGCCACCAGCACCACCCGGCGAATCGAGGGAAAGCGTTCAAGCACCGTCTTCAACGTCGGCAATTCTGCCGTATTGCCGGCAAACACCTCGTGGTAGATCGGCAGGCCATCGCCGGTTTGCACCACACCCAGCATCACCTGACGGGCGATGACGCCTTCCTTGGCCATGCCGTATTGGCGGACATCGCCCTCTTGGGCAGACCTTCCTTCCGTGCGGATCGTGGTCATGTCGTAGAACACCACCGACAGTTCCTGGTCGATCAAGGGACGCAGCAGATTGGCGATCACGGCATCCACTTCGGCTTGATGCTCGACCAGGGCATCCATGCTGCGCAGCAGATGCTGGTGGGTGATCGATTCAGCCTCAATGCCCGGCATCGCCACCGTGTCCAGCCAGCGCAATACCCCGAGCTTCGACTCCGGATCGCACAGGCGATTGAACACCATCACGCGAATCAGTGCTTCGACATCGATGCTGTGCCGGGTCTTCTTGAACACCCGGCGCAGTTCGCCAAAGCCCAAGGATTCCCACAGTTCGTTGAGCGCCCAGACGTTGCCCAGCGCACGCGCCGATTCGAACTCAACGGCGGGCAATGGCGCATTCAGGAAATCTGGACGGCCAGTGACCTTGAGCAGGCCGGAGATGACGGAATCGAGGCTGTCGGTCAGTTGATCCAGGCGGCCGAGCGTGACCAGGGTGCGATGCTTGGCTTTGCCGGCGTCGTCGCGGAAGGCTTCGACAAGCTGGAGATACTGGCGCGGCCCGGAGCAGGTGATCTTGAGGAACATGCCTCGACTTTACCAGCGCCACATTGCTTGTCAAATATGGCCATGAAAACACAAACGTGCCACTACACGACATTTTTGAAAAATCGCCTTGAAACCCGCATGGCTGCGGAGCAAGTCAAGATAGTTGTCGCCTGATTCATGCGGCGAACCGTGTTTTATT
>NZ_CAJHOB010000039.1 GCF_905120355.1 Azonexus hydrophilus | reverse complement strand
GTAACCGTCCGACCACTACCGTCTTTCCGAGTTAATCGGAGTCAGGCAGCAGCGTGATGCTCGGTATTTGCGATCTGCTCGGCGACACGCCAAGGTAGCAGGTCGTCGAGTTCGTTGATTCGGTAGTCAGCAATTCGCGCGATGACGAAGCGCAGATAAGCTTCTGGATCGAGGCCGTTGAGTTTCGCCGAGCCGATCAGGCTGTAAATCGCGGCAGCGCGATCACCGCCGGCATCGGAACCGGCAAACAGGAAATTCTTTCGCCCAAGCGCCACTGTCCGCAATGCCCGTTCAGCCGCATTGTTGTCGATCTCGATGCGCCCATCCGAGGCATAGCGTATCAATGCCTGCCAATGGTTCAAGGCATAGCCGATGGCCTCCGCCAGGCCGGATTTCTTCGAGAGTTGTCGTCGCGTGTCGAGTAGCCAGGCATGGAATTCATCGAGGAGGGGTTTGGCCGGTTCCCGCCCTTTGCGCCTGAGGTCTGGCGGTTGTCCGCGAACCTTGCTTTCAATCGCGTACAAGGCGGCGATTCGTTTGAGCGCCTCGGCGGCAATCGGTGAGCCCTGAGCTTGATGAATCTCGAAGAACTTGCGGCGGGCATGGGCCCAGCATGCAGCTTCCTGGATGTCGCCTTTGGCATACAAAGCATTGAATCCGGCAAAGGCATCGGCTTGCAGAATCCCCTTGAAGGATTTCAGGTGGGTCTGCGGATGCTCCCCCTTGCGATTGGGTGAGTAGGCGAACCAGACGGCTGGCGGGGTTTCGTTTCCCGCCGGCCGATCATCGCGGACATAGGTCCACAAGCGCCCGGTCTTGGTCTTGCCCTCGCCCGGGGCGAGCACCGGCACCGGCGTATCGTCGGCGTGCAGCTTCTCGCCGGTCAGCACATGTTGCCGCAGTCGTTCCACCAACGGGCGCAGCAGCGCTGAACATTGCCCCACCCAGTCGGCCAGGGTCGAGCGTTCCAGATCAACGCCTTCCCGGGCATAGATGCCGCTCTGCCGATACAAAGGCAGATGGTCGCAATATTTGGCGACCAGCACATGCGCCAGCAATCCAGACCCGGCCCTGCCGCGGGCAATCGGCCGACTGGCGGCCGGGGCCTGAACGATGGTGTCACAACGGCCACAGGCCAGCTTCGGCCGAACATGGCGAATGACCCGGAAGCTGGCAGGTACGTAGTCGAGGACTTCCGAGACATCCTCACCCAGCGGCTTGAGATGACCGCCACAGTCCGGACAGCAGCTTGCTTCAGGCGGATAAACCACCGTATCGCGTGGCAAGTGGTCCGGCAGCGGTTTGCGGACCGGTTTGCCAGGCGCCTCTTCTGCCGGGGTGATTTCGGTGGTCTCGGCCCGTTCTGCTTTGCCGGTTTCGAGTTCCTCCAGCGCCAGTTCGAGTTGCCCGACCATTTTGTCGATCTTCTCGGCGCTTTGGCCAAACTGCATGCGTCGCAGCTTGGCAATGATCAGTTTGAGGTGCTCGATTTCCGCCTGCTGGGCGACCACCATGGCTTGCAAGGTCGTTGTGTCGCGGGGCAGATGTGTGCTGTTCATGCCAAGAGTTTACGCGAATCATCAGCGTGTGAACAGCCCCGCCAGCCAAGGATCTCCAGCTTTCTTATGCCGCCCGTTCCGGTTGCCCGGTGCGACTCGGGCGACGCCAGTCGATACCCTCCAGAAGCATGGAAAGCTGGGCGCCCGAGAGATGCACCGAGCCTTCGCTGGCCTGTGGCCAGATGAAGCGGCCGCGCTCCAGGCGCTTGGCAAAGAGGCAGAGGCCATCCCCGTCCCACCAGAGCAATTTGACCAGATCACCGCGGCGACCGCGAAAGACGAAGATGTGACCGGCAAAGGGATCGGCGGCGAGTTTCTCCTGAACGATGCTGGCCAGGCCATCAAAACCGCGACGCATGTCGGTCATGCCGGCGGCCAGCCAGATTCGGGTGCCACTGGGCAAACTGATCATCGCCGCTGCAACTCTGTCAGAACCAGTCGCAGCATCTCAGCGTCGGGACGACCTTCGATGCGAACGCGAACTTGGCCGAACTCAATCGTCAGGCAACCCGTACTGACGGAGTTGCTGGCCGCCGGCAACTGATCGCTAACCATCAGCGGCGCGAGAGTGACCGGCAACAGCGCTGGTTTCGCATCGGGCAGCAGCCCCTCCCGGTAGGTCTTGCGCCACAAAAACACCTGGTTGGCGTTGATCCCGTGTTTACGGGCAATCTGCGCCACCGAGGCACCCGGCTGCAGCGTTTCTTCAACAATCGCCCGCTTCAGCGCCAGCGGGTGATGCCGGTAGGGGCCTCGCCGTTTCGAGGCCATGACTGCCTTTGAATTTGTGCCCATAAATCCCTTTGTGGGCACAAATTTGAGGTGCCCGTCCGGGACAATCTTCAGCTATTGAAACTTCGGCGAAAAGACGGTGGTGGCCGGACGGTTAC
>NZ_CAJHOB010000038.1 GCF_905120355.1 Azonexus hydrophilus | reverse complement strand
CCTTCGAGGCGATGAAAGCGCTCATCCAGGAAGCGCACCACAAGAGCAAGAGCAGCTGGGCGTGGCAAAGCGCGAAGGGCAAGGGACACACGGACGAAACCGTGGTGCAGAGCCAACTGATCGCGGCGGGCGAACTGGCGATCCGTGCGGCGGGGAACATCCAGATCGACATCAAGGAGATCAACGGAAAAAGCGTCAGCCAGGCGATCGATGCGATGGTGGCGGCGGAGCCGCAACTGGCGTGGCTGAAAGAAATGGAACAACGCGGCGACGTGGACTGGCGGCAGGTGAAGGAGGTGCACGACAGCTTCAAATACAGCCAGTCGGGGTTGGGCGGCGTCGCCGCCGTGGTGATCGCCATCGTGATTACGGCGATTACGTGGAACCCTGCCAGCAGTTGGATCGGCGGTGGCGCACCCGCCGGCAGTAGCGCGCTGGCCGCCGGCGCAGCGGCGACGACGACCACGGCCGCCATTCCCGCCGGCTGGGCCAACGCCGCGCTGACGGCGGGCATGACCTCGGTCGCCAGCAACGCCACCATCAACCTGATCAACACCAAGGGCAACTTCGGCGAGACGCTGAAACAAACCTTCTCGGGCGATGCCCTGAAAGGCTATCTGGCTGCGACCGTAGCCGGCGGCGTGGGCGGCTACTACGCGGAGACGTTCGATCTGGAAATGCTGGCCGCGAAAATCACGGCGGGCTGCGCCAGCGGCGAACTGACGGGTTCAGGCTGCCAGCAAGGCGCCGTCACTGCCGGCGTGCTGGCCGGGCTGGCATGGGCGTCGCATCTGGTGAAGGAAGATCAGATCGAGAACTCCAAACAGTTCAAGGGGGCTTGTCTGGGGGATAGTGATAACTGCTCGAACAATTTCCAGCGGGAGGAATTGGGCGGTGGAAGGTGGGACTTGCCGACGGTGTGTAGGACGGAGGGTTTTAGTTGCTCTATGCGGGACGATGGTTTTGTGAGAGTTTTGGGGCATGGAGTTGAAGATAGAACAGATGTTGGAGTTTTTGATGCTTTGCAAGATGTGTTCAAAGAGCATGGCGGTGATCTGCTCAGTCCGATGGGCGGGCATCAAGGCCGTGAAGTAGGCTACTTGAAGATGTTTGGTATTGGCCCTGGTGATTATGACAAGAATAGTTTTTGGGCTAAATGGATCGTTGAGCTTTTTGGTGGTTGGCATGATAAGTTCAATAGCTATAGCGCCTACGATACGGTGAATGACTCAACATTCACGATGCCACTAATTGACTTCAAGGGTGTTGAACTTCCGAATCAAACCACCAAAGACTGGGCGCTTGCTCCTCGTGTTATCGGAAATATTCGCCCAGATTATGGTGCTTTCGCCAGTTTTATGAACCACATAAACATCCCGCTGGCGGCTCCATTCGCTGCCGGAGTCATGGCCAATCAACTGCCTCCGGGGGTGCTACAGATTATTGATAATGCCAAGAAAAATGCAGAATCCTTGCGAAAGATCGGAGAAAAACCGTGAGATTCAGACTGGCAATAACGATCTGTACTCTTGTGGCCCTTCTTTGTTCGTGCAAGGGGGAGAGCGCCTCGCCTATTGTGAGGAGGCCTTCATACGATGAGTATATGAAAAACGAGAGGGCTGCGGCACCATCTCACTCCTTGGATGAGCTAGAGCAATGCCCAAAGCCAAATGGTATTTTTGATAATCTGGAGGTCGGAGGGAAAGGCGGGCCAGGGTTGTCAAAATATTTCTCGGTGCCGGGATTTCAAATACCTGAAAATAGTTATCCAAGTAACTGGCCCAAAGGCAAGGTCGTGGAGATTTCTAGCTCACCTATAGCGATCCTTGGTGGCATGAAAAACGGCCTTCGCCAAGTCTATTTTGCCCCTTCCTCTGAGCGTTTTACTCTGGAATTGCGCCCGCTTAAGAGTAATAAATTTTTGATTGGTGTCAAAGGAACGTCCGGGCTTTCCGGGGAGGCAGAGGGCTACCTGAATATCTCGGGAGAGAGAAAACGCTGTGAGAATGGCGTACTAAAAGCCTTCTGGCGAAAATACGATCAGATTGTTCCGGGCTGGGAACTCTATGTCGAGCCAGAGACGGGGGATGTTGTCATGGTTTATAGCACGGCGAAGGAGCGAGGGGAAATCTCCTATCGTTTCAAACGTATCGGCAAATGAATTGCTTTGAATAACCATTGTGCGCATCAGTCTTTCATTCGGCAGCCGTGCTCGTTCAGGTTTGAAACCATGAAACCCAGCACTTTTTTTGAAACGACCCGATGCCGCCCATTCCATCGTGCCGTTATCTGGACACTGATCTGCACGCTGACCCTGAATCCAGCCGCTCCCGCGCTGGCGCACATTCCGGTTTCTGGCCCGTTCACCAAAATCACCCAACAAGGCCAGCCATTACCCGACCCCAGCCAGCAGCGGGTGGGCGTATCGGATGCGGTGCTGCCTGGAGTGGGGAATGGCCTGTTCAAACCCTCGAGCCACC
>NZ_CAJHOB010000037.1 GCF_905120355.1 Azonexus hydrophilus | reverse complement strand
GTTTGTCAGAGTTCGGTTGCCGGAGGCGTCAGGGGAAAATTCAACGGCCTGTTAAACCTTCTATCATTGGAAAGGCAGGCGGCGTTGTTGGTGATCTTTACGATCTCGGCCAAATTGGAGATGCTGTTCGTAAAGGCGACTGGACCGCAGCGGCAGTCAATATATCGAGCGCACTGGGCGGGGCAGCTGGGGCTGCCATTGCAATAGCTTTTGTTGGCACCGGGGTCGGTGCTGTCGGCATTGTGGCTATTGGCGCTGCTTCGTACGTTGGTGGCGAATTAGGAGAAAAGCTCGGCGAATTTCTTTTTGATCCCACCCTTGAGCCTGAATTCTATGAAGAGACCCTACGTAATCGCGAACAACGCTTGCGTGACCGTGGCATCGATCCAGAAACAGACCCCGGAACGCAAAACATTCGTCGCCAGTTAGAAAAATCCAGAAAGCGCGCAGGAATACCCTCGCCCAGCGATTGCCCCATGGAGAACATCAAGGAAAAAACCGGCACCGCTTCCACCATCCCCTCACCAATCGCAATCGATCTTGACGGCGATGGTATCGAGACGGTTTCGGTTGCCAACGGCGCCCTGTTTGACCATGCTGACGATGGCTTTGCGGAGCGTACAGGCTGGGTGAGTAGCGACGATGGACTGCTGGTGCGTGACATTAACGGCAATGGCACTATCGACAGCGGCCGCGAATTATTTGGTTCTGAAACTCTGCTGGAAAACGGCAGTAAAGTCGTAAACGGTTTCGAGGCGCTGAAGGAATTCGACGCCAACGCCGATGGTGTCATTGATGTGAATGATGCGGTATTTGGCCAATTGCGTATCTGGAAAGACGTTGACGGAAATGGCCGCACCGACGCAGGAGAACTTCTCACCCTCGCGGAAGCAGGCGTCCAGTCCATCAGCGTCAATTATACGAATTCCAGCTACATCGACGCCCAGGGCAATGCCCACAAACAGGTGGGCACTTATACCACGACCGATGATCAGACTCGCGCTGCCACCGACGTGTGGGTCAAGACCGATGCCACCTACAGCGTGCCAACCGAGTGGGTGGACGTTCCGGAAGACATCGTCGCACTTCCTGACGCCCAAGGCTACGGCAAGGTGAGGGATCTGCACCAAGCCATGACGATGGATACGACGGGGGAGCTCAAGGCGCTGGTCACCAGCTTCACCCAAGCCACCACACCTGAAGACCGGGACGCGTTGGTGACGCAGATTATCTACCGTTGGACGGGAGTGCAGGACGTGGACCCAGCCAGCCGTGCAGCCACCATGATCTACGGCAATGCCATCGGCGATGCTCGCAAGCTCGAGGCTCTTGAAGAATTCATGGGTGAAGAATGGTCCGGCGTCTGGTGCTGGGGTACTCGCGACCCCAACCCGCATGGCAGGGCAGCGCCTGTGCTGCTTGAAGCTTGGGATGAACTTAAGGCGCTGGTCTATGGCCAGCTAATGGCGCAAAGTCTTCTTAAACCGCTGTTCCTTCAGGTGGCCTACCATTGGGACGAAGACTTGGGCAGAGTGATGGGGGATCTGTCCGTCGTAGCGGATACGCTTAGCTCGCAAATTCAGACTGACCGTGAGGCGGGACTCACTGAATTGGGTGATTTCCTGCACGCACTCAGGGGCATGGGCTTGCTTAACCGTCTGGATATGGGGGGGTTCAAGGCTATGTTGCAGCCCTTGGGCGAAGATGTGGCGCAAACCATGGAAACAGCTCTTATTGGCTGGATTTCAGGCAACACTCTTATAGCCACGGAGGGCGCCGACATACTACGTGGCAGCAATTTTGATGATTTGCTGGATGCCCGAGGTGGTAACGACCAGTTGTTCGGACGCGGGAGCAACGACAAGCTGATCGGCGGTGCCGGCAATGACGTGTTGGACGGTGGTACAGGTGACGATGTACTGGAAGGCGGTGCCGGCTCTGATACCTACCGCTTCGGCCGGGGCGATGGGCACGATACGATCATCGAGGATTCCTGGATCGTCGGAGAGACCGACCGCATCGAGTTCAAGGCAGGCGTTTCCCCGGCGGATGTGCGGCTGGAACGGGTACGCACCGGGTTCGGCTGGCAGTTTAGCGATGATCTCAAAGTCACCCTCCGCGACACTGGCGAAACGCTGACCGTCAAAAACCATTTCAACGAAAGCAACCGCCACGCGGTGGAGGAAATCGTTTTTGCTGACGGTACGGTGTGGGATGTGGAAGCGATCAAATCCCGCAGTCTGCTGGGCGAGGCGGGGGATGATGCATTGCGTGGTTTCAACGAGCGCGATGATGTGATCAAAGGCGGCGCGGGGAACGATACCCTCATTGGTCTTTCCGGCGACGACCTGTTGGAAGGTGGGGAGGGTAACGACCAACTCTACGGCGGGAGCGGCGACGACGTGCTGATTGGTGGCGCGGGCGATGACGTGCTGGAAGGCGACGCCGGTTCCGATACCTACCGGATTGGTCTGGGCGATGGCAACGATGTGATTGCTGAGTTTGGTACCGATGGCGAAGACA
>NZ_CAJHOB010000036.1 GCF_905120355.1 Azonexus hydrophilus | reverse complement strand
GCCAGCCGCGAGGCCGCCGAAGAACTCACCCGGCGCGACCCGGAAACCGCCAATCAAGCGCTGACCGATACCCTGACGCTACAAGACGCCGCCCGCATCGAGCGCCAGTTGCAGGAAGCGAAACAGAACGCCGCAGCGGCAAACCTCATCGGCCAGACCGTGGCCGGACTGATCGGCGATCTGGCCGATCAGATGAAGAAACCCATCGTCGATGCCAGCCGAAGAATCGAACTGGATCAGCGACAAGCCGCCGCCGACAGAGGCGGGCCACCGCTGACGCATGTCGAGCAATACGAACTGAACCGCCTCAACGGCGAAGGCATGAGCAGCGAAAAGGCGGCGCAGACCCTCGTTGATCCGGCGGCGCAGGCGAATTACAACAACTGGGGCGAAGGCAGCCTCAACAAGACCATTCTGCACGGCCTGGCCGGGATCATTCAGGCCAAGGTCGGCGACGGCAACGCGCTGGTCGGCGCGGCAGCCGGGGCGCTCAATGAGGCGCTGCTGCCGGAGATGGAGAAATTCCTGGATGCGCAGAACATCACTGACCCCGAGGCGCGCCGGGGCTACCTGCAACTGGCGAGCGCCATGCTCGGGGCGGGGATCGGAGCTATCGCCGATGGCACGAGTGGTGCAGCGCTGGGTGGTACTACCGCTTACAACGCAACGACGTATAACCGGCTACTGCATCCAGACCAAGTCAGTGCCGTGCAGAAAAAGGCCAAAGAGCTGGCAGGCAAGGATGGCTTGACTGCCGAGGAATGGGAAAAACGCCTGACGCAGCAACTCCTATATCAAAACGACAGCTACCAGCAATCATTCGGCAACGATCCGGTAGCCGAGGGAATTCTGAAAGAAGTCGCACAGGCGACCGGCATCGACATGGATGCAAGAGGAACAGCGGCCTACTGGAACCATGCCCAGAACAGCGAATACCTGGGGCAACTTGCGGCAAGTTATTGGCTGGCGGGCAATCCGGGGAACATGAACATTGATCCGCTTGTTCGGGTAATGAGCCAGGCGGCGAAAGACCCGCACATGGTCAAGCAAACGGCAGCGCAACGCAAAGATCTCTTTGATGCGATGCTGGTGATTGCCTTGCTGCTGCCGCCGGAATCGCCGACCAGCAGCGCAACGACGGATAAAAGCCAGTCGTCGATCTTTACCGCACTGAATCAGGTCGGCAACAGCCTGCTGGGAACCGGCGTCCTCACCGCCCAGGAAGAAGAGGCCGTCCGCCAGCGCCAGATGCAGGCTTTAGTGACGGGGTACGGCAACGCCATCGCCGCTGCTGGTCTTGGAACGCGCAGCCTGCTGGGCGGCAAGGCAAATGCCTCGGCGAAGGAAATCATTGCAGTTGAGCGTGTCAGTCAGCTTGCCAAAGAAGCGGCGGCGGCAAATGCGAAACTTGCCAAATCAGCGGACAGCATCGGGGATGGTGCTTATGTCGCGCCGGTGCATACCAGTAAGGATGCGTTCCAGACACATGGTTTGAGTGCAGAGCAAGTGCCGGCAAGTATCCGTAATCAGTTGGCGCAGGATTTGGAAGGGGCATTCGGTCAGGGGGCTGCTAAACAGGCCCAAGAAGTCATCAACTCCGGGAAATCTGTTCCTGTTCCCATGACGGCAACAGCAGAAACCAAGTTGTATCGGGTTCAGGTGGAGGGTCGGGAATTCAATAGCACATCCGTTTACTACATGGATGCGGCACAACTTCAAAGGGTGCAGAGTAATCCACAGTTACTACAAGACATGCTGGGATTGCCGCCAGGTTCGAAAGGGGTTTCGTATACCATATTTGAGCGGCAGCCTTTGCCTGGACAGATGCCGACGATTTACCAATCAAGCGTTGCAACGGTCACGACTAATACCGGCAAGATTTCGGTTGGCTCAGGTGTTCAGACCATTTTGCCTAATGGAAGCTTGTGGTCGAGTCCTGTACCAATTGCTACAGTCAGAATCGGGGGGTGAATCATGGCTAAGTTTGTCATGCAGAAAGAGGAATTGGCACAGGCGGCATTGAAGCTTAGAGAGGTGCTGCATGAGGCTCGGGATGGTTTCAAGAAACGAGGGTTCCCAATCAGTGTTGCAGATGTCGACTACGCTCTCGAATTACTCAACCCGATTCTTGATTTATGTATTGCAAAAGAACTGGAGGAGCCATTTGACTTCATCGGATATATGGGAAGGATAATGGGGGATCATTTGGGTTTTCCAAATATTCGACCCTATTGGTGGAATCTTTGTGATTTAGGGAGGGGGGGGCTTACAGAAGAAGATTTTTGGATGACAGATTTTTCAAGGCTGCGGCTCATGCCTAAACAACTACGTCCACCGCCAGAATATCAGCCGAGTGAAGCCGAGCAGGAGAAAATCAAAAATGATTTGATATTCAAGAGCGGTGGCTAGGGGTAAGGCCAATGAACCTCGCCGCCCACACCCTCGTTTACAGCGCCGCCCGTTGTAGCCTGATCCCCGCTCCAGAATCTGCCCGCCGCCAAGGCAAACACAAACGAAAGCGGCGTAACCGTCTCGCCGGTGCGACGGCCACGCTGTTTGCGAGCCGCGACGCCACCATCGTAGGTTCTTCCGTGCTGGCTGACCGCGACCTTGACGTCATTGCTGGACGTGACGTTAATCTGCTGGCGGCCGAGAACCGCTTTACCGAAGACTACCGTTTCAAGA
>NZ_CAJHOB010000035.1 GCF_905120355.1 Azonexus hydrophilus | reverse complement strand
CCAGCCTGGGCGCGGCGCTGGCGGCCACCCTGCTCGGCAAGGACGCCTTGGCGGCAATAAATGCCGCGCAGATGGTCGATACCTATAACCGGCAGTTGCATCCGGATCAGTTGAAGGCAATCAGCGAGCTTGCAAAGAAAGGCGGCGGTAAAGCCGAAGACCTGACGGCTGTGCTGTGCGTACTCCAAAACTGCGACATCAACGGCTTGAGCGGCGTGGATGCGAACATGCAGGAGGTGTACCGAGCCGGGGCCGAGATGCTGAAAAGCAACCCTGCCTTGTTCGAGGAATTGGCATCGAGTATTTACTCGGCAGGTTTGTTGAGCGGCGAATTTGAGTATCGGCTCGGCGGCCTCGATTTCATGAAGGATGCTTTTGGGTTGCGCTTGCAGAACAGCATCTATACCCCGTTCGACAAAGCGACGACACGCCCGGAAAGTTGGGCGGATTGGCTGACAGGCGCAGCCAAAGGGCTGGGAAATCTGAATCCTGACCTTCAAGTTCCAGCCCCAACAACCAACATCGACGAGGAGCGTGGTGCAATTTGGGGGGCTGCTACCGGTATGCTGGCAGCGGCTGTGGCGGGGCGTATGGCTGGATTGGGTGGGGTAAAGGGGGCCGGAAATCTTGCAGATGGAGAATTGGCCGCATCAAAGGTTAAATGGGTCGATGAGCGTGCAGGTATGAGCCGAGCTGCGCGTGATTACAACGACTCTGCAACAGGGGCGCGTTCAAATCCTGTAACCCAGAGTGGTCAGGCTCCGGTTCTTGAAAGGACAATGCCTGATGGGACAACACGACAAGTGAAATTTGATGGTGTAGATGGAGATGTCATGATTGACCGGAAGATTTCGATTGTTACAACGGATAAAGCTAAGGATCAAGCACTTCGCCAATCGGAAGCATTGAGCCAGAATGGGCTTGCTGGAAGGTGGGAGGTTTCCTCCGATGCGCAGGCAGCTAGAGCTATAAAAATGTTCAATGATTTAGGAATAAAAAATATTCAGGTTAAGGTGGTGAAACAGTGAGCGGGTATATCAGTCGTCATTTGGCCAAGGCCATTGTAGATATGGCAATTTTTCTTGAATTCACAGATGAGGAATTATTGGATGCAGATACGTCTATAGAGGCGATGGAGCAGTTGGCTATGGAGCTTCAGCTTATGGAGGGTGAGGGCCGTAGTGAATTATCATCGCAGATCAGGAGGGTGAGTGCCGAGTATGAGGATGTAAATAAGGCACAATTTGTAGAGAAATTGCCAGAGTTTTTAGGTTTGGAGTGAAATTATTGGGTTGTAATTATTTTGTTGGAACAGATGTGGGCGGCGCAATTGCCATCATTTATCCTCAGACTGGCAAAGATTTCTGGAGGACTATCAATGGTTCCTCGACCGATAAAGTTATCAGGCCCGCACCATGATTTATCAAGCCAAAATTCTGCACATAGACGAGAATGTCGAAGAAAAGGTCACGCTTCAGATTGGTAATACTGAACTAACCTGTTTCGCAAGTGTATGTCCTTATGCGATTAAAGTGGGTTTGTCTTACCCGGTTGAACTGAATCTCTTCGATGATTACACCATTGAAGAGATTTCTGACGATTCGGAACCATCGCTTGTCCGTGTAGGAAATGCATTTGCTTATGTCATTACTGGCAGATTGAATGGCCGTTGCTTGGAATCTGGAGAATTGATCTTCAAAGAAGACGCGCTGCTAAGTGACTTTGGCTACCTTGATGGGAAAATGGTTGCCATAAAGGTGGGCCGCATAGACGCAGATTTCGATCCAGAACAGTAGCCGTGACCACCAAGAATATAATTGGATATTTACTTTTTGATGTGGTTATGCTAGCTGAAGATGGGCTAGCAGCGGGAATGCTTGGAGCAGTAATTAATGTGTATACCGAGCCTACTGAAGCCTATGAAGTGGAGTTTTGCGATTCACAAGGTAGAACACTAGCCTTACGATCTTTATTGCCTAGTCAATTGAGGCGTAAAACAATCAGGATAACCCATGAATAACAATGCAATTCCGATGATAAACCATTTCTCTGATCTATCACAAGGCTAGCTGCTTTGAACCTCCAGAAATGAAATATCTAAAATTGCAAGTCGCCAGTCTTCCTGATAAAGAAAATGTTGTTTCCGAGGTATGGTTTGGAAATGATCAAGTTGCAGAAGTATCTAATGAAGATGGTCAAACAATTCAGATTGAAATATTTTCACCCCCCGGTAGAAGTGTATGGTCTTTTGATCTCGACGCTTTTGAGGTGATTTTGGCCGAAGCAAAAAGCAGCTTGAGAAATGCGTAGTTGGTGCAAAGAGCGGTCAAGCTAAATTTTTTGGAACAAATGCGGACGGCGCAATCACCACCATTCATCCTCAGACAGGCAAAGATTTCTGGAGGCGATCAATGATTCCTCGACCGATAAAATCATCAGGATTGCCCCATGATTTATCAAGCTAAAGTTCTACACATAGATGAGAATATCGAAGAACAGGTTACGCTTCAGATCGGCAATGCCGAGATAACTTGCTTCGCATATTCTCCATTCTATGAAGTTAAATTGGGTTCAATCTATCAGGTTGATTTGGAATTGCTTGTCCTGAATGATTACACCGTTGAAGAAATTTCTGAGGGTTCAGAACCGTCGCTTTCACGCACGGGAAACACCTTTGCTTATGTCGTTACTGGCAGGGTAAATGGTCGCTACCTAAAATCTGGAGAACTAACCTTCAAAGACGACGTGCTGCTAAGTGATTTTGGCTACCTTGATGGGAAGATGGTTGCTATGAAGGTGGATCGTATAAACGCAGATTTCCAGCCGGAGGGTTGTATTAAAACGAATACCCTTGGATGGGTGATTGTGAAATCAGTTCGGTTTTATGGCGGTCACTCAGTTCCAGAAAAAGCCCCCCCTGCCCGGACCAGAATCTCCCCCCTAAACCCAAGGGATTACGCGGCTTCTTTCATCGCTGGCTGACCAAGTAAGGCGCCAAGCGGATGAATGCCGCTACCCATTATTCATGTTTTACAAACCGTCTTTTTTAACTGAATGAAAGGAACTCCCATGCGTCACTTTGCACCCTTAGCCCTTGCAGCCGCCGTACTGATGACCGGCTGCGCTTCTGTCGACATGGCCTCACCGGAAGCCTCGGCAAAGGCCAAGC
>NZ_CAJHOB010000034.1 GCF_905120355.1 Azonexus hydrophilus | reverse complement strand
TGTCTTCGCCATCGGTACCAAACTCAGCAATCACATCGTTGCCATCGCCCAGACCGATCCGGTAGGTATCGGAACCGACGCCGCCATCCAGCACGTCATCACCGGTACCGCCAATCAGCACATCATCGCCCGTGCCGCCGATCAGTGTGTCGTTTCCGCCACCGCCCACAATCACATCATCGCGCCCATTGAAGCCGAGCAACGCATCATCACCGGCCTCGCCCAGCAGACTGCGGGATTTGATCGCTTCCACATCCCACACCGTGCCATCGGCAAAAACGATTTCCTCCACCGCATAGCGGTTACTTTCGTTGAAATGGTTTTTGACGGTCAGCGTTTCGCCAGTGTCGCGGAGGGTGAGCTTCAGATCATCACTCACTTGCCAGCCGTTGACCGTGCGTACCCGATCCAGCCGAACGTCGTCTGCGGCAACGCCCGCCTTGAACTCGATGCGGTCAATCTCGCCCTGAACCCACGAATCCTCAATGATCGTGTCGTGACCGTCGCCACGCCCAAAACGGTAGGTGTCAGAGCCGGCACCGCCTTCCAGTGCATCGTCACCTTCGCCTCCATCCAGCACATCGTTACCGGAAAGGCCGATGAGTTTGTCGTTCCCCGCACCGCCCACGATCACATCATCCCGGCCATTGAAGCCATGCAGTTCATCATCGCCATCCCCGCCCAGCAGGTGGCGGGATTTGATCGCTTCCGCATCCCACACCGTGCCATCGGCAAAAACGATTTCCTCGATTGCGTAACGGTTGTTGCTGCTGAAGTGATGCTTGACAGTCAACGTTTCGCCGGTATCGCGGAGGGTGATTTTCAGGTCATCACCGGGCCAACTGCCGGTTTTCCGCTCCAGTTGCACGTCATCCGGCGAAATTCCCGCCTTGAATTCGATACGGTCAGCCTCCCCTTGAACCCATGAATAATCTTCAATGATGATGTCGTGGCCGTCACCACGGCCAAAGTAATAGGTATCCGCACCCGCGCCGCCACGTAGTTCATCATTACCTGCGCCCCCGTCAAGTATGTCATTACCGTCACCGCCAATCAGCGTATCGTTACCACCACGCCCAACAATCCGGTCATTCCCTCCCCTCCCATCAATCACGTCATCGTTCTCTGAACCCAGCAACACGTTATTCCCCTCGCTCGGTGCAAAAATCGACGTGTAGCCAGCCAGCGCTTGGTCAAAAATTTGGGAAACTTCCGCCCCCAGCGGTAGCAATGCCGCTTTGAACGCAAAAATCTCCATACGATCGAGTACCCCGGTACTCCTGAGCGAACGCAGGAAGGCATCGAGATCAGCCAGCCCCGCCTCATAATCCGCTTCGAGCTGCGCCGCCAGCGCCGTTGCCGCTCTGGACATATCCCCCCGGACACTTTCTATTTCTTCATCCCAGCGGTAGTCGATTTTCTGGAACAAACCCTCAAGATGGCTCTGCGCCATCAATTGGCCAGAGACCAAGGCTTTGAGATCATCCCAAGCCTTCAACAGTACCGGCGCGGCGCGGCCATGTGGGTTCGGATCACGTTCGCCCCAGCACCATATACCGGCCCATTCCTCGCCCATGAATTCTTCCAGGGCTTCAAGTTTGCGGGCATCGCCGATGGCATTGCCATAAATTCTGGTGGCAGCACGGCTCTTGGGGTCGACATCCTGTACCCCCGTCCAGTGGTAGATGATCTGCGTGACCAGGGCATCACGTTCCTCGAACGTGGCCGCCTGGGTGAAGTCAGCCACCAAGGTCTGCAATACACCCGTTGCATCCAGCGCCATCGCCTGGTGCAGATCACGTACCTTGCCGTAGCCTTGCGCATCCGGGAGTTGCAAAATCTCGTCCGGAACGCTCACCCGTTCGGTGGGTATGCTGAACACCGTGTCGATCTTCACCCAGACGTCGGTGGCTGCCCGTTTTTCTCCATCCACGCCCGTATAGCTGCCGACCTGTTTGTGCGCGTTGCCTTGCGTGTCGACGAGTGTCGAGTTCTTGTATGCCACGTCGATGCTCTGAACCCCGGCTTGCGCCAGCGTCAGCAATTCACCTGCATCGGTGCGGCCATCGCCGTTGGCATCCTTCCAAACCCGTAACTCGGCAAAGGCGGTATCGTTGGCGTCAATCACGCCATCGCCGTTACTGTCCAGTTCCGCCAGCGCAGCAAAACCGTTGGCGGCTTGCTTGCCGTTGGCAAGCAGGGTTTCGGAACCGAACAACTCCCGGCCTGAATCGATCTGGCCGTTGTTGTTCCTGTCCCAAACGAGCAGGCCATCGTCCTTGCCCACCCAGGCCGTTTTTTCAGCAAAACCATCGGCACTGTGGTCGAAATAGGTGCCGTGGCCAATCGAAGTGGTTTCGACGCCATCGCCGTCCAGATCGAGGATGATCGGCGAGGGTATCTCTGTTGCCTGTGAAAATCCATCACGAATCGGCTCTATTGGACACCCTAATGGCTTCATTTCTCCCGTCAAAAGAGCATCCAGCAAAGAATTCATCAATTCATTCAAAGTTATTCCATATTTTGATTTCAAATAATCATCTGGTGCTCCGTTGCCTATTGCCTCCCAAAAACCAGGATCTGTCACAATATCGGAGAACGTTTTGTTAGCAGCTGCGGCCGCGGCAGCTGAAACCATTGTCATCCCAATAGCAACCAGCCCAACGCCTGGAACGGCAACTCCAGCAGCCTTAGCCATTACAGATACCCACCCACCAATTTTTGCAAACCAAGCCATTGTCGGCGCACTTACCGAAACCCCTGGGATTGCTGTAATGGCTGTTCCATCACCATTAGCCAATGCTACTGCACTTGCACCAGATTGAGTGGCAATAGCAAATTGCCCTGTCACAGCCCCGGCCATTGGGTTAATTTTTCCCACAGCAAAATTAATAGCCGAAACCCATTTATTTATAACCGAAATTGGGTCATGATCTTTTTCCGGAACGCAGCTCATATAGACCTCACAAAAATAAAGTCAAAACGAAAACAACAATATAAAAACACAATGCCCGAGCCGGGGCTATATATGGAGAATAAAAAACAAAACCAAGAACCCTGAAAACCCCACTAGCCTCTCTCAATTTGGCCACAGCGCCTTTCTTCATTGCGCTAAACACATCACCATTCAGCCGATCTAACTGAACATTGATAAACCAGCAACCCCAAAAAAACAAAATAATCAACAGGGTAAATCGCAAACAAACCATGAAATCCATTAAACCTCCTCCTTTGCTAAACCCACATGCACTGCATGGCTGCCCATATTCACGACCTCATCGACCTGCAAACCCTTGGGCACCTGATGGGTGATGAAGATCATCGTCACCTTGCCCTTGAGGCGGTTGATGGTCTGGGCGAAGTGTTCGGCGGTTTGCTGATCCAGGTTGGAGATGGCTTCGTCGAAGATCAGCACTTTGGGCCGCTTGAGCAGAGCGCGGGCGATGGCGATGCGCTGGCGCTGCCCGCCGGATAGCCCGGTGCCGCGTT
>NZ_CAJHOB010000033.1 GCF_905120355.1 Azonexus hydrophilus | reverse complement strand
GGCGCAGCAAGGGGTTTCGAATGTTCGATTCATGTTTGTCAGAGTTCGGTTGCCGAAGGCGTCAGGGGAAAATTCAACGGCCTGTTAGGGAGATGTTCGCCATTTCGCTGAAACTCGACAGTTAGGTTCAAACGAAGAGGTGATTGGCGCTTGGTAATTTGGTCATACGAAACCTTTGGATAAGCTGGATCAACGAATGACTTTGGCGACGTACAGCCGCTAATGCCGAAGGTGACAATCGCCAATAGAACAACTGATTTGAGTGGGTTGAACATAAAACCTCCTATCAAGGAATATTGAGAGAACTAACGTCTGAAATCACCGGCCTGCGCGGTTTTTTGCGCAGGCCGGTGGATTGCTTGATTAGCCCCGTTACTTGCACTGTATCGGCTCCCCTGTTCGGGAATTTCCGGCAATATCTGTAACAGTTAGGGAACAGTAACCGTCCTTTAGCCCAACATAGACTTTGAACCTGCTGAAATCCCCGGTTTTGAATTTGGTGGTAACCGGTCCGCAGGTCCCGTAAACACCTGCTCCGGTCGTCACGGCAGACGCTTGGATCTGCAAGGTAGAGTTAGCGGGCACAAGCCGTGTCACCTTAGGATTCTCATCTGGGCGTATTGGATTCAGTTTCTGCAACCCTCCCAAGAAGCCTCCTCCTCTGAGTTGAGCGTCATAAAACAGTTTTCCCGCTGATCTGAATCCCTTGCAGTCGACTTCCGACGTTGATATGCCAACGTTAACGATCCAGTTTGGAGCGTCTGTCTCGAAAGTAACCTCTGAAAAGTCACCGCCCGCAAACGTGTACTTCTCTTTTTGGAGGGGTGTGCAGCCGGCAAGAGCGATGAGAGCAGACAAAAAAGCAGTTCGTAACATTCGCAACTCAGTTGTAGTAATGTAATTAGATTCGTCGCAACGGCTAACGTGCTAGCTCAGGGGCGCGCCGCTTGCGGCGCGTCCCTCTGGAGCGGCGGGTTAGCGATCTTGAACCGGCGCGCCGGCCAAACGAAAAAAGCAAACAAGACAACCTGAAATGCAGCCCACAACAAAACCGGCCAGAAGAAGGTGGCTTTTGGCGTCATAACGGCTGCAATCACTATGAGTGACGCGGTAGTGACAATAAGCAGTACCCCTCCAACAACGCGGAAGCCCGGGGGCTTTTCACCGGACACCAATTTGGGCAGCCCAATGATGAGATTTCCAGCAGCCATAGGGATAGTGTAGGCAAGCGGATCAGTGAACGTGGAAACTGGCAGTCCTTCCAAGTCTCCGCTGCTCGCGGCGAGGGCGAAAAGCATGAAAGGCCAAGCCCCGGCCACAGCGATTCCGGACAGCAAAGATGCAACTCGCAAATAGGCAACCATGATCGCTAACGTTTGAATTAACGGGCGCGCTTTAGCGCGACCCTGTTGAATGATTTATTAGCTTTTCTTTGTGCTTAGCCCACCAAATGCCTATCACCTCAGACATTTCAGGCTTAAATGCTGCGATGTAATCGTCAGCCACGCCCTGTGCCCCTGTGGCATGGGGAAGGACAACAATCGTCAGCTTCTCATACTGCTGAAAACCAAATCGAAGGCGCCTTCGTGGCTTGCCGTTGAAATACACGTCTTTTTGAAGCCACCTAGTTTCCCCTTTGCGGGCGCCAAAAATGGATTCGACCTTAATGCTTAAAGCAGGTGAAGTGAATGCCCCAAGAAGATCCCTGCCAAAGAAAAAAATTACGCTTGGTTTCAATGCTTCGCACGTCTGGAAGAATGACTCGTTATCCTCAATACATGCCTGCTGAGTGTTAATGCCATCCATATTGTTTGAGCATGTTTGTAGCCAGTTTGTTTGAACGATTGACCTTTCGAACGAACCTGCTTTCTCGCTACTTCGTGCAAGCTCGTAACCCCATAGTGAAAACCAAGAAACAATACGGTTTCTAAATGGATAGTCATTGACCTCACCGTCCGAAAAAAAAGATTTATGCGGGTCTGCCCTGTTAATTCCGGCAACATCCCGCAACTCATCATTTTTGCTGTAACCGTGATTCAGACCACATAGAAGAAGCCCCCCGTCTCTGTTCTCGGGGCCGATCAATGAGTGAACAGGCAGTTCGTTCATTTCGTTACCAAAGCCTTAGAACTAACTGTCCTGCAACCACCAAAACGGATGACTTTCCAATTTCGTAGGTATTTGATGAGTTTGAGCCAGTTTTCGGCTTTACCTTCTGCCCATCGATAACCCACGTATTTGAAGATGACGCACTGGTCTTTGGTTTCAGTTCCTTTCCATCCCATATCCATGTATTGGATGAGGATGCACTAGTTTTTGGCTTTATTTCCTTACCGTCAAAAATCCAAGTATTTGAAGATGAAGCGCCTGACTTTGGCTTTAACTCTTTACCATCGCAGACCCAATTGCTGGGTAATTCAATCTTGTTCGCCATATTTTTCTCCTTTGGTTGTTTTGAAGAAGGGAATACCTGCTTCAATGAAAGCTAACGTGAAAGTTAAGCGCCGCCCATGGGGTGCCAGCCATGCGGCAGGCGGTAGCGGCGGGGCTTCAACGCTACGGGGGTTGGGCGCATGGGGTACAGCGACACAGGACAGCCGCCGGCGCAGGCGTCTGTCTGTGGCGCAGAAGCCCATGCGCTGGGGGTTCCGGGCGGTGTGTGCTCCGTCAAGGGTGGCCGGCGTGCCGGACAGCGCAGCCTCCCTTGATCGGCGGAAGGACAAAACACCCTGACCGATGAGGCGCAGGGGGGCTTTTCTCCCCGGCGGCTCATGGAGACCGGGGGTGGGTTTTTGGTAGCCAATCGGGCTGATCGGGGGGCGCGAAGCGCCCCCCTTTAGATTTATAACTAGGACACTTTGGAAACGAGACAATGAAATCTTCATTTCAAAGGGGAATGCAAGAGGCCGGAATCCGATGCGCCCAACGTTGGAGGTAAGGGGGGCGGAGCCGGCTTGCCGGCGAAGCGTCCCGCTTGACCGAAGGGTTAGGCACGGAATAGGCCGCGTCAATTCGCGAATCAAACACGATGGGCTAGCTGCTGTGTACTGAGGAAGTCCCTCAACGATCCACGGGGGTTAACGCTTGTGGCTGCGATAAGCATCAACATGAATACATACCTTGCTGAAGAGGTTTCGATGATTGATTTTTCGATTGATTCCTCAAGTGTTGGAAGGTGTTGTTCAATCCAACCATCCACGAATTGGACGGACTCTTCCGGGCCAAGCTTACTTAGTCCCTCACGAATCTCTTGGAAGTCGGCGGCTTTGAAAGCCTTCAACTCTTCAGAAATGCTGACGATTTGAAGAATGAGTGACTTTGCAAGAGTAGCTTTATCCACCGAGCCATGAGGCAATCGGATGTATGCACTTATCCAAGCGGGAAACGGACTAAAACAAAGTTTATTTATATCGACCGTCTTCTTGGTTTGATAAACAAAAAAGAGAACGACTGTGGCAATAATTAAGATCAGTATTTCCATGGTGGTGATGCCTAACGAACAAAGTAAGTGGCTGGCCGTAGGCCAGTCCGCTTGACTGCAGGGTTAGACCTGCGGCCAAAATAAAATGGTCTGACTGGACTTGACCGGCGCATCTGCTCAGGTGCACCGGAATTGAAGAGTAACGGCCCCTGCAGAGCCAACCCGGCCTGGAGTTAGCTGCAAATCAATGGTTTCTACCTTCTTGCCTTGTTTGGAGCAGAAATCATTCGCCTCTTCATGAACTTCAGAGGCTGCAGAAGCTGAAATTCCGCCCCCAAACTTCACGGTGTTTTTTGAAATCATGAATTTCTCAGAGGTAAGCGGGACAACGCCGGAGCTTGCGCATCCAGAGAGTAGCAATGCCAGAGCAAAAGGGATGTACTTCAAGATATATGCCTCAAGGAGTGCGGAGCAAGTCAAGATAGTTGTCGCCTGATTCATGCGGCGAACCGTGTTTTAT
>NZ_CAJHOB010000032.1 GCF_905120355.1 Azonexus hydrophilus | reverse complement strand
AAATAAAACACGGTTCGCCGCATGAATCAGGCGACAACTATCTTGACTTGCTCCGCCCGCAAGCGGGCCGCCCCTTACCTCCAACATTAGGTGACCACTATGGAACCCTCTGATCAAGCTAATCTCACTCGAGCAGTTAGGAGGCTAACCATTGCTGTATGGTCATTGATCGTACTTCTGGCCTTGTTCGCCGGGATTTGCGTTGTCGCTTTTATCTCCGTGATTAGTTTTTCCAGGGATGGCCCTGAGCCAACACTTACCTCATCTTCACCAGATTCAAGTCGGCCAGTGCTCGAACACTTCCATTCTCTACCCCTTGAACAGCAAGTTGAGGCTGCGAGTGTTATCGCCATCTCGCGATATGAAAAAGATGGCGACCGGCTCAAATGCGTAATCTCGGAGATATTGAAGCAATCACCAGGCACGAAGTTCTACTACAAGGTCGGCGACGAATTTCGCCAATGCAGCTTTTACCCTAAACTAAACGAGTACTCTATCGATGGACAGATTATTTTCTTCATCGGCAGTCCGGCCCAGTTTAAGTACAGCACATCCCTAAATAATGAGCGAGTTACCGGCCTGGGGGATATGCCGATTGACGCGCTACGTACTCTGATTAAAAGCCAAAGCAAATGATCGGGGCGTCACCTAACATGAAGGAAATTTCTGATATGCGGGTTGTGAGGTACTCGATTTTGCAACCTAACCTTTCAGTCAAGTTCGTTCCGGCCTTCGGCCTCCACGGGACGCGCCGCAAGCGGCGCGCCCCTTACCTCAAACGTTAGAGCTTGCTCATGCAGACCAATGCGGAGTTTTTCCGTGATGCGCGTTCAAAATTTCCCTCTTTGACCGAGAAGGCAGATTTTCACCATCTCAAATACTGGGGCGAAACACCGTCTGAAGAGCAAGACTCTTACAGCTGGTTTGAGAGCGTCGCACGAGCACTAAATTCAGAAATGAAGCGTGAGGCCTATGTTAAAGAAACAAGAGATTTCTTTGCATATGTGGCTACGATTTTGGGCAACTCTAGTACTGAAGTTCAAAACTGTATTGATGTGGCATTTGTTGAAAATTTGTTTTGGGAGGTTTCACCAACCAAGGCTGGGCCATATTGGGCTCTGCTCCCCAAATCACTTCAGGAGCTATACGTTGATTTTCACCACCGCACACCGCTCTAACCTCTCGGTCAAGGCGCAGCCTGCGGCTGCTGGGACGTCCCGCAAGCGGGCCGCCCCTTACCTAGCACGTTAGGCATTGCATATGGCGACATCTCAGGCCACGATGGATTTTTTGCTAGACCAACTCGCGAGTTTAGCCAATGTGAGCGCGAAGAAAATGTTTGGCGAGTATTGCCTATATTTAGCAGGCAAACCCGTTGCATTGGTCTGCGATGACCAGTTGTATCTCAAGCCAACGATTGCAGGCCGAGGCATGGTGCAACAAGTAATCGAAGGTGCCCCATATCCCGGCGCAAAGCCTCATCTGCTCATCACTGCCGACCTCTGGGAAGAGCAAGAGTGGCTCAATCAGTTAATTCAGGCCACAGGCAATGAACTTCCGCTACCAAAGCCCAAAAAGAAAAATGCCTAACATCCCGCTGCAGAGGGACGCTACGCCGGCAAGCCGGCTTCGCGCCCCTGAGCTTCCACGTTAGGCAACCAAAGTAAATTTATTGACAATATGAAATACACAATTCATTACGAATGCACTACCGAGATCGGTATATTCAAAGCAGAAGTTGATGTCGAATGCAAAAACCCACCGACATCTACAGACGGCTACATTATTGATGCGGTTTTGCGGGATTCCGTAAGGCTCCATAAATCTGGCCAGGGCTCGACAAGAATTATCACCATCAAAGAACACTCTAAGTAATTGGCGTAAAAATGAAACAAACTATAATTTTTAGCATCATCACCGCCCTTGCTGTGGGCTTAGTCATATCAGCTTTTACATCACTCGAAAAAAGCAAGGAACTCGAACAACACAAAGAGAGAGTCGCCGAGATAAGCGCAGAGCTTCAAAAATATCAAACCGAAAACCGGAAACTTCGTGCAATAGCAACCATTCTTGACGGCGCCACAACCGGGATTCATCAAACACAGCCAGAAACAATAAAAAACGTCAATAAAGTAGTGGCATATATACTGAATCTTAAAGATGCACCAGAAGAAAAATTCAAGGAGTGTTGGGACAGAAGGTTGAATACCACCAACTGGGGAAGTAATGGCCCATATGGCCTGCTAGATGAATGTATTGATAGCATCAAGAGCACCAGCAGCGCAATTCTTATTCGAGAAATAGACAATGCCACCGATGCTGCCCGAAGCAGATGCTCGGAAGGCAACAACCGATACGAAATGGCGAAAAGCTGCTGGGCAGATCGAAATTTCCGTCTAATGAGCAGTGCCAACCAAGCCATCTTTTCGGCAATCACAACGCCAAATTGGCTTGACGCCCAAAATATCTCGATAAATGAAGAATAATATCCCAAGGCTAGCTAGCTCAATGCCTAACAAGTCCGTCAACCGGACCGTCAAAAAGCTGCGCTTTTTGCCATCCGGTTACGTCCAACGTTAGGGGCATCCCGGTGCGCATACCCTCGATCATCTGCAGCTTCCTCATCATGAGCACATCCTTCACTTCCGCACACGGCGAAGCTCGCTACGACAACCCGGTCGATCATCGCTCTTACATCACGGAAGGCGAGTTCAAGACCTACAAATCGGAAACTGAACGCGACACCACTGGACAACCAGTTGTCACCAATGGCATTCGTCTGCTCACAGGCGAGTCAGACCTGAAGCAGCGAGTCCGTGTCGAAGACCTCGCTTCGTTCATTAAGTCTGCCGAGAACAGGGCATATCCTATCCTTGCGAAGAACAACGCTCCTGCTCTCGTGCTCGTCCAGTTCGATTGTCAGCCAAATCGGCTTGAGGTCAAGATTGCGAGCCAAGGAAGTCCTCAAGAGTCCATACTCCAGGCTCTCTATGAGGCCATGAAGTCCCTGTCTCCGCTTCAGACAAGAGGCGAAGTCACATTCCAGGTGGAACTCAATGTCCGCCCCTAACCATCGCTTCGAGGGGACTGCCCAGAAGCTGCGCTTCTGGGTTCCCTCCCTTCGGTCGGCCGCCCCTCAAGCTGAACGTTGGGCGCATCGGATTCCGGCCTCTTGCATTCCCCTTTGAAATGAAGATTTCATTGTCTCGTTTCCAAAGTGTCCTAGTTATAAATCTAAAGGGGGGCGCTTCGCGCCCCCCGATCAGCCCGATTGACTGCCAAAAACCCACCCCCGGTCTCCATGAGCCGCCGGGGAGAAAAGCCCCCCTGCGCCTCATCGGTCAGGGTGTTTTGTCCTTCCGCCGATCAAGGGAGGCTGCGCTGTCCGGCACGCCGGCCACCCTTGACGGAGCACACACCGCCCGGAACCCCCAGCGCATGGGCTTCTGCGCCACAGACAGACGCCTGCGCCGGCGGCTGTCCTGTGTCGCTGTACCCCATGCGCCCAACCCCCGTAGCGTTGAAGCCCCGCCGCTACCGCCTGCCGCCTGGCTGGCACCCCATGGGCGGCGCTTAACTTTCACGTTGGGCGGCAAATCCGGCTGCCGTCCTATGCCGTTAATCAATTCAACCAGCGCGTTGAGGTAATCGTGCTTGCACCAGCCTTCTATCTCGCAGATCGTCAGGTCGACCAATATGTCGGCCAACAGCTTGCGCATAAACTTGGCCCTAGCCAGGTCGTTTACCGTTCTGGCGTAGTGAGCATCAACAACCTGTGTCGGTTTCGACTTTTCATCCGGACCGGGAGTGGTTGTTTCCATTTTGGAACAAACCACTCCGGCATCGAAAAGCTGTCTTTGCGCGGGAACAACTCGCACAAGAGCGCGTTTTCCGCCGCGCAACGGGCTGCCGTTGGTAGCAAACAAATAGCCAGCCAGGGGGCTGCCTGCATGATTGTCGATGGTCCATCCTGCGGGCAGCGAGTCCATCAAATCCCAGTGCTTGTACGTTCGCATCGAATCTCTCCAGCCGCCCAACATTTCAGTCAACGCGGACCTTCGCGGCTACGCGGCTCGGCCCGTTACTGCCAGCGTTAGCGCTATTACTCTATTCCTTAGGAGCCGCTTCATGGATGTAGCACTTTGCACACTCGACAACTACACCTATACGTCAGCCCAATTTGCTCAACTGCCTTTTGCAGATATGAGCGAGAAAAGACGAAGTCTTGTATGTCCAGAGTGTAGCGGCCCTGCCTTCTTCAGAAGGCAAACAAGAAATGGGCGTGCGGCATGTTTTGGAGCCCGCCCGCACCAACCCAACTGTTCACTGTCGGTTCTAGATGAAACTCGAGTTATTCATGGCCAGGGAGAGATTGCGGAAGTAATTTACAACCCCGGAGAAAGAATTGTTGTTGATCTTAATTTTGGCGCGCAGCAGCATATTCATGCCGAACCGCACCTCGGCCCAGTCCGAGGCGGCGGAAGAGCGGGAATCCATATTGGTGATAATGCAGCAAACAATGCGCGTATGCATCGCAGGCTTAGCACCCTGCTTAGGAAACTAATTGAGTCCCCAGACTTCAGGGCGTCTCAGCAAATCCTAGAAGTCTTAGGTAACGAAATTCAAGTCCGAGATTTCTTTGTTCCCCTTCTTGAGATTCAGCCTCATCATCTAAATTCGCTAAAAGGTTTTTGGGGAATGCTGTCAGATGTTGGCGCGGATCAAAATGGAACCATTTGGTTGAATAGCGGCGGCAGAAGAAATATCAGCTTTTTTATTGATGACGATTCGTTTACGCAGGTTTGCGCACGTTACAACATAAACGAAGAGGAAGATTTTGCAGGTGCATACATATTAGTAATCGGAGAAGCCAAATTAGCCCAGAGCGGGAAGGTTTATTGCGCAATACAAGATCCAAACATGGTTTGCCTCAGGCTTGCATAAGGCGCTAACCAATCATTCCACCGGACCTGCGCAAAAAAAGCCGCGCAGGCCGGTGAATTCAAACGTTAGTCCGCACAACACCTAGGACGGCCCGGTCGATAGATTCTTTAAACCACTCCCCCTGGGTCAGAATAGTTGTCGCTTCGATAGAATCTTGAATTGAGGGGCGA
>NZ_CAJHOB010000031.1 GCF_905120355.1 Azonexus hydrophilus | reverse complement strand
TGTGTTGCCTGGCGGTGACCTACTTTCGCGAGCGAGATGCTCACTATCATTGGCGCGTTGCTGTTTCACGGTCCTGTTCGGGAAGGGAAGGGGTGGGTCCAGCAGGCTATTGCCGCCAAGCGAAGCTTGGAGCTTGCGCGGTTTTCGTTTTGAGGCGAATTGCGCTAGCGTTGAATTGGTAGAAGGTTGTTTTGTGATTGGTTATTGGTTTTGTGTGATCCAAGGTTATAGGATCAAGCCGCACGGGCAATTAGTACAGGTTAGCTTAGCGCATTGCTGCGTTTCCACACCCTGCCTATCAACGTCGTGGTCTTCGACGACCCTTAAGGGGGCTTGGAGCCCCGGGGAAATCTAATCTTGAGGTAAGTTTCCCGCTTAGATGCTTTCAGCGGTTATCTTGTCCATTCTTAGCTACCCGGCGATACGACTGGCGTCATAACCGGTACACCAGGGGAATGTCCACTCCGGTCCTCTCGTACTAGGAGCAGGTCCTCTCAAATTTCCAGCGCCCACGGCAGATAGGGACAAAACTGTCTCACGACGTTTTAAACCCAGCTCACGTACCACTTTAAATGGCGAACAGCCATACCCTTGGGACCGGCTACAGCCCCAGGATGTGATGAGCCGACATCGAGGTGCCAAACACCGCCGTCGATATGAACTCTTGGGCGGTATCAGCCTGTTATCCCCAGAGTACCTTTTATCCGTTGAGCGATGGCCCTTCCATACAGAACCACCGGATCACTATGACCTGCTTTCGCACCTGCTCGACTTGTGGGTCTCGCAGTCAAGCACGCTTTTGCCATTGCACTTTATGGGCGATGTCCGACCGCCCTAAGCGTACCTTCGTACTCCTCCGTTACCTTTTGGGAGGAGACCGCCCCAGTCAAACTGCCTACCATGCACGGTCCCTGACCAGGATTCACTGGTCGAGGTTAGAACCTCAAACAAATCAGGGTGGTATTTCAAGGTTGGCTCCGCCGAAACTAGCGTTCCGGTTTCATAGCCTCCCACCTATCCTACACAGACCGGTTCAAAGTCCAATGCAAAGCTACAGTAAAGGTTCATGGGGTCTTTCCGTCTTGCCGCGGGGAGATTGCATCTTCACAACCATTTCAACTTCGCTGAGTCTCAGGAGGAGACAGTGTGGCCATCGTTACGCCATTCGTGCAGGTCGGAACTTACCCGACAAGGAATTTCGCTACCTTAGGACCGTTATAGTTACGGCCGCCGTTTACTGGGACTTCAGTCAAGGGCTTGCACCCCATCATTTAATCTTCCAGCACCGGGCAGGCGTCACACCCTATACGTCCACTTTCGTGTTTGCAGAGTGCTGTGTTTTTATTAAACAGTCGCAGCCACCATTTCACTGCAACCCCTTACTGCTTCCGCCGCGAGGGCGTTCACATTATTGGGGCACACCTTCTCCCGAAGTTACGGTGTCAATTTGCCGAGTTCCTTCTCCTGAGTTCTCTCAAGCGCCTTAGAATTTTCATCCTGCCCACCTGTGTCGGTTTGCGGTACGGTCGAATCTAGACTGAAGCTTAGTGGCTTTTCCTGGAAGCTGGGTATCAATCACTTCGGCACCGTAGTGCCTCGTCGTCACGCCTCAGCTAAGCCCCCCGGATTTGCCTAAGGGGCACGCCTACACGCTTAAACCACCTATTCCAACAGATGGCTGACCTAACCTTCTCCGTCCCCACATCGCATCTAGAATCGGTACAGGAATATTGACCTGTTTCCCATCGACTACGCATTTCTGCCTCGCCTTAGGGGCCGACTCACCCTACGCCGATGAACGTTGCGTAGGAAACCTTGGGCTTTCGGCGAGGGAGCTTTTCACTCCCTTTATCGCTACTCATGTCAGCATTCGCACTTCTGATATCTCCAGCATCCTTTACAAGACACCTTCACAGACCTACAGAACGCTCCCCTACCATATCCTTACGGATATCCGCAGCTTCGGTGCATGGTTTGAGCCCCGTTACATCTTCCGCGCAGGACGACTCGACTAGTGAGCTATTACGCTTTCTTTAAAGGATGGCTGCTTCTAAGCCAACCTCCTAGCTGTCTATGCCTTCCCACTTCGTTTCCCACTTAACCATGTCTTTGGGACCTTAGCTGGCGGTCTGGGTTGTTTCCCTCTTGACAATGGACGTTAGCACCCACTGTCTGTCTGCCTTGCTCGCACTTGACGGTATTCAGAGTTTGCCATGGTTTGGTAAGTCGCGATGACCCCCTAGCCATAACAGTGCTTTACCCCCGTCAGTGATACAAGACGCACTACCTAAATAGTTTTCGGGGAGAACCAGCTATTTCCGGATTTGTTTAGCCTTTCACCCCTATCCACAGCTCATCCCCTGACTTTTCAACGTCAGTGGGTTCGGACCTCCATTGCGTGTTACCGCAACTTCATCCTGGCCATGGATAGATCATCCGGTTTCGGGTCTACGCCATGCTACTTAACGCCCTTATCAGACTCGCTTTCGCTGCGCCTCCCCTATTCGGTTAAGCTCGCAACATAACGTAAGTCGCTGACCCATTATACAAAAGGTACGCAGTCACCCCACAAGGAGGCTCCCACTGTTTGTATGCATACGGTTTCAGGTTCTATTTCACTCCCCTCCCGGGGTTCTTTTCGCCTTTCCCTCACGGTACTGGTTCACTATCGGTCGATCACGAGTATTTAGCCTTGGAGGATGGTCCCCCCATGTTCAGACAGGGTTTCTCGTGCCCCGCCCTACTTTTCTCGAGCTTAGTACCACAGATTGGTTTTCGCGTACGGGGCTATCACCCACTATGGCCGGACTTTCCATTCCGTTCTGCTAACCAGACTGCTATCACTTTCAGGCTCATCCCCATTCGCTCGCCACTACTAGGGGAATCTCGGTTGATTTCTTTTCCTCCGGCTACTTAGATGTTTCAGTTCGCCGGGTTCGCCTCCGTATCCTATGTATTCAGATACGGATACCTCAAAGAGGTGGGTTTCCCCATTCGGACATCTCCGGATCAAAGCTTTATTGCCAGCTCCCCGAAGCTTTTCGCAGGCTTACACGTCCTTCATCGCCTGTGATCGCCAAGGCATCCACCATATGCACTTAGTCGCTTGATCCTATAACCTTGTGCTCTATTGCTAGAGCAGTCACAGGAAACTCAATAACTTTGTGCTGTCTTTGCATAGCATGCAAAGAACAGATGCAATCACAATGTGTTGCTTCCAAAAGGAAACAACACAACCTTCTTCCAATTTTTTAAAGAACAGTAGCTTTTTTACAAAAGCCAGTACTAAACACTGCTTAGTACTGGGTTCTGTGGTGGAGGATGACGGGATCGAACCGACGACCCCCTGCTTGCAAAGCAGGTGCTCTCCCAGCTGAGCTAATCCCCCGTAAAGCACCCATTACCGCGTTGCTCAATCAGTGGCATAGCACCGCTATACAACTTTTTTGCGCCGCGTACTGCATGCTTTCTTGATGACGTTGGTGGGTCTGGTTGGAATCGAACCAACGACCCCCGCCTTATCAAGACGGTGCTCTAACCGACTGAGCTACAGACCCTCGTCTGTGGGCTACTTCTATGAACAACCGATAGGTTGTGGGTGCCAGGATGCTTTCTCTAGAAAGGAGGTGATCCAGCCGCAGGTTCCCCTACGGCTACCTTGTTACGACTTCACCCCAGTCATGAACCCTGCCGTGGTAAGCGCCCTCCTTGCGGTTAAGCTACCTACTTCTGGCAGAACCCACTCCCATGGTGTGACGGGCGGTGTGTACAAGACCCGGGAACGTATTCACCGCAGCATGCTGATCTGCGATTACTAGCGATTCCGACTTCACGCAGGCGAGTTGCAGCCTACGATCCGGACTACGATCGGCTTTCTGGGATTGGCTCCACCTCGCGGCTTGGCAACCCTCTGTACCGACCATTGTATGACGTGTGAAGCCCTACCCATAAGGGCCATGAGGACTTGACGTCATCCCCACCTTCCTCCGGTTTGTCACCGGCAGTCTCGTTAAAGTGCCCAACTAAATGATGGCAATTAACGACAAGGGTTGCGCTCGTTGCGGGACTTAACCCAACATCTCACGACACGAGCTGACGACAGCCATGCAGCACCTGTGTTCAGATTCCTTGCGGCACTCCCTAATCTCTCAGGGATTTCTGACATGTCAAGGGTAGGTAAGGTTTTTCGCGTTGCATCGAATTAATCCACATCATCCACCGCTTGTGCGGGTCCCCGTCAATTCCTTTGAGTTTTAGCCTTGCGGCCGTACTCCCCAGGCGGTCAACTTCACGCGTTAGCTACGTTACTAAAAGGTTTTACCCTCCCAACAACTAGTTGACATCGTTTAGGGCGTGGACTACCAGGGTATCTAATCCTGTTTGCTACCCACGCTTTCGTGCATGAGCGTCAGTATCGGCCCAGGGGGCTGCCTTCGCCATCGGTGTTCCTCCACATCTCTACGCATTTCACTGCTACACGTGGAATTCCACCCCCCTCTGCCGTACTCTAGCTGACCAGTCACAAGCGCAGTTCCCAGGTTAAGCCCGGGGATTTCACGCCTGTCTTAATCAACCGCCTGCGCACGCTTTACGCCCAGTAATTCCGATTAACGCTCGCACCCTACGTATTACCGCGGCTGCTGGCACGTAGTTAGCCGGTGCTTCTTATGACGGTACCGTCATCCGCACAGGGTATTAGCCTGCGCGATTTCTTTCCGTCCGAAAGAGCTTTACAACCCGAAGGCCTTCTTCACTCACGCGGCATGGCTGGATCAGGCTTGCGCCCATTGTCCAAAATTCCCCACTGCTGCCTCCCGTAGGAGTCTGGGCCGTGTCTCAGTCCCAGTGTGGCGGATCATCCTCTCAGACCCGCTACAGATCGCAGGCTTGGTAGGCCGTTACCCCACCAACTACCTAATCTGACATCGGCCGCTCCGGTAGCACAAGGCCCGAAGGTCCCCTGCTTTCCTGCGCACAGTATATGCGGTATTAGCCACCCTTTCGGGTAGTTATCCCCCACTACCGGGTACGTTCCGATGCATTACTCACCCGTTCGCCACTCGCCACCAGACCGAAGTCCGTGCTGCCGTTCGACTTGCATGTGTAAGGCATGCCGCCAGCGTTCAATCTGAGCCAGGATCAAACTCTTCAGTTCAATCCAACAAACTCGCAAATTCACTGACGGTAGATTTCTCTACCTATTACCAGTGTAAATGCCTTAATACATTGTGTAGCCGAAGCTACTGCACCAAGACACCCACACCTATCGGTTGTCCAAACTGTTAAAGAACATCACCCTTCGCAGAGCGGCTTCCAACGAAGCAAAGAAGCGAGATTATGAAACACTAACTAGCTTCTGTCAA
>NZ_CAJHOB010000030.1 GCF_905120355.1 Azonexus hydrophilus | reverse complement strand
TTTCAACCAGTCAGCATTAGCTTAGCCAACTGTCCGAAAAAGCGTGACCGCCGCAGGGACCTCCGCGCACTCGGTCCCATTGATGGGACAGCGGCGTTTTTGCGGATGCTTTGCGTCGCACCCGGACGATGAACAGCAGTCGCCCATTCCCCACCTCGAACTGAATCAACGGACGGATTATCTCTCCGATTCCGTCGAAATCTGACGGTTGCCTGAATGACTCATCACACTATTTCTTGAATATAGCCTTGTAAATCGATCCCGCCAATACCAAGTTCTAACTCAACTACAGGGCTAGAAACAGACGAGGGGGCCATTTGAATCTCTTGTGGGTGTTCAAAACCCATCATCGAGGGAAGGCTAAGGGCTTCGGCGAAACATTTTTAGCCAGTTTCTTCGCTTGACCTTGCCTCTGTAGTAAGGTCAAAGGGTCGCTTACCGCCGCATTGCCGACAATTTCAGCCAGAGTGTCGAATGGCAACTCAGGCCGAGTTGTGTGAATTGTCCATCCGACAGGTATCGAACTAAAGCTGCCATCTGGAGGCAGAGCCTCCGATGGCAGCTTTACATAAAATCCCGGACACCCTCCCTAAGCGAAAACATCTTACCGCCGCAAAGGACTAAAAGGTTTCACGATTGCTCGCTATGCTGGTCTAGCACCTTCTTTATTGCATCAACAAACCCAACCTTAAAGACCGGGCGACCATTCTTGGCTACGACCACCCTCCCGTAGTCATCTACAATCCACCCTTCATCCACCAAGGCCTGATCCGAAACAGCATGCCGAAGGGCCTCGATCTCTAAGTCCGTCAGCCCACACGAGTAGGCCGATGCCTTCTGAGGTTGAAGATCAATCCCTTCAGTAATCGTTATCGCCTGCTGTCGTCTATCAACGACAAACTCCGCTGTGCTCTTCAGAACGGATAGCTCTCGCCGGAGTTTTTTGTTTTCAGCAAGCGCGGCACCAACCAGGGCACGCACAGAAGGTTCCGGGATCTTCATCAGAAGCTCTGTATAGTCGAACGCCGCTGCCCTCTTTGGAGGCTTTTTCAAAGCCCCACCGGTATGCGTTGCCCAGGCTCTTATGAGCGCCTGGAAATCTGAGCCGGTTTTGTTATAGATCGTAGATTTTGCAGGGCCTCCGCGCTCAACCGATAGACGAGAGATGGTGGCCACGGAGAAGTCTTTGCTTCCTCGCGTAAATTGCTCCTGGCAAACAGCGTGAATGATTTCCAGGTTCTTTTTCTTACGAGCCCCTGCATTTGCAGCCAGAGTGGCAAACAGTTCCTCAGGGTGCATCGGACAACTCCTCGACACTTTCATCTAGCGACCTAGCCTCCAACAGGTAGGCTTGGTGCAGCTTGCGGATTTCCTTGTTGGAAACGCCTTTTATAGCCGCATCGAGGTCATCTTCTATCAGCCCTAGCTCAATCAACTTGCGGCGCCCCTCAACAAACTCGACGGCAGACTCCAGAGATCCCGATCTCGCCTGGATCAGCTTCATAACGGCATTGCCAACAAGGTGCTGCTCTTCTTCGCTCAATTTGTAGAAGACAGGGGGCTTCCCGTTAAGGTCGAACATGACGTCCAGTAGGTGAGAGCGCCGTAAGACAGCAACGCGGGCATCAATTTCGGGATAAAAAACAGTGTTCTCACAGATCACTTCAATTTGGTGCATCTCGGAGGTTGTTTCCTTCAGTGCGAAACCAAGGTCGGAGATGGTTCCGTTGGCGACCAACTGAAGCTCGGAAGCCCCCGACTCCATCTTTCCCAATTCAATGGAGCGGGCAATCAACTTATGGCAATACTGCATATCCAACATCAGTCGATTTAGCCCCTCTGCCTCTGCCTCATATCGTTGCTGAAGCCGTTCAAGCTCACCCATTCTCGGAAAATATTCCCCGCGCTTTTGAAACTCGAATCTCTGATTTTCAAGGTTCCGAACAGAGGCCTCGAGCGATCCATAGCGTTGGGATAACTGGGTCACATCGAAACTTAGCTTGTTGAAGTGGGCGACCAGTCCAGGCAAAAATGCGGGGCCGGTGAGAAAAAACCGACATCGAACGCAATTCCGCGCTGGGTATCCAGCAACAGGCAGATATCGCCCGCTTTTGCCTGAGCCAAACGCATCACCGCCAATATCACAGTGTTGCCCGGCAACAGGGCATATCCCTTTATCTTCAAAAATCGCGGATGCGGCGCTTTGCTGGTTGCAGTATGCTTTTGGAGCATCTTCGCTGATATAGGCGTAGCGGCCCGCAATATTCTCGTACGCCTTATCGCGTAGAAAGAGGCGTTCACTTTCAGCCGCCCTGGCGAGCGCCCGACGCTCCGCATCAGCCAGTACCTCGTTTACATATGAAATACCAGCCTTCGTATAGTAAAGCGTCATTATGATCCGACTGTGTCCCGCGATGAGCTTTGAAACTACCTGAATAGGCAGCCCGGCCTCCAGCACAAAGTAGGTGATCAGGGAAACTCTCAAGGAGTGCAGCGGATAGAACGTCGATCTGGTCCTTGGTGCATCGGAGACAAATCGGATTGGAGTACCATCCGGCAACATATGCCCCCCTTCCGTTTCAAGCCGAAGCAGGAGGCGATACCAGAGTTTGTCCAAGACGTTGTCCAACAACGGTTTGTTTCGGTTGGCTAAACGGATTGAAGAAGCATCTTTAAAAAGGAAGCATGCGGTTCCCATTTCCGCCAGAGTGGCTTCGTGTTTCGCATGCCCAAAATGGTCTTGATTCAAATCAGTCCATGGGATAGCTGCGGACACTGGGTTGTACTTCTCCTGCCAGTCTCTTAGTGCTTCAAGCCAATACAATGCCGGGCCGTGTGTCCAGGGGATAACGTAGCCCTTTTGGTCTTCTGGTTTGTCTATATCGGCAGTTTTATTCGTGTTAACATAAAGCCCCACCTCATCAACGGAGCCGCCCTCGTTGCTCTTATAAAAAACCCCTTTCTTATATGGGCGATTAGGAGAGCCCGTAGCAAGCCGACTCTTGTTAGGAATGAACCGCCCCTGCTCATAGCGCCAGGTATCAGCCTCTCCGGAATCGAGCATACGGACTTGGTATGTCCGAAGCGGCAACTCAAGCTTGATATACAGGGCGACGCTTCTTGCTGGCGACCAGAGTTGATAATGTCCTTTTTTGATGCGCCACACACAGTTGGGGTCGGTTTTGTCGATGAGATTCGGTTTAACAGTGAACCAACTCCCTTCGTCGTTTGATTGCGTCCACTTCCAGTCCCTGAATGTAGGTCCCTCTGCAAGCATGCTTCGTAATTGCTGGATAAAGCGGATAGGCAATGGGCTTTTGTTGCTCTCGCTTGAACTGGAGCTACGCCACTGTAATGTTGGAACTGGATTCCGAAGTTCCGAAGGTACTAACCGTCGCCCACTATCGTCAAAATCGGACAGCTTTTCGTCAAGTATCCACTGTAAAAAGTCGTGCACCAAATTGACCATTCGATAGTCATTGTCGCTGGGTTTGTTTCTATCCCCCTTTTTCTTTGATGCTATGTACACATCGAAGAACGGAGGGGGGGGTTATCTAAACGCAGGAAGGCATACGGATTACGATCCAGGTCGTATGCCAGAACATAACGGTTGAAGAAATATGATAGAGCCCATATGCGGTGCGCATAGGACTTTGGGTTGAGGGACAACCACTCGGCGGCAAGCCTTCGCCAATCCTCCATAAGCGGATCGGCCTGAACAAGGTACATCAGATCCTTGTCGTCACTAATTCGCCGTTTCTGTACTCCCATATCTCTACTCGCCGCGAAAGGGTTGCGAGCTTCATTTGTAGCGAACTCCTTTGGCAGCTTACGCTTAACGACCCATTCCAAAAAATCTGCTGCGAAGGAAAACACCCGCTGGTCCTTTGCCAAAGAAAACTGAAATTCAGCGGATGCGGGCCGCAGCAGCCCGCAATTAGCGGGTTTAAAGAATGCCTCGAAAGGCAAAAGAGAGTCCAATCCGTCAAAATAGTTAACAAACAAGCGCCTCAATGCATCGAGGGCAACGCCCTTATCTGGCTCGTTGATCGACAATATCCACTGTTTGGCGCACTCGATCCACGGATAGTAAAGAGAGGATTTCTCCCCCAAAAACACGAATTCATCGCCAATCGTTTTCGGGCTCACAGCGGTGGAAGCCAGGTAGGCGCGTTTGGCCGCAGTCGCTTTTCCCCTCATGCTAATTTGGGTCACTGGGTTTTTGAAATATTGCAAATCGTCGCCAAGGGCTGGACGAATTCGGCGTGAAAATACCCACTGAAGGAAAAAGCAAATATCGTTGTTCGCTTGAACAGCACGCCAGTTGTTTCGGTCGACGAGTTCCGTGTAAGGGGGCTTAGGTATGCGTGTATCGAAAAGATCCTTGGGGTTGGTGCTAAGACCGTTACCGACGATGTAGTCCACCAGCAATAGCGTCACTGATTCTACATGTGCCTTCGCGTCAGTTTTCTTGGTATCGGCCCAATCCAGGATGATCTCGCGCCACTTATCCAGGCCGTGGCGCCCTTGGATTAGCGCATCGATTGCCCTGATATTCTCCCGGGACATCCGAAGTTGATCCAGTAGATGCGTCTTTTTTCTCATTTTGGTTGGCCTTGCTTCAGGCGAGGATGGGAACCGGAAAACAAGCCGAGTGGATCAACGTCTTCAAAACCAAAGTCAAAGGGATGAGGCGTCGATGCCGCTTCGGCGGCATGTGGGCGATTGGAGACGGACGAAAGAATTTGAGCGATCTTCTGCCGGTCCATCTCTGTATAAACCACCTGTGAAGCAATGGATTTGTGGTGTAGAGCCTTCTTTCGAACCAGAGGGTCTACGTCAGCATTGGTAAGCGCCCGGCCATAGGCGTGGCGTAATCCGTGAGGTGTCGTACCCAGATGCTTGGCGTGGGACAGGCCGATCCGTTCAACCGCGCTACGGAATTGGGCTTTGAAGGCGTCGTAGCCGTATGGCTCACCGCTTTCTGTGACAAAGGCGAAAGGATGTTGGCATTTGAGTCTGGCTCTACGCATCATGTAGATCAGCCAGAGCTTCTGAAAAACTCTCCCAGCATCCGAGGGGAACCAATGTACGTCAATGAATTTTTGCTCAGAATCTAAGGCAGGGTTCTTCCATCCGATGTAATACCCCCCGCCTTTTTTGGCGTTTCGTGGAAGAAGACCATATTTCCCTCTAAGGTAGTCTCGGCGGTTGCAATGGACTGGCTGGCCTTTTTCATTCATCCAGTCCAGAGGTGCTTTCCCTTGGCCGGGGTGGAAAATCCTGACATGCGCCTTCGATGGATCAAACGGATCTGGCACTACGTCCTGCACAAAGAGATGGAGGGTTTCCGAGACTCGAAGGCCTCCATATCGCATTAGTAGCGTCATCAGGATATCCCGGATATTCAACCGGTCTTCTGGGCGCGGACTCTTCTGTTTCCCTGGCACGATAAAGCCTCGCCAGAGTAGGTCACGGATCTTCTCCTCCGGGAAGTGCTTCACCGGCTCACGGTCAATAACAGGGGTTGGCAGCATCCCAGTGGCCCTGGCACGTTTTACCGCAACCGCAGTTTTGCCCCTGGACATCGTATGGGCCAGAAAGGACCGGTCTTTCCTGCGAGCCCACTGTGACCATGCTCGCATCTGCTCGAACTCTGTTGCGTGACGCCATGGGTTGATATTAGAAGCCCCGTAATTGTCAGCCACCCAATCGGAGAAATCATTCAGGTAGGAGATTATTTGGTTGGCGTGATGAGATGAGGTAGGTCGTCAACCGTAGAGTCCAACGGGTTAAGCGGCTATCTGTTTTGCA
>NZ_CAJHOB010000029.1 GCF_905120355.1 Azonexus hydrophilus | reverse complement strand
CATCTCATCGTTCCCGCCCGGATTCATGCCAGGCTTTCTGCACCGGGGACAGCAAATACTCAGCGACGGTACGGTTGCCCAGCAAGATTTCTGCCGTCGCCTGCATCCCGACCGTAAACGGATAGTGCACACCATTGACCTCCAGCGTGTTCGAAGCCAAAGAAACGAGCGCTTTGTAGCGCAGGGGATGCTGCATACCAATCTCCAGTCCCCGATCGCGCGCCTCTTCTTCGCTCTGAGCATCGGCACTAACGTAGTCCACCGTACCTTGCCCCATCCCGTACTTCTGGAAAGTGTAGGCAGCAAATTTGAGTTTGACCGGCTGCCCCGGACGAACAAAACCGATATCCTCATTCGACACCCATACTTCCGCCTTGAGCCTCTCATCCTTCGGCACCAGGCTGGCCAGCACAGTGCCGGGCTGCACCACCGTACCTGCCGTATGCGTCGCCAGGTTCTTGATGATGCCATCCTGCGGCGCTTTCAATTCCAGCAACTCGTGCCGATGCTGCTGTTTTTCCAGCTCTGCCGCCAGTTTATCCAGCTGTGACTGAACCTCGTTGCGCTCTGCATGCAGGTTGCGCTGATAATCGGCCTCGATCTGACGCAGTTTCTTGTGCGACTGTTCGATACTCGCTTGCGCCGAAGCAATCACGTGCTCTTGTGTCGCAAGCTCCTGTTCCTTCTCGATCCGCTCACGCCGTTTGTCACTCCCCATCAGGGTACCGGCAAAGCCCTTCTTGACCAGCTGTTCATAGGCCTTATCCTGCTCACGATAATGAGGCAGCACCGTTTCCAGACGGATTTTCTGCTGCCGGGCAGTCGCCAGCTCCTGCTGCGCCTTGTTCAAGCGGCTGCGCTCTTCGGCCAGGGCCGCCGCCAATGCATCCCGATTGGCTTTGAATTGCCCCTGAACTTCGCGCAGCAACGCAACTGGCGCCTTCGTTTCCGTCACAAATACCTGCCCGGAAAGCTCTGCGCCAATACGCTCGATTTGCAGCTGTTTGCGGGCATGCTCAGCACGAATAGCTTCAAGATCAGCACCGCTCATCAACGCATCCATGCGCATCAGGATCTGCCCCGTGCGCACTTCCTCCCCCTCGCGCACAAGGATTTCCTTGACTATGCCCGCCTCCGACGGCTGCACGATCTTGAGATAACTGGATGGCACCAGTTTGCCATCCGCCACGGCAACGATATCCAAACGCCCAAGCAAAGCCCAAACGATCAGAAACAGGACCAGCCCCAAGAGCAGCCACAGCACCCGCCGCCCCATGGGCGACGGCGCTGCATGCTGCAAACGAATCAAGGGTGGGTGGAAAGCGAGAGGGTCGCTACGGCTTCCTTGCACTAAATCATTCAACGCGCTTCTCCTCCATCCATGCGCAATGACAGGTTGATGTAACAGCCACCGCGGGCAGCGAATCTATCTCTGTTCGCTGCCCGCGGCTTTTACGGCTGTGCCGCCCAAGGCGCTTATCTATCTCAGCACTGGGGCAGCTTCCCCAGGCCTTCCTGTAGCCCTGCGAAGCCCTTGAGTTGGGTACCACTGGCAGCCAATCCCACGGCGCTCTGACCGCTTCTCTGCCACGCCTGTGCACCAGACAACAACCCGGCCAACCCGCCCGTATCCGCCCCCTGTCCCTTGCCAAGCCAGTTGGCAGCCCCTTGCCGATCAGCGTCCAACTGCCCCAGAGCCTCGGCCAGCGCCTGCCAGTGCTGCTCGACCGTTTGCGCCAACTGGCTTCCCGACGCTGGCTGCGGTGCAGATTGCAAGAGCGGCTGACCGACGGGTTGATCCAGCCATCGATCGAACCAGGCAGCATCAAGCGCAGAAGCCGATGACGCCCCGGCTTTCTGCGGCGTCTTGAACCCCTGCAGAAAATCTGCCAGCACATCACTGACGCTGTGGTGCGCCTTCTGCCCTGGCAATCCTGGCTGATCGTGCCCACCTCCCCCGCCCGGATGCGCTGGATGTTTCTCTGCGGCATGCTGACCCGCACCGCATCCTTCATCAACATCGCCTGCTGGTGCTTTAGGCAGCACGGTTTTGGAGCCAAAACTAACCTTGAAGACATCTGAGGCGGTCGCACCGGAACCATCCGTCGCCGTCATCCGGACATCAAGTGCTGTTTTAGCATTGGCAGGTGCAGTACCACTGAAGGTCTGTGTCACAGCATCGAACTTGAGCCAACTAGGAAGCGCCTTACCGTTGGCGAGCGATGCCGTGTAGCTGAGTTTGTCCTGACTGTCGCGGTCCGTAAAACTACTTGCGGGGGTTTGCCATTGGAACGATTTACCCTTGGCCAGCTGCACGTCCTGCAAAGCACGTTTCAATGTGGGCGCATCGTTTTTACCCTGGACATTCACCAACAATTCACCCGTAGTGCGGTTCGTGCCGTCACTCGCCACATAAGCAAAACGGTCCACGCCCGTTTCACCCGCCCCCAAGGCTTGCACTTTGGCGGAAAGATTATTCAGCACATAGGTATAGCTCCCATTCGGCAATAGCGTCAGAAGACCATATTCGCCCTGGTGAACCCCGGCATTGGCCACCTTGAGCGCACGGCCCTCCGGATCGCGATCATTACTGAGTACGTTACCGCAGGCCAACCATTTGCCATCCTCGTTTACTGTCTCTGTATCCTGCACGGTGACAGGCGCCTGGTTGCTGTTGCTGGTGGTAACGTTCAGGGCAAAGGTCTGGCTGATCTGTGCGCCCGCCTGGTCGGTGGCAGTAACTTGCACGGCGTAATTGCCCGCTGCCGGCGGCGTCGCCTGGAAGGTACCGGTAACTGCATCGAATGCAAGCCAGTCGGGCAGCGCGCTGCCATCGGCCAGCGTCGCCGAATAGGTCAGCACGTCACCCTGATCCACATCGGTGAAGGCGCCGGCAGGCATCTGCCAGTTCAATGCATCACCCACGCGTGCGCTCTGATTGGCGAGAAGAACCCCCACTTCCGGGGCATCGTTCACATTGGCCACGGTCATGCCGAAAGTCTGGCTCGCCTGCGCTCCAGCGCTATCCGTGGCCGTGAGTTTGAGCGAAAGCGCGCCCACGGCCGCATTGCCCGGCGTGCCGCTGAAGGTGCGCGTGGCGGCGTCGAAATGCAGCCACGACGGCAGCGCCGAACCGTCGGCCTGCGTGGCCGACAGGGTCAACACATCGCCCACGTCGATGTCGTGGAACGCATCCTGCGGCACGGTGAAGGCAAACGGCTCATCCTCGGTCGCCTGGTGGTCGGCAATGATCGTGCCGGCTTCCGGGGTGTCGTTGGTGTTTCGCACGGTGAGATTGAACGTTGTGTTGGCAGCCGCGCCGAAGTGATCCTTGCCTTCCACCACGATCGAGATGTTGCCTACGTCGCCGTTTGCTGGTTTCCCGCTCAATGTTCCGGATACAGGATCGAACCTCAACCAGGTCGGCAAGGGATCCCCCCCTGCCAAGCGCATGCTTATCCGAATTTCATCGGAAACATCTGGATCGCTGAACAAATCGGCGGGAAGGGTCAAGCTGAATTCCTGACCTTCCATGACTGACACTTCGTCCAATGAACCGGTCGCCACAGGCGCACGGTTCATCTGTTCCGTCAGCGACAGGACAGTACCGTCTTCAAATGCCAGCCCCAGAATGACCGGGTTGCCTTCAGAGGCATAGTAATCATTGATACGCACAGCATCCTTGTCGCTGTAATGCAGGATGAGGGTCGTACCATCCCACTCCTTGCGGATGTCTTCAGGGCGAATATCGGCTCCGAAACGGATGTAGTTGAAATCGACGGCGCCGCTGTCGATGATCGTATCGATCCCGTCCCCTTTGTTGAAGATGTAAGCATCATCTCCCGCGCCACCGAAAAGCAGGTCGTTACCCTGCCCGCCATACAATTCATCGCTGCCAGCCCCGCCACGGAGAACATCATCGCCATCACCGCCATACACCCTGTCGGCAAGGTTGGTTCCGGTCAGTTCGTTCGGTTGCGCATTCCCTTCAACCACAAAACCGTTGGCAACCAGCGCGGCGTAATCCCACAGCGTGCCATCGGCAAATTCAAAGCGACTAATGGCGTGGTCACTTGCAAGCACATCATCAGGATTGAAACCGGCCAGCCGCACGACATCGCCCGCATTGCCATAGGAGATGAGCAGCACGTGATCACCCTTGCCATCGGCTGCAAAACTCAGGTTGGCGCGTAGCGTTTCCGGGTCGATACCAGAGCCAAAACGCAATATCTTTTCCGCATCAGGGGCGGCAATGTCGTCGATAAAGACCTCGCCATCTCCGATATTGATGACGTAAATATCCTGCACCTGATCGCCGTAACGCACGCCCCGCGCCAGCAGATCATCGAACGACAGCGTCACGCCCTCCCAGGGCAGGCTGATTTCTGAAACAGGAGCTTGCATGCCCGGTGCGCGGGGATCGAACCCGGCAAAGCGGATCAAGTCGCCTTCTTCATTCAGATGCAGCACCAGATCGCGGCCATCGAAAGCCAGATACAGGGCATCGGCGTCAACCTCGCCGGTCAATTCGAGGCGGTTACTGTCTTGCGCCCGCCAGGTTTCGACGATGGTTGTCTGAACGGGGGACGATCCCCATTCCTTATAAACGTTGTAGGTATCCGAGCCGGCACCGCCTACCAGAACATCCGAGCCGCCTTCGCCGTAGATCACATCATCGCCATCGCCGCCGACCAGAGTATCGGCAAACGGCGTGCCATAAAGCCCGCCGCCTTCCTCGCCCGCCGTTTCGGTCTTGCCGGTCGGCTCGATGGTATCCGCCACGATTTCAGTCCCGTCGGCAAAGCGAATGACGTCCACCGAACGGGTTTGCGTAGCGCGTCCGGGCATGTAGCCACGCAAGACGACCTTGTCACCCGGGCGATTGGCAAATTCGATCACCAAATCACCGTTTTCTTCCGAATAACGCAGGTCTTCGGGGCGGATGCCCGGCCCGAAACTGAGGATGTTGGGTGCATCGTCGACAGCACAATAACCGCCATCGCCACCGGGGACGTCCATCGCGAAGAATTGAGGCTGATAAGCGCATCCCAGCATGCGGTGATCGTCGTCGATGATGGTTACGCCATCGCCTGCCTGATACAGGTAGGTGTCGCCGCCCCACTCGCCATACAGTGCATCCTGCCCCGTGCCGCCCACCAGGGTATCGGCACCCCGACCGCCGTAAAGGGTGTCATTCCCCGCGCCGCCGTCGAGCATATCATCGCCATCGCCGCCCTGAATCAGATCGTTGCCGTCACCACCGAAGAGGGTGTCATCGCCCGCCAGACCCAGCATGATGTCGTCGCCCGCGCCAGCATCCAGCGTGTCGCCGGCTTCGGTGCCATAGAGCACGTCATTGCCGCTGCTGGGCGTGTTGTGCGCAAGGTTCGCCGATGCGAACAAATCACCCGACTGTGCATAGGCGATTGCTTCCAATCCGCCTGCCGGGGCCACGGCGCCAGTCAGCTCGAAAGCGCCATCAAAAGTCAGCGGTGCATCTGCCGTGGCATTCACCAGCGCCACTGGATGGGCACGCAGCCATCCCGTCAGATCGAAAATACGGGCCTGACCTTCGGCATTGATGAACTGAATCCGCTCCAGATCACCCGCAGGATTGTCCACCGAAGCATCGAGCAGCGTGATTGAGCCGCCTGCACCGCCATCGACCTGCAACACCACCTGCCCCTCGCGGTTGAGCCGTACCGAGAGCATGGCGGGCGCGATGCTGGCGCCGAACGACAGCGTGTCCATCCCTTCACCTGCCCGTAGCCGGTCATGACCATCGCCGTAGTTGAACAGGATCGTGTCGTCGCCTTCTCCGGACTCGATTTCATCGTCGCCCGCTTCGCCGGCAATCAGATCATTACCCAGGCCGGTGTACACCCTGTCATCGCCTGCGCCTGCCGAAACCCGGTTATCGCCCCCCGCCAGATAGATATTGTCATCGTTGCCACGCGCCTGGACCGTGACCGATTCACCCGAATAATCGTAGATTTCATCATCCGCCTGGCTGCCGAGCATGGGGCTCGAATCGCCCCCGAACCGCTCCTGCCAGCCCATCTTGCCGCCATCGGCCCGTGCAATCACATCGGCCAGCGTCCATTCAGTGCCATCGTCGAAACGAAAACGCTGGATGGCTCCCCGGCCCAGATCGTTCCAGTCCTCGGTGCGCACGATCAGCGCATCGTTACCGCCAATACCGATGACCAAGGCAGCGTAACCCGTATCGCCCGGTTCGCCGTACCAACGTTGGCTATCCAGTTGTATCGATACGTCCTCAGGCCGGATACCGGCAGCAAACTGCACGGTATCACTGGCGACTGCAAGCTTTGCCCCGAATGCGTTATCCAGCCCCATACCCGGCGCCACGATGTAGGTGTTGTTGCCTTCGCCGCCATAGAGCCAATCGCGGTCAGCGCCGCCGTCGAGGGTATCGTTGCCGGCTTCGCCATACAATTCATCGCTGCCCGCGCTGCCGAGCAGCACATCATTGCCCTCGCGGCCATAAATGCGGCTGTCTTTCTCGGTGCCGGTGAGCGTTTCCCCATCGGGTGAGCCGTAGATGATTTCTGCGCCTTCGCTAGTATTGAGCTTGGCCAGCACATCGCTCCCACTCAAATGCGCGCCATTGGCGAATTCAAAGCGGTCGACATTCTGCCAACGGTTAGCCAGCCAGTTCGCAAGGCGCACCGAATCGTCGGTGCCGGCAATCGTGGCCAGCAGATCGTTCCCATCGCGGCTGAACACGATATCGTTCTGGCCGATGCCGGGTTTGAACAGAACACGGCCACCGTTCGTTTCGATCACATCCTGGCCGTCGCCCACGCCGAAGAGGTAAGTGTCGTAGCCACCCAGATTCTGGAAATGATCGTTCCCAGCCCCGCCGTCCAGCGCATCGTCGCCATAACCGCCGACGACGGCATCGTCTCCTGCGGTTGTCGCAAGAGCGCGGCTGGCAAGTTCGGCCCGATCCCATACCGTGCCATCGGCGAAACGCAGCTGTTCGATGCCATTCGTATTCCACCCGCTGTTTGCCTGACCGCGCACCGTCAACCGGCTGCCATCGGGCAAAGTGACCGCCATGTCGCCTTGCAGCGTCCAGCGCACGAGGATGTCTTCGGGCGCAATACCCGCGCTCAATTCAACGATGTCTTCGCCATCGGTACCAAACTCAGCAATCACATCGTTGCCATCGCCCAGACC
>NZ_CAJHOB010000028.1 GCF_905120355.1 Azonexus hydrophilus | reverse complement strand
CCGTTTTCGATCATTTTACGAAACGTTGGACTCCACTTTTTTCAGCCTACCTCAAAGAGCAGTTCGGTGACCCGCTGCAACAAGCCCTTGACGGGGCAGGTGCTGGGCAAGTGAAGCTTGATTCGGTCTTTGTATTGCACCACCCGAACCGCCAGCTTGAACAGTTTGAGAATGATGGTCATGGGCTGCGCCTTGGCCAGTTCGGTATGGCACAGGGTGTTTTCACGCAAGCTGTGAATCAGCTGGTATGCCGCGCAGGCGTAGAACAGGCGCAGATGATTGGCCAGGAAGCTGTGATCGGAAGTGCGGTCGCTGCCCAGGTCGTTCTTGATGGCCTTGATGAAGTTCTCGTCCTGGCCGCGTGGGCAGTACATATCTCGGTAGATAGCCTCGGGGGTCGGATCGGTCAGTGAGGTCACGACAAAGCGCGGATTGTCCCCCAGGCTCATGACTTCTGCTTTGACCACGACACGCCAGGCGCGGGACCAAGAGCCGGCCTGGTAATCTACGTCGTCATACAGTCGCGTCGCAGCGGGGGCAGGCTGTTTCAACGTGCGCGCATCAGCACAGTGTCGCTCATGCAGGGCGCGCGCCTCGGCGAGCAGCGGTTCGGCCTTGGGGCTCAGGGCTTTATTTCCGGCCAGGCCAAAGACGAAATCCATCCGCGCATCCTTTTCGCACAGGGCCATGAGTTCGGGATTGGAGAAATGCCCGTCGCCGCGCAGGATGAGGTGTGTCTCGGGCCAGGCTTGACGCAGCTGACGCACGACGCGGCCGATGATGGCCGCATTCTCCCGGCCGGTCGGGCGTTTGCCAGGGCGCAGCACCGCCGTGATGAGCTTGCCGGAGAGTCCTTCGAACAGAAACAAGGGCAAGTAGCAGTAGCTTTGGTAATAGTGGTTGTAAAGGGAAAGTTGCTGCGCGCCGTGAGTTCGGTCTTCGGAATGGTCCATGTCCAGCACGATGAGCGACGGCGCACTCGCGTAGCTGGCAATGAAGGCATCGACAAAAGCCCGGGCCATGCGGTAGATGTCGCGGCGCGACAGGCTGTTCTCCAGCCGCGAGAACGTCGGACCTGATGCCAGCGCATTGTTGTCGTCCAGCGGGGCGCGCTCGACGGCGAGTTTGAATGCCGGGTCATGGCGCAGGCTGTTGGCATCGTTGCCATCCACATAGCCGCAGGCCGTCTGAAAAATCCGCTGGCGGAGCAGATCGTTCAGGCTGTGATCAATGTAGGACGGATGCCGCTGATCCCGGATGCTCGCCGCCAGACGCTGGATCAATCCGGTTTGCCGATCCACCCCGTGCATCAAGAGTGCCCCGAAATCGCTGGAGACGCTGCCGCCTTCGAAGTCCGCGCGGACGGTAAAACCTGCCATGGCAGGAAAACGGAGCTGGGTCGGGATACAATCACTCATGGGCAGTCTCGGTTAAGCTTCTTACGAAGCGTTATTGGCGTAACCTCAATTATATCAATGAGTTAAGCGAGATTTGCCCATTTTTGTGAAAAATTCGGGATAGATCTGAATGCTTAGTACATTTCTTGGAAACAGTGGATCGAGGATCGATTCACTGGTGTGAACTTGTCCAGCCGAATTCAAAAGTGAAGCGGCCGTTCAATCGGCCGCTCTTATTACTGGTCGAATGGCAGTTACTGGCCGGCTACGGTCCGCCACCTGAATCAAATTGAGCCTGCTGGAACGGCAGGAGCACTCAGTACGCTGCCGCTCGGCCCACCGCCATTTTCGCCCCGCCAGTGACCGCTCTCGCTGCATACCGACCGTCCAAGCTGAAAATCTGAGCACCCACGGCTCAATGACCGTTTCAGAGCGAGCGAAAAAGCAAATGGCCGCAATGGAGAAAAATCCTGAATGACTCTTGTTGGCCGATCTCTGCCGATCATAGCGAAATGATGAATGACTTCGCCAAAATTTGATCAGTTGCAGCGTCTCCCGCTACAGGCAGCTTGTTCAAACCAGCACTTCCAGCCCCTTGCGTTCAATCACTGAAAGCAATCGTGCCGCAGCCCCACTGGGTTTTTTATCTCCGTTTTCCCACTTCTGAACGGTAGAGATACTGGCGTTGAGGTAGGCAGCAAAGACGGCCTGACTGATGTGCAGGCTCTCCCGCAAGCGCCGGATCATTTCTGCCGTGTAGGCCGGCGGTGGCAGGCATTGTGTTTCAAAATCACGCAATGTTTGCTTGTTCACTGCACCGATGTCATGCAAACCACGCATCGTTTCCAGGGCTTCGTTAATCATTCGGCTCATGCTGCACCTCCATCAATTCGTTGGCTTTCAACGCGGTTTCAATCTGATCGTTACTGAGCACGACCAATGTGCTCGCGAGGGTCTGGTAAATCCCCAGCTCGCGCTGGGTGATGCTGTCGCGATCTTTTTTCTCAAACCCGAAAAGAAAGTACAACGTGCCAGCGAACCGTGTGGCCAGCAAAGTGCGCGTGCTACCGCTTTTGCCTCGTCCAGGTAGCGCCACCCTTTGCTTGAACAGGTTGCTACCCAGATCCGCATCGATCAGCCCGCGTTCAATATCTGAAACGGCCTTCAACAAAGCGGTGTCGGTGACGCCAGCTTTCCCAGCCCAACGATCAAATACCCGTGTCTTGAAAACTCTCATGGCTCATTGTATCACTTGGTGCAACACTGAAGTCAATGGCCGACGCTACTCTGGCGTTGATCTGGCCAATATGAATGGCCAAATTGGCGGTGGACAATTTACATTGTGTTTCGCTTTATTGGCCATACCGTCTATAGTTAGCCAAGTTCCGTATACCCATTCTGGCCAGCATCCATGAACATCGCCCGTATTTACCTTCGCGTCAGTACCGAAGAGCAGGATCTCACTCGACAGGCGGAGATTGAGCTCAGCACACGGGCGGCCGGCTATTACATCGCCGGCGTCTACCGTGAGAAGGCGTCGGGTGCCCGCGCCGACCGGCCCGAATTGCTGCGGATGATCGCCGACCTGCAACCGGGCGAGGTGGTGGTCGCCGAGAAGATCGACCGCATCAGCCGACTCCCCTTGGCCGAGGCCGAGCAATTGGTCGGCTCGATCCGGGCCAAAGGCGCCAGGCTGGCTGTGCCGGGTTTGGTTGATCTCTCCGACTTCGCCGCCGAAGCTGATGGCGTGGCCAAGATCGTGCTGGAGTCGGTTCAGGAACTCCTGCTCAAGCTGGCCCTGCAAATGGCACGCGACGATTACGAGACCCGTCGCGAGCGGCAGCGCCAAGGCGTGCAACTTGCCAAGGCTTCCGGAAAATATACGGGGAGGAAGCCAGATGGCCCCACCCACCAGCGCATTGTGGCCCTGCGGCGAGCTGGCCACACGATCCAGAAAACTGCCGAGTTGGCTGGATGCAGCACCAGCCAGGTCAAGCGAATTTGGGCCATGCACCAAGGCAAGCCGTAACAGGGTTGTGGCCCTTCTACAGGAGCACTCATGCCGGTCAGCTTTCTCTCCAACGAACAGCGCGAAAGCTATGGCCGATACACCGGAGCGCCGTCGCCCGACGACCTCGCCCGTTACTTCCACCTGGACGATAGTGACCACGCATTGATCGCGCAGAAGCGCGGCGCACACAACCGGCTTGGCTTCGCCGTGCAGCTCGGCACGTTGCGTTATCTCGGCACCTTCCTGGAAGACCCGCTGGCCGTGCCGGCGCCGGTACTGCATACGCTGGCCAAGCAACTGCGCATCAAGACGTTTGATGATGCAAAGGCCTACAGTACGTGCGAGCAGCGCTGGCAGCACGCGACTGAAATCCAAACCCACTATGGCTATGTCGAAATCACCGAGCGCCAGATCGGCTTCCACCTAACCCGCTGGCTCTACGCGCTTTGCTGGACCGGCACCGACCGACCGACCGTGCTGTTCGAGCGGGCCGTGACCTGGTTGGTCACGCACAAGGTGCTGCTACCCGGCAGTAGCACACTCGAACGCTATATCGCCCGCCTGCGCAGCCGGGTGGAGGAGCGTCTGTGGCACGCGCTCGGCCGTGGCATCAGCAGCGAACAGCAGGTGCGGCTGGAAAGCCTGCTGCTCGTTCCGGTCGGCAGCCGGAGTTCGCCACTGGATCAGTTGCGCAAAGGGCCGGTCATGGTGAGCAGCCGATCCTTGGTCGTCGCGCTCATGCGACTGCGCTCGGTGCGCGAACTGGGTATCAGGCTGCCCGCAGCAGCCCGTATTCCGGCGACCCGGGTGGCGGCCTTGGCCCGGTTTGCAGGGGCCGCCAAGGTCAGTGCCATCCTGCGCCTGCCGAATCCACGCCGCCTGGCGACGCTGGTTGCCTTCGTGCATTGCCTGGAAGCCAGCGCACAGGACGATGGGCTGGAAGTGCTGGAGGTGCTCCTGCGCGAACTGTTTGGCGACGCCATCAAGGCGGACAAGAAGTCGCGCCTGCGCACGCTCAAGGATCTGGATCAGGCGGCGGCAACGCTGGCCAGCGCGTGCCAGATGTTGTTGGACACCAGTTTGCCGGATGGCGATCTGCGCACCCGATTGTTCGAGAAGATCCCGCGCAACGCGCTCACGTTGGCGCTCGAAGGCGTCAATGCGCTGATCCGACCGGCCGACGACGTGTATTACCAAGAACTGGACGCCAAGTACAAGACGGTGCGGTGTTTCCTGCCGGCCTTGGTCGAGCACATTCGCTTCGGTACGAACGTTGCAGGTCAGCCGGTCGTTGCTGCCTTTGATTGGCTGCGGAGCAACATCGCCCGCAAGAAACCGGGTAACGACGCGCCGCGCGAGGTGATCAGAAAGCCGTGGCAGCGGCATGTTCTGCGCGAGGATGGCAACGTCGATTTCCATGCCTATACCTTCTGCGTGCTCAATGAATTGCACATCGCCTTACGCCGGCGCGATGTCTTCGTGTCGCCCAGTTGGCGCTATGCCGATCCGCGTGCTGGCCTGCTTGATGGCATGGAATGGGAGGCCACCCGACCGATCATCTGCCGGACGTTGGGACTGTCGGCTCAACCCGAGCCGACGTTGAGCGCCTTGGCCAACGAGCTTGATCGTACCTATCGCGCCGTAGCCGCTCGGTTGCCCGACAACCCGGCGGTGCGTTTCGATCAGGTTGGCGACAAACAAGAGTTGGTACTCAGTCCGTTGGACAAGCTGGATGAACCGGCTTCGCTGATCGCATTGCGGGAGAGGGTCGCCGGCATGCTGCCGCGCGTGGATTTGCCGGAACTGATCCTGGAGGTGGCTGCGCGAACCGGCTTTACCGACGCCTTCACCCACCTCTCGGAGCGCACGGCCCGCGCCACCGATCTCCCTATCAGCTTGTGCGCGGTGCTGATGGCCGAAGCCTGCAATACCGGGCCGGAGCCGCTGATTCGCGGCGACATCCCGGCGCTCAAGCGCGACCGCTTGTCCTGGGTTGACCAAAATTATGTGCGCGACGATACGCTGACGGCCGCCAACGCGATACTGGTGGCGGCTCAAAGTCGCCTGGCGTTGGCCAACCTGTGGGGCGGCGGGGAGGTGGCATCGGCCGACGGTATCCGTTTCGTGGTGCCGGTGCGAACGGTGCATGCCGGCCCGAATCCCAAATACTTTGGCATCGGCCGCGGCGTCACCTGGTACAACCTGATCTCAGACCAGTTCTCTGGCCTGAACGACATCACCGTACCGGGTACCTTGCGCGACAGCCTGATCCTGCTGGCCGTGGTGCTCGAACAACAGACGGATCTTCAGCCGACCCAGATCATGACTGATACCGGTGCTTACAGCGACGTGGTGTTCGGCCTGTTCCGCCTGCTCGGCTATCGCTTCAGCCCGCGACTGGCGGACGTCGGTGGCACGCGCTTCTGGCGCATCGACCCGCAGGCTAACTACGGCCTGCTCAACACCATTTCGGCGCACAACCTGAGCTTGAAAAAAATCGTACCGCACTGGGACGACATGCTGCGTCTGGTTGGCTCGCTCAAGCTCGGTCTGGTGCCGGCCACCGGCATCATGCGCACGCTCCAGGTCGGTGACCGGCCAACCCGACTGGCGCAGGCCATCGCGGAATTCGGTCGAATCGACAAGACGCTACACACGCTGACCTACATCGATGACGAAGCCAAGCGCCGAGGTACGTTGACGCAGCTCAACCGGGGCGAAGGGCGCCACAGCGTTGCGCGAGCCGTATTTCATGGCAAGCGCGGCGAGTTGCGCCAGCATTACCGCGAAGGGCAGGAAGACCAGCTGGGTGCGCTCGGCTTGGTGCTGAACATGATCGTCTTGTGGAACTCCATTTACATGGAGGCAGCCTTGGACCAACTGCGCGCTGACGGCTACACGGTAAAGGACGAAGACGTAGCGCGGTTGTCGCCGCTGCTGCATGAGCACATCAACATGCTGGGGCGGTATTCGTTCTCGGTGCCTGATGCTGTCGCCAACGGCGAATTGCGCCCTCTACGAGATCCGGCGGACGAAGAATAGGCAGTGCAGCCGTAGGAATCGAGGGCCACTAATTCCGAGTTTGCGGGAACGGCGGACGGCATTACTCAAGAATCAATGACAAATACCTAACACGGTTTTCCGTTCCACTGCACCCCAAACCCCAAACCAGCCTTTGGTCACCGAGTGTTGGCGAACCGTTGCTGCCATTCGTCGCTGCAACGGTCCAACGTCAGGTAGTTGATTGAAGCGGACTCTCCCCCCAACTCTTGTCGCGCAACACCTAGGCTATAACGGCTGTTGTCCGTCTGGCTGACGAATGAGTGTAGTTCCTTGCTTTAGAAATCGCGCATACCGATGTTTTCGCCATAGTGACCTGGACCAAGGGTATCATCCGAAATGACGACTGATAGCATTGTGGGGTTATTTTGCGATTTTTGCGTTCTGTTTTCTTGTGTGTTTTGATTTTTATATCCAGCATTGGATTGGGCTTCACGAAGGAAGATAAATCACCGCTAACTTTGGCTGTCTATCAGTGGCGGCCGAAAGAAGAACAACTGGCGAAATGGCAGCCATTAGCGACGTACCTGAGCGGTGCGCTGAATGGTCGAGAAGTTCGTGTGTCTATCATGGACGAAACCGAGCTTGACGTGGCACTCGATGCCCGCCAAGTTGATTTTCTGCTAACGAACCCACGTAACTACATTACTCATCGGACAGAGCGTGCCTTAACAGGCGCACTTGCCACGCTCATTGAACTCGATGGAAATCGCCCAATAGCAGACTTAGCGGGGGTGATTGCTGTACGAGCGGATGAGAAGGAAATCAAGGAACTCACCGACCTAAAAGGAAAAAGAATTTCCATTCCCGGTACTCAGTTCATGGGAGCCTACTTGGCGCCGGCACATGCACTCGCCAAAGCGGGGGTGTTTCTGCCAAGGGATGCTCAACTTATTTCTTCGAATGGTCGGCAGGACCTTGGTCTCCAGGCGCTTGATGATGGAATGGTTGAGGCTGCTTTTATTCGGTCGGGATACCTTGAGGAATTAGCGACTACCGGGAAAGTCGATATAGCAAAATTTAGAGTACTGGGAGAAAGAAGCCACTCTGGATTTAGTTTGAAAGCCTCAACGGACCTATATCCCAACTGGCCGTTCGTTGCACTGAAACATGTTCCGCCTGATGTTGCAGCGAAAGTTGCCGGAGCACTATTCCAGATAAAACATGATGACGCCGTTGCCCGTGCCAGTGGAATTTATGGTTTTTCAGTCCCCGGTGACTACGCGCTGGTCGAAGAGGCATTGCGTCAATTGAGGCTTCCACCTTTTGGCAAAGGTCCGACCGTTACTAAAGAAGATGTGTGGAATGAATTCAAATCGTTCATTTTGGCCGCGAGTAGTTTGGGCGCTGTCATCATTTTCCTTTCGATTTTCCTCGCGGTAAGAACGCGCCAACTGTCGTTGGCACGTAATGAAATTCAGCATCAGACAGAAAGTCTGTAACCGTCCGACCACTACCGTCTTTCCGAGTTAATCGGAGTCAGGCAGCAGCGT
>NZ_CAJHOB010000027.1 GCF_905120355.1 Azonexus hydrophilus | reverse complement strand
GCAAAACAGATAGCCGCTTAACCCGTTGGACTCTACGGTTGACGACCTACCTCACAGTTTGTCGTAGAACTGGAAGGCAATGATGGCCTGATGCACCCGGTCGGCCACATTGCCGGAATCGCCCAGCAGTTCGGCCCGTACCTCGCCCACCGGTCCTTCACTGGGCAGGTTGCTGATCTTGTCCAGCATGGCCTGCATGCATTGGGCAATGCCGGTAAAGGACGTCGTCAGCACATCCACCGAGGTATTGCTGTCCTTCATTGCCGTTTCGATCTGGACTGCCGCCAGCTCCAGCATCAGCACCGTTTCACGCACCTGACTCCAGTTGAGGTCGGGGTTGTGGGCACTGCTGCCGCGGGGAAAGCCATTGTCTGTGTGATCGTTCATGCTGAAATCCTGAGAAGCAGGCGCGAAATATAGCGCAAGTTAGCGTAGGCTGCCGGTTCGTTCCGGTAAAGGAGGCCCGCCATGCCGAAAACACTCTGTCGCCTGCTCGCCCTCGCCCTGTTGTGTTGCAGCTGTCGCAGCACGCTGGCACAGGCTGAAATTGCCATCGATGTCGGTCATGGGGTGGACGATGGCGGAGCAGTCTCTGCCCGGGGGCGTGATGAATTTTTATTCAATCAGGAATTGGCCGCCCTACTTGCCGAACAGGTCCGCCACCTTGGGCACATAGTGCGTCCAATCAACTTTTCCGGCACCCAGAGCACTCTGCAGGAACGACCGCTCCTGGCCGTAGGCAGCGACTTTTTCATTTCCATCCATCACGATTCGGTGAGCGAAGCCTATCTTCAATCCTGGGAATGGGAAGGTATCGAACGCACGCATACCGAAGTCAAGCGCGGTTTCGGCCTGTTCGTCTCGGCCAATAATCCCGACCTGCGTACCAGTCTGCGCTGCGCCTCCAGCATGGGCGCCCTGCTGCGCCGCGCCGGATTTACCCCAAGTGACTGGCATAGCCGCAAACACTTTGCCGCCGACGCGGACAATGGAGTCTGGTTCTACGACAACCTGTTCGTGCTACAGCGGACGACTCTGCCGGCAGTGCTATTCGAAGCGGGGGTCATCAAGCACAAGGAAGAAGAACTCGAATTACGCGACCCGATCCGCCAGCGGCGCATGGCTGAAACCCTCGCCAGCGGCCTCGCCGCCTGCCTGCAGGTCAGAGAAACACCGGCTCCGGAGTAAGTTCGACCGCAAACTTCGTCCGCACCGCTGCCTGCACTGCGGCCATGCTGCGCCGGACATCCTCGCCGCTGGCACCACCATGATTCACCAGCACCAGCGCCTGTTTCTGATACATGCCGACCGGCCCCAAGGCCTTGCCTTTCCAGCCAGCCGCTTCGATCAGCCAGCCAGCGGCCAGCTTGACCCGGCCATCCGGCTGCGGATAGATCGGCACATCAGGATAGCGCTGCTGCAATTCGGCAGCCTGCGCGGCGGATACGATCGGGTTATGAAAGAAACTGCCAGCATTGGGCAATACCGCCGGGTCCGGCAACTTGCGCTGCCGCACGGCAATCACCGCTGCGGCAACATCGCTGGCTACCGGTTGCGTGATGCCACGCGCCGTCAGCTCCTGAGCCACATCGGCATAACGACAGTTGGCCTGCCAGCGTTTGGGCAGACGCAAGGTCAGCGCGACAATCGCCAGCGATCCGTCGAGATGCCGGCCTTCTTCCTTGAACACACTGTGGCGGTAGGCGAAACGGCAGGCTTCGCGACTGTAGTCGACATAGGCGTTGCGACGGAAATCCCAGGCCCGCACACGCGCCACCAATTCACCCACCTCCAGCCCATAAGCGCCGATGTTCTGCACCGGAGCCGCGCCCACCGTACCCGGAATCAGGGCCAGATTTTCCAGTCCGGGCCAGCCCCGGGCCAATGTCCACAAAACGAAGGCATGCCAGTTCTCACCGGCCCCTGCCTCGACATACCAGGCCTCATCGTCCTCCCCGACCAGTCGCCGGCCGGGAATCGCCATGTGCAGGAGCAGGCCAGCGAAATCACCACACAGCACCAGATTGCTGCCACCTCCCAGAATGAATCGCCGTTGCCCGAGCCAACGCGGATTTGCCTCCACCTCGGCCAGCATGTCCGCCGCCGTCACCCTGACATACGCCGCCGCCCGCCCTGGCAGGGCGAGCGTGTTGCAGGCCGCAAGATCGACGTCAGTCTGGTACATGCCCGCCACTACCGTGTCGGCGCCAGCAGATCGATCAAACGCTGCGGACTGCCCGGATCGCCCACTAGGATCGGCCGTGGCTGATAGGTCGGACTCACCAGACTGTTCTGCGGCTGATGACCGGCATAGCGCAAACCACTCAGATCGGCCCAGGTGTGGATGAAATGGTCAAGCTGATAGGTACGTTCGGCGTAAGCGGAATAATCCCGCTTGTCTTCCGCCAACCAGGCCGGCGAGCGCCAGATGAAGAATGGCACGGTGTACATCGGCAACGTCGGTTTGGCCTCGTTGCGCCCGATGAAGTCATGCGGCGGCGTGTCGTAGACATCTTCACCATGGTCGGAGAAATACACCAGCTGGCTGGGAATATCGGCGCTGCGCATGATGTCCAGCACATTGGCAACGACTTCGTCGTTGTAGCGCACGGCGTTGTCGTACTCATTGATGAAATCCGCCTGGCCGGCATCGGCCCACTCCGGAATGCCCGTACGATCCTTGAAAAACTCGGCCTCGGGCGGGAAGCGGTACTTGTAACGCATGTGCGTACCGAGGAGATGGATGACGATGAAACGCCGCGCCTGGCCATCCGCCAGGATTTCCTTCAGCGGCTCAAGCACCTGGCTGTCAAAACTGTAGGAATTCTGCGAACGCTGGTGATTGAGGTAGACCTGCTCATCCATCTGTTCGGAAAAATTGGTCAGCATCGTATTGCGCTTGGTCAGCGTCTGCTGATTGGTGATCCAGTAGGTACGATAACCGGCCTGCTTCATGATGTTCATGATCGACGGCTGCGTCAGATACAGATCCGGATGCTGCTGGTCGGCGAAGGTCAGCACCTGCTGCAGGGCTTCGATGGTATAGGGGCGCGAAGCATAGACCTGATTGAACAGGGACAACTCATCACGCTGTGCGCTCAGCTTCGGATTGGTTGGTCGCCCGTAACCATACAGGCTCATGTGCAGACGGCTGGTCGATTCGCCCAGCAAGAGCACCAGCGTCCCCGGTTTATTGGCGCGGGCATCCACCAATTCGGCAATCGGCGGAATGCGCTCGGTCTGCTCACGCAGGGCCTGCATGCCCGCCAGCTGCTCCTGGTAGCGGCTATAGCCGACCAGAAACTGCCAGGGCACGGCAGGCTCCATGCGGTTGAGCATTGATTCCTGATAGCGACCGCCATCGAATGTTCCGCCGCGCGCTACCTTCAGCGCCGGCGGCACCAGCAGTGCGGCAACCAGTAATGGAAACAGCATGATCCGGCCGAGCGGGCGCATGTTGAGCGGACGCACCCCACGCCACAAGGCATAAGCGCCGGCAAGAAAAGCAAACAACGCAGGGAACATCCACCATTTCAGGTACTGATCGATATATTCGCTGGCTTCGGCCGGATTGGACTCGAAAATGATGAACAGGACGCTTTGCGAAAATTCCTGCCGGTAAATAGCGAAATAACCCAGGTTGACCAAGGCACCAATGCCCAGAACCACCCCCAGCACCGCGCTAATCTGCCGCGCCTTGGCAGGAAACACCAGCAAGGGCAGCAGCCACAGCAGGCTGAAGATGAACCCCTGGCGCAGCGGCAGAAACCCGGTTGCGCCAGTAAAAAACAGCAGGAAATGGGTTACTGCAGAGAAATACCAGAAAAAAAGAAATGCCCGGCCCAGGCCGCGCCAATCGATCAGGTGCATGATGTCGTACCAAATTGAGGTCCGGCATTGTAGATTTTTTGCTGCGACTCAATGTAACGAAAGTTCGCCGATGCGTGGTTTTTTCAGTAAATCAATACGATGCGAATTGATTTAGCGTGCACTACCCGCTAACCTAGAGACTCCCCCTAACCGCTATTGAACGAGGTTGCAAAATGGCCGAACAAGCAAATGCCAACAAGGAAAAACTGGTTTCCGACCTGAAGGTCGTCATTTCCGACACCGAAGAACTGCTGCGCGCCACCACCGGCGTTGCCGGCGAAAAAGTGGGTGAACTCCGCGACCGCCTGGGCGCCCGCCTGCGCGATGCGAAGGATCGTCTGATCGACATGGAACATGCCGTGGTCGACAAAACCAAGGCTTGCGCCCGCGCTACCGACGATTTCGTGCATGACCAACCGTGGAAGGCCGTCGGTGTCGCTGCTGCGCTCGGGCTGGCGCTGGGCGTTCTGATCGGCCGCCGCTGAAAGTGACTGCGCCGAACACTGGCGAAGGGAGCCACGGTGGCCTCTTCGCATCCCTGAAGAGTCTGCTCCTCACCCTGCTCAGCACTGGCCGTACGCGGGCGGAGCTGCTCGTGGTCGAAATCGAGGAGGAAAAATTCCGCCTCATCGGCCTCTGGATGCGGGCTACCGGCATCGCTTTCCTGACCGCACTGGGCATCATCATGGCGGTATTCAGTCTGGCGCTGGCGTTCTGGGAACAGCGGGTACTGGTGTTTGGTGCATTTGCCGGCGTATTTTTCATCGCTGCATTCTGGTTGGCCTTCTCCTTGCGCCGTCAGTTCCGCAAACCAAGCCGCCTGTTTCAAGGCAGCCTGGGCGAGCTTGAACAAGATATTGCCCAACTGCGGGACCCACAATGAACGAAAAGCGCCTGCTACTCGCCATGCGTCGCGGACAATTGACCGCCCGTATCGCGGCCCAGCGCACTGCGCTGGCCGAACACAGCCAGGCGCTGAAGACTTTGTGCGCCACAGGCGACCAAGTCACGCACGGTGTGCGCTGGCTGCGCGAGCACCCACTCGCCGTTGGCACCGGTGTGGCCCTGCTCGCTGCGCTGCGTCCGCAACGTGGCTGGCGCTGGGCGAAACGTGGCTTCCTGGTCTGGCGAGGCTGGCAGGCACTGCGCAAAACCCTCGCTGTACTCCACTAGCCCGTGCAGGACAATTCCAGCCCGCCACCCGACTGGTGGCGGCAGATCCTTACGGCACAGCGACGCGAAATGCGGCGCGTCATCACCGATGCCGCTTCCATACGCGGTGTCATGCCCCTGCTGATGAAACCACGCAACGGGGAGAACTGGACGCCGGAAGAACGGGCCGAGCTGCTTGCCCACATGCGCTGTCTGGCGCACCTGTCGCCCTACCTGGTCTTGCTGTTGTTGCCGGGGTCTGCCTTGATCCTGCCGGCCTACGCGTGGTGGCTGGACCGACGGCGGATCAGGCGCAGGGACGATCTACCGGTTCGTGCCACGGAGCGACCCTGAGCAGAAGCAACATGCCCGGCAGTGCCAGCACGAAGCACAGGGCAAAAAACCCGGTCCAGCCCATTTGTTCCACCAGCCAGCCCGCGCCCGCATTGATTACCGTCCGCGGCACCGCCATCAGGCTGGTAAATAAAGCCAGCTGCGTTGCGGTATAGGCCGGGTGCGTGGTGCGCGCCATGAAGGCGACGAACGCTGTCGTGCCCAGCCCCACACCGATGGCTTCGCTACCGATCACCAGCGCCAGCAGGATCAGGCGGGCCGGCGTCGATTCTGCCGCCCCCACCCAGGCCAGCCCGAGAAAACCAAGTATGGTCACTGCCTGGACCACGCCGAATACCCACAAGGCGCGGTTGATGCCCAGCTTGAACATCCACACCCCGCCCAGAATGCCTCCCGCCACGGCTGGCCACAGCCCGGCATTCTTGGCAATGATGCCGATTTCCGTCTTGGTATAGCCCATGTCCAGGTAAAACGGCGTGGCCAGTGCGGTGCACAAGGAATCGCCAAGTTTGTAGAAAAACAGGAATGCCAGCACCAGCAGGGCTGATTGGGTACCGTGCCGACCGAAGAACTCGCGAAACGGTTCGACGACGGCCTCTCGCAGCGTACGCGGTGTACCGCCGGCAGCCAGCGGCTCGCGCACGCTCAGGGTCATCAGCAGGCCGGGCACCATGAACGCCGCGGTAATCAGGAACACCTGGCTCCACGGCAAGTGATCGGCCAGGATCAACGCCAGCGAACCCGGCACCAGCCCGGCAATGCGGTAGGCGTTGACGTGAATGGCATTGCCCAGCCCCAGTTCAGCATCCGGCAGAATCTCCCGGCGAAAGGCATCGAGCGCGATATCCTGCGTCGCGGAAAGAAAGGCAAGCACGGCCGTCAGCACAACGATCAGCGGCAGATCGTCCCGCGGCGACAAATGCCCCAGCCAGGCAATCGCTGCCAGCAGCCCGAGTTGGGAGACGAACATCCAGCTGCGCCGCCGCCCCAGCCAGGGCAGGATACCGTAGCGATCGAGTAGCGGCGCCCAGAGAAATTTCCAGGTGTAAGGAAACTGGATCAGGGCAAACGCGCCGATTGCCCGCAGCGATAAACCCTCTGTTTTCAACCAGGCGGGCACCAGGTTGAGCAGCAAATACAGCGGCAGGCCAGAGGCGAAACCGGTAAAGATGCAGATCAGCATGCGCCGATTCAGCATCGCAGAGAGCCAGGCGGGCATCAGGAATTCCGGGTCAGGCGGTAAACGGCGAGGCTGCCAAGGAAATTCAGATCGCGTGCCGAATCGGCATCCACGACCTGCCCTTCCTCATCCAGCACCTGCCGCTCGACGACGGTCAGCGCCATCTGTTCGCACAGCGCCTCGAAATCGAGCAGGGTGAAAAAGCGCACATTGGGCGAGTTGTACCACTGGTAAGGCAGGTCTTCCGACACCGGCATGCGTCCGTTCAGGACCGAGCGCAGGTTTTTCCAATAGGCGAAGTTGGGAAAGGAGACCACCGCTTCGCGCCCGACCCGCAGCATCTCGCGCAGAATGTCCTCGGTGTGACGCACCGTTTGCAGGGTGCGCGACAGCACGACGTGGTCAAAAGATTGATCGGCGAAATCGCGCAAACCGTCTTCCAGGTTGCTCTGGATGACGCTGATGCCATTGCGGATGGCCGCCAGCACATCGCTCTTGTCGATCTCCACCCCCCAGCCAACGACCTGTCGGCTGTCGATCAGGTGGCGCAGCAGCGCACCATTGCCACAACCGAGATCAAGCACGCGGTGGCCCGGCGCAACCCAGCTGGCGATGACATCGAAATCGGCACGACCCAGGGCATTGGTCATAGCGTGATGTTCCCGAGAAAAGCCCCGACCAGGGCGTGATAGTGCGCGTCTTCCATGAGGAAGGAATCATGGCCGAAGTTGAGATCGATTTCGGCGTAAGTGACCGGCCGACCATTGGCCAGCAAAGCAGCGACAATTTCACGCGAACGAGCCGGCGAAAAACGCCAGTCAGTTGTGAACGAGGCGATGAAGAAATTGGTGCGCGCATCCGTGCGCGCCATGGCGCGCACAAAATCGCCGCCATCGAGACGGGCCGGATCGAAATAATCGAGCGCCTTGGTCATCAGGAGATAGGTGTTGGCGTCAAAATAGCCTGCGAACTTATCCCCTTGATAACGCAGGTAGGATTCGACTTCAAACTGCACGTCGTAATCGAAGGTAAACCGGTCATTGCGCAGTTCGCGACCGAATTTTTCCCCCATCTGGTCATCCGACAGATAGGTGATGTGGCCCAACATGCGTGCCAGGCGAAGGCCGCGCACCGGTCGTACGCCATGTTCGTAGTAATGCCCACCATGAAAATCCGGATCGGTCAGAATGGCCTGTCGAGCCACGTCGTTGAAAGCGATGTTCTGCGCTGTCAATTTCGGCGCCGAGGCGATGATCAAGGCGTTACGCACCCGCGCCGGATGTGAAATCGTCCAGCGCAGCGCCTGCATCCCTCCCAGACTGCCCCCCATCACGGCGGCCCAGGCGTCGATACCGAACAGATCCGCCAGACGCGCCTGTGTCTCCACCCAGTCACTCACCGCGACAATGGGAAAATCCGCCCCCCAGGGTTTACCCGTCGCCGGATTGAGCGTGGTCGGCCCGGTCGAACCGTGACACCCACCCAGATTGTTGACCCCGACGATGAAGAAGCGATCGGTATCGAGCGGTCGTCCGGGACCGACGATGTTGTCCCACCAGCCAATATTCTTCGGCTGGTCAGCATAATGTCCGGCAACATGGTGATGCCCCGACAAGGCGTGACAAACCAGGATGGCATTGGATTTGGCAGCATTCAGGGTGCCATAGGTTTCCACCGCCAGATCATAGGCAGGCAGACTGACGCCGCTACGCAGCCGCAAGGGCTGCGCGAAGTGAAACTGTTGTGCTTGGACGACACCGACCGATTGTCCCGGCATGCTTGTTCCTAAAACAAAAAACCCAGTTGGCACAAACGCGAACTGGGCAGTCCCCGTTTAGCAGTATTTGGCAAGCGCCCGCAATCTGAGTTCAAATCGGCGCCCCGGACCAGCCGGTAGCCGGGAAAGATACGGGCGGGGCAGGTAAAAGTCAAATTCGCCCCGGCCTTTGCTAAAATCAGCGTCTTCCTACTGGTAGCCGGAATCGTCCCCGTGATCGAACAACGCAAACATCAACGTATCCGTTTCAGTGAGCCACCGTGAGGTAGGCTGAAAAAAGTGGAGTCCAACGTTTCGTAAAATGATCGAAAACGG
>NZ_CAJHOB010000026.1 GCF_905120355.1 Azonexus hydrophilus | reverse complement strand
AATAAAACACGGTTCGCCGCATGAATCAGGCGACAACTATCTTGACTTGCTCCGATCTCTGGACATCCCCACCGGGATAGGCGCGCAGTCGACTTTGACCCTTTGATGCCGTGCCGCCACCACATTAGATCTCCAGAATTTGCTAGGCGATTTTCTCGGATACGTGAGATCGACTTGTTTGCTGCGATAGTGGGATATTGTGGCCCCCAGCGCGGGGGGCCGCTCGGTTCATCTGAATTAATTCTGTGCGATGACAATGGCGAGCAGCACCGGTTCTACTTTGAAACATTCTTCAACCGCTATGATGCACTGACGTTCGGCGTTCATCTCCGTAAGGAACCTCTAGCGGTCACCGTTCTGTAGTTCTGAATGATCGAGCTTGCTCTATCTGGTTTTTGATCGAGAGGGCTTGGGTGTTTCGCATAGCATGAGCGGTACCAAAAACTAATCCGGTATGAGAAAGAACAATCCTTAAAATAAGGATTCAATAAGCGGTATTTTGATGCTTCGATGTGTGGGAGTTTAATGCATCAAGCTGATATATAACGACTTTTTGTTTATTTCCCAGAAAAAACGGGCCAAAATGATCGGTGATCATGAGCCCGTTTTCGTATTTCCTTCTCACGCTCCGGTCGCGTCACAACGTCAAGCAAGCTGAGCTTGCGAAGCGATTAGGCTACGCGAAGAGCTATATCTCTGCCCTGGAAAGCGGGCAGAAGGGACCGCCATCCCCTGCGTTCCTGGAGTGCATTGCTCAGTTCTTCGAACTGGATGAGCAAGGTAAAGCCGAAATGCATGCCGCAGTTGAAGCTTCCAATCGTTCCCTGACGATCCCGCACAGCACCTCCCCCGAAATGTTCTGCTTGCTTCAAGCGCTGCGTGAAGCATGGCCAGCATTGAACCCGTCCCAGATTCGAATCATGACCGAGGTAATCGGAATGACCGATTCCTGCCGGCGGGCTTCTCCCTTTCTTTCTGGCGGCCGTGCCGTCAATCAAAAACAGGAGGCCAAAATGTAAAACGGGACGCACCTTTCGGGCGTCCCGCTGATTGGGCATCTTGCGATACCTAGAAGCTTAGACACCTTCAGTATCGCGACCGTCCTGGTCAGCGTCAAGCCCGACTCCACTTCGTTGCCCGATTTTCGCCTGGTGTTTTCACCAAGCGGGGAGAACCTTTTTGCCTGAATTCGGGCACCTGTATCCGTAACTCATGTCGCGGAGGGGCTTGCTCGCCCTTCCGCCAGGAGGAGTCACACCATGCCTATCTCCCTTTGGAGTGGAACCTGGCGAGGTCGTACGGCCGTCGGTGATACCCATTCCCGGTCGCGAGAAGTCATCAGTCCATCAGGCGGCATCATGCGCGCCAAGTTCCCCAGTCAGAAAAATGGCCGCCTGGTGCATTGCGAGGGGCTGCTCGAACTCGACGCAGCCTACCTGCTTGAAGTGAACCAGGAAGTTACCCGCTATAGCGAACAACCGGAGCCCTTCCACTATCCAGATGGCGGCCGCACGCGACGCTACACCCCAGACTTTGAGGTAACGCTCAAATCGGGTGAGGTCGTCTGGGTTGAAGTCAAACCGCTTCGCTCACTCGCCAAACCCGAAGTTCGCAGAACCCTGGATTGCGTCAGTAGCCACCTCCAGCGTACGGGTAAGGCTTTTGCAATCCTGACCGACGAAACCTTGCGCCAGGAGCCTCTTCGCAGCAACGCACGCCAGATTTGTCACCAGGTTGAACGCAACAGTGCGTCCTTAACAAAGCTGCATTCCGCGCTGTCGCGTGGCGTTATCTCCCTTCCCACTCCGCTTGGGGATGTCACAGCGGCGCTCAGGCCGCTTGGACTCAATCCCTACAGCTTGATGATCGCAGGCGCTCTGCGCCTGGATTTGACCAAGCCGCTCAATCCTTCCATCGAAATCGAACTTGTCACGGAGAACGCTCATGCGTGGTTTCACCTTGCAGAAGAACACGGCTTTTGAGTGGGCCGGGGTTGGGTATCGCATCCAGGCGCTGCCCCCAGACGGCAAAGTGCTGCTCGAAGCCATTGCGACTGGCGGACTGTCGCTTCATACGAAAGAGGAGCTGTTGGAGGCGTATCGACAGGGGGCCATCACGTTCCTGGATACCTCGCCGAAAAATCCAGCCCAAACCCTCGCGTTTTCCAGACCGCTCGACGAGGTGCCAGAGCAGCTTCGCGCCGCTGCTGCTCGGCGTCAGCAATATCTCCGCGCTATCTATGAAGCTGGATCGCCTCGCTTTACCAAACGAAACATCGAACCAATCATCCGCCGCGTTGCGAGCGAAATGGGTGACCCCAAGCCACCTAGCATCACGTCAATCTGCAGGTGGCACTATCAGCTCATCCATACTCAGGACGCCCGGGCGCTGGTTCCCCGCTACGACCTCCGTGGCTCTCGGCAACGACACGCGAGCAAGGAGGCACTGCTTCTGCTCGAAACAGTCGTGGAAGAGGCCTACAGAACGTCGCCGATGACCTCGGTAGGAAATATCTACGCCCGTTTGCTGGAGAAAATCGAGGCAGAAAACCGAGGTCGGCTTTCCATAGACCAGATTCGCGCACCAAGCCTACGAACCACCTACCGCTTGGTCAGCGACATAACGGCCTACACAAAAACCACCCTACGCGAGGGGAAGCAGGTGGCAGAAAGGAAATTCCGCCTCTCTGCCCGAAATGCCAAAGCGGAACGTCCTCTTGAACGCGTTGAAGCCGATCACACGCCCCTGGATGTGTTCTGCATCGATCCGAATACCTGGCTCCCGCTGGGGCGGCCCACATTCACCATCCTGATTGATGTCTTCAGCCGGTTTCCCTTGGGCTATTACCTGAGTTTTGGAGCGCCATCGGCCGCTGCACTGGTCGGCGCCCTACGCCATGCAATCCTTCCCAAAACCCTGGTCGACGGTGGCCTATCGAACCTGAAAACATCAGGAAATTGGCCTTGCCATGGCATTCCCGATGTACTGGTCGTTGATAACGGTCTGGAATTCCACGGTGTGGACCTGGAAGGTATCGCCCTGGATTTAGGCATCACGATCCAGTTCTGCCCAAAGCGAGAACCCCGTTTCAAAGGTGTCGTTGAGCGCTTTCTCAAGACCGTGAATTACTCATTTACGCACCAGCTCCCTGGTACGAGCCTGGCCAAGTTCCATCTGCGCGGCGACTATGACCCCCTGAAACATGCCCTGATTTCCCTCGACGAGCTCAAGCAAATCCTGGAGAAGTGGCTGCTCGATGTCTACGCCGAAAGCGTCCATCGCGGCATCAAGACAACGCCACGAAACCGCTGGCAAGAAGGCGCAATGTCTTTCGAGCCCAGGTTACCCGGCAGTATCTCTACCCTGCAGCGCCGGATCGGGAAAAGTGCTGAACGCAAACTGCGCCGTCCCGGTATCGAACTCAATGGCATCCGATACAACGCCAATTCTGTTGCCCCCATTATCAGGCGCTACGGGGAAGGGGTGTTGGTACGGGCCCTTTACGATCCGGAGGACTTGGGCGAGATACTGGTCTGGGGGCCGGATGACGAGGAACCTGTTGTCGTGCCGGCTTTGGATCTTGAGTATGCCAAGGGGCTGACCGAGTTACAGAATTCGCTTATTCAACAGCAGGTCCGTGAATACGGGGCCGCCGCATCCGACCGTCACGCGGTTTACCGGGCCCGGGCCGAAATCGCCCAGCAGGTCCAGGAGTTGATGCTTAGCCGCAAGCTATCGGCCCGTAAACGTGCCGCACGCATCCAGGGGCTTTGCAGCGCCGAACCCCCTGCCAAGATCGGCCCGCCTGCAACCCAACAGAACCGGAAGGCCGCAAAGAAAGCGCAAGGGAGCCCTTCATCGACGGACACTGAGTTGCCACCACCTTTACCCAGGATTGAAGGGGTCAAAAAGAAGCGGGGGCAAGGATGACTCCGGAAATTGCCGAACGGCTCAAGCTTTTTGATGAGGATTTGGTCGCCTTTGCCCCATTCGTGGCCGCCAAGGATGCGATTGAGGAAAATCTACAGCTCTTCAGGGAAACCGGGGTTGCCCGACACATGCTCATTCTCGGCGAATCGGGGACCGGGAAAACTAGCCTCTGCGATTGGGTGGAAAGGATCAATCCACCGATCTATCACGAGGAGCGTGACCAAATTCGAGTGTTGATCGTCCGGGTACCGCCAGCGGTCAGCGTCGGCGGCATTGCGGAGGCATTTCTCAACGCGCTGGGCAGTTTCTGGGCGCAGCGGAGTAGCGTCCCCGCCAAAACCAAGCAGATCATCCTCCTGTGCCGCAAATGTGGGGTCGAACTGATCCTGCTGGATGAAGCGCAGCATCTCAAAGACCGAGGAGATACGAAGAGTCAGTATCTGATTGCCGACTGGCTCAAGTTCCTGCTGGACGATCTGGCGCTTCCTACCGTGATGCTGGGCTTGCCCCGGCTTGAGGAGCTGCTGCAAACCAATGAACAGCTACGTCGACGCTTCTCCCGACGGGTTTTTTTGACGCTCGGACAAGACGATGCTGGGTCTGTTGGAGGGGACTGCCTGCAATTGTTTACCAGCCTTGCATTGCCCCTGAACTTGCCGGTCAGCCTGGCCCCATTCAACAACACTGACTTTGGTTGTCGGCTGCACTATGCGACGGATGGTCGAATCGCCTACATAAAAAAGCTGCTTTTTGCTGCCTTCCGAAAAGCGCTTCTCGAGGACTTGCAGGCTATCGACATTCCTCTTCTGGCGCAGGCCTTCACCGAGGAAATCTGGCGCGAAGGTATTGGTAAACTTAATCCGTTCGATGAGCAGTTCGTTTTCCGTTCGCTGGATCGTGGTGGAGAACCCTTCGAAAGGGCTCATACGGGTGCTAGAAGGCGGGGACGAGCATGAGCCCATGGATTGATCACCTGCCACTGCACCCGAAGCCGCACCCGAATGAAGGGCTGGCCGCCTATTGCTGGCGGCTCTCTGCCAGCAACGGCTTAACACTACCACCCGATATCACAGCCACCGTTCTAGCTGATCAAGGTTGTCCTGGCGCTACCTCCCCTATTTCGCAACTGCTGGGCGTGGAGCTTTCGAAACAGCTTTGGGAAAGGGATACCCATTGGTGGGACCAGACGTTTTACCAACCGCCACTATGGCCTCATCACTGTCCACAATGTGCAGCAGAGAAGGGTATTCACTATGCCGCGCTCGACCTGCCTTTCGTTTCGGTCTGTCCAATTCATGGTTGTAAGCTTTTAACTAGGTGCCCAGCGTGTAACCGACCACAGACATGGCACAGGCTCCGCCATGGGTTCCTTTGCGAATGCGGCTCTGATCTCACCAAGGCCATCACGGATAAAGGAAATTCAATCCAGTTGATGATGGCGCAGCTTGTTACTGGCGCCATAGACCATGCCCTAGTCCCTGCGCCCCAAGTACCAATAGCCAGCTTTGAGTATTCATCTGGTGACATGTACCGCGCATTGAACTGGGTTCGATCGGTGCAAGATGTTTGTAGGCGTCCTTCCCCATGGAAATATCCGTCAAAACTGCATTTTTCTTCATCGGCTAAAACCAAAGAAGCAAGCGCCCTCAATCCCTCTGCGGTCAGATTGCTTACCAGCTTGCCCGAGTCAATCCCACGCAAAGCGAGAAGGTTGAGGCGATGGATATGTCGAGATGAACTGGGCCCGTTGGTCCTCTGGGGGCAGCACTACATCATCAAGCAGCTCATCTCGTTTCAGTCAGACTGGGCATCCAGTAATCAGGCGATACCCCGGGCAATTGCACATGCAGTAGTCGATGCCATCAAAGAACTTTCCAATGGGCCAGCTGCGTTGCCTCACACCTGCTTTCACCCACGCTATACCCAGCGGCACATCGCCACCTTGCGCCGGCAACTGGGGGCTTGGTGGGCCAGGCTGTCCAGCAGGATCCCTCCACTGAACGCACATTCGCAGTTTCCCTGTGATGAGTGTCTGGAAATAGAAGATGCGGAAATCTGGGTAGAAACAGAAGAGGAAGTCGTCGATTTGCTCAATCTTCTGCTTTACGCGTCCCACCATCGCTTACCGCTGGAGAAGTTCATCCCGCTCCAAGAACGTTGGCGCTTACCACCGGCACTTCGCACCCGTTCTGCCACGCTCGAATCCGTCACGACTTACCTCATCTCCCTTTGGCCAAGTGAGCGCGCTTACCTCGGGGATTTGCTCCGCTTCTGCATTGCAGGCACCTTTGACCAGGATGACCTTGGCGACAATTGTATTGGGGAGGTCGCCTAGGATGCTTGGAGCACGTCTCGTCATGCGCCCGCGACCGCTGACGCAAGAATCAACGCCTGGCTATTTGTTGAGGGTCGCCATGGCAAACGGGTTGTCCTCAATCCCGGCGCTCTTTCGGGCCTGCTGTGATCGGGGCAGCCTGTTCCCATTTGACGCGCTGAGAAAGCTTCTGGGGCTAGAGGATGAGGAGGTCCTACAACTGTTCGGGCCTCTGCCATCCCGTTGGGGGAAAAACGAGCTACCGGAAGAATTAACCGTCCAGGACTTCATTCACTCCTACCGTCGCTGGTGTCCGCGATGCCTATCCAAGCAGGCATATCAGCAGGGGTATTGGGATTTGAAGCTGGTCACCCTCTGCACGCGGCACCAGGTCTGGCTACAAGACCGATGTCCACAATGCGGCGCAAAGCAGGGTTGGAATGGCTCAAGTTTGCTTTACTGCACTTGTGGGTATTGTCTTTCAGATGGAAGTGCCGAGCCTGCAGGGGGCCTTCCTCTTGGACTGACGAAGGCACTACTACCTGAATCGACAGCGACCGCCTGCCCGGACGTTGGTCTTCCGGCCGGGGTGCAGCTCTCCCGCATTCAGTGGCAGCGCCTGGTGTGCAGGCTTGGGCAGTTTTCCAGTGGGGTTCAACCAAGCAGGCCCGGGCAGCTTGCCCGACTGGATGACCTAGGGACTGCCCGCACTATCATCGAGAATGCAGCGGCTATTTTCCACGAGTGGCCGACTCGGTTTGTCCGCTTGCTGGAAGATATCCAGGCTGCAGCAGGGCCGTCGATCAGCCTGAAAACATCATTCGGTGTTCTGTATCGCCTGCTGTATGTCGAACTTGATGATCCCGCCTATCAGTTCCTCCGCGATTGCTTCGAAGATCATCTGAAAACACATTGGTGGGGTGTCGTGTGCCGGCGTAATAGCCGTCTTAAACCCAGTACGCTGGAAAAGCAGGCGCGCATGACCAAGAAGCAGGCATGCCAAGCAACAGGTATTCGACCATCCGTACTCCAGCATCTGGCCCAACAGGAGTTATTGCCGATCCAGGATGTATCGCTTCCCTCGGGTCGTAAAGCACGGACTTTCCGACAAGCAGATGTAGCTGCCGCAGCTGAAGTGGTTCAGGGCGCAGGGAATCTCAGCGAGTTGGCGCTCCATGCAAATATCGCTGAGCGCCGCATCCGGGATCTCGTGAGACTCGGTTTGCTCAAACCGATCATTTCCAGGGCGGGTGGGAGTAGCTGGTTGTTCTCTGCTGACGATTTCAGGCAAATGCTCGTGCTAACGGATGCGCTTGAAACGGAAGATCGTCCGATGGTGGCCCTGGCTTCTCTGTTGAAATCGGGGCGACTGGCAAGAGAGGAAGGCGGCTCACTGATCGCCGCTATCCTCGCTCAGGAGGTTAGCGCATTTACCGAATCGGGCGGCATGGTGCCTGTCGGCCAGGTAGTACTCGGCCAAGAGGAAGTTGTTTGCTGGCGTAAGAACTGGCGACAACAGCATGGGGCTCCGTTATCTATCCCTGAAGCTGCAATCGAACTGGGCCTCAAACAAGAGGTGGTTTATCACCTGATCAGGAGGGGGTTGCTTGAGGCAAAACACGTATCTACCGGCGGGAAGGTTGATCAACAATCAATCCAAGATTTCCGGGAAAAGTATGTTGCGCTCGCAGACTTGGCTCGTGAAAATCGTACTTCACCGCGTCACCTGATGTCATCCATCGTGGCCCAGCCTGTCAGTGGTCCGGAGGTCGACGGTGGCCGTCAGTATTTCTTTTGGCGGAGCGAGGTTATGGCATGCCATGTGGACGACCAGTAGGCGTACGCTGAAGAACTCCCGGAACATTTTCGTTGTGGCTGTTCCTTGACTCGACCTTGTAAGTGGCAACGCCGCATGATGCAAGCGATAGCTACGAAAGATCACTAGAGTTGACTGCCTGAAATCATCGCGCCTGACCAAGTACGATCTGTCGGCATTCGAGCAAGAGCGGACGTTGGGTTACCATGCTCTAAAGCTGATATTACTCTCAGCGGTTGTCCATTATATTGACCTTGTCATGCCAACGGAAATTATTCCAATCATATAAAATCAATGTTCTTCGCGCAACAGATTCAGCGCCAACAGTATCAACTGCTATACGGACCGCTACGTCTGTATAAATACTTTTAGTCTTTCGTCGTGCTTGGAGAATTATTCGATGCCAGGAACCAACCGAGTCAAAATCACGTTTTTGGAGCTTGTTTTTCCTCCCATTTCAAACCAAGAGGCTTATTGGTTAAAAGATCAGCCTGCAGCAGAATTTATGCGTGCTAGTGATTTTTATATGATTGGCGGAAAGGCAAGATCAAAGTTCACCAATCTATCGGTTTGTGAAGAAACCATGGTTATTAGTTTCGACCTGTGCATTGGCGACGATGTGAAAGGGTCTGGGAAAATAGAAGTGCTTTGTCTTAACGCAGTAGAAAACTACGAAGGTGAAAAATTTTGTGTTGGGGCCGGAAAAGATGAGATTGAAATATTTTATTATGAGGGTGATGGCAATAAATATCTCATAGAAAGATTTACGCCTGAGAATATTTTATGGCATCGTTCCAGGGATATTGCGGGGCTGTCTGGTTTAGATAATTACAAAGATCTCTTCTGTTATGACCTACTCTATGTCGGAATAGCCAAAAAAGGTGATACGTATGATCGGCTAATTAAAAATGGTCACCACGCTAGGTTGGACATACTTGCAAATGAACCTCAGAGATACCCTGGGGCTAGAGTTACGGATGAAATATTTCTATTTTTATTTCGTATAGAGCCGTTATTCGTAAGCACTTTTGGCCCAGATAGCGAGATTGATCTAGATTTTGGGTATGATCATAAAAAAATTGTTGCAGATGCGGAAAAGGCTTTTGTGAGTTTGCTACAGCCCCATTACAACACCGTAAAATTTAGCCAATACCCAAAAGGTAATGACGGTCTATATGACTCAAAACTTGATAGATACGCATATCATATCGGCGAAGCCATTACCTTCAATACTGCTCATGGAAAGATAAAAGGGGGCAGAAACAGAATTTTTGGTGGAATAACTAACGAAGCCGATTTTATTTTTGTGGACAAGGAGACATCTAGGCTTTTTATCGCCGGCAAAGATTTTGATGAAGATCAAAAGCCTAACAAATCCGTCGAGATTAACTGTCCAAAAACCGCGCTTCCGGATGCGGGTTGACGATGTAGGGTACGGGCAAGTAGAACCAGATATGCCGTTTCCGGCCCACCCGAATGTAGAGACCTCTTAATAACTCTCTCTGTTTTTTCAGGATTACGCTGTCAAGAATATAGAGGGGTAGCGCCCTAACCTTGGTCAAGAGAGGCGCTCCGCCGGCAAGCTGGCTTTCCGCCCCTTACCTCTAACGTTCCTGAGAATCCCCTTTTCCAACGTGTCCATGTCCGCATAGGGGCGATTGAAGCCGGTCAAGCCGATGCGACTTCGCAGTTGCGAGAGTTGTCGTTCGAAGCCGCTCAGTTGTAAATACGTAGTGCCCAGAAAGACTAACGAACATGAAGAAATCTCGCTATGAACGGTACCGTTGTTTAATGCGGATGGTTCACAGGAGCCACCCTTGGCAACTGGACGATGGGGTTTACATGCCTCACACATACCTTGAGGCTCGGGTGCTTTCCTGGTGGGACGAGGTTGGATTCATCGTTAATGGATACCGTGTGTTGGTCTGGTGGGAGCATCTTCGGACGAAGTACGCAGACGAGATTCACAGACAAGCCTGTGACCAAGCCGGTCCTTGCACCGAGCTATCGATGTTCACGCACGAAGAGAAATACTGGAAGCGCGTCGGTCGATCCAGAAAGAAAGTAGTTGGCTATCAAGCCCAAACCAGCTCGGCTGAAGAAAGAAGCTATTTCGATGCGATTGCCGTCAAGGAAGAGCAGTTGAGGTTTGGTGGGATTGAATATTCGGTTCGACCGAGCATCACTGTACGTCGGTACAGCTGGGGGATAGGCGTTGAACTTTGCACTCCGCAGGAGGTGCGAAATATTGAAGAAGCTCGTGGTCTGGCCTCGATGGCAAAACGTCTCATCAAGCGCCAGGTCACGCTAGACGAGTTGTTCCCCGACACCAATTATGATCGAGAAAACTGGTTGAGCGAATCGTTCGCCCGTGCCAACGATGCTACCAAAGTCCCCACCTAGATGTCGTCCATGCACATTGCTTTCCATTCCGATCCAATCGACCAAAATGCCTTGCTCAGGGACATTCGATGTTATGGCTTCGCTTACTTGGACACTTTGCGAACCAATGCACAACGGATCGGGAAGGAACTGACGGAAAATGGCGCTGAAGCAATTGGTCTCGCAGTTTGCGGCCCGGATGGGGATTACCATTACTACCTGATGTCTCTCTCGGTAGCTGAGTACAGAATTTCAACAATCGGTAGCCGCGTTCTACAGGCTGTTCTGGCGTGGCAAGCTGATGGTTGTCCCTCGCCCAGCGTATGCACGCTATAAGCACGACCAACACAACAGCCCCTTTGATAAAGCCCTTCAGTGAACGCAGAAATCGCCCTGGACAAGTTGAATGGCATATTGCTATGCTATATTTATACCGATAGATGGCATTTGAAATAACTGATAATTGTGGATTTTAGGCAACAACTCTAGCGTCAACGATATCAACCGTTATCCGGATCCCAGCATCCGTGTAAACACTTTTAGGCACAGAGTCGGAATACCACTATGGGCTCAAAGATTGTCTATACAGACGTCAGTTTGAAAAATTTCACTCTTGACTCTGCAACTCGTGTCAAGAATGACGCTTTACCCACCATTTCGAGACTACTTGGCAACCTCTCCTTGCGAGACCATTCTCAACGGCCAGTTACCGTTTCTGTCAAACTTGATGAGTTTGCGTACGATAAGAAGTAACCGTCCGGCCACCACCGTCTTTTCGCCGAAGTTTCAATAGCTGAAGAT
>NZ_CAJHOB010000025.1 GCF_905120355.1 Azonexus hydrophilus | reverse complement strand
ACGCTGCTGCCTGACTCCGATTAACTCGGAAAGACGGTAGTGGTCGGACGGTTACCCAGAAAGACCTGTTGCCTCCGCCTCTCGAATTCGCCTGCGGAAACCTGCCACTGTGGGTTATGGGGGGAGTTCAGTTCGACAGCGACAATCCGACGCACATAAGCCAGCGCGGATGCCTTGCCTCGCGTAAGCCGCAACAGATCCGGCATTGCCGCATCGAAGGCATCGCGATGATGGTCTCTCAGATCGGTGGTGAGCACCACAAGAATGGCAACGGCATCCTCAAACGGTCGCATTGAATCGTCTTCTTTGGACAGTTTCCCCCCTGATAGTGCTTTGTTTGAAGCATCCGCTATTGGATGCCAACCTTCCGCTGCTCAGCCCGCACATAGGCGGTGACGTGGGCGACGTCGTCCGGCGTCACCCCTTTCACCGGAGCCATGTCGCCAAACTTCCAGTGATGGGCCCGCACACCGTTGGCCACGGCCAACTGGAACGCCGCATCGGCATGATGTGACGGCTCATAGATCTTGTGCAGCAGGGGCGGTCCCTTTTCCGATCCCTTCAAGTCGCCGCCATGACAGCCCGCACAGTGATTGGCGAACAGCGCCTTGCCCGTGCCGGGATTGGGCATTAGGCCGGGACTGGGTTTGGGAATGCTCCAGCCTTGAGCCTGGGCAAGGCTTGGCAGCATGGCCACAACAAGAGCCACAGGAATCCAATGCGAAAGCTTGTGTCTCATTGCTCCATCCCCCGTTTCATTCGCCACTGCTTGACCAGGGCGTAGATGGCGGGGATGACTGCGAGCGTCAGCACCGTCGAGGAAATCATCCCGCCAACCATCGGCGCCGCAATGCGACTCATGACTTCTGAGCCGGTACCGGTACCCCACATGATCGGCAACAGGCCGGCCATGATCGCCACCACCGTCATCATCTTCGGGCGAACCCGCTCCACGGTGCCTTCCATGATGGCCTCGTAGAGATCGTGCAGGGTTGGCGCTTGGTTTTCCGTCCGGCGCTTGGCCTTCAGCGCTTCCCAGGCATGATCAAGGTAAATCAGCATGATCACCCCGGTTTCCGCTGCAACCCCGGCTAGGGCGATGAAGCCCACGGCGACGGCAACGGACAGGTTGTAACCGAGCAACCACATCAACCAGACCCCGCCGACCAGCGCAAACGGCACCGACAGCATGACAATCAAGGTCTCTGTCAGACGTTTGAAGTTCAGGTAAAGCAGCAGAAAGATGATCAACAGCGTCACCGGGACGACGATCTTCATTTTCTCGATCGCGCGCTCCATGGATTCGAACTGGCCGCTCCAGGTCGCGTAATAGCCCGGCGGGAATTTCACGTTTTCCGCCACCGCCTTCTTGGCATCGGCGACATAGCCACCGATGTCGCGTTCGCGAATGTCCACGAAGATATAGGCGGAAAGCAACGCGTTTTCAGTCCGGATGCCGGGCGTTCCCTTGGCCACCTCGACGCGGGCCAATTGGCCGAGCGGAATCATTGCCCCCTCCATGGTCGGCACCAGCACCTCGCGGGCAATCTGCTGCGGATCGGAACGAAGTTCACGCGGATAGCGCACGGTGACGCCAAACCGTTCGCGCCCTTCGACGGTCGTGGTAACCATCTCGCCGCCCAAGGCCTGGCCGATAACATCCTGCAAATCGCCGACCGCCAGCCCATAGCGGGCCAACTGGGTGCGGTCCGGTTCGATATTCAGGTAAAAACCGCCGGTAATCCGTTCCGCGAAAGCCGAGGTAGTGCCTGGAACTGCCTTGACGACCGTCTCGATTTCGCGGGCCAGTCGTTCCATCTCGTTGAGATCCTTGCCGAACACCTTGATCCCGATTGGCGTCCGGATGCCGGTCGACAGCATGTCGATGCGCGCCTTGATCGGCATCGTCCAAGCGTTCGATACGCCCGGGAACTGCAAGGCCTTGTCCATTTCGGCGATCAGCTTGTCGGTCGTCAATCCAGGGCGCCATTCGGATTCCGGCTTCAGATTGATCACCGTCTCGAACATCTCCGTCGGCGCCGGGTCCGTTGCCGTGTTGGCACGACCCGCTTTGCCATAAACCGATGAGACTTCCGGGAAACTCTTGATGATCTTGTTCTGGGTCTGCAACAGTTCCGCCGCTTTGGTGATCGACATCCCGGGCAGCGAAGCCGGCATGTAGAGCAGCGTGCCTTCATTCAGCGTCGGCATGAACTCGGAGCCCAACTTGCTGGCCGGATAAATCGAGACCACCAGCGCGAGCAGTGCGGCCACGATAGTGGTCTTTTTCCATTGCATGACGCCGGCGATGATCGGGCGATAAGCCCAGATCAGGAAACGATTCACCGGGTTTTTCGATTCCGGCATGATTTTGCCGCGAATGAACAGCATCATCAGCACCGGCACCAGCGTCACCGACAGCAATGCAGCGCCCGCCATCGAGAAGGTCTTGGTGTAGGCCAAGGGCGAGAACAGACGTCCTTCCTCGGACTCCAGCGTAAAGACGGGCAGGAAGGAAACGGTGATGATGAGCAGCGAGAAGAACAGTGCGGGGCCGACCTCTTTGCAGGCCGCAATCATTGCCTCGATGCGATCCCCGTGGGTATGATCCTCCGGCAAACGCTCGATGTGCTTATGGGCGTTTTCGATCATCACGATGGCCGCATCGATCATCGCCCCAATGGCAATGGCGATACCGCCCAGACTCATCAGGTTCGAGTTCATTCCCAGCAATCGCATGGCGATGAAGGCAATCAGCACCCCGACCGGCAGCATCAGGATGGCTACCAAAGCACTGCGCATGTGCATCAGGAAGACGACGCAGACCAGCGCGACAATGAGACTTTCTTCCGCCAAGGTGCGCGTCAAAGTATCGATCGCACGGTGAATCAATTCCGAACGATCATAGACCGTCTGGATCGTCACGCCCTCCGGAAGCCCGGCAGAAATCTCACCAATTTTTTCCTTCAAGTTGTGAATGACCTCCAGCGCGTTCTGGCCGTAGCGCGCCATGGCGATACCGGAAACCACTTCACCTTCACCATTCAACTCGGTGAGACCGCGCCGCTCGTCCGGCGCCAGTTCGACACGGGCAATGTCACGAACCAAGACGGGCGTCCCGCCTTGTGACTTAACCACCAGATTTTCAATATCGCCTGTGCCCCGCAGATAGCCCTTGCCGCGCACCATGTATTCGGTTTCCGCCATCTCGACGACACGCCCGCCGACATCGCGGTTCGATTCCCGAATGACCTTTGAAACCGCCGCTAGCGGAATGCCATAGGCGCGCAACTTCACCGGATCAACCGTGACCTGGTAGGTCTGGACGAAGCCGCCAATCGAAGCCACTTCGGCGACGCCATGTGCCTTGGTCAGTTGATAGCGCAGATACCAGTCCTGCAGCGTCCGCAGTTCGGCCAGCGTCTTGTCCTTGGCGAGCAGCGCGTATTGATAGACCCAGCCGACGCCCGTGGCGTCCGGACCGATTTGCGGTGTGACGCCCTTGGGCATGCGGCCGGCGGCAAAGTTGAGGTATTCCAGTACCCGGGACCGCGCCCAATAAATGTCCGTGCCGTCTTCAAAAATGATGTAGACGAAGGACGCGCCGAAGAAAGAGAAGCCGCGAACCACTTTGGACTTCGGCACTGACAACATGGCCGTCGTCAGCGGATAGGTGACCTGATCCTCGACGACCTGTGGCGCCTGGCCGGGGTATTCGGTATAGACGATGACCTGCACGTCTGAGAGGTCGGGCAAGGCATCGAGCGGCGTTTTCATGACCGCAACGACACCACCGACGACAACAAACAGCGTGGCGAGCAGGACGAGGAAGCGGTTGCGCCCCGACCATTCAATGATTTTGGCGAGCATGGTATCCCCTGTCAGTGGCCTGCGTGGGGATTGGCCGCCACTTTTCCAGCCATCGGTTTGATGCTGGTGACGACCCATTCACCTGGTTTGCGCTCGACAAACTCGAAGGCCACCGTCGCACCCGGTTTGAGTCCGCTCAACAGCGCCGGCGTCGCGACCTGGAACTCCATGGTCATGCCCGGCCATTTGAGACTGGCGACCGGCCCGTGATTGAGCGTCAGCATACCTGCCTTGGCGTCGAACCCCTCGACCGTGCCTTCGGCCTGATGCCCGACAGCAGCAGGCTTGGCTGACTCCGGCTTCGGCTGGCTGCCGTGGCTAGCATGGCCGAAACCGCCGACCGCCGCCTTCAGGTTGCTTTCGGCGTCGATCAGGAAATTGGCGGCAACCACCACCGGCTCACCATTCTTGACGCCTTCAAGCACCTCAACATGGTTGTCACTGCGTTGCCCCAGCTTGACCTCGCGTGGCTCGAAACGGCCTTCCTTCGCCTGGACCAGCACGATGCGGCGGGTGCCGCTGTCAATCACGGCCGAGGTCGGTACGGTAACGACTTCTCCCTTTGCGCCGACCGGCAACTCAACCTGGGCGAACATGGCCGGTTTCAGCAACTGACCGGGGTTCGGCAGTTCGACCCGAACCGGCACCGTCCGCGTCTCGGCCTTCAGGGTCGGATAAACGTAGGTAATCGTGCCTTCGAACACTTTGTCCGGGTAGGCATTGATCCTGACCTTGGCTTTGGCGCCGGTCTTGACCTGACCAATGTCTTGCTCGAAGACATCGGCGACAACCCACACCGAGGAGAGGTCCGCCACCTGGTAGAGCGCCTCGCCGGGCATGAAGCGCATGCCCTGAACGGCTTTTTTCTCGGTGACGATACCGTTCACGGGGGAGCGAAAAGTCAGCGTGTGCTTCGATTCGCCGGATTTGGCGAGGGCCTTGAGCTGTTCTGCCGAGATGTCCCAGTTCTTCAGGCGCAGCAGGCTGGATTCGGCCAGTTGCTGCATGCCGTCCCGCGCCGGGCCGCCGGCGTCCTTCAGCGCTTCGACGCCTTGGGCGGCAATCGCATATTCGCGCTGGGCGGAGACCAGCTCCGGACTGTACACCTCGAACAGCGCCTGCCCCTTGCCGACCGGCTGGCCGGTCACATTGACATGCAGGCGCTCGACGTAGCCTTCGAATTTGGGCGAAATCGCGTACAGGCGGCGCTCGTCCGGCTCAATCCGGCCTGAAGCGCGCACCACCTTGTCGAGGACGCGGAGTTGCGCGGCTTCGCTGCGCACGCCCAGTTTTTGTACCTTCTCGGTACTGATCTTGATCTGATTGGCGGCCGCCGGCTCGTCGTCATCCTCGCCTTCATAGACGGCGATGTAGTCCATGCCCATCGGGTCTTTCTTGGGCACCGGCGAGGTGTCGGGCAGTCCCATCGGATTGCGGTAGAACAGCAGCTTTTTCTCTTTCTTGGCCGGCTCGGCCGGGGCGCTGGTGACCGGTGCCGCATCGCCATGGGAAGCGCCGCCACGTCCGCCCAGCCAGTAACCACCACCGGCAGCCACAGCAACGGCAATAACGCCGATGGTCAGACCTGCACCCTTGTTCATAGATCTTCCCCTAAAAGACGTTCGATTTCGGCCAGACGCATCTGGGCGTCGACTTGGGCCTTAAGCTGGTTTTGTCGGGCCTGCCGGATTTGGCGCTGGGCATCGAGCAAGGTGGCGAAATCGACCTTGCCGGTCTCATACCCGGCCAGCGCCGCCTTGAAGGTCAGTTCGGCCTGCGGCAGTAGGCTGTTGGCCAGCAGGTTTTCCGTGCGGCGGGCGGCTTCGATACCAGCCAGGGCCTCGGCCAGTTCGGCGGAGACTTGGTTGGTAGTGGCTTCCTTGCGCGAGCGGGCGGCATTGAGCATCGATTCCGATTCTCGCTCCTGCGCCCGGCGCGAAGACTGCTGCAGCGGGATATTCAGCTCGACCATCAACTCCCATTCCTTGATGGCGCTCTGGTACTGGGTGGGGGATACGCCCAGCGTAAAATCGGGATAGCGGTTTTTGTAGGTCAGGTCGCGGGATTTCTCGGCGGCCTTGATTTTCGATTCGTCGGCGAACAGTTGCGGGTTGCGGGTTCGCACGCGCTCTTCCAACGTGGCGTAATCCAGCGCCACGGGAGTCGGCAGCTTGCGCAACTGCGCTGGTTCCTGCAAGGGCGCATTGCTTGGGCGGGCCAGCAAGGCATTCAGCCGGGCATGCAGGTGGTGCTGTTCGGTTTCCAGCGCAATCAATTCGTTGCGCATGTTGGTCTGCTCAACCTGGGCGCGGATAACATCCTGCTGCGCCGCCAGGCCGCCGGAATAACGAACCTGGGCGACCTTTTCCAGGCGGGTCATCAGGTCGAGGATTTCGCGGGTCAATTGCTCGTTGCGGTGCACGTAATAAAGCTGGGCGAAATTGACTTTGATCCGCCCGGCCACATCGGCCCATGTGCCCAGCGCACGACCCTTGGCGCCGTCGGCTTCAAGCTCTGCAATTTCGCGCTTCAGGTCACGCTTGCCGAACCAGGGTATGTCCTGCATCAGCAAGTAACGGGTGCTGCCGACGCGATTTGGGGCTAGCGTGGCACTCTGTTCGCCCATCCGCGTTATGTCACGCAACTCGGTCCGAAACTTCGGGTCGGGCAAGGCACCGGCCGGCGTCACCCGCTCGCCTGACGCTTCGGCCTCGGCCTGCATCGCGACGTACTCCGGATTGCGTGTCTTGGCATAATTGATCAGGCTGTCCACGTTCGCACCAAGGGCGGCGTCTTGGGCAAGCACGGGCGACCCAAAGGCGGTGGCAAGCGCCAGGATCAAAATGGGTAACGGCCTGAGTCGGCGCATGCGACCTCCCTGCAATATTTGTTTTTATGAAGCATGCTGACAGCGAGAGGTAAGCACCGTCTCGCCGTCAGTCGATTGGGTTATTTGGCGGGTTCGAAATGGACGACGGTGATGGCACCATTCACGTTTTCGGCCATGAAGCGAATCTTATCGCCGGTTTTCATCTGGTCCAACCAGGCGACATTGGAAACCTTGAGTACCATGGTCATCGCCGGCATGTTCAGGTTGGTCAGTGGGCCATGCGACAAGGTTACTTTGCCGGCTGCCTTGTCCACTTTCTTGACCTGAGCGTCGATCATCTGCATTTCAGCAGACGCGGCGCTCGGCGAGGCCATGGCATGCCCGGCATGGTCGCTTGCAGCTTGGGCAGAAACGGCGCCGAGGGTGGAAAAGGCGATCAGTGAGGCGGTGATAAGTGCTTTCATGAGTTTCTCCTGTTTGGGGGATCAATGTTTGGCAAAGATGCTGGTTTCGCCACCGGCCTGGACCAGCATCGTGTTGTAGGGGACGGGTCTCGGGCTTTCCATGCCCGGCGATCCTGGCGGCATCGACGGCACCGCGATGCCGAGGGCTTTCGGTTTTTCCTTGAGCAGACGCTGGATGTCGGCAACCGGCACATGGCCTTCGACCACATAGCCGGCCACCTTGGCGGTGTGGCAGGAGCCCAGCCGATCGGGCATCCCCAATTGTTTGCGGGCCGCCGGGACGTCCATGACGTTGTGCGAGCGGACCTCGAAGCCCGCATTTTTCAGATGATCGACCCACTTGCCGCAGCAACCGCAATTCGGGCTCTTGTAAACATCCACCATTTCGCCGGCCGCCACGGCAGTGGAAAGGCCGGCGCCGAGGACGGAGCTCAAAGCAAGAACAAGAAAGGGGTTACGCATGGCGAAGCTCCTGTGTCAGTCGAGTGGCGTCAGTATGGATAGCCGACGCCAACAATTTGCTGTCCGTCGGATTACATTTTTGTAATCTTTATGGGGTTAATGTTTGTGCGCTCCGTGGTCATGGCTGTGCGCATTTTTGCCCTTGGCCACCGGCTTTTCCTCGACCGGGGCTGCTGGTGCCTCTTCGTGGCCTTCCAGTCCGCCATGGGAATGACCGTCACTGGCTGCCACCAGTTGCTCGTAGGCGGTCGCCGACAGCAAAGGCATCTTTTGCAGGAAGGCCGTCAGGTCCCAAATGGCCTCATCCTCCATGCCGCCCTTCGACCAGGCCGGCATACCGGAAGCCTTGATGCCGTGCTTAATGATCCAGAAATCGCGGGCAGCGTCACGTGACGATGGCGCCGCCGGTTTTTCGGAAAGATTGGGGGGAGTCGGATACAACCCCTTGCCAATCTCCGAATCCGGCGCTTCCGGAGACAGGTGGCAATTGACGCACATTGCCGCATAGTTGCCGGCCCCGCGTCGCACGCGCTCGGGATCGGCAAGATCAGCCGGGGTCTGGATTTCACCCGTACGGCTGGCAATGGCTCTTTCGCGGGCAAACGTCAGCGCCTGGTAGGTGAATGAACTGTGGGGGGTATCGGCGCCGACATCGACGACGCCTGCCACGACGACGATCCCCGCCGTTGCCGCGCCCAAGCCGATGGTTGCCAGAGCACCCCAAATAAATCTGCACATAGTTTTTTCTCAGTAAGGGTATGCGGAGTCCAATTGGTCTTGCTCCGAAATTGCTATTTTGTCTTTACCAAACCAACATCTTGCTGACTTGCGGATTACATTTCCGTAATCTAGGCAATCGGCCTTTAAAAGCGACGGAAAATGCGCCATCAATAGCCAATGATTGGTGGAGAGAACGATGAAAATTCTTGTGGTGGAAGACGAAACCAAAACCGGCTCTTACCTCAAGCAGGGGTTGGTCGAGGCGGGCTTCGTCGTGGATTTGGCCGTCAATGGCCTCGACGGGCTGCATCTGGCGCTGACCGAGGCCTATGATCTGGCGATCCTCGACGTCATGCTCCCGGGCATCGACGGCTGGCAGGTGTTGCAAGGTATTCGCCGAGCCGGCAAGGAAATGCCGGTACTGTTTCTGACGGCACGCGACCAGGTCGAGGACCGGGTCAAGGGACTGGAGTTGGGCGCCGACGACTACCTGGTGAAGCCCTTTGCCTTCTCCGAACTGTTGGCGCGAGTCCGGACCCTGCTGCGGCGGGGCGGCAAGGCGAAGGAGTCCGAGTTCCTGCGCGCCGCCGACCTCGAACTCGACCTGCTGCGCCGCCGGGTCAATCGCGCCGGCAAACGCATCGATCTGACCGCCAAGGAGTTCGCGCTGCTTGAACTGCTGTTACGCCGCCAGGGCGAAGTGCTGCCTCGGTCGCTGATTGCCTCCCAGGTTTGGGACATGAATTTCGACAGCGACACGAACGTCATTGAGGTCGCCATCAAACGCCTTCGGGTCAAGATTGATGAGGGGTACGAACCCAAATTGATTCAGACCGTGCGCGGCATGGGCTATGTTTTGGAGATTACCGATTGACCCCAATCCGCGGCCCCTCACTGACACTCCGGCTGACTCTGCTGTTCGCGCTGGCCTCGGCCTTTGTGCTGTTCCTGCTCGGCCTGCTTATCGGCAATGCGGTTGAGCGCCACTTCGAAGAGCAGGATTTGGATGTGCTGACCGGCAAAATGCAGTTGGCAAGGCATATCTTGGAACGAAAACCAGATAGTCAGCCGAAAGAGACACTGACCCAGCAATTGGACGATGCGCTGACGGGGCATCACGGGTTGATCGTTGCCGTCTATGACCAGAATGGCGAAATGCTGTATGCCAACGAAGCGATGGTGTTTCCGCAGGATCTACTAAGCATTGGCGCGACACCAAGGCGCGAGCAACCCGTCAAATGGAACAGCAACGACGGCCAGCCATGGCGGGGAGTTTCCTCGATGGTCAAAGGCACCGATGGTGGCGTTAGTTACACCGTGGCAATTGCCACCGAAATCACCCATCACGAGCACTTCATGACTTCCTTCCGGCAGACTTTGTGGGGGTTCATGAGCCTGGCGACTCTGGCGATGGGATTGCTCGGCTGGTTTGTCGTCCGGCGCGGCCTGTTGCCTTTACTGGCCATTAAGCGGCAGGCGGCTGAGATCACCGCCAATCGCCTGCATACCCGCTTGCCGGTCGAAGCCATCCCCCGCGAATTGGCGGATCTGGCCGACACATTGAATGGCATGCTTTCGCGCTTGGAAGAGTCCTTTCAGCGCCTGTCGGATTTTTCATCGGACTTGGCTCATGAGTTGCGAACGCCGGTCAGCAATCTGTTGACCCAGACACAGGTCACGCTCTCGAAAGCACGCTCCGCAGAAGACTACCGGGACACCCTGGCGTCGAACACGGAAGAATTCGAACGCTTGTCGCGAACCATTTCCGACATGCTTTTCCTGGCCAAGGCCGACAACAACCAGATCATCCCCAATCAGGAGCCGATAGACCTTGCCGAGGAAATTGGCGATTTGCTGGAGTATTACGGCGTGCTTGCCGAAGAGAAATCGATAGCCTTGTCGCTCACAGGTAACGGCCAAATCGTCGGCGACCGATTGATGTTGCGCAGGGCGGTTAGCAATCTGCTATCCAACGCGCTGCGCCACACGCCGAACGAGGGCAAGGTTACCGTTCGAGTCGACAATAACCGTGAAGGTAGGATTTTGGTCTCCGTCGAGAACACAGGGAGCGATATCCCTACCGAACATTTGCCCCGCCTGTTTGATCGTTTCTACCGTGTCGACAGTTCGCGCCTGCGCACGACCGAAAATTCAGGCTTAGGGCTGGCGATAACCCAATCTATTGTGTTGGCTCATGGCGGGGATGTTGGCGTCAACTCGGAAGGTGGAAAAACGCGCTTCACACTTTCTTTACCCTGTGCCCATCAGTAGGGGGCCGCTTTTTGTAAATGGCTATATTCAAGAAATAGTGGGATGAGAAAGTCAACCCATTGATTTATTGTGCGTTATACGTATAGCATCTCCCGAAGAACAAAAACGGAGCTTTCGTATGACGCCAAGGGAACTGAAACGGATGATGGCCGCCGTGGCGGCCCTTTCCGCCGACGAGATCGAGACGGTCAAAAAAGCCCTCTCCGTCCGCGAGGCAGGTGGTGAAATCGGCCGTCGAACAGGCTCGCATGGCGAGCGTGAGGGCGTGTCCACACTGCGGCAGCGTTCGGTTCGTGAAGGACGGCCACGCGAACGGCCGGCAGCGTTTCCGCTGCCGGGAAACGGGTTGCGCAAGGACCTTCAACGCCCTGACCGGCACTCCGCTGGCCCGCCTGCACATGCCGGAGAAGCACTTGGAGAACGCGAGGCTCATGGCCGCCGGCCTAAGCGTCCGCGTGACGGCCGAGCGGCTGGGCGTCAGCGTCCCCACCGCGTTCAAGTGGAGGCACCGCTTCCTCCAAGCCCCGCTGAACCAGCAGCCCGGGACCCTGTCCGGCCTCGTGGAGACCGACGAAACCTACATCCTCGAATCGTTCAAGGGCCAGCGTGGCGGCCTGCCCCGCCCGCCGAAGAAACGCGGGACGCCCGGCAGGACACGCGGCCTCGGCCCCGACCAGATTCCCGTTCTGGTGGCTCGGGAGCGCGAAATGAAGGGAACGCTCACGGCCCGGATTCCGACCCGTTCGGCGGCGTCCATCGCTCCGGTGCTGGCCGGCAGGGTCGTCCCCGACGCCGTGCTGGTCTCCGATTCCGCCAAGGCATACCGCAAGGTGGCCAAGGCCCTCAACGTGAGCCTGATGCAGGTTCCCGCGAACGCCAAGCACAAGACGCAGGGGACCCTGCACATCAACAACGCGAACGCCTATTGCAGCCGGCTGGACGGATGGCTGGACCGGTTCCACGGCGTGGCGACCAAGAACATCCCGAACTATCTGGCATGGCACCGCATCATCGACCGCGAAGGCAATGGGCTTTCCGCTAAGCGGTTTTTGGAGGCGGCCATCGGGTAGCGGCTTCGCTGCCGGTCAGCCTTTCGGCTTGGGGAAGTCTTTCAGGCAGCACCGCCCGGACGGATTGCTGGTCTCGCAGGAGCAGCGTCCCGCCTTGGTCTGCTCCACCACGAAATCTCTGATGGACGGGTCTTTGTCGAAGTCGGCCCTGCTTACGCCGAAACAGTGGCACAGCAGGGAATCCCCGTCCCGCTCCTTCGCTCCGGCCCGCGTCCTCAACATGGACTTGGGGACAACCGAGCCATCGTCTCCGAAATAGACGGCATCGCAGTCGGGATCGTCGCAGAAGTAGAACCGTTCGGCGGTCGGCGTCCAGTTCCACGGCTCCTTGATGTGGTGGGCGACGGTCCGCGTCGGGTGCGGTGGTCCCGGTCGTTTGGACAGCCACCGGGCTGGAATAAGCTAAGGCCG
>NZ_CAJHOB010000024.1 GCF_905120355.1 Azonexus hydrophilus | reverse complement strand
GCAAAACAGATAGCCGCTTAACCCGTTGGACTCTACGGTTGACGACCTACCTCACTGAAGAATCAGCCAAGAAGAAAGTCCGCATGGCCGAGGACGCCTGGAATACCCGCGATCCCGATCGGGTGGTGTTGGTTTATACCGACGAGACCCGTTGGCGCAACCGCGCCGAATTTCCTGTCGGTCGTGACCAAGTTCATCAGTTCCTCACCCGCAAATGGGCGAAAGAGCAGGAATACCGGTTGATTAAAGAATTATGGGCCTGCGCCGGCAATCGCATCGGTGTGCGCTTTGCCTATGAATGGCACGACGATTCCGGTCAGTGGTTCCGCTCCTATGGCAACGAGAACTGGGCGTTCAACGACTATGGGTTCATGCAGCAGCGGTTCGCCAGCATCAATGATCTTCCCATCAAAGCCGCTGACCGCAAGTTCTTCTGGCCGCTGGGCCGGCGTCCGGACGACCATCCGGGCCTCAGCGATCTGGATTTGTAGTTCGCACTGATACGCCTTTCATTGGATACCATATCATGACCCCAAGCGCTATCGTCACAACCGAAATCAACGCCGACGCGATTGGCATCGCCTTGCAACAACACCAGCAGGCCATCCTTGCCAGCTTGCTGGTTTCTGCATGGATGGTCGAGGCACGCGATCCCTATACGGGCGGCCATCTGTGGAGAGTCTCCCAGTTCGCAATGATTCTTGCCCGAAAGGCCGGTCTTCCCGAAGCGGAAGTACAGCGTATCGCGGTAGCCGGGTTTCTCCATGATTTGGGCAAGATCGGCATACCGGACGCCATTCTGGGAAAGCCCGGTGGGCTGACCGAGGAGGAATACGACGTGATCAAGACCCATCCTCGCATTGGCAGCCGTATGTTGGCAGGCCATCCTCTGGCATCGCTGGTGGATGCGGCGGTGCTGATGCATCACGAGATGCCGAATGGCAAAGGTTACCCGCTTGGCCTCAGCGGAAATGATATTCCCATCGACGCTCGCATCATCGGTGTCTGTGATGCTTTTGACGCGATGACCAGTGCGCGGCCTTACCGTAAGGGAATGGCGCGGGAACAGGCGCAGCGCATTATTGATAATAGTCTCGGTCAACAATTCGACGAGACCTTCGGGCGACTGCTAATCGAAATCGGTGATGCCGGCGAACTGGATCACGTTATCGCGCATTCGGATGAAGGCATCCCCCTTTTGGCCTGCCACGTTTGTGGTCCAACGATCGTCCGCCGTAGCGACCAACATGCTGGCAGCCAACTTGCCTGCCCGAGCTGCCAAGGCGCATTTGAGTTGGGGACCGATGACCAAGCTAATTTCCTCAACCGCAGGGCTACGCCACATGAATTGGAAGTCGTTCCTGATAGAAGCGTGATCAATGCCCTTGTTAGCGACTGGGCCAGGAAGTACGAGATGTCGACTCGTCCCGAAGTGGTTGCTTAGCCACCACGCTATCTGGGGTAATGGTCGCCCTTGACTGCTGCACGAGGGAAAGCATGCTGCTGCAAGTGTCTAAGTTTAAGAACACCTGCGTTAGCTCGTTCAGCGTTGAAGACAAACTCGGCGGCCGTTGTACTCGGTAAGCAGACGCTCGCCAAGCCAAGTTCGTGGCATTTCATTTGGCATAGTTTTGAATGGCTGTTCAGAGTTTTGAATGTCCGCAGTCAGTCTAGAACCGCCGTTGGCGCCAGAGAACCCAGCGGCCGCTAATGGCCGGTGGCTGAAGTACAGGGCAGCGCGGCCAACGGCTGGTCCAGGCCGGAAACCCGCCGTTCAGGAAAGAAACTGGATTCCGGTTCGTGAAAGGACGCTTTTGCTTTTCGTGACCAACCGGCGACCGGCAGCTTCCATTTCTTGCCAGTGACTCCTTAGGGCACTTATGCTGACCTCTCGATTATGTAGATTAAGGATACGAAACGAGTGCTAATCGCTGTTGACGAGCGGCGGGCGCGCGTTTCGCGGTCCGCATAATCACAGCGCGTTCGATAAATCGATCAGCGAGTCTGGTGCCCGGTAGCGCTGGATTTTGGCATCGCGTTCGTGAAGCCTGGCCAAGGTGCGCGCCTTCATTGCTAGATCAGCGTCGACGTAACGATGGGTGGTTACGGTCTCCTGAAGTTGAATCATCACTTCAGGAGACCGCAGAATTATGTCGACCTTGCTGTCATCTCAACACCTGAAAACAGCCCAGCAGCAAGGCTTTGGCAGCTTGGCGCTCAGACCATTCCACATAATCGAGAGGTCAGCATAAGTGCCCTTATGTGGAGTTCTACATAAGGGCACTCAAGAGACCGTCGGGCACCATGACGGTGGCTTAGCGTAAGATAATCTCCGAATTCTGTGCCTGCATCAATGACAAAAGCTTAACTGCTTTTTCCGTTCCGCTGCACCCCAAACCCCGGTTTGGGGAAGCGAAACGTCAACAGCCGCTTTCCGGCTGCGAAATTGACAAGGGGAACGGCGTGTCCCGACCCTCAAGAGACCTTTGTCGCTCGGGCGCAGCGACGGTAGCTTACTGAGTGGAGCAGACGTTCAGGGCGTTTGCTGAACGAGAACTCCTCGGCCATTGCTGCCGTTGAACCTGAGGTGAAACTCGGTCGGCAACGTGGCGGTCAACGGCCATTCAGCCCCCAAGGCGGGCCAATGACCGCTCACCAATTCCGGCTACAGCCGGACCCGACCCTATGCGGTCTGTCGAGCTTTCATAAGCAGACAGTCGGGAGCGTCACGCGCAGGAGACGCGAACCGCCAAGTGCTACTGTTAAGCTTCCGCTAAACGGGCCGACGAACGGCTGCTCCACAGGAACTGACGGACGCAACACAGGACTCGTGGCCAAAGCTGACGTTGAAGCAATGTCAGCACAGAAAGCCTACGCCGCACCACACTCGGTTATCTGATCTGAAACCGTGATGCTGACTGGCGCAAGGCTTCGGAGAGCATCTGGAGCTGATCCGCTGAAGACACGACGTCACATATCGCGGAATGGTTCCGCTCCGACATCTGCGCGATGTTTTCGACACTCTTGGCGATCTCATTATTCGCATAGCTTTGCTCGCGAAGCGAGGTGGAAATGCCATCGATTGCTGCCAGAACATTGTCGGTGCTGCCATGAATAGTCGCCATGGAATTCCCCGTATTTCCAACGAGTTCCATGCCCTCATTGACCATAACAGTTCCTTGCACCATGCTTTCCACCGCCTGCATCGTACCGGTCCGAATCGTTTCGATCATGGCGGCGATGTCCTGGGTGGACAGTTTGGTGCGTTCGGCCAGCTTTCGCACTTCGTCTGCGACCACGGCAAATCCACGCCCCTGTTCGCCGGCCCGAGCAGCTTCAATGGCTGCATTGAGCGCCAGTAGATTGGTCTGATCGGCAATCTCCTTGATGACATTGACAATATCTGCAATCTTGTGGGATTGCTCGTCAAGCGTTTTCATGAAAACCGATGACTGATTGACGTTATCGACAATCTTGTTCATTTCAGCGACCGTTTTCTGGGCAAACAGCTCCCCTTCTTCGGCCATCTGCTTTGAATCAATTGCACTCTTGTTTACGTCCGCCGTATTGTCCGATATGTGGCCGATGCTGACCGTCATCTCTTCGACCGTCGCCGCGACAGCCGCTGCGGCATCTGTCTGCTGGTTAGTTGCCTCCTGCACTTGATGCGATAAGGCCGACAATTGCTTGGCGAAACCAGCCAGTTGAACCGTCGCTACGACGATTTGTTCGACCATTTCACGCAACCCGTCCTGCATCGACTTCATAGAAGCCAGAAGGCTTGTCGTATCGTTGGACTGGAGGTTGATCGTTGCCGACAGATCGCCGTTGGCTATTCTCCGGGCAACCCCGGAGGCGTACTCGGGCTCTCCACCCAACGTTTCTAGCAGGTTGCGGACAATGGCAAAGCAAATCCACAGGGTCAGGCCGACAGCTACTAGAAGCAGGCTAGCGTACGAAACGAATGCATCACGATCTGCATCCATATTCGCGTGGATTTCCTGCTGGATATCCTTTGTGTAGCTTTCCTCGACCGTCCTCAGCAGGTCAATTTTTGCAGTGATTTTGGCAAACCAGTCCTCCGGGGAATAGACCAGCTCGGCATTTGCACCCTTGTCCTTGACCATCTGTTCGATGGTGCCCACTTCCTTGAAAATCGGCTCGGCTAGCTTGGCACGCAGTAGTTTTTCCTGATCCGGCGTGGCGTACCCGATGGCCAGGCGCAAATAGGTGGCCTGATCGTTGATCAGACTCTGAAAAGTGCTGAATTGTTCAGAAGTCAGGCGCCCGGCGCTGAAGCCGCCGGTTACCAATGCCCGCTCCTGACCGTTGCGTTCCTTCAAGAACAATACTGCCTGTTTGGCATTCGACAGGCGTGACAGTTTCGATGACGGCATCTGGTTTCCGGTACGCAGCGCCATTTCCAGTAACTGCGAAATCGTCTCGCTGTAGAAGCGGAAGGACTCACCGGGTTCAAGCGAGAGACGTGTTATCTGTTCGCGCTTTTTTACGAGGTCGGCCAAAGGTTCGTTCGCAGCTTCCAGAAGTTTGATATAGCGCGGCCCGACAATGGACGCATCGATACGCCGGATGCTTTCATTCAGGCGCAAGATGGCTGAATCGGATTGTTTGCGTTGCGCAGTGAGGTTCTCCGCAAATTTGTTACCATTGCTGTTGAGGAAGCCGGAGCTCATGCCCCGTTCATTCTGGAGTTCATGCGCCGTTTCACCCAACTCGACGACCAGGCTGACCAGAGATTCTGCCTGAACACGAGACTGATAATCTGAGTACTTGTTCCAGGCACCGGTTACACCAAGGATTAGCATGGCAGCAATCGGCACGGTAGCGATAAGTAACAATCGACTTTTCAGACTCATTTTTTCAAACATTTAAGCCCCTCTAACATAGGTTGTATATCGATCAAGACTCAGACCTAACGGTTTTTTCCTAATCTAGCGGTAAACCAGAAGGTGCTACCCTGACCGGGGTTACTCTCACATCCAGCGCCCCCCATCAATTCGTCCAGCTTCTTGGTGATCACCAAACCGAGACCGGTTCCACCGTATTTACGTGTTGTGCTGTTATCCGCCTGCTCAAAAGCCTGGAATAACTTGTCCGCCACCCCCGGTTCGATGCCGATACCCGTAAGTTCGCGCTGAAACTCGGCTTGGCCGTAGAACCCGGCACTAGCCAGCACGAGCAGAGCCACAGGCAGGAAAAAACGAAAAAATTGACGCAGCAATCCACTCTTCATCACGGCCGAGCATCCATTCCAAATGATGGTCCAATCTTACCCGATGACCTCATGTTACAGATTTTATGGCCGATCAGGGTTCTATTGACGTAATTCAGGCTGAGGAGAAACGGCGATCCTCCGTCCCCGACCAAACCTGTCGCTTAGCCCACAAGGTGATGAAGGTATTTTGTGGGTCGGGTCCTGTTGTAGCGCATAAAGAGAAGTAGACGTAGAGCACAGTTTACCCGGCTACGGCCGTTGACCGTCGGGTTACTGCCGTTGACGGTCACCTACCCCAACGGCAGCAGTGGCCGAGTTGTGTGAATTGCCCCAGCGGCAGGTTTTGGAGTTCAGCAGTCGTTGAGATGTCCGGTGTCTGGCGCCCCCGACTTTCCGCTTCTGGCCGGTAGCGTAAGGTCGTCAACGGCAGCTTTATGGCAGTACAGTTCGAAAAACCTCGGTTTGGCTGACTGGCAGCAATCGGGAAATCGCTATGGCAACTTTGGGTCGATTGCCGACCCTCGTACTAATGTGACTGGTTGTGAGAAAGTGTCAGTTGACCACTTGCTGGAAACACGATTCTTCACTATAAAGCAAGTGCCTGTTGCGCTTGCTAAGCGGTTTTAGCCCACTGCTATCGCGTTTTGGGATACTCGGCAAGTGTTGCGCGTCGTATACTGATCGGATTCTTTGGGTAGATCAGCGGGGGCCAGATTGACGGTGAGCCGGCGATTGGGAAATTCAAAACCTGAATTGAGGATGGCGGCGCGCACCCGATCGCGCGCTTCGCGTACCTCGGTATCGGGCAGGCCAACCAGGGTGAGGCCAGGCAAGCCGTTGGCGGCGTGTACTTCGACCGTGATCAGCGGGGCTTCCAGCCCCTCCAGGCCGCGACTTAAAGCAACGGCCAGGGTCATGTCTCAGGCGTGTTCGGAGTTGCCAGCCCGGGCTGCGGATTGCGCTTGTTCCAGAGCCTCGACGCGGGCTTCCAGCTGCTGCAGGCGTTCGCGGGTGCGGCGCAGCAATTCGGCCTGCACATCGAATTCTTCGCGCGTCACTACGTCCAGCTTGCCGATCAGGCCGCTGACCATGGCCTTGGCGTTCTTTTCGATATCGCGTGCCGGCGAATTGGCGAGCAGGGCACTCATGCGGTTACCGAAATCTTCCAGAATCTTGGGGTCGAACATGGGTTTATCTCCGGTGATGGTTCAGTCTAACACAGCGTCAGTGGCGAAATATGCGTATGTTCTATATTGGCAGATAGGGGCGTAGCGCTTCCAGATCAAGCGCCTGCTCGACGGCGTCCGCCAGACGCTCGAGATCGGCGCTGCGCCGAGCGGCGATGTCCACGCGCTCCGTGGCACCCGCGCCCGCCCAGGCCAACAGGGCTGTGAGCGCGGCCGGATGGTCGAACAGACCGTGGCAGTAAGTGGCAAGAATCTGGCCATCGGCTGACTGGGCGCCGTCGTGGCGACCATCGGAGAACTGCAGTGCCGGCTGCAATTGCGCGGTGCTGTGGCTGACCCCCTGGTGAATCTCATAGCCGGTGACGGTGGGCCTGCCTGGCAGACACAGTTCGCCACGGACGTTATGCAATTGCTTGTCGGCCGCCAGCGTGGTGTGTACGGGGAGATAACCGAGGCCGGGGCAACTGCCTGGGGGGCCCTCCAGACCAAGCGGGTCGGCAATGCAGGTGCCCAGCATCTGGTAGCCGCCACACAGACCGATCAGCTTGCCACCGTAACGCAGGTGGTGGGCAATGGCGCTGTCCCAACCCTGCGCGCGCAGCCATTCGAGGTCGGCGCGGACCGCCTTGGAGCCGGGTAGCACGATCAGGTCGGCGGCGGGCAGTGTTTGACCCGGGCCGACCCAGGAAAAGTCGACCTGCGGGTGCAGGCGCAGCGCGTCGAGATCGTTGTGATTGGAGGTGCGCGGATAGGCGAGGGCAATCGCCTTGAGGCGTGGCGGCGATTTGTTTCCCAGATCGTTGTGGGCAATCGCATCTTCGGCATCGAGCACAAGGCCGTGCAGGTAGGGCAATACGCCCAGCACCGGCTTGCCGGTGCGCTCGGCCAACCAGTCCAACCCGGATTGCAGGAGACTGATATCGCCGCGGAAGCGGTTGATGACAAAACCCACGACGCGATTTCGCTCAGACGGAGAGAGCAGCTCCAGCGTGCCGACCAGATGGGCGAAGACGCCGCCACGATCGATGTCGGCAACAAGAATCACCGGACAGTCGACAGCTTCGGCAAAACCCATGTTGGCAATGTCGCGGGCGCGTAGATTGATTTCCGCCGGCGATCCGGCACCTTCGACCAGCACGCAGTCGTAGCGGCTTGTCAGTCGTTGCCACGACTCGAGAACAGCGGTCATGGCCCGCGGCTTGTAGTCGTGGTAAGCCCGCGCATCGAGATCAAGCGCGGCCTTGCCATGGATGATGACTTGCGCTTTGCGGTCGGTCGTCGGTTTGAGCAGGACGGGATTGAAATCGATCTGCGGCTCCAGCCCGCACGCCCATGCCTGCACAGCTTGTGCTCGACCAATCTCGCCGCCATCGACAGTGACCGCAGAATTGAGCGCCATGTTTTGCGGTTTGAACGGCGCCACCCGCACTCCCCGGCGCGCCAGTATCCGGCACAGCGCCGCCACCACCGTCGATTTGCCGGCATCGGAGGTGGTGCCTTGCACCATCAGGGTGTTAGAGATCATCGGGAAGGCGCTCGCGGAAAAAGCCGACATTATCGCTGCGGGATGCTTCTGGCAAAATATGGAACTCACAATTGAACGGCGTCAATCATGAAAGATGAACTGCCTAATTTTGCTTTGTTGATTGATGCGGATAACGATACGCCGGAAATAATTGCGCCTGTGATCGAGGAAATCACCCGTGACGCCCGCTTGTCGGTACGTCGGGTTTACGGTGATTTCACTTCGCCGAATCTGGCGAAATGGCGTGAAGTGCTGGCTAATCATGGCATTCAGCCGGTTCAGCAGTACCGTAATTCAGTGGGTAAGAACGCTACCGACAGTGCGCTGATCATCGACGCAATGGATTTGTTGCATGGTGGTCGCCTGGACGGTTTTTGTCTGGTCAGCAGTGATGGAGACTTTACCCGTCTGGCGACGAGAATCCGAGAGGATGGTCTCAGCGTTTTCGGCTTCGGCAGAAAGCATGCACCCAAGGCTTTTGTCAGTGCCTGCGAGCGCTATACCTATGTGGAAAACCTCGGTGTGGCGCCAGTTGTCGAGGAAAAGGTTTCTGCAGTGCCTGCGCCTGTTGCAGGGCCAAAGCAGGGGGCCGAAGTGGCGAAACCGCGTCCGGTGGAGTCTGGGGTTTCTGAAAAAAACAAGTTGAAGAATTTGTTGCTGCGCGCCTACACCAATGTGGCCGATGACGACGGCTGGGCGCTGGTTTCACGCATTGCACTGTATCTGCGCGCCAATCATAGCGACTTTGATCCGCGAAGTTTCGGTGCCACAAATTTTGTCAAATTGCTGGAAAGTGGCGGCGGTTTCGATCTGAAACAACGCAAGCAGGGCAACGGCACGGCACATTTCTGTCGCCCTGCCAAACGCCCCATGAGTCCGGTTTACCTGGATGCCTTGCGTAGCGCAGTCACTGAGCGTAAAGGTGAGGATGGCTGGACCAGTCTGGCAGCAATAGGTGCCTATCTTCGGGAGCATGGAAGAAAACTGGAGGAATCGGGGTGCTCAACACTGACCGAGGCTCTGCATTCATGTGGCCTGTTCGATATTCGTGACGCGGGGGGCGTGCACAAGGATTTTCGCCTCGGCAAGAAAACCGGCTGAGGAGTTGCTTGCCCGCATGTCGAACGTCCTTTAGCATCGCCCCTCCCGGAAAATTTCCGGGGTTTTGTCTCACGGTGCCTGCTGGCGTGGAAAGTCGGCGGGAGAATCGGGAAGGCGGTGCAAATCCGCCACGTGCCCAGCGCTGTAAGGATGACGGGCGATGCGACAGGCCACTGCTGCGGCGGGAAGGTGCATCGCCGGGATGATTCCAAGTCAGAAGACCGGCCGGGAGACGTCACAGGGCGCCGTGGACGGGCGCTTGCGCGTTTCCAGAAGGGGAATCCATGGAAAATCAGTACGCTCTTGCCGCTGCCGAACGGGCCGCCGTTTACAAGACAATTTTTACTCGGCGGGATGTGCGCGGGCAGTTTTTACCGCAACCGGTGCCCGATGAAGTGCTGGCGCGCATCCTGCTGGCGGCGCACCACGCGCCCTCGGTCGGTTTTATGCAGCCATGGAATTTTCTGCTGGTGCGATCGCCCGAGGTGAAGGCGCAGGTGCATGCCGTGTTCAGCAAGGCGCATGCGGAGGCGGCACTGATGTTTGCCGATGAGAAACGCGATGCGTATCAGCGTTTGAAGCTGGAGGGCATTCTCGAGGCGCCGATCAATCTGTGCATTACCTGCGACCGTTCGCGTAGTGGGCCGGTGGTGCTCGGACGCACGCACATGAAAACCATGGATCTTTATTCCAGCGTCTGTGCGGTGCAGAACCTGTGGCTGGCGGCACGGGCAGAAGGCCTGGGGGTGGGCTGGGTCAGCATTTTCGATCAGGCGCAACTGCAGGCGGCGCTGGCGATACCGTCCGACATCGTACCGATCGCTTATCTATGCATAGGCTACGTCAGTCACTTCCAGACCCGACCGGAGCTGGAAACGAGCGGCTGGTTACCACGTCTGCCGCTTGCCGATCTGCTCTATTACGATCAATGGGGGCAGGCGGACAGCGCGCAGACCGAGGCGCTGACGCAAAATGTGGTGGCATTGCAGTCGGCACTGCAGACGCAGGATAGCTATCCAAAATGAATGCCGTGCCGCCTTTCATCCAGGAAGCCGCCCTGAGCTTTTCCCTGCCGCTGGCGGCGCTTGCAGCCGTGTTGCTTGATCGCTGGCTGGGCGAGGTGCGCCGCTGGCATCCACTGGTGGGTTTTGGCAATCTGGCCGCATGGATGGAGGCACGGACCAATCGGCGCACGGTGTGGGCGGGTGTATTTGCCTGGAGCCTGATTGTGCTGCCCGGTGTTGTTTTGCTGGTTTATCTGCAACAGATGTTGCCGGCGCCGGTGACCTGGCTGCTTGAGGTACTACTGCTGTATTTTTGCCTGGGCGCGCGCAGTCTGCTCGAACATGCGAGTGCCATTGCCGCGCCCCTGCAGGCTGGTGATTTGCTGGAAGCCCGGCGGCGGGTTGGCTGGATCGTTTCACGTGAAACGGACGCGCTCGATGCAGACGGCGTGGCCCGGGCGGCGGTGGAGTCGGTGCTGGAAAACGGCAACGATGCGATATTTGCGGCGCTGTTCTGGTTTGCCGTGGCCGGGGCGCCGGGCGTGGTGCTCTACCGCCTGGCCAATACCCTGGACGCGATGTGGGGTTACCGGAACGAGCGGTTCAATGCGTTCGGACGCTGTGCCGCGCGGGTCGATGACGTATTGAACTGGCTGCCGGCGCGTTTGACTGCGCTGACCTATGCCCTGCTTGGCCATACCCGGCAAGCGCTGGCCTGCTGGCGTCAGCAGGCGCCCAGTTGGGATAGCCCGAATGCGGGTCCGGTGATGGCGGCCGGAGCGGGGAGTCTGGGTGTGGCCTGTGGTGGGGCAGCGATTTACCACGGCCGTGTGGAAGTCAGGCCGCAGCTTGGTTGGGGCAGTCCGCCGCAGGCCGAGGATGTGCGCCGTGCTTGCCGGCTGGTGATGGCGACTTTGTGGGTATGGTTGGCGGTTCTGTGTGTACTGGCGGGCCTGGGGGAGGTGTGGCGTGCTTGAACATGGCGGAAGATTGCGGGCCGCTGCGCTGCGCTATGGCATTGCGCAAGAGGCGTGGCTGGATTTATCCACGGGCATCAATCCCCAGGGTTGGCCGGTGCCGGCGCTGCCGGCAGCAGTATGGCAGCGTCTGCCGGAAGAGGATGACGGGCTGGAAGCGGCGGCGGCGGACTACTACGGTAATGCCAGCTTGCTGCCCTTGCCGGGTTCGCAGGCGGCCATTCAGACCTTGCCTTCGTTACTGCCACGCGCCAGCGTGGCCTGCCTGGGGCCGGTGTATAACGAGCATCCACAGGCTTGGCAGCGCGCAGGGCATCGTCTGCGTCTGCTGCGCGATGCGCCGCTGAGTCGGGCCTTGCTGGCGGCGACACCGTATGTCCTGCTGTGCAATCCGAATAATCCGACAGCACAGCCGCAGTCGCGCCCGGCCTTGCTGGCGGCGGCAGAAGAACTGGCCGCCCGCGGCGGTTGGTTGATTGTGGATGAGGCCTTCATCGATCCGACACCGGAAGATAGTCTGGCGCCGCTGGCCGGAACGGCGGCCGCACCAAATCTGATTGTGCTGCGCTCGCTGGGCAAGTTTTTTGGTCTGGCCGGGATTCGCGTGGGCTTCATTTTTGCGTCCGCGCAGATACGCCAGCAGCTGGCTGAGCGCCTGGGGCCGTGGGCAGTGGCCGGACCTTCGCGGGCTGTGGCCCGGCTGGCTTTGCAGGATGCAGTCTGGCAGGAGGCCGCACGGACGGCGTTGCAGGCACAGAGTGCACGCCTGAACGCCTTGTTGGCGCCGCTGGGGCCGACACGTGCGACGGCCCTGTTTGTGACCCTGCAAACGGAGAAAGCGGCGGCGTTGTACGAATTCTTTGCCCACCGTGCCATTCTGACGCGCCATTACGCGCCGGAGCCCTTGTTGCGTTTCGGGTTGCCGGCCGATGAAGCGGGGTGGCAACAGCTGGCGGCGGCAATTGCCGCCTGGCACCCATGAGACAGCACTGGTGGGCCTTTTTTCTGCTGGCGTTGTTCGCTACGCCGGTTCAGGCTGGGCGTACGCTGACCGACGATAGCGGGCGTACGGTGCAATTACCCGGCCCGGCGCAACGGATCGTGGCGTTGGCGCCGCACATCACCGAGGTGCTGTACACGGCGGGCGCGGGGGACAAGATCGTCGGTACGGTCGACTATAGTGATTACCCGCCCGCCGCGCGCCGGATACCGCGGGTCGGTGGCTACTCGCGCATTGATCTGGAAGCGGTGCTGGCCTTGCGCCCGGACCTGGTGATTGTCTGGGAAAGCGGCAACAACATGGCGCAGGCAGACAAACTGCGCGCCCTGGGGTTGCCGGTGTATGTCTCGCAGCCCAATCGTCTTGCCGACATCGCCCGTCAGATCGAGCGCTACGGGGAACTGGCCGGCACTGAAGTCACGGCGCGCCCCGCGGCGCAGGCATTTCGCCAGCGTCTGAATGCATTGCAGGCGGCCCACCAGGGCAAGCCGAAAGTGCGTGTTTTCTACCAGGTGTGGAAGGCGCCGCTGATTACTGTCGGCAAGGCGCAAATCATCAGCGATGCCATGCACGTCTGTGGCGGGTCAAACATCTTTGACGCACTGACTTCCATGGCGCCGCGCGTCAGTCTGGAAGCGGTCATTGCGGCCGATCCGGAGGTCATCATCGCCACTGGCATGGCCGAAGGACGCCCGGAGTGGCTGAGCGACTGGGAAAAGTGGCCGCGGCTCACCGCCGTGGCGCGCGACAATCTATTCCATATCAACCCTGACATCATGCAACGTCACTCTGCCCGCATCCTCGACGGTACCGAGCGTCTGTGCGAGCATCTGGATACGGCGCGTCGCCGTCGCCCCTGATCCCCACTCCCACCATTGATGATTTCTCTCAGCCTGCGCCAGAAACTGCTCGTTCTTACTCTGCTGCCCAGCGCGCTGCTGACCATCTTGCTGGTCAGCTATTTTTCACTGACCGGCCTGGATGTGCTGGAAGAGCAGATTCAGAGCAAGGGGGTGTCCATCGTGCGCTACCTGGCGCCGATCAGCGAATACGCCATCATTACCGGGCAGCGTGACAGCATGCAGGGGCTGGCGCGGGCAGCCGGAGCAGAGCCAGGGGTCAAGGGGGTGCTCATCGTCGATGCCAGGGGACGCACGCTGGCCGCCAGCGGCCGGATTTCCCTGACGGCAGATCTGCTGCAGCAACCGATCGCAGGCCCGGTCCTGGTGGCCGACCACCCGCAGTGGCTGGCTTTTGCAGCTCCCGTCGTGCGCAGTACCGATGACAGCATGCCGCCTTTGGATCTGCCGGGTTTTGTTGCTGCCGATGCACGCGAGGTCATTGGCAAGGTATTCATCGAACTGGATAAGAAGCCGATCAGTGAGCGGCGCCAGATCCTGCTGGTGCATGGATTGCTGGCATTGCTTCTGGTGCTTTTCGTCATGAGCCTGCTGTCGACATTGCTGGCACGGCAGATCGTGCATCCCTTGCAGCGTCTGGTTCGCGCGGTACGCGCGATCTCTTCCGGGCAGTGGACGACCCGGGTACAGGCGGATTCGGGTGGTGAGCTGGGCGTGCTCGAAGCGGGGTTCAACGAAATGGCCGAGCATGCGGCAGAGGCCCGGCGGGCGTTGCAGACGCGCATCGAGGAGGCGACGGCGCAATTGGTGTTTCAGGCCCGCCACGACCCGCTGACCGGCTTGGTGAACCGGCGCGAGTTCGAAGAGTGTCTGCAACGGGCGCTGACCGCCATGCTTACTGGCGGCGATCAGTTCTGCCTGCTGCAGATCAATATCGGACGCTTGAAAAGCGTCAACGAAAGCTGTGGTTACCGAGCAGGTGACGAATTGTTGCGGCAGATCGCACAGCTCCTGGCGCGACAGTTGCGGCCGCAGGATTGTCTGGGTCGCCTGGGTGGCGACGAGTTCGGCATCATTCTCGCTGCGGCGACGGCGCCGCGTGCCCGCCAGGTCGCGCACGAGCTCTGCAAGCTGGTCGCGGCGTATCGTTTCATCTGGCAGGACAAGATCTTTGCGGTCAGCATCCGGGTGGGATTGACCCCGGCCGTTGCGTCGGTGCGCAACGCTCAGGACATGCTGATCCGCAGTGATGCGGCCTGTCTGGAAGCCCGCCAATTAGGTGATGGCGGGGTCCGTGAAAGCCCGAGCGAAACGCAGGAAGAGGAGAATCGCCGTCCCCCGCTGCTGTGGAGCGAGCACCTGGGGCAGGCATTGGCTGCAGGCCAGCTGCGGATAGAGGCCGCCCCCATTCACGACCTGCGGCGTAATGCGCCGGCCGTGAAGTTGTGTTTACTCAGCTTGCGTCTGCAGTCGATGCAGGATTCGCTGCCGTATCAGATGCTGATCGATGCCGCGGAGCGGCAAGGGGTGGCACAGGCTTACGACCACCATCTGTTGGCAGCGGCGATTGATCTGCTGGCGCGCAGCCAGAACTCACCGGCGCGGCTATGTTGTCTGGTACCGGTGTCGGCCAAGGTACTGGAAACGGCCGACACACTCGAGTTTGTACGCAGCCGTCTGGTGGCGCAGGGTGTACGCGGGCAGGGCCTGTGCTTTCTTTTCGATGAGGCTCTGGCCAGTGCGCACACCAGCCGGCTCATGGCGTTTGCGCAACAGGTCCGGGCGCTCGGGTGCCAGATCGCGCTCGGGCGTTTTGGTGCCGGCAGTACCTCATTTGCCCTGCTGCATACGCTGGTGCCGAGCTACATTCAGATCAGCCCCAGCCTGACGCGTAGCTTGCCAGGAACGAATTCCTTGACCGCCCTGCTCCGGGCCATCCTGGATATCACGGCAGAACATGGCGTGCCGGCCATTGCCGGCGATGTCGCGGATGTGCCGACGCTGGAAACACTGGCTGAACAAGGCATTGCCTATGCCTACGGTCCGGCGATTGCGCCACGTGAGCCGCATCTGGCCTGGTTTGAGGGTGTCGTCATGCGCGGCCAGGTAGTGCCGGACTGAGTCTCGCGGACAAATGCTGTATCCGCCGTGCTGGCGCCAGGTGAAACGTTCAGTTGCCGGCGGCTGGATTGCCGGACAGTTTTTGAGCGTTCTCCCAGGCCTCGGCGGAACAGGCAGAGTGTTCGCTGATGATGGCACCGTGGCGTTCGCTGGCGACCAGGCACAGGGAGAGTCCGGCCGAGTCAATCTGGCTGACGCCGGAAAGATCGATATGGTCGATGCCGACGCGGGTGAGGGCGTGCATGAAATCGTTGCGCAGCGAACCGTTCAGGCCACCGCTGATGCGCATGACCTTGCGCCCGCCGAGATCGTGCACCGACAGCGCCGATGCGATACCGCTGACCAGCGCGTCGCGCATGGCATCCTCGATCAGTACCGGGTTGATCAGGCCGCTGCGGAAGCGAGCGCCGTAGAGGTCGCCCAGGCAATTCAGCACGCTGACCGAAACATCGGCGATGGGCGAGCCGCACAGGGAAAATTCGCAGCCCGCGACACCGTGTGCGGTGAGCGGCAGGTCCGTGCGCAGCATGAGACCGGAAATCGACAGATTTTCCAGTGAGCCTTCCGTGATCCGCCCGGCAAAACCGATACGTACACGCGGTGAGGTAGGTCGTCAACCGTAGAGTCCAACGGGTTAAGCGGCTATCTGTTTTGC
>NZ_CAJHOB010000023.1 GCF_905120355.1 Azonexus hydrophilus | reverse complement strand
TATCGCCCCTCAATTCAAGATTCTATCGAAGCGACAACTATTCTGACCCAGGGGGCGGGACGTCCAGCGGAGGCCACAGGCCGGAGCGGCCTTGACCGCAGTGTTAGGCGATCCAGTATTCTTCAAGAGCCCTCCGTATATGTTCGCGATCAAATGCATAGTCGGGTTCGTCTTCGATAAAGCAAAGATACTCCCTCAAAACTCTGGCTTGTGGCGCGCTCAGAAGAGAGAACCGCTCATCCGGGCACTGAGTTAGGTGATAAGACATGCCAAAACCATAGTCGCCATTCAGGTCCGCTATTAAATAAGCAGGCAAGTGAAAACGCATTCCTTCGGCATCGAAGAATGAAAGACTACTGTTGCACTCATTTAAATCAGTTGCACAAATTGCCTGCCAGTCATCTTTTTCGTCAATTTCTCGGTATCGCGCCCGTGTCTCATCGTTAGCGTAGTCATCTATTGCCTGAGCTTCGCGCAAACCAACACCTGAACCTAAACGAACACCGGCGAATGCAACTCGTATCTTTTCTTTTAACTGTTCGAGTATCTCGCGGCGTTTGGACAATTCACTCGCTTCGTCGATAACCGATGAGTCGTAGCCACGCGCCCTCATTTCGGCGATGTCATCGGCGGATGGGTATCGTACTGCCATGCTCTGCCTAACGTCCAGTATACACCGCGGCCGGTGTATACTCATTTTCAAAAAGGTGTATAACAAAGTTCATTACAAATCATCCATATGATTTTTAAAGAATCATGAATGAACAGCAAGCCAACCCATCGCAAAATGCCCCGAAATTGCTCGACCTGCTGCGTGATCGCCTACGCTTGAAGCACTACAGCATACGGACAGAAACACAATATGTCCAATGGGTGAGGCGTTTCATTCTTTTCCATGGGAAACGTCACCCTCAGGAGATGGGGGCGAAGGAGGTCGAGGCGTTTTTGACGCATCTGGCGGTAGAGGGCCGGGTAGCGGCAGCAACACAGAATCAGGCGCTGTCGGCTTTGCTGTTTTTATACCGCGAGCTGCTGCACATCAATCCTGCCCTGGCTCGATGAGGTAGTGCGTGCCAAACGGCCAGCCCGTTTGCCAGTGGTGTTGACGCGGGAGGAAGTTCAGGCGGTACTCGGACGAACCGAGGGAACTTATGGCTTGATGCTGCGCCTGTTGTACGGCACGGGCATGCGCTTGATGGAGTGCGTGCGTTTGCGGGTCAAGGATGTGGATTTTTCCCGGGCGGAAATTATCGTGCGTGACGGCAAGGGCGCAAAAGACCGGGTGACCATGTTGCCGCAGCGTATTGCCGCTGAATTGCAGGCGCATTTGCAGCGCCGCCGCCATTTGTATGAAGACGATTTAGCCAAAGGCATGGCGTCGGTGTATTTGCCCAACGCCCTGGACCGCAAATACGCAAATGCAGAAAATGAATGGGCTTGGCAGTATGTTTTTGTTGCCAAGAGCTATTCAATTGATCCGCGCAGCGGCACCGAGCGGCGGCATCATATCGATGAAAAATTAGTGCAGCGGGCGATGAAACGCGCAGTGCAGGAAGCAGCTATCAGCAAACCAGCCACCCCGCACACTTTGCGCCATTCCTTTGCGACTCACCTGTTACAGGGCGGCTACGACATTCGCACGGTACAGGAATTGCTGGGCCATGCCGACGTGGCAACGACCATGATCTATACCCACGTGCTAAACAAAGGCGGGCGCGGCGTGGTCAGTCCGCTGGATCTGAGTTAGGGGTAATCACTTGCCGATGCAGAAGCGGCTGAAAATGACCCCTAAAAGGTCGTCGGCAGTGAATTCGCCGGTAATCTGACCCAGCGCCTGCTGCGCCAGGCGTAGTTCTTCGGCAAAGAGTTCGAGGGCAGGGAACGGGCCGTGCACGATCCGGCTGGCGCCGGCAACGTGTTCGCGGGCGGCACTCAGCGCACGCAGGTGACGTTCGCGCGCAATGAAGACATCTTCGGTCTGCTGCCAACCGGCAACTCGCAGAAGTTCGGCACGCAGCAGATCGATACCCTGATTGGCCTTGGCCGAAAGGCTGACCACAACCGCGTCGGCTTCGCTGTGCCGTTCTGCCTTGCTGCCGGCCAGGTCGATCTTGTTATGGACCGTAATCCGCTGCAGGCGCGCCGGAAGTTTTTCCAGAATGGCGCTATCCGCTTCCGTAACGCCCTGGCGGGCATCGACCAGGAGCAGCACGACATCGGCGCGTTCGATTTCCTGCCAGCTGCGGGCGATACCGATTTTTTCCACTTCGTCGTCGGTGTCGCGCAGGCCTGCCGTATCGATGATATGCAGCGGGATACCTTCGATCTGGATGGTCGAGCGCAGGGCATCGCGGGTGGTGCCGGCAATGGGGGTGACGATGGCCAGATCGTCACCAGCGAGTCGGTTAAGCAGCGAGGATTTGCCCACATTGGGCTGCCCCGCCAGAACGACGTGCAAACCGGCCTGCAGCAGTTTGCCCTGACCGGCGCGCTGGAAGATGTCGGCCAGTTTTTCCTGCAGACGCTGCAGGCGGCCGAATGCATCGGCCGCCTGCAGAAAATCGATCTCTTCTTCGGGGAAATCCAGCGTTGCCTCAACCAGCATGCGCAGATTGATCAATTCTTCGTTCAATTCGCCGATAGCGCGGGAAAACTCTCCCTGCAATGAACGAACGGCGGAACGGGCAGCACTGGCAGTGGCGGCATCGATCAGATCGGCCACCGCTTCCGCCTGGGCCAGGTCCATTTTGCCGTTGAGAAACGCCCGCCGGCTGAATTCGCCCGGCTCGGCCAGACGCGCACCGAGATCAAGACAGCGGGCCAGCAGCATCTGCATCACCACCGGCCCACCGTGCCCCTGCAGTTCCAGCACATCTTCGCCGGTAAATGAATGCGGGGCCGGAAAGTAGAGCAACAGACCGCTGTCGATGCTGCTGCCGTCCGCCGCTCTGAAATGGTTCAAACTTGCCTGGCGCGGCGTCGGCGTCTTGCCGGTCAGCTGCAAAGCAAAGGGCAGCAAAGCGCTGCCCGAAATGCGGATGACGCCCACCCCGCCACGGCCTGGAGCCGTGGCAATGGCGGCGATGGTGTCATTGTTTACAACTGCCACACCCTCAGGCTTTCGCGTCGTTGGCAGCCTTGCCGCCCTTTTCCATCATGCGGGTGATCTGCCACTGCTGGGCAATCGACAGAATGTTGTTCACCACCCAGTACAGCACCAGCCCGGACGGGAAGAAGAGGAACATGACACCGAACACGAAGGGCATGGCCATCATCACCTTGGCCTGGATCGGATCCGGCGGCGTCGGATTGAGCTTCATCTGGATCACCATGGAAACAATCATGATGACAGGCAGGATGTAGTACGGGTCCGCCGAAGCCAGATCGGTAATCCAGCCGATCCACGGTGCCCCACGCATTTCGACTGCGCCCAGCAATACCCAGTACAGGGCAATGAAGACCGGAATCTGGATCAGGATCGGCAAGCAGCCCCCCAGCGGATTGATTTTTTCGCTCTGGTAGAGCTTCATCATTTCCTGATTCAGGCGGGCGCGGTCATCGCTATAGCGTTCCTTCAGCTGCACCAGGCGCGGTGTAACCACGCGCATCTTGGCCATCGAACGGTAAGAGGCTGCTGAAAGCGGGAAAAAGGCGAGTTTGATGGCAATGGTGAGAACCACGATTGCCCAGCCCCAGTTACCCACCAGACCGTGAATGAACTGCAGCGCCCAGAAAATTGGCGCTGCGATCACTGTCAGCCAGCCGTAATCCACCACCAGATCGAGACCTGGTGCGGTTTCCTTGAGGGCAGCCTGCTCCTGCGGACCGGCAAATAGGCTGACGGCGGTACGGGCACTGGTCCCCGGGCCAATTTCGCTGACCGGCACGATGACACCCACCTGGAACAGGTTGCTGCCATCCAGCTTGCGCATGTAATACTCACGCTGAACACCCTGCTGCGGTACCAGAGCGGCAACGAAGTAATGCTGCACCATGGCCAGCCAGCCGTTGTCTGCTGCCTTGGCAAACTTGGCGCTCTTGTCGCCGATATCGGCAAAGCTCACCTTCTGATACTTTTCGGCATCGGTGAACACTGCCGGGCCGGTGAAGGTATGCATCATCATGTTGCTGCCGGAAGGATCGACATCATCACGCTGAATCTGGAAATAGGCGTGCGGCGCGATCGCCTGATCCGAACCATTGACGATTTCCCAGGCCATATCCACAACATAGCTGCCGCGCTTGAAGGTAAGGATACGGGCAACGCGTACACCCTGTGGGCCATCCGCTTCCAGACGCACCTGCAGTTCGTCCTGACCTTCGGCCAGTTCGAGCGGGCCATCGACACGCTTGAACAAACTGCGATGCGAGGGCAGGCCATTACCGATCAAACCGCTTTGGGCCTGGTAGTGATGCTGCGCGCCAAAAAGATGGAAATTCTTTTCGTTATCCTCGCTCTCCTTGTAATTCAGGAGTTCCAGCCCGACCAGATCGCCACCCTGGGTGGAAATCGTGATCTTGGCCAGATCGGTGGTCACGGTGAAGGTGTCCACCGCAGTGGCCGGCTTTTCTTCAACCAGCGGTGCGCTCGGCTGTCCAGCCGCCTGCAGATTGACCGAAGGCTGTGGCGCATCGCTGTGGCCAGCGCTTTGTTGCGCCGCTGTGGCTGTTGCTGGCGTGACCGGCCGCGGATTTTTGTATTGCTGCCAGTTGTCCCACAGCATGTAGCTGGAGAAGGCAAAAATCATGACCAGAATCAGGCGTCGAGTGTCCATGGGCCTATGCTTTGAAAATTGAATCAGGGGAGGGGATCATAACCGCCCGGATGCCAAGGGTGACAACGAAAAATTCGCTTCACTCCCAACCAGCCGCCTTTCCAGGCGCCGTACTGGCGCAGGGCGTCGATCGTATATTCGGAACAGGTGGGGAAAAAACGGCAACGGCGGCCTGTCAGCGGGCTGATTGCATATTGATACACGCGCACCAAGGCAATCAGCACCCACTTCATGGCAAGTCTCGCGAGGTCGCCGCGACCTGTTGCTCAACCGTTTGTGCTGCTATTTCCAACTGCCGCCAATGGCGAACTGCAAGACGGTCAAACAGGGCATTGATTTCAGTAGCCAGTTCAGCATCGTGCAAGGGAACGCCTTTGACGGCCAAGCGTACTACCAGATCGTAAGAAGGCAGTTGCAGGCGACGCAGACGAAAATTTTCCCGTACCACCCGCTTCAGACGATTGCGGTCAACAGCACGTTTCAATAATTTTTTGCCAACAACCAGACCCAGCCGAGCTGCCGGCGCTGCTGCCTCGGGACCGGACTGCTCCCGAATTTGTCGACACTGCGGGCTTCGCGGCTGATAGTGCAGCATCAGCCATTGGCCACGAATCGCCTTGCGGAAACCAAAAACGGATGAAAACTCATCCGTTTTGGTCAGTCGATCGCGTCGGGCAAAGCCGTGCTTTACTGCGTCGGGCATCCGGTGCACACCGGCTGCGCCGACTTAGACGGCCAGGCGCTTGCGGCCCTTGGCGCGGCGCGCGGCGAGGACGGCGCGGCCACCCTTGGTGCGCGAACGAACCAGGAAGCCATGGGTGCGCTTGCGGCGCACGACCGACGGTTGATAGGTGCGTTTCATGTCGTAATTCCTTGAGTGAGCGGAGAAAAACGCGTGATTACACCGTGTTTCACCTGCGGCTGTCAAGCTGATTTATTTCCACAAGCTGTGGATAACTTTTTGTTCGCGGGTTAAAATCCACGACCTGCGGCTTTCACGTTTTTTGTTGCGTCCCCCCATGTAGAACGCAACCCCAGCGCCTGCCAGGCAAGCTGAATAAAAACGTGAAGCCTGTTTATTCATAACAAAATCAGATAGTTGAAATCCTTTGCCCAGCTTGTTCAACGAGTTTTGCGAGGATAGGGAGTCTCTTTTTTCATGTCCGCTTTCTGGGAATCCTGCCTGCAGCGTTTTGCTGCAGAACTGCCGGCGCAGCAATTCAACACCTGGATCAAACCGCTGCGCCTGGAAGGCGAAAGTACGGCTCAGGAAAAGGGACTGCAACTGCTTGCTCCCAACGGCTTCATCCTGAAGTGGGTGCGGGAAAAATTTCTGCACCAGATTGAAGCCCAGGCTCAGGAATTCTTTGCTGCCCCGGTCAGCATCAACCTGCTGATCGGTAATCAGGGGGCCACTCCCGGCAAGCGCCCCAGCGCTGCGACAAGCCGCAATGAATCGTCGCCCCATGATGATCATGCTGAGGCCACGGAAAATTCATTGCCGGCCCAGTCAGGCTCAGGAATTCAGGAAACTCTGCCAGCCAAAAAACAGCGCAGCAAAACCCCTGGCAACTACGAAAAGTCGCGCCTGTTCTCTAATTTCACTTTCGACAATCTGGTGGTTGGTCGTGCCAATGATCTGGCCCGTGCTGCAGCGGTACAGGTTGCGGGCAATCCCGGCGGTGCCTACAACCCGCTCTTCATCTATGGTGGGGCTGGCCTGGGCAAGACTCACCTCATCCACGCCATCGGCAATCACATCGTGGCGGAACGCCCCGACGCCATCGTCCGTTATGTCCATGCCGAGGACTACTACTCGGACGTGGTTCGCGCTTACCAGCAAAAATCCTTTGATACCTTCAAGCGCACCTACCGTTCCATTGACGTCCTGCTACTCGACGATGTGCAGTTTTTTAATGGCAAGAACCGCTCTCAGGAAGAATTTTTCTTTCTTTTCAATGCACTGATCGAAGCACGCAAGCAGATCATCATTACCTGCGATACCTATCCAAAAGATATCAATGGCCTGGATGATCGCTTGGTGACCCGCTTCGACTGGGGTTTGACCGTCCAGATCGAACCACCCGAACTGGAAATGCGGGTTGCCATCCTGCAGAAAAAAGCCGAGGCAGAAAATATCCGCCTCAGTGATGAAGTGGCCTTTTTCATTGCAAAACATCTGCGTTCCAATGTGCGTGAGCTGGAGGGCGCATTGAAGAAGGTGCTGGCGTACGCCTCTTTCCATGGTCGTCCAATTGCGCTCGATCTGGCCAAGGAAGCACTCAAGGACCTGATCAACTCAGTACGCAACATCGGTATCGACTACATCCAGAAAACCGTGGCCGATTACTACAAGATCAAGGTGGGCGAGATTTTTTCCAAGAAGCGCACGCGTGCCATCGCCAGACCACGGCAGATTGCCATGTGGCTGTCACGGGAAGTGACTTCGCATAGTTTTCCTGAAATCGGCGATGCCTTTGGCGGTCGTGACCACACAACCGTCATTCACGCCGTCAAGACCATCGATTCGCTGCGTACCAAAGACAACGAACTCAATCATGATCTGCATGTGTTGTTGCAGGTCCTCAAGGGCTAGGCAACAATGCGACTCTCACGACAGGCTTTACTTGTTGCCAAAGGGGGGATTTCCTGGGGGTAAGGCTGTACACAGGGTGTCAGTAGTTTGGGGATAAACCGGAAAATCTCATCCTGTGGATAAGTTATCCAGAATTCATTCACAGCTTTCACAGGTACTTACCAAGCGCTGAAACAAAGATTCAACTATCTGAAGTTAAAGAAAAATTTTAGGTTATCCACAGAAGTATTCCTGACTTAGTATTTAAAGGATTTTTATATATGGCTCTTATTAAAAGTCAAAGAGAGACACTGCTGGCACCCCTGCAGTCTGTTTCGGGCATCGTTGAACGGCGCCATACCTTGCCGATCCTTTCCAACGTACTTCTGGAAAAGCAGGGCGAGAATCTGACTTTTCTGGCTACCGACATCGAAATCCAGATCACGACCCATACTCAATGTGTTAATGGTGAAGAAAATGGCGCGGTGACCGTGGGTGCCAAGAAACTCCAGGACATCCTGCGTTCCCTGCCAGAAGGTACGGAAGTCACATTGAGCCTGGACGACAAGCGTCTGCAGATCAAAGCCGGCAAGAGTCGTTTCAACCTGCAAACCCTGCCGGCCGATGATTTTCCGCGCATGGCCCTGAGCGAAGGCGAAAGCCGCACGTTCACCGTCAGCCAGCGCGCGTTTCGCCAGCTCATTGGTAAAACGCAATACGCCATGGCAACTCAGGACGTGCGCTACTACCTCAATGGCATGATGCTGCTGGTCGATGGCAAGGAATTGACCAGTGTGGCTACCGATGGTCACCGTCTGGCATTTGCCCGTATGGAAATCGAAGGTGATTTGCCGCGCCAGGAAATGATCCTGCCGCGTAAAACCGTGCTGGAACTCAACCGTCTGTTGAGCGATAGCGAAGAGCCGCTCAATGTCAGCATGACCAGCAACCAGATCTGCTTCTCCTTTGGCAGCGTGGTGCTGGTTTCCAAACTGATCGACGGCAAATTCCCTGACTTTGAACGGGTGATTCCGGCCAGCCTGCGTCACCATATCCGCATCAACCGCCTGCAGCTGATTCAGGCCATGCAGCGGGCAGCGATTCTGACCATTGAAAAACTGCGCGGCGTGCGCGTCATCCTGGGTGAAAACACCCTCAAGATCATTGCCGCCAACGCCGAACAGGAAGAAGCCACGGAAGAAATCGAAGTCGAGTACGCGGGTGAATCCATCGACGCCGGCTTCAATGTGGGTTATCTGCTCGACATGCTGAACAACGTCCAGGCCGATGAAGTGCAATGGAGCTTCAACGATGCCGGTTCGAGTTCCTTGCTGACGGTGCCGGAAAACACGCAATTCAAGTATGTCGTGATGCCGATGCGTATCTGAGCCGGCAAGCCAGGGACAGACTGATTTTTGCAGTACCCTATCCGCCCTCGCGGGCGGATGTGTTTTTAAGGAAGCAAGAAGAATGAGTGAACAAAATCTCCCGCAAGACGGTGGGCCTGCTTACGGCGAATCCAGCATCCAGATCCTGGAAGGGCTGGAAGCTGTGCGCAAACGTCCGGGCATGTACATCGGCGACACGTCCGATGGTACCGGCCTGCACCACCTGGTGTTCGAAGTTGTCGATAACTCCATCGATGAAGCACTGGCCGGACATTGCGACGAGATCATCGTCACCATTCATACCGATAACTCGATTTCAGTCATCGACAACGGCCGGGGTATTCCGACTGGCGTCAAGATGGATGACAAGCATGAACCGAAGCGTTCGGCAGCTGAAATCGCGCTGACTGAGTTGCACGCTGGGGGCAAGTTCAACCAGAACTCGTACAAGGTTTCCGGCGGTTTGCATGGTGTGGGTGTTTCCTGCGTCAATGCCTTGTCGAAATTCCTGCGTCTGACCATCCGTCGCGACGGAAAAAAGCATTTCATGGAATTCCAGCGCGGCGTGCCCGTCAATCGCGAGATTGAACGTGTCGATGGTGTGGAAATTTCACCTCTAAAAGTCATCGGCAATTCGGAAAAACGCGGTACGGAAGTGCATTTCCTTGCCGATGAGGAAATTTTCAACCACGTCGAATTCCACTACGAAATCCTCGCCAAGCGCCTGCGTGAGCTGTCTTTTCTCAACAACGGCGTCAGCATCAAGCTGGTTGACCAGCGCTCCGGCAAGGAAGAGCTGTTTGCCTTTGCCGGTGGCGTGCAGAGTTTCGTTGAGTACATCAACCGCAACAAGAGCGTGCTGCATCCCAACATTTTCTATTCTGCTGGTGAAGCCAAGGTCGGGCAGGGTGCGGCCGATACCGGCATCACCATCGGCGTCGAAGTCGCCATGCAGTGGAACGATTCCTACCAGGAACAGGTGCTCTGCTTTACCAACAACATTCCGCAGTCTGACGGCGGCACTCATTTGACCGGCCTGCGCGCCGCGATGACCCGCGTTATCAACAAGTACATCGACGAAAACGAGATTGCCAAGAAAGCCAAGGTGGATATCGCCGGTGACGACATGCGCGAAGGTCTGGCCTGCGTGCTGTCGGTGAAGATGCCGGACCCGAAATTTGCCTCGCAGACCAAGATGAAGCTGGTTTCCAGCGAAGCACGCGGTGCCGTGGAAGAAGTCGTTGCGCAGAAACTCGCCGATTTCCTGCTCGAACGTCCGGCCGACGCCAAGATGATTTGCAGCAAGATTGTCGAAGCCTCCCGTGCCCGTGAAGCTGCCCGCAAGGCACGCGAAATGACGCGGCGCAAAGGTGTGCTCGACGGCATCGGTCTGCCCGGAAAACTCGCCGACTGCCAGGAAAAAGACCCGGCCAAGTCGGAAATCTACATCGTCGAGGGCGATTCCGCCGGTGGCTCCGCCAAGCAGGGCCGCGACCGCAAGTTCCAGGCCATCCTGCCGCTGCGCGGCAAGGTGCTGAACGTCGAAAAAGCCCGTTTCGACAAGCTGATTTCTTCCGATCAGATCGTTACCCTGATCACTGCCCTCGGCACCGGCATCGGCAAGGACGACTTCAACATCGAAAAACTGCGTTACCACCGCGTCATCATCATGACCGATGCGGACGTTGACGGCGCCCACATCCGTACCCTGTTGCTGACGCTGCTGTACCGCCAGATGCCGGAGCTGATCGAGCGGGGCTACGTGTACATCGCTCAGCCGCCTTTGTACAAGGTGAAACATGGCAAAACCGAGCGTTATCTGAAGGACGATCAGGAATACAACCAGTTCCTGCTCAACATGGCGCTGACCGATGCGGTGCTCAGTCCGCAAGCTGCCGGCGTCGAACCTATCACCGGGCCGGCCCTGGAAAATCTGGCGCGCAACTGGCTGGCGACCGATGCCGTCATCGAACGGCTGGCACACCTTGTCCATCCGGACATCCTGCACGCCATCGTGCGCCACAACATTGCGGTCGATCTCAGTGGAGAAGAGGGCGCGCAGAAGAGTGCTGCTGCCTTGTCGCTGTACACTCCGGCCGATACCAGCGTACGCGTCAAGTACGATGACATCCAGGAACGCTGGACCCTGCGCGTCGAGCGCATGCACCATGGCAACCTGAAAGTCGGCATGATCGACGAGGATCTGCTGCTATCGGGCGACTTCCTGCAGATCAAGCGCACGGCAGAAATCCTTGCCGATCTCTTCACCGCCGGTGCCGTCATTACCCGTGGTGAGAAGAAACAGGGTGTGACCACCTTTGCCGAAGCCATCAAATGGCTGTTCAACGAAGTCGAACGTGGCATCAGCAAGCAGCGCTACAAGGGTCTGGGCGAAATGAACCCCGAGCAACTCTGGGAAACCACCATGGACCCCACCGTCCGCCGCCTGCTGCGCGTCCAGATCGACGATGCCATCGCCGCCGACGAAATCTTCACCACCCTGATGGGCGAAAACGTCGAACCGCGCCGGGAATTCATTGAAAACAATGCCTTGACGGCGCGGATTGATATTTGATGCGGTTTCTGTGATATGTCGGATGCCACAGAAAGTGAATTTTCTGCCAAGTTAGTGCAGAAAAAATGTCACAGAAACTGACGAAAAGCTCCTTCGGGAGCTTTTGTCGTCTCTGATAGGTAATTTTTCAGGCTTTGCTACCAATGACGGATAGTGATCACATAGGCTTTAGAGTTATTTTGCTGATGAGCCTCCGAATAGCATTTTGGCAAGAGAAGACCAGAATCCGCCCTTCTGCTTTGAGCTTGACGATGATTCAGTGACGATTTCTGGATTGCTAGGCCCGACTTCTTGTTTGCCGTTTTCACTCTCTTTGTCATGATAGAAGCGAGCTTTGGCCTCTTTATCCCGCCGGTACTCAGCCTGAACCTGCGCTGTACTCCAGCTTTCCGCCTCGATTACGTGACCTCGCTTGATAATATAGTGCGAGCGGCACGGCAACTGCCAGTTGCCAATTGAGGGCGTCAATGAAACCGACTCACCGTCGTAGATCATCTTCCAGTCGGTAGGAGACAAAGGTGTCACCACCTGCTCGCCACACCCGCAACAACAACTGTGCACCGCCGTGGCGTACTCCATGGACACGTACAAGACACCAGGTTCGAGTTCTCTCGGTACGCTACGTACGAAGTGATGCTCAAGCGAAAGAATACGCATCATGCTTGATCTCCGTTAAGCAATAAGTTGCCGTCGGTTGTGTAGGTGGAATGGTGCTCCCGTTCCAGATCGCGGTAAAAGCCCCTGAGCTTTTTCCACTTAATAACGGCCAATACGGCGTTGAGTGCGTTGAGATCAGCGACCTGGATGTTGGAGGCATAAATGTCACGCTCACCGCCACCAGCAAACGAAATACGTCCAGCATGGACATGCTCGCGCTTCTCAGGCGTACTGGCGGTTACCCGCAAGATGCCACCCAGGCTACCGTCGACCAACTCCAGACCCATGCCAACATCGACGAAAGGCACGTCGAGTGCTTCGAGCTTCTGCACCACGACGCGCTTATCTTCTCCCGCATCCATGCAGATGAAGGCGAATGTCGTGCCGTCGAGTAGACCGACGTTAGTGTGATCGAGCTTGAACGGATGTGCGACGATGCCCCGGTGCATCTTGGTATAGATGTCTTTGAGGTAATCAACCTTTTTCGGCGCATCGCGCAGTTCTTCCAGAGAAGCAGCCCCGGGAGCACGGAAGGCATTGTGCTGCAAGAACTCATCGGAATCGAAAAGGCGAATTTCGCGTGCCGGCGTCTTGGCCACCAAGTCTACGATATAGCTGCCAGTACCCCCTGTGCCGATCACCGAAATAACTTCACCCTCAAGCTTGGCGGTCAGTCCGCCTATGCCTACGCGGTCCGATGCAGTATCGATGTAGTTGAACACGATGTCGGTTTCCATATCTTCAGGCGCGCGAAAAACGCGGGCGCTGATGCCCGGTTGTCGCACCGCAGCAGGCCCTGCAAGGATAGATGCGTACGTAGACATCTTCTCGTAGAAGTTTGGATAACCGTCCGGTCCTGGCTTACTCGAAAAGGAATGGCGGGCGCTTACACCATGCCCCAAGTTGACGACTTGGGATTGGTGCTCGATTTCACGTAGCGGTGTGCCATCGGCTCGGCACGGAAAATCGCCATCCCAATGCATGACGTGCGTCGAGGGCTTGCGGGTCAAATCCCCGGATAGATCGAGGGGACAAACCAGCGTCCCCGTGCGTACTTGCTTCTGGGCATCGACGTAGGGCACTTCACGCATCACCAATAAGCCACCAAGGACTTGTACGAAGTAACCCTCCTCACGCAGTTGGCGCAAGTCAGAATTAAGACTGAACGGTTTTTGTGACATTGAAGATCGTCCCTTGATGTTTGACTTCCACCGAACCGCCTTCGGCAAGCTCACCAGCATGCGGCCTGGATGCCGCATGGCGATAAGTCATGGAATAGCGAACGTTGGACTCGGCTGGAGCGCCCGGGAAAGCCAACTTCACCACCTGCTCGAACGTGACGCGTTTGTCGGGGACCGGCTCATCGCGAGAATTCACGACGATGACGTAGCCCTTCACCGGGCGCGGTGCCGTGATGAAATGCTCTACGCCTGACTGTGTGAGATCGACATTATCTTCAGGCTCGATCAAGCAATCCGAGCCTCCGCGGACTTCACGAAAGATAGCGTGATTCTCATCAATACCTGACAGGGCATAGAGGGCTTTGCCCGGGATCGTCGGCTGTCCCCAGATCAACTGACGCTCATTGAGTGTGAGCTTGAAGTTGCGGTCCGTACGAAAGGCGATAAAGCGCTCGGCACCCTGTGCGCGCAGATCGAACGTTTCGTTGATAGACACTTCCTCGAAGTCGCCCGAGGCGAGGATGGCGCACAGCGTGAAGTCGTTCCGATCATCTAAGCCTGCCGCCGCCAAAACTTGGCGACCGGTTGGTACAGGATCCGCAATGGTCACGGCGTGGAAATCTACTCCATCGAGAGCAAGGTGTATCGGATATCCATGAGTGACTTGCGTCGGACTATGTTCATGATTCATTTGGTTTCTCCAAAGGATTTGGGATATTCAAGACTAGCAAGTGAGCGTTCGCGCTGTCTTGTACGCTATGCATTGTATAGCTAAATTATGGCTAGTCAACGGCTATTTAACAAACGTGCTTAGTTTGCAAATTGGCTGTTTATGGGCTATCCTTGCAGCTGATAACATGGTAATGGAAGCGAAGTATGTCAACTGCAAAGCGAACAATGACGCTCAACCTCACTGAGGCCGAGATGAAGGTTCTGGAAGACCTATCAGTGAAGAAGGATCTTAGTAAGACGTCGTTGATCCGACAGGCTCTTCGCCTCTATCAACTCGTAGAAGTACGAGTGGAGAGGGGCGATAAGCTCTTCTTTGAAGATGACAAGACCAAGGAAAAAGCAGAGGTAATGCTGTTATGACAGTCGAGATATCGCCTATCGTGCTTCTAAATACGGAGCGTGGAGAACCGGAAGCCGCCGAGCTTTGGGACGCTATTACTGACGCTCAACTTGCAGATTGGGAGGCGGAGTGGGTACCGGAGACCTTTAAGGCGGTACAAAAACTTCACCGCAGGGGGGTGGAACGTCATCAATGGCCTCAGAGTAGGCACTGGGACTGGCGTGCCAAGGTCGCTGAATTGAAGGGGCTTCTAGGTGCCCAAGGTTTTAGCATCATGTGTGGTGGGATGACCCAAGGCATGATGACACTGGATATGGGATCAAAGCGCTGTCTTTTGGAGTCTCAGCGAGGTCAGCATCTTATCTATGTCGACTACGTTGAGAATGCCCCATGGAATCGTAAGGATCTCGTGAATACTGAACCTCGCTATTGCGGGGTGGGAAGTATCTTTATCAGGACCGCTATTGAAGTAAGTCGTTTGGAAGGTTTTAAGGGACGTATTGGCCTCCACTCACTTCCTCAGTCTGAAAGCTTTTACAGGAATAAATGTGGAATGACTGATCTTGGAAAGGACAGTAACTATCAAGACCTTCGTTACTTCGAAATGACTCCAGAGCAGGCCCTTATTTTTGTAATGAAAGGAGGCTCATTGTGAAGATCGAGATTACGAAAGAATGGTGCGTCCAGATGGCGCGACTCGAATCGGATGATGAAATAGGCGTTGGCCTCTTAGCATCTGAGTTAGAGTTTAGTGGTGAGCCAGCAGCACATCGCTCTATTCCTAAAGGTGAAGAACCAAATATTGCATTTGGTCGATTAGTACGTTTGATGCGCCGTAACCATGGCTATTCGATTGAAAAATTGGCAGAAGATGCAAGTATTGATGTTGTTGAATTACTTGATATCGAAGAAGATGCGCACTATCGTCCCGATGTCCGGACAATTTATCAACTTGCGAATGTATTTGGGTTACCGCGTACTAATCTGCTAAAGATAGCTGGTCTAATTGAGGCACAGAACGATGTACTTTATGAAGAAGCTGTCCGATTTGCAGCTCGATCAGAATCGGTTGCAGAACTTACTGCGCAGGAAAGAGCTGCACTCGAAGCATTTGTAGCCGTTTTGAGCAAAGAATAAGAGTTACATCTTGGCCAAAAACCGATTGCTCCGTCAGAGTACTGTTAAAGATATCGACGAGAGGGTCGAGCGTGTCTTGAGGGGGCTTGGAAATCCTGAGCCCCCTTTATCTCTCGCGGATGTGCGTGAACTCCTTAAGTTGGACAGGCAGTTCTATACAGCCGACGATCCCGGCCTCATTAAAGAGGCGATTAGTCGAATCCGCGTAGCCTCAATCCAGGTCTTTCAGAGACCAACAATCCTTCTTGACGCCATAAAGAAGATGTCTCTTAAGGCTCTTTATGTTCCAGATCGGAAGCGAATTCTCCTTGATGGGGCTTTGCCAGAAAAGAAACATCGATGGAACGAAGCACACGAGATCGGGCATAGTCTCCTGCCGTGGCATGAAGACACCATGCATGGCGATAACTCCCATACTCTCTCTCGTGATTGCCACGAGCAAATAGAAACCGAGGCTAACTTTGCAGCCGGTCGGTTGTTGTTTCTGCGTGATCGGTTTACGGAGGAAGCTCTTGATCTCCAGCCAAGCATCTCAGCAATGCAGTCGCTTCACCGCTCGTTTGGCAATACGCTATCGACAACGTTTTACCGATTCATTGAGACGGTTGGGAGTGATCGACCTATGGTCGGCTTGATCTCCCCCTGGGTCAGAATAGTTGTCGCTTCGATAGAATCTTGAATTGAGGGGCGATA
>NZ_CAJHOB010000022.1 GCF_905120355.1 Azonexus hydrophilus | reverse complement strand
AATTCCGCACTGTGTTGCTTGCGTTTCGTTCCCATCTTTCACTTCCCTTTCAACCAGTCAGCATTAGCTTAGCCAACTGTCCGAAAAAGCGTGACCGCCGCAAAGGATGATGGATTCGTCCTCGCCTTGCGGGCTCGGGGGCAATAAAAAGCCCGGGTTGAAACGCTCCAGATTGCCACCCCGGGGATCGACAATGCGATAAGGGACACCACGCGGCAGGCCGGGCAGGATGGACAGGCCGATAATCAGGTTGCCGGACGCTTCCTGCATCAGCCAGGTTGCGAATGCAAGCAGATACTTGTTGCCATCATGGGGACGCACGGCAACCAGCTGGCCATGGGATAAACGTTGCCCACCCTCCTGACGGATCAGCCGGAATCCTGTGGCCGATTGGTTGATGACTTCCCAGGTTTCGTACGGAAACTCGATATGTGGGCGAATGGTGAGTGCCTGGCCTGGGTCGACCTGGTCGCGGAAGGTGTAGAGCGTGTCGAAATCGGCCCGGCTGTAAGCACTTGCCGTGTCCGGCTGCTCGAAAGCCTGGTTTTCGAGATGATAGAAGATGGCTTCGAAACCAGTGCACAGGTGCGCCGCTCCACTGCTGGGAAAACGTCGGAAACGACGCGGCGAAGCCGACTGCGACCAGGGGCGGGAGAGTTGTTCGAGCAGTTTGCAGACGCGGCTGGGGTTTTCATCGCCGAGGCCGAGTTCGTCCGGTGAAATCCGCTGTTGCAATTGGCCAATGGACTGCTGGATCTGCAAGTGCAGGCGATGGGTATCGAGATGACGCGCATCGCGTGCCGGACCTTCGAGCGTCACGCTAGGGTGCAGGGGTTGATCCTGCAGCAGTTCAACGATGTAGGGAGGCAGTTCGTTGTCGTCATTGAGGGGGCTGATCGACACCAGCGGTGCCCACATCCAGGCCCAGCGACGTAGCAGATTGAGATTGCGTACGCTGTGACTGTACGGGCTGGCGATATCGACCAGCAAAAGAGAAATGTAGGCAGCGGCACAGTGCGTGGCGTGCACCGTGTTTTCCAGTGGATCGGTGAGTGGCGTATAGGCGATGTGCCATTCTTCCGCACTGGCGTAATAGCCGTGCAATTCCAGCCAGATGCCCGATGGGTGTTCGCGCCGGGCACGGTAGTGTTCGACCAGGATCTGGCCGCTGTAGTAGATGCAACGGTAAAGAATGGTGGCCATCAACTTGAGGAACACTGGATCCTCCGGTGCCGGGCGGACCAGGCTGGCGCACAGGGCGTAGGCGCGGCACATCTTGCTCCAGCTGCTGGTGACGGAGTGAAAGGCAGCATCTTCCTCGCTGCTCAATGGCACCATCTTGTTGTGGTAGCGGCGGGCCATCTCTTCATTGATGAAGCAGAGAGGCGCCCGCAGGGTCTCGAGCAATTCAAGCAAGACCCCCGACTCTGGCGGCTGCTCGAGCAATCTGTCGAGAAAGGCAGCGAGCTGCTGTTCAGCTAGGGCGAGGTTGGTCAGCTTGACCCGGGACAGGTAATCGAGACCGAATTCAAGGGAGATCTGTGCAGGAAAATTCAGAATGTTTTGCTCGGTCATGCGTGTACTCCACTGGCCAGATAATGGGCAATGCGCGCTGCCAGAACTGCATCGGTGATGGTGGCAGACGACACATTCCCCTGTCGCTGGCGTTGCCCCCAGATCGGTTCCGGAAACCAGGGATCGTCGCGCCAGCGGCAGATAATATGCCAGTGTAAATGCGGAACGACATTCCCGAAAGATGCCAGATTGATTTTGTCGGGCTGGTAGCAGTCTCGCAGTGCGAGTTCGACGGCAAATACCACAGCCATCAGCGCGCGGCGGTCAACTGGCGGCAGGTCGCTCATTTCAGCGACATGCTGTTGCCAGATCACGCGACAAAAGCCGGGCAGCTCGGTGTCCATGACACGCACGATACGATAGCGCTCGGCCTGGAGCACGAGGGCTCCGGCAGTCTCCTGACAGAGCGGGCAACTGTCGGCAGGTGTCAGCATGGGCGGATTCAGAGCAGGATACGTTCGATGCCGCCGCTATTGGCCTTGCCTACGTAATCGGCCATCCAGCCCTCTCCCAGCAGGTATTTGGCCAACTCGACCACAATATAGTCGGCCTGAGTGCCGGCATCGTCATCGTAGCGCGACAAACCCTGCAGGCAGGCCGGACAACTGGTGAGAATCTTGACGTCACCGGCAAAACCATCGCTGCGGCGTTCGGCAACCCCTTTTTCGATTTCCTGCTGCTTGCGGAACTTGACCTGGGTCGCGACATCCGGCCGCGCATAGGCGAAGGAGCCGGAATCGCCGCAGCAACGGTCCGAGAGCGGTACGTTCTGGCCGAGCAGCGTGCGGGTGACGGTCGCCGAAGCATGCACCTTGATCGGTGTGTGGCAGGGCTCGTGGTAGAGGTAGCGAACACCATCGACTGCATCGAGCTTGACACCCTTTTCCAGCAGGTATTCATGGATGTCGAGCAAGCGGCAGCCTGGGAATATCTTTTCGAACTGGTAGGTTTCCAACTGGTCGAGGCAGGTGCCGCAGGAAACGATCACGGTCTTGATGTCGAGATAATTGAGCGTTGTGGCCACGCGGTGAAAGAGCACGCGATTGTCGGTGCTGATCTTGTGGGCGAGTTCGGCGTTGCCCGCGGCGTTCTGCGGGTAGCCACAGCACAGGTAGCCGGGGGGCAGGACGGTGGTGACGCCCAGATCGTAGAGCATGGCCTGGGTCGCCAGGCCGACCTGGGAAAACAGGCGCTCGGAGCCACAGCCGGGGAAGTAGAACACGGCGTCCGATTCCTCCGTCGTTTTCTGCGGATTGCGGATCACCGGGATGACCTTGTCGTCTTCGATGTCGAGCAGGCCGCGTGCCGTGCGCTTGGGCAGATTGCCGGGCATCGGGCGGTTGAGGAAGTGGATGACCTGGGTCTTGACTGAAGGCGCGCCAACGGTGGCCGGTGGATGCTGGCGCGTGTCCTGAATCAGGTTCATCGCCTTGGCCGCCTTGTGCGCCAGGCGCTGGGCCTTGAAGCCGAAGTCCATCATGACCCCACGCATCAGTTTGATGGTGGTCGGGTCTTTCAGGTTGAGGTAGGTCATGGCTGCTGCCGTGCCTGGGCTGAAACGTTTCTTGCCCTGCTTTCTGAGGAAGTTGCGCATGGCGACCGACACATCGCCGAAGTCGATATCCACCGGGCAGGGTTTGACGCAACGGTGACAGATCGTGCAGTGATCGGCGACGTCGTTGAATTCGCTGAAATGCTGCAGTGAGATGCCGCGCCGGGTCTGTTCCTCGTACAGGAAGGCTTCGATCAGCAGGCTGGTGGCGAGAATCTTGTTGCGTGGGCTGTAGAGCAGATTGGCGCGCGGCACATGGGTCGAGCAGACCGGCTTGCATTTACCGCAGCGCAGGCAGTCCTTGACCATGTCGGAAATCTTGCCGATTTCGGACTGCTCCATGATCAGCGATTCCGCCCCCAGCAACGAGAAGGAGGGTGTGTAGGCATTGCGCAAATCGCCTTCTGCCAGCAGCTTGCCTTTGTTGAAGTGACCGTTGGGGTCGACTTTCTGTTTGTAGGCACGGAACGGTGCGATTTCGTCTTCGCTCAGGAATTCAAGCTTGGTGATGCCAATGCCGTGTTCGCCGGAAATCACGCCGTCGAGCGAACGTGCCAGATGCATGATGCGCTCCACCGTCTGGTTGGCGGTGCGCAACATGTCGTAGTCGTCGGAATTGACCGGCAGATTGGTGTGCACGTTGCCATCGCCGGCATGCATGTGCAGTGCGACGAAGACACGGCCGCGCAGCACGTCCTGCTGCACGGCGGCCATGCGTTCGGAGAGCGGACGGTAGATGGTGCCGTTGAAGATGTTGTCGAGCGGTTCTTTCAGTTCCTTTTTCCAGGAGGCCCGCACCGAGTAATCCTGCAGGCGGTGGAAAAGGGTGGGGTTGCTGGCCCGGTTGCTGAGTTCGCCGGCCTGGATGCCGAATTCGGCAAACCGGTTTTCCGCTTCGGCCAGCGGTAGGTCGAGGTTGTCGAGCAACCACTGCCAGCGTGCTCGTACGCTGGCAATGTGTTCCTGTGCCCGCTCGCGCCGGTCGCCGAGCAGGGTGTCCTTGTCCAGCTTGGTATCGCCGACGTTGATGGGTAGTTCGCCGGAGAAGAATTCGCTGAGTGCATCGCACAGCTTGAGTTTGTTCTGCAGCGACAGTTCGATGTTGAAGCGCTCGATGCCGTCGCAGTAGTCGCCCATGCGTGGCAGCGGAATGACGACGTCTTCATTGAGCTTGAAGGCGTTGGTGTGTCGGGAAATGGCAGCGGTACGCGAGCGGTCGAGCCAGAATTTCTTGCGTGTTTCCGGGGTGACGGCAATGAAGCCCTCTGATCCGCGCACGTTGGTCATGCGCACGACTTCGGACGCGGCATGCATGACAGCAGCTTCGTCGTGGCCAACGATATCGCCGATCAGTACCATTTTGGGTCGGCCGTGACGCTTGGCCTTGGTGGCGTAGCCGACCGCCTTGACGTAGCGCTCGTCGAGGTGCTCGAGGCCTGCCAGTTGTACGCCTGCCGCGTGGCCGGCGCCGCCCGGCTTGAAATAGTCGGTGATCTCGACGATGGACGGCACGGCTTCCCGCACCTGGCCGAAGAATTCCAGACAGACGGTACGGGTGACCGGCGGCATCTTGTGCAGTACCCAGCGGGCAGCGACGATGATGCCGTCGGTGCCTTCCTTCTGGATGCCCGGCACGCCGCCGAGGAATTTGTCGGTGACATCCTTGCCCAGGCCGATCTTGCGGCAGGCGGCACCGGGCAGGGTGAGCGTTTCTTCATTGAGCAGTTTCTGGCCGCTCGGATCAAAACGGCGCAGGCGGAATTCCACCTTTTCCTGCTCATGGATCTTGCCGAAGTTGTGGTTGAGACGTTCGACTTCCAGCCAGTTGCCGTCCGGATCGACCATTCTCCACCAGGCCAGGTTGTCGAGCGCGGTACCCCACAGCACGGCCTTCTTGCCGCCGGCGTTCATGGCGATGTTGCCGCCGATGCAGGAGGCCGAAGCCGAGGTCGGGTCCACGGCAAAGACGCGGCCAGCCAGCGTGGCAGCCTCCGATACGCGGTCGGTGACCACGCCGGCGCCGGTGCGGATGGTGGCGTAGGGCTCGCTGTGGCCAGGGAGGACGATTTCCTCTACCGGCCCCAGATCGATCAGTTTTTCCGTATTGATGACGGCCGAGTAGGGCGTCAGCGGCACGGCGCCGCCGGTGTAGCCGGTGCCGCCGCCACGCGGAATGATGGTCAGTCCGGCTTCGATGCAGCCGCGCACGAGATGGCCGATTTCTTCCTCGGTGTCCGGGTAGAGAACGACGAAGGGGTATTCGACGCGCCAGTCGGTGGCGTCGGTGACATGCGACACCCGAGCCAGGCCGTCGAAGGCGATGTTGTCGCGCCGGGTATGCTTGCCCAGCGCCTTCAGTACCTTGCGCCGCATCTCCTGGGTTTCCGTGAAGCGGGCGGCAAAACGCACGATGGCGTCTTCCGCTGCAACCACCAGGCGCTTCACCTTAGCCGAGCGCACCGGATCTTCCTGCTCACGCTCGATACGGCGCTTCTCGACTTCACGCAGACGGTGGCGCAGTGCCTCGATCAGCGCATCGCGGCGCTCCGGGTTGGCCAGCAGATCATCTTCCAGGTAAGGGTTGCGCTGTACCACCCACATGTCGCCGAGGATTTCGTACAGCATGCGTGCCGATCGGCCAGTAATGCGTTCGGCGCGCAACTCGTCGAGCACTTTCCACAGTTCGCTGCCGAGCAGACGGATGACGATCTCGCGGTCAGAAAAGGAGGTGTAGTTGTAGGGGATTTCGCGCAGGCGGGCGGTCATGGGCAGGCAACCGGAATCTGTCAAAGGGTGGATTTTAGCGTATTGCGGTACAACACGCGGCCCGGGTAGACCGCGCCGCTGCGGATCGGTTCAGCCTGCTTCAGGGGGCAAGCCCTTCCGGCAGCAGCACCCACATGCGCCCGTTCTGCTTCATGCGGCCAGCGAGCGCGCCGGCTTCCTTACCGAAACCCCAGAAGAAATCAGCGCGCACGGCACCGCGGATGGCGCCGCCAGTATCCTGTGCCATGACCAGGCGTTGCAGCGGCCGGGACGAGTTGGGGCGGGTGGTGGCGAGAAAGACCGGAGCGCCGAGCGGAATCGAGCGCGGGTCGATGGCGATGCTGCGTTCCGCAGTCAGGGGCACGCCCAGTGCGCCGATCGGGCCGTCATCGCTGGCCGGCATCTCGCGGAAAAAGACATAGCTGGGGTTGCTGTTGAGCAGTTCGTCGAGACGCGACGGGTTGGCGCGCGCCCAGGCCTGAATCCCCTGCATCGACGCTTCTTCCAGTTTCAGGTCGCCGCGCTCGACCAGCAGGCGACCGATGGAGCGGTACGGGTGGCCGTTCTGATCGGCGTAATTGACCCGCATCAGGCTGCCGTCGGGCAGGCGGATACGGCCGGAGCCCTGAATCTGCAGGAAGAACAGTTCGATCGGATCATTGACCCAGGCCAGCGTTTTGGCGGGCAGTTGCTGCTCCTGGGCGAGAATTTCGCCGCGCGTCCAGTACGGCACCAGCTTGTTGCCTTCAACGCGGCCGCGTACCCGTTTGCCCTTGAGTTCCGGGAACAGGTCGCCGAGTTCGACGGTGAGCAGATTGTCGGGGACTGCATGGACGGGAAAGGCAAAGCGCTGGCTTTGCTGCCGGCTGCCGAGCAACAGGGGTTCGTAGTAGCCGGTGACCATGCCTTCGGTGGCTTGCGGGTCGTCGGTGGACACGGCGTAAGGACGCAGCTCGCGTTCAAAAAACGCACGGACGGCGCTTGCCGATGTGCCATCCACGGCCTCGGCGCGACTGCAAACAGCTTGCCAGGCCTCGGCGCCGGCGCGTTTGGCAAGGCCGCGACAGCTTTGTTGAAAGGCCGGCCAAGCTGCACTGTGGTCATCTTTCTGCCAACCGGGGAGGTCTTCCCAAGTCGCCGCAGTGAAGCGGCGGGTGAATGCCGGGGGCTGTGGCTTTTCAGCGGTCGGACACGCCGGGCAGGCAGCGCAGGGGGGGCAGCTGGCAGGTGTGGCGGCTGCCGTCGGTGCCGTGCTTTCCGGGGCGGGGAGAACGGATGGGAAGTGCTCGCAGGCACTCAACAACAGCGCAACGGCGAGTGCGCCGGGCAGTAGAAGGGTTTGGCGTTTGAACATGGCTTTCGCTAGAGTAGGGCGTTTTGCAGCGCAGTATACCCGTCATGATGATTGCTCCCGACCGCCTCGAAGAACTGTTTGACCGTGCCGACCGCGTGCTGGCGCGGCTGGAAAACCTGTTGCCCGGCACGCAGCCGCCGCCGGACTGGAACGCAGCGGTGGCATTTCGCTGGCGCAAACGCGGGACGCAAGGCTGGCTGCAACCGGTGACGAAACCGCATCCGATCCGCCTGGCCGACATCGAGACGGTGGATGAGCAAAAGGCGCGCATCGTTGCCAACACCCGCCAGTTCGTTGCCGGCCATGGCGCCAACAACGTCCTGCTGACCGGCGCCCGCGGCTGCGGCAAATCTTCGCTGGTGAAAGCCGTGCTGAATGAATTCGCCGCTGACGGATTGCGTTTGATCGAGGTCGATAAGGACGATCTCATTGATTTGCCGGATATCGTTGAGCTGCTGCAGGGTCGGCCGGAGCGGTTCATCCTGTTCTGCGACGACCTGTCGTTCGAGGCCGGAGAAACCGCCTACAAGGCGCTGAAATCAGTGCTTGACGGCTCGGTTGCGGCGCCGCCCGACAATGTGCTCATCTACGCCACTTCCAACCGCCGCCATCTGATGCCGGAATACATGGCGGAAAATCTCGAACAACACCGGGTAGGCGAAGAGATTCATCCGGGTGAGGCGATCGAGGAAAAAATTTCGTTGTCCGAGCGCTTCGGCTTGTGGATTTCCTTCTATCCCTTCTCGCAGGACGATTATCTGGCGGTATTCGCCCACTGGGCAGCGGTGCTGGGTGTGCCGGCGGCAGTGATTGCCGCGAGCGAGCGGGAAGCGCTGAACTGGGCGCTGGCGCGGGGTTCCCGTTCCGGCCGGGTGGCCTGGCAGTTTGCCCGCGATCTGGCCGGGCGGCAGTCATGAGCAAGATTGTCGATGTGGCAGCAGCTGTCCTGCTGCGAGCGGAGGGTAGGGAATACCTGCTGGCGCAACGGCCGCCGGGGAAGGTTTATGCCGGTTACTGGGAATTTCCCGGTGGCAAGGTGGAACCGGGCGAGTCGGTCGAAGCGGCCTTGCGGCGCGAGTTGCAGGAAGAGCTGGGGATTGAGGTGACAGCCTGTCATCCCTGGCTGCGCCGCCAGTTCACCTATCCGCACGCCACGGTGCGTCTGCATTTCTGGCAGGTGACGGCCTGGCAGGGTGAAATCGGCGTCAGCGCTCCGCTCGAACACAGTGCCGCTGCCTGGGTGGCGCGTGGTTGCGCACCGCAACTGGCACCTATCCTGCCGGCCAACGGTCCGATTCTGAAAGCGCTGGAATTACCCGAGACCCTGCTGATCTCCATGGCCGAGACGGAGGGCGTGGCGAGCTGGCTGCAACGACTGGAAAAATATCTGACGGCGCAGCAAGCGCACGCCAGGGTGCTGATCCAGATTCGCGACAAAACCCTGCCGTCCGCCGAGCGTGCAGCGCTTGCCCGGGCGGCAAGCGCCTTGGCACGGGCGCATGGCGCATTGCTGGTGGTCAATGACGATGCCGAACTGGCGCGCCACTGCGCCGCAGATGGCCTGCACCTCTCGGCAGCGGCGCTGGCCGGCTGTCAGGCGCGCCCGGAGTTCGCCTGGGTTGGGGCCTCCTGTCACAACGCCGCTGAAATCGCCCGTGCGGGCGAACTTGAGCTGGACTACGCCTTGCTTGGCCCGGTGCTGCCGACGCCGACGCATCCCGGTGCCGACGTCCTTGGCTGGGCAGGGTTTGCCGCGCAATGCGCAGGGAATGCCCTGCCTGTGCTGGCGTTGGGCGGCATGCGGGAAGATCGGCGCGCGATTGCCCAGCAGCATGGTGCGCACGGGCTGGCCCTGATGCGCGGCTGGTGACTCAGTCGTCGCGGGCGGGTGGGCTGTCGTCAGCTGATGCTGCCTGGCCCGCGATACTGTAACTGTCGTTAGCCCAGGCGCCCAGATCGATTTGCTTGCAGCGTTCGCAGCAAAATGGCCGCCATGGGTTGTCGGTGGACCAAGGCGCGTTGTTGCCGCATTGCGGACAGCGCACCTGACGGGGAGATGAGGACATGATGGAAATCCAGGACAGCAAAGGCGGGAATTATTACTCGGCAGCCGGCTCAAAGACCAGCGACAGTTGATTGTGCAGGAGCAGGAGAGAGATATGCGAAGTTTGATCCGATTGATGGGATACCTCGGGCTGGCGGGTTGTTTGCTGGCGGCTCCGGCAGGATATGTGGTGGCTAAGGAGAAGAAAATGGAGAGCATCGTTCTCGGGATGGGCTGTTTCTGGGGCGCGGAAAGGCGTATGGCGCAGTTGCCGGGCGTACTCGACGTGGAAAGCGGGTATGCCGGCGGAGATAGCGTCAATACGACCTACCGTCAGGTGTTGACGACGGAAACGCGCCTCCAGCGTGGTTTGAGCAAGGAGCGCAACCACGCTGAAGTGGTCAAGGTGCGGTTCGACCCCCAACAGGTGAGCCTGGAACGCGTATTGGCGCATTTCTGGGAAAACCACGACCCGACCCAGGGCGACCGGCAGGGGAACGATCGGGGCAGCAATTACCGCAGCGCAATCTATTACGCCGATGCCGCCCAGCAAAAAATTGCGCTGAAAACCCGGGAGGTTTACCAGGGAGCACTGGCACGTGCCGGTTTCCCGGCAATCACCACGGAAATCGCACCGCTCCGCAATTACACGCGGGCGGAGGATGAGCACCAGGATTACCTGCAGAAAAACCCCAACGGCTATTGCGGCCTGGGGGGCACCGGGGTGGCCTATCCGGGCGTGGCCGCCCCGGCTACCGCAGAGGCGAAACCGGTACCGGCGGCGCTTGATCCGGCAACGCTGAATACCCGCCGGCAATTGATCGTTTTCGAGGCGGAAGAGTGCGGCTTTTGCCGAAAGTTTGCGACAGAGATTCTGGCCCGCTGGCAGGCCGATGTGCCCGTTGCGCGCAGTCTGAGTGCGCAGCCCCCGGCGGGCTGGACGCTGGAAAAGGCGTTGTTCGCCACGCCGACCATCGTGTTGTTCGAACAGGCTCTGGAGGTGTCGCGCTATACCGGCTACGACGGTGATCGCGCCGCCTTCTGGCGCTGGCTGGGTGGGCAGCTGCTGACGCCGGAACAACGGCGGATTGCCTTTGAACAAGGCACCGAACGCCCGTTTACGGGTTCGCATCTGGATGAAAAACGCCCCGGCACTTTTGTCGATCCTGTCAGTGGGGTGGCGTTGTTCCGCACGGACAGCAAATTTGACAGCGGCAGCGGCTGGCCCAGTTTTTTCCAGCCGTTGCCTGGGGCTATCACTCTGCATCCGGATCGTTCGCATGGCATGGTGCGCACCGAAGTGCGCAGCGCCAGCTCAGGCATTCATCTGGGGCACGTGTTTGATGACGGTCCGCCGCCTAGCGGCAAACGCTACTGCATCAATGGCAAGGTGTTGAAATTTGTGCCGGATGCTAGTGCCGCTGGTGACAAGCGGCGCTGAGTCCGGTTGCTCAGAGGTTGCAGAAGGTCAGGGCGAAGGAAACGTCGTGGTCGCAGCTGCGTGCCTTGATCTCGTTGACCGGCGGGCGGGTGAAGCGGATGTTGAGGAAGTACTTGTTGGCGCTGACTTCCGGTACGGCGGCCTCGCCGCTGTCGAGTTCGACGCGGACCATCTGGGCAGAGGTGCCGCCCAGATTGAGCTGGAATTGGCCGAGTTTGGCCAGGTGGTTCTGGGGTCGACCGCTGGAGCGCAGCAGGCGGAGGACGATGGCGGCGGCATCGCGCAGCGCGAACAGGGGTTTGCTCCAGGTTTCCAGGTCGGTGCGACGCGTTTCCACTGCACGGTGCAGCCACCAGTGATAGGAGGGGAGATCGAATTCGCAGACGCCGCCGGGAATGGCGACGCGGCTCTTGATGCTCATCAGCCAGTCGTTGTCGCGCAGGTGCTGGCCGACCTTGCCGTTGGTGGCCAGTAATGCGGCCGAGGATTGTTCGATTTCGTACAGGGCGCCAGAGAGGGCTTCTTCGGAAATTTCCGGGTTGTTGCGAAACGACAGCAGGGTCTGGCGCTGCCGCTCCAGTTCCTGCAGCAGATCCATCTTGAGATCGGCGCGCCCGGCTGTTTCCAGGATTTCGAACAAGGTGGCCAGGGCCGCGTGATGTTCGAGGCGACCGTCAGCCTGGATGAAATACGCCGCTTTCTCGAACAGGTCTTCGAGACGCAGGAGCGTGCGGATACGCTCATTGAACGGGTATTCGTAGGTGATCACTCGAGGATTCGCGCGCCGCAGGGCGTATATAAGGTCGATGGAGGCTGCCTCTGGCGATGGTGGGCAGCCGATCTTGTTCGATAAATCCCTTTTATTCTGAACGAATTGGGAGTAAATCTCAATGGGTTATCTGAGCTTATTTTCTCGCCACTCGGGTCAGGGCTGCGCGCAGGTAATGCTGGTGCAAGGGTGGGATTTGCGCTTCTAGGTGGGGGCGGTCACCGCTGTTGTCGATCACGTCGTCGGCAATGGCCAGTCGCTGGGCGCGGCTGGCCTGGCTGGCCAAGATGCGTTCGACCTCTGCGCGCGGCAGGCCGTTGCGCGCCATGACCCGGCTGATTTGCAGTTCTATCGGGCAATCCACGACCAGAATGCGTGCGCAGTGTGCCTGCCAAGCCGGTGATTCGGCCAGCAGGGGGACATCGAACAATACATAGGGCGCCTGACTGGCCTGGCTGCGGGCCAGGGCCAGCTCACGAATGCGCGGGTGGAGGATGGCTTCCAGACGCTGGCGTGCGGCAGGATCGCTGAAGACGCGCTGGCGCATGGCCGCTCGATCGAGCGCGCCATCGGCAGTCAGGATGTTTTGGCCAAAAGCGGCGCACAGTTGTGGCAGGGCGGCACCGCCAGGGGCTGTCAGCTGACGGGCGATGGCATCGGTGTCGATCAGATCGGCGCCAAGGCGTACGAAATGCGCGGCAACCGTACTTTTTCCGCTGCCGATGCCGCCCGTCAGCCCAACGCAATAAGGGGGCAGGCGGGTGGCATTCACCGACAGTTGATCTCCTGAAACTGGGGCAAGGTTTCCGCTGCAATGATCTCGGCCAGCGCGCTGCGAAATTCCGGTAATTGCTCGGCGGGGCCGCGCAGGCGGACTTTGGGGGTGTCATTCTTGTCCGGGCGCGCGGTCATGACCGCTGAGCGTACGCCTTGTTTGCGCAACTGCACCAGGTGGTCGCTGGCGCTTTTTTCACTGCTGAAGATGCCGAGGGAAATGGCGTGGCGCTGCGCACCCTCCTGCACGATGAAGTAGTCGGCGACGCCCAGCCCCTTCAGTTCCTGTGCTTTTTTGTCGGCCTTGATGCGGTCGGCGAGCGGTGGGATATAGACCCACCAGCTGTGCGCCGGTGCCGGAATTTCTTGCAGGGTGAAGCCGGGAAATTTCGTGCTGATGAGGATCTGCAGCGCCGCCCGCTCGCCCTCGGGCAGCGCGGATGCTTGCAGGCAGACAGCGGGCTGCTCCTGGCGGGAGGCCACTGGCGCCAGTTCCGCTGCGTCCGTTGCCGGCTCGGCCGCCGGCGGCGCATCCCCGGCCGGCGGTTCGCCGCGGCTGAGAATGCGGACCTGCTGCGGGTTGATTTCCTGCAGGTTGGCCGCTTCGTTGCTCACCTCGCTGCCGAACAGGCCGTGGCTAAACGCGTAGAACAGGAGGTTGGCAAGAACGAGCAGGAAAATCAGGACGCGCATCACCCGGCCTCAGTCCAGATGCTTCAGGGGGAGATGCTGCAGCGATTCGACGATGGCTTCGGCCGGGTACTCGTAATCTTCCAGCTTGCCGCTGAAAAATTTGTCGTAGGACGCCATGTCGAAATGGCCGTGGCCGGTCAGGCAGAAGAGGATGGTTTTTTCCTCGCCAGTGGCCTTGCAGCGCAAGGCTTCGTCGATGGCTGCACGGATGGCGTGGCAGGACTCGGGGGCGGGGATGATGCCTTCGGCACGAGCAAACTGCACGCCAGCCTCGAAAGTGCCGATTTGCGGCACGGCGACCGCCTCCAGTTGCTGTTCGTGGAACAGCTGCGAGACCAGGGGCGAGGCGCCGTGGTAGCGCAGGCCGCCGGCATGGATGCCGGGGGGCATGAAATCGTGCCCGAGGGTGTACATCTTCATGATCGGCGTGTAGCCGGATGAATCGCCGTAGTCATAAGCGTAGGCGCCCTTGGTCAGGGTCGGGCAGGAAGTCGGTTCGACTGCGACCAGGCGCAGTTTTTCCGCCCGTTTGTCGCCGGCAGCGCGGTCGGCGAGGAACGGAAAGGCAATGCCGCCGAAGCTGGAGCCGCCGCCGCAGGGGCCGAACACGACGTCCGGATAGAGGCCGATTTTCTCGAACTGTTTCTTTGCTTCCAGGCCGACGATCGACTGGTGCAGGATCACGTGATTGAGCACCGAGCCCAGGGTGTAGCAGGTGTGCGGGTCGGCGGCCGCTTCTTCCACGGCTTCCGAAATGGCCAGGCCGAGTGAGCCCTGACAGTTGGGATCGGCGGCGAGGGCGGCACGGCCGGCGTTGGTGAAATTGGTCGGGCTGGCGAACACTTCGGCGCCCCAGGTCTGCATCATGGAACGGCGGAAGGGCTTCTGCTGGTAGCTGACATTGACCATGAATACACGCACCGGCAGATCGAACATCTGGCCGGCGTAGGCAATCGACGAGCCCCACTGGCCAGCGCCGGTTTCGGTGGTCAGCTTTTTGGTGCCGGCCAGCTTGTTGTAATAGGCCTGCGGCACGGCGGAATTGGGTTTGTGCGAACCAGCGGGGGAGCCGCCTTCGTATTTGAAGAAAATCTTGGCCGGGGTGCCTAGCATCTGCTCCAGCCGCAATGCCCGGCAGAGGGGGGTGGGGCGCCATTGCGCATAAATCTGGCGGACTTCATCCGGAATGGCGATCCAGCGCTCGCTGCTCATTTCCTGTTCCAGGATGGGCCCCGGGAAAATCGCGCCCATGGCTTCCGGTGCGACCGGATTGCCGTCCGGTCCGAGCGGCGGCAGCGGCGGCTGGGCCATGTCGGCGACGACGTTGTACCAGTGGGTCGGGATCTCGTCTTGTTCCAGGTTGATGCGCAACGGTGTCATATTGGTCTCTCTTCAGGCGGCAGATGCTGCAAACCCGCTAAATTACCCGAAAAGCTGCGGCGGACCAAGGTATGCCGCGCTACGGCGTGACCACGAAATTGAAGCGCAGGGTACGGATCAGCGGCTCGGCGCGGGCGCGTTCGCTGAAACGCGCTTCGATTTGTCCGGAAATGTCCGGGTCTTCCAGGCGGCTGGCGGCGAAATAGAGATCGATCTCGATCTGCCCATCGAGATAGTGCAGGATCATCCGTTCCGGGCGGGGAAGATCGGCGAACAACCGCTCCAGTTGCGGGACCAGGATTTCGCGGCTGGGCAACTGGCCGGCGGCCATGTCGGCAGCGTCGCCGACTTCCGGGTCGACGTGCACCAGCACATCGAGGACATCGTCCTGGGCCGCAAGGACGGCTGCACGGGCTGCTTCGGCGATCTGATGGCCTTCGGAAACGCTGATGCGGGGATCAACCTGGATGTGCACATCGACCAGCACCTGATGCGCCATGCGGCGGGTGCGCAGTTCATGCACGCCGCGCACGCCATGACTGGCGAGCAGGATGGCGCGGAGGGTTTCGACCCGGGTTTCGTCGAGGCCGGTATCGATCAGTTCGCGCAGTGCTTCGAGCGCAAGCCCGGCCCCCATCTTGAGAATCATGAAACCCATCAGCACGGCCGCCAGTGCGTCGAGGAAAATCCAGCCGAATAGTGCGCCGCCAATGCCGACTACCACGACCAGCGCCGATGCGGCGTCGGCGCGTGAGTGCAGGGCGTTGGCGGTGAGTAGTGGCGAACGCAGGCGACGGGCAACGTGATTCAGGTAGCGATACAGCCCTTCTTTGGCGATCACGGTCAGGATGGCGATCCAGAAAGCCAGCCAGCCGACGGGCTCGGCGCCGATGCCGCTGGCTAGCTGCTGTCCAGATTGCCACATGATGCCGCCGCCAACGGCGATTAGCGAGACGCCCAGCAGCAGGGTGGCGGCGGTTTCGATGCGGGCGTGACCGTACGGATGCTGGCCATCGGCGGGTTGGGCGCCCTGATGGCTGGCCCACAGCACGAGGAAATCGGAGAGCAGGTCGGAGAGCGAATGCAGGCCATGCGCGACCAGCGACTGCGAATGCGCCAGCCAACCGACCAGCATCTGCACGCCGGTCAGCAGCAAATTGACCCAGACGCTGATCCAGGTGGCGCGTTGTGCTTCACCTGCGCGCAGTTTGTCGGGGTGGGGCGGGGTGGGTTGAACGGCAGGCATGCAGACTGTCCTATACTGTCGGCCTCGATTTTAGCAGTGACTATCATGGGCCGACTGAGGGAAATACTCGAAATTGCACAAATCCGGGGGCGTGATCTGGAGCGTCCCTACGCAGGGGAGCTGACGCCGTGTGAATGCGCCGAGTTATGGGCGTCGGCACCCGGGGCGCGGCTGGTGGATGTGCGCACGCGCGCCGAATGGGACTGGGTGGGACGCATTCCCGGGGCGGTCGAGATTGAGTGGAACCAGTATCCCGGCGGCGGGCGCAATCCGCATTTCGCCGCCGAGCTGCGCCGCCAGGTCGATCCCGAAGCGCTGGTGATGTTCATCTGCCGCAGCGGAGTGCGTTCGATTGCGGCGGCGGCGCAGGCCAGCGAGCTGGGTTATACCAACTGTTACAACGTCCTGGAAGGTTTCGAGGGCGACCGCGATGCCCGTGGCCAGCGCAACAAGATTGGCGGCTGGCGCCATGCCGGCTTACCCTGGCACCAGGGTTGATTCTTACGGATACAGACACACCATGCACAACGTACCGATTCCCTTTTCCCAGTTCAACTCGCTTTCCGATGCCGACTGTCAGGAGCGCATCCGTGCCGCCCGTGCCAAGCTGGGCAAAAAAGCCGTCATCCTCTGTCACCACTACCAGCGTGCCGATGTCTATCAACACGCGGACCTGACCGGCGATTCGCTCAAGTTGGCGAAACTCGCGGCACAGACCGATGCCGAGTACGTGGTGTTTTGCGGCGTGCATTTCATGGCCGAAGTGGCGGACCTGATGACAGCACCGCAACAGACCGCCATCCTGCCCGATCTCGCGGCGGGCTGTTCGATGGCCGACATGGCGAACCTGGCCAAGGTCGAGCGCTGCTGGCGTGAGCTGTCGTCAGTCTTGCCAGCGGAGCAGGAGGTGACGCCGGTGACCTACATCAACTCTGCCGCCGATTTGAAAGCTTTTTGTGGCGAGCATGGCGGTATCGTGTGCACGTCCTCCAACGCGGGCACCATCGCCCAGTGGGCGTTTGCGCAGCGGCCCAAGATCCTGTTCTTCCCGGACCAGCACCTGGGCCGCTGGACAGGGCACAAGCTGGGCATTGCCATGGATGAGATGGTGGTGTGGGATCCCGATCTGGAAATGGGCGGACTGACCCCGGAACAGATCCGGAAGGCGCGCATCCTCCTGTGGAAGGGCCATTGCTCGGTGCACCAGATGTTCCAGAAACCACAGATCGATGCGTTCCGTGCCAAATACCCGGAAGGCAAGGTGATTGCCCACCCGGAATGCAATTTTGCAGTCTGCGCCGCGGCCGATTACGTCGGGTCCACCGAACACATCGTCAAGACCATCAAGGAATCGGAGCCAGGGACACGCTGGCTGGTCGGCACCGAGCTCAACCTGGTCGACCGCCTGGCCAAGGAAGTGCTGCCGCAGAACAAGATCGTGCAGTTCATGGCCACCACCGTCTGCATGTGTTCGACCATGCAGCGCATCGACCCGCAGCATCTGGCGTGGACGCTGGAGAATCTGGCGGCGGGGCAGGTGGTCAATCCGATCCGTGTGCCGGCGCACGAGGTCGCAAACGCACGCCTGGCGCTCGACCGCATGCTGGAAATCTCCTGATCCGGCAGCCATGAGCCGACCGCCGCTGCACGTCGTTACCTACAACATCCATAAAGGGTTTTCCCAGTTCAACCGGCGGCTGGTCGTGCATGAACTGCGCGAGCGTTTGCAGCAGCTCGCGCCTGACATCGTCTTTCTGCAGGAAGTTCAGGGCCTGCACATGAAGCACGCTGCCCGGCGTGCGGACTGGCCTGCCGCCGGACAGCACGAGTTTCTGGCCGAGAAAATCTGGCAGGCGGCGTATGGCCAGAACATGATTTACGACCACGGGCACCATGGCAATGCCATCTTGTCGCGGTTTCCCATCCTGTCCGCGCACAATCAGGATGTCACCCATCTGCAGTTCGAGAAGCGCGGTCTGCTGCATTGCCGGATTGCGCTGGCGGATGGCTCGCCGGTGCATTGCGTCTGTGTTCATCTCTCCTTGTTCGGGGTCTCGCGCCGTCTGCAGATGGATGCCCTGGCCCGTTATCTGGATGCGCTGGACGATCCCGATGCGCCGCTCATCATCGCGGGCGATTTCAATGACTGGCGCGACCGGGCCGGCAAGTACCTGGCGCGCCGCCTGGGGCTGCGGGAAGTGTTCACGACCCACGACTCGCATCCGGAAATCCGGCCGATCCGCAGTTTTCCCGCCGGATTGCCGCTCTTTCGTCTGGACCGCATCTATGTGCGGGGGTTCGCGGTGCACGATACGGTCATTCATCAGGGCGGGCTCTGGGCAAAAATTTCCGATCACGCTGCGCTTTCCGCGTATCTAGCCCGGAATGAAACCTGAGTTCCTGCCCGGTAACCGCCTCACTCTGCTCGATTCCGGGCGAGAGTACTTTCCGGCCCTGCTGGCAGCCATTGCCGCTGCAGAACGGGAAATCTATCTGGAGACCTATATCTTCGCTGCCGATGCGGTGGGCGAGGCGGTCTGTGCGGCGTTGTGCGCTGCTGCTGCGCGTGGCGTGGTGGTGAATGTGACGGTCGATGGTTTTGGCGCGCGTAATTTTCCTGTTGATTTTCAGCCCCGCTTCGCCGCGGCCGGGGTGCGTGCCCTCATTTACCGGCCGGAGCTGGGGCGCTTCCGCCTGAAGCGGCACCGCCTGCGGCGGCTGCACCGCAAGCTGGCCCTGATTGATGGCTGCATTGCTTTCGTGGGCGGGATCAATATCGTCGCGGACGACAATGCACCCCCCGACATGCGCCCGCGTTACGACTACGCGGTCATGGTGCAGGGGCCGGTGCTGGCCGATATCCACCGCGCCATGCGGCGCATGTGGGAGATTGTCACCTGGGTCAACCTGCGTCGCCGGTTCCGTTTCACAGCGGTCGATCATCCGCGTTGCGCGGTGGCCGGTACGCAGGCGGCAGCCTTTCTCGTCGGTGATAACCTGCGTCATCGCAACAGCATCCTCAATACCTACATCGAGGCGATTCACGGTGCCCGCCGCGAAATTCTCATTGCCAATGCGTATTTTCTCCCCGGCTTGCGTTTTGGCCGTGCGCTGTATGCTGCGGCGCGGCGTGGCGTGCAGGTGACTGTGCTGTTGCAGGGCAAGACCGATCACCCCTTGCTGCGTTTTGCCACCCAGGCGCTTTACGGTGCTGCGCTCAACGCGGGCATCCGTATTTTCGAGTATGAAAAAAGCTTCATGCACGCCAAGGTGGCCGTCATTGATGACGACTGGGCGACCGTAGGATCTTCCAACATTGACCCGTTCAGCCTCCTGCTGGCCAAGGAGGCCAATATCGTGGTGCGAGATATGCGTTTTGCCGGCGAGTTGCGCGCCCATCTGGAGGCAGCGATCGCGGCGGGCGCTCGCGCGATGTGTCCGGTGGATATCCAGCGCCAGTCCTGGCCCAGGCGACTGTTGCGCTGGGCGAGTTATGGTCTGGTCCGGCTGCTGGTCGGCATTGCCGGTTATGGCGACCGCCACTGGCGGGCGGAGGACCAGGTCAGCCAGGAACCGCCGCCGCGCTGATCGCTTGCTGGCGGGGGATTGCGGCCAAGGACCAGTGCGTCAGTGCCCAGCCCCAGAGGTCGCTGAGTGGCGCCTGCTGCAATTCATCCGGCACGGCCTGTCCGAGAAAACGTAACGCCTGCCAGAGCTGTTGGCTGGCTGCCTGCGGGACGAGGGCGGGGGCGAGCGTTTGTTTCGACCATTTTTCGCCGGCCGGGTTGGTGGCCACCGGCAGATGGGCATAACTCGGTGTCGGGTAGCCCAGACAGCGCTGCAGCCAGATCTGGCGAGGCGTTGAGGCCAGCAGGTCGGCGCCGCGGACGATGTCGCTGATGCCCTGGGCCGCATCATCGACGACCACCGCTAACTGGTAGGCAAACAGGCCGTCGGCGCGGCGCAGGATGAAATCGCCGACCTGGGCCGCCAGATGCTGCGTGACTTCCCCCTGGATGCGGTCAATGAAGCCCAGCGGCTGCGTGGTCACCCGGAGACGCTGGGCCAGTCCGGGGTCCGTCAGCCCTGCCGTACGGCAGTGGCCCGGATAGACCCAGCCGCCATCGACAGCGCGTAATTTCGCCGTGGCGGCGATCTGGCTGCGCGAGCAGTTGCAGCCATACAGCAACCCCGCCTGACGCAAGCTGTCGAGTGCCGCCTGATAGGCAGCGTGGCGCTCGCTCTGGACCCACACCGGGCCATCCCAGGCGAAACCGAAAGCCTCCAGCGTGCGCAGGATGTCACTGGCGGCGCCGGCGACGTTGCGCGGGGTGTCGATGTCCTCCATCCGCACCAGCCATTCCCCGCCCCGGCTGCGCGCTTCCAGGAAGCTTGCCGTGGCGGCGATCAGCGAACCGAAATGCAGCGCGCCCGTTGGCGAAGGGGCGAAGCGGCCGCGGTACAGGCGGGGATCGGATGAGTGCATGCGGGGGCGATAACTGTCTGGAGGGGTGATTTTATCGGTTTGCTGCCTGCGCCGCGTCTTTGTCTGAGCCAGCTCAGCACGTTGCCGGTCCGGCCCACCAGCCGCTCAGCAGCGATTCCGGGCGGTGCGGGGCGCAGACCCGGGCGCTGCTTTCCCATGTTTCCTTCTGCACATCGAGGCCGGCGAACACGCCGTAGCCGTTGCCGGCCCGGATGGCCTCGCCCGCACTCAGGCTTTCTCCGGCACGGATGCTTTTTTCAGCGCTGATAACGGCGCCGGCCTTGATGCCCCAGCCGGCCACTAGATGCATGCCAGCCTGAATCGACTCTCCGGCAGTAATGCCTTGCCGCGCATGCAGACTGCGTGCGACCAGGATGCTGCCGCCTACCTGCAGTCCCTTGCTACAGCGCACATCTTCGTCACTTTCCAGATCGTGGCCGATGATGCTATTGCCGCCGATGCGAACCTGCTCGTTGCAGCGCAGCCCCCAGCCGATGCGCAGATCGCCGTCACAGCGGAGTTCTTCCGCGCACTCCAGGCCCCAGCCAGTGTGCAGATCGCCCTGTACAGTCAACTTTCCGGCGCTGTGGAGGTTGCCTTCCACCCGCAGATCGCCCCCGACGACGATTTCTCCCTCACCGCGCAGGCCGCCGCTGACCTGCAGCGAGCCGCCTACGCGCAGCAGGCCGGAGACATCGAGATTGCCTCGGACTTCGAGGTTGCCGGCAAAGACCACGGCTTCGGTCGTGAGGGTGTCGACGCTGCGCACATCTTCGGTCGGGCCGAATTTTTCGAGCAGCCAGCAGGCGTCGCCAGCGCGGCCGTTGGCGACCATCTCGTCGAGGAGTTCCTGGTAATTTCCGCCTTCGCCAAATTGCCGGACGAACCAGCGAAAACCATCGGTACAAGGGCGCTTTGCCCGAACAAAACTGCGTGTAAGCATCACTGGCCTCACCTTTCTGCGTTATCCCGCCACACCATGGGCGTGGCATGCTGGAAGTAACCTGCGGTGCAGCCCTTGTATGGGTAGCTGCCCCGGGAAATTGGGGCAGGGCCGCGTTAAGCGGCGGAGAGTCAGAAATCAGACAAGGGGCCCGACGGTTGCACGTTGAACGGGATGCGCGTGTTGCGCATCCTGGGCAATGTGCCGTGCGGGGGAAGGGGATTCAGCCCCTGTGGTGCCCCCGCACGGCCTGAAAAAGTCCGGCGGGAGATCCTTTGACCTTGCAGGCAAGCTGAGTCAGGTGCGCACGCTCACCCCCGTGCCGCAAGGCACTGCTGGCGCTGGAATGAGGGCGGGTGGATCTGAGCATCAGTTGCGATAAAGGGGGGAGGTCGGCCTGCATTGTAGGCCAGGAAGCTGATTCCGGGGTACCAGGGGGGAAGGCGGCGTGTCAGTGCGCGCATGGCGGTAGCCGCGGCGATGCCCCGCGTGCCGTGCTTTACTCGCTATCCGGCTTCGGTATAATCCGCCGCGTCATTGGGGAGTAGCCGCTCTTCGCAGCGAAGAGGCGTGTGTCAACATACTTGCCGGCCACGGCATGGCGCACGCGGTTTCTGTACTTGGCAAGACCATTGGCCACCCAACCTCCCATGGCCGGAGAGGTGGCGTGGTCAATTGGAAAACTCCGGCCAGGACAATCTGATGGAATCCTTCCTCGTGTCGACGGGCATCGTTGCCCTCGCAGAAATTGGCGACAAGACGCAACTGCTCGCTTTCATCCTCGCGGCCAAATTCCGCAAACCTGTACCCATCGTGCTCGGCATTCTGGTTGCCACCATCGCCAACCATGCGTGCGCTGGCGCGCTGGGCGCCTGGGTGACCACCCTGCTGGCACCGGAAACGCTGCGCTGGGTGCTGGGTCTGTCGTTTCTCGGCATGGCGGTGTGGACGCTGATTCCCGATAAATTCGACGAGGCGGATGCCCAGCTGGCGAAGTACGGCGTGTTCGGGACCACCCTGGTCGCGTTCTTTCTTGCCGAAATGGGCGACAAAACACAGGTGGCGACAGTTGCGCTGGCCGCCCAGTATCAGGCGTTCTTTTCCGTCGTCGCGGGCACAACCTTCGGCATGATGCTGGCGAATGTGCCCGCCGTGCTGCTGGGCGACCGTATCGCCGACAAGATGCCGGTGCGACTGGTGCACACAATCGCCGCCGGCATCTTCGCCCTGCTGGGGATCGCCACCTTGCTCGGGGCGGGCGAATCGCTCGGGTTTTAGCCGGCTGTTGTTTTGCTTCTGACAGACTTTGGCGCAGAAGTTTTTGCTTTCCGGGGCCCGTATTGACTACAGCGATGAAACTACTCGCTAGGATTAGCACTCAAAGTCCGTGAGTGCTAAAATCAGTCGTGTCAGATGAAGGAGGATGTATTGCCATGACCCATGCCATGTCGCTTCCCATGCCTGTTGCTGCCGGTAACCTGGACGCTTATATCCAGACGGCGAGTCGCTATCCGCTGTTGAGCGAGGCGGAGGAGCGTCGTCTGGCGGAGCGTTTGCGTGACCATGGTGACGTCGATGCGGCGCGCCAGCTGGTGTTGTCGCATTTGCGGCTGGTGATTTCCATCGCACGGGGCTATCTCGGCTATGGCCTGCCGCATGCCGATCTGATCCAGGAAGGCAATATCGGCCTGATGAAGGCGGTGAAGCGCTTCGATCCGAGCCGGGGAGTGCGGCTGGTGTCGTTTGCCATGCACTGGATCAAGGCGGAAATTCATGAGTACATCCTGAAGAACTGGCGGCTGGTCAAGGTGGCAACGACCAAGGCCCAGCGCAAGCTGTTCTTCAACCTGCGCAGCATGAAGTCTGAATTTGAAGGCACCGACACCCTGTCGGTGGCGCAGGCCGATGCGGTGGCCGCCCGTCTGGGCGTCAAGGCTGAAGAGGTCGTGGAAATGGAAACCCGCCTGTCTGGTCGTGATCTGGCGCTGGAAGGCAATCCTGATGACGGCGAGGATGCGTTTGCGCCGATCGATTATCTGGCCGATGCGCGTTACGAGCCGGTGCGCGTGCTGGAGAACAAGGCGCAGGCCCATCTGCAGCAGGAAGGTTTGTATGCGGCGCTGGACGGACTTGATCCCCGTAGTCGTCGCATCGTTGAGGCGCGCTGGCTGAGCGAAGGCGAAGCGGCCACTTTGCACGATCTGGCGGCTGAATTCGGGGTGTCGGCGGAGCGTATTCGTCAGATCGAAGCGAAGGCGCTGCAGAAAATGCGTGGCCTGCTGGCCGCCTGAGCGTCCGCTGCTGATTTAACAGCCTGCATCCAGCCCGGGAAACACTTCCCGGGCGTTGGCGTCGGTGTGCGCCACCAATTCTTCGACGGTCATACCCCGCAGCTGCGCCAGTTCGTCGGCGATGCGGGGTAACTGTTCCGGGCTGTTGCGGCCGCCGTGCAGCCAGGCCGGCGCAATGTCGGGGGCGTCGGTTTCCAGCACCAGAGCGCTCAGGGGCAGTTCGGTGGCGAGCATGCGGATGCGGCGGGAGCCGGCATGCGTCAGGGCGCCACCAAAGCCGAGCTTAAATCCAAGTTTGATGAATTCGGCCGCCTGTTGCAGGCTGCCGTTGAAGGCGTGAGCGACGCCGCCGCGGACAGGATGGCGGCGCAAGGCGTGCAGTACGGCGTCGACGGCGCGCCGGCTGTGCAGGATTACGGGCAGCTCGAATTCACGGGCGAGTTGCAGCTGGGCAGCGAAGAACTCCGTCTGCTGCGCTTTGTCGGCCTGGGGGGCGTAGAAGTCCAGGCCGATTTCGCCGACTGCAACGGGCCGCTCCTGCTGCAGGTAATGGCGCAGTTGTTGCAGATCGCCGCTGTCGCTTTGGGTGAGATAGAGCGGATGAATGCCGTACGCCGCGTAGGCGCCGGGGGTGGTGGCGACGACGAATTTCTGGCGCGGAAAACAGGCGACGCTGACGCCGGGAACGATGATCCGGGTGACGCCGGCGGCGCGCGCCAGTGCGCTGGCAGCACGGTAATCGGTGCTGAATTCAGCAGCGTCGAGATGGCAGTGCGTGTCGATCATCGGGCGGGCAGAAGCTGCCGTATCCGGGCGGCTCAGAGGAAAGGAAAGTCGGGGGCGGGGGAGCGGCCCGCCAGCAGATCGGTCAGTGCCGCTGCCGAACCGCAGGCCAGTGTCCAGCCGAGCGTGCCGTGGCCGGTGTTCAGCCACAGATTGGAGAGACGGGAACGGCCAATGAGCGGCAGGTTGGAGGGTGTGGCCGGGCGCAGGCCGCACCAGAAATTGGCATCGCCCTCGATTTCGAGATTGGGGAACAGTTGCTTGGTGCGTTCGATCAGCGCCTGGCAGCGGACCGGGTCGAGGTCGCGGTTGTAACCGTTGAACTCGGCGGTGCCGGCGACGCGCAGACGGTTGCCCAAGCGTGAAAACACGAGTTTGTAGGCGTCGTCGGTCAGGCTGACGGTGGGCGCGCTGTCCGGATTGGCCAGGTGCAGGGTGGCGGAATAGCCCTTGGCGGGGTAGATCGGCAGGCGGATGCCGTGCGGGCGCAGCAGCAGTGGCGATTCGCTGCCCAGCGCCAGGACATAGGCGTCGGCTGTCAGCAGATTGGCGCCCTGGGGGCCACGGCAGACGACGCCGGCCACCCGGGCACCCGCAGTGGCCAAGCGTTCGATCTGCGTGTTATAGCGGAAATCGACGCCCGCTGTGGCGGCGCGTGCCGCGAGCGCCTGGGTGAACCGATGGGCGTCGCCCGATTCGTCGCTGGCGGTGTAGTCACCGCCGACGAGCAGGGGGGCGACCGGTGCCAGCGCGGGCTCCAGTTCGAGGCAGGCGGCGACGTCCAGAATGTCGCGCGGCAAGCCGTGCTCGGCCATGACCCGGCGGGCGGCCATGGCGTTGGCCATGTCGTGGCGGTTGGTATAAAGATGCAGGATGCCGCGTTGCAGCTGATCATATTCAAGGCCCAGCTGGGCACGCAGCAGTTGCAGCTGCTGCCGGCTGTAGAGGGCGAGGTGCACAATGGCGGCGATGTTGCGCTGGCTGCGTCCGGGCAGACATTCGCGCAGAAACTGCAAGCCCCACGCCCATTGGGCGGCATCGGCGCGCCAGTGCCAGCGTAGCGGCGCATCGCGCCGACCCAGCCATTTCAGGATGTTGGGCAGAACGTGCGGGTTGGCCCAGGGTTCGGCATGCGAAACCGAAATCTGGCCGCCGTTGGCAAAGCTGGTTTCCAGCCCGGCGGCGGGTTGCCGGTCGACGACGGTGACCTGATGGCCGGCCGTCTGCAGGTACCAGGCGCTGGCCGTTCCTGCCAGCCCGGCCCCGAGTACCAGAATGTTCAAGCCGCTTCTCCCCGTTCGCGGGTGATGCGCATTACTTCCTGGATATGCCGCACGCGGCGCATGATCGTGGCGAGATGCTTGCGGTCGCTGACCTTGATCGTGAAATGCAGGGTCGTGACATGGCCATCGGGGTCGGTTTCCGTCGACATGTGCTCGATGTTGGAGCCGGCATCGGAAATGCTGGTGGCGACTCGTGCCAGAACACCGCGCTGATTCTTGACCTCGACCCGCAGGCGCAGGTCGAACATGCGGCCTTCTTCCGGTTCCCATTCAACGTCCAGCCACTTGTGCGGTTCATCCTTGCGCGACTTGAGGATGCCCGGGCAGTCCAGGGTATGCACCACCATGCCCCGGCCTTTGCGGATGGAGCCGACGATGGGGTCGCCGGGGATCGGCTGGCAGCAGGTGGCGAGCTGGATGGCCAGACCTTCGTTGCCATGGATGGCAATGGTGCGTCCGCCCAGATTGGTGGCGCTCATGTCCTCGCGTGCCAGCAGGCGGCGGGCGACGACCGAAGGCAGGCGCTTGCCCAGACCGATGTCGGCGTAAACCTCTTCGAGGCTTTGCTGGCCGCTGGCGCGGACCAGGGTATCCCAGGCGGCGGTGGGGACAGAGATGGGCACCACCCCCAGCGACAGGAGCTCCTGGCGGAGCAAGCGCTCACCCAGGCGGGCCGACTCTTCGTGCTGCGTGGTGCGTAGCGCCTGCCGGATACGGCTGCGGGCGCGGCCGGTCTTGACGTAGTTGAGCCAGGCGGGGTTGGGCTTGGCTTCCGGAGAAGTGATGATTTCGACCAGATCGCCGTTCTTCAGCTCGCTGCGCAGGGGTGCCAGTTCATGGTTGATGCGGGCTGCCGTGCAGTGGTTGCCGACATCGGTATGCACGGCATAAGCAAAGTCCACCAGCGTCGCGCCCTGCGGCAGCGACATGATGCGGCCCTTGGGCGTGAAGACATAAACCTCGTCCGGGAAGAGGTCCACCTTCACATCCTCGAAAAATTCGGCAGACGAGCCACCGCTGCGCGTTTCGAGCAGCGATTCAAGCCACTTGTGGGTCTTGATCTGCAATTCGGCGCAGCTTTCGCCGGCATCTTTGTACAGCCAGTTGGCGGAAACGCCATCCTCGGCCACGCGGTGCATTTCGCGTGTCCGGATCTGTACTTCCACTGGTACGCCGTAGGGGCCGATCAGGGTGGTGTGCAGCGACTGGTAGCCGTTGGCCTTGGGCAGCGCCACGTAATCGCTGAATTTGCCCGGCACCGGCTTGTACAGGCTGTGCAGTGCGCCCAGTGTCAGGTAGCAGCTGGGCACGTTTTCGACCAGCACGCGGAAGGTATAGGTATCCAGCACCTGCGAGAAGGATTGCTGGCGATTCTTCATGTGACAGAAGATCGAATGCAGGCCGCGCTCGCGGCGGACCACTTCGGCGATTACGCCAGCGTGGGCCAGCTTGTCGCACATTGCCTCGACGATGCGGGCCTGGTTGTCCTGACGGTGGGCGCGGGCCGTGCGTAGTGCCTTGGTGAGGACAGCGGCGCGGTGCGGGTGAATGAGGCGGAAACAGATGTCACGCAACTCTTCGTACAGCTTGTTCAGACCCAGGCGGAGTGCAATCGGGGCGTAGATTTCCAGTGTTTCGCGGGCGATGCGGATGCGTTTGTCGGCGCGCATGGCCGACATGGTTTGAATGTTGTGGTGCCGGTCAGCCAGCTTGATCATCACCACCCGCAGATCGCGCGCCATGGCGATCAGCATCTTGCGGAAATTTTCTGCCTGCGCTTCCTGGTAGGAGTTGAACTCCATCTTGTCCAGCTTGGACAGGCCATCGACCAATTCGCCAACCTGTTTGCCGAAAAGTTCGCTCAACTCATCCTTGCTGGCACCGGTGTCTTCCATGGTGTCGTGCAGCAGGGCGGCACACACCGCGTCGGCATCCATGCGCCAGTCCACCACGGTGCCGGCGACGGCTAGCGGATGGGTGATGTAGGGTTCGCCGGAAGCGCGTTTCTGGCTGGCGTGCGCGCGCGCAGCGAAATCAAAGGCGCGCTTGACGCGTTCGATCTCTTCCGGCGACAGATAGTCGAGACTGTCGAGGAAGACGCTATACGCATCTGCCTCGTAATTTACGGGGAGTTGTGGCGCAGGATCCATGCGACGAGCTCCCCGGTGGATCAGGCTTGACCGCGGTTGAGCACTTCCAGGCCAATCTTGCCGAGCGCCATTTCACGCAGCGCGACGACGGTAGGCTTGTCCTTGTCGACTTCGACCAGCGGCGTTGCGCCGTTGGCGATCTGGCGGGCGCGGTGGGCTGCGGCCAGGGTCATCTGGAAGCGGTTCGGGATTCTTTTCAGACAGTCATCAACAGTAACGCGTGCCATGGCAACCTCGGTTCAATGTTCAAGCAGGTCGGCGAACAGGCGGGCGTGGCGTGCCTGCTGCCGCGCCAGACCGAGACGGGCGCTGTGTACGATGGCGCTCAGATCGTCGATGGCCTGGCTTAAATGGTCGTTAATAATAACATAGTCGAACTCCCCGACATGGCGCATTTCCTCACGGGCAGCGGCAAGGCGGCGTTCGACCACGTCCGCGCTGTCGGTGCCGCGACCGGAAAGACGCTGCGCCAGTTCGGTCAGTGAAGGCGGCAGGACGAAAATTCCGAGCATCTCGGGAAACAGGGAGCGCACCTGTTGTGCTCCCTGCCAGTCGATCTCCAGCAGGATATCGCGCCCGTTGGCCAGTTGTTCGCTGATCCAGCGTTGTGAGGTGCCGTAGTAATTGCCGTGCACCTCGGCCCATTCGAGAAATTCGCCGGCGGCAACCATTTTCTGGAAAGTCAGGACGTCGACGAAATGATATTCCCGTCCGTTTTCTTCCCCGGCGCGTGGTGCGCGGGTGGTGAAGGAAATCGACAGGTGCACCGTCGCATCGCGTTCGAGCAGGTGGCGCACCAGCGTGGTTTTGCCCGCGCCCGATGGGGCAGCGACGACGAAGAGATTGCCGGCAGACATGCGGACCTTTCTGCAACAACAGGGGGAAGCGGGGAATGTTACCGCTTTGGTGTCCGCTTGTCCCCGTTGCCGTGTGCTGCGTGTGCTTGAATTTAGCCGAACAGGCCGCCTTTTTTCAGCATGCCCAGTCCTTGCGCGAGCAGGTCGCCGCCCTGTGGCAGCTGGCCGTTGGGCGTGAGCTGGTCGATCAGTCCGGGCAGGATGTCAGCCAGACTGCCGGAGGCTTCCTGGCTGCCGACGCCCAGCTGTTTTGCCAGTCCGCCGATGAAATCATTGCCCAGTACCGAGGTCAGTTGTTCGCCGGAAACCGGCAGGTTTTTGCCTGTCGAGATCCAGGAATTGACGATCTCACCCAGGCCGCCCTGCTGGAATGCCTGGACCAGACCGGCGATGCCGCCGGGGTACTTGTTCAGCAACGGCAGCACCAGTTCGATGATGCCGCCTTCGTTTCCTTTGCCACCCAGTGCGCTGGCGGCCAGATTGCCGACTACCTGGTCGAATAGTCCCATGATGCTTCCTTCGTGTTGAAAAGCGTATGGTAGAGCGCGTAAGCTGTTCCATTCGTGAAAAAGTGCAAAACTGCGGGGGCTCCCTCCCGGCAACTCTTGGAGAAAGCGCAATGAGTACTCTGTTTGATCCCGTTCAGGTGGGCGACATGGCCCTGGCCAACCGCATCGTGATGGCGCCGCTGACGCGCAGCCGGGCCGCCGCCGGCAATTGCCCCGGCCCGCTGGCGGCGCAGTACTACGCCCAGCGTGCCAGTGCCGGGCTGATCATCGCCGAAGCCAGTCCGATTTCGCCGATGGCCCAGGGCTATCTCGATACCCCGGGTATCTGGTCGGACGAGCAGGTCGCTGGCTGGCAGGCGGTCACCTCGGCGGTGCATGCTGCTGGCGGCAAGATCGTGCTGCAACTGTGGCACGTCGGCCGCATTTCCAATAGCAGCCTGCTGCCCGCAGGTGCTGCTCCGGTGTCCTCGACGGCGCAGCCGGCTCAGGCCAAAACCTTCACCAAGGCCGGCTTCACGCCGGTCTCGACGCCGCGCCCCCTGGGCGATGATGAAATTCCGGCGCTCATCGCGGATTACCGTCGTGCCGCCCGCAACGCCCGCGCCGCCGGTTTCGACGGGGTGGAAATTCATGCCGCCAACACCTACCTGCTCGAACAGTTCCTGCGCGACAGCATCAATGATCGCAGCGGACCCTACGGCGGCAGCATCGAAAACCGCGCCCGTCTGGTGTGCGAAGTGGCCGCCGCAATCTGCGAGGAAATCGGCGCCGGTCGTGTCGGCATCCGCCTCAGCCCGTTGACCACCTTCGGCGGCGGGACGGCGCTCGACAGCAATCCGCAGGCACTGTACGGCTACGTCGTGGCGCAGATGGCCCGGCTGGGGCTGGCCTATGTGCACATGATCGAAGGAGAAACCGGCGGTGCCCGCGAGCCGGAAGGCGTCAGCTTCGACTATGCCGCCTTGCGCCGCAGCTTCCCCGGCGCCTGGATCGTCAATAACGGCTATACCCAGGCGCTGGCAGAAGATGCCGTGGCCAGCGGTCGTGTCGATCTGGTTGCCTTCGGCAAGGCCTTCATCGCCAATCCTGATCTGGTCGCACGGTTGCGCAGTGGCGCCGCACTGAACACGCCGAATGTGGCAACGTTTTATGGCGGTGGCGCCGAGGGTTATACCGATTACCCTGTGCTTGCCCCCGTCTGATAGCTAGTCCAGGTCCCCTGGCTGCTGGAGCGTGTTCAAGGGGCCTGCTTGTTTTGCTTGTACCCGGCTGCTTTCTGTTTTGACTGGGCTGGCATGATGTTTGTTAATTGCATATATTCAAGGAGTTAGCGTGGAACGTCGTTCATTTCTGAAGAAAGCCGGTGCCGGCATTGCCGTGGGTGCCGCTGCTGGCATGGCGGCTTGCGGCAAGAGCGAGCAAACAGCTGCCCCGGCCACAACTCCGGCAGCCCCGGCAGTGCATACCGGACTGCCAGCGGTGCAGTGGCGCATGACCTCAAGTTTCCCGAAAAGCATCGACACCCTGTATGGCAGTTCCGAGTTGCTCGCCAACCGCCTGCGCGAGATCACGGGCGGCAAGTTCGACATCCGTGTTTTCCCGGCGGGCGAGATCGTACCGGGCCTGCAGGCACTGGATGCCGTGCAGCAAGGGACGGTGGAAATGTGCCACTCCTGTTCGTATTACTACGTCGGTAAGGACAAGGCCTTCGCTTTCGGTACGGCCGTGCCCTTCGGCATGAATGCCCGGCAGATGGACGCCTGGATCATTGGTGGCGGCGGGCAGGATCTGCTGGACGAGTTCTACAGCAACTACAACGTGTACTCCTTCCTGGGCGGCAATACCGGCGTGCAGATGGGGGGCTGGTATCGCAAGGAAATCAACCGGCTGGAAGACATCCCGGGGCTGAAGATCCGTATTGCCGGTATCGGCGGGGAGATTCTGGCGCGCATGGGCGCCATTCCGCAGCAGATCGCCGGCACGGATATCTACCCTTCGCTCGAAAAGGGCACCATCGACGCGGCCGAATGGGTCGCGCCTTACGATGACGAAAAACTCGGCTTCTACAAAGTGGCTCCGTACTACTACTCGCCCGGTTTCTGGGAGCCGGGGCCGGTGGTGCACTTCTATGTGAACAAGAACGAGTGGGCCAAGCTGCCAGCGGAATATCAGGCTGCATTCCGTGCGGCTTCGCGCGAAGCGCACATTCAGATGACGGCGATGTACGACCACAAGAACCCGCAGGCGCTTGCTCGCTTGCTGTCGCAGGGGGTGAAGTTGCGGAGCTTTTCGCCCGAGATCATGAAGAAGGCCTACGACGTTTCGCGCGAACTCTACAACGAAGAGGCTGCCCGGAATCCGGCGTGGGCAAAGATTTATGCCGAGTTCGAGAAATACCGCAAGTCGCAGAACGCCTGGTTTGGTGTGGCGGAGGCTGATTTTGACCGTTTCATGCAGTCGGTGCGCTAAACCTGCACGCGTTGCAAACACAGCGGCCCGCAGTGATGCGGGCCTCTGTGTTTGCGCGGTCGGAATGTGAAACTCAGTCTCACTGACCTTGCAGCCGGCGCATCAGCGCGCCGGGGTCTTCCTGCGCGGGCGCGCCTGCCCCGCCGGGCAGCAGCTGCTCCAGGTTGAGTTCCTGTTGGGGGGACGGTTTCTTACCCCCATCGCCGTAGGACACCAGGCCGGGGAAGGCGATGATCAGGCCGACCATGATCAGCTGGATGATCACGAAAGGCACTGCGCCCCAGTAGATCGACGTTGTCTTGACCTTTTCCGGCGCCACCGAGCGCAGGAAAAACAGCGCGAAGCCGAAGGGCGGGTGCAGGAAGGAGGTCTGCATATTCATTGCCAGCAGCACCCCGAACCAGATCAGGTCAATGCCGAGTTTGTCCGCCACGGGTGCCAGCAGTGGCACGATGATGAAGGCGAGTTCGAAATAGTCGAGGAAGAAGGCCAGCACGAATACCAGCAGGTTCACCGCCAGCAGGAAGCCGATTTCGCCGCCGGGCAGCGAGGTCATCAGGTGCTCGACCCAGAGGTCGCCATTGACGGCGCGGAAGGTCAGGCCGAATACGCTTGAGCCGATCAGGATGAAGAGCACGAAACACGATAGCTTGGTGGTCGAGTCCATCGCCTGCTTGAGCAGCGGTAACGACAGGCGCTTGCGTCCCATTGCCATCAGCACCGCGCCGAGCGCCCCCATGGCGCCGCCCTCCGTGGGGGTGGCGATGCCGATGAAAATGGTACCCAGGACCAGAAAGATCAGGCCGAGCGGCGGGATGAGCACGAAGACGACGCGCTCGGCCATGCGCGACAGCAGGCCGAGGGCGAACAGTCGGTTGAGCATTGCTGCCGTAAAGGCGATGCCGATGCCGACCATCGCCGATACCACGACCACTTCGTCACGCGGTGCGTCGGCGCGATAAAACTGGCTGGCGAACACCCAGGCACCGGCGGCCGAGACCACCGCCAGCACGGCGAGCGAGCGCAGGCCGCTGGTGCCGTCACCTTCATGCAGCGTGCGCGCACTCAGCGGCATCGCCGGGGCACTGGACGGGCGGAAGATCGCCACCAGCGCCACATAAACGACATAGAGCGCAGTGAGCATCAGGCCCGGGAGCAGCGCGCCCTGGTACATGTCGCCGACACTGCGCCCGAGCTGGTCGGCCATCACGATCAGCACCAGCGAGGGCGGAATGATCTGCGCCAGCGTGCCCGAGGCGGCGATGACGCCGCTGGCCAGCCGGTGATCGTAGCCGTAACGCAGCATGATCGGCAGCGAGATCAACCCCATCGAAATCACCGAGGCGGCCACCACACCGGTGGTTGCCGCCAGCAGTGCACCGACGAAAATGACGGCAAAGGCCAGACCGCCCCGCACCGGCCCGAACAGCTGGCCAATCGTGTCGAGCAGATCCTCGGCCATGCCGCTACGCTCAAGGATCAGGCCCATGAAAGTGAAGAAAGGCACCGCGAGCAGGGTGTCGTTGGCCATGATGCCGAAGATGCGTTCCGGCAGCGCCTGGAACAGCGCACCGTGCAACAGGCCAAGCTCGATGCCGATCAGGCCGAACAGGATGCCGTTGGCAGCAAGCGCGAACGCGACCGGAAAGCCGAACAGCAGGAACAGGATCATGGACGCAAACATTAGCGGCGCCATGTTGGCGATGATGAATTCGGTCATTGCCCCGTCCCCTCACGTTGCGCCTTGATCGCCACCACCAGTTCCTCGGTCGCCGCAGCGGCTGATTTTTTCTGCAGCGGATTCGGCCCATGGCCGGACAGGAAGGCGATGCGCTTGATCAGTTCCGACACCGCCTGCAGCACGAGCAGGCCGAGGCCGAGCGGCAGCAGCATCTTTACCGGCCAGCGAATCAGACCGCCCGGATTCTGTGACATTTCGCCCGTGGCAAGCGAGGTCGTCACGATCGGCCACGACAGCCACAGGATCAGTACCGCCATCGGCAGCAGGAAGAAGAGGATGCCGATCACATCGATGATGTTCTGCCCGCGCGCTGACAGCCGGCTGGTCAGCACGTCGATGCGCACATGTTCATTGCGCAGGAAGGTGTAGCCGGCAGCGAGCATGAAAATCGCGGCGAACAGATACCACTGGATTTCGAGCAGGGCATTCGAGCTGGTGTTGAACAGCTTGCGCACGAGCGCGTTGCCGGCGCTGATCACCACCGCAATCAGCACCAGCCACATCACGCTTCGACCGACCCGCTCGTTGATCCAGTCGATCAGGCGGGAAATTCGTAGCAAAGAGGACACAGAAAACTCCAGAAATCGTACCGCGACAGTCGTTGTACGGCAGGGGGAAATAAAACACCGATGCTTGCATGAGGCAAGTGACGACTGTTTTGACCTGCTCCGCACAAGAGATAGCAGGATAAGGCTACGGGGGCGCCTTGTTAAGGTTTGAATTCACTGGCCTGCGCGGTTCTTTGCGCGCGCAGGTGGAACCGAAGTAACCGTCCGGCCACCACCGTCTTTTCGCCGAAGTTTCAATAGCTGAAGATTG
>NZ_CAJHOB010000021.1 GCF_905120355.1 Azonexus hydrophilus | reverse complement strand
CCGGCCTTAGCTTATTCCAGCCCGGTGGCTGTCCAAACGACCGGGACCACCGCACCTTTCGGGGTGGTTTTTTCATGCAAATAAAATAATAAGACAAAAAATTCTATTCAATTTATGCAATTGAAATACATGGTTTTGGACAACGCACTGAATTTATTTTCAATTTTTGTTTGCTATATCGCGCGATAGTGCGTATGGTGCACCGCAGCGATTTCTAGTTGTGTCGTTATTTTGTTGGTCTAGTATCCGCAGCAGTGCGGCAGCATTCCCCCATTTTCACCTCGCTCTCTTGATCTCGCCCCATTCAGGGGCCATGCCCCGTAAATTTCAGGAGATTCAAGATATGGCAGCAGGTAGCGTGAAGTGGTTTAACGATTCCAAGGGTTTTGGCTTCATTACGCCGGATGATGGTGGTGAAGATCTCTTCGCTCATTTTTCGGCGATTCAATCCAACGGTTTCAAGACCCTGACCGAAGGTCAGCGCGTCAATTTCGATATCACGACCGGCCCGAAGGGCAAGCAGGCAAGCAACATTCAGGCTGCCTGATCTTACAGGTGCAGCACGGGCAGCTGTTGCAGCTGCCCGCCACCCCTGAACCGGCAGGATTGCCAACGCGGGGGTGAAATCGGCTCCGACCGATGCCGAAAAATAATCAGCAAGAGAATTAATGAATCTAGAACAACAAAGAGCAAAAGCTCATCAGCTCTGTGCCGATGCAAGTGTCAGTGTGTTGCCTTATGGCGGCGCCTGGTGGTTGCTAGGACAGGGTGTCAGCCGCGTTGTCGGCGAACTGGCAGGTTTGTCCCAGTGCGACTTGCGTCGCTATCAGGTCACGCCACGCTAATTCCCAGTCTGCAGACGACTGGGTAAGGAAAATCTGGCAGCTGCCAGTTAGCTCGTCTGTGCTGTGCCATTTCGGATCGGGGACGCAAACCTCAATCCGCGATATTCGCATTTTGGGCTTGCCCTAACGATTTACACCGGAGAAACGACCATGGCCAAGGAAGAACCGATTGAAATGCAAGGGGTTGTGATGGAAGTACTGCCCGACTCCCGCTTTCGTGTCACCCTGGAAAATGGGCATACGCTGGTTGCCTACAGCGGCGGCAAGATGCGCAAGAATCATATCCGCGTACTGGCGGGCGACAAGGTTTCGCTCGAGATGTCGGCTTACGATCTGACCAAGGCCCGCATTACTTTCCGTCACATCGAGGGGCGGCCTCCAGCCGCACCGCGCGTACGTCAGCGTTAATCAGCCGCGCCCGGCAAGGGCATGTGCAGGAAAGCACCCGCTTCAGGGTGCTTTTTTTGTGCGCGCTCGGTCAGTGACTGCACGCCTGCCTTGAGGCTGCTGAAAAATTTGACCCCGGCGGGCGGAGTGACCCGGTGGATGCCACTACCGCCGACCCATAGTTCTGTTTCCGGCGCCAGTAACTGGCGTAGCTGTTCGAGTTGCGGCGGAATCTGGCGATGGGGAAATGCGGTTGAGAACGACAGGGCGACGATATCGGCCTGGTGAGCCTGTGCGGCGCGGGCAATCTCGGTGAGTGGCATCTGGGTGCCAAGGGGAATGCATTCGGCCCCTTCGAGCGCGAAGAGCGCTTCAACCATGAGCAGGCCGAGGACGTGTTGCTCTTCCGGCACGCTGGTCAGCAATACGCGGGGCGAACCCAGGCCCGCTGGCAGGGCGGTCATTGCCTGCCGCAGTACGCGTTTGGTCAGTTCAGTAAACAGGTGTTCCTCGAATACCTCGATGCGGCCGTCTTCCCATGCTTCGCCAACGTACTGCGTCAGCGGTGCCACGATGTCCTGGACAAAACGCTGCATGCCGTGTCGGGCGAGGCGCTGCTGCAAGGCCTGCGTATAGGCGTTGGCATCGTGTTGTTTGATCAGCAGCAGCAAATCCTCCAGCCCATGTACATCTTCGGCGATGTGCTCGCTACGCGTGGAGCGAGTTTGGCGTGGTGCCAGGGCGGCCAGGGCTTCGACCGGCAGGGCAAGCAGTTTGCCGGGGCGATGCCCTTGATCCATCAGGCGTTTTATCTGCCGCAGGCGCTCTACCTGCGCAGCCGGGTAGGCGCGTTCGCCATTGGCGTCGCGTTCTGGCAGTGGAAAACCGTAGCGCCGTTCCCACATGCGCAGGACGTCTTTAGACAAGCCGGTATCACGCTCGACGGCAGCAATACTGAATCGGGTGCTGATCATGTTTTGTCCTGAACAAGAGTTAGACAAACAGTTGACAAGTGCTTTTTCGGGCACTACTGTACGAACAAATTCGTAATTTGTCTAGGACAAACAAGGTTTGGTTGAACATGAATACACTTCTGAAGCGACTGTTGGGAATGCTGGGACTGGTGTCACTAGGTATGACGCCGGCCGCCGCAAGTGCGGCTTGTCCGGCCTTGCTTGATCACAGCTTTAACCGTTTGCAAGACGACAAACCCGTGTCGTTGTGCGATTACAGGGGCAAGGTCATTCTGGTGGTCAATACCGCCAGCTACTGTGGTTTTACCTCGCAGTACGACGGGCTGGAAAAGCTGTATGACCGTCTCGGAAAACAGGGCCTGGTCGTGCTCGGCTTCCCGTCAAACGATTTTGGCGAACAGGAGCCCGGCAGCAATGGGGAAATTGCCGATTTCTGCCGCCTGACCTATGGGGTCAGGTTTCCGATGTTTGCCAAAAGCGTGGTCAAAGGCCGGGGCGCCAACCCCTTTTATCGGCAATTGGCAGAGCTTAGCGGCAGCACGCCGAAGTGGAATTTCCACAAGTATTTGATCAACCGTGATGCTACCCAGGTTGTTGCGTTTTCCAGCCTGACTGAACCTGACGACGGCAAGCTGCTGAAAAAAATTGATGAATTTCTCCGGGCCCCCAATTCTCCCGTCGCAAGGAATGCACAATGAACATGTCCCCGCAACGCATTGCTGTGGTCGGTGCCGGTATCTCGGGTCTGGCCACGGCCTGGCTGTTGTCGCGCCAGCATGAGGTCACTTTGTTTGAAGCCGGAAATTATCTTGGTGGCCACACCAATACGGTCGATGTCACGCTGGAAGGCAAGACTCACCCGGTGGATACGGGTTTTCTCGTGTTCAACGAAAAAACCTATCCCAATCTGATTGCTTTGTTCGCCTTGCTTGGCGTCGATAGCGTGGAGACCGAGATGTCCTTTTCGGTCAGTCTGGAAAATCCTGATCTGGAATGGGCCGGCAGTAATCTGGCGACGCTCTTCGGGCAAAAGCGCAACCTGCTGCGGCGCCGTTTCTGGTCGATGCTGGCCGATACCCTGCGTTTCAATCGGGAAAGCAAGGACTGGCTGCTCAAGTATCCTGACGACCGGCGCACCCTGCGCAAATTCCTGGTCGCGGGACGTTATTCGGATGCCTTTGCCGACTGGTACTTACTGCCGATGGCGGCGGCAATCTGGTCCTGCCCGACCGGGCAGATTCTCGACATGCCCCTGGCGACCTTCATTCGCTTCTGCCAGAACCATGGCTTGCTGCAGATTTTCGACCGCCCGATGTGGCGCACGGTCAAAGGCGGCGGGCGCGAGTATGTGAAGAAAATTGCAGCGCAATTGAGCGACGTGCGCATTGCTTGCCCGGTCACTGCGGTCAGTCGTGAAGCCGGTGGTCTGCGGCTGACGCATGCACAGGGCAGCGAGTATTTCGATCAGGTCGTGCTCGCCTGCCACAGCGATCAGAGCAAGCGCATTCTTGGCCTGACGGCCAGCGATGGTCAGCGCGCGGTGCTTGAATCGATCCGCTACCAGCCCAACCGCGCCGTACTGCATAGTGACCCGGCGTTGCTGCCGCGCGACCGCAAGCTGTGGTCGGCCTGGAACTACTTTGCCGGTCAGGGAGCGCCGGGAGCAGGCGAGAACGCACAGCCGGTCGGTGTTTCTTACCTGATCAACAAGTTGCAGCCGTTGCCGTTCTCGGCACCGGTGGTGGTGACACTGAATCCGGCGCGAGAACCCGATCCAGCGCAGGTCATTGCCGAATTCGAGTATGCCCACCCGATCTTCGACGCCCCGGCCATCGCAGCCCAGCAACGGCTGGCCGAGGTGCAGGGCGAAGGCGGCATCTGGCTGGCCGGGGCATGGGGCAGTTATGGTTTCCATGAAGACGGACTGAAATCGGCGCTTCGGGTTGCCAACGGCCTGGGGGTGCAGGCGCCCTGGCAGGGGGGTGCGGTTGTGTCGCAGTACCTGCCGGCGAGCGCCTGAGACGCTGCCATGAACGCCCAGCCCAAACTCTGTCTTGGCAATGTGATGCACCGTCGCTTGCGGCCGGCGGTGAATGCCTTTGTTTACCCCGTCTTCTACGTGCAGCTGCCGCTGCGCCAGCTGGCGGCGGCACGCTGTGCGTTCTTTTCCATTGACCGCCGCAATCTCGTCAGTTTCTACAGCAAGGACCACGGCCCGCGCGATGGCAGCCCGCTGCTGCCCTGGATCGAAGCCTTGCTGGCGGAGCATGGTTTGCCCACGGATGGCGAGATCGTGCTGCAGACTTTCCCGCGCGTCCTCGGTTTCGTTTTCAACCCGGTGAGCTTCTGGTTTTGTCACGACCGTAGCGGGCAACTAGTGGCCATTCTGGCCGAAGTGAACAACACCTTCGGTGCCAGCCAAAGCTATTTGCTGCACCGTGCGGGTGAAGTTCTGCCCGATGGTGCCGAGCTGCGCGCCGACAAGCTGTTTCACGTTTCACCCTTCAACGTGGTTGAAGGCGGTTACCGCTTCCGTTTCCAGCGTCAGCGCCAGGTGCAGCTGTGTCGTATCGACTACGACGATGCCGAAGGCGAAGTGCTGCTCACCGCAATTTCCGGCCAGCCGCAGGCATGGTCAGCCGCGGCCGTGCTCAAGGCTTTTTTGCGCATGCCTTTACTTACGCTGGGCGTGTTTGCCCGCATTCATTGGCAGGCGTTCAAGTTGTGGCGCAAAGGTGTGCCATTTCATGGCGCGCATCCCGGTCCCCGAACCCTGGAGGAATCATCCAAATGAACCAGACTGTCAATCAGGCATTGATCCTGCGCGGCTATGAGCCGCTGGCGCGTGATACCCGTACTGTGTTTGCGCTGCTCGAAAAACTATCCGGCGGCCTGCTTGAAGTTCGCTTGCCGGATGGGAGTTGCGCGCTGTTTGGTGATGGTGAGCGCGGGGTGACGCTGCAGGTGCACGATGAGGCATTGTTTGCCCGTGTGCTGGCGCGGGGTGACATCGGCCTGGCAGAAGCGTATCTCGACGGGCAGTGGGACTCGCCTGACATTACGGCGCTGCTGCTTTTGCTGGCGCGCAACCGCGAGGTGCTGGCACGCGCCGTGTACGGTTCCTGGCGGCAATTGCTGGCGGCGCGCGTGCGCCACTGGTTCAATCGCAACAGCCGTGCCGGCAGCCGGCGCAACATCATGGCGCACTACGATCTGGGGAACGATTTTTACCGTGCCTGGCTCGACCCCAGCATGAGTTACTCGGCGGCGCTCTATCCGGTCGGCGAAGATGCCAGCTTGTCGATGGCGCAGCATGCCAAATATCGGCGCATCCTTGACCGCTTGCAGGCGAAGGCGGGGGAGCGGGTACTGGAAATCGGTTGCGGCTGGGGCGGTTTTGCCGAGCTGGCGGTAGCTGATGGCCTGCAGCTGACCGGCCTGACCCTGTCGCCGGCACAGCTCGAATGGGCCCGCAAACGCGTGCCACAGGCCGATCTACGTTTGCAGGATTACCGCGATACGCAGGAAAAATTCGACCATGTGGTGTCCATCGAGATGTTTGAAGCGGTGGGTGAGCGCTGGTGGCCGACTTATTTTTCCACCGTTGCGCGAGCCTTGAAGCCAGGCGGCAAGGCGGTGATTCAGAGCATCACCCTCCGCGACGATCTGTTTCCCAGCTACCGGCGAGGGACCGATTTCATTCAGCAATACATTTTCCCCGGCGGCATGCTGCCTTCGCGCCGTGTCTTCCGGCAGGCGGCGGCACGCCAGGGGCTGCAGGTGACCGATGAATTCGCGTTCGGTCTCGACTATGCCCGGACGCTGGCCGCATGGCGGGCTTCTTTCGAGGCCAACTGGTCGCAGATTTCGCAGCTGGGTTTCGATGACACCTTCCGCCGTCTGTGGCACTTCTACCTCTGCTACTGCGAGGCCGGTTTTGCAGCCGGCAACATCGATGTGGTCCAGTTCGAACTCGCCCACCGCTGAACTGGCCGGGCGTCGGGCCCTGTTGCGGGTGTTGGCGCTGTCACCCGTGCTGGCGCTGCCGGTGCCTGCTGCGGCCAGTCCGCTGGAGGGTTTGTCGAGGTGGGGGAGTGGCGATTTCAGGCGCTTTGGTTTTCTGATCTATAGCGCAACGCTCTGGGCCGGTAGCGATCCCCAGCGGCCGCCCCTGGCCCTGCGTCTTGACTATAAACGCAGCATTTCCGGTGCTGCGATTGTCGACGCCAGCGTGCGCGAAATGCGCCGCTTCGTCAGTGACCCACAGCGTCTGCAGGCCTGGGGCGAGCAGATGCGGCAGGTGTTCCCGGATGTCGAGCCGGGCGATCATATTCTGGGTGTCTACCGTTCCGGGATCGCCTATTTCTATCAGGGCGAGCGCTTGCTCGGTGAAATTTCGGCGCCCGGGTTTGCGGCTGCTTTTTTCGCGATCTGGCTCGATAGCCGCAGCAGCGCCCCGGAACTGCGCGTTGCATTGCTGAGCCGCCCGGCGGGGTGAACATGGCGCCAACACGCATCCTCGCCTACGGTGTGCTTGGCTTGCCGCTGGCTTTTGCTGCCTTGCCGGTGTATGTGCATGTGCCGCGTTTGTACGCCGAAGTGGGGGGGATGGATCTGGCCCTGCTCGGTGGCATTCTCCTGCTCACCCGCGTCTGCGATGCCGCCATTGACCCTTGGCTGGGCTGGCTGGCCGATCGTCTGCCGCGCCGGAAAATGCTGGCCTGGGCCCTGTTGCCGCTGCTGTGTGGTTTTGTCGCGCTGCTCAATCCGCCGGCTACGCACGCGGCGCCGTGGCTGGTGGCGGCGCTGGCGCTGACTTATCTGGGGTATTCAGCGGCTTCTGTCGCCTATCAATCCTGGGGGGCTGCCCTGGGCGAAGATGTCGCCCTACGTACCCGCCTGACTGCGGCGCGCGAAGGTTTCGGCCTGTTTGGCGTGGTTCTGGCGGCGGCCCTGCCGGCGCTGCTGGCGGCGGATTTCGGGGTGGGTGTTTCGCGTCTGGCCTGGGTGTTGCCGCCTCTATTGCTGTGCGCCGCCGTAGTGACATTGGGTGGGACGGGTGCGGGCGGGCGTTCTTTGCCGCCGGCCGGGCGATTCGGTGCCAGTCTGCTGCGGCTGTTTGCCGATCCGGCGTTTGTCCGCTTGCTGCTGGTGTTCGTTGCCAATGGTGTTGCTGCCGCCTTGCCGGCGACGCTGTTCCTCTTTTTTGTCGCCGATGTGCTGGCGTTGGAGGCCGCCAGCGGCCCGCTGCTGGCGCTGTACTTCATTGCCGGTGCGCTTTCCCTGCCGGCCTGGGTTGCCCTGGCCGCGCGTTTCGGGCGGGTGCGGGCCTGGGCGTTGGCGATGCTGCTGGCGATGTGTGCGTTTGCCGGAACCAGTCTGCTGGGCCCCGGTGCGCTCTGGCCGTTTGCCTTGATCTGCCTCCTTTCCGGCCTGGCGCTGGGTGCCGATCTGGCGCTGCCGGCGGCGCTGGCGGCTGATCTTGGCGAGCGCCAGGGGCAGTCGGGCGCCTATTTCGGCGTCTGGAATTTCGTTGCCAAGCTCAATCTTGCCCTGGCTGCCGGGCTTGCCCTGCCGGCGCTCAGCCTGCTCGGCTACCAGCCGGGCAGTGGCCACGGGCTGTCGGCATTGGTAGGCGTGTATGCCTTGCTGCCGCTCGTTTTCAAGGTGCTGGCCGCCAGTCTGCTCTGGCGCTGGCGCAATTATCTGGAGATACGCTGATGAAACTGCTGACTGCTGCCCTTTTTTCCCTTGGTTTGACGGCCTGTGCCGCGACGGGCGTCGAGCATTACCAGGCAGAACAACCGGCGCTGGACCTGCAAACCTACCTGAACGGCACGCTGGACGCCTGGGGCATGTTTCAGGGGCGCTCCGGGGAGGTGAAGAAACGCTTTCATGTGGTCATTCACGCCAGTTGGGAGGGTGATCGCGGCGTGCTCGATGAGCATTTCCAATGGTCCGACGGCAGCACGTCGCGCCGCGTCTGGCGACTCACCCGCCAGGCCGACGGGACTTACCGCGGCACGGCTGACGATGTGATCGGTGAAGCAATCGGCGAAGTGTCCGGCAACGCCTTACGCTGGCGTTACGTGCTGGAACTGCCGGTCGACGGCAAGACCTACCACGTCGATTTCGATGACTGGATGTTCCTGATGAACGACAAGGTGATGATGAACCGCTCCTACATGTCGAAGTGGGGCTTCAGGCTTGGCGAAGTGACGCTGACGTTTGTCAAACGCTGATCTGCCGGTACGGTTGCCAAGGAGGCTGCGATGAACCCGAAAATGACTGACTGGCGTGAGCGCCGGGTGTGGCTGGTGGGCGCGTCGACTGGCATTGGCGCCGCTTTGGCGCGGCTGCTGGCGAGCCAGGGGGCCCGCCTGGCTCTGTCGGCCCGTTCGGTGGACAAGCTGCAGGCGCTGGAGATCGCCGATGCCGTGCTTCTGCCTTGCGATGTGACGGCAGTCGACAGTCTCGCAGCCGCCCGGCAGGTGTTGCAGGAGGCCTGGGGCGGTATCGATCTGGTGGTGTATCTGGCCGGTGATTACGTGCCGATGCGGGCGGATGAATTCGATCTGTCGCGGGCCGAGCAGGTGATCGACGTCAATTTCAACGGTGCCCTGCGCCTGCTGGCCACCGTGCTCCCGGATCTTCGTCCGGGCGGTGGCATCGCTTTCGTGGCCAGCGTTGCCGGCTATCGCGGTTTGCCCAAGGCGTTGTGTTACGGGCCAGGCAAGGCGGCCTTGATCCATTTGGCCGAATGCCTGTATCTCGACCTTGCACCGCGCGGTATCGGTGTTTGGGTCATCAATCCCGGCTTTGTGCAGACGCGGTTGACGGCGCAGAACGATTTTTCCATGCCGGCACTGCAGACGCCCGAGCAGGCCGCGCTTGCGGTGCTTGATGGTTTCCGCACGGGACATTTCGAAATTCATTTTCCCAAGCGGTTTACGCGCCTGCTGAAACTGCTGTCGCTGCTGCCGTACCGTTGGTATTTCCCGCTCATTCGCCGCATCACCGGAGCCTGACATGGCACACACTTCCTCTGTCGAGCAGTTGATTGCCTTCTACCAGACGCTGACGCCGCAGGGCATTACGCGCTTTGCCGAGTTCTACAGTGACGATGCCTATTTCAAGGACCCGTTCAACGAGGTGCACGGGGTTGAGGCGGTGGCCGCGATTTTTGCCCACATGTTCCGCCAGGTCGAGGCGCCGCGTTTCGTGGTCAGCGAATGTATCGCCGATACCCGGGGAGCCATGCTGCTCTGGGAATTCCACTTTCGGGCGCGTTTGTCGGGGCGAAACCGGGAACAGTTGATTCGCGGTGTGTCGCATCTCCGGTTCGCACCCGACGGCAAGATCAATTACCACCGTGATTACTGGGATGCGGCCGAGGAGTTGTACATGAAGCTGCCGCTGCTGGGCGGCTTGCTGCGTTATCTCAAGAGCGCCTTTGCCTGCCGGCCTGGCCGCGTTTAGACGGGCTGCGGTAGCGGGGGTGTGGAAGGGGAGACAAAAGGGGAAACTTCGCCGGCCAGACTGCGCTGCAGGTCAGCGACGATCTGTGGCCTGTTGTCCGTGCTGGCGAGCAGGAAGTGCAGCTTGGCATGGGCGGCTTCCGGGGTCATGTCCGCGAGGGGAATAACGCCCAGCTGGTCGAGGACGTGACTGGTGGCGTAGGCCCCTTGGGTGACCCGGCCGTGCGGGCACTGCGTGCTGTTGGCGAGCAGGATGCCGCGGGCGTGCGCGGTGTGCAGGCTGTCGATGAAGTCGGTGTCGCTGTCGGGCACGTTGCCGCTGCCATAACTCTGCAGCACGATGGCGCGTAATTCCGGGTTGGCGAGCAAGGCCCGGACACTGTCGCCACTGACGCCGGGATAAAGCGGCAGGAGGGCGACGGCGCGGGGCCGGAAGTGCGGGATGGAGAAACTTTTTTGCCCGGCGGGCAAGAAGCGTTCCACGTGAAACGCCGGTATGCCGTCGTCGCTCACGGCACCGAGGGTCGGATAGTTGGATGAAGTGAAAGCGGCAAAATTCTGCGCGCTGGTTTTGCGTGCCCGGTTGCCGCGCAACAGGCTACCGCCGAAGGCGATGCAGGTTTCCCGCAGTTGCGGCTGGGCCGCAGCATGTAGCGCCAGGCGTAGATTGGCGGGGGCATCTGAGCCGGACCGGGCCAGCGGAATTTGCGCGCCGGTGAAGATGACCGGCTTGTCCGCACCCTGCAGCATGAAGGAGAGCGCGGATGCGCTCCAGGCCAGGGTATCGGTGCCATGCAGGATGACGATACCGGTGTAGTCATCCCAGTTTTCCAGTAGCGCATGCGCCATGTTCTGCCAGTGTGCGGGCTGCAGGTTGGCGCTGTCGATCGGCGCCAGGGTCTTGATACTGACGGGTTGCTGCGGAGTGAGTACCTGCTTCAGGTGTACCTGTAGCGTGGCGCAGAATTCGGGATCGGGCTGCAAGCCGTGTGCGCCCAGTCGCATGCCGATGGTGCCGCCGGTATGCAGGATAAGGATGCCCGCCATGGTGTTCAGCCGCTGCGCAGGAGTGCGGCCAGGGCCTGTGGCGTGCTGGCCAACTTCCAGCCGGGTGCCAGTTCGGCGGGGCTCAGGCTGCCATAGCCCCAGGTGGCGGCAATGAAAGGCAGCTGATTGGCGGTGGCGGCAAGACCGTCTTCGGCACGGTCGCCGATATACACCGCTGTCGCAGGCGGTATGCCCTGGTCGCTGATGAGGCGCTGCAGCATGCTGGCTTTGTCGGGCAGACGCGGGGTGAATAGATCGAGCGCATAGACGTGGGCAAAACAGCGCTGCCAGCCAAGGAAGTCGAGGATCAATCGCGTCGGATGCAGGCGCTTGTTGGTGGCGATGGACAGGCTGTATCCGGCGCCCGCGAGTTCGTGCAGCAGTTCGCTGACACCGGCATAGGCCGTCGTGGCCTGATAGCCGCTGCTGTCGTAGCTGGCCTTGAAAGCCTCACTGAGGCGGGCAATCAGTGTGGCATCGGTGCTGCCGGCGAGCAGTTGCAGGGTTTCTGTTAGTGGCGGGCCGATGATGTCATTGCTGATGGGGCGCACCGGGGTGACGCTGGAAGCAGCAAAAGCGGCCTGGAAACTGGCCAGAATGGCAGGGGCGGAATCGATCAGGGTACCGTCGAGATCGAAGAGGATGTGCGAATAGCGGGCCATGGTGGGGTTCGGAATCAGGAGAAAATTGCCTGCGGCTCGGCGCGTCCAGGGGGCAATGGGCGGGTGCGGTGGTGGCGGGAAGAGTGATCTTGGCCGAAACGGTGCCTTTCCGGTACGCCGGCTTACCCCTGCTGGCGCAGGTTACGGCCCACTTCTTCGACCACCTCCACGATGCGGCGGGCGCCGTCGCGGATGCTGCCGATCGAGTCAGCGGCTTGGCTGGCCAGGGTGACGCTGGCGTTCGCTTCGGCCAGTGTCCGGGCCATGCTGTCCATGGCCGAGCGGGTGCCGCTCTGTACGTTGTCGATCATGGCGGAGATTTCGCTGGTCGATGCGCTGGTGCGTTCGGCCAGTTTGCGCACTTCATCGGCGACCACCGCAAAGCCACGCCCTTGCTCGCCGGCGCGGGCGGCTTCGATGGCGGCGTTGAGGGCGAGCAGATTGGTCTGGTCGGCAATTTCGCGGATGGTCTGGACGATGGAAGTGATCTTGCTGGATTGTTGCCCCAGTTCCTCGATGGTGCTGGCGGCATCCTGGGCGGCATTGGCGATCTGCAGCATCTTGCTGGCCGCTTCTTCAATGACGCTGGCGCCCTGCTCGGAGAGGTCCTGGTTGCCGCGCGAAATATCCAGTGCTTCGTCGGCGTTACGGATTTCACTGTCCATGCGCTCGATTTCGGCGGTGATGTCGGTGGCGAATTTGATGATCTTGCAAGGCTTGCCTTCGGCATCGAGCACCGGATTGTAATTGGCCTCCAGCCAGGCGATCGAACCGTTGGCGCGGAGCCGTTTGAAACGACCGGAGATGACTTCGCCAGCGCTCAGGCGTTGCCAGAAGCGGGCGTAATCCGGGCTGTTCGCCAGTTCTGCATCGCAGAACATGCGATGTTGCCGGCCCTTGATGTCGGCTGCGCGGTAACCCATGGTGGTCAGGAAATTGTCGTTGGCAGTGAGGATGTTCCCTGCCAGATCAAACTCGATCACCGCCATGGCTCGGTCGATTGCGGCCAGGCGTGCTTTCTGGTCCTGCTCCTGCAGCACCTCCTGGGTGATGTCGGTCGCCAGTTTGACGATTCCCAGAACCTGTCCATTGCTGTCCAGGATGGGGTTGTAGCTGGCCTCCAGCCAAACCGGCTGGGCATCCTTGCGCAGGCGCTTGAAGCGCCCGGCAACGTATTCGCCTTGGCGCAGGCGTTGCCAGAATTTTTCGTACTCCGGTGAGCCGGTCAGTTTGCTATCGCAAAAGATGCGGTGGTGCTGGCCGGAAATTTCAGCCAGGGTGTAGCCCATGGTGCGCAGGAAGTTATCGTTGGCGTTAACGATGCTGCCATCGGGACGGAATTCGATGCGGGAGTTGGAGCGATCCAGCGCGTTGGTGAGCGCTTGCTGACGCTGTAGTTTTTCCTTGAGTTCCGAGAGTTCTTCACGTAAGTGGCGGTTGTTCCCGAACATCGTGTTTCCAGTGTGCGATAAGCGAGTGTCGAGCATGCCACGCTGGCCCGGAGTTCAGCAAGCAAGCGATGCCGAGATTGCCGGGGATCGGCGGGATTAACGCCCACGGCCCGCGGTTTTGCGCGTGCCTGCCGGGCCGTTGCGGTGACGACTGTTACCGGTGCCTTTGCCGGCGGGAGCGAATTCATCGACCCAGTTACCGCGGCCGCCGGCTTTGTTCGTGCGCAGTGCCGGACGCGGACGTGGCAAGCTGCCAGGGGCGGTGGCCGGGACGCGATGCTGCGGTTCAAATCCAGGTTCCTCGTCGCGTGCGAGCTGTTTTTTCAGACGCTGCTCGATGGCGGCCAGGCGCGGCGCTTCATCGGCGCAGACGAGGGAGACGGCGGTGCCGGGCAGTCCGGCGCGGCCCGTACGGCCGATGCGGTGGATGTAGTCTTCCGGTTGATCGGGCAGGTCGTAATTGACGACGAGTGGCAGGCCGGCAATGTCGATGCCGCGCGCGGCCACATCGGTGGCGATCAACACCTCCACCGTGCCGGCTTTGAAGGCAGCGAGCGCTGCCTGCCGCTCGGCCTGGGTGCGGTCACCGTGCAGGGTGGCGGCTGGAATGTCCTTACTGTGCAAACGGGCCAGCAATTCCTCACACCCCTGGCGGGTGCGCACGAAAACCAGGGTCTGTTGCCAGTTCCGGTCGCGGCGCATGAACAGGAAGAGCTCGCTTTTCTTGCGTTTATCCACCGGCACCACCCATTGCCGTACCGTTGCCGCGCTGGTCTGGCGGGGGGCGGCATCGATGCGCAGCGGTTTGCGCAGGCGGCGGCCGGCCAGTTCGTTGATGCTGGGTGCAAAAGTGGCAGAAAAAAGAAGGGTCTGCCGGGTGCGTGGCAGTGCCTGAAAGATCACGTCGAGATCGGCAGCAAACCCCAGATCGAGCATGCGGTCGGCCTCATCCAGCACCAGCGTGGTGACGTCGCGCAGGCCTACGGCATTGCGCGTGAACAAGTCGAGCAGCCGCCCTGGCGTGGCGACCAGAATATCCACACCCTGCTGTAGCCGGTTAATTTGCGGTCCCAGCTTGACGCCGCCGTAGACGGCATAGGTGCTTTGCCCAAGCCCTGCGCCGTAGGTGGTGCAGGCGGTCATGACCTGTTCGGCAAGTTCGCGCGTCGGGACCAGCACCAGGATACGCACGCTGCCGGCAGCTGTTGCGGTTGTCGTGGTGGCCAGCTGTTGCAGCAGGGGCAGGGCGAAGGCGGCGGTCTTGCCGGTGCCGGTCGGCGCCGCGGCCAGGACATCGCGGCCGGCCAGCACGGGCGGAATGACTTGCTGCTGGACCGGTGTCGGCGTCGTGTAACCCAGGGTGTCTAGCGTCTGCAACAGCGGGGCGGTCAGGCCCAGTTTGGCAAAGGTCATGGCGGCGCAATCGGTTGAAAACGGGCGATTTTACTCCGGGCTCCAGCAGGCACTCCGAAAGAGCACACTGCCTGCGTGAATCTTGAGTGACACGGCGTGCTACTGGGCTAAGATGCCCCTGTTATTTTGCTGCTGGGAGTCCATCGATGCACCTCATTCTCTGGCGTCACGCCGAAGCGGCAGAAGGTGGCGATGATCTCAACCGGGCGTTGACCAAGCGCGGGCGCAAACAGGCCTTGCGCATGGGGGCTTGGTTGGCAGGACGGTTGCCCCCGGACTGCCGTATTCTGGTCAGTCCGGCTGTGCGTACGCGGCAAACGGCCGAAGCGCTTGGGCTGCCGCATGAGGTCTGTCCGGGGATCGCGCCGCAGGCGACGGTCGATGATCTGCTTGCCGCCAGCGGCTGGCCTGCGGGTAAGGGCAATGTGTTGCTGGTAGGCCATCAGCCGGCGCTGGGCGAACTTGCGGCGCAGCTCCTGTGTGGTGAAGCAGCGGCCTGGAGCCTGCGCAAAGGCAGTATCTGCTGGCTGAAAAGTCGTCTGCGGGAAGGGCAGATACAGACGCTGCTGCGTGCCGTGATGCCGGTAGAATTGCTGCCTTGACCAAGGAGCTCATTGTGAATCAGGAAGCCAAGGACCAGGGCGTATTGACCGTCATGCTCGAACGCCTGGAAAAACAGCGTTTGCCCCGTCTGCTCGATATGCAAGCGCGGGTCAGTCAGGGTGAGGTGCTGAACGATGCCGATCTCGCCTTTCTGGGTGAATCGATGCAGGATGCCCGGCAAAGTGAGCCGCTGATTGCCGAGCATCCGGACTACCAGTCGTTTGCTGCCAAATTAGCCGATCTCTACAAGGAAATCACCGATAAGGCGCTGGCGAATCAGGAGCGTGAAAGCGGCTGATCGCGCGCCAGGGGCATGTCGGTTGCTGCCTCGTCTTTGGCGCTGACTATGCCGATGATAGTTATTATTCAATGGACAATCCGGGGGGGATGAACTAAGGTGGCACTCGTTAGGCGGTTGTACCGCAGTGATCACAACATCAGGAGATGAATCATGTCGAACAAACCTTCGCAGTGCCCGGTGACGCATCTGACCACCGATTTCGGGATGCCCGTCAGTAGCAACCGGGACAGTCTTACTGCCGGCCCGCGTGGCCCTCTGCTGGCGCAGGATGTCTGGCTGAACGAAAAGCTGGCCAATTTCGTACGCGAAGTGATTCCTGAGCGGCGCATGCATGCCAAGGGCTCGGGCGCTTTCGGTACCTTTACCGTGACCAAGGACATCACCCGCTACACCCGTGCCAAGGTTTTCTCCGAGGTCGGGAAAAAGACGGAGATGTTTGCCCGTTTCACCACCGTCGCCGGCGAGCGTGGTGCGGCGGATGCCGAGCGCGACATCCGTGGTTTTGCGCTCAAGTTCTATACCGAAGAAGGCAACTGGGACATGGTCGGCAACAATACGCCGGTCTTCTTCATTCGTGATCCGCGCCAGTTTCCCGATCTGAACAAGGCGGTCAAACGCGACCCCCGGACCAATCTGCGCAGCGCCACCTACAACTGGGATTACTGGACCCTTCTGCCGGAAGCCCTGCACCAGATCACCGTGGTCATGAGCGACCGCGGCATCCCCGCCAGCTATCGCCACATGCATGGTTTTTCCTCGCATACCTACAGTTTCTGGAATAAGGATGGTGAGCGGTTCTGGGTCAAGATGCATTTCAAGACCCAGCAGGGCATCAAGAATCTCACCGATGCCGAGGCGGAAGCCGTCATTGGCAAGTGCCGCGAAAGCCATCAGCGCGACCTGTATGAGGCCATCGAGCGCGGCGATTTCCCGAAGTGGACGATGTACGTGCAGGTGATGCCGGAGGCCGATGCCGAGAAGGTGCCTTATCACCCCTTCGATCTGACCAAGGTGTGGCCGCATGCGGATTATCCGCTGCTCGAAGTCGGCGAATTCGAGCTGAACAGGAACCCGGAAAACTTCTTCCTCGATGTCGAGCAGTCGGCCTTTTCGCCGAGCAATCTGGTGCCGGGCATTGGTGTCTCGCCGGACCGCATGCTGCAGGCCCGCCTCATCAACTACCCGGATGCGCAGCGCTACCGTCTGGGCGCCAATTACCAGCAGATCCCGGTCAATGCTGCCCGTTGTCCGGTGCATAGCAACCACCGGGACGGCCAGGGGCGGGTTGACGCCAACTATGGTGGCGCGCCGCACTACGAGCCCAACAGTTTTGGTCAGTGGCAGGCGCAGCCGGATTTCGCCGAACCGCCGCTGAAGATCAACGGTGATGCCCAGCACTGGAGCTACCATCAGGACGACAGCAACTATTTCGAGCAGCCGCGCAAGCTGTTCCAGTTGATGACGCCGGCACAGCAGGAAGCCCTGTTTGGCAATACCGCACGTGGCATGGGTGACGCCCCGGAGTTCGTCAAGTTCCGCCACATCCGCAACTGCCATGCGGCGGATCCGGCCTACGGTGCCGGTGTGGCCAAGGCGCTGGGTCTTGATCTGGCAACAGCGCTGGCCTCGAAAAAGGATGATCCCATGTTCGGTAATCCGCTGGTCGCCTTGCCGGCCTGATCGAGTCAGTAGCAACCAAGCGCGGGGCCGCCAGGTGCGGCCCCGCGCTGTTTCTGGCGTTTCAGTTCAGATAGGTGACGGGGCTTTGATGGCGGCGTTGCTCGATGAAGATGTTGCCCTTGCCACCTTGCTCCTTAAGGCGTTTCTTGGCTTGCTTCTTGGCCTCGGCGGCGGCAGCCGCGACTTCGCGGTTGGATTCGAATTGCAACGGGCCCACCTTGACGATCCCGATCGATAGTGTGGGCAGTGGAATGAGCCCCAGTTCGCCACGCCGGTTTTCTGCCAGGTAACCGCCTTGGGTCTGCTCATGCGGGCCGACCATCTTGCTGACCATGTCACTGAAGCGGTGCACGATGTCCTGGCAGAGGGTTTCCCAGTGCGGGCTCTGGAAAATGACGAAAAAATCATCGCCGCCGATGTGGCCGACAAAATCATTGCGGGTGTCGGCGATTTCGCAGATCAACCGGCCCAGTAGCTGAATCAGGTCATCACCGCGGCGGTAGCCGAAATGGTCATTGAAGGGTTTGAAATTATCGATGTCGATGTAGGCAGCGACGCACTCGACCTCGGCAGCAAGAATCCGGTCGATATGCTCGTTGATCGGTACGTTGCCGGGCAGCTGGGTGAGTGGGTTGGCATAGCGGGCGGCGCTGATCTGCATTTCGGTAATGGTTGCCATCAGGTCCTGACTGTTGCCGATACCGAGATAGCGGCCGTTGCCGGTAACGATGAAACCGTCGAGCAGGGAATGCTTGGGCGCCTGTGCCAGCATCAGGGCGAGCTCTTGCACGCTGGCGTATTGATCGACGATGAGCGGGGTATGGTCCATGAACATTTCACACCCCTTGGCGCCGTAGAGTTCGCGCCGGAATGGGCGGGCAAAGCGGTCGATCAGGCTTTGCCGGCTGAGCAGACCGACGGGTTGTTCGCCCTTGACGACAGGCAGGACGGAAAGTTCGGGTTCACTCTCGAAACGGGCGACGGCGTCGTCGTTGCTGGCGCTCAAGGGCAGTGGTGCAACCCAGCGCAGCAGGGCGCCGGCGGTTGCCGTTTTACCGTAGCCGAAGGCGTGCGGCATGACCGAGACCTGACGCCGATCGAGTGCCGCCAGGGCGTGTTCCGGAAGCGTGAGCGGGGGCTGTGTCGTGGGGCGGGCGATGAAATAACCCTGGCCGCAGGCGATCCCCATCTCGCGCAGGCAATTGAAATCTTCACTGCGTTCGATCCCTTCGGCGACTAGTGCGGCATTGCAGATCCCGGCCAGATCCTGCATGGCGCGTACGAAATGGTACTTGATGCGGTCATCGGCGATGCCATGTACAAAATGCTTGTCGATCTTGACGAATTCCGGCTGCAACTCGGACCACATGCGCAGGTTGGCGAAACCTTCACCCAGATCGTCGATGGCGATCTGGAAACCGCGCCCGCGATAGTGTGCAAGCACCGCGTGGATGTCCGGTAGATCGGTCACACGCTGTTGTTCGGTCAGTTCGAGCACGATGCGATGGGCGGGCAAACCGATTTCATCCAGTAGCGCCTGGGTGTGTCCATTGATCAGCTGCGGATCGAGCAGGCTGCTCGGCGTGACATTGAGAAACAGCCGCCCGCCCAGGCCGAGGCGGGCAAAGGCGCGCAGGCTTTTGTCCCGGCACAGGCGTTCCAGCGGCAGGGTCAGTTCAAGTGCGCTGGCAGCGGCAAACAAGACGTCCGGCCTATGCAGTGGGCTGTTTTCCGGGCCACGGATCAGGGTTTCATACCCCAAAATCGTTCGCGTCCGGAAATCGATGATGGGCTGGAATACGGGGGTCAGCAGGGAGTCGTCCAGAATGCGGCGTAATTCGGAAAAATTGGTGTCGTGCAGAATGGCCATGAGTCTCGTGTCACGGTAAAGATGCCCGGAGTGTGCCGGGGGCGTGTTTCAATCCTGTGACATTGCGCGCCGGCTGCCGCAGCGGCAGGATTTGGTTTTCTCCGCCACTGTCGGTAAACTGCACGCCTCTGCCGAGGGGCGCTGCGACCTTGAAATTTTGAGGGCCAGGCTCGGCATATTTCAACGGCGCTCGCAAATCCTGTATCGACACTGGTTTGCGGCGTTGTCTGTTGTGCTGCCGCAGCCTCTTGTCGTTTGAAACGAGTTCAATCGAGATGACCATGCTCCAGCCAGACCGCACTGCCCAACTCCAGACTTTGCTTGCCCAGCGCCTCCTTATCCTCGATGGGGCGATGGGGACCATGATCCAGCGCCACAATCTGCAGGAAGCCGATTACCGTGGCCAGCGCTTTGCCGAGCATCCGCACGACCTGAAAGGCAATAACGACCTGCTGGTGCTGACCCGGCCAGATGTCATCGGCGGCATTCACCGCGCTTATCTGGAAGCCGGGGCCGATATCCTGGAAACCTGCACGTTCAACTCGACGGCGGTATCGCAGGCGGATTACCAGCTGGACGGCATCGTGCGCGAGCTGAACCGGGAAGGTGCTGCGCTGGCCCGGCGCCTGTGTGACGAATTCAGCGCCCGCACGCCGGACAAGCCGCGTTTCGTTGCCGGCGTACTGGGGCCGACATCGCGGACATGCTCACTGTCGCCGGATGTCAATGATCCGGGTTACCGCAACGTCAGCTTCGACCAGCTGGTGGGAGATTATCTCGATGCCGTGCGCGGCCTGACCGAGGGCGGGGCGGACATCCTGTTGGTGGAAACGGTATTCGATACCCTGAACGCCAAGGCGGCCTTGTTCGCCATCGAACAGTTCTTTGAAGAAAGTGGCCGGCGCTGGCCGGTGATGATTTCCGGCACCATTACCGATGCTTCCGGGCGCACCCTGTCCGGACAGACTGCCGAAGCCTTCTGGAATTCGCTGCGCCATGTGCAGCCCCTCTCCTTCGGCCTGAACTGCGCGTTGGGAGCGAAGGAATTGCGCCAGTATGTCGAGGAGCTGTCGCGCGTCTGCGATTGCTATGTTTCCGCGCACCCCAACGCTGGTCTGCCCAATGCCTTCGGCGGTTATGACGAGACGCCGGAGGAGTTGGCGGCTGAAATCGCCAACTGGGCAGCGCAGGGTATCGTCAATATTGTCGGTGGCTGCTGCGGCACCTCTCCTGAGCATATCCGCCAGATCGCGCAGCGGGTGGCCACCCTGGCGCCGCGCGTGCCGCCACAGATTGCGCCGGCATTGCGCCTGTCCGGTCTGGAAGCCTTTAACGTCACTGCCGACTCGCTGTATGTCAACGTCGGCGAGCGGACCAATGTCACGGGCTCCAAAGCCTTTGCCCGCATGATTCTGGAGGGCCGTTTCGACGATGCTCTGGCAGTGGCGCGGCAGCAAGTGGAAAACGGCGCGCAGGTGATCGATATCAACATGGACGAGGCGATGCTGGATTCGCTCGCGGCCATGGACAAATTCCTCAAGCTGGTGGCTTCCGAGCCGGACATCTCGCGGGTGCCCATCATGCTTGATTCCTCCAAATGGAGCGTGATCGAAGCCGGGTTGAAGTGCATTCAGGGCAAGGGCATCGTCAATTCGATTTCGATGAAGGAAGGCGAAGCACAGTTCCTGGCGCAAGCCCGTCTGGCACGTCGTTATGGTGCGGCGGTGATCGTCATGGCGTTCGATGAGCAAGGCCAGGCCGACACCTTTGCCCGCAAGACGGAAATCTGTGCCCGTGCCTATGAACTCCTTACCGGGATTGGTTTTCCGGCGGAAGACATCATTTTTGACCCGAACATCTTTGCCATCGCCACCGGCATTCCGGAGCATGACAACTACGCCGTCGATTTCATTGAGGCGGTCCGCTGGATCAAGCAGAATCTGCCGCATGCGCATGTGTCGGGGGGCGTGTCCAACGTCTCTTTCAGCTTCCGGGGCAACGATCCGGTGCGCGAGGCGATCCACACGGTTTTCCTTTACCACGCCATCCAGGCTGGCATGACCATGGGCATCGTCAATGCCGGCATGCTGGGCGTGTATGACGATCTCGAACCCGCCTTGCGCGACAAGGTCGAGGATGTGGTGCTCAACCGTCACCCCGGGGCCGGTGAGGCATTGGTGGAGTTTGCGCAGACGGTCAAGGAAGGGCGGAGCAAGGAGTCCGGGCCGGATCTGAGCTGGCGCGAGCTGCCGGTGGAGAAGCGCCTAGAACACGCCCTGATCAAGGGCATCACCGAATACGTCGTGGCCGACACCGAGGAAATCCGGGCCCAGCTGGCCGCCGCAGGCAAGCCACCGTTGGCGGTGATCGAAGGGCCGCTGATGAATGGCATGAATCATGTCGGCGACCTGTTTGGCGCCGGCAAGATGTTCCTGCCGCAGGTGGTCAAATCGGCCCGTGTCATGAAGCAGGCAGTGGCCCATCTGGTGCCGTTCATCGAAGCGGAGAAGGCGCGATCCGGGCTGGGGGCCAAAGGCAAGATCCTGATGGCCACGGTCAAGGGCGATGTGCACGATATCGGCAAGAACATCGTTGGCGTGGTGCTGGGCTGCAATGGCTACGACATCATCGACCTGGGCGTGATGGTGTCGTGCGAGAACATTCTGCACGCCGCGCGTGAACACAAGGTGGACATCATCGGGCTGTCCGGCCTGATTACGCCGTCGCTGGAAGAAATGGCGCACGTTGCTGGCGAGATGGAGCGCCAGGGCGTCACTGTGCCGCTGCTGATTGGCGGCGCCACCACCAGCCGCGCGCATACGGCGATCAAGATCGCCACCAATACGAGTAGTCCGGTGGTGTACGTGCCGGATGCCTCGCGGGCGGTGGGTGTGGCGACCAAGCTCTTGTCCGTCGAACAAAAGGCCGGTTTTCTGGAGGAAATTGCCGCCGATTACGACCGGGTGCGGACGGAGCATGCCGGGCGCAAGGGGGCGACGCTGGTCAGTCTGACCGAAGCCAGGGCCAATCGTTTCACGTGGAACGAAGCGCATGTGCCGGTCAAGCCGGCCCAGCTGGGGCGTCAGGTCATCGATATTCCACTGGCGGAGCTGGTGCCGTTCATCGACTGGTCGCCTTTCTTCCGCAGCTGGGATCTGGCGGGCCGTTATCCGGCAATCCTCAGCGATGCGGTGGTGGGTGAGACAGCCAGTTCGCTGTTCCATGACGCCCAGGCCATGCTGGCGAAGCTCATTGCCGAGCAATGGCTGACGGCCCGTGCCGTGTTCGGCCTCTATCCGGCGCGCAGCGAGAACGAAGACATCGTGTTCTATAGCGATGAAACGCGCACGGTCGAAGCCGCCCGCTGGGTCGGCTTGCGCCAGCAGATCAAACAACCGCAGGGGCGGAGCAATACGGCACTGGCAGATTTTGTCGGCGATGCCGCGCAACCGCCTGATTATGCAGGCGCTTTTGCCGTGACCGCCGGTTTGGGCATTGATCCGCATGTGGCGGCTTTCGAAGCAGCCCACGACGATTATTCAGCAATCATGCTCAAGGCACTGGCCGATCGGCTGGCTGAAGCTGCTGCCGAATGGCTGCATTTGCAGGTACGTACCCGCTACTGGGGGTATGCGGCGGATGAACGTCTGGATAATGAGGCGCTGATCGCCGAAAAGTACACCGGCATCCGACCGGCGCCGGGCTATCCTGCTTGCCCGGATCACACCGCCAAGCGTGATCTGTTTGCTTTGCTCGATGCCCCGGCCATTGGCATGGCGTTGACGGAATCCTGCGCCATGACACCGACCGCGGCGGTCTCCGGCTTCTTCATCGGGCATCCGGCAGCCAAGTATTTCGCCATTCCAAAAATCAGCCGCGACCAGCTCGAAGACTGGGCGCAACGCAAGGGCATGACGCTCGGTGAAGCCGAGCGCTGGCTCGCCCCCTTGTTGTAATAGCGAGGAAAACAGCAACATGCAGCATCTTGATCCAAGCGCAGCGTATGCGTATCTGGCCGAGCATCCGGAGGCGGTACTTGTCGATTGCCGCACGGAAATCGAACACATGTACGTTGGTCACCCTATCGGTGCCGAGCACGTTGCCTGGCAGGAAGCGCCGGACTGGGAGGTTAACCGGCATTTTGCCGAGCAGGTGGTGCGTCTGGTGAAGAAGGATCTGGCGCGTCCGGTGCTGCTCATCTGCCGTAGCGGCAAGCGCTCTGTGGATGCTGGTCTGGTGCTCGAAGCGGCCGGTTTTACGCAGGTGATCAATGTGACCGAGGGATTCGAGGGGCCACTTGACGACAACTTTCACCGTGGCACTCAGGCCGGCTGGCGTTTCCGTGGCCTACCCTGGCAGCAAAGCTGAATTCCTGCCCAACGTGCGCCGGTAGGCGAGCGCTGCCAGACTGCCGAGCAGCAAGGAGCCGGCCATGCCGAGGGCGAGGGAGAAGGTCGAATCCCACAGCAGGGGCGCGATCACCGCTGCCGTCAGACCGTTGGCGGCGGCCTGGAAAAAAGTCTGGCAGGAAGCGGCGAGGCCGCGTTGCTGTGGGAAGGGGTCGAGTGCGAAAAGCGTCAGGCTGGGCATGGCCAGCGCCATGCCGCAGGTGTAGAGCGCAATCGGCAGGATGCTCCACGGTAGCCCGGGCGGCAGGATGCCACTCAGTAGCAGATTGAGCAGGGCAGCTGCGCCCATCACCAGGTGCCCGTAATAGACGGCTTTGCCCGCTGAAACGCGCCCGGCCAGCCGGCCAGCCAGCCAGGAGCCGCAGATCAGACCCAGCATGCCGGGGCCGAACAGCCAGAGAAAGGCAGTTTCCGGCAGGTTCAGGTGGCGCATCAGGAACACCGGAGCGGACAGTACGTAGAGAAAGAAGCCGTTGAAGTTCAGCGATAGTGCGGCACAGGCAAAGAGGAACGGTGGCGAACTGAATATCTTGCGGTAGGCACCGAGCAGATAAGCGGGTCGCAGGGATTGGCGCTTTTCCGGCGGCAAGGTTTCCTGCAGCTGGTAGGCGCAGAGAAGTAGCAGCAGCCCGCTTGCCACGACTAGGAAGCCGAACACCGAACGCCAGCCCCAGGTGGCCTGCAGCCAGCCGCCGATGAGGGGGGCCAGGGCGGGGGCCAGGGCGAACATCATGCTGATGTTGGCCATCAGCCGTTGTGCCGGTGCGCCATCGTACAGATCGCGGACGATGGCGCGGCTGATGATGATGCCGGCACCGGCGGTGACGCCTTGTAGCCCCCGCCAGAACCAGAGTTGGCCGATGCTGGTGGCAAAGGCACAGCCGAGCGACGCCAGGGCGAACAGGCCCAGGGCAATGAGGATGACACGTCGGCGCCCGAAACGGTCGGCGATTGCGCCGTGCCACAGGGTCATGGCGGCGAAGGCGAACAGATAGGCGGACAAGGTTTGCTGCACCTCCAGCGGTGTCGCCTGCAGGCGTGCGGCGATATCCGGAAAGGACGGCAGATAGGTGTCAATGGCGAACGGGCCAATGGCGGAGAGTGCGGCCAGGAGCAGTGCCAGGCCGCGTTGGGGTGCTGCGTGCAGGGTCATGCGTGGATGTCGGTGGTAAAGCGGCGATATTGAATTGCTTCGCGCAGGTGGGAGGGGAGGATCGTTTCACTGGCAGCCAGGTCGGCGATGGTGCGCGCCAGTCGCTGGATTCGATGCCAGGCGCGGGCAGAAAGTTGCAGCCGTTCCGCCGCCTGTTGCAGCAGGCGCATTCCTGCATCATCGAGGGCGCAGAATTGGTCGATCTCGCGACCGGCGAGGTGGGCGTTGGCTTTACCCTGCCGCCTCTGCTGCTCTATCCAGGCGCGGCTGACGCGCGCGCGTACCGTGGCAGAATCTTCGCCGTCTGCCGTGGCTGCGAGGGTGGTGGCAGGGAGCGGCGGGACGTCGACGAAAATATCGATGCGGTCGAGCAGTGGCCCCGAGAGTTTGTGGCGATAGCGGGTTACCTGATCTGGCGTGCAGCGGCAGCGCGCCTGGCCGAGATGGCCGCAGGGGCAGGGGTTCATCGCCGCGACCAGCTGGAAGGCGGCAGGGAAATCGGCCTGCCGACCTGCCCGGGCGATATGGATGCGGCCGCTTTCCAGAGGTTCGCGTAGCGTCTCCAGCACCTTGCGGTCGAATTCCGGTAGCTCGTCGAGAAAAAGCACGCCGTGGTGAGCCAGACTGATTTCACCGGGACGGGGCGGGTTGCCTCCGCCCACCAAGGCCGCGGCGGAAGTCGTGTGATGCGGTTGGCGATAGACGCGGGTACCGTAGCGGCCAGGGTCGAACTGGCTGGTGAGGGAGAGGATGGCGGCGGAGGCGCGGGCTTCTTCCTCGCTCAAGGGCGGCAGCAGGCTGGGTAGACGGCTGGCCAGCATGGATTTACCTGTACCAGGCGGTCCACTCAGCAGTAGCGAATGGCGGCCGGCGGCGGCAATTTCCAGCGCCCGGCGTGCTTGATGCTGACCGCGTACGTCGGCAAGATCGGGAAACACGGCTTCACGGCGGGCAGCATCGGTTTCGGGTGCCGACAATTGCTGTGCGCCATTGATGTGAGCGCATACTTCAAGCAGCGACCTTGCGGCCAGGAGATTGCCCTGGCCACACAGGCTGGCTTCTGCGGCGCTTGCGGCAGGCAGGATGAAGCAGCGCCCGTCGCCGCTGGCCTGCAGCATCATGGCCAATGCGCCGCGGACCGGGCGCAGTTCGCCGGAGAGGGAGAGCTCACCGGCAAATTCGTAACCTGCCAGGCGGCTGGCGGGCAATTGACCACTGGCGGCGAGGATGCCGAGGGCAATAGGCAGGTCGAAACGGCCGTTATCGGATTGACAAGTTAACACTTGCTTAGATAGTTTTTAAGAATATAATTGCATTATCCTACAAGTAAATAATAAATGCCCGATTACGGTTACAAAGTCGTCTATGCCGATCCCAAACTGCTCGGCGAAGCAGGGTACGGGGCGCTCTCCCATCAGCCCTTCATCCTCGATCCTGAGCCGGGCTATGCCCGGCTACCGAATCAATTCCTGATCGACCGGGGCTTGGGGTATTGGGAACCGAAATGGCGCGGCGAGAAAAGAAACCCCATCCCACCTAGCCGCGTATCCATGCTGAACTTTGCGCGCTGGCTTGCTAACGCGCTGGAATGGGCTGACACGCGATCCGTCGACCTGATGCGCGGCGACTATGTGAGCGATCTGATTGGCCGCTACCAGCAGGAAATGCTGAAAGGCATCTGGTCGGCAGACAACCGCCCGCTGGCCCCGGAAACCGTCAATCCCCGCGTGCAGATCGCTCTGGAATTCCAGATGTGGGCGGCAGACAAAGGTCTGCGTCCGGCCTTTGTCATCCCCACCACCACTACGACCTACATCGCGGGCAGTCACGACAACAGCCGCAGCCACGAGGCCAAGGTCGTGCAATCCCGCAAGGGTAAGGTCAAGGTCAACAAGCGCACCCTGTCCTTTCCCTCAGTGGAAGAGATTGAGGCATGGCGCGAGCGCGTGCATCAGCGCCCGGTGGTTGGTGCCACCGAAGGGCTGATCGTTGACCTGATCCTGAACACCGCCATACGCCGCGAGGAAGCCGCTTGTTGGCGGATGGATACTCTTCCGCTCGATCCCAAGGAATGGAAGATCGTTAATCCCGATCAGCCGGAAGAAGCGCAATCCGTCATCGTGACAATCCGTTACGGTGCCAAGGGCAAGCAGTACGGCATCGATCATGACGACAAGATTGGACCGGAAGGCGAGATTCACGTTCCACTCTGGATTGCAAAGCGCCTGCACGCATATCGCAACAAGGAGCGGCCAATGGCGCTCAAGCAGCGGCTCAAGGGCGTGAAGCCTGCCGAGGCACGTCGCATCATGGAGGAAACCGTTCATCTGTTCCTCAATCCGGTGACGGGGCTACGCTACACGGGCGACCAAATCTATGCGTTCTGGAGCCGCGTTCAGGGGCCTGAACATTGGTCACCGCATCAAGGCCGCGACTGGTGGGCTTGCCGCTACCTTGAAGAGCGTATGAAGCAGCACGCCGAATTGATTGAACAGGTGCTCAAGACGCCCAACATCAGCATAGAGCATCCCATGGCGTTGGCCTTGAGGGACACTGCGACGACCGTCATTCAGATGGAAATAAAGCCACAACTGCGTCACGCCAGTTCGCGCACCACGGAAATTTACCTGCATTGGCTGTTTGCCAAGATGCGCGTGCCGCTCACCATGACGCGGCAGTGGGTGGAGCTGGACGAAGGGGACAGCTCTGAGGATAAAGAATGAGCATCGGAAAGAAGAACAAAGACCACCTTAAGGCACATGGGAACGTCTCTCGAGTCGAACAAATCGTCTCGTTAAAAAGCAACGATCCCCTACGTTTCTGGACCAATCACCCCACCGAGAACACTCTGGTTGATCTACATCCTTTTGCATATGGTGAGGTCGCCAATCCTCATCCCCTTGGACCAAAGGCCGGAGTTTGGGGGGGGGCCTTCACTGGTCGCCCAAATCTTATTGCCGAACTGGCCCCTTCAATTGAGGCACGCTGCGTATTGCTAGGCTCTGGTTCCGTCAAGCGATATACCTCAGCATTGCGGGCTTGGTGGCGGTTCTTTGATCATTTTGAAAATGACCTAGCCCGAAACGGAAGCAGAATTGAGCGAATAGATTCAGTAAACCAATTAAATGAGATTCAGGAAGCCGCAGCTCATCGTCAAGGTTTAGGAAACAAGAATTTCGTAACATTCATCTCAATAGTCAATGACGCACGGAGGCTGCTGCGGATACCGGCCCTGCTATGGGTGCCACCAAAATCAGGTGAGCCGATACGAAACCTAATCTCCGACGAACAGGCGCGCGAACTCAAGGTTGCACTCAAGCAGGCATGGGAAGTTGTGAGAGGCGCTTGGGCAAAAAATGACGTGATTCGTGCCGAGGCTGAGAAGCGACTCGCGGGCGAACCTCCCACTGATCTAGGTGAACAGGAAGAGCGTCGGATCAAGAATTGGCATCACTTTCGGGAGATTCAAAAGAAAACTGGAGAAACCTTGCCGTCAGCAGAGCAACTCATAGGAAATTGGAAATCTCATCAATCGTTGAGCGATCACGGACTGGCGTTTTGCGAAATGCGAGCAGTTCTGTTTCCTACTGTTGAAGAAGCAGAGGTTGCATATCACCTTGCCTTGATGAATAGCGGGTGGAACCCAAGCACGCTGAGCAATCTGGACGCCACCTCTCCATTCTTAGTAGCCGACCATCCCAAGGACCAACGGCAACTTGTCCTATCGGACAATAACGATCAGGAAATCACATTATCGTCAGACAAGCCGCGCGCACGAGGAAAGACACAGTTCTGCTCTGCGCTAAAAAAGAACGCATCCAGCACCCCAATGATCGTCGCAAACTACCTCGTCCGCGTTCATTCCCTAAGAGAGAAGCTGAAACAGGACTACCAAGCGGCCAGTTCTGAACTAGCACGCACGCTTGCAAATGGTGCAAACGAAGAAACAATTGCCAAGCAAGTAAAGCACGTGCAGGAACTTCTAAGAGGTTGCCGCAGCGTCTGGTTATACGTTGATCGAAGAAATCAAATCAATTGGATCGATGGTATGAAGCTACCCAGATATGAGCGTAAAGGAGAGCCGCGGCCCATAACCTACCTTGGCTTGGTTGTGGAGCAACTCAACCAGAAGCGACATAAGCAGGGTAAGCCCGCTATCCCTCCGGTAAAACCTTCGGACTTCCGTGACATCTATGCCCGGTGGGTCTACAAGCAGTCAGGCGGCAACATCTTAGCCGTGATGCTCGCTCTGGGACATTCAAGGGTCGGTAGCACCGTCAATTACCTCGAAAACAACATCTTCTCCTCAGAAAACAATCAACAAGTGCGCCATTTCATGACAAGCCTCTTTGCGGAATTGGGGAAAGGAAGGGTTGATCTAACTATCCTCGCTCAACTCGTGCGTCATGGTCCACTAACGCCAGAAATGGAAGCACGACTAAATGAATATCGCAAATTGATGAAGAGTCGCATCGGGGCAGGATGCGCTGATCCTCGACACCCACCCGAATCTATCGCGCCGGACCACAAAGCGGGCCGACTGTGCGGAACACATCGGTGCCTAAAGGATTGCCCGAATGCAAAATTCCTTCCCGAGTCATTGGATGGCATCGCAATGCGCGTTGAGGAATTGATAGCAATGTTCGATCACCTGCCCCGCGAGACATGGTTGCGCGGGGAGTTTGATGCGGAGTTAGGTGTGGGCGAATACCTGCTTGAAACGCTTTACCAAGTCGACTTCGTGGCAGCTTCGCGCAAGAAGTGGAAGAACCGAATTTTGTCCGGGGAGCACTTAGTTCCAGGTCTTGGGTACGTTACAGACTTTGAGGAGGCAATATGAACGCCCCAGGATATTTGCAAACTGCTAACTCAAACGACCAAATTCACGAAGGATGCCTCGGCGCCCTGCAACACTTTCGAGCGGAAGATATCCAGCATCTTGAAGCAAACGATCTTCTCTTGGCTCAGGAACTAGTCGGTCATGGCAATCTCTGGGGACACTGGCAAACATCAAAAGCGTTAGCACCAAGCACGATGGCGGCAGCACTACGAGACATCGACTTTGCTCGGCGCTTGCAAGCTTATCTGGCGAAGGAAATTCCCTCAGCAAGCCCTGTTGATCTTCTGGTTGATGAAGGCGTACTGACGCTTACACGCCTTGCCCTGCTCATGCGCTTGGTTCCATCGGGTCGACACGGGCATCGGAAGGGAATGCGCCCAAAGCCAAGCAGCATTGCGACTCATCTTTACACAATCTGGCCGTGTATTACCGCTCGCGCGATACGGCGCAAGGCAGGCGATCCAAGCGCAGTCGGTCTATATCGGTGCCTTACCGAGGCGGACATGCACGAGCTCAGTTCTGACAATGCCACAAGAATCGAACTAGAACGTCTGGATACATTTGTAGCGAGAGGTGTTTGGTCCGATACGCGACCATTGCCAGATATTCGGCAGACGACCAACCCCAGTCGACAGTCGGCCACTAATCCGCTTCAGAATAAATCGGAGCCGTTCATTCCATTTCCAGAACACTGGCTTGCCGAGATCGGCCCACGCGTACTATGGGTCATACAGGAACTGGGCCCACATCTTCTACGCCTCTTAGAGCAATTACCGCAGGCGCTTCAGGACATAAACTGGACGGTTACCAAGGGGGCTATCGGTAAGCGCATTCAGGCACACATTCGGGCACATATGGAGCACAACCCATGGACCGACCGGGCTGGAAAACCGCTTTCCCCCCCATTCCCGCTATCAACAGCCAATGGCAAGCAAGGCGCCGACCAACGTGAATGGCCGCCACGTAATTGGGAGCATATCGTTACTCTGTGCATCACGCTTCAAGCGGCCCATCTCTTTGTCACGTTGCTCGCTAGTGCGGGGCGGATTGGAGAAGTCACTACCCTTTCGCGTGGTTGCATATCCATCGGACACGATTCCAACGACTATCTAAACGGATATACCTACAAACTAACTGGCAATCTATTTGGTGATGCTCGGCAGTGGCCGGCTCCGGAGATTCTTCGCCAATGTCTGGGACAGCAAGAGCGACTTGCAACGGCTATGGACTGGCTGCCAAGGCGACTGGAAGATGGGCTACCTTCATCACCTCGATTTGGAAACAGCTTGTGGCTGAGTATCAGCGTCGGCGGCTCGGCTGGCGAAAATGCTCAGGTTAACGTCAATCAAGCCCTCTACTATTTTGCCCAGCGGCTAAACATGGACACCAAGCCTGGCGGGGCTAATGTCCACGCCCACCGCTTCCGCAAGACCATCGGCCGCCTCGCCGGAGTCGCGCTGTTCAACTCACCCCTGGTACTCAAGCGCCTGTTTGGCCACAAGAGCATCGAAATGACCCTGCACTACATCCTCTGCGATCCGGGCGTGCGCGAAGAAGCAGAAAAGGTACTGCGCGAGCTGCGCATCATGCACTGTGCCGAAGCGCTGGAGGAGATTCACGAGGCCATGAACAACGGCACCGCCTTGCCCGCGCACGGTGGCTCCGGCACGGCCCGCCTGATCACCGCCGTTCGCAACGAAGATGCCAAGCTCAATGAATCCGGGCGCGTCTGGACCGAGGGTAGTGCCTACGACCTCGCACTCCTGCTCACCATGCAAGGTCAGGGCTGGCGTCTGATCAAATCCAACATCGTCTGCTCCAAGGCGCCCGGCGAGGATGGTCTGTGCCAGAAGAAGCGATCGAAGGGCGAACCCAATACAGCCAACTGCCAGCCGCAATGTGACAACCGGATCGTCTTTGCCCGCAGACGACGTGATGTGGAACAGAGCATCGAACAGTACCTCGACATTGCGCGGCAGGCCCGCGACGATGGACAACTGCTGGTGCTGGCCGCGACCCTCGACAACGCGCAGGACGAATGGGTGAACTTCCCTGATCTGGCAGCAAAGTACCAAACAGATCCCGAGGTTCAATCCCTGCTCGCGCTGTGCGAGGAGTCCAAACCTGTTGCGGAGGCCGCATGAGTGAACAGCACAAACTTGCCGCCGCCAAACGCGGTGCCGTCCGTACCGAAAAGACGCTCCGTCAGGTCGACGATGCCATTCGCGGAATCGCCGGCGACATGGCGAACAACGGCGGTATCTACCCGCACAATGGCGGGGCCGTATCGATGGCAGAGATTGCCCGTCGCGCCGGAATCAACGAGGCGACGTTCTACAAGAAGGACAACACAGCGCTCAAGGAGCGTGCGGCACTCTGGCTCGATACCCTGAAGAAGAAGGAAACGGTGGGGCGCATGCGTGTGCGCAAAACCTTCCAGGAGCGTGCCGAGAGTTGGAAGGAGAAGTACGACGCCTTGCAGAACCGGCACATCATCACCGAACTTGACTTGCAGCGGCTTCAGGCCGAACACGAAAAGCTCCAGCGCGACTACGACGCCCTGCTGGAACAGATGCGAGCCGGTGCCGCCAGCAAGGTCATCCCCATCACGAAAGGAAAGCGCTGATGCCGCGCCCGTCCGTCATCCCCGGCATCAAGGCTCGCCTCGAAGCATGGCTGGACGAGCGCGATGGTGCCTACCTCGCCCAGCCGGAAGCCACCCGCCAGCCCACCCTGCCCATGACGCCCGATGGCAAGGTCAATGTCCGCGCCGTGGCCCAGGCCATCGATCTCAAGCCCACGCAGGAGAAATACCTGTTCGAGCGCGAGGAGTTGACGCAGCTCATCAACTGCGTCGCCGAAGGGCAAGGGGTGCTCACCATCGGCGCTCGCGTCAACCCAACTGATGCCGACAAGGCGATCAAGCAGCGGCTGATCCTCCAGTCCAAAACAGTGCAGGAAACCTCGCAGGCGGCCGTAGAAGCGATTTCCGCCCGTGAGGAGCTGCTGGGCCGCATCCAGAGTCTTTCAACCGAACTGGCGGCCTCTAAAGCAGAAAATGAACGCTTGCGTGCCCAACTCCAGGCGGTCGAAAAGGGTGTGTGGGTGACGATCCAGTGAGCGCAGGGTTCGCCTTTGCCGAGGATGTCACCGTCACCCGCGTGGTCTCCACGTTGGAGTACGGCGCGATCTTCGTCGGCGAAACGCCCGCAGGCGACAAGGTGCGCGTGCGTTACCTCGGGCGCACCGAGTTGCCGGTGGCCGGTGACACCTTTGCCGTCAAAGGTCAGTGGTCCAACTACACCGACAAATTCAAGCGCCTGCACCGTCAGGTCGAAACCAAGCTCATGAAGCGCCGGGCGGTGCTGGGCGATCTGCTTGGCCCCTTCCTTCAGCGCGTCCCCAACATCGGCCCGCAACGCGCTGAGCGGTTGATGCAGCGCTACGGCCATGACCTGATCCACGTCCTGTCCGATCCCGCCCACATGGACGACGTTGCCGGCGTCCTCGAACCCGACAAGCCGGCACTGGCTGCCCGCATGACCGCACAGCTCTTCTCTGCCATGGCAGAGAAGTCGGCAGCGGACCAGGTACGGCTGGCCGAAGCCGAATTCCTCGTCTTTCTGGAAAAGCTTGGCCTGCGCGAGCCGCGTGTCGCCAACCGTCTGTGGCGCTTCTGTGCGGGCGTCGATGCCATCAGCCGCCTAAGAAGCAACCCCTACCTCGCTGCCTACCTCACGGAATGGAAGGTCGCGGATCGCGTCGGCAAGCACGTCTTGCGCGACGCGGTGGCCGCCGAGGAAATTGAACGTCACCCTGCCCGCCTCATGGGGGCGCTGGCGAGCGTTTGGCGCGAGATATTGAGCGAAGGCAACAGCGCTGCCACCGAGCCGACGATCAGGGAAATGCTCGCCCTTCGCGGTGTCAATGCGGAACTAGCCTTGCAGCACGCCGAACGGAACGGCAACCTTGCCAAGCGCGGCGAACTGTTGCGTGCGCCAGGCGCGGCGTGGCTGGAAGAGGAAGTCGCCCGAATGCTCAAGGACATCAAGGCAACGCCCGCCCGTCTGTTCCTGCCCGACGAGCAGCGCCTTACCGCCCTGATCGCTGATGCCGAACAGGCGTGCGACCTCACCCTCACGAGCGAGCAGGCGGCTGCCTTGCGCAAACTGATCTGCCTTCCCCTTGCCGTCCTCCAGGGCGGGGCTGGCGTGGGCAAGACGACCGTCATGAAGGTGTTGGCCTACATCTGGGAGCGCCAGCGCGGCAACGTCGTGTTTGGCGCATTGGCGGGCAAGGCCGCACTGCAACTCTCCCGAGGGGCATCGTCCCACGGTGCGCCCCGGCTTGCCTACACCCTGGCCCGCCTGATCCAGATTCTGGACAACCCGCCTGACAACCGCCGACCCGAGGTGGAGTTCAATGACAGGACGCTCCTGGTCATCGATGAGGCGGGGATGATGGACACCCCGACGTTCTATCAACTGCTCAAGCGGCTGCCCAAGGGCGCGCGGATTCTGCTGGCCGGTGATGATGGGCAATTGTTCCCGGTTGCCTTCGGCAAAATCTTTCATGACCTCGTTGAGGAGGGTTCGCGTGTCGCTACTTTGACCAAGGTGTTGCGCCAAGCCGAGGGCAGTGTGATCCCCCTGGTGGCCCAACAGATCAGAAGCGGCATTGCGCCCGTCCTGCCCCTGTGGAATGGTGAGCCGAGGGGCGTGTACGCCATCGACGCAGCGCAAATGGACACCCTGCATCGCAGCGACGATTTCATGCTGATTGCGGCGCGACGGCAGACGGTGGATGCCTGGAACGAGGTTGAATCTGCCAAACGCCGAAGCGACAGCACCCCGACGCGCCGCCTTGGCCCGCTGGCTACCGTCGCCGGCGGTGACCCGATCATCGTCACGCAGAACCGCTACAAGCACGGGTTGTTCAATGGCTTGCTCGGCACCGTCGTTGCCATTGATGGCGAGCGGGTGCAGGTTCACTTCGATGGAGAGCAAAAACCCCGCGAATTGCCCCAGGAGGCAGAGGCGGATGTCGAGTTGGCCTACGCGATCACCTGCCACAAGGCGCAGGGCAGTTCTGCGGCGACGGTGGTGCTCATGGCTGGGGATGGTGCGCTAGTGACACGGGAATGGCTTTATACGGGCGTTACACGGGCGCGCGAGTTGGTTTTGCTGAACATCGTCGATCAGGACCGGTTCGGTGAAGCGATAGCGCGGCGGGCAAACAGAACGACGGGGTTTGAGCTATGACGAGCGAAGGCGGGGTCAAGGGTCGTGGAATAAATGGGAGGGGCCCGCGCAGCGGGAGGGTACCCGTTTATGCCGCGAAAGCCCTTGACGCCGATGTAGCGACCATGCTCCCGGCTGCTGGGGTGGGTTGGTTTTTAACCCGCCCCGGCTGCCTCACGGCGAGTGCGGGGTTTGGGGCAGAGCCCCAAGGTCTGGGTTCGGCCATGAGCCGTCGGTCGAGGGCTCCTTACAATTTGGTTAGCTAGGGCCTCGTCCGCCTCCGCCGAATGGCTGGTATTCGGCGAACAATTTGCCGGTGGCACTGCCTCAACCCGGCCAGGAGCCGCCATTCGTCAAAGCATCAAACCTGCCTTTTGGATGGCCGCTGCATTTCATGAGCTGACGTTGAACAAAATCACACTGCCATCCAAGCCGACCTTGAGTCTGCGCTCCGACTCCGTCGGCAAATCAATTCTCAAAGGCCTTTCAGCACCTGACGGCCTCGAACATCTAATGACGCGTATTGCGTACCTTTACTCCTGCCCTAATGTTGATACAGGTGGAGATTCAAGCCATTGGTACACCGTTTCGAATAGTTTGGATGGGTCCGTCGGCTTAGTCATGAAGTCGTTCATCCCAGCTGCCAGACACTTTTCACGGTCTTCAGTAAAAGCGTTCGCAGTCATCGCCACAATCGGAACAGTGGCACAACTCGACATTTGGCGAATTCCCTTCGTGGCGTCCATGCCATTCATGACGGGCATTTGCATATCCATCAGTATCAAGTCATAGCGAATTTCACGTGCCATTTGTACAGCTTCTGCCCCATTATCTGCTGTGTCGATGCACAGACCAATATCTTCCAAAAGTCCCCGAGCAATTTCTTGGTTGATTGGCTCATCTTCTACGATGAGGATTCTTTTGCCTGAATGCTTGCTTTGAATAAGCTCAACGCAGTCACCGAGAATCTCTTCTTGTCGTTGTTCTTCAGGCGCCTGAGCTTTACCAAAATAAGCGGTCAGCCAGAACGCGCTACCTTTTCCCTCGGTACTGTCCAGGCCAACTTTTCCGCCCATCATGTTGGCAATCCGTTGTGTGATAGCGAGGCCTAGGCCCGTACCGCCATGAGCTCTGGTTGACGAGTTGTCAGCCTGTTCAAAGACTTGAAAAACCTTCTGCTGTTCTGGCTCAGGGATGCCAATGCCGGTATCACTCACTGAAAATTGGATGTGGTAGCTCGATTCATGCTCTTCGGCCACACTGGCAGCCAAAGTAATTGAGCCAGCATCGGTAAATTTCAACGCGTTCCCGAGGTAGTTGACCAATGCCTGCGTCAACCTGACAGGGTCTCCGTGCACCGAATGAGGAAGGTTCTCAGTGGTGAGCTTGAGACTGACGCCCTTTTCATGCGCACCTATCCGAATAATAGAGAGCGCCGATTCGAGTACCTCGGCAAGCACAAAGTCTTTTTTGTTCAGCTTGGTTTTTCCAGCATCAATTTTAGAGAGGTCGAGAATGTCGCTGATGATGGCCAAGAGATGCTTGCCAGAGGATTCAATGACGTTCAGCTTTTTCAACTGCTCTCCTGAAAGCGCGCTACGCCTTAACAGATGAACCATTCCCAGAATCCCATTCATCGGGGTCCGAATTTCGTGACTCATATTGGCCAAGAATGCACTTTTAGCGTTGTTTGCCGCTTCTGCTTCAACCGCACGTCGTTCAAGCGAATCATTCAATGAGATGATTTTTTCCTGTTGAAGCTTTCGAGCTGTTGTATCGACCATCGCTATGTAGATGGTCCCATCTGCAACCTGTACATAAGCACTCATCCAAACAAATGAGCCGGACTTTGTACGCACTCGGGCTTCAAAGTCTTTAATCGGAGCGCCGCCATTGGCAGAAATGAGAAGCGCACTTTCCCAATCATGACGAATTTTCAACCGGTAGTCTGTATCTGGGTAGGCGGTCACCCACCAGTTTTCCATGTCTGGGATATCTTCAACGGTGTAGCCGAGAAACTGTTCGAAACCCGGATTGAAATACTTTGCATGACCATTAAAATTGACAATGGCAATAGCTGACGGAACAATATTCATGAAACCGTTGAGCCGGCTGAGGGCTTCACTCAATGCGGCAGTGCGTTCTGAAACTTCAATCTCAAGACTTTCGTAACCGTCCGGCCACCACCGTCTTTTCGCCGAAGTTTCAATAGCTGAAGATTGT
>NZ_CAJHOB010000020.1 GCF_905120355.1 Azonexus hydrophilus | reverse complement strand
ACAATCTTCAGCTATTGAAACTTCGGCGAAAAGACGGTGGTGGCCGGACGGTTACAATAATTCACAAATGACACGTGTATCTAGGCTATAATAAGAAGACATATTCCAATGTTGTTATCAAGGATGCTACATGAGTGCTGCTGCGGGGGGAGGGCGCGTTGCAATCCAAGTTCTGTGCCTAATTTTTAGCATTTCCTCGAATGCTGCAGATTGTCTTATAGAACCCCCTCAGATTGTCGATTTGGCCAGCCCAGTGACCGGCATGCTGGACAAGGTTCTGGTCAAGCGGGCAGATCGCGTAAGTAAGGGACAAGTCCTGGCAACGCTCGAGTCGCGAGCCGAGCAGGCGGCCAGCGAATTGGCCCGCTTTAAATCGGTGCAGGTCGGGCCCAGCCAGATGGCGGAAAGCAAGATCGAATTTGCCAAGCGCAAATTTACCCGCCGCCAGGCCATGAGCAATGAGAAATTGATGGCCGCGCAGGATCGGGATGATGCGGAAGCAGAACTGCGTTTGGCCGAATCGGAACTCCAGGTCGCTTCCGAAAATCGTCAGATCGCCAAGTTGGAACACCAGCAGCAAAGCAGCCTGCTCAACCTGAGGACAATTCGCAGCCCTTTTGAGGGCGTGGTGGTCGATGTGCTGTCCTTTCCCGGCGAGGTCGTCGAGCCGGGTTCGAATAAAAAATCCGTAGTGAAAGTAGCGCAACTCGACCCCCTGAAAATTCAGGTGGTATTGCCGAAAGATGCCTTCGGCACTGTCTTGTCGGGTACGTCGGTCGAGGTTTTGCCGGAAATCCCCGCGAAGGCTCGCTACACGGCCAAGGTCAAATCTGTGGATCGCTTGATCGACGCGGCCAGCGGCACATTTGTCGTGCTACTCGAATTGCCCAATCCAAAGCTAGAAATACCTGCTGGGGTCAAATGCAAGGCCAATTTTCCCAAGGCGCAGGGAGGTGCTCTGGGAAAGTAGTGGTCCCGTGCCGTCAGGGACATGAACAAATAACAATCAAACGAGGCCGTTATCGGGCCACCGTTTTGCCTGGATTTTAAATTCAAGAATTGGGCAGGAAAGAGATGCCCAGCATTATTTAGGGGAAATGCAATGCGTAAGTCTGTCGAAAAGAATGATCGTCCGGATCGTAGCCGCAATCTCTCACTCTCTCCGTTGATGCATGCCCTGCTGGGGGCCTTCCGTCCGGCCAGGCAAGCACCCGCAAAGGCTGCGAAAGCTCGTCAGCCCCAGGCGGCAGCCAGCCAGCCGGCCGTCCGTTTCGAAGCGCTGGAGCCGCGCGTGCTGCTCTCGGGCGATGTCAATCCCTCGGCCCTGTCGATCAACGGAGCGATCTCCGTTCAGGGTGAGCAGGACCAGTACGAATTTTCGGTCGAGGAATCCCGGCGCGTGGTTTTCGACAGCCTGACCAATCGCAGCGACCTCAACTGGAAGCTGGAAGGCCCCAATGGACAACTGACCAGCCGCAGCTTCAGCAATACCGATTACCAGGCCGAATCGCCGGCTTTCGAGCTGACTCCCGGCAAGTACAAGGTCACCGTGGATGGTAATGCCGATGCTGTGGGCGACTATTCGCTGCGCATTGTCGATGCCGATGCGGCGGCGGATTTGACGCCGGGCACCGAGGTCAGCGGCACGCTCGATGGCGGCAACAAGTCGGCGGTTTATCGTTTCCAGGCCAAAGCCGGCGACAAGTTCTTTTTCGATGCGCTGACGGCCAGCGGTAGTGCAGATTGGCGCCTGATCGACCCCTATGCTCGGCAGGAAGGTAGTTATAGCTACCTGGGGAATGACCGCGATACTTTCGTGATCCAACGCACCGGCGAGTACCTGATGGTCGTCGAGGGCGCGGTCGGCAATACCGCGGCGCTCAATTACAGTTTCAATCTGCGGCCTGTCGCCGATACCACGGAAGCACTGGTACTGGGCGCGACGACGACCGCCAATATCGACCAGCCGGGCAAGACCGGCAATTTCACCTTCTCGCTGGCCGAACCGCAGACAGTCTTGTTCGACCGTCTGACCAATAGCGATTTCTTCTGGTCGCTGAGTGGGCCGGAAGGGGTTGTGGTTTCGCGGACTTACGCCAGCTATGGTGCCAGCAATTATGCGGGCGGCTATGGTCGCCTGCTCCTGCCGGTCGGCGACTATGTCTTGTCGGTCGATACCAGCGGTGCGACGACGGGGGTCTTCCCCTTCCGTCTGCTTGCCGACGAAGCCGCCGAGGCGCTTGAGATCGGCGTTGCGACCAGCGCGGTGCTCGACAATGCGCGCGGCACGAAGCTCTACAAGCTCGCCCTGAGCGAAGGCGACAAGATTTTTGTCGATGGCCGTTCACTCGCGGGCGGGGCGCTCAACTGGACTCTGGTCAATCCTTATGGCCTTCAACAGGCGAGCAGTGCGCTGATGACGGCGCAGGCGCCATTGACGGTCGGTGCCAGCGGCGATTACTGGCTGGTCGTCGAGGGCAGCGACGGCAATACGGCCGGCGCGAGCGTCAGCTACCAGCTCGCGGTCAACAAGGTGCCCGATGTCACCGCCACCCTGACCCTGGGCAGCCAGGTTTCGGGCAGCGTCGATCTGGCCGGGCAGGCGACGGTCTATTCCTTCGAGCTGGCCGCCGCCACCCAGGTGGCGTTCGATGCGCAAAGCAATCGTTCGGACATGCTGTGGTCCCTGATCGGTCCGCGCGGAACTGAAATCTCGGCGCGCCGTTTCGACCAGAGCGATGCCGGCAGTGCGCTCAGCGTACTGAACCTGCCGGCCGGCAGCTATCGGCTGGTGGTGCAGGGCAGCGGTCGGGCAAGCGGCAACTACGCTTTTCAGCTGGTTGATCTGGCGGCGGCGCAGACGCTGACCCTGAATACTGCACTGAGTGGAACGCTGACGCCGGGCAATGCCGTTCAGGCTTATCGCTTTAGCGTGGCGGCCGGCGATATGCTTGCCTTCCAGACCAACGGCGTTGCCGGCGGCCATGCCAGCTGGCGCCTGGTCGACATTTACGGACGCGATGTCGTCGGAACGAACAATCTGGCGAGCAACCGCGCCACTTTCGTGCTGACGACCGGTGGCGTATATACCTTGCTGGTCGAGGGGCGCCTGGACAATGCCGCGCCGGTCGATTTCAACATCCAGTTCAATGCGGTCGGCAACCAAGTGCCGACGCCCCTGCCGGCAGGCGATGACCTGACTTTCGGCACGGCGGTAGCCGGCACTCTGGCGACCTGGGACGCAACCAAGACCTACCGTTTCACCCTGGCTACCGATGCGCTGGTGGTCATGGACACGCAGAGCCTGAATTCCAGCAGTGCCCAGTGGTCGCTCGTCGGTCCGCGCGGCACCGAGGTGAGCCTGCAGGATTTGTACTCTAGCGACGCCAACAACCGTTATCCCGTTTTCAGCCTGCCGGCCGGAAGTTATGCATTATCCGTACAAGGGGCGCGCTACTCCGGTTGGCTCTCCAATAACGGCGCCTACAGCTTCCGCCTACTCGACGCCGCGAATTTTTCGGCGCTGACGCTGGGGCAGCAGGTTTCTATCACGCGTTCGCCCAATAACGCGACTTTGGGCTACCGTTTCGAGGCCAGCGCGGGTAGCACGATGGTACTCAACTGGAGTGACAGCTACAGCAGTTCCGTGTGGACCCTGGTGGATCCCTACGGACGCAAGGTCCAGAGCATTAGTGGCGACAATTCCGGAACTTCCTACGTGATTTCGGTTTCGGGAAGCTACACGCTGCTGAACGAGGGGTACTACTACAACTCCGGTACCAACAACGTTACCTTTACGCTCGCCCAGCAGAGCCTGACCGTTGCGCCCCTGGTTTTCAACGATCAGGCCTACGGCACCCTGAACGGTCGCCAGGCCATCGCGCGCTACGATTTCACGCTGGACGAAATTTCGCCGGTGATTTTCGACGCGCTCAATACCTCGGCAGCCAATGTCGGTAACCTGCAATGGCTGCTGCGCGGTCCGCGCGGGAATGTCTCCGGCTGGAACTCGTTTACCGATTATTACGCCGGTTCGGGTCTGGGCAAGCTGCCGCCGGGCAAGTATTCACTCTTGGTCCGGAATACCACCGATACCTCGACCGATTACAGCTTCCGAATGCTTGATCGCGATGCGGCACTTTCGCTGGTGCCGGGCACGGCAGTCAATGAAACGATTCCGGTCGGCGAATCGCGCGTCTATCGTTTCAATGGCAACGCCGGGGATAGTTATTACTTCGATGGTCAAAATTCGTCGAACTACTCCTACGTCAACGGTGGCTACCATTACGAATATGCTTACTGGTCCCTGCTCGATCCGTTCGGTCGCTCGGTCACGAGCGGCTATACCTACGGCGATAGTTCAAATATCGGCTTGACGGCCAGCGGCGAATATTTGCTGGTGGTGAGTCCCATTGATTCCGTTGCTGCCGCCAATGTGCGTTTCAACCTGCTCGCCAAGACGACGGTCAGCGAGGCCCTGATCCTCGATCAGGACATGGCAGGTTCCATTGCGATGCCCGGCCAATCGGTCAAGTACGGTTTTACGCTGGCCGCGCCGACGCGCGTCATGGTCGATGCCTGGGATGGTTCAGGGTTTTACTGGAGCCTGAGCGGCCCGCGCGGCAGCGAAGCCAGCGGCAACGGATTTGGCAATTCCCCGCGCTACTTCGATCTGCCGACAGGCAATTACGAATTCACGGTGAATGCGAATGATCCAAGGACCGGGGCATTCCATTTCCGTCTTTCCGACCTGGCTTCGATTGAAACCATGGCGCTCGATAGCGATACGCTGCTGAGCAATGTCGCCGGCGACCGTTCGCAGACCTATCGCCGATTCGAACTCGGCGAAAGCACGGAGTTGCTGTTCGATGCCGTTGGCAGCAGCAATCCCTACGCTTCCTGGTCACTGTACGATACCCGGGGACAAGTGCGTTCAAGCGGCGACGTTCGCTATGACTCCTCGCGCTTTACACTCGCTGCAGGTAGCTATTACTTGGTCGTTTATACGAACGGAACGGTCGCGGCCGAATACAATCTGGCGCTGCGCCGCCCGACGGTGAAGAGCGAGTCGCTTGTGATGGGCAGCCAGATCAGCGGCAGCGTGTTGCCGGCCCAGGAAAGTCGTTATAGCTTCGAGGCAAGCAGCCCGACCTCGCTCCTGTTCGAGAGCCAGACCGACAGCAACGACCTGCGTTGGGAATTGAGCGGACCGTCAGGTGTCGTGCGTAGTGCGACCAGTTTCAGTTCCCTGGGCGTTCTGACCCAGATTAGCAGTGCCGGCACTTATACCTTGCGCGTCTATTCGCAGAGCAATGCCGCGAGTGATTTTGCCTTCCGCTTGCTCGATCTGCACGCGGTAATGCCGCAAGCCCTGCCGGGGTCCGTGAACCTCGCGCTGACGCTGGAGAAGCGCACGCAGGCGTATGCCTTCGACAGTGCGGCCGGCGACTTCCTCAGTTATCAGGTGAGTAGCCTGAGCGCCGGTGCAGCGCTGAACATGCGCCTGGTCGATGCTTCCGGCAATGTGCTGGATTCCCGGGACGCCAGTTACGGCTACAGCCGCCAACTGAGCAATCCCGGTCGCTACTATCTGCTGATCCAGGCCGGGCCGGCCATGCAGGAAACTGTTGACCTGGTCGGCAAACTGCTGCTGACGCAAAACCATGAATTTCCGTTGACCGTAGATGCCGTCTGCGAAGGCAGTCTCGATTCAGGCCAGACCAGCGACACCTGGAGCTTTACCCTGGATGCCGGCAAGCGCCTGCTGCTGGACGGCCTGGCAAGTTCGCGCGTGAACTGGGCGCTCGAGGATGGCTTCGGGAATAGTCTCAACCGTTCCGGATGGTTTTCCGGCCCGCTCCTGCTCGATCTGGCGGCGGGTAGTTATCGCTTGAAGATTACCGGCAATACCGGTAGCAACAGCGTCCCGGGCAGTTACGGTTTCCGCCTGTTAGACACGGCGGGGGCGACCAGTCTTGTCGACGGCGTGGCCGCAACAGGCAGCCTGGCAACGCATGCCGCCGCAGTCTTCCATCTGGCCGGGCAGCCCGGCGAGTTGCTGAACCTGGCGTCCGAACTGACGGGCGGCGAGGGGCGGGTGACACTATTTAATGCAGCGGGCAACTACGTCTGGTCGAGTTATGCCGGCGGCGATACGCGTTTCACGGTGGGCGATCAGGCGGGGGATTATCTGCTTGTTGTCGAAAGCGAACTGGCCACGACCGAGAGCGTCGCCTACAGCGTTCTGCTCAGCAAGCCGCAGGAGCAGTTCGCGGATGCCGCGATCGGTGACGTACTCAGCGGGCATCTGGCGGCTTCCTACGAATTCCATAGCTATCGTCTCGACCTGACGACCGAGCAGCGCTTGCTCATTGCCGATACCGGCACGGACGGTGGCCTGACCTGGCGCATCGTGCCTGAAGGCATGGGCCTGCAGCAGGGCGGTTGGCGTAGCGGCAGCAACTTTGAATATCTGGGCGCCGGTCGCTATGTGCTGACCGTTTCCAGCAGCAATCACACGGGTGGGGATTACCGCATTCAGTTGCGGGATCCGCTGGCCGCAACGGCATTGCCCGAAGCCGGCTTCGCTGGCCAGTTGGCCGATGGCCGGGATGCCGCAATCTACACGTTTGAAACCACGAGTGCACAGCGCCTGACGGTCAATCTGGCCACGGCTGATCCGAGCCAGCTACGCTGGGCTCTGTACGACAATAACTATTATCCCCTGCTGAATGTTTCTTCGGGTGTGGTGCGCGACACGCCGGAACTTTCCGCCGGGCGCTATTTCCTGGTTGTTTACGGCATGGGTGCTGCGACCGATATCGTCGATTACGCCATCAATGTGGCACCGATTGCGCCCACCGTGCTGACGCTCGGCGAGTCGGTCCGCGACAGTTTCCCGCTCTCCGGCGATCAGGTGGATTACAGCTTCAGCCTGACCGAGAACACGACGGTCCTGTTCGATGCCCTGCAAGGGGCGTCATCCGGTATTTCCTACTCGCTCTACAACGAATCTGGCAGCCAGATCGCGTCGGCGATGTTCTACGACAACAACATCATGCCGCGGGTGCTGGAAGCCGGCGATTATCGCCTCCGAATCCAACGCTACAGTACCCTGAACGGTGTGGCCGTGGCAGAGCCCTTTGCCTTCCGTCTGGCGAGCATGCCCCAGTTGCAGCAGGGAATGATCGAATATGATGTACCGGTGAGCGGAACGCTTGCCGACGGGACGCAAACGGCGGCCTACCAAATCGATATGCAGGCTGGTGACTGGACCGCCTTCACCGTCGATAGCGTCAGTGCCGGCAGCCTGAACTGGCGTCTGCTCGATGCCAGCGGCAATGTTTTCTATTGGGCGAGCAGCGGTAATCGCAGCAATATTCACATTTCCTCGAGCGGGCGTTATACCGTGCTGATCAATGGCGATATAGCCAACAGCGAGTCGCTCGATTACCAGTTCACGATGGCCCTGGAGCGCCATGTCGACAACCGCCCGGCTGGCGATCCACTGCCCTTGGGCACCTTGACCGACATCGTGGTGCCGGCTGACGACAGCACGAGCTATCGTTTCCATGTGGATGCCGATACGGTGATTGCCATTTCGGGCAAGACAGCGGATGGCCGTTCACTGCAATGGCAGTTACAGGGGATCGAATCCAGCCTGGGTTGGGGTAATTTCTCGGGTACGAGTGCTAGCGCAGGTATTTATCGACTGGCGGCCGGCGATTATGCGCTGACCTTGAACGAGACTTCCGGTGATAGTGATGCGGAGGTCTCTTTCATCCTCGAAGACCGGGCACATGCCCAAAGCGTTGCGACCGAGGGCGATATCGTCAGCACCGGCGCGCACATGTTCAAGGCTGCGCTGGCTGCCGACGAAACCCTCTATTTCCGTTCTTCCGGCCAGGCGAACTGGCGCATCTACGGACCGGATAACAATTACAACTACTGGAGCGGCGGTGAAAGTGCCGGTTTCTCGAGCTTCACGGCCGGGACGGCCGGAGAATACCTTTTCATTCTCGAAGAGGATTACTCGGCACTGCCCGTCAACGCCAAGCTCGAGTTGCGTCACCAGACCGACCGGAGTGACGTACTTGACCTGGATACGGCTGTCTCGGGCAGTATCGAGTCTTACCAGACGGACAGCTACACCTTTGCCCTGGCCGAGAGCCGGCAGGTGTTGTTTGATCTGCGTTTCGCCACGGGGTCCTTTTCCTGGGAACTGTCCAGCAATGGCGAGGCGCTTGCCGACGGTTATTGCTACGGCAATGCCACACCCTATGCTTCGAGTAATCCATTGCTCGATCTGGCGGCAGGCGACTATGTACTGAAGGTCGTTCCGTCGTCATGGCAAACCACAACCTACGAATTCAGCCTGCGCGACCTGGCGCAGGCCGCTGCGCCCAGCCTTGATGGTGACACCCTGATCAGCGCCGTTCCCGGTATCGCCCAGGTTTTCAAATTTGAAGCACAAGCCGGGGACAGTTTCGTTTACCAGCCCGGTGATGTTTCCGTCTGGGGTTACTGGCGTTTGGTCGCTGCAGACGGCAGCGTGCTCGGCGATTCTTACTCGAATTATCTCGATAGCACACAGATCATCTACGATCTGCCGGAAACAGGTTCCTACTACCTGATCTGGGATAGCCAGAATAACGGCGAAACCGACGTTTTTGACAGCGACTTTGCCGTTCGTGTCATCACACCGGCGGCGCCGGCCGTGATTCCCGCGCTAGGCCAGGCCGTAAGCGGCAATCTGGCGGACGACGGGACCCTCCGCTACAGCTTCCATGTGGATGCCGAGAGCAATCTGTTTATCGACGCGCTAGATGCCGCCTCAGTCGATTCCTGGAAAATCGCCAATGCACTGGGCGAGGTTGTTGCCTCTGACCAGTGGGGCGGCGGGGCATCAATGCTGGCGCATGTCTATGAGGCCGGCGACTATACGCTGACCCTGAAAGGCCCGATTTTCGATGGTTCGGCGGTCGCGTTCCGCCTGCTCGATGTGGACGCGTCGGCTGTCACCGGCGGCGTCAGTGGCGAGGTAAGTGGCTTAGCAGCTGCCGGACAGGCCATCGTGGCGCGTGTCGATGTATTGGCAGGGCAAAGCCTGGTTTATGAACCGACCGATCTGGGCGGATTGACGGGCCGTTATCTGGTCTTCGATGCATACGGGAATCTCCAGCTCTCAGGTGATGCCAGCCAGAGTTGCGTGCTGCGCGGATTGGCAAGCGATAGCACCTATTTCCTGGTGTTCGATACCGATTTTAATGCCGACCTGACAGCGGCCACCTATGCCTTCAAGCTGCAATCCGTGCTGCCGGCAACGCCAGTGGATCTGATCCTGGGGGCCTCTGTCGAGGACACGCTGGGGGCAGATGGCTCGCGCAGCTACCAGTTCGAAATTACGCGCAGCAGCCTAATGTGGCTGGATATGCTCAATTCCATGCAAGGCAGGTGGTCGATTTCCAATGCCTTGGGAGATGTGCTCAATAACGGCTGGTTGAACGGCTCTGACGGTGTACTGATCAGTCTCTCATCCCCGGGCAGGTACGTGCTGACCCTGAATTCGGGCGAGCGCCTGCCGGTCGACGGCAACCTGGCTTTCAAACTGCTTGATCTTGCCGACAGCGCCCTGACCATTAACCCAGAAACACGGGTCGATGGCGAACTCAATCCAGGCAGCAGTACTCAGATTTACCGCTTCAATGCGCTAGCCAGCGACAGCTTCAAGTTCGTCTCCTATGGTTCCAGCCTGAGCGGCGGCCTCTGGCGCCTCTATAACCGGAACGGAAGCCTGTTAAGCAGTGGCGATATCAATAACAGCGGCAACATCATCAATCTGAATAATTCCGGCTCCGGTCAATACTACTTGGTGATTGACGGTTCCACCGCAAATTCGAACGCCGGAACCTACGGATTTGCCGCCAGCCTGAATCGCATTGCGCTGGACACCGTTTATAGCGGCACGGCCACCTATTATTCGCCGACGAGCTACAGGCTGCACTTGGATCAGGCCGCCTGGCTGGATTTCGACGCCTTCAAGGCGAGCTCGGGTGGATATGGCGACTACTATGCCTATTGGACTCTGAGCGGGAGCAACGGCCAAGTCTTCTCGAACAATCTTTATTACTATGGCCGTGATGCGGCGCAGATGCTGGCGGCAGGGGACTACACCCTGACCGTATCAAGTTCCTATTACTACTACTCGACGCCGTACCAGTTCCGGATTCTGAGCGCGGCGAGCGCCGAAGTCATGACGCCGGGCAGCACGGTCAGTGCCACGCTGACACCGGGGAATAGCACCAAGATCTACAGCTTTGAGGGAACGGCCGGGGAGGTGCATACCTTCCGCAGCCTGCAGAGCATTTCCGGGTATTGGCGCCTGATCGATCCCGAAGGCAAGGAGCTCTTCAATACCTCATTCTCGACCACCCAGGATATGCTGAGCTTGGCGAAGAGCGGTCGCTATCTGCTACTTATCGAAGGCTACGACACATCCTTTTCGAATCAGGCCTATTCCTTCGTTGTCGCCAAGGCCATCGACAAGGGGGCAATACCGCTCAATACGACGCAAGGCAATGCCTTGGCAGCAGGTGCCGTCGAGCGCTACAGCCTGCATCTCGATCAGGCGGGCACCCTGGTCTTCGACAATCTCGGGACCAACAGCACACCGACCTGGCGCCTGGTCGACTCGGCCGGGACGGTCGTCTTCAACCAGACCATGGGGTACTACTACTCGTACGATTTCAAGGGACAACTGGCGGCCGGTGATTACACGCTGATAGTCGGCAACAGTTCGGCCTCCGCATCGCCCTATGCTTTCCGCGTTCTCGATCTGAGCGCAGCCACCGCGGTACAGCCGGGCACGCCGGTGAGCACGACGGTGACGCCGGCCAATGGCGCGCAGGTCTTTACCTTCGATGCTATTGCCGGAGAGCGCTATTACTTCGATGCGCTGTACACTCAGTCCGAGCTTTCGGATACCTACCTGTATCGTTCGGTGCCTCACTGGACCCTGCTCGACCCGACGGGACGCGCGGTTTTCAGCAATTCCACCATGGGGTCGGCATCGGTCAGTAGCTACTGGGATTCCGCCTTGGGGCGCTATCGTTATCGTGATGTGTTCACCGGATACGATCAGGAACCGGCGGCGCTGGGCATGACCGGCACCTATACCCTGGTGCTCGAGGGGGGGAATTCCGAAACGACCCCCCAGGCCAAGGTTTCGTTTAACTTGGTCAAGGTCCCGAACAACCCGGTAGTCGTGCTCGACACGCTGCTCGTCAAGCCGGCACCGGACATCACGGTCAATAGCCTAGTCGTTGATCCGGTCGACAATCTGCAGACTGGCCAGACCGTCACCCTAACCTGGGTAATCGAAAACCGGGGCGTACTGGCGACCAGCGGCAACTGGAACGACCGCATCGTGATCCGCAATCTCGATACCGGGGTGATCATTGCCAACCAGTCCGTTCCTTACGATGCGGCGGTCGATGGGGCAATTGCAGCCGGCGAGAGCCGGATGCGGACGTTCGAGTTGCGCCTGCCGGAGGGTTCGCCAGCGGCAGGGCGCTTGGGTATCACGATCCTTGCGGATGGCGACAACGCCATTCGTGAGGGCAATATGACGGGGACCAGCGAAAGCAACAACGCGCAGCAGATTGAGGTGAACGTCGCACTGGCACCTTATGCCGACTTGGCCGTGACCGACCTCATGCTCGATCCGGCCGGCAACTACCAGCCTGGGCAGGTGGTCGATGTTGCTTGGACCACCAGCAACAGTGGCACCAAGGCGGTCGATGCGCCGTGGAGCGAGCGCCTCGAGGTGCGCAACCTGTCCACCAACGAAGTGGTGGCGACGGTCGTCGTGCGTGACGAACTGGCCGATGGTGCGCTCGATGTCGGCGGCAGCCGTGCGCGGACGGCGCAATTTACCTGGCCGAGCGGCGCCTCGGCGTCCGGGCGTTTTGCCATCCGCGTGCTGGCCGACAGCCTCAATGAAATTCCCGAAGCCAATCTGGCCGGTACCGGCGAGAGCAACAATCAGGGCGAAGTGCTGCGTACGGCCGGGCCGGACATGCAGATCCGCAACCTCAAGGTAGACAGCACCGATATCCAGGCCGGCGGCTTGGTGACGATCAGCTGGGAAGACTGGAACCTGGGCAGCAGCGCGACCGGCGTCGGCTTCGACGACCGCATCGTGGTCCGCAACACGGCGGGGAACCTGCTTCTGCTCGACACCAGCCTGGCCTACGACCCGCTGCAACAGGTCGACGGTACGCCGCTGGGCGCCATCGCGCCGGGCCAGTCGCGGGCACGCAGCTTCACCTTCCGTCTGCCCTACGGCCTGAAAGGCACGGGCGACATCGCGATTGCCGTCACCGCCTACCAGAATGCGGGCGGGATTGGCGTGCTGTTCGAAACCAACCTGACCAATGACGCCGAAGCCAACAACACGGCACGCGTCTCGACCATCGCGGCGGCGGTGCCCTATGCCGATCTGCGCGTGGACAGCCTGGTGGCCCCGGTGACCGGGGTGGGCGGTGAGCCGCTTTCCTTCTCGTGGACCGTCAGCAACAACGGCGCAGTGGGCACGACTGCCGACTGGAACGACCAGATCGTGGTCAGTACCGACAACGTGATCGGCAATGCCGACGACGTGGTGATCGCCAATGTGCGCCACCAGGGCGGCTTGGGCAAGGGCGGCACGTACACCCAAAATGCGACCATCCGCGTGCCCCTGCGCAACGAAGGGCGCTATTACCTAGGCGTCAAGACCGATACGGGCAATGAGGTCCTCGAGCCCGACACCCGTGCGGACAATGTCAGCAGCGCCCAGGCCATCGACCTGGCCGCGGCCTACGCCGACCTCAACGTCCTGACGCTGAGCGCGCCGGAAACCGCGCAGAGCGGCGAGAACATCCTCGTCACCTGGGAAGTCCGCAACGACGGCAATGCCACGACCGATCTCGCCCTGTGGGGGGATCGCCTCGTGCTGTCCACCGATGCCAACCTGGGTGGCAGCGACGACATCATCCTGGCCGGCTCGGTGACCCATGCCGGCCTGCTGGCCCCGGGCGGCAGCTATATCGGCCGCGCCACCATCACCCTGCCGCGCGACCTCAACGGCGAGTTCTACGTGCTCGTCTCCACCGACATCAATCGTTCGATTACCGAACTGGGACGCACCGGCAACAACACGCGGGTCAGCGTCGCCAAGCTGCGCGTCGGTCTGGCGCCGGTCGCCGACCTCACGGTCAGCGAGGTCAGCGGTCCGGCCGTCCTGCGGCCGGGCGATGCTGCCACGGTCAGCTACACCGTCGCCAACCAGGGCGGTGCCGCCACGGCCACGGCCTGGCGTGACCGGATCTACATTGATCGCGGCGCCAACGGCTTGTACGAAGTCGCCAGCGTCTTCTCCTCGACCCCGCTCGACGCGGGGAGCAGCGTCGAGCGCACAGCCAGCTTCACGCTGCCGTCGTGGTTTGGCGAAGGCGAATTCCGCTGGGTGGTGCGTGCCGATGCCGACAACACCATCTACGAGCGTGACGGAGAGAACAACAACCAGACTGCCGCCAGCGCAACCGTGCAAGTGGTGCGCCCCGACCTGACAGTGAGTAGCTTCAGCGGCCCCGGCCTCATCGAGTCGGGCAATGCGCTGCATGTCGAATGGACGGTCAGCAACACCGGCGGTGTCGCCACCGGCGACTGGAAGGATGTCGTCGCTCTGTACAAGGACGGCGTGCTGCAGAAATCCGTTGACGTCGTCCATGCCGGCGGCCTGGCGGCCGGCGCCAGCTATGTTGCCAGCGTCGATCTCGACATCCCGTTGGGCTATAGCGGCGAATACGAAATCCGCGTGCTCACCGACGGCGCCCGTGTCGTCGATGACCGCAACCGCAACGACAACCAGGCGACGGCCGCGCTGACAGTCGGTCTGGCACCCTATGCCGACCTGGCCGTCACGGCGGTGAGCGCGCCGGAACGCATCATCGACGATCCGGCGCCGCTCGAAGTGAGCTGGACGGTGGCCAACCAGGGTACCGGGGTCGGTCGGACGACGGCGTGGACCGACCGTGTCATCCTGTCGCAGGACGACACGCTCGGCAACGCCGACGACAAGGTGATCGGCGAATATCGCCACGACGGCGCGCTGGCCGTGGGCGAATCCTACAGCCGCACGGAAAGCATCCTGCTGGCGCCGGGCAGTTCGGCGCGCTACAAGCTCTTCGTGGTGTCGGATGCCAAGGGCGAAGTCTTCGAAAACGCCTCGGAGGCCAACAATGTCGGCCGCGTCGCGCACGACGTCGATGTCATGCCGATTCCCTATGCCGACCTCCAGGTGGCCTCGGTGACGGCCACCGGCACGGCGGCCAGCGGCCGTCCGCTGCGCGTGACCTGGCAGGTGGTCAATAACGGTATCGGCCTGACCAATGTCGCGGACTGGTCCGACACTGTCTGGCTCAGCCGCAAGGCCGACGGCAGCGATGTCGTCGTCTCGCTCGGCTCGGCCAGCCATGCCGGTCAGCTCGCGGTGGGCGACAACTACACCCGGAGCATGGATATCGTCCTGCCCGAAGGCATTGAGGGTGACTATTACCTCAATGTCCGCACCGGCGGCCCCTTCGAGTTCGTCTTCGGCAACAACAATACGGGCAGCTCGGCGGCCATTCCGGTCACCCTGTCCAAATCGCCCGACCTCGTGGTCGAAACGGTTTCCCTGCCGGCGACCGCCCAGGAAGGCGCGCTCATCGACGTAACGTGGACCGTGGTCAACCAGGGCGAAGTCGCGGCCGCGGGATTGTGGGTGGACTCGGTCTGGCTGGTGCCGGCCGACGGTACCGGCAATGCCGTGGCGCTGGGCAGCTTCACCTATGATCGCGGCCTGGAATCCGGTATCCGCTACACGCGGACCGAACAGGTCCGCCTGCCGTCCAAGATCGAGGGTCTGTACCGCATCAAGGTGGTGACCAACGCCAATCTCGGCGGCGGTGGCAACCAGGTCTATGAACATGGCGATGCGCGCAACAACAATGCGCTCGTTTCCGCCGAAATGACCGAAGTCAGCATGCTTGACCGGCCCGACCTGCGGGTCTCCGCGATGACTGTGCCGGAGCACGTCACGGCCGGGACCGGCGCGGCCATCCGCTACACCATCAGCAACATGGGCGCGGTGGCGACCAGCGGCCGGTGGACCGACAAGGTGTACCTGTCGCTCGACGGCACGCTGAGCGGCGATGACCGCCTGGTCGGCCAGTTCGAGAGCGGCGCCGCGCTGGCGCCGAGCGAGTCCTACGCCAACGAGACGGGGATGGTCGATATTCCCATCCGATATCGCGGCGATGCCTACCTGATCGTCGTCGCCGACGGCAACAACAAGGTCGACGAATACCCGAACGAAGCCAACAACGTACGGGCCGCCCATCTCTTCATCGACCCGGTGCCCTTCGGCGACCTGGTGACCAGCGACGTCGTGGCGCCCGATCAGGCGGTTCATGGCTCGAACATCGAGGTGCGCTACGCGGTGACCAATCTCGGCAGCCAGACGACGCGCGGTGAGGCCGCGGCGCTCAACAGCTGGACGGACACCGTCTGGCTGGCGCGCGACAAGCGCCGTCCGGGCGCCTACAAGGGCGACATCCTGCTCGGCTCGTTCACCCACGTCGGCAATCTTGCCGTCGGTGAGGATTATCTCGGTACGGCGCAGGTGGCGATTCCCGACAATGTGCTGTCCGGCGAATACTTCATCACGGTGTGGAGCGACACCTACGACGTCATTCTCGAAGACACGCTGGCCACCAACATCAATCCCGACGACGCGGCCCAGATCGACAACAACAACTACAAGGCCCGGCCGATCAGCGTGCTCGGCATCACGCCGCCGGACCTCGTGGTCAGCAGCGTCGTGGCGCCCGATGCGCAGGATTCGGGCGGCAGCTACACCTTCACCTACACGGTGCAGAACCGTGGCGACATCTTCGAGGGCAAGTGGACGGATTCGGTGTTCATCACCGACAACCCCGACCTCAACCTGGCCACCGAAGTGTGGGCCATCGGCAGCTACGAACAGCAACGCAGCCTCGGCAACAGCGAGAGCTATACCGTGACGCAGACGGTGCAACTCGCACCGTCGGTCAAGGGGCGCTATGTCGTGGTCAAGGCCGATGCGCTGCTCAACAACCATCGTGTTGGCAATATCGGCGAAACCAACGAAGAGAACAACGCCCGTGCCCTGGCCTCGGTCGTGACGGCCCGTCCGGCCGATCTTCAGGTGACGGAGATCCATACCGAGCCGAGCAATTACTCGGGCGAGGAAACGACCATCAGCTGGACCGTGACCAATTTCGGCGATGCCGTCTGGTCGGGCACCCGCAGCTGGACGGATGCGGTATACATCAGTCGCGACCTGAGCTTCATCAAGGAGCGGGCAATTGCCCTGGGCTCGGTCGTGCACGCCAACGTTAATGGCCTGGCGGCCGGCGCTTCTTACGTGACCTCCGGCAAATTCAAACTGCCGCCGGGGACGGATGGTCAGTACTACATCTACGTGATTGCCGACAATTACGACAGTCCAAGTGATGTTAACCAGCGCCAGCCGAAGATGGAGTATTTGCGCAGTGCGAACAACAGCGATGCCTTCGAGTTCTATTCGGTCGGCCGTAACGGCGGGGCCGGCAGCGTCTTTGAGGGCCCGCGCAACGACAACAACACGGCGCGCGGCACGCTCGACATCACCTATCGTGAGCCGGACCTGCAGATCGACAGCATCGTCGTGTCCGAACCCAACCCGCACTCCGGCGAAACGATTACCGTGACCTGGACGGTGACCAACCGCGGGACGCGTGACACGCGCACCAGCGGCTGGTTCGAAGGCCTGTTCCTGTCGCGCGACGCCTCGCTCGACTACAGCGATTACCCGCTGGTCGACCGGGGCTTCGAGGCCGAAGTGATGTTGCGGGCGAAGTACGTCAGCTTCTCCGAGAATTACAAGCCGAAATACATCAAGCCAGGCGAGTCCTACACCGCCTCGGCAACCTTCACCCTGCCCGAGTCGATCAGCGGCGATTTCAATCTCATCGTCAAGACCGACACGGCCATCTTCAAGGATCCCTGGGGCTATCACCCGAGCACCATCCGCGACGGCCTGCCCGGCCTCGAACGCCTGATTGATCCGTCGGGCACGGTGCTGGAGTTCAAGGACGAAGGCAACAACGTCAGTTCCATCGCCCTGCCGATCACGCTGGCCACGCCGCCGGACCTGCAGGTTGCGTCGGTGACCACGGTCGAGCACGTCTATGCCGGCCAGAGCTTCACGGTGAATTACCAGGTGGTCAATCAGGGCGGCAACACGCCGAGCGACCAGTCGAGCTGGAACGACCTGATCTACTTGTCCAAGGACCGTTTCCTCGACGTGAACAAGGATGCCTACCTTGGCTATGTCGCGCATAACGGCGGCCTGGCCGCATCGGCGACTTACGACGCCGCGCTGACGGTGACCGCGCCGAAGAACATGGACGGCCCGTACTACGTGTTTGTCGTCACCGACCCGGCGCGCGCCTGGGGAACGGGCGAATACGGCCGGGTGCGCGAATTCGGCCGCGAGCAGAACAATGCCACGGCCGCCGCCCAGCCGATCATCGTCGAAGTGCCGCCGCCGGCCGACCTCAAGGTCACCAACGTGAGCCTGCCGGCGAGCGCCAAGGTCGGGGAGGAAATCAGTCTCGACTACACGGTGACCAACGATTCGATCAACACCGCCTACGGCCGGTGGACCGACGCCCTTTACCTGTCTTCCGACAACACCTGGGATCTCGGCGACATCCTGGTCGGCAAGGTCGACCATGTCGGCGATATCGGCGCCAACGGCAGCTACAGCGGCACCTTGCGGGCCAAGTTGCCGCCCCTGAAGGACGGCAACTGGCGCGTCATCGTGCGGCCCGATCTCTACAACGAGGTGTTCGAAGGCAAGATCAGCTATACCGCGACGGGCCTCAACCTGCCGCCGGGCGAAGCCAACAATCGTACCGCTTCGGGTGCCACCCTGCAGGTCACCGTGCCGGTACTGCAGGTCGCCAGTCCCGAAGCGACGACCCTGAGCCCCGGCCAGAGCCGGCTCTACAAGGTCAGCGTTGCGGCCGGCGAAACCCTGCGGGTCAGCCTGGATGCGGCGGCGAACACGGGCAGCAACGAAGTCTACGTTCGTTACGGCGATATCCCGACCGGCTATGTCTTCGATGCCGCCTACACCAACCCGGTGGCGGCCGACCAGGAAGCCCTGATCGGCAGCACCAAGGCCGGCGATTACTACGTGCTGGTCCGTTCCCGCCAGGGCGCGACCGATGCGCCGGTGACCGTGCGCGCCGACCTGCTGCCCCTGTCGATCAGCAAGGTCACGCCCGACCAGGGCGGGACCGGCGACGACAATCATCGCTGGGTGACGCTCGACATCTACGGTGCCCACTTCAAGGCCGGCGCGCTGGTCAAGCTGTCGCGTCCGGGCGTCTTCGAAGCCGAGCCGACGCGCTGGCAAGTGCTTGACGCCACACACATCCAGGCGGTCTTCGACCTGCGCGACTTCCCGCTCGGGCTGTACGACGTCAGCGTCACCAACCCGGACGGCCAGACGGTCACCGAGGCGCAGCGCTACCTGGTCGAACGCGGCATCGAAGCCGACGTAACCATCGGCATCGGTGGCGCGCGTACCCTGACGCCGGGCGAGAACGGCCTGTACAGCGTCTCCCTGCAAAGCCTGAGCAATGTCGATACGCCCTACGTGCGCTTTGATTTCGGTGTACCCGAAATGGGTTACAGCGCTGATGTGCTGGAAGGCCTGAGCCTGCCCTACATCGTCTTCGGCACCAATGTCGCCGGCCAGCCGGTCGGGACGACCACGGATACCGCCGGCAACACCCAGACTTACGGCCAGACGCCGACCAGCGGCACGAGCCGCAGCGACATTCCCTGGGCCAAGCTCGACGGCGCGCAGAACACGGCCGGCGTCAACCTGGCGCCGGGCTATGCCTTCGACGTGCCGGCCGGCGGTTTCGTTGGCATGACTTTCAGCGTGCAGACCTATCCGGGCCTGGCCGAATGGCTGGCCTACGATTTCGAGGGCCTGCGCGACAAGCTCTACGCCGTACACCCGGAATGGAAGACGCAGGGTCTGCTCGACGGTGGCGTGCAGGATCTCAACAAGATTTCCAATGGCTTGGCGGCGAAATTCCTGTCGCAGGACCCGGAAGTGCATGTCACCAAGCTTGAAAACCTGGCCATTCCGTTCCGCTTCAACATCGTCGGGGCGGCCACGCCGATCACCCGCGACGAATTCATCGCCGACCAGACGGCGCACGCCAGGAAACTGCGCGCCGCGATCCTTGCCGACAACACGGCACCGGCCGCGTTGGCCGCATTGGCTGCCGACGAGGCGCAATGGGTCAGCGGCTGGCTGGGCGCGCTGGAAGCCGCGGGCTTGTTGCGGCCGCTCGAAGAGGCCCCGCCGATCCGCGAGAACCCGCAGGTACTCAGCCTCAACGCCACGCTGGCGAGCGGCATCCTGCTCAGCAAGGGCGGCGAGAGCTACCGCACGCAGGCCGACATCCTCGGCTTCTTCAGCAAGGTCCAGCAGTGGTACGGCGATACCGCGAAGTATGCGGGCGACCCGAATGCCACCAAGGCGGCGGTTGATTACATTGAGGTGCGTAGCGACGATGAAGGCAACTCGGCCGAAATCCCGGTTCCGGCCATGGCCGATCCGGCGCAGTTCGACATGAACGCCGGCCACGACACGCATTTCATCAATTTCAACATCTTTGCCGGCGGCATCACCGAACTTGAATACCTGCGCCATATCGGCGTGCTCGATGCCGATTTCAAGCCGGTGGCCGGCCAGGCGCTCAATTTGAGCCAGTACCTGCAGCAGGTGGCCCAGCAGGGCACGAGCAGCACCAGCTCGGTCAGCGTGCGCGGGCCGCAGGCCATTCAGGGCGACGACGGCAACAATTACGTGCCGGCCGACACGGCGCTGCCTTACACGATTGCGTTCAACAATCCGAGCGAAACGCCGGCTGGTGAGCTGCGCATCGTCACCCAACTGGATGCCGACCTCGATCCGCGTTCGATCCGCCTGGGCGACCTCAAGATCGGCGATATCAACGTGCATCTGCCGAGCGGTCAGGCCAACTTCCAGGGCGACTTCGACTTCACGGGCAGCAAGGGCTTCATCCTGCGCGTCAGTGCCGGGGTCGATGCGTCCACCGGTATTGCGACCTGGCTGCTGCAAGCCATCGATCCCGATAACGGCGAAGTCATGCACGACGCAACGCGCGGCTTGCTGGTCGCCACGGCCGGTGCGGCGCAAACGACGGCTGAACAGCAGCGCCGGGGCTTTGTCAGCTATACCATCCGCTCGGCCGATGGCGCACTGTCCGGCGCCGATATCGAAAGCACGGCGCGCGTCATCATCGACCAAGCACCGCCGGTCGATAGCGAATTGAGCTCGGTCAAGCTCGACGCCAAGGCGCCGCAAACCGCGTTGAGCGTGACGGCCCTGGGCAACGACGCCCAAGGTGCGCCCACCTTCGACGTGCAATGGCAGAGCGAGGACGACGCCAGCGGCATCCGCTCGGTAACCGTCTATGTTGCCGAAGATGGCGGCGATTTCCGGATCTGGCAACGCCAGGTCGCGCCCGAAACGCACCAGGCCGTCTTCACCGGCGTGGCCGGCAAGCACTACGAGTTCCTCGCCGTGGCGACCGACAAGGCCGGCAACCGCGAGGCCGCCTCGGTGGCCAATGCCGTGCTGCCGGATGACGGCGCACGCCAGGCCGTGCTCGACAGCCTGGGCGTCAACGAAACCCTCTCGTCCACGGCCGAAATGCCGCTGGCCCCGGCGGATCGCAACTACTCGAGCAATGCCTTGTTCGAGCAATCGACCCAGCAGTTGCCGGGCAAGGTGGCGACCAGCCAGGCCAGCGACCTGCGTTCGGTGCTCGCGCCGTTCACGCTGCGCGGCTTTGCCGACGGCTATGCCGCCAGCGCCGCCGATATCGGCGCCCAGGCCATGGTCGAACTGGCCGATCACAGCATCCTGGCCAGCGCCGGGACGCTGCGTAACGAAGTCTTCCGTTACGCCAAGGAAGGCGGCCGCAATACCACGCCGCTGTTCACGCTCGATGCGCCCATCCTCGACATGGCGGTCGATGCCGTCGGCCAGCTCTGGGTCATGACGGGCAGCGAATTGCTGCAGGTCGATGCGACGAGCGGCGCCATCGTGCAGCGCCTCAAGGGGCCGGGCAGCGATCCGCTGACCCATGCCCTGGCGATTGCGCCGACCGGCGAGATTTACGTCTCCTCGGGCAACGGCATCGAAATCTTCAATCCGGCCGAAACGGATGCCGGCAAGGCCTGGAAGCATTTCAGCAACCAGCGCGTCGGCGATCTCGCCTTCGGGCCGGATGGTCGCCTGTGGGGCGTCAAGTGGACGGGCAGCGAAGTGACCGGGGCGGCGCTCGATGCGACGACCGATATCATCAGCTTCCCGATGAGCGGCCGCACCAAGGGCCGCGCCGAACTGGAATACCGCCTGGCCGGCGTCATCGACAGCATCACCTTCGGGGCGGCCGGTTCGCCGCTCGAAGGCCTGCTGCTCGCCTCGAGCAACCTCAAGCAGCGTCCGGTGGTCGAGGGCGCGGGCGAAGTGCCGCACCAGTCCTCGGTGTGGATGATCGAGCTGTTGAGCCGCCGCGTCATGCAGGTGGCGACCGGCGGCACGCGTGGCGAGTCGATTGTTGCCACGGCCGACGGCCGTATTCTGGTGGCCGAAACCGGCCACATCGACGAAATCGCCCCGGCCCGCGCTCCGCTCGTCAAGGCGGTGACCGTGCCGGACGGCGCCCTGGTGCCGCTGCCGATGAACCGTATCGGCGTGGTCTTCGACCAGGCCATGTGGCTGGGCGATGCCGGGGATGCCGGCTGCGTGCTCAACCCGCTCAATTTCTCGCTGACCGTGCTCGGTGCCAACGGCGGGGCCGTGGTCAACCCGACATCCGTCTCCTGGGATGCGGCGACCCGCACGGCCTGGCTCGACGTGGGCGGTCTGGAGGCCGGCCAGTATCAACTGGAAATCGCCCAGGCGCTGCAAAGCAGTGTCGAAGTGCCGCTTGAGCAGGCCTATGTGAGCAGCTTCACGGCGCTCAACGACATGAGCAGCCAGCTGCGCCTCGATTTCTCGCGGACTCGCGCCAACCGCGCCACCGGCGAGATCAGCTACGACCTCAGCATCACCAACATCGGTACCGACGACATCAAGGGACCGATGATGCTGCTCCTTGATCCGGGCCGCTATTTCGCGGGCGCCATCGCCGACGGCACGATTGCCGGCGGCGACCAGTCCGATCTGTGGGTGCTCGACCTCAGCGCCGCCCTGCAAACCCAGGGCGGCAAGCTGGCGGTGGGCGCCACCGTGGCCGACCAGACGGTGAGCATCGTGCCGAGCAGTGTGTTCGCGCCGCGTGCGGGCCTGGCCGATCTGGTCAAAGCCAATCTCGGCCATGGCGTCTATGCGGTGCCGCAGGACAACTTGCCGCCGCAACTCACCGTGCCCGGCGTGAGCGATCCGACGGCCGACGAAGCCTTCGTCTTGCCGGGTGCGACGGTGGGTCAGGCGTGGACGGCCGACATCGAAGCCATCGACAGCGATGGCAGCCGCTTCTACTGGCAGCTCGTCCAGGCGCCGGCCGGCGTGACGCTGACTGCCGGCGCCGATGTGACTTCGGCCGCCGACGGTTACCACCAGCGCGCCACGCTCAACTGGACGCCGACCGCCAATGCCGACGCCGCCAGCGAAATTCTCGTGCGCGTGCAGGACAGCCGCGGTGGCGTGGCCTACAAGTACTACCAGGTCGCCGTGGCCGGCGGCAATCACGCGCCGGTCATCAGCAGCCAGGGCGACATCAGCCTGGCCGAAGGCGAAACCCTCAGTTTGCCGATTGCCGCCGCCGATGCGGATGGCGACACCCTGACGGTGAGTTTCCGCAATCTGCCGCCGGGCGCCGTCTTTGATGCCGCCAGCGGCATGCTGACCTGGGTGCCGGGCTACAACCAGGCAGGTCTTTACGAAAATGTCACGGTCGTCGCCAGCGACGGCAAGCGTACCGTGACGCAACAGTTCAATGTCACGGTCGAACAGGCGTATCCGCAACCGGTGCTACTGCCGGTGGCCGCGCAGACCTTGCGCGAGGGCGACCATTACGCGCTGCAACTCGCCGGCAGCGTGCCGGGTGGCCTGGCTCAGCCGGATGGGACCTCCGTCTCGCTGGAATATGCCTGCCCGTGGTTGCCTGGCGGTGCCACGCTCAATTCCGAAACCGGCTGGCTGGAATGGACCCCGGGCTTCGCACAGCATGGCAGCTTCAAGCTGCCGGTCATGCTCATCGCCACCTGGACGACGCCGGATGGCGAGGTCAGCACGACCACGGTGACGCGCGAAATCACCTTCAACGTGACCAATGCCAACGGCGCGCCCCTGTTCGTGCCGGCCGAGACCTGGCATGCGCTTGAAGGCCAGCCGCTGCGCATCAGCGTCTTTGCCTTCGACCCGGACAATCCAGATTTCGAACCCAAGATCCGTCTGCAAACCGGTGGCCAGGCTGCCGGTCCGGATACCACGGCACCGACCGTCACTTACCAGGTCGACGGTCTGCCCGACGGCGCCAGGTTCGATGCCGAAACCATGGAAATCGTCTGGACGCCGGGTTATGCCCAGGCCGGTACCTACAGCATCAATGTCACGGCCACCGATGACGGCGACGGCACCGGTACGCCGGCAGTCAGCCATCTCGTGCTGCCCATCGAGGTGACCAATGCCAATCGTGCGCCGGAAATCGGCGACATCAGCAATGCCTTCGTCGACAAGGGCGGCGTGATCGAAATTCCGATCAGCGCCAACGATGTGGACGGCAACCCGGTGCAGCTGACTTTCTCCGGCTTGCCGCGCTTTGCCACGTATACCCAAAATCCGTCGGCCGATCCGAGCCAGCTAAGCGGCGTGTTGCGCTTTGCGCCCGGCGCGGGCGACCGTGGCGACTACACCATCACGGTGGTGGCCAGCGATAACGGCGACGGCGATGTGAACCAGGTGCTGACCCAGGCCAAGAGCTTTGTCCTGACGGTCAAGAGCACGAGCGAAGCGCCGGTGATCGTGGCGCCCAAGCAGGTTGTTGCCCTGGTCGGCCAGCCGCTCTCGGTGGCCTTGCTGGCCAGCGACCTGGATCAGGATGCCCTGACCTGGTCGACCGACGGCCTGCCGGCCGGTGCAACGCTGACGCCGGCCGCGCAGTACGGCCACGCCATGCTGGCGTGGGTGCCGGAGGCCGCGGCGGTCGGCGTCTACGACGTGACCATCGCGGTGACCGACAAGGGCCTGCCGCCGCAGGATGCCGGCTATACCAATCCGGCCAACCCGGTACCCAACATCAGCTGGCAAACCCTGCGCATCGTCGTCCGTGCCGCCAACGCGGCGCCCGACGTGCTCGGCGTGGAAGTCAACGGCAAGCCCGTGGCCGATCCCGGCCTGGGCGAGGTGCTGCGTCTCAACGCCACGGAAGGCGTGCCGCTCTCACTGGCGCTCTACGGCAGCGACGCCGATGCCGACCGCCTGGACTGGACGGCGAGCGGCTTGCCGCGCGGCCTGGTGTTCACGCCGGCCGGCGATGGCAGCAAGGCCAACCTGTCCTGGACGCCGGACAACTTTGCCGCCCAGGACAGCAACACCGGCACGCCGGGGCTGTGGCGCTTCACGGTGACGGGCAGCGACGGTGCGGCGAGCTTCTCGCGCACCGTGGAAATCGTCGTGGCCAATGTGAACCAGACGCCGCGCATCCTGCCCTTGCCGCTGCAACTGGTCAGCGAAGGCGACACCGTGAGCTTCACGGTGCTGACTGGCGATGCCGACCACGACGCCATCCAGCTCAGCCTCATCCATGATGAAAACACCCCGGCCGGCGTGATGTTCGATGCCGCCAGCGGCTATTTCGAATGGACCCCGGACCAGCAGGTGGTTGATAACGCCCTGGCCAGCAACAAGGCCTTCACCTTCACCTTCCAGGCTACCGATGGTACGGCGACGACGACCCAGACCGTGCAGGTCCGCGTCTTCGACGTCAATCATCCGCCGGTCGTCACGGCCCACAACCATGCCGTGGTGGTCGGCGACTCCCTGTCCATTCCGGTCAGTCTGGGCGGCGCCGATGCGGGCGGCATCCTTGCGGTTGATCCGGACGGCAGCACACAAACGACGGCCCTGACGGTCAGCTTCACCAACTTGCCGGAGGGCGCCAGCTACGACGCCGTGGCCCATCGCCTCAACTGGACGCCGGGGGCCGCCCAGATCGGTGACTTCACGGTCAGCGCACTGGTTTCCGATGGCCGCAACACGGTCAGCGAAACCTTCGTCCTGCGCGTCGTGGCCGACGCTTCGGCCAACGTGCCGAAGATCCTCGTGTCGACCACGCCGAGTACCCCGGTCATTCCGGGACAAACCGTGGTCGCCACCGTACGGGCCGATGCCTGGAGCGGCATCGCCACGGTGAGCGCCGAAATGCGCCTGGGCGAGTCGGGCAACTGGCAGGCCGTCGCGCTCGACAGCGCCGGTCGCCTCAAGCTGGTGCCGGAACTGCCGGGTCTCATCGACATCCGGGTCACCGCGACCGATGTCGACGGCTTTAGCAACACGCAAACCCATACCGTCCGCGTCAAGGACCCGGCCGACACCCTGGCGCCGCAACTGGCCTGGCAAGGCGCCCTGGCGGGCGCCACCGCCTACGGCGAGCCGCGTACCCTGAGCGACGTGACGAGCGTCGTCGCCCAGCTTGGCGAAGCCCAACTCATGGGCTGGCGCCTGCAACTGGCCCCGACCGGCACCGACACCTGGACCACCCTGGCCCAGGCCGATGCCGCCGCGAGCTCGGTAAACCAGGCACTGAACCTGGCCAGCCTCGATCCGAAACTGTTCCGCAACGGCGTTTACCAGTTGCGCTTCACGGCCTGGGATCTGGTCGGCCGGACCAGCGAAATCGCCGCCGGCATCATCATCGACACGGCCGACAAGCGCTTTGTCAGCAACGTCCAGACCGATGCCACGGTGACCTTGGGCGGCCATACGCTGGCGCTGGCGCGTCAGTGGAGTACGACCAACGATGCCCAGGGCAATGATCTGGGCAACTGGCGCCTGCCGCTGCTCGCTACCGGCTTGACCAGCGACCAGCCCGCCACCCTGGCCTCCGGTGCGACGGCGCCGTGGATGGATGGGGCTCGCGTCTGGCTGAGCATTCCGGCCGACCTGGCCAATGCCGATGCCGGCTTCAAGAATCTCAGCTTCACGCTGGGCACGCAGAGCGAGCGCCTGGGAACTGAAGCCGGTGCGCCGCAGGTCTGGCACCCGGTCTTCAGCACGGCCCAGGGCTGGCAATTGCAGGCCCACGGTGTCGATGGCGGCGAGAGCGTGCCGTCCCTGACCCGTCAGGGCGATCGACTCTACGATCAGGCGACCGGCATGCCCTGGGTCCCGACCGGGTACACCCTCATTGCGCCCGACGGTACCCGCTACGAACTCGACGCACAGGGCAAGGTGAACAGCATCGGCTTTGCCGATGGCCAGCGCTGGCTGGTGTCCGATGCCGGCATTGCCGCGGTCGGTGCCTCCGACAGCAGCACGCCGGCCGGCCGGATCGACTTCCTGCGCGATGCCGAGGGACGCATTTCTCGCATTACCTATCCCGATGCAACCGGTGCCGGCAGCGCCATCGCCTACCGTTTTGGCAGCGACGGCAAGCTGACCCTGGTCCGTCGTCTCGACGACACGGGTCTGGGAACGCCTGTTGCATACGCAAGCAACGGTCAGCCGGTGAGCGAAACGCTGACCGCCAACCTGGGTGCGGTGGTGAACTGGAACGGCAGCAACAATGCCTGGAGCGGCACGCTGAGCGCCGATCAGGGTGTGACGCTGGCCTTCGCAGTGCGCGACAGTGAAATTGCGTCCACGATCCATACGGCGGGCGGCCAGGGCGCGGTCATCGTCGCCCTGCAATCCGCCTTGCCGGACAATGCCGTACTCGAAGTGAGCGGCGCCCAGATCATCGGCACCACCACTCTCAATGGCAAGGTGACCCGCCTGTTGCGCGTGACCGAGGCCGGCGTCAAGCTGATCCGCATCAGCGGTGTAGGGCAGGCCGACATCCGCCTCTCGCTGGCCGGCGACATCAATCGCGACGGTGCGGTTGACGGTGCCGACGCCGGCCTGTGGGAACAGGCCCGCATCGACCAGACACCCACAGGGGATATCAACGGCGACGGCCTGATCAACGCCGCCGACCGCCAGGCGCTTTACGCCAATACCGGCTTCAATGCCAACCAGGCACCGGTTGCAGTCAGCAATCTGCCGACCCTTAAAACCCACACCGACCTCGGCCTCACCAGCGCGCTCGCCAGCATTGCCGAAGACCTCGAAGGCGACACCGTCTTCTGGCGCATCATCGGCACCACCCACGGCACCGCACGCCTGGGCGCCGACGGCCACACCCTGAGCTTCACCCCCGAAGCCGGCTTCAGCGGCGAAGCCACGCTAACCCTGCAAGCCGACGACGGCTTCGCCACCGGCGCGCCGATTGAACTCAAGGTCAATGTGAGCGGGGCGAAACTGTTGCAGATTCACCTCGCCCAGTTGCCCAGCCTGTTTGCCGGTCAGTTTGCCAAACTGCAAGCCACAGCCGACTTCGAGGATGAAAAGGGCGTGGCGATTAACAGTGGCACCTACCTCGATGCCAGCGTTATCGATATTGCCAGCATGGGCAGCGTCGGCGGTAATGCAGTACAGGTGGATGACAACCTCGATCTGGTTCGCGCCAATACCCAGGGCGCGTCGCTGATCATCGTCAAACGCGTCGATGCCGACGGCCGTTTGATCCAGGCGGTGCAATCGCTGAATGTCAAGACCGCCAGCGTCGCCAGCGAAGGCGAGGAATATTACGCTGAAGACAGTCTGACGATCGAACCCGACGTCTATCCCGGCACGTTGACCCTGATCCCCGGCGGCACCCGGCAGCTCAAGGTGCACCTGATCGATTCTGGCAACGGCCAGCAGACCGACATCCACGGCGCCAGCCAGATCGAATTCGCCGGCTCGCCCGAGCAGGTGGAAACCTGGCTCGACCCCAGCACCCAATTGCCCTTGATCGACCCGGATACCGGCGATTATCTCTACGACCCAGATACCGGTGAAATCCTGCTCGATCCCAATACCGGGGAAACGATCACCTATGTAACGCCTGCCATGCCGGAAATACGCAGCGGCACCCGTTATGTCATCAGCGACGAATCGATCGCCACGATCAGTGAAGACGGCCTGATCACCGCCCTAAAGACCGGGCGGGTCACCATTTCGGTGGTTCATCTGAAGAGCGTCACCGATGAGTACGGCGCCATCAGCGAACAAGTCATCGGCCAGACCGACATCTCGCTCAACGTCGAAGCGCCCAAGGTCGTCGACACCGGCGTCGGCATCACCATCGCCGCCGACTTGGGTGGGGCAGTGCAAGCGACCACCGGCGAGACCGTGCTGATCGGCGCCGGCGCACTGAAACAAGATGCCGCCGTCAGCATCAAGCGCATCGACCTGGCCAACGTGCAAGCCGAAACCGGCATGGAGATGCCAGTGCCGGAAGCCGTGCAAGCCGTGGCGGCCTTCCGCATCGACATTGGCGACCAAGCCAGCAATACCCCACTGCAACTGGCGATCCCCCTGCAAGACACCAGCGATCTGCAAGCCGGCGAAGAAGTGCTGTTCTTCAAGAAGGGCCAGGCGCTGCAACCCGACGGCAGCTTCAAGGATATCTGGTGGATCATCGACAACGGCTACGTCGGCGCCGACGGCATCGCTCGAACGGCCAGCCCCCCCTATGTCGGTCTGGACGAATCCGGCGAATACCTGGTCGGCAAGAAACTCCCCGGCGTCATCACCAGCGAATTCGAACTGTGGGGCAACGCCGGCGACTGGCTGACCCTGGACAACGTCGGCCTCGGCTTTGGCGCTAGTGGAGATATTGCGGCAAAGATGGTCACCGGCAGTATCGTCAGCATGATCTGCAGCATGGCGAAAAACATCGGCGCTGCCTCCTACCATTTCGGCGTGCCGCAGTTTGCCAAGATCGACATGCCGGTGATTCAGCCTGGCGAGCGTTTCCAACTCAATACCGGCAACTACCTGAAACCGGCGCCCACGCCCTGGGGCAACGTGGTCGTGCCGAACATCACCGACGCCAGGATTACCGATGCCAACGAATTCCAGATCACCATCAACAACCCGGACCCCGGCCAATTCCAGGGTAAGCTCATGCTGCGCATGGTCTTCGACAACGGCACCACGCAAGATGCTTGGGCCACTGCAAGAAATGGCGATCTAAGCGGGGCCATTACCGTAACGCCGCCCAAGGGCATCGCCATCGGCAGCGTCGGCTGGCAATTGGTCCGCCAGATTTCGACAGAACAGCTCAAGGGATCGGGCACCTTTACCGATGGCGAACGACTGGTGTTTGCCGGCAACGTCGCGCGCATCACCCCGCGCCCGCATATGGCGGCCACGCTGACCCGCACCGGTGTCGAATTCATTCGCCAGACCGATCAGTCCGTGGTGGCATCGGTCAACCTCGTGGAATATCTGGGCGCCAAGGAGCTCGATTACATCACCGGCAGGAAGGTTCAACCCATCGTCTTTACCGACGACCTGTCGCGGGTTTTCATTGCAGGCAACAAGAAGTTGATTGTTGTCGACATGCTTACCCTGAAGGTAATCAATTCGGTTGATATTCCCTTAGCCCAAAATATCACTAGTCTTGCCACGGTCGGCAACCTGCTTCTTATTGGTGAGGGCGGCTATAGTGGTGGCAATCGCCTGTTGGCACTCGATATCAGTTCGCAAAATATTGATCCAAAAACGGGGAACTACAAAAAGGCACCTGTTTCGCTTAAAGGTACCGGCATCGAGGCCAGCCCTCTCGGCATCAGCGGGATGGTGGTTGGGCCAGACGGTCGAACCCTGGTTGTTTCAGTACCGACCCAGCCGGATAGCTTAAGTTGGGGGGCTCGGGATTTCACGCGCCGGGGCAACGTTCTGGTTTTCGATCTCAATTCTCTGAACATGCTGACCGGTAAGATAGCCAAGCCGGTCGTTGCGAAATTGCCGGGTGATGGACGCAGCGGCAAGGCGCCAATGACCATCATGGCGACTCGTGATGCTGACCGTTATCTGGTGGCCGATATCATGGATTACGACGCTGGTCTTGGGACCTTGGTTCTTAATCGTGATGCGGATGGAACGGTAACCAGCGCCGAAATGAAGGCCATCAGCATGTTCCAGCGCGATGAGCAGGTCCGGATTGACCGCCTCAACATCCAGCGGGCACAAAGCGCCGTCCTGGTGGAGGTTGATGGCGTCGAATACGCCCTCGTTTCCGACGATAACTTCTTTGGCAACGATCCGTACTGGTGGCAGATGTATGAGGCGCCGACGTTCATCTATACGCCTTCTGGCCCGCCGATTGCGGTGGGCGGCAGCGCGAACGCCAAGAAGGTTAACGTGGGCGGCAAGCTGGGCATCGTCAAGGACCCGTTTGGCACGCCGGAATATCTGGGTGCGACGCTGCCGCTCGATGGCTACGGCGTTCAGAACCTGGGGCTTTCTGAAGACGGCAAGGTCCTGATCGGCCAATTGCGCGGACTGGGAAGCGCCAATATCTTCGACAACAGTCCGCGCCCGAGCCAAGCCCATGCCTGGGATGTCGCGGAACTGATCAAGGCCGCCCTTGCCCAGCCGGAGAAGGATCGGCTGTCGAAGCACATCAAGCTGCCGACCAACGCCGAGCAACTGATCTCCAAAACCAGCCAGCAGGCCTCGTCCATTGCCAATGGCTGGCCGATTGGGACGTTTTTTGATGCGGATGATGTGAAGATCAATGTGACCGGCAATATGGGCGATGTGATCGAAGTCGATGTGAAGCGCCTCATCGCCCACAAGCTACTCAAACTGCCTGATCCGGGCAGCACGAAAGCAGCCGACAAGGCAGCAATTGCCGCCAGAAAGGCCGACATTGATCAACTCATCAACAACCTCAGCGTGGACTTCGTGGCAGCGGAGAAGCGCACGCTTATCGAGGGCGATCAGCGTGGCATGACCTTGGTGGTCATGAACGACAAGGACAAGACCATCATTTCCCGCACGGATGCAGGGGCGGATGCCAAGTTCGAAGACTCGGGACGTTTCTTCGTGGCGCCGAATCTGACGGAGAAAGACCTCAAGACACTACGCGCCGGTGAGTCCCTGAAAGAAGGGAAAACGGCCAACGTCGAACTGAGCTACACCTTGAAAAAGGATATGGCCGGACAGAAGGCAGGCTCCGCGAAGGCATCGCTGACCATCAATGCCGTGGATTATGCGAAGGCCAATGGGGCGGTCTTCTTCGGGGATCGGCCGCTCGATAACCCGGGGTATAGCGAATTCAAGTTGGAGGGCAGCGTCGGTGCCGGTCAGGCAAATGCCGTCCTTGATGTCTTCAAGGTCGAGCAGCGCCTCAAGTATCTCGGCTATCCCGCCTACGATCTCAAGGCGTCGCAGGAATTCAATGTGGATGGGAAGTTTACCGATGCCGAAAGACGGGCATTGCAACTATTCGAAAAGGTGGCGTATACCGGAAGCTACGGCTTTGCCATCGCCGGGACGTACACGCAAACGATCTATACCTGCGCCTACTTTGTTGCTACGCAGACGGTCACGGTGATCTATGACGAGGTCACCAACACCTATGGCGAGCCGAAAATCGGCGACATTACCTACAACACTGCTGGCAAGAAGAAGCCCACACCGGACAATGCCGCCGCGATCGAGCAAGAAAAAGCAAAAGCGATTGCCGCTTCCGCAGCGATATCGTCCGGTACGTGGCAAGTGGCCATTGAAGCTGCCAAGAGAGACGCCAAGGCCAAGTACGACAAAGCCGTGGATGAGACCCGGCGTTTCAATCCGGCCAAATTCGGTGCGGACGGAATACTTGAAGTGGATTCTTCGGCTGCCGGAGGTAACGGCAGGAAGACACTGGGCTGGCTCAACGCCTACAACGCGCCGCACTGGATGGATTTCAGTTCCATGCTCAAGACCAAAGGCACGCTCGCCAGCGGCTGGGTCGATAAGGTTGATGCGGGAAAGAACATCCAGGGCAGCAGTTGGATTTACGACACCATGCTGCTGGGGCAGGATGCGGCGGTCAAGCAAGGTCGCACGAAAGATGAGCAAAAGCTCTGGTTCAAAGGCACGGGCGAAATCGGCGCCATGCTCAATTTGGGGATTAATGAGAAATATGTTTCGAAAGACAACCAGAGCAGGGTTGCCGGCAAGGATGTCGTATTGGGATTAACCTCCGATACGCCGCCAGGTTTGATTTCCGATGCCAACAAGGCGGACTACCAGAATAAATTGTGGAATGCCGCCAATGCCCAAGCCTTGGCTGGCATGCTGGGTAATCCCAATATTGATAACAGCTACGATGCGAAGAACAAGACGTTTGGCAGCAAGACCGACAACGCCCAGGGCGCCAACCGGCAAGGTGACGCGCTCAAGGACTTTCTGGCGGTCTACAGTGCGACGCTCACTGACAACCAAGCCGGCAACGGCGTCGGATGGGACGATATCAAGATCGCCAGCGCTGGAAATCAGGCCAAGATCAAGGCGGCTTTGTTCGGTACGGGTAACCAAGCCAGCGGGCTGATCGACGCCAATGGCATATTACTGGGTGGCACAGCGGCCACGCTGGGGTCGATGATGACGGCGGAGTCGTTGGCCAAGTTCATGGGTTGTTCCGTAGCAACAGCAGGCCAATGGGTCAAGCCGCTACAGGAATCCATGTCTGCTTATGATATCGATACGCCGCAGCGGATTGCGGCTTACTTAGCACAAGTCAAGCAAGAGACAGGGGGCTTGACAAAAATGAAGGAACAAATTGGGCCGTATCGGGTATCGGTGCTGATAGACACCTTCCCTGGTATGTTTGGAGGACGCTCTTTAACTCGGGAACAACGCTTCGCCAACCTAAAGATCTTCGCTAAAGATGTGCTTGGATTAAATACGCTTGAGGGCAAGAGTCTTAACGATCCGGGCGTAGACGCACCTTTAGTTAATGGAAAGAGAGACAATAGCAAGAGTATGTTCCTCGCTTCCGGTTCGGATTGGGAGGCTGTAGAGGATAAGTTTGCCGACTACTATTTATCTACAGATAAGGGCAATGGTCTAACAGGTAATGGCCTTGCGTCTGAGAAGATTGCTCACAATTGGATTGGAAGAGGCTTTCTGCACGTTACCCATTTTGCTACTTATGTGGACTTTTTCTATGCGATATCCCAGTCCAATAAATACTCCGTGTTGGTTCCAGAGTTTCAGGGGCAAACCAAAGCAGGAATCGAAGCGTTATTGAAGAAGACACCCGGCATCACAGACCGTCTCTGCCAAAACACTGACCAAGGTCGGCAACTGGCTGCACTGGCAGGTTCTTGGTATTGGGGAACGAGAAATGCGAATGATGGCAACAGGCTGAACGACAAGGCTTCGACGATTACATGGGTTGCCACTACGGTACCAGATACACAAAAAAATGAATTTCAGAAAATATCGTTCGGCATCGGCAAAGATGCATCTGAGAAGCGTTGGAATAACTACAATCTAAACGTTCAGAATGTACTTGATGGTGGCAATCCCTACGAGAGCATGCGTTCTGTCCTAACGCGTATCGGCATCTCCACTCTTACCGCTAAGAACTACAACCAGCAGTTTGGCATCGCTCTCACCGCACACAAAGTGGTTGAGATTGGTGGTGAAAAATCGAAGAGCAACCTGGTGGTGGACGAGGAAATTGCACTTCCCGAAACTCCGGACGGCGTGGATTTGACGGCAGAGCAGGTCACTCAACTGTGGGTGCAAGCCGAACCATTGTTTGCACAACTGAAGCAATCGAATGAGGGTAGCGCAATGTGGATACCGGATATAAAACAGAATGCTGGCCTTCTGCTTGGTACGACGGTTGCCATGGCAATTATTTCTTCTGTACAGGCAGCCGATAACTATGCGTATGGCGTGTGTACTACGTCAAGGCCGGATACTGGTGCTGAAATTAGGCCCGTAATTGCAGCAGGTGGCTATCTGTTCGAGTATCACGGCAATGACTCTCGGTATGCAAAAGGGCTTTCTAGCGGACAGTTCTTTTCTGATGCAAAGGTTACCTTGGTCAAAGCACCCGCGCACGGCAAGGTAGTCCTGGAAAACGATACGTATGCAGCAGCCAGAAGCTTGTATCGCTACTTGCCGAATAAGGGTTATATTGGGCTAGACCGTTTTGTAATGCAGGTAGAAAAAAACGGCGTCAAGGTTCGTATCCAGTACATGATTGATGGACTTGATGCTGAAGAGTCGGATGTGGGGCGCTGCTTAACTGAGACTTGGAAAATCTCCACTCCCACCACCGGAGACACTCCTGCCCTCGCCAACGTCCTCACTACCGCCACCCAAAACCTCACCTTCGCCGACTTGACGGGTAACGAAGTAGGCCAAACCACTGACAGTGGCAAAGACGCCCAAATCACCCTCGACGCCAACGCCGCCGGCCACAACTGGTACATCGACTACACCCCGTACCTGAACGATGAATACCTCCCGACCAGCAACCCGCTGGAATGGATCGCCAAGCCGGGTTCTGAGGCCGAAGGCAAGATGGACCTCCTCACCGTACTCCTCCACGAATACGGCCACGCCTTGGGTCTGGATCACAGCGCAGACGGCCACGATCTAATGGCTAGCACGCTGCAACCCGGCATCCGCCGCCTGCCCAGCGCCGAAGAACTCGACCTCATGGCACAGCTACTCGGTCTCGCCAAGGAAACCGGCGCATCCTCGCCCGTTCCCTACGACCCCTTCAGCCCGCCGGGCACGCCCCTGCCCATGACCATGAGCCTCGCCGCCTTCGTTGCCGTCCGCCAGCGCCGGTCTTCGCTTTCGTCTGCGCTGACGCAATTCGAAGTCGCCGCCAACCCGACCCTGACCAATCCGCAATTTGCTGATAACCAAGGCTGGGCTACGCAAGGCGATGTCGCCATCGCTTCCGGTGCCGCCATCCTCAAGGAAACCGCCGCTACCCAAACCCGCCTCAACCAGGCCTTCGTGCTCGGTTCCAACGACCGCTTCCTGTCCTTTACCTTGTCCGGCATCGCACTGGACGATGTCAGCAATGCTCCGGACGATGCCTTCGAAGTGGCACTCATCGACGCCAATACCGGCTTGTCGATGCTCGGCGGCACGGGGCTCAGCCATAACGATGCCATTCTCAACCTGCAAGCCGATGGTACGGAGTACAAGGCTTCGGGCGTGACGACAGTGAGGAACGCCGACGGCAGCCGCACGGTGCTGGTCGATCTGGCCGGTATCGCTGCGGGCACGGTGGTCAATCTGTCCTTTGACCTCATCGGCTTCGGCAAGGGCGCGGCGGCGACGAGCAGCCACGTCACGGTCAAGGATCTGCGCCTGGGCGTGCCGCAGGAAGCGCGCGACGATGCGGTGACCTTGGAAGAGGATGCAACGCTGGATATCGACGTCGTCGCCAACGACATTGGCGCCGACCAGGTTGGCGTCAAGCCGGTCCTGGTCAGCGGCCCGGCGCATGGCACGCTGGAAATCACGGCCGACGGCCGCTTCCGCTACCAACCGGCCGCCAACTGGGCGGGCGAGGACAGCTTCAGCTACCGCCTCTCCGATGGCAATCTCGACTCCAATATTGCCGAGGTCAAGCTCACGGTGATGCCGGTCAACGACGCGCCGGTCGTGGCCGCCAACACGGTGACGCTGGACGAGGACGGCCAGGCGGTGATAGACCTGCTGCAAGGCGCGACGGATGTCGACGGCGACTTGCTGACGGCCAGCGTCAAGATCGCTCCGCAACACGGCAGCTTGGCGCAGAACGCCGATGGCACCTGGACCTTCGCGCCGAATGCCGACTGGAATGGCACGGATGCCATCGTCTATGAAGTCAGCGACGGCAACCTCGTCACCAGCGGCGTCATCGCGCTGGTGGTGACGGCGGTCAACGACGCGCCGGTCATCGCGCCGCGCACGGTGACGCTGGACGAAGACGGCCAGGCGGTGATCGACCTGCTGCAAGGCGCGACGGATGTCGACGGCGATGTGCTCACGGCCACCGTCAAGACCGGTCCGCAACACGGCAGCCTGACGCAGAACGCTGACGGCACCTGGACCTTCGCGCCGAATGCCGACTGGAACGGTACGGACGCCATCGTCTACGAAGTCAGTGATGGCCAACTCGTCACCAGTGGCGTCATTGCCCTGGTGGTGAAGGCGGTTAACGACGCGCCGGCCATCGCGCTGCGCACGGTGACGCTGGACGAGGACGGCCAGGCTGTCATCGATCTGCTGCAAGGCGCCACGGACGTAGATGGCGACGTGCTCACGGCCACCGTCAAGACCGGTCCGCAACACGGCAGCCTGACGCAGAACGCTGACGGCACCTGGACCTTCGCGCCGAATGCCGACTGGAACGGTACGGATGCCTTCGTCTATGAAGTCAGTGATGGCAATCTCGTTACCAGCGGCGTCATTGCCCTGGTGGTGAAGGCGGTCAACGACGCGCCGGTCATCGCGCCGCGCACGGTGACGCTGGACGAAGACGGCCAGGCCGTGATCGACCTGCTGCAAGGTGCGACGGATGTCGATGGTGACGTCCTGGCGGCTGCCGTCACGAGCGGCCCGCAACACGGCAGCCTGACGCAGAACGCCGACGGCACCTGGACCTACGTGCCGAATGCCGACTGGAACGGCACGGATGCCATCGTCTACGAAGTCAGCGACGGTACGCAGAGCAGCAGCGGCGTCATCGCGCTGGAGGTGAAGGCGGTCAACGACGCGCCGGTCATCGCGCCGCGCACGGTGACGCTGGACGAAGACGGCCAGGCCGTGATCGACCTGCTGCAAGGCGCGACGGATGTCGACGGCGACACTTTGAGCGCCACGGTCGTGACACTGCCGCAACATGGTCAATTGACCCTGGAAGCCGATGGCAGCTTCAGCTATGTGCCGGAGGCCGACTGGTTCGGCGAGGACAGCTTCAGCTACAAGGTCAGCGATGGTCTGCTCGATTCGAACCTGGCAACGGTCACGTTGAGCGTGCGCCCGGTCAACGACGCGCCGGTCATCGCGCCGCGCACGGTGACGCTGGACGAGGACGGCCAGGCCGTGATCGACTTGCTGCAAGGTGCAACGGACGTGGACGGCGACGTGCTGACGGCCACCGTCAAGAGCGGCCCGCAACATGGCAGCCTGACGCAGAACGCCGATGGCACCTGGACCTACGCGCCGAATGCCGACTGGAACGGCAGCGACGCCATCGTCTACGAAGTCAGCGATGGCAATCTCGTTACCAGCGGCGTCATTGCGCTGGTCGTCAATGCGGTCAACGACGCGCCGGTGGTCAGCCCGATTGCCGCCATGCTGCAGGAAGACGGCTCGCTCGTCCTCAACCTGCAGGCCAGTGCCAGCGATGTCGATGGCGATGCGCTCAGCATCACTGTTGGCCTGCCGGGCCATGGTCAACTGACGCAAAATGTCGACGGCACCTGGACCTATCGCCCGGCGGCCGATTACCACGGGCCGGACAGCTTCAACTGGACGGTCAGCGACGGCCAGGTCTCGACGACCGGCGAAGTGCATCTGGTGATCAACGCGGTCAACGATGCGCCGCTCGCCCTGGGCGATACCGTCACGCTGAATGAAGACGGCCTGGCCGCCTTCCCGCTGCGTGCTTCGGATGTCGATGGCGACGTCCTGAACGGGCGTATCGTCAGCCAGCCGCTGCACGGCAAGCTCGTGCAGCTCTCGGCCAACAGCTTCTCCTACGTGCCGCAGGCCGACTGGAGCGGCGAGGACAGCTTCACCTACGTGGTCAACGACGGCCAGGTCGATTCCAATGTCGCCACCGTGCGCCTGATCGTTACGCCGGTCGCCGACGCGCCGACCCTGGTGCTGTCCGACACGGGCGGCGCGACGCGCGAACTGTTCCGTACCGGCTGGGAAAGCGTTGCCGACAAGAACAGGACCTCGACGTTGCTCCAGCAGAAGGAACTCGAAGGCTGGACGCTGATCACCCGGCCGGATACCCGCTGTGGTGGCAGCAACGGCTTCGAAGTGTGGAGCACGGGCGACCAGATGGCGGATGCGCAAAACCGTCTGCGCACGGTCAGCGCGGCCAGCGGCAACGGCAAGAACTGGCTGGAACTCAACAACTCCGGCGGCAGCATGGCGCAGACCCTGGGCATCGAACGCAGTGTCGATACCCTGGCCGGCGCCACCTATACCCTGAGCCTGGATGTCGCAGGTCGCCCGGGTTATGGCGCCGAATACACCAAGATCGGCATCTATGTCGACGGCGTGCGCATCGGCGGCGACGGGACAACCAGCGGGGCGACCGCCCTCAACTGGCAGAACCGCAGCTTCCAGTTCGTCGGCAAGGGCGGCAAGCAGAGCATCCGCATCGTTTCGGAAGCGACCAAGGTCGATGCCAACGGGCGCGGCATGATGCTCGACGACATCGTCCTCAGCGAAAGCCTGCCGGCCAACACCACCCTGGAAGATACGGTACTGCGCCTGCCGGCGATCAGTGCCGCTCTCAAGGATACGGACGGCTCGGAAACGCTGGCATTGAGCATCGAAGGCCTGCCGGTCGGCAGCGTCCTGAGCGACGGGGTGTATAGCTTCACGGCGCTGGCCGGCAACACCACGGCCGACATCACCGGCTGGAATATGGCCCAGCTCAAGCTGACGCCGCTGGCCAACTACAACGGCAGCTTTACCGTGAAGGTGGTGGCGACGGCAACCGAGCAGGCCAACCAGAACACGGCGAGGAGCGAAGCCGATCTGACGCTGACCTTCCTGCCGGTCAATGACGTGGTGGCGCTGCAGAACGATACGCTGGTCCTCGACGAGGATGCGCGCGTCGTCCTGACGCCGGTCAGCCATGATGTCGACGGCGACGCCCTGGCGATCCGCATCGTCAGCCAGCCGAAGAACGGGGTGCTGAACGCCACGGTCGACGGTCGTCTGATCTATACGCCGCGCGCCGACTGGAGCGGCGAGGACAGCTTCAGCTACGTGCTCAACGACGGGACGGTGGATTCGAATGTCGCCACCGTGCGTCTGGTCGTCAATCCGGTGGCCGACGCGCCGACCCTGGTCGTCACTGATGGCACGGGTCCGCAGCGCGAAGTCTTCCGCACCGGCTGGGAAAGCGCGGCCAACCGCGACAACAGCTCGACCCTGGTCCAGCAGTCCGAACTCGAGGGCTGGAAACTGCTGACAGCAGGCGATGCGACGGCCGGCGGTCTCAACGGCTTCGAAATCTGGAGCAGTCACGACCGCATGGCCGACAGCGCCGGCCTGCTGCGCCCGGTATACGCGGCTGCCGGAAACGGCGGCAACTGGCTGGAACTCAACAATGCGGCCGGCAACATGGCGCAGACTCTGGGCATCGAGCGCAGCGTGGATACCGTCGTCGGCACCACCTACACCCTGAGCCTGGATGTCGCCGGGCGCCTGGGTTATAGCGCGGATTTCACGCAGATCGGCATCTACGTCGACGGCGTGCGCATCGGTGGCGATGCCGGCACCAGCGTCACGTGCGGGCTCAACTGGCAGACCAGGACGTTCAGCTTCGTCGGCAAGGGCGGCACGCAGTCGATCCGCATCGTTTCCGAAGCCGGCAAGTTCGATGTCAATGGCCGCGGCATGATGGTCGACGACATCGTTCTCAGCGAAACCCTGCCGGCCAATACCGGCCTGGAGGACACGGCGATCCGCCTGTCGGCGATCAGTGCCAGCCTCAAGGATACGGATGGCTCTGAAACTCTGGTCGTGCGCATCGAAGGGATTCCGCCCGGCGCCACGCTGACCGATGGCGTCCGCCGCTTCACGGCAACGGCCGGCAACACCGCGGCCGACGTCAGCACCTGGAAACTCGGCCAGCTCAGCATCACTCCGCCAAAAAACTATAACGGCAAATTCGCCCTCAAGGTCGTGGCTTCCGCGACCGAACAGGCGAGCAAGGCAGGCGCGGTGAGCGAAGCCATGCTGCAGGTGACGGTCCTTGCGGTGGACGATGTGCCGGTGGCGAAGAGCGCCAGCCTGAGCCTGCCGCGCAACGGAAGCATCGACATCGACTTCGCCGCCCTGGTGGGCGATGCCGACGGCGACATGCTGACCCTGAGCCTGGGCAATCCGAGGAACGGCACGCTGACCCGCAACAGCGACGGCACTTACCGCTACACGCCGAAGCCGGGCTTTGTCGGCTGTGACAGCTTCAGCTACACGGTCACCGACGGCAAGCACAGCGCCACCGGCACGCTCAGCCTGAGCGTCCTGGCCTGCGGCGCGAAATCGGCTCAGCTCAGTGTTGATTCGGCCTGGGTCTCGGGTCCGGTCCGCGTCCAGGAAGGCGGCGGCTACATCGTCCTCAACCAGGGCAAGGTGCGGGTTTCGCCGGTGCTTTCGGTGGACTGGCATGCCGCGGTACCCGACCTCGGCCAGACGCAAGACCCGGCCTGGTTGACCGAGTACTTCATCGGTACCGGCAAGGAAGAGCGGAGTTTGGCGGAGATCACCGGGTTGGTGATCAAGAGGTAAGGGTGGAAGGAGGCGTTATCTAGACCGCATCAATGTCTTGCCGTTATCCAGAAGCACCCACGCTTCGCTTGATGAGCGTGGGTGCTTCGATTTCTTGGCGGATGGCGTTCATGTGGTTTGATAAGAGATAAGTTCTCGGGCTTTTTACCAAGGAAATCTCAATGAAGCACTACTCGATACCCAAGGACGCCGTAGGTACTCTATTTCGGTACATGCTCGTATTGGGCGTGTGCGCAAGCTGTCAATCAGCTCTTTTCGCTTCTACAAACAGCGATATCCCATCTCTTTGCAAAAAGCGTGAGATTGTTTTTCTTAACAGGCCGTTGAAAAACCCCGCAAATTCCATGCAAATGGTATAATTTGTCTT
>NZ_CAJHOB010000019.1 GCF_905120355.1 Azonexus hydrophilus | reverse complement strand
CGGTGCCGGCGGGTGTAGGCAGCTTCACGGTGAGCTACCCGACGATCGACGACACCGCTATTGAAGGGAATGAAACCCTGATTTTGACCGTTGGTGGTGTGAGCGGTACGGGCACGATCATCGACAACGATTTCAATACGCCGCCGACCATTACCGATGCGACTGCTGTTGTTTCCGAAGAGGGGCTGGCGCATGGCCTGCCTGATAACAATGGAGTTTCCGATAGCACCAATCAGAAACAGGTGGTTGGGAAGTTGGCAGTTGCCGATGCGCAAGGTGATCAGCTGGTCGTGACCCTGACGGCGCCGGTTGCAGCGTTGACCTCTGGGGGACAGGCGGTCACATGGTCTGGCAATGGTAGCCAGACCTTGATCGGTACGGTGGGGAATGAGGAGGCGATTCGCGTCACGATTGATCACGAGGGTAACTATCAGGTCACGCTCAGCAAGCCGCTGGATCATCCCGTCAAGAACGCAGAGGATGTGCTCGACTTCGACATCGGGGTGCAGGTCAGCGATGGTCAGAGCCTGACGCAGGGCAAGCTGACGGTCGTCGTGGAAGACGACATGCCCCTGCGGGTCGATAGCGTCAGCAACATCGTGGTCGACGTACCGCAGATCATGATTGGTGGTTTGCAGGCTGGTTGGGTCAATCCGGTGTTCGAGTCCGGCACGGGGCAGGTTGTACAGAGCAATACCGACAGCGATGCATACACAGACAAGCTGATGTGGGGTACCTCTGCCAGTGGGAATGGGCAGTCGGGTTACAGCTTGGTGGATAACGCAGCGTTCTCAGGCAATGGCATGGTGGTGACGCCGGGCAGTGTGTTCAAACTGGCCGAATTCACCCATCACAACTGGCCGATCAATGCCAACTCGTCCACTCTGGACAAGGTCACCATGGAAATGAAAATGACCGTGGTGATTGACGGGGTGGTGACGCCGATTACCTTCCAGGTACAGCTGGACCACACCGAAACGCCCAATACCAACGGTTCGCAGGATCCGGCATCGCGCGATATCGTGACCTTGCCGACCCAGGATGTCACGGTGCAGATCAATGGGCAGCACTATGTCTTCAGACTGGAGGGCTTCAAGGACAAGAGCGGCAATATCGTCAATGCCATCTATACCGACGAAGAGGCAAATAACGTCTTCGATATTTATGGCAGCGTGCGCTCCACCGATTCCCTGCCCAGCATCACCGGCACCGTGCCGATTGAGGCCGGTGCAGACGGTCTGGGTTCTTTCGCCTGGGGCGATCTCAGTAGCCAGTACGGCACCATGGTTGCGAAGGCGGATGGTAGCTACGAATTTGTGCTTAACCGCGAAACGCGCGATAGCCTGCAGCCAGGCCAGGTGATCAAGCAAACCTTCACCTACACGGTGACCGACAAGGATGGTGATACGGTGCACAACACCCTGACCATCGATATCGGTACCCCACAGGTGATCAACCCGGGCTGGACCATCACGGCGACGGTTTCTGAAGAAGGCCTGCCGGGTGGTGTGCCGGATAGCACGGGTGTGTCGGACACAACCGATGCGGCAACCACATCCGGTGCGCTGGCGATTCCGGGGATTGAGGGTGCCTTGTCGGTTACCTTGGGGACGCCAACGGTGCAATTGACTTCGGGCGGTGTGCCGGTGACCTGGTCGAGCAATGGCACGAATACCCTGATCGGTTTGGCGAACGGCGCAGAGGTCATCCGGGTCACGGTGGATAGCCAGGGCCAATACCAGGTGGTGTTGAGCAAGCCGATCGACCATCCCGTGAAGAATGTCGAAGATGTGCTCAAGTTCGATGTCAGCCTCAAGATCAGCAATGGGTCTGCTGTGAGTTACGGCACGCTGACCGTGGCGGTCGAGGACGACGCACCCAAGGCCGTGCCGGAATTACAGACGGTGCAGGTTGCGCAGCAGGACACCAACGTCATGCTGATGCTCGATGTGTCTCGCAGCATGGCCGGTACCCGCTTGCAGGTCATGAAGGAGTCGGTCATCACCATGCTCGACCAGTACGATGCGCTGGGCGATGTGATGGTGCGGGTCGTGACCTTCTCCAGTTCGGCATCGGCGTACCAGAGCAACTGGGTGTCGGTTGCCGAGGCCAAGGCCTACGTCAATGGTTTGACTGCTCCGGGGACTTCGACCAATTACGATGCTGCGCTGCAGACTGCAATGAAGGCCTTTGCGGATGCGGGGAAAATTGCGGGTGGCAAGAATGTGTCCTATTTCCTGACTGACGGCGCACCCAATGCGGGGACGGATTGGTCGGAAATCTCCGGCTACCAGACGACTGCGGGCATCCAGGCAAATGAAGAGGCCCTGTGGAAGGGCTTCCTCGAGAGCAATCAGATCAATTCTTTTGCTTATGGCATGGGAACCGGCGCAACGACAGGTCAGATGAATCCAGTCGCCTACGATGGCGTCGGCAAGGTTGATACCAGCAGCGTGGTCGTGGCCGATATTGCCGAGCTGCCACCGATCCTGCGCGATTCGGTCGGTGTCAACTTCGGCGGCAACATGCTTAACGGCACCCTGGGCAGTGGTTCAGGTATCGGCGCCGATGGCGGACGCATCGATTCGGTTGAAATCAATGGCACAGCCTATGGATTCGGTGGCACGGTGAGCGGGACGGCGCGTGGCACCTACAACGCGGCCACCAATGAGTGGACGATCAGTACCTTGCGCAATGGCAACGTCAGTGCGGGTGGCAAGATCGTCATCGATATGGATGATGGTAGCTACACCTATACCCCGCCCATTACCACTAGCCCGTTCGTCGAAAACATCGGATTCACCTTGCGCGACACTGATGGCGATACGGCGTCGTCGACACTGGCCATTAGCGTCAAGCCCGCAACCTTGCAGCTTGAGAGCACGGCCCAGACGATCACCGGCATCAATCTCGGACTGGGCGGGGAGTACTTCGGTTATAACGACAACCGTACCGGGGTGGCCGGCGATGACACGACCAAGTATTCCGGTGCCACCCGTATTCATGCGGACGACCGGAATGGTGGCAATCTGACGACGCTGAATCAGATTGAAACGATCATCGAGGGGCGCAACGGCGATGGTACGCTGATCGGGAGTGCACGTTCTTCGAGTGCTACCGCGACGGACGCGGCTTTCTCGGCCAACAAGCTGGAATTCGGTTTCAACAGCGTCGGGGGTACGAGCACACTGTTCTCCAACGATCTGGGCCAGAACCGGGTGATTCAGGCGGGCGGCACAACGATTAGCGCTCAAGCCGGTAGCGGCTCGGGTGACAACAACCTGCAGCGCTTCCTGCAAGGCACCACCGCCACCAACGCCGACAGTCTGCAAGTGACTGGTGGTCTGGGCGACACCTCCGATGCGATCATCCGCATGGTCGGCTACATCTCCATTCCGGCGGGCGGCAGCTACGACTTCCGGATCACCGCCGATGATGGCTACCGTGTGCTGATCGGTGGCGAAGAGATTGCGCGGCGCGATGCCATCCAGTCCACGACCACGCATAGCTTTAGCGGCAGGGTCATCGACGAGGGGCTGCAGAGCATCGAAGTGCTTTACTGGGACCAAGGCGGGCACGCTTCCCTGCGTATCGAGGTCAAGGCCAGCGGGGCGGCAGATTCCGCCTACAAGGTGCTCGGCGTCGATGAGTTCGCACTGTTCTCGCCGGAAGACTATGCCAAGCTTGGCCTGGAGCAACTGGCTGCACATCAGGATATCGTCGAGTCGGCGACCAATGGGGTCTACCAGATCCGCAGCGGCGCCATCCATGACGGCGATAACCAGGATGAGCAGATCATCGGTAGTGCCGGGCGTGACATCATCAATGGGGGGGGCGGAAATGACACCATTGATGGCGCGGCAGGCTCCGATACCTTGCGTGGTGGTGCGGGCGACGATCTCCTGACCGGTGGCCTGGGTTCAGACACCTTCGTCTGGGCCTTCGGTGACCAAGGCACAGCAGCTGCGCCAGCACGCGACACGATCAGCGATTTCAATATCGCACCCAAGGCGGCCGGCGGCGATGTGCTCGACCTGCGCGATCTACTGGTCGGTGAGCAGCACGCCAACGGCACCGGCAACCTGACGGACTACCTGCATTTCAGCAAGTCTGGCAGCAATACCGTGATCGACATCAAGCCGACTGGCAATGGTGATGTGCTGCAGCAGATCACCCTCTCGGGTGTTGATCTGACCGCCAACAGCACGCTGAACGATCAGGCAATCATTCAGGATCTGCTGACCAAGGGCAAGCTGATTACCGATTGATCCTCGCGATCAAGGGCAAAACGGGGTGGATGTTGATCCACCCCGTTTTTTCTGGTGACAATGATGTCAGCCGAGTGCCCGGCGCATTTTTTCCAGGTCGGGAATATCGATGTTGCGGCCATTGACGACGATCAGTCCATCCGTGACCAGTTCATGCAGGATGCGCGAGAAGTGTTCCTGGGTCAGGTTGAGGCGCGAGGCGATGACACCCTTGGTGGTGGTCAGCGACACGGTGCCCGAACGCGCTCCGGCTTCGTGCGGTGGTACTTCGCGCAGGAGGTAGCTCATGATGCGTTCCTTGCCGGAGTGCAGTGAGTTGGCCTCCATGTCGTGCATGGCCTGGTGCAGGCGCATGGCCATGCTGGCGAGCATCTTGCGGGCGAGTTTGGGGTCGTTGTCGAGTTCTTCGTACAGCGCCGTCTTGGAAATGTGCAGCATTTGCGCATCCGACAGCGCTTGGGCGAACACGATGTAGGGGGTGTCCATGAACATGATCGCTTCACCGAAGGACTGCCCGGCGGTGATGATCTCGACCACTTTTTCATTGCCCTGGGAGGACGTGAAGGCCAGCTTGATCTGACCGGAAAGGAGCAGATGAAAGCCCAGGCAGGGGTCACCCTTGTGAAACAGGATGTCGCCCTTGGCGACGCGCAATTCCCGGGTGCCGCGCGCAATGCGCTCGATTTCTTCCGGCAGCATGCTGGAGAACAGGGGCAGGCGTCCGAGTAGGGCGGGGATGTCCAGGTTGGAAAGTGCGGGCATGGCTGTCGATGGATGGTAGGTGGAGGAAGCCGGAGTGTCGCCCGGGGATGCCGGTTTTGCAAGAACGTAGCGGGGCGTGGCGTAAACGCAAACTGGCGGTCGTAACCGCCAGTCTGTCTGTGCTGCGCTGGCGTTTACACGCAGGCGCCGTCTTCGGTGGCGCCTTCGGCGACGGGTTTCTTCGCCTTGATGAACTGCTCGCGCGAAACACCCAGCCACATGACCAGCGGGGCAGCGACCAGCACCGAGGAGTAGATGCCGAAGCAGATGCCGATGGTCAGGGCGAGTGAAAAGTTATGCAGGGTTTCACCGCCGAAGATGAACATCGACAGCACCATGACCTGGGTCGAGCCGTGGGTGATGATGGTGCGGCTGATGGTGCTGGTGATGGCGTGGTCGAGCACCTGCGGGGTGGAGCTGAGGCCGCGGATCTTCTTGAAGGTTTCACGTACCCGGTCAAAGACGACCACCGATTCATTCACTGAGTAGCCGAGCACCGCCAGCACCGCCGCCAGCACCGAGAGGGAGAATTCCCACTGGAAGGCGGCAAAGAAGCCGAGAATGATGATGACGTCGTGCATGTTGGCGATGATGGCCGAGACCGCAAAGCGCCATTCGAAGCGGAAGGCAAGATAGATGATGATGCCGATGATCACCACAAACAGTGCCATGGCACCGTTTTCGGCCAGTTCGCGGCCGACCTGTGGGCCGACATATTCCACCCGCTGCAGGCTGGCGCCAGGGGCGCCGCTGGCTAGTGCCTGCATGACGCCTTCGCCCTGCTTGGCGCTGTCTTCCCCCTCGCGCAGCGGCAGGCGGATCATGACATCCTGCGAGGAGCCGAAATTCTGCACCGAGTAATCGGCAAAGCCGCTGCTGCCCAGCGTGCTGCGGATTTTCTCCAGATCGGCACTCTGCTCGTACTTGACTTCGATCAGCGTGCCGCCGGTGAATTCGACCGACAGATGCAGGCCTTTGGTGACCAGGAAAAACACCGCCAGAACGAAGGTGAGCAACGAAATGACGTTGAACACCAGCGCATGGCGCATGAAGGGGATGTCTTTTTTGATGCGGAAAAATTCCATGGCGCGAGCTCCTCGTTAGCCTTGTTTCTTGCCGCTGACGGTGGCAAGGCCTTCTTTCCAGACGGTGCCGACAGCGATTTTGGTCAGCTTTTTCTGCCGGCCGTAGATCAGGTTGATCAGGGCGCGGGAGATGACCACGGCGGAGAAGATCGAGGTCAGGATGCCCAGACAATGCACCACGGCAAAACCACGCACCGGCCCGGAACCGAAGATGAGCAGGGCCAGACCGGCAATCATGGTGGTGACGTTGGAGTCGAGAATGGTGGCAAAGGCGCGCTCGTAGCCTTCGGCAATGGCTGCTTGCGGCGGCAGGCCGGCACGTAATTCTTCGCGGATGCGCTCGTTGATCAGCACGTTGGCGTCGATGGCCATGCCCAGGGTGAGGGCGATGGCGGCGATGCCGGGCAGAGTCAGCGTGGCTTGCAGCAGCGACAGCAAGGCCACTAGCAGCAGCAGGTTGGAGGCCAGGGCGATGACCGAAATCAGGCCGACCACCTCGTAGTAGAGGATCATGAATACGGCGATGGCAACGAAGCCCCACAGGGTGGCCTGGAAGCCGCGCGAGATGTTCTCGGCGCCGAGCGACGGGCCGATGGTGCGCTCTTCGACAATTTCCATCGGTGCGGCGAGCGAGCCGGCGCGCAGCAGCAGCGCCACGTCGTTGGCTTCGGCCGTGGTCATGCGGCCGGAGATCTGCACCCGGCCGCCACCGATTTCGGTGCGGATGACCGGCGCAGTCACGACTTCACCCTTGCCTTTTTCAATCAGCAGGATGGCCATGCGCTTGCCCACGTTGTCGCGGGTGATGTCCTTGAAGATGCGGGCGCCGGCAGAATCGAGCGTCAGGTGTACGGCGGCTTCGTTGGTCTGGCTGTCGAAACCCGGCTGGGCGTCTGTGAGGCGGTCGCCGGTGAGGACAACCTGCTTCTTGACCAACAGCGGCGAGCCGCCGCGTTCGGTGTAGAGCTCGGTGCCGAAAGGCACATTGCCTGCCAATCCGGCCTCCAGGGCACCGGGGCCGTCGTCGACCATGCGGATTTCCAGGGTCGCGGTGCGGCCGAGAATGTCCTTGGCCTTGGCCGTATCCTGCACGCCGGGCAACTGGACGACGATGCGGTCGGCGCCTTGCTGCTGGATCACCGGCTCGGCGACGCCGAGTTCGTTGATCCGGTTGTGCAGGGTGTTGATGTTCTGCTTGATGGCGAACTCGCCGATGCGTTTCAGCGCTTCTGGCTTGAGGCTGGCGATCAGACGCAGATCGTCGCCCTGGCCGACTTCTGCCAGTGCCAGGTCGTCGTGGCTGCTGGCCAGGATTTTCTGGCCGGCAGCACGGGTTTCGGCGTCACGGAAACGGATCACGATCCGTTCGCCGTCGCGGCTGATCCCGGCGTGGCGCACATTCTTGTCACGTAGCAGGCTGCGCAGGTCGGCGGCGGTCGAGTCGAGACGTTTGGTGATGGCGCCCGGCATGTCGACTTGCAGGAGGAAGTGCACGCCGCCGCGCAGATCGAGGCCGAGGTACATCGGCAGGGCACGCAGCGAGGTCAGCCATTGCGGCGATGCGGAGAGCAGATTGAGCGCGATGACGTACTGCGGATCGGTGGGGTCCGGGTTGAAGGCGCGTTCCAGCACGTCCTTGGCCTTCAGTTGGGTGTCGGTATCCTTGAAGCGTGCCTTGACGCCGACCGTGTCGAGCTGGATGCCGTCATGGGTGATGCTGGCGGCCTGTAGGGCACTTTCGACCCGCGCCCGGGTGCCTTCATCGATCTTGAGCGTGACCTTGGCGCTGGAGACCTGTACCGCCGGCGATTCGCCGTAGAAATTGGGCAGGGTATAGATGAAGCCGAAGACCAGGGCAACAGCGACGAGGATGTATTTCCAGAGGGGATAACGGTTCATTGTGGGCGGGGCCAGTGAAGAACGGAGAGTGGAACGGCGCTCCGGGGCGCCGCTCGGCTATTCGTTCTCGACTTACACGCCCTTGAGCGAACCCTTGGGCAGCACGATGACGACGGAGGGCTTCTGCACCACGACTTCGACGCCTTCGGCAATTTCGACGTGCACGTAGGCTTCGCCTACCTTGGTCACACGTCCGGTGAGACCGCCGCCGGTGACGACTTCATCGCCTTTCTGCAGGGCGGCGAGCAGTGCCTTGTGTTCCTTGGCCTTCTTCATCTGCGGGCGGATCATCAGGAACCACAGCACGCCAAACATCAGGATCATCGGCAGCAGTTGCATGAAGCCGCCGCTTGCGTCGGCAGCGCCCGCAGTCTGGGCGTAGGCAAGACTAATCATCAATGTTTCTCCAGATAAAAATTTTTGAAGCGGACGATTCTATCATTGCCCGCTGCATCGGTCCGTAGCAAAGCGGCTGGTCCAGGACTGGAACTGCCCGTTTTCGATGGCGGTACGCATTTCGGCCATGAGGGTCTGATAAAAGTGCAGGTTGTGGATGGTGTTCAGCATGCCGCCAAGGATTTCACCGTTGCGGAACAGGTGGTGCAGATAGCTGCGTGTGAATTGGCGACAGGTGTAGCAGGAGCACGACGGATCGAGCGGGCCGGTGTCGGCGCGGTAGCGGGCGTTCTTGATCTTGACGTCGCCAAAGCGGGTGAAGAGATGGCCATTGCGGGCATTGCGTGTGGGCATTACGCAGTCGAACATGTCCATGCCCTGGCTGACGGCGAAGACCAGATCTTCCGGCGTGCCGACGCCCATCAGGTAGCGTGGTTTGTGTACCGGCAGGCGCGGTGCGGTATGGGCCAGTACGCGGGCCATGTCTGCCTTGGGTTCGCCGACCGACAGGCCGCCGATGGCCATGCCGTCGAAGCCGATGTCGCACAGGCCGGCAATCGATTCGTCGCGCAGGTCTTCGTACATGCCGCCCTGAACGATGCCGAATAGCGCATTGGTGTTTTCGAGCTTGTCGTGTTCGTCACGCGAGCGTCTGGCCCAGCGCATCGACAGGCGCATCGACTTGGCGGCTTCGTCGTGGCTGGCCGGGTAGGGTGTGCATTCGTCGAAGATCATGACGATGTCGGAATTGAGCGTCTTCTGGATCTGCATCGAGATTTCCGGCGACAGAAAGAGCTTGGCACCGTCGTGCGGCGAGCTGAACTTGACGCCTTCTTCGCTGATCTTGCGCAGGGCGCCGAGCGAGAAGACCTGGAAGCCGCCGGAATCGGTGAGCAGGGGTTTCTGCCACTGCATGAAGTCGTGCAGTCCGTGGTGTGCAGCGATCACTTCCAGGCCCGGGCGCAGCCAGAGATGGAAGGTGTTGCCCAGGCAGATTTGCGCCCCGATGTCGTGCAAGGCTTGTGGCGTCATGGCTTTGACCGTGCCATAGGTGCCGACCGGCATGAAGACAGGAGTTTGCACCTGTCCGTGCGCAAGTGTCACGGTGCCGCGGCGTGCCGTGCCGTCGGTGTGCAGAAGTTCAAATTGCATCGGATTTCTCGAGAAGCATGGCATCGCCATAACTGAAGAAGCGGTACCGCTCTGCCACTGCGTGGGCGTAGGCGGCGCGGATGCTGGCGTGGCCGGCAAAGGCGGAAACCAGCATCAGCAGCGTCGATTTTGGGAGGTGAAAATTGGTGAGCAGGCGGTCGACCACCTTGAAGCGGTAACCCGGCGTGATGAAGATGTCGGTGTCACCGCTGCCGGCGAGCAGTGTGCCATCGGCCTGCGCCGCTGATTCCAGTGCCCGCAGGCTGGTGGTGCCCACCGCGATGACCCGTCCGCCGCGGGCGCGGGTGGTGGCGACGGCGGCAGCGGTGGTTGTCGGAATCTCGTAACGCTCACTGTGCATGCGGTGTTCGGCGATGTTGTGCACGCGCACCGGGCGATAGGTGCCGGCGCCGACGTGCAGGGTGACGAAGGCGCTGGCAACGCCTTGCTGGGCGAGGCTTGCCAGCATGTCCTGACTGAAGTGCAGGCCAGCAGTGGGAGCAGCGACCGCCCCCGGGGCGCGGGCATACACTGTCTGGTAGCGCGTTTCGTCACCGGCATCGGCCGGGTGTTCGATGTAGGGCGGCAAGGGCAGCTGGCCCCAGGTTTCGGCGACTTCCCAGAAATTGTCCTGATCAATCAGGTCGAGTACGAACAGGTCGTTATCGCTACCGGCACGGCAGCTCATCACGACATCGAAGGCGTCGGCTAGACGCAGGCGGGTGCCGGTTTTTGGGGCTTTGCTGGCGCGGATCTGACACAGGGCCTGACGGTTGTTGAGGATGCGTTCGAGCATGACTTCGACCCGGCCCCCGCTTTCCTTGTTGCCGAAGAAGCGCGCCTTGATGACGCGGGTGTCGTTGAAAACAAGCAGGTCGCCCGCCCGGACGAGGCTTGGCAAGTCAGTGAATTGGCGGTCGTCGAGTACACAGCCAGCGGTGCCGGAGCGCACGGTGAGAAGACGGCTGCCGCCACGCTGCGGGGCAGGGTGCTGGGCAATGAGTTCGGGAGGAAGAAAGAAGTCGAAATCGTCGACGGTCAGCGACGTCATGGCTGCAAGGGCCTACGCATGGGCAGGGGTTTAAGTCCGGGAAGAGCGCCATGATACGGGAAACTGAAATTGTCTGTTGCCGCGACTGGAACTATGATGTGGTCCTGTCGTATGACATTTCATATTTATTGCCCAGGATTGTCGTGTCGTTTTTTCGCCTTCTGACGCTGTTGTGCGCGTTTCTTCTTTCCGGGCTGCCAGGGCGGCCAGTACTGGCAGCCGACTTGGGTGTGCAGACTGGGCGCACGCTCGCCGGCATCATCGGTTATGCGCGCTGGCCGGTGGAGCCGAGCTATTTCCGCCTGTGTACTGCTGGTTATTTGGCCTATCTGCCGGGGAATGGGGCCAGCCTTGCGCCGCTGCTCGATCGCAAGCTGCTGATCCGCGATGTCACCGATCTGTCTGCGGGCTGGGAAAATGGCTGTGACATCATCTACATGGGGGCGTTGCCGCTGGCGTTGCAGCGCCAGGTGATCAAGATGGCGAGCGGTCGGCCGCTCCTGAGTGTGACGGAAGGCGACCTGGAATGTACCGCGGGCAGCATGTTCTGCCTGCATGCAGCCGATGGTGAGATTGGCTTGCTGGCGAATCTCGATGCGATTTCACGCGGTAGCGTGCGCATCAGCCCGAAAGTGCTGCAACTGGTTCGCCGTCGGCAGGAAACCTCGTCGGAAAAGAGCAGCCCCGGTGCCCGGGCGCAGCCTCGCCAGGTGGCGCCATGAGTTCGCCTGCGTTACCTATGCTGCGGACGCGGCCGCTGCAGGAGGTCCTGCACGTTGCCAACATGCGGGTGGCCTTGCTGGCGGTGACGCTGGCCAGCCTCTTTCTGTTCGTTCTCGGCCTGTTCATGCTGCGCTTCTACATGCTCGACAATCTTCACTTGTCGGCCCGCTCGGTGGCTTACACCGTTGGAGCAGCCGTGGTGTTTGGTGATGCTGACGCGGCCGCCGAGGATTTGCGTTCGATTACGGCCAACCGTTCCTTGGCAGCTGCGTACGTGCTTGATCATGCCGGCAAGGTCATTGCGCATTGGGAGGAGCTGGACGATAGCTTATGGTATGTCGGTGAGCGCTTGCTTGCGGGCCTGTTCATTGATCAGCCTGCGGTGGCGGAAATACGGCATGGCGGCAGACTGGTCGGCTCGGTACGGCTGCATGGCGCCGGGCATGATCTGCTGCGCTTCATTCTGGTGGCTATTGCCTGTGGCATTTTCGCGCTCGGGACGAGCATCTGGGTCGCTTCGCGCCTGTCGCGGCGGGACAGTTCGCAAATTGTCCGTCCTTTGCGCAGATTGGCCGAGGTGACTGCACGGGCGCGGCGCGAGCATCGTTTCGATGCCCAGCTTGAACCGGCACGGATCAGTGAGGTGCAGCGCTTGTCCGAGGACGTGGCCGCGCTGTTCCGGGAGCTCACCCCCTGTGGCAGGGAAAAATGCGCGATCATGCGGAGCAGTTGGCCTATCAGGCGAACCATGATGCGCTTACCGGCTTGTGCAACCGCGCCTGTTTTGAAGCGCAGGCAACTGAAGTCATCAGTTTGCTGACGGGGCATGGGACGGGTATGGCGGCACTTTTTTTCATTGATGTCGATTATTTCAAGTCGATCAATGACACCCATGGTCATGAGGTAGGTGATGTCGTACTGCACGCCATCGCCCGGCGTTTGCGTGCCCGGGTGCGGGAAGACGATTTGCTGGCGCGCCTGGGCGGCGATGAATTTGCCGCATTGCTTTACCCCTTGGATGATCCAACGCAGGCCGAGCGGATTGCGCAGAGCATGATGGATGGCATGCGGCAGCCGATTGGTTTGCCGGAGGGTGCGACTTTGCAGGCATCGCTCAGTGTGGGCGTGGCTTTTTTGCCGGTTGCGCCGAATGACACCCTGGCGGGCTGGGTGAAGTATGCCGATCAGGCCATGTATGCCGCCAAGCGCGCAGGTCGTGGCCGGTATGTCGTGTTTTCCGGAGCAACAGAGAATGGGGGAGAAAAAGATGAGTAAGCTCAACGTACTGCTGGGCCTGGTGCTGCTGTGTCTGGCAGCCTGTCAGTCGGTGCCGGGAAAAGTGGGTAATCTCACCGAGCAGCAGGTGGCGGCCCTGAAGGAGGTGGGGTTCGTGCAGGACGCCGATGACTGGGTGTTCAGCGCTTCCGACAAACTGCTCTTCGGCAGCAACGAAGCAGAATTGACGGAAGAGGCAAAGCAGACGGTGTATCGCATCACGCACCAGTTGATGCAGGCGGGGATCACGGCAGTGCGTGTCGATGGGCATACCGATGCCACTGGTTCGCGCAGCCAGAATCAGCAGCTGTCGCAACGGCGAGCGGAAGCTGTGGCCGAGCGGATGCGGGCGGCGGGCATGAAGCCCGATCAGATCCGGGTGCGTGGTTTGGGGAGCGAGTTTCCTGTCGCGGATAATCGCAGCGAGAGCGGCAAGGCGCAAAATCGCCGGGTGGTGCTGGTCATCGGGGGCTGAAGCGCTAGCTGGCGGCTGACCGGGCGGTGTATTCCTGTTATGATTTACCGCTAATCAAAACTCGCTTTCATATTGCGAAACGGAGATGCCATGGACCCCCGACAATTGCGCGAAGCCGCTCTGCACTACCACCGTCATCCCAAGCCGGGAAAAATTGCGGTCACGCCCATCAAACAGCTGACCAATCAGTATGACCTGTCCATGGCGTACTCTCCGGGGGTGGCGTTTGCCTGCGAGGAAATCGTCAATGATCCCGCTGCGGTCAGTCAGCTGACGGCGCGCGCCAATCTCGTCGGAGTCATCACCAATGGCACGGCGGTGCTGGGCCTGGGGGCAATCGGGCCGCTGGCGGCGAAGCCGGTGATGGAAGGCAAGGGGGTCTTGTTCAAGAAATTTGCCAACATCGATGTGTTCGATCTGGAGATTGAACAGCGCGATCCGGACAAGCTGATCGAAGCCATCGCCTCGCTGGAGCCAACGTTCGGCGGTATCAATCTGGAAGACATCAAGGCGCCCGAGTGCTTCTACATCGAGCAGAAGCTGCGCGAGCGGATGAAGATTCCGGTCTTCCACGACGACCAGCATGGAACGGCAATCGTTGTCGGCGCAGCCATCCTCAACGGCCTGCACCTGATCGGCAAGGATCTGTCCAAAGTGAAGATTGTGGCTTCCGGCGCGGGGGCGGCGGCACTCGCCTGCCTTGACCTGCTGGTGCTGCTGGGAGCGCCGGTGGAAAACATCTGGGTCACCGACATTCATGGTCTGGTCTATCAAGGCCGGGTGGAAGAAATGGATGAGATCAAGGCGCGCTATGCCAAGGCCAGCGAGATGCGCAGCCTGGGCGAAGTCATCGCCGGTGCTGACGTGTTTCTCGGGTTGTCTGCCGGTGGTGTGCTGAAGCCCGAGATGGTGCAAAAGATGGCGGCGCGGCCGCTGATCATGGCACTGGCCAATCCACGGCCGGAAATCCTGCCGGAAGAAGTGAAGGCGGTGCGTGACGACGCAATTATCTGCACCGGGCGTTCCGATTACCCGAATCAGGTGAACAACGTTCTGTGCTTCCCTTATATTTTCCGTGGCGCGCTCGATGTCGGTGCAACGACGATTACCGGCGAGATGAAAATGGCCTCGGTCAAGGCGATTGCCGAACTGGCCCGCGCCGAACAGCCGGACATGGCGGCCTCCGTTTATGGTGAACGGATTTCCGGTTTTGGTCCGGAATACCTGATTCCCAAGCCATTTGATCCCCGCCTGATTGTCAAGATTGCGCCAGCCGTTGCCAAAGCAGCCATGGATTCCGGCGTGGCCACGCGCCCGATCACCGATTGGGATGCTTACCTGCAAAGCTTGAATGAATTCGTTTACCACTCCGGCCTCATCATGAAGCCGGTTTTTGCCCAGGCCCGGATGTCGCCCAAGCGCATCGTCTTTGCCGAAGGCGAGGACGAGCGGGTGTTGCGCGCGGTGCAGGTTATCCGCGACGAGGGGATCGCCCAGCCGATCCTGATCGGGCGGCATGCCGAAATAGCTCGCCGGATCGAGATGGCCGGTCTGCGCATTCGCGAAGGTGTCGATTTTGAAGTGGTGCATTCGGAAAACTGCGAGTTTTTCGATGCCCATTACGAAGAGTTCTGGACGACTTACCACCGCCTCATGGAACGCAAAGGGGTATCGCCTGATTTTGCCCGCCGTGAAGTGCGTCGCCGCAACACGCTCTATGGCTCGCTGATGGTGCGTCTCGGCTATGCGGATGGTCTGGTTTGTGGCACATTCGGGCGGCACGAAACACACCGTGAATACGTGCAGAATGTCATCGGCACCAGCGCAGCGGTGGATCATTTCTACGCAATGAATCTGCTGATGCTGCCAGGGCGCACCGTCTTCATCGGCGATACCTACATCAACTATGACCCCACCGCCGATGAGTTGGCTGACATGACCTTGATGGCGGCGGAAAAAATTCGCAATTTCGGCATCACGCCAAAAGTGGCGCTGCTTTCGCACTCCACCTTTGGGACCGCCAATACACCGACCGCAGCAAAAATGCGGGCGACGCTGGCGGCCCTCAGCGCCCGCGCGCCAGAGCTGGAAGTGGAAGGCGAGATGCATGGGGATGCGGCGTTGGACGAAGAAATTCGCCAGGCGGCCTTTCCCAATTCCCGCCTGAAAGGCCAGGCCAACCTGCTGGTGATGCCGACGCTCGACGCCGCCAATATCTCATTCAACCTTTTGAAGGTGGCTGCTGGCGATAACCTCACCGTGGGCCCCATCCTGCTCGGTGCAGCGCAGCCGGTGAACATCCTGACCCCGACGGCGACGGTCCGGCGCATCGTCAACATGACGGCCCTGACGGTGGTGGATGCCGGCTAAGTGCTGGAATTTCTGAGAAAAGACATCAATAAATGTTTCTATCGCCATGGTTTGATTGAAATATCTGCGTCAAAGAGTAAACTTCGTTAAAATTTGGCGCAGATTTCAGGAGCACACCATGCGGCGAACAATTCTGGCCTTCCTGGCCGCCTGTACCATGATGGCAAGCCCGTTGCCTGCGTTTTCCGCCAAAAATGAGGCGGCAGTAAAAAAAGGTGCGGTGAAGCCGGCTGCCAAGAAAACGGCTGGCAAAAAACAGGCGGTGAAGCCGGCGACAAAATCGGCCAAGTCCTCTTCGGGCAAGAAGAAAACAGCAAACCGGACAACAACCAAGAAAAAGGTTGCGCAAAAATCGGCCAATCCGGTGCGCCACGTCGCGGTGAGTGATGATCCGGCCCATCTGGCCATTCAGTCCTCGGCCGCGCTGGTGCTTGATCAAACGACGGGCAAGGCGCTGGTCGAAAAACAGCCGGATGCGGTGCTGCCGATTGCTTCGATTTCGAAATTGATGACGGCCATGGTCGTTCTTGATGCCGGACTCGATTTGAATGAAATCATCAGCATCAGCCACGACGATATTGATGATCTGAAGGGCACCCGTTCGCGTTTGCCGGTGGGCACGACCATGACCCGGGAAACCGCCATGCTGTTGGCCTTGATGTCGTCGGAAAATCGCGCAGCCAATGCACTGGGGCGGCATTATCCGGGTGGTTTGCCGGCTTTTGTTGCGGCCATGAATCGCAAGGCACGTTCGCTGGGCATGTTTGACAGTCGCTTTGAAGAGCCGACCGGTCTGTCGAGCAACAATGTCTCGACGGCGCACGATCTGGCGCGCATGGTGACGGCTGCTGCACGTTATCCCGAAATCCGCATGTTCTCGACCACGGCTGAAGCCAAGGTGGAACTGAATGGCCGCATTCAGAATTTCGGCAATACCAATGCCTTGGTTCGCAGCGAGAACTGGCAGATCGGCGTGTCAAAGACGGGCTATATTTCCGAAGCGGGTCGCTGTTTGGTCATGCAGGCCTGGGTTGCGGACAAGCCGGTGGTCATTGTTCTACTCGACTCGCAGGGTAAGATGACGCGGGTGGGCGACGCCAATCGCATCAAACGCTGGATGGAAAGTGCCTCGCTGACGAAGGGGGCTCGCCCCGTCTGAGCGCGGGGGCATCGACAGGTTTACGGGCTGCTGCGGCAGCCCGTTTTACTTGCTGTGGCCGCGGAAGCCCAGCGCTTGCGACACGGCATTGGCCGTGAGTTTTACCTCGGTCGCCCAGGTCGGGTCGTGGCGATCGGTTGGGGCCGAAACGGACAGGGCGGCGACGATGTTGCCTTCTTCGTCATGAATCGGCGCGGCGACGCATCTGAGGCCAAGCTCGGCTTCTTCGTCGTCGTAAGCGATGCCGTGCCGGCGTATCTTGTCCAGCGCCTTTTCCAGCGCATCAAGCTGAGTCAGGGAGTGCGGCGTCTTCCCGGGCAGGCCGGTGCGACGGGCATATTCACGGACCTTGGGCAAGCCGTCGGCGGCCAGGAATAGTTTGCCGAGCGATGTCAGATGCAGGGGGGCACGCCCGCCGACCAGGTACACCACGCGCACCAGCGAACGGCCGGAGGAGGTGCGTTCGAGGTAGACGATTTCATCTTCGTGACGGATGCCCAGATTGATCGATTCGCCGATCTTTTCGTGCAAAGTCTGCATGAAAGGGAGTGCGACATCGCGCAGGTTGATGCGCGATTTGACGATGCTGCCCAACTCCAGCAGGCGGATGCCCAGGCGGTAGGCGCCGGCATCCTGACGCTCGACGAAGCGCGCCTGACACATGGCGGCGAGGATGCGGTGGGCCGTCGAGGGGTGCAGGTCGGTGGCGCTGGCCAGTTGTTTCAGGCTGGCGGTGTCGGGTACGGCGGCGAGTGCATCGAGCAACGACATCATGCGTTCGATCACCTGGATCGAGCCGGCTGATTTGCTGCCCTTGTTCGCGCTTGCTACGGGTTTCACTGGGGTTGCCTTGGCGTGGGCTGACAAGTGGGCTGACAACAGGATTCCTTTATGCGGGGACTTTGAGTAGCATAGTCGGTTGCGCAACTTTGTGCGCTGCAATATTACCACAGGCCGAACTTGCCTCCGCTGCCTGAAAGGCTGGCTGGAAGGGCTGTCAGGCATACAGGACAAGACAATGGAACTCGCACACGACGGCCCGCTGGCCATTCCCCTCTGGATCAACGGACGTGCCTGTCTGACCGTGGGCAACCAGTTGTTTGATGTGGTCAACCCTGTTACCGGTGTGGCGCAGCATCGGGTTCCACTGTGCGGCGCCGAGGAATCAGCCCAGGCGCTTGCCGCGGCCCGAGATGCGGCGGCGATCTGGACAGGGCTGGGGCTGAGCGGCCGGCAGGACAAGCTGGCCCAGCTGGCGACCGCACTGGAAGGCTACAGCGGGCATTTTGCCAAATTGCTGATGGCAGATCGTGGTGTGGCGCAGGCAGATGCCGAAGCTGAAGTTGTGGCGGCGGTACAGGTGCTGCGCGCCGACAAGTTGGGGCAATCCGGGGTTCTTGGCCTGGTCGTTGGTGCCGAGCGGCCGCTCCTTGCTGCCGCCAAAGTGGCGCCGGCGCTGCTGGCGGGGGCGACCGTGGTCATCAAGCCCAGCCCGAAAGCACCGTCTGCTGCCTTTGCCTTGTGTGAACTGGCCAGCCGCTGCGAGTTTCCTGCCGGTGTGCTCAATGTTCTGCATGGTGATGGCCCCGCCATTGAAGGCTTGTGTACGGCGGGTGCCGATGCGCTGCTGTTCGCGGGAGAGGAAGTTTTGCGGGGGCCCGTGGCCGAATTGGCCGCTCGTCATGCGACACATTTCGTTGTTCTGAACTGAAATGGCCGCGCATGAATTCGTGGTCAGCGGTGAATACATCCAGCTTGACCAGTTATTGAAGGTGCTGGGGCTGTGTGCTTCCGGCGGGGCTGCGCATGCGGCGGTGGAAGCTGGGCTGATCCGTGTCGATGGTGTGGTGGAAACCCGCAAGCGGGCCAAGCTGCGCCCAGGTCAGCAGGTGGCATTTGCTGGCACGCAAATCATGTTGCGTGCCTGACGCGTAGACAAAAAAAGGCGGGCGACCAGCGCCCGCCCAAGCGGAGTCTGCCCTGTTTGGCGTCAGGGCAGGAGGAAAGAGGCTTTCTCCCGCAGGGTGATCTCCGGGTTCTGTTCGGAGGTAATGGTGAAATGGATCGGATTCGAGCCACGCTTGCCGGCATCGGGCGGTGCTGCCACCACGACGTTGAAGGAGGTTAGGCCGGCGGCATCAGCATCAACTTCGCTGGCGCCGGCAATGCGTGCGCCGTTCAGGCCGTCCACCGTGATCTTGTAGCGTTGCGCCTCTTCTGAAGTGTTCATGATCTGCAGCATGAATACATTTTCAATGCTGCCATCATCGGCTTCGCGGGTCAGTACGGAACGGTCACGGATGACATCGACCTTGAGCGGAATACGATGCGCCAGGAAATAGCCGGCGACCAGCGTGATCAGGATGAGGATGGCTGTATAGACCAAGATACGCGGCCGGATGATGTGTGACAGCACGCTCTTGTGATCGAGCTTGTGTTGCATCGCATTCTCGGTGGAGTAGCGGATCAGGCCACGGGGCAGACCCACCTTGTCCATGACCTGGTCGCAGACGTCGATGCAGGCGGCGCAGCCAATGCATTCGTACTGCAAGCCGTTGCGGATGTCGATGCCGGTCGGGCAGACGACGACACATTGTTCGCAGGCCACGCAGTCGCCGAGCGCGCTCGCATCGGTGTTTTTCTTGCGCACACCGCGCGGTTCGCCGCGCTCCGGGTCGTAGGTGATGATGAGGGTGTCCGGGTCGAACATGACGCTTTGGAAGCGGGCATACGGACACATGTATTTGCACACCTGTTCGCGCATGAAGCCGGCGAAGAGGAAGGTGAAGCCACCGTAGAGGAAGATCCACACGGTTTCCCAGGGGCCGAGGTTGTTGCTGAGTACGTTGTCGATCAACTCGTGCATGGGGGTGAAATAACCCACCAGAGTGAATCCCGTCCATAGCGCCAGTGCCCCCCAGAGGAGGAATTTGCTGGCGCGCAGGCGGAATTTGCGTGCGTTCATCGGGGCATTGTCGAGTTTCAGACGGGCATTGCGGTCGCCTTCGATCCAGTTTTCAATCCACATGAACAGTTGGGTGTATACCGTCTGCGGACAGGCATAGCCGCAGAACAGGCGGCCGGCGACTGCTGTGACCAGGAACAGCGCGTAGGCTGAAATGATGAGCAGGATGGCGAGGTAGATCACATCCTGTGGCCAGAAGACCAGGCCGAAGATATAGAACTTGCGCTCGACCAGGTGAAAGAGGATGGCCTGGCGGTCATTCCACATCAGCCAGGGGGTGCCATAGAAAATGAGCTGGGTGATGATGACCAGGGCGACGCGCCAGTTGTCAAAGAATCCACGCACACGCTTGGCGTGAATTTTCTTGCGCTTTTCGTAGAAAGAAACTTCTGCGGCTTGCCTGGGGTTTTTATGTTCTGCGTTCATTTCCATTCCGTTGAAGATGCATGCTGGAACCCGAGTGCACCGTCCATCCCGTCGCATGAAGCAAGCCTGCGGGGCAAACCAAGGGGGAATGCAGCGGGTTGGGTGGCGCCGCCGGCTGACTGAATCAGGGGAACTCTGTCAGCTGTGGGAGGCGTTTCCCGGGTTCCGTTGAAGTAATAACAATTAGCGTGCCAGCTTTTGTTTTTATATTTTTTCGAATTGAATCATTGGCTTGTCTTCTATTTGCAGGGGTGTTGTTGGCTTGTTTTGTGTAACGTGACAGAATTGGCGCGTTTATTTGGCTGGGGTGACAACTTTGACATCGCACTTTCTTGCGGAACTCATTTCATTTCTCGATGGATTGCCCGAGCCGCGCATCGTGATGAATGCCGATTACCGCATAATTGCTGCCAATGCGGCGTATGTGCGCGAGTTTGGCGGTGGGCGGCAAATCAGCGGCCGGGCCTGTTATGAGGTGTCGCATCGCTTCAATGTGCCGTGCGATCTGGCGGGGGAATCCTGCCCGCTCAAAATGAGCCTGGAAGCAGGGGAGCCACAGCGTGTGCTGCACCTGCACCACACGCCGACCGGGGAAGAGCACGTCATCGTCGAAACCTCACCGGTACGCGATGAAAGTGGTGCGATTGCCTATTTTGTCGAAACCATGCGCATCGTTCGTCAAGCCAGTAGCCAGGCGGCGGCGCGGGGGCTGGTGGGGCGCTCGCCGGCATTCGTGGCGATGCTGGACAAGATGATGCGGGTGGCGCCAGCGGATGCGGCGGTCTTGCTGCTCGGGGAGACCGGGACAGGCAAGGAGCTGGTGGCGACTGCCATTCACGAAGCCAGTTCGCGTGCCGATGGTCCGTTTGTCGCGGTGGACTGCGCCGGCATGACGGAAACCCTGTTTGAAGCTGAGCTGTTTGGGTATGAGAAAGGCGCTTTTACGGGGGCCAGTCACCGCAAGCAGGGGCTGGTCGAGGCGGCATCCGGTGGCACCCTGTTTCTCGATGAAATTGGCGAGTTGCCGCTGAATCTGCAAGTCAAGTTGCTGCGTCTGCTGGAAACCGGGACTTACCGGCGGGTGGGTGGAGTGGACTGGTTGCCGGTGGATTTTCGCCTGATTTCAGCAACACACCGGGATCTGGCGGCGATGGTGGAAGCCGAGACGTTCCGCCGTGATCTGTATTTCCGCATCAATACCTTCCCCATTCATACGCCAGCGCTGCATGAACGCAGCAGCGACATTCCGTTGCTGGCAAATTCGCTGCTCGGGCGGGTCGATCGCAAGAAAAATCGGGCATTCAGTCCGGCGGCGCTTGTCTGGCTGACGCAGCAGCGTTTTCGCGGCAACATCCGCGAGTTGCGGAATCTGATTGAGCGAGCTTCGCTGCTGGCGGACGGCAACAGCATTGAGCTTGAGCATCTGACGGCCATGGCCGATACCCTGCCTGCCGCAGCGCCTTGCCTGCCCGGTAACGGCTTTGCCCTGGATCGCCTCGTTTCCCTGGATGAAGTGGAAAACCGCTATCTGGCCTGGGTACGTCGGCAGCATCAGGGTGACATGGACAGCCTGGCACGCCAGCTGGGGGTCAGTACGCGAACGCTTTACCGCAAGCTGGAAAAACTCGACTGACCGGGGAGCAGTGTCTTGCGACCGGCAGGGCGCCCCCTTGGTCTGGTCGAGTCTGCCCACCGCATTCAGCCGCGCGGGTGGTGCTGGGCATGCAGGCTTTTCAGACGTTCGCGGGCGACGTGGGTGTAGATCTGGGTGGTGGAAATGTCGGCATGGCCGAGCAGCAGTTGCACGACACGCAGGTCGGCACCGTGGTTGAGCAGGTGGGTGGCGAAGGCATGGCGCAGCACATGCGGCGAAAGTGTGTCTGCCGCAATGTCGGCGGTGGCTGCATAGCGTTTGATGAGGTGCCAGAACGCATGGCGGGTCATGGCGGCGCCCCGCTGGGTGATGAACAGGTCGTCGCTCTGCCGTGCGCCAAGAATGGCGGGACGCGCTTCCGTGAGATAACGGCTGATCCAGTCGATGGCCTGTTCGCCTAGCGGCACCAGCCGTTCCTTGTTGCCTTTGCCCAGTGCGCGCAGGACGCCATCGGTGAGGCTGAGCGAGAAAAGTTGCAGGCTGACCAGTTCGGATACGCGCAGCCCGGTGGCATACAGGGTCTCCAGCATGGCGCGGTCACGCAGGCCAAGCGCCGTGGACAGGTCGGGGGCGGCAAGCAGACGCTCCACCTGACGTTCGGCCAGGGTTTTGGGCAAGCGGCTGGCGCGGGCAGGATTGACCAGTTTCAGGCTGGGGTCCAGCGCCAGGCGGCCACGGGCGACCTGCCAGCGGTAAAAGCGGCGCAGGCTAGCGAGATAGCGGGCCTGCGAACTGGCACGGGTTTCCTGCGCCAGGACGCCGATAAAGCGAGCCAGTGTTTCGTTGCGGGCATCAAGCAAGGTTTCCAGATGCTGCGTCTGCAGCCAGGCGGCCAGGCGGGAAAGGTCGGAACGGTAGCTGTCGAGCGTAGCTTTGGCTAGACCGTCTTCCAGCCATAAGGCATCGCAGAAGCGGTCGATTTCATCCTGGTCGGCGTTACGCAGGGAGGTGGCCTTCATGCGTCAGCAACCAGTGTTTGACGGCAAGCAGGAATCCACCGCGGGCATTGGCAAAGCCCCCCAGCCCGCCACCGGTGGCAATCACCCGGTGACAGGGAACCACGACCGGATAAGGGTTGGCGCCACAGGCCTGGCCTACCGCCCGGGGGGCGTTGGTCAGGGTTTTGGCCAGCTGTCCGTAAGTTGCCACCTGCCCACACGGAATGGCGGCAATCTGTGCCCACACCCGGCGCTGGAAGTGAGTGCCGGCAGGCTGCAACGGCAGCTTGAAGGTGCTGCGCGGGTCGGCAAGATAGGCCTGTAGCTGGCGCACCACTTCGGCGGCCAGTGGTGTTTCCGGGGCCTGCGACGGGCAGGGTTCAAGGAAATCGACGGCTGTGACGGCGGCCTCTGCGGCGCATACCCCCAGGCAGAAACCGGGGGCGGCGACGATGGCGTGGTACGACCCGGGCATGGTGCGCCGCTAAAACGCTGCCAGGCCGGTCTGTGCCCGGCCTAGGATGAGGGCGTGCACGTCGTGCGTCCCTTCGTAGGTATTGACGACCTCCAGATTGACGACGTGACGAATCACCCCGTAATCGTCGCAGATGCCGTTGCCTCCCAGCATGTCACGGGCGGTGCGGGCAACCTCCAGCGCCTTGCCGCAGGCGTTGCGTTTCATCAGCGAGATCAGCTCCGGGGTGGCGCTGCCATCGTCGAGCATGCGTCCCAGGCGCAGTGCGCCTTGCAGGTTGAGCGCAATTTCCGTCTGCATGTCGGCCAGTTTTTTCTGGATCAGCTGGTTGGCTGCGAGTGGCCGGTTGAATTGCTGCCGCTCCAGCGTGTATTGGCGGGCGGTATGCCAGCAGGACTCAGCGGCACCGGTCGCGCCCCAGGCAATGCCGTAGCGGGCAGAGTTGAGGCAGGTGAAGGGGCCTTTCAGGCCGGCGACTTCAAGGCGATTCTCGCTGGGGACGAATACATTCTCCATCACGATGTCGCCGCTGATCGACGCACGTAGTCCGACCTTGCCGTTGATGAGCGGGGTCGACAGCCCGGGCATGCCTTTTTCCAGGATGAAGCCGCGCAGAATGTTTTCATCATCCTTGGCCCAGACAATCAAAACATCAGCAATGGGCGCGTTGCTGATCCAGCGCTTGACGCCGGAGAGTTGCCAGCCGCCGGCGACTGCCTTGGCCCGGGCAGTGGCGCTGCCAGGGTCGGAGCCGGAGTCCGGTTCGGTGAGGCCAAAGCAGCCTATCCACTCGCCTTTGCCCAGTTTCTTCAGATATTTTTCTTTTTGTGCCGGGGTGCCGAATTCGTAAATCGGCACCATGGTCAGGGAGGATTGCACCGATACCAGGGTACGCCAGGCCGAGTCGACATACTCCACTTCGCGGGCAATCAGACCGTAGGAGACGTAGTTGAGCCCCGCGCCGCCGTACTGCGGTGGCAGTGTGGCACCGAGCAGGCCCATCTCGCCGAGCAGACGATAAATGGCCGGATCAGTCGTTTCCTCGCGAAAGGCCGTACGGGTCCGTGGTGCCAGTTCCTTTTGCGCAAATTCCCGCGCGGCATTGCGGACCTGCCGCTCTTCCGCACTGAGCTGACGTTCGAGCAGGAACGGATCGCTCCAGTCAAAATCTCCCATACTCTCTTCTCCGTTTTATCTAGCGACCGAACAGGCGTCTGAACCAGCCGGTTTTTTTGTTTTCTTCCGCCCGGGCCCTGGCGCCTGGCGCCATGCTGGCACGCACGGACTCGACATAGTCGGCGTCGTCGCGCTTGATGTGATTGACCAGCCAGCGTGCCAGGGTGGCGTGCAGTTCTTCGGCGACGTCATCGCCCAGATCCATGCGCTCCTGGTATTCCGATACTTTGCGCGCGAAGAGTTCATGGACTTTCTTGTGCGGTTTGCAGTAGGCGTACCCCGCCTCTTCCTGCAGGCTTTCTTCGAAGGCGAAATGCGACAGGGTGTAGTCGACACAGTCGTACACGATCTGTTTGACGGCTTCCTTGTCGCCCGCATTCTTGGCGACTTCGAGATGATTGATGAAATCGACGATGCGGCGATGCTGCTGGTCGATGAGGGGGATGCCCGTATCGAGATCGGCGGTCCAGCTGATTGGCATGCTCTTTTCTCCTGCAGTGTGTGTAGGGTTAGGCGCGAACGTGGCCGTCGCCGAGGACGATCCACTTCTGGCTGGTCAGTCCTTCCAGGCCGACCGGGCCGCGAGCGTGAATCTTGTCGGTGGAGATGCCAATCTCTGCACCCAGGCCATATTCAAAACCATCGGCGAAGCGGGTTGAGGCATTGATCATCACCGATGAAGAATCGACCTCGCGCAGGAAACGCATGGCGCTGGGGTGATGCTCGGTCACGATGGCTTCCGAATGGTGTGATGAATACTGGTTGATGTGGGCGATGGCCTCGTCCAGTCCGGCCACGATCTTGACGGAAATGATGGGGGCCAGATATTCGGTGAGGAAGTCTTCTTCCGTGGCCGGCACGGCATTCTCGATCAGGGCGCAGGTTTCGGCGCAGCCGCGGATTTCGACGCCTTTTTCCGTCAGCATGGCGGCGAGTGCGGGCAGTTGTTTGGCGGCGACCGGGCGGGCAACAAGCAGCGACTCGGCGGTGTTGCAGGTGCCGTAGCGCTGGGTTTTGGCGTTTTCGAGAATCTTCAGGGCCTTGGCCGGGTCGGCAGCGCTGTCGATGTAAATATGGCAGTTGCCGTCCAGGTGCTGGATCATCGGGACGCGGGCTTCGGCCAGCAGGCGTGCAATCAGGCCCTTGCCTCCGCGTGGAACGATGACGTCGACGAATTCGCGCAGGGTGATCAGCTCGCCGACGGCGGCACGGTCAGTGGTGTCGACGACCTGAACCGCTTCCGCCGGCAGATCGGCGGCGGCAAGCGATTCCTGGATCAGGCGGGCGATGGCGCGATTGCAGTGAATGGCCTCCGAGCCACCGCGCAGGATGGCGGCGTTGCCTGACTTGAGGCATAGCGCTGCGGCATCGGCGGTGACGTTGGGGCGAGCTTCGTAGATGATGCCGATCACGCCCAGCGGGACCCGCATCTTGCCCACCTGAATGCCCGAGGGGCGATATTTCATGTCGCTGATTTCGCCGATGGGGTCGGGCAGGCGCGCGACCTGTTCGACGCCTTCGGCCATTTGCTCAACGCCTTTTTCGGAGAGGGTGAGACGGTCCAGCAGGGCAGTTTCCAGGCCGTTGGCACGGGCTGCGGCCAGGTCTTCGGCATTGGCAGCGAGCAGCGTGGCGCGTTCGCGGCGGATGGCGTCAGCCAGGTGTTGCAGGGCGGCATTCTTCTCCGCGGTGCTTGCCGCGGCCAGGCGGCGTGACGCCTGGCGGGCCTGCTGGCCCAGCGTGCGCATGTAATCCTGAATAGTCATGATCGGCATCAAATTTTGCAAAAGGGCATTATAGCCAGACATCGACGGGGAACTTCGTGTGAAAACCAAACTCTTAGCCCCCATAATGACAGGGGTTTTTGTCGAGGGCGACATGAGTGAGAAAGCGGCTGGAAAAATGGCTGACAAGTTGATACTCCCCACCGAGGTCAAGGTCTGTGCGACCTGCAGCTACTGGGATGGCGAACGCCAGGTGGATGAGGAAATGAAACTGGTCGTGGTCGATTGCGAATGCGAAGGCGAGTGCCTGGTGCAGGAAGCTGCGCGCGCCGGCCTGCGCCCGGCCAAACATGCGGACGAATGTTTGTGGGAAAACCTGGAACCGGATACGTAAGTGCTGTGAGTGCTTGCTGAGGTATGACTCAGTGGCCGCTGCGTGCTGTCCCGCGCTGGGCGCAAAGGCCGGTGCCCAGGCGCTGGAAAGCTTCCCACGGATCACCACGGCCGATGCCCTTGATCAGCCGGTCGATGTCGCCAGCGCGGCGCAGCGCATTTTCCAGGGTCCGGCGCGACAGGCGCTGGACGGCCTTTTTCAGTCCCAGCTGGCGGGCGCCCCAGGCTTTTGCTTCCTTCAGCAACAGTTCGAGCGGTCGTCCGGCATCCAGTCCCTGACGCAGCGTGGCCAGCGTGCGGATTTCCTCGCTCATCGCCCATAGCACCAGGGGTGGCGCTTCACCTTCCTGGCGCAGGCCTTCCAGGGTACGGCTGAGGCGTCCGATATCGCCGGCGAGCAGCGCTTCGCGCAGACTGTCGATGCTGTAACGGGCAACGTTGAGGACGGCGTCGCGAATCTGCGTCAGGCTGAGCTTTCCGGCGGGGTACAGCAACCCCAGTTTCTGGATTTCCTGGTGTGCTGCCAGCAGATTGCCTTCCACCCGTTCGGCGATGAATTTCAGGCCGTCCAGTTCGGCGCTTTGCTGCTGGCGGCGCAGGCGCCCGGCAATCCAGTTCGGTAGCTCGGCCAGCGGTGGCGCGTTCAGTTTGAGTGCGACGCCAGCTTGCTGCAGGGCGGTGTACCAGGCCGCCTTCTCTTCCCGCCAGTCCAGTTCCGGCAAGGTGACGAGCAGCAGGTTGTCGGGTGACAGGCGCTTGCACCACTCCTGTAGTGCAGCACTGCCTTCTTTGCCCGGTTTGCCGTTGGGGATGCGCAGATCAATCAGTTTGCGGTCACCGAAGAGCGAGAGATTGCCGCCGGCAGCCAGCAGCTGCCCCCAGTCGAAGCCGGGTAGCACAGTCAGCACTTCACGTTCGCTGTAACCGGCGCAGCGGGCGCTTTGCCGGATGGCATCGGCGGCTTCCAGCACCAGGAGCGGTTCATCTCCGTGCAGGAGATAGAGCGCGGCCAAGCCGCGTTCCAGATGGGCCGGCAGTTGTTCGGCTTTGAGCAGCATCAGTCGTCGTCTTCGACGCTGGGGTCTTTCGGCTTGATGCGGCTCAGACGGCGCATGATCTGGTTGACCAGGTCGTTGGTCATGTCGCGCCAGAGCAGGTTTTCTTCCATGCTTTTGGACAGGACCTGCGAATCATCGTAGGTCATGTCGCGGTTCATGGAGATCTCCTGCGGCGCGACAATTTCCCGGCCCTGCGCATCGACCAGGCGGAAACGGTAGCGCATCTGCAGGCGGTATTCGCGTACCCGGCCGCGGGCGTCGATACTGAGAATGCTCTTGTCGCGGCTGTCGGAAAGTTGCTGGAAGGTGACCGTGGCGGTCTTGGCGTCGTCGCTCACCGTCGTGTTGGTGCTGCCGCGCAGATAACGCTCCAGCCACACCCGTACTTCCGCGGTTTCCGGCAGGGCGATGTACATCGAGGCATAGGGCAGATCGCTGCCGGCCGAGCCCCGCAGATGGAAGCCGCAGGCCGCCAGGGTGGCGGTCAGCAGGACGATGAGCAGCGAACGTACAGCCATGGCATTTTCCTCAGACGACGATATTGACCAGGCGGCCTGGTACCACGACTACTTTCTTGGCTGCCTTGCCTTCCATGAACTTGCTGGCGGCTTCACAGGCCAGGGCCAGTGCTTCGATGCTGGCCTTGTCAGCCGTGGCGGCGACCCGGATGCTGCCGCGCAGCTTGCCGTTGACCTGCACCATCAGTTCGATCTCGTCCTGCTTCAAAGCGGCGGGGTCGGGTTGCGGGAATGCTGCTTGCACCGCATCGGCGCCCGGCTTGAGGGCGCTGTAGAGGGCTTGCCCGATATGCGGCACGATGGGGAACAGCGCCAGCACGGCGCTTTCCAGCACCTCCTGGGCCAGGGCGCGGCCGGCGGCATCAGCGAGCTCGGTCTTGTCGTAGGCGTTGAGCAGTTCCATCACGGCGGCAATGGCGGTGTTGAACTGCTTGCGCCGGCCATAGTCGTCAGCCACCTTGCCCAGAGTCTGGTGCAGCTTGCGGCGCAGATCGAGTTGCCCTGCGTTCAGGCCGTCGCCGCTGGTTGAGGCTGCCGTGATGCCGGTTTGTACGTGAGTGTGCACCAGCTTCCATAGCCGGCGCAGGAAGCGGAAGGCGCCTTCGACGCCAGCATCGGACCATTCCAGCGACTGGTCCGGGGGCGAAGCGAACATGATGAACAGGCGCGCCGTATCGGCGCCGTATTGGTCGATCAGGGCCTGCGGATCGACGCCGTTGTTCTTCGACTTTGACATCTTCTCGGTGCCGCCGATGACCACCGGCTGGCCGTCGGCGCGCAAGGTGGCGCCGGTTGGGCGACCCTTCTCGTCGGTGACGACATCGACGTCGGCCGGGTTGATCCATTGCTTCTTGCCACCGTCGAGTTCGCGGTAGAAGGTCGGCGCAACGACCATGCCCTGCGTCAGCAGGTTGGCGAACGGTTCGCCGAGGTCGCCGATCAGGCCGACATCGCGCATCAGCTTGGTGAAGAAACGCGAGTACAGGAGGTGCAGGATGGCGTGCTCGATGCCGCCGATGTACTGGTCGATGCCGCCCTTGCACCAGTAGGCGACGCGCTCGTCGACCATCGCCGTGGCGTTGTCCGGGCAGGCGTAGCGCAGGAAGTACCAGGACGACTCGAAGAAGGTGTCCATGGTGTCGGTTTCACGGCGGGCATCGCCACCGCACTTCGGACACTTGCACTCGTAGAACTCGGGCATCTTGGCCAGAGGCGAACCGGCGCCGGTGATCTCGACGTTTTCCGGCAACACGACGGGCAACTGGTCATCCGGCACCGGCACGTCGCCACAGGTCTTGCAGTGGATGATCGGGATCGGGCAACCCCAGTAACGCTGCCGGCTGATGCCCCAGTCGCGCAGGCGGAACTGGGTCTTCTTTTCGCCGAGGTTTTTGGCGGCGAGGTCGGCGGCGATGGCGTCGACGGCGGCTTCGTAACCGAGGCCGTCGTACTTGCCGGAATTGACCAGCTTGCCCTTGATCTTGTCGGCGTACCACTCGGCCCATTGCTGGTTGCTGAAGCTTTCGCCGTCGACGGCGACGACCTGCTTGATCGGCAAGTTGTATTTCAGGGCAAAGGCGAAATCGCGCTCGTCGTGCGCCGGCACGGCCATCACGGCGCCGTCGCCGTAGCTCATCAGCACGTAGTTGCCGACCCAAACTTCAACTTTTTCGCCGGTCAGCGGGTGGCTGACGTAGATGCCGGTCGGCATGCCCTTCTTTTCCATCGTCGCAATGTCGGCTTCGGCAACGCCGCCCTTCTTGCATTCCTCGATGAAGGCGGCCAGTTCCGGATTGTTGGCGGCGGCGCGGGTGGCCAGCGGGTGTTCGGCGGCGACGGCGACGAAGGTGACGCCCATGATGGTGTCGGCGCGGGTGGTGAATACCCACAGCTTCTCTTCAGGATTTTCTGCGAGCGGGAAGGCGAAACGGACGCCGGTGCTCTTGCCGATCCAGTTCTTCTGCATCAGCCGCACCTGTTCCGGCCAGCCCGGGAGGTTGTCGAGCTCAGACAGCAGTTCCTCGGCATAGGCGGTGATCTTCATGTAGTACATGGGGATCTCGCGCTTCTCGATCAGTGCGCCAGAGCGCCAGCCGCGGCCGTCGATGACCTGTTCGTTGGCGAGCACGGTGTGGTCGACCGGGTCCCAGTTCACGGTGCCGAGCTTCTTGTACACCAGGCCCTTTTCGTAGAGGCGGGTGAACAGCCACTGCTCCCAGCGGTAGTACTCGGGCGTGCAGGTGGCGAATTCGCGCTGCCAGTCGATGGCAAAACCCAGCGCCTTGAGCTGGGTTTTCATGTAATCGATATTGGAATAGGTCCAGCCCGCCGGCGGCACGTTGTTCTGCAGCGCGGCGTTTTCGGCCGGCATGCCGAAGGCGTCCCAGCCCATCGGTTGCAGCACGTTGTAGCCCTGCATCTTGTGGAAGCGCGAGAGCACGTCGCCGATGGTGTAGTTGCGCACGTGGCCCATGTGCAGCTTGCCCGACGGATAGGGGAACATCGACAGGCAGTAGTACTTGGGTTTGGCGTTTTGGCCACTGAGGTCTTCGATGGCGCGGGCGGCGCCGCTGTTGTCCCAGTGCTGCTGCGCGGCGCGTTCGATATCGGCGGGGGTGTATTTTTCCTGCATGGTGGGCATGGCTGAAAGCTGCGTCAAATAAACGGCAGATTATAGCGGTTGCCCGCACCACCGGCGCCGCTTCTGCGGCATGGGCCGTTTTATGGGGTGTGCGACCAGTATTTGAGCAGGTTCGGGAGTTGCTGTTCCAGCAGTGCACGTTGGCCGGCGATCCAGGTGTGGGCCAGCGGCGAATCGTGCTTCCGGGCCCGCAGCAGTTGCCGGGCGACGACCAGATCGTTGTACTGCCCGAGTTCTTGCAGCAAGGTTTTCACGAGTGCCCGGTCTGCGGGTTTGGCCGGGGCGGAGGCTGCGGGCGTCACAGGCTCGGCGATTGGCGTGGCGAGCAGGTCGCGGCTGAACTGCAGCGCCTTCAGGCGGCGGCGCAAGCGGTGCAAGGCACGCGGAGCGTTGGCTGGTGTTTGCGCCGCCAGTGTCTGGCTTTCATGCCGCCATTCCTGCCAGCGTTGCCAGCTGAAATGGCACAGGTCGGTCGTTTCCGGCAGGTTGAGGGCATGCGTGGCGGCAGTGAAATCGAGCAGCAGCCGACCATAGGCGGCACTGTTGCAGTGCTGGCGGATTTCTTTGCGGCCGGCGGCGGCTTCCTGTTGGGCCAGTTTGCGCAGTGCGCGCAGCTCGGGATGGTGGGGGAGGGCGCGGAGCATGGGTGGTAGTGTGTCGTGCAGGAAGACATCCCAGTCCCGGGTATGCCCCAGCAGTCGCGACAGTTTTCGCCAGCGCGGTGCAAATTGCGCGCTGTAGTCGGCCGGTAGAAGGGGCGAGAAAAAAGCCAGGGCACTACGCAGGCGGCGCAGGGCAAGGCGTGACTGGTGCAGATACTCCGGATCCTTGTGCTGGAGCAGGCCGCTTTCGTTGCGCTGCAGATGTTCCACTTGTGCCAGCAGCAGCTGGCGCAGGGCGTGCCCGGGGGCGTCGGTGGTGTTCAGTTGTGGTGGCGGGGCAAGCGTCGGGGCTGCAGGAGCCGCGAGATAACACTGGTAGCCGCGCTCGGCTTTGCTTGGCAAGGCCGGTATCAGGGCTAACCGGCGTTGCAGGGTATGGCAGAGGGTGAATAAGTGCTCCATGCTGCCGGAGAGTAATTCAAGCTCGATTTCGCATATTTTTTCTGCGTTTTTTGTTCCGTGTTTATCACCAGGGGTGCCGGCGCGGATGTGGCCCAGGTCAATGGCGACCTCAATGCGCGCATCGCCTTCGTTCACGATCCAGGTCTGCCGTTCGAAATCGGTGCTGAATATCGGGCGCAGCGTCGGCCGTATCTGGTCGAGAAACTGGCGCAATTGCGGATCGCTCACCAGGGAAAAATCAAAGACCCCGGGCGTCGCGGCTTCTTCCCACTCCTGGCGGATGGAGAGTCCGCCGCTGGCGGGGGCGGATGATTTGACGGTGAGCAGGGTGCTGCCGTTTTTCTGCCGCAGGCGCACGGCGATGCGCCGCTGATGCAGAGCAAGTTCGGCATTGTCGTAATAGGTGTTGCGCAGCAGCTGCGTGCGGGCCGCATTGCGTGGCAGGCGTGGGTGGGCGTACAGCTGCGGCAGATCACGACGGGCGAAGCGCAGCTTGAGTTCGATTTCCTGGGACATGGCGGCGAAAACAGGGGTCAGTTGCGTGACACGGCAGGGCCGGTGGCACCGTCGAAGCCCAGTGCGGGCAGGGTGGCGAGCTCTTCGGCACTGTTTACGCCTTCGGCAATGACGGTCAGGCCGATGCCATGCGCGATGTTGCACAGGCCTTTGAGGAAGGCCTGGTTGCCGTTGTCACCGTGAATGTTGCGGATGAAACTGCCGTCCACCTTGAGGTAATCGAGGCCGATGTCGTGCAGACGGCCGATCTGGCTGAATTGCCGGCCGAAATGCTCGATGCCCAGGCGGCAACCGAGAGGGCGCAACGCCAGTGAAAAGGCCAGGAAAGCGTCAAAATACTGGAAGGCGCCGCTTTCTGCGACTTCCAGCCAGAGTTTGCCCGCCAGCTCGCGCCGCTGTTGCAGGAGGCTGAGCAGGCGGGGCGTGAAGTCCGGCACGATCAGGGAGGCGCCGGCCAGGTTGACTGCCACTGCCGGCAGGCCGGAGGCGAGACGATCGAGTGCCAGCTTGACGGCGGCGAGGTCGAGTTCGCTGGTCATGGACAGGCGCGAGGCGACCGGCATGAAGCTGCCGGCATTGATCCAGTCGCCGCTTTCTTCTGCCTGCAGGCGAAGCGGGCATTCGAGGTGGAGCAGGAGGCCGTTGCTGTCCGCGACGGGAAATTCGATCAGGCGCAGGCGCTGATCCTTGAGGGCGTCGGTCAGGATGCTGCGCCAGTCGGCTTGTGTGCTGGCGCTACAGTGGCTTTGCTCGGCAACGTGCTGTGCCGCCAGCGGACCCTGCAATTCGGCGGCAGCCAGGGCCGCGTCGACGCGCGCCAGCAGTTGCGGTACGGGTTCGTTGTGCTGATAGACGCTGCTGCCCAAGTGGCCGATGGCGTTTTCGGGTAGCAGCTGGGCTGCAACCAGGCTCTGCAGTGCCGCCAGCAGTTGCTGGCAGGCGGGTTGGGGATCGTTCTGGCCAGGCAACAGCAGACTGAAATCCGCGCCGTTGAGGCGCGCTGCTTCGGCGCCGGGATTTTTTTCAGCCAGTTCGCGCAGCGCTGCACCGGTGCGGCGCAAGACTTCATCGGCCGTTTCCCGCCCGGCACAGCGATTGATGCCGGCGAGGTCGGCCAGACGCAACATGATCAGACTGCCGCGGGTGGGCGCATCTTCGTCATTCAAGGCAATGGCGAGACGGTTCATGAAATAGGCGCGATTGGCCAGGCCGGTCAAGGGGTCGAGCGTAGCTTCGCGGCGGACCTGCTCAAGGCGGCTGGCTTCTTCCTCAAACATGGCCTTGACCCGCCCGACCATCACGTTCATCGCACGGGCGAGGCTTTTCAACTCGGGTGTCGCGGGTTCCTCGATGCGGATGAAACGTCGCTCGCTGATGGCCCTGGCCTGTCCGACCACTGCGTCAAGCGGGCGTTTGATGCGGCGCAGGATCTGCATGCCGAGGAAACCTGCCAGCACGCCTCCCAGGCTGAACCACATGAGCAGCCGCCAGCCGCCCTGCCATAACTCGCGATAGGCAAAACGGTTGTGACTGACCAGTTCGACCGTGCCGAACTGGGTCCAGCCGGTGGAGATCTGGGCGCTCCCGGGGCGCGAGGCAATCGGGAACAGGCGGGCAAACCAGGCTGGCACGTCGTCGCTGACGGCGGGAGATGTTTTCTTAATCAGGGTCAGACCTTCCGGATCGCGGACCTGGATGCGTGCGTACTGGCCGCTGTCGAACAACGCGGCCACTTGCAGTTCGAGGGTCACCGGGTCTTTTTCCATCTGCGACATGGAGAGCGCCAGTGAGGCGGCGTTGTCGTTGTTCTTGATCGCCAGTTGTTCTTCCAGATACTGACGGGCGGTCATCATGCTGACGGCAAAACTGCCGACAAAGGCGATCAGGGTGCTGACGATGACGGCGAGCCAGAGTTGTCGAAACAGGGACATGCGTGTTACCTCACTGGAAACCTTCGCTACGGGCGCGGATAAGTAAGTCTTGCCAACGGGACAGGTTGCTCTGGCTGCTCTGGTTGCCGGTGCCACGCCACAGCCCTGCGCTGTTGAAGCTGAATACAGGGGAAAGGTCGCTGCGCCGCGAGGCGGGCAGGATTTGTTTGTTCAAGTTGTCCAGGACCAATGGGTCGGCATTGGGTTGAGGGTAATACGCCAGGACCATATGCGCTTGTTGTTGCAGCATGCCGTCCACGCCGCGCAGCTTGGCGCGGACGTACACCAGGCGCAGCTTGTTTACCGGAACGCCGAGGGCCAGCAGGGAAAAGTATTTGGCGATGGTGAAGTCTTCGCAATCACCGCGTCCTTGCGCCATGCTTTCGAGTGGTGTGGCCCAGTAATCGCTTTGCCCCCAGACCGAGAAATCGTCATCGAAGGCCAGGCGCTGATTGAAGAAATCATTGACCCGGCGGATACGTTCACTTTCCGGGGCGCCCTGGATGCGCCCCAGCAGCAGCTGCCAGTCGTTGAAAATGGCTTCGCCCGCCCCGCTGAAGCGCGTCTGCAACTCCTGCTGCAGACGCTGAAAATCCAGACCTAGTGCGAGGTTTTGCCCCAGCCAGAAGAGCAGCGCACAAGCCGCAAGAACCAACCGGGGGGTCATTGCCGGGGCTTATCCAGCCAGAGCCGGGTTGAGGGTGTATGTGCCAGTCAGGCTAGCCTGGGCCAGGATGTGTCCGGAGAGCGCGGCCAGCACTTCCGGTCCGCCGAAACGGCCTTCGAGCGGCAGACGTTCGATATCCAGGGCGTAGAGGGTGAATACATAGTGGTGCACGATTTCATCGTTCCAGGGCGGGCAGGGGCCGTCGTAACCGTAATAATCGCCCTTCATGTCATGGTCGCCGGCGAACCAGTCGGTGTAATTATTGACGCCCTGGCGGGCGCCGTGCGGTGCTTGCGGCCCGTTCTTGCCGCGCGGGGTGACTTCGCGGCTGAATTCGCCTTCGGCGATGGCAGTGATGCTGGCGGGCAGATCGATCAGCACCCAATGGTAGAAATCGACCCGTGGTAGCGAGGCTGGCACGACGCGGTCGGGCTGGTTGACATCGTCGCCCTGGCTGGGAACGTCCCGGTCGTGGCAAATGAGCACGAAGGAGCGGGTGCCGGCAGGAGCATCCTGCCAGCGCAGTTCGGGATTGAGGTTGCGCCCCAGGCAGACATGGCGGGTCGGGTCGGGCAGGCAAAAAGCGAAATCGGCGGGAATGGTCTGGCCGTCGTTAAAGCGTGGGCAGCTCAGTTGCATTGTTGTGGTCTCCTCTCAGGTGGCGGCTTGCCGCCGGAAGTCGCGCAGGCGGAAGCCGCACAGCCATAGTGTAGCGAAATACACCGCCCCGCCAAGGCCCACCAGTGCGGAAAGATGCAAAATGCGTTGGCCCAGGCCGGTGGTCAGCCAGTACGCATCCGGGCCGCTGGCAAACCACAGTGCTGCACCCATGGCGGCAAGGGCGACGCCCAGGCGCAGATAAAAACCCAGCCAGCCGGCCTGCGGTTGGTAAATACCACTGCGGCGCAGACCACGATAGAGCAGTCCTGCGTTGAGACAGGCCGCCAGACCAATCGACAAGGCCAGGCCTGCGTGTGCGATCCAGCCGATGAAGGCGAGATTCATGAGCTGGGTGGCTGCCAGCGAAATCAAGGCAATCTTTACCGGGGTGCGAATGTTCTGACGGGCGTAAAAGCCAGGGGCCAGTACCTTGACCAGAATCAGTCCGGTCAGGCCGACGGCGTAAGCCATGAGCGCCAGGCGGGTCTGGCTGACGTCGGTGGCAGTAAATGCGCCGTGAAAGAACAGCGTGCTGATCAATGGAACCGCAAGTAGTGCCAGTGCCAGCGCTGCCGGCGCCGCCAATAGGAAACACAGACGCAAGCCCCAGTCGAGCAGGCGGGAATAATCAGCCTGATCTTCCCGGGCGAAAGCACGGGACAGGGAAGGCAGCAGGATCGTACCCAGGGCGGCGCCCAGCATGCCGGACGGGAATTCCATCAGGCGGTCGGCGTAATACAGCCAGGACACGCTGCCACTTTGCAGAAAAGAGGCAAAAACCGTGTTGATCAGCAGGCTGATCTGCGACACCGAAACCCCCAGCAAGGCGGGTAGCATCAGCGTGGCAACTCGCCGCACGCCAGGATTGGCCCAGGCTGCCCGTACATTCAGTGTGGGGCGCGGCAGCAAGGCCAGGCGTTTCAATGCCGGCAGCTGAATCAGGAGTTGCAGCACCCCGCCAATGAACACCGCCCAGGCCAAAGCCAGCACAGGAGGATCGAAATAGGGAGCAGCCAGCAGCGCCATGGCGATGAAAGACAGGTTGAGCAGCACCGGTGTGAACGCAGGCAGGGCAAAGCGGCTCCAGGTGTTGAGCACACCGCCGGCCAGTGCTACCAGCGACATGAACAGGATGTAGGGGAAGGTGATGCGGGTGAGGGTGACGGTAAGCTCAAACTTGCTGGCCTCGGCCTCGAATCCGGGCGCAGAAATCCAGACCAGCAAGGGCGCGCCGATGATGCCCAGAGCAGTGATTGCAAACAGCGCCAGCGATAGCAGGCTGGTGACATGATCGATCAGGGTGCGCGTATCCTCGATGCTGCGCTGGTTCTTGTATTCCCCCAGAATGGGTACGAATGCCTGCGAAAAAGCGCCTTCGGCAAACATCCGGCGCAGCAGGTTGGGAAGCTTGAAGGCAACAAAAAAAGCATCCGTTGCCAAGCCCGCACCAAAGGTCCGGGCAATCACGAAATCGCGGACAAACCCGAGAATGCGGGAGAGTAAGGTCATGCCACTGACCGTGGCGAGGACGCGTAATAGGTTCATGTCGATCGACTGGGCTGAAAATCCGGTGCGCTGCTTGCTTGAAGGCGAGCACAAAGTTTATAATTCTACGCTTGTTGCCCAGCTAGCCAGCCTGTGGCTGCGACAAGAAGCTGGAAACGTGCCGTTGTAGCTCAGTTGGTAGAGCAACTGATTCGTAATCGGAGCGTTGCTCTAGACAGTCTGGACTACAAGGCAAGCAATACAAGGCTTCGGGAGTGCCAGCGGCGTAGCCGCAGTGACGAACGAACACGGTTTGAACAAGTTTCGGTTTTTGCCGGCATAGCTCAGTTGGTAGAGCAGCGCATTCGTAATGCGAAGGTCGGGGGTTCGACTCCTCTTGCCGGCACCACTTGAAGTAGGAAGGGCAGCTCACGCGAGCTGCCCTTTTTGCTATGGAGGCTCGGCAGCGATGGCAGACAACGGGAACGGTAGCGCGACTCTAGACCCGCAGCTCACGGGCAACGTGGGGCTGTACTACTGCTGCTACCGCCTGTCCCTGCTCGGGTGGAATGTCATGCCGACCGCGCGCAACGCCCGCGGCGTCGACATCATCGCCTATAGCCGCGACGCCTCCCGCTTCGTCGGCGTCCAGGTCAAGGCGCTGAGCAAGCGCAACCCCGTTCCGCTCGGCACGAGCCTCGACAAAATCATGGGCGACTTCTGGGTCATCGTGAACAAGGTCGCCACGCCCACACCATCCGCTTTCATCCTTCTGCCGTCCGAGGTGCGCGAGCGCGCCCACCGGGGCGAGAAGGACGGCCGGGTGTCCTTCTGGCTGCAACCGACCGACTACGAGCAGGACCCGTTCCGCGAGGCTTGGGAGCGCATCGGCCACGGCGGCGTCTGAGAAGGTCTCGCGTCAGCGGCGATTTCTCGTCTTCTTGTCCCTCGGGAACAGTCCTCGGTCCCGCTTCTCCAGATATTCGCCAAAAAGTTCCAGCGGCGGGACACCAAGCGCTTCGGCGAATTCCACCAACTCCACGGCGTCGATCCGACGTTCACCACGCTCGCACTTGGACACGAAGGTCTGGGTGTTTTCAAGGCGCTCGGCCAATTCGACCTGCGACACGCCCACGCGCTTACGGGCCGCCTTGAGGACGGACAGCAAGAGCTGATAGTCGGTGTTGTGGGTCGATTGGGACATCGTGCAGTGACTCGAAGATCAGTGCACGCTAAAGTCCGTGTTGGATTAGTCCAAAATCGACTATTTATTGATAGGAGGATGCATGAAGCGAACAGCGATTCTTTTACTGGCGGTGGTAGTTCTGGCCTGGGTCGGGTCGAAGATGGTTCCACAATCTGAACCCACCTCAGCGGCAGCGCCATCGGCGCAGGCAGCGAAAGCACCACCGCCACCCGAGAGCCCCCTCTCCGCCGCAGAGAAGAAGGCCCAGCAGGAAAAGTGGTTCGGAGCAGAAACGATCGTGGCTGCCCAGCGGGCAGTGAGGGCCTCGCTAAAAGATCCGGATTCGGCGCAGTTCAAGGATGTCTACGCGAACTACACCGAGGAATTCCAGGTGGTCGCCTGCGGCCGGGTCAACTCCAAGAACAGCCTCGGTGGGTACACAGGCTTCAAGCGCTTCGTGTCAAATGGCAAGAGTGCCATCATCGAGGGACGAGACAACGTTGCCGACGCATGGGCTGGGGCATGCCTGTAGCACGCCTCCACGGGCTTAAACGTCCTTTCTAGCTACCCACTGCGTGTGCTCACGAGAGAAGGCATTCTCAGCGTCACCCACAAACAGCGAGAACTTCTCGGGGGTATCAGGGAGCAGGGATTGCTCCTTGATGAGGCCAATCTCGTGGGAGGCAAGCGCATAAGAGGCGGCCAACTCCGAGAACCTCTTGGCCTGCATCCAGCTCAAGACACTGGCCGCCATCGCAACGAACACGTCCGTGGGCCAAAAGGGCTGGTCCACGTAGACCATGCGCAGCACCGCGCAGACTACTGCGATAGTGTTCACACCGATCAGCGCCCAGAAGAAGTGCCGCGACATCCGTCGATTGAACGCGGCCTTCTTCGCATACCAAGTGAGCTGGTCTTTGATTCGGCAGTCCGCGTAGGTTGCTTTGCGCTCTTCCAGCGTGCGGGCGCGCATCTGCTCCATCACCGGCGTGAACTGCTGGCCATCGAGGTGTTCAGTCAGCGACTGGCACACCTCACGGTTCTGCTCGACGATCTGCTTGAGCGTCTGACGAAAGTCGTTGCGGGCGCTCGTATCATCCCCTTGGAACGGCTCTGCTCGGCAGACGTAGCGCCAGGTGATGGTCTTGATCGATTCGGCCACGGCCCTGCCTGCGTACCAGAATCGGTCAGGGCGCATGGCAAACAGGTATATCGAGCAGCCCAACGCACCCAGCAGGGCGAGAAGTTGGGCTGCTGCGACCGACCAATGGGGAATGCTGACGATCGACAGGATCGCAGCAACAACCAGCATCACGAGATGGACGCGCAACGCTCGAAAGAAGTGCTGCTGTGACTTCAGGGACAGGTCATCGGCAGATCGATAGAGTGCGGGGAAGTCTTGCTCCTGCATGCAGCCTGACCCCGTCACTTGTATCCAAGCCGCTGGTAAACCTCGTCCTTATAGTGCCAGTTGCCCTTCGCTTCCATCTTCCAGTTCGCGAGAGCATGCGCAACGATTTTCGGAGAGAACGGAACGAAGATGGCGCCGATGTCCTTGATGATGGGCGGGCACGTAGCATCGACCATCTGACGCGAGCCGTCGAGATTGATTCCGATGATCCGGCAGCCCTTTTCCCGAGCCACCTCCATCTCCCAGCGTACGTACTTGTGCTTGCTGCGAGTGTCTTGACCGATGAGGACTGCAAACGTGCCGGCCATGTCGATGCGCTCGCGACACTTGCGTTTGATGTACGCCTCGTCCTCAGAGTTGATTTCTTGCCCAAGCTGGCAATTGGCGAAGTTGAAATCGATGTGCTCGTTTTCTTTCCAAGCGAGCATCAAGCGGTAGTAGTGAATGTCGGTGCTGCTGAAGCCTACAAAGGTTCTCGGAAGTCCCATTCCCCTATCTCCCTGCGATGGATGATTAATTCGGCATATGTGGGGGACATTATCCGTATTTCAAGGCATTCTCGCTCGATGAGTTCGGCTGCACGGTCTCAACAGGCGGCCCGTGTCGCGTCCGGATGCCTCGGTCTAGGCGCTGAGCTACGCCGAGCCGAATCGGCGTCCTGGACTCACCGGGGCGATGGGCAAAGTGTTGGTATCGACGAGCGACTATCTCGGGCATTATTTGATTCGTCGGCGCCAACAGTCGGCGCTCGGCCTTCGGCGGCCCAAACAGCCGAGACCCGCCCCCGCAGACTGAGGGGAGCGCGCGGGTCCATCTCTGCGACGCACAGCAGGCAGTCCCCATGCAGCAGGTCGCTGCTTGGGGAACTCCAACTGGAGCCGCTGAGATGGCATACGAACCGAAGAAACTCACCCCCGCAGAGCTGGCCGAGCTCCACGCACTCCCCGACGAATCGCTGCTGACCGCCCAAGAGGCTGCCGCCTTCCTGCGCCTCAAGTACGGCACCCTCGCGTGGTATCGCTGCCAGGGCGGCGGCCCCGCGTTCGTCCGCGTCGGGCCGAAGCTGATCCGCTACCGCCTGGGCGACCTGCGCGAATACGCGAAGGGCCAGCCGATGGGCGAAGGCGTCCAGCGCGCGGCCATGGCGATGCTCGCAGCCCGCACCGCCAAAGCGGAGGGCTGACCATGTCCGCAAAAGAAAACGCCCGCGGGCAAGGCGGGCGCAAGGAGTCCTACAGGAGGGAGATGGAGCATGTACAAGCTCACGAGAGCAATCATGCCCCGGCCCAAGCTGGTCTTACGCCATCGTTCGAGGCAGCACGCGCCTACCGCCAAGCCCGCCTGGAGCTGATCCCGCTGAGGGCGCGCGACAAGGTGCCCGCAGACCGTCGCTGGCAGGCCCGCGAGTATGACGACGCGCAGACCCTGGAGCGCGCCCAGCGCGGCGGTCTCAACCTGGGCGTCCGCCTGCCCGCCGACGTGGTCGTGGTGGACGTCGATCCGCGCAACTTTCCCGAGGGCCACGACAGCCTGGCCGAGCTCGCGGCCGCCGTCGGCCTCGACCTCGCGTCGGCTCCCCACGTCATCACCGGCAACCTGGACCAGCCCGGCCACCACTACTACTTCCGCAAGCCCAAGGGCGCGGTCCTGCTGGACAGCGTGGAGGGCTTCGAGGGCGTGGAGTTCAAGTCGCTCGGCCGCCAGGTCGTCGCGGCCGGGTCGGTGCACCCGACGGGCGGGCGCTACGAGTGGGCGCCCGACTCGCCGCCTCTGCCCGAGATGCCCGACCTGCCGCCGAAACTCCTGGAGATGGCGCGCCGCCCCGAGCGCAACACGGCATCGGACGCGGGCGAGATAAGCCCCGAGCAGCTCGCGCGGTCGCTGGAGCACCTCGACCCGACCGAGTTCCGGGACCACGACAAGTGGCGCGAGCTGATGATGGCCTGCCACCACGCGACCGACGGCGAAGGGCGCCAGGAGTTCATCGACTGGAGCACCTCGGACCCGGCATACGCGGACCACGAGTGGCTGGTCGGTCGCCGCTGGGACTCCCTGCACTCCGACCGGGACGACGCAGTCACCATCGCCACCTTGCGCAAGCACCTGATCGAGGCGGGCGCCGACGTGGAGCCCTCGGACCCCGAGGACGACTTCGACGTGTGGGAGGAGGACGCCGAGCCCGCCCAGCCGCAACGTCGCAGGAAGTTCATCACCATGGACGAGTTGGAGGCGCTTCCGCCGCCGAAGTGGCTGATCCCCGGCGTGCTCACCGAGGGTAGTCTTGCGGCGATCTACGGCGCCCCCGAGTCGGGCAAGTCGTTCCTCGCGGTGGACATGTCCATGGCCGTCGCGGGCGGCATGAGCTGGCACGGCCGTACCGTCGAGCGGGGCGCGGTTCTCTACATCGCGGCCGAGGGTGCGCCGGGTCTGGGCAAGCGGGTTCGCGCCTGGAAGGTCGAGCACCGGGCGCAGGGGCGGGAGTTCTCGTTCTGGCTGGACAGGGACGAGCTCAACCTCGCGGCTGAGAAGGACGGCGGCGTGCGCGCCTTCGTGCGGGAGGTCGTCGAGGCGCTCGGCCCGCTCAAGCTGGTCATCATCGATACCCTGAACCAAACGGCGGCAGGCGCCGACGAGAACTCGGCGAAGGACATGGGGCGCTACATCTCCAGCATGAAGCGGCTGAGGGATGAGACGGGGGCGACCGTGGTGGTCGTGCACCACTCGGGCAAGGACCTGAGCAAGGGGATGCGCGGCAGCACCGCCCTGCTCGGAGCGATGGACACCACGATCGAGGTGGAGCGCTCGACCGACGGTCGCTCGCTGGTCGCAGCGGTCAAGAAGCAGAAGGACGCCGAGCGCGAGGTGCCGATGCGCTTCAACCTGGAGAAGGTGGCCGAATCCCTGGTCCTGCGGGCGACCGTGATGGCCGACGCGGCGGGGGAGTTTGACGGCAGGGCGGACCTGACCTTGGAGCTGGCACGCCAGATCGCCGCAGAGCGCGGGGGACGCGTCGCGCTGAAGGAGCTGGCAGAGATTCTCTGCCAGCGGGACGGCGTGTCGGACAAGACGGCGCGGCGCAGGATCGAGGACGCGGTCCCGAAGGGGCGGGACAACGCGAGGGCCTCGGGCGACGGCGGAGTCGTGTGGCAGGAGCCCGCGAACGCTAGCAACCCGAAGCTGGGAATCGACGTCAGGACGGAGGGGTGAGCGCGGCAAGTCGATTGTCACGGGGCACCGAGAATCGAGCTCGATTGTCACGCCCAGTGACAATCAGATTGTCATCGATAGTCGCGTTCGATTGTCACGGCGACAATCTAAGCAGAACAAGGACTTGGGACAAGTTCGGCCACCCGATTGTCAGCTCGATTGTCACTGGCTGGATTGATTGTCACGACGGTCGTCAGTCTATAGACGACGACCGTGACAATCGCGGTGACTATCAAGAACGACGATCGAACAAGGAGGGAAGCGGTGGCCGAAAGCGCCCGACCCTGGCCGTTATGGCCCTCGCGCGCGAGGTGGAACGGAGGCCGACCGGACCCGCTGATCGTTGATTCGCGGGTCGATGCCTCCTAACTGGTTGATCCGCAAGGCGGAACGATGGCGTCCTGCGCACGCCTGACACGACACGATCACGCCGTAAGCCATTTTTTCGGAGACCGGCGATGATCCCCAACAGCTTCACGCCCGAGCGGCGGGAGGTGTTCTTCCAGGTGCTGGAGGACACCTGCTCGCCGAAGCAGGCAGCCGCCGCGGCAGGCATCAGCCGCAATACGGCCTTCTATCACAAGGCCAACGATCACGAGTTCCGCAGCCGCTGGGATAAGGCGGTCGAGGTCGCGCTCGATGCCCTCCTGGACGAGGCGTACCGGCGCGCGGCCCTCGGGTACGACGAGCCTGTCATCCACCAGGGCCGCGTCGCGACCGTGGCCGACCCGGAGACAGGCGAGGAGCGCCCGCTAACCGTCCGCAAGCACAGCGACCGCCTGCTGGAGGTGCTGCTCAAGTTCCGCTACGGCGAACAGATGGCCGACAGGCTCAAGGTCAAGGTCGAGGACACGGGCCTGGACGCCGACGCGCTGCTCAGGATGCCGAGCGAGGAGCGCAAGGCGCTGACCGAGCTCCTGGCGAAGTACAAGAGCAACCGCCGCGAGGAGGACGACGATGAGTGAGAAGCTGACCGTGGCCGAGGCCCTGGCCCGCGCCGAGATGATCGACCGCAGCCTGGACGCCTGGCAGGGGACCGCCCCGCAGGGCATCGAGGAAATGGGAGGGCGTGACGCCCTCGCCGACCGCTGCGAGATGGCCTGCTTCGGCCCCGTGCCGCGCCTGGACCATGACGAGTGGGAGCGCCTGAGCCTGGAGTACGAGGACAGGCGCGCCCACGGAAGCATCAACCGTGGCGAGCGGTAACGGGTACGCGGTCGGCGTCGAGGTGGATGGGGTGCGATACCCCAGCGCCCGCGCCGCCGACCTCGCCCTGGGCCTCCCGCCCAACACAGTCTGCCACCGCGCGCACAGTCGCAACTACCCGACCTACCGCTGGCTGGGCGAGACGCCCGGCAGGCGCCCGGTCAGGCGGCCCGAGGACTGCGCCGTCGGCAGGCCGCTGGCCGAGCCCGAGCGCTGGAACTACGACGGAGGCGCGCGACGCGCTCCCGTGATGGACCCGAACTTCGACCCGCCCCGGCTGGTGCGGCGCGTCGGCTGGCTCCGCTGCATGGCCTGCGGCCGCCCGCACTTCTCCGAGGACGTGGCCCGCGTCCGCCTGTGCTGCACCTGCGGCGGCCTTGGCGGGCTGCCCATCGGCGCCGATCCCGACGGGGACCTCTGATTGGTTGTCGGGACGCCGACGACCGCAAGCCCCTGATCCGCAAGCCGCTGTGATGGCGGCAGCGACACTGGAACACGGCGTGGCAAACGTTGGCTCGCTCCGGGCCGCCCGCACGACACATTGACAGCATCCGGTCGCGCATTGGCGCGTGACCACCCCGAAGGCTCGGGGATGCGCTCGTGGAGGCGACCGGAGGAGACCAACCTCACAGGAGCCAGAAGCCATGACCATCCTCGCAGACGCACCCCTCCTCACGCCCGCCCAGATCGGCGAGCTCGCATCCTCCCTCGACGGCCTGCACGGCCGCGTCCTCAAGGTCATCGACCGCCTGCAGAAGGACGTCGAAGCCCGCAAGAAGGACATCGCCAGCCGCTGGAAGAGTGCCCCCGGCGTCTCGGCTGGCGACCTCGCCCGCTTCGCGCAGAACGAGACCGTGGCCGCCGTCCGCCAGATCAAGGACAACAGCAAGGCCGAGCTCGACAAGATGCTCAAGGAGGCTGGCCCCGCCCACGCCCGCCTGATCGCCCAGCGCCCGTTCTACGACAGTCCCGTCAAGGTGCTGAGCCGCGCCGCCCTCGGCGACACCCGCCGCACCGAGTACCTGAACCAGCTCGCCTACGCCGGCCCCGCCGAGCTCGGCCACATGGCCCAGGTCGCGGTCGCCACCCAGAACGTGCCGCTGGCCGCCGCCGTTCTCTCCCTGCTCGACCGCATGCCCAGCAAGGACCGCCCGGTCGGGCCCGCCGAGCTGGCCCACGCCATGCGCCTGGACGACTTCCTCAAGGTGCAGGAGTACATCAAGCTGGGTGACGTGCGCCTTCAAGGGATTCTCGTCGCCATCCGCACCTGGACCGCCGGCAAGTCCAACCCGCTCGACACCGTGCAGCTCGCCATGCGGGAGCGCGGCATCGACCGCGACCTGATCGGGGGCGGCGATGAATAAGCAGCCCGCCTACGAGGCCAGCCACCCGGTGGCCGTCGCCCTCGGCGGCATGGTCCGCGCCCTGCGCAGCGGCGCAGACCTACTCGAAGCCCTGGCCGAGCAGGCCCGCCGCGTGGGCGTGGCCCCGTACTCGCCCGAGTTCGACGAGGCCGCCGCACTGGCGGGCATGCCCTACAGCCGCGCGTGGGATGCCTACCTCGACCGCGAGACCTGGGCGCAGGCCGAGCGCCAGCCCCTCGCGCACATCCACTGATTGTTTGGTGCCTGCGGCCGGGGTCGGAACAGAGGCCGAGGTGCCCCGGCCGTGCTTCGGAGGGTCGTCCCACAAGGACGGCCCTTCTTTTTCATGCAGTTGCGCGGCGTCGCGCGCCGATCGACAGTCGGAGGGCAACTTTTTGAGGGGGCCCCCGCTCCCGGAACCCCACGAAAGCGACCTAATGCTCCTACGGACCAACCAAATAGGAGAGCACCATGGAACTGCAACAGATGAGCACCAAGTCCCTGCTGGCCCTGCACAACGCCATCGCCGGCGTGCCGGCAGGACCCAAGACCTTCGCGACCAAGGCCAAGCTGATCGCGCGGATCGAGCAGATCGCGGCAGCCGGAAGCATCGACCTCGCGTCGTTCGGGCAAGGCACCGAGCCCGAGGTGACCGAGCATCGCGCACAGCCGCAGGCCGAGGCCGCCGAGACGACCGAGGCCCCGACAGAAACCGAGAAGAAGCCCAGCGGCAAGGGCATCGGCCGCCTCGCCCGCGAGTTCCTGATGGACCCGGCAGGCTACCCCCACGCGCTGATCGCCGAGATGGTCAATGCGCAGATCGAGGGCGCGCAGGCCACGGCCAAGTCAGTCAGGTGGTACGCCCACGACATGCGCAAGAAGGGCATCGAGGTCCCGCCCCGGCAGAAGGTGCACGCCGCCGAGATGAACGAGGAGGAGTCGGCCGAGTGGCTGGCGACCGTGGTCGTGGTCGAGCCCGCACGCACCGATGAGGGCTGAACGTTGCCCGGACGTGTCATTAAAAAGGGCCACCTCGACGGTGGCCCTTTCGTTTCATCGCCTTGGGCGCGACGGCGCCCCGATAGAGGATCAGGCAGCGCTCGGCCGCTTGAAAAGCGACAAGGCAAACTGGAAGCGGCTGGACAGGTGCTCGATGGATTTCCCGAAGTCCTGACCGAGCTTGAACAGCAGGGCGTCGTGCAGATTGTCCCGTGCGCGTCCGATCAAGTCCTCGGCCTGCTGTGCGGGGTCGCTGCGCAGAGCCACGCTGCCGAAACCGCCTGCGTAGTCGGTCAAAGCGTCCAGGAGCCAATCGTTCCCGTAATGGGTCCGCAGCGCGACGTAAGCCTCAAGAGACGGGAAGGGGCAACCCTGGCCCAGCACCAAGTCGCTGGGCTTGGCGTTGAGCGGGTCGTCGTAGGACTCGAATACGGCAGGAGAGCCGACCAGTTCCTCGCACGCCTGGAAAAGATCGTCGGGATCGGTGATGCCCTGCTCGTTCATGATCTTCTCTGCCGCCAAGGCGCGGATACCCGACGCGAATTCAAGCTCCTTACCCAGCAGGACCAGATGCTCACGGATGGCTTCGATAGTGTTGATGGCGTTCATGCTCATTTCTCCAAAAAGTAGGTTGGTGAGACGCTCGGTCGAGGTGGCCTACCTCGGCGAGCGCCTCGTTCAAGTAGCGCGCTGGAGAGGAGTTTCATGCGCCGATCAAGTGCGCGTCCACCAACGTTTGCATCGGCGCGTGCGCGCTACGCTAGGACCAATTCGTTGATTGACGCGGCGTCCGCAGGCGTGGTTGCGAGGCGGGGCGGCCACTGTCCTTCAGTCCATTCGAGGCCAAGGGCGTCGAGCACGTAGGCGCTGGCCTTCTCCTGGTAGCCGCGCAGGTGGTCCAGCGTCGGGTTCAGGTAGCCCATCGTCACGTTGCCCGCGGCGTGGTTCAGCAGGAACTTCAGCTCGGCAATGGGGACGCCCGCCTGCAATGCCAGCGTGGCGTAGGTGTGCCGCAGGGCGTGCCCCGTCAGGCCGTCCAACTCGTGCTGCGCCACCTCGGCGACATGCCCTGACTTCGAGTCGGCGGGGAACAGCCACGGGCTCTTGCGGTGGAGCTTCGGGTTCTCGGCTAGGCGGTGGCCGAGCAGGTCGGCGAGTGGCCCCGACAGCGGCAGGTCGAATGCTCGCGCTGCTCCACCCTTGGGCTTGGGTACGTGCAGGCGACGCGCGCCTAGGTCCAGCTCTGACGCCCGCGCCTCGCAGGCCGAGGTGCGCCGCATCCCCGTCAGGATCATGAACAGGTGCAGGTCGCGCCGCACAGGGTGGAGTCCGAGCACTGCCTTGCCCCACGCCCGCAGGCGCTCGGCCTCGACGTCCACCTTGCGCCGCCGCAGGCCGTGGTAGTCCACGTTCGTGGTCGGGTTCGACGGCAGGTCGGGGTGCTCCCGCAGGCCGCGGTTGTAGACGGCGCGCAGAACGCGGAACACGTTGTCGGCCGAGGGCGCGCCGTGCTTCTCGGTGATCTTGCGGTGGCGCTCGCGCACGCCCGCGCGGTCCGCGCCGAGCTCGGCCAGAGGCTTGTCGAGCCAGTCGGCGAGGTACTGCTCGCAGTTGTAGCGGTAGTCCTCCTTGGTCCTCGGCGACAGGGGCTTGGCCGCCAGGTGCAGGTCGAGCGCGTCGCGCAGTGTGATGCCCCGCGCCCTGGCCTTGCGCCGCTCCTCGTTCGGGTTGGCCCCGCCGCGCATATCGACCAGCGTCTTGCGGGCGGCGTCGCGCGCCTGCTTGGCGTCCATCGCCGGGTGGTCGCCCAGCTTCGTGCGGACCTGCTTGCCGTTGACGAGGGACTGGACGTAGAAGCTGCGCTTCGTGGGCGTGACGATCAGGTAGAACCCGCGCATCTCGCTGTCGGCGTAGAGGACGGACTTGCCCCGCTCGGGGGCTGGTGCCCTCTCGACGAGGGCTTGGGTTATCTTCGACTTCATGTGCTGGCTCCGAGTTACGGGGCCACGGCACGAACACAGTTTTGCACCAAACAGTGCTGTGTTCAGACGTGCCGTCTTTGCCCCTGTAGAGCCATTAAGTCGTGGATTTCCCTTATTGTAAGCGCCCCTGGGCCATCTAATTTCAAATCATGGCAAAGCTCGCGCGCGCCGATTCGTAATCAGTAGGTCGAGTGTTCGATTCACTTCAACGGCACCAACATATTCAAGCACTTAGGCCAATCTTTCGGGGTTGGCCTTTTTGCATTTGTGGGGTCGTGCTCGGAGCAAGTCAAGATAGTTGTCGCCTGATTCATGCGGCGAACCGTGTTTTATTT
>NZ_CAJHOB010000018.1 GCF_905120355.1 Azonexus hydrophilus | reverse complement strand
CGCTGCTGCCTGACTCCGATTAACTCGGAAAGACGGTAGTGGTCGGACGGTTACGGTGATGATTGATTTGGCGATGCAGCAGGTCAAGAAGATCAAGACGCCCTTGGGCGAGCTGGAAGAGCGCTACAGGAAATTGGTCGTCCGAGCGAATCCAGGGAACCTGTTTGCTGCCATGAATACCTTCGGTTTTGCTGACCTTGAAATGCTGGCCGAGAAGTCAAAGAAGAAAGCCGCGTTGAGGCATGAAGCCTATTCCCGTTTCGGTGACCGGGTGTTCGAACCGACTGCCGCGGAGCAATACTGCATCGATACCCTGAATGGTGTTGGGCTTGACCGATATGGATTCATTGACGACGAGGCTGCCGCAGAGCGTTTCCGTGCTGATCCTGACATGCTGCCGAATACCTTGGCCGACTGCCTTCACGAGATGCGTTACTGGGATGAACTGAGTAGCCTGCGCTATGCATTTGGTACCACTGACGGCGACCCCCCTCAAGAGGTAAGCACCCGGGGATCGTTCCTCTTCTCCTGCATGGCGACGATCAGGCCGCGCTCGAAGGATGAATCCCTGCAGGTGTTGCGCTGGATGATCGAGGACAAGCAGAACCGGTTCGATCGAACCCATACCGATGCCATCCTGTTGAATCTGATCGGGTGAAACAGGGTGTTTCAAAGGGTGCCATTTCAAATGCGAATCTTCCGGCCGGTCACAGGCAGTGTTTTCAATTTGTGGCAGAATTGACCGATGCCGGGTTAGCTCAGTTGGTAGAGCAGCGCCCTTGTAACGCGCAGGTCATCCGTTCGATTCGGATACCCGGCACCACCTGAAGTGTCGTACCGGGAAGCTAGGCGACATGACCGTGAAGCGGTCACAGTCTTGCGAGCCGACGAGACGGTGAGAATCCGTCCGCCAACTCAATCCCTACTGCATTGCAGAGGGGCCACGGCGCAGGATTCGGCAACTGCCGAGCAGAGGCCAGCCAGTAATGGTTGGCCTTTGTTGTTTCTGGGTCAGCCGGAGGCGAGTGGGGCTTGGTTTTGAATCCGGCCTGCACATTGATCGCCAAGGGAGCAACAGGGGAGCAATGAACCTGATTGCAGCCAAGAGAGCAAAAAGGCCAACTCCGGGGAATTGGCCTAACTACTTGATTCTTGAGCATGGTGCCCGGAGCGGGAATCGAACCCGCACGCCTTTCGGCTCCGGATTTTAAGTCCGGTATGTCTACCAATTTCATCATCCGGGCAGCGGTGATGGAGGCGCGATTCTAGCGGAGTGGGCGCAGCTTGGGTACACCGGGGCGAGCTACGCTGCCCGCACCAGCAGATCCACCCGTTGCGGATTGAGAAAGGTGGCGCCGTCCGGGGTCAAGTAGCCTTCGAATTTGTCGCGCACGGCGGCGTAGAGTTCGGGCGAGAGCTGGTGGTCGGTGTGGGTGACCTGCAGCATGCGGGCATCGAATGCTGCGAAGCTGTCGAAATGGCTGCGGGTATTGAAGAACAGTTGCTGTCGGAGTTGCAGCGGGCCGCGCTCGACGGCGCGGCACAGTGCTGCGAAGGCCGCTTCGCGCACGTTCTTTTCGTCGTTGAACAGTTTGAAGACTTCATTCAATTCGCCGGCATAGACCGGTTCGGAAATCCAGGCCAGACCGCCTGGTTTGAGTACCCGGGCGATTTCAGCGAAGGCCTGATCCATCAACTCGACCGGCACATGGTGCAGGGATTTGAACATGAGCACGATGTCGACACTGGCGTCGGCGGCCGGAATGGCTTCGGCGCCGCCGGCGGCGAAGGTTACGCCGGGCAGGGGTTGCGCCAGGTTTCTGGCATGCTGGATCTGATCGACCTCGAGCGCCAGGATGTGCGCCGGGCGACCACTGGCAGCCAGGGTGCGGGTTTTTTCCGCACGGCCACAGCCGAGTTCGAGCACCGTCGCTCCGACGAGCGGCAGAGTGGCGAGCATCAGCTCGGTTTCATTGACCAAGTCGTGTGCAGCGGGGTTGGCGATTTGCATTGGCGTGATTCGGCAGGAAAAAGTGGAATATTAACAGATGTTGATATTCAAGCCGACCTCAACCCAGCCGGAATTCAGATGTCCGCTTCCACCAGGCCGCCGTCCTTTTCCATCCAGGCGCGGCGGCCGGCGGCTTCGCCCTTGCCCATGAGCAGGGTGAAACCGGCGTGCATGGCGGCGATTTCCTCGCGGCTGGCCTGAAATGGCACTAGGCGCCGGGTATCCGGGCAAAGCGTGGTTTCCCACAGCTGATCCGGATTCATTTCACCCAACCCCTTGAAGCGCGAGACGGTAATGCGGTTGGGGTTTACACCTTCTTCCGCCAGTTTGTGCAGGATTTGCTCCTTTTCAGCTTCATCCAGGCAGTAATGCTTGCGCGTGTGGCCTTTGGCTTCGTGATCGACCCGGAAGAGGGGCGGCTGGGCAACGTAAATATGGCCACGCTCGATCAAGGCCGGGAAGTGGCGCAGGAAGAGGGTGAATAGCAGGACCTGGATGTGCGAACCATCGACGTCGGCGTCCGACATGATGATGATGCGCCCGTAGCGCAGGCCACTCAGATCAACGCTGTCGATCTGTTCCAGTGCATGCGGGTCGACGCCGATGGCCACTGAAATATCGTGCACTTCGTTGTTCCGGAACAGCTGGTCGCGCTCCACCTCCCAGGTATTCAGAACCTTGCCACGCAAAGGCAGGACGGCTTGCGTTTCCTTGTCGCGCCCCTGTTTAGCCGAGCCGCCGGCGGAATCTCCCTCGACTAGGAATACTTCATTGCGACCGATGTCGTCGGATTCGCAATCGGTCAGTTTGCCGGGCAGGGTGGCGATGCCGGAGGATTTCTTTTTCTCCACCTTCTGGGTCGATTTCAGGCGGTTTTGCGCGGCCTTGACGGCGAGTTCGGCAATCTTGCGCCCGTGTTCAGCATGGCTGTTCAGCCACAGTTCGAACGGATCGCGCACCATCTGCGACACCAGCTTGTAGGCATCGCGGCTGGTCAGCTTTTCCTTGGTCTGGCCCTGGAATTGCGGGTCGAGCACTTTCGCCGAGAGCAGAAAGGTCATCTTGCTGCAAACGTCTTCCTGCGCCAGCTTGACCTTGGCGGGCAGAATCGCGTGGTGCTCGGCAAAAGCCTTCACTGCCTCGAATACACCGGATTTCAGACCGGCCTCGTGGGTGCCACCATCGAGAGTGGGGATCAGGTTGACGTAGCTTTCCGGCTTGCCGCCGCCTTCCTCGAACCAGGCCAGCGCCCAGGTGGCGCCCTCGCCGATGGCGAAACCGTTGTCGGTCGTGACGAATTTCTCGCCGACAAAAATCGGTGCCACCGGCTGTCCGGGCATCATTTCGGCCAGATAGTCCGCCATGCCGTTCTGGTAGCACCAGGACTTCTTTTCTTCGCCGTCGATTTCCAGTTCGACCAGCAACCCTGGCATCAGCACGGCCTTGGAGCGCAGCAGGTGGGTCAATTGCGCCAGATTGACCCGGGGCGAATCGAAGTAGCGGGCATCCGGCAGGATGCGTACGGCGGTACCGGTCGTGCGCGGGCCGATGTCGCCGATGCGCTGCAAAGGTTCAACCGGCGTGCCGCCGGCAAAGGCGATGCGGTGGACGCCGCCGCCCCGCTTGATTTCGACTTCCAGACGGGTGGACAAGGCATTGGTAACGGACACGCCCACACCATGCAGGCCTCCGGAAAAACGATAGGCGTTGCCGCTTTCCGTCTTGTTGAACTTGCCGCCCGCGTGCAGCTTGCAGAACACCAGTTCGACCGCCGGACGACCTTCTTCCGGATGAATTTCGACCGGAATGCCACGGCCGTTATCGGTCACTTCGATCCAGCCATCGGCGGCAAGCCGGACGCTGATTTTCCGGGCAAAACCGGCCAGCGCTTCGTCGGCTGCGTTGTCGATGACCTCCTGCACGATGTGGGTCGGGCAGGTGGTACGGGTGTACATCCCGGGGCGTTCCTTGACCGGTTCGAGGTCCTTGAGAACACGGATGGAGGCTGCGGAGTAATTGCTCATGCGGAGGCCGGAGTGGAAAAACCGGCGGATTTTAGCCTTTGCCCGCCACATTTGTCCGTTTACTGCGCGCGGAGAGCAATTCGGGCTTTTCTTTCCCGCAGGTAATGGCGTATTGTCCGTAGGGGGACAAGGCCATACAGATAAGTAAAGAGGCTAAAAAAATGCAGGCGGCAACGGCAGACGAAAAAAAGACAGCACTGCATCTACATTTCGATGCGGTGAGCAGGAAACTCATGGCAACAGTCGTGCCCGATCCAGCGGCGGCGGCACTCGACGTGGCAACCTTGCGCGCGATGATCGAGGCGGGGGGCTGGGGGCAGTTGCATTACCTGGAAGAGATGAGCATCGGCCTGATTGCCAGCCATAACGCCGGCACCGCCTGCTCACTACCGATCGCCGAAGCCATTGATGCCAGCATCCACCTGGAAATTTCCCCAGATGCCATGGAAGCCTGGCTGACGCTGACGCCCGCGGCTGGCGGCAAGGTGGTAAGCGTGCAAAACGTGCTTGATCTCCTGGCAGAAAATAATGTCGCCGAAGGCATCGATTTGCTGGCTATCGAATCCGCGCTGCGGGCGGGACAGGTGGAGCGGGCCGTCGTGGCGCGCGGCAGGCCGCCTGTGCATGGCGAAGATGGGCGTCTGGAATCGCTGATTCCGGAAGTGCGTGACCGGCGACCGCGCATCAATTTTGACGGCTCGACCGACTACCGCGATCTGGGCGACATTTTCGTGGTGCATGCCGGCGACTGGCTGATGCTGCGGCACCCCCCCGGCGAAGGCACGCCCGGACGCGATCTTCTGGGGACGGCAATTGCCGCGGAACCTGGCAAGGCCGTCATGTTTGCCAGCAAGCTTGCCGGTACGCAGTTCGATACCGACAACCCGGATCTGCTGGTCGCCGCCATGACCGGGCAGCCGGTGGTGGTGAGCGGCGGCATGATCGTCGAGCCGGTATACAAGGTGGCCCAGGTGTCGATGGCCAGCGGCAACATCGATTTTGACGGCAGCGTGGTGGTGGCCGGTGATGTGTGCACCGGCATGAAGGTTCGGGCGACCGGGGATATCGAAGTCGGCGGCGTGGTCGATATGGGGACGCTGGACGCTGGCGGCAATATCGTGGTCAAGGGCGGCGTGCTTGGCGCCCTCGGGCGTAAGACGGGCGAAGACTGCGAAGTGCGTTGCGGCGGCAATTTTCATGCCGTCTATGCCCAGCAGGCCAAGGTGGCGGCAGGCGACACGATTTTCATCGACGATACCGCCATTCAGTGCGAACTGAGCGCAGTCAATCACGTCAAGGTCGGCGGCAAAAAACGCGGCAATATCGTCGGCGGGAGTGTGCAGGCGACCTATTCGATTGCAGCGAAGGTGATCGGCTCTCCCAACCGGGCCCTGACGCGCTGTACCATCGGGGTCAACCCGAAGCTGCTGCAGGAAGCGCAGGAGTTGGCAAAAGCACGTGACGCACTGGAAACCCAGTTGCTGGAAATTTCCAAACTGCTTGATTTTGCCAGCAAGAACGCCGGCCGCGTGCAGCCGAACATGGTGGAAAAAGCCCGCGTCACTGCCGCGCAACTGTCGCAGCAGATCGTTGAAAAACGTGCGCAGCAGGGGGCCTTGCAGCAGCAACTGGAACTGGCCCAGGGCGCACGCGTGGTGGCGGAGCAGATCCTGTACGAAGGGGTCGAGATTCATTTCGGCGCCACGCGTTACAAGGTCAGCGGCGAGCACGCTGCCTGCGCCTTGGCCAACGGGGTTGACGGGCCGGAGTTGCAGGCTTTGAAATAAGCCGCCCGGCATTTGAATTTTTCTGGAGGCGACATGCAGCATTTAGCACAACCTATCGATATCACACAGATTGCCACCCACCGCCACACCTGCAAGGCGTTCGACCCGACCCGCCGCATCCCCCCGGAGACGCTTACGGCGGTGAAAACCTTGTTGCGCCACACGCCATCTTCCGTCAATTCGCAGCCCTGGCATTTCGTCATCGCCGGTACGTCGACCAGCAAGGACAAGATTGCGGCCACGCTGGCAGGACGTTTTTCCTACAACGGAGAAAAGGTGCGCGATGCGTCGCACGTGGTGGTGCTGTGCGCCCGCCGCGAAATGAACGGCGCCCATCTCGATGCACTGATCGAGCAGGAAGCTGCGGATGGGCGTTTTGCCACGACGGAGGCCCGCGTCAATCAGTACAACGCACGTGGCTTCTACGCCGATCTGCACCGTGAAGAGTTGCGCGATGCCGATCAATGGATGGAAAAGCAGGTCTATATCGCGCTTGGCAACCTGCTGCTGGGGGCCGCGGCGCTGGGTCTGGATGCCTGCGCGATGGAGGGCATCGATCATGCCGCCATCGACACCGCGCTGGGTCTGCAAGCACGTGATCTGCGCTGCGTCCTGCTGGTCGCCCTGGGCTATCGCAGCAGTGCCGACTTCAATGCGGCACTACCGAAATCGCGCTTGCCGGAAGCGGCAGTCATTAGCGAAATCTGACCGGGTAGCGCCTTGCTGCATGGGCAGTGCGCGCGTCATGTAGCGTGCTGCGCCCGGATAAGTTGCCAGAGCGGCGCGGGATTCACCCGTCGCCGGCTCGGTCACGGTAAACCCTTGTTTGTGCCAGAAAGGGGCCGCGTCCTGAACACAGACCAGGGCCGCATGCGGCCACTGCCGTGCCTGCGCCATCCGCAGTGCCTCGGCAACCAGGGCGCCGCCCAGGCCGTGACCGTTGGCGACGGGGCTGACCGCGAGATCGTGCAGATAAAGACAGTTGGCGGCGGTGGCAGGTAAAAAATCGCCGTTCAGGGCGGTGATACTACCCAGGCACGCGGGATAGCCGGCAAGGTAAGCCAGGGGCGCCGCTGTGGCTTGAGCCTCGGCGACCCAGCAAAGTGCCGCCGGGTGCTGCAGGCGTTGCTGCCAGATGGATAGGGGTTCGTTCAGCTGCGGCGCATAACATTGCGCCTGCACGGCAAGAATGGCCGGCAGATCGGCGGGCCGGGCCCGGCGTAGCGAAAACATGGAGGGGGTAGTGCGGGCAGGACAACCGTCCTGCCCGCTGCCATCAATACCCGGCATCAGACGCCTTGTTTCAGGCTGGCCTCAATGAAGTCGTCGAGGTCGCCATCGAGCACGGCCTGAGTGTTACCGGTTTCGTGATTGGTGCGCAAATCCTTGATCCGGCTCTGGTCGAGCACATAGGAGCGGATCTGGTGGCCCCAGCCGATGTCGGACTTGGCGTCCTCCAGTTTCTGCTGTTCGGCCATCTGCTTGCGCAGTTCCAGTTCGTAAATGCGCGCCCGCAGCATCTGCCAGGCCTCGTCACGGTTGCGGTGCTGCGAACGATCGTTCTGACACTGCACGACGATGCCGGTCGGGATATGGGTCAGTCGCACCGCCGAATCAGTCTTGTTGATGTGCTGACCGCCGGCGCCGGAAGCGCGGTAGGTGTCGGTGCGCACATCGGCTGGGTTGATGTCGATTTCAATCGAATCATCGACTTCCGGATACACGAAGACCGAAGTGAAACTGGTATGGCGCCGGGCATTCGAGTCGAACGGTGATTTGCGCACCAGGCGGTGGATGCCGGTTTCGGTGCGCAGCGTGCCGTAGGCGTAATCGCCGCTGAACTTGACGGTGGCGCCCTTGATGCCAGCCACGTCGCCTTCCGACTCTTCCATGACTTCGACGGTGAACCCCTTCTTTTCACCGAATTTCAGGTACATGCGCAACAGCATGGAAGCCCAGTCCTGCGCCTCGGTACCGCCCGCGCCGGCCTGAATTTCCAGGAAGCAGGGCATGGGATCGGAGGGGTTGTTGAACATGCGGCGAAATTCGAGGGCATTGACCTTCTTCTCGATTTCGGCGTTGTCGGCTTCGACCGAGAGCAGGGTGTCCTCGTCATCCTCTTCGGCACCCATGGCGAACAATTCGCGGCCATCCTTGATGCCCGCAGCCACGCTCTCCAGCACCAGCACGACATCTTCCAGGCTTTTCTTCTCGCGCCCCAGTTCCTGCGCGCGCTTCGGATCGTCCCAGATTTTCGGGTCTTCCAGCTCCAGATTGAGAAGCGTCAGACGTTCGCGTTTGTGGTCGTAGTCAAAGATACCTCCGTAGCTCGTCGGCGCGCTGCGCCAGGTCATCGAGCGTGTTGGAGATACTGTTTTGCCGTTCTGCGTCCATGATCGTTTTAGCCGTGCGGAAAAAGGGCGGATTATACCGGTTGGACGCGCCGCGCTAAACCTTGAACTGCTGCACGCTTTCCTGCAAGGAACGCGCTTCGGCGTGGAGTTTTTCGGCAGCGCTTGCCGTGTGCTGGGCTTCAAGGTTATTCGCTTCCGTCATCTGGGCGATTGTTTCCAGCCCCTGGGCAACGTTACTGCTGGCCAGACTTTGTTCGCGGATGGTGTCGGAAATACCGCCCACTGCGCTGGAGACCTGCGCTGCGCCTTGCTGGATGCGGTCAATGGCGGTGCTGGCCTGAGTGGCAAGCTCGACGCCTTCACTGACTTCATCGACACCACGTTCCATGTTGGTGACGGCATCCTGTGTACGCTCCTGGATGCGAGCAATCATGTGACTGATTTCATGGGTCGATTGGGCCGTACGTTCGGCAAGCTTACGCACCTCGTCAGCCACCACAGCGAAACCACGGCCTTGCTCGCCAGCGCGCGCAGCCTCGATGGCGGCATTCAAGGCGAGCAAGTTGGTCTGATCCGCAATTTCCTTGATGGTGCCGGCAATGCTGGAGATATGCTCGACCTCTTCCCCTAGTGTTTCCACCATCTGCGCCGAACAGCGGACAGTTTCGGCAATGCGGCTCATGGCACCGACGGCAGCGGCGATGGTACGAGAGCTTTGTTGCGCAACCTCACGGGATTCGTCGGAGGCTGCACGGACTTCGTTGGTGTGCTGGGCAATCAGATTGATGCCGGTGCTCATTTCTTCGACTGAAACCAGCATGCGATGAGTGGCTTCGGTTTGTGTCTGCGTATCAGCGGCAACATGTGCTGCGGCAGCATTGAGTTGATCGGCATCGGCGCTGACGCTGTGCGCGGTGTCGCGTACCTGGCGAATGGTCGTGGCGAGCTGTGCCTGCATGGTGGCGAGTGAAGTCATCAGGCGGGCAATCTCGTCTTGACCGGAAACGGCAATCCGTTGCGTGAAGTCGCGCTCGGCAACGCGTTCGGCAACGCCGACTGCTGCCTCCAGCGGCCGGGCGATCCAGCGGCGCATGCTCCACCACACCAACGCCACAACCACAGGAATCAGCAACAAGGCCACAAGCAGCATGCCCCGCCCGGTGTGCTGACCTTCGGCATTGAATTCTTCAAGATAACTACCGGAAGCCACCAGCCAGTCCCACGGGGCGTAATAATCGTAGGCAGTAACTTTTGCGCGTGGTTTTTCTTCACCCGGGTTTTGCCACAGATAAGTGATGATGCCGACTTTCTTTTCCAGCATTTCATCGACAAACTTTTTCCCTTGCGCATCGGCCAATCCAAGCAAGGACTTGCCTTCACTGCTCGGATGCATGGTGATCTGCCCTTTGTTCTTGCCATGATCAATGGCGAAAGGGTAGCCAGTCTGTCCAATTTTCAGACCGAGAATCTTCTTTTTTAACGCCACCAGTCCCTCGGTGAAATCCAGGCCGACGAAAAATGCGCCGATCACCTCACCTTGGGGGTTCTTGATCGGCAGGTAATGCGTCATGAAATCGCGCCCGAGCATGCGCGCTTTGCCAGTAAAGGGCTCGCCCTTGAGCAGCAGAGGAATGGCCGGGTGGTCCGGGCCGAGAGGGACGCCTGACGCCCGTTCGCCTTGTTCGGTTTTGACTGAAGTCGAGGTGCGCTCGAAATCGTCGCCACGTCGGGTCAGCACGGTGGCATTGACCTGACTGTTTTTGGTGAAACGGTCAGGAATCGTGGTTTCGCTTTGGGTGATGGCCTCATTGCCATAGTAGAGCGTGTCGCCACGCATGCTGAAACTTTGTGCGTCGTAGTTGGCCGCAAACAGCGGCCCCAGACGTTGCACCGATTGTTCCAGTGAGCGGTTGTAGGTGTCGATCATGCCGGTCACCATGCGGTTGGTGTCCTGCAAACCTTGCAGCGCCTTTTCTTCCAGCTTGGCGGTGAGAAAACCGGATAGCGCAAAAGCTGCTGCAGCCAGGATGAGGGTGATCGATGAAGCAAGAACCAGAATCAGCTTTCTTGCCACGGAAGTATGCGCTTGTGCCATGGTGCTTCCCTTGTCTCCGGACTGTTTTTGTGGTCGCCCCTGACTGACGCAAATAGGGCGACTGGTTTTATTGCGCAAGCATTGTAATATTTGAAACTTCGGGTGTATGTAAAATAATTTATTGATATTTATCAAAAATAAAATAATTATTCCGAATTCATCTCAGCGGATTGCGCCCGACTTGGGGTCGCCTCAGAAAACGGAAAACAAGCACGCCATACCGAGTCAGCGGCCTCAACTTGGTGACGGCTGCTGTCGTGTTGTGGAACACAGGCTACTCGGAACACGCAGCGCATGCGCTGCGTGGCAACCGACACCACCTCCCATGGCCTGATACAAAGCAACACTATCGACTAGGCGTTGTGCTTGGGCCGCAACCATATTGATCCGGATAGACTGTGCCTGTTGCTGCGCGATGAGCAATTGCAGGTAGCTGGCTGCGCCCAGCCGGTATTGCCGCTCGACCGACAGCAATGAAGCCTGTGCAGCCCTATCAGCGGCAGCGAGGGCAGTCAAAGTTTGTGCATCGCTTTCCACCGCGCGCAGGGTGTCGGCGACATTACGCAAAGACTCCAATACGACGCTCTGGTAATTGGCTACGGCGGCATCAAAAGCGGCGAGCGCCGCTCTTTTTTCAGCGGGTAGCCCCGGATTAAAAAGAGGCTGGGTAAGCTGCGCAACCAGGCCCCAGACTGCTGATCCACCACCGAACAAGGCACCGGTGGTCAGCGCTTGAGAGCCAAGGTTGGCACTCAGGTTGATCTGTGGATAGAGCTTGGCGACAGCCACACCATAGTCTGCATTGGCCGCATGCAACAGCGCCTCTGATGCCTGGATATCCGGTCGGCGGCGCACCAGCTCTGAGGGCACGACGAGCGGCATCTCGACGGGCAGAGTGAAATCGGCCAGAGTGAAGGCTGGAATGGCACCCGTGCCTGGGGCACGACCGGCTAGCACCGCCAGTAGATGTTCGGTTTGTTGCAGCTGTTTAAGCAGCGCAGGCAGTTCTGCCCGCGTTTGCTCCGCCTGAGCTTGTAGGCTCAGCGCTTCATCAGGTGAGGCCTGACCGATCCGCACGCGTTCATGGGCTAGATGCAGTTGCTCATCCTGCACGCGCAAAATGGCAGCAGTGGCTTCTAGTTGCGCGGCGAGGCGTGCCCGGGTAATGGCAGTGGTGGCCATGTTGCTGGCCAGGGCCAGGCGCGCAGCATCCAGTTCGAAGCGACGGTAGTCGGCGCGAGCAGCCAAGGCTTCGAGTGCGCGCCGGTTGCCGCCAGCCAGATCGAGGTTGTAATACACACCAACGCTGGCGTTGTAAAGGCTGAATTGACGCGTGTTTCCGCTCAACCCTTGGCTACTGGGGCTCATTTGCTGGCGCTGAGCTCCCAGTGCGACATCTATCTGTGGATATTGCGTCGAGCCCGCCTGTGCGACAAGAAGCTCCTGCGCCTGTCGCAAATTAGCGCTGATGCTCGCCAGTGTCGGGCTGGCATGAAAAGCTTCGTCGATCAGTCCGTCGAGAGCGGATGACCCCAAGCTTTGCCACCATTGCGCAGCGATCAGAAGCTCTTCGACTAGACGTTGTGTTTCGCCGAACTGCGTGGGAGCGGACGCGGTTCTATCAGCCACTGGTGTTGCAGTGTAGCGAGCCACATCGGGTGCGGAGGGACGCTGAAAATCAGGACCAGCGGAGCAGCCGGCCAGACCTGCGGTGATCAGACCTGCTACCAGGCAAGTTGTCGCGAGCCGTCTTTTAAGGCTGAAGGGGCGCTGACATGTTTTAGCGTGCTTCATAAAAGTGCTCCACGAAAGATTCACGGAAAGCTTGGTGGCAGCCCAAGCAGCTTTCTGGCACGTGGCTGTGCAGTGCTTGCGGTGGGTCATGAAACTCTTCTGTCATTCAATCGTTCTCTCATTCGAACTCTCGCCCTTCACCAGCTTCCTCATGGGTCACGCCGTCGCGGATGTGGTAGATGCGCCTGAAGGTCGGGATTATTTTTTCGTCATGGGTGACGACGATGATGGCGGTCTCGAACTTCCGGGCCATGTCGTTGAGGATGCGGATTACAGCCATGGCGCGCTCGGAATCCAGCGGCGCAGTGGGTTCATCGGCCAGGATCACCGGCGGACGATTGACCAATCCGCGTGCGATGGCAACCCGTTGCTGCTCACCACCGGAGAGTTGCGAGGGCATGGCGCGAGCCCGGTGTTGCACATCAAGCGCCGTGAGTAATTCCAGTGCCTTCGCGCGCGACTCTCCATTCGCGACACCTGCGAGCATCGGCAGTAGCGCCACGTTGTCGGTGACATCGAGAAATGGAATCAGATACGGCGCCTGGAATACGAAGCCAATTTTGTCCCGGCGCAAGGCGCGCAAGTCGCGGACTTTCCACCCATCGTCGTAGATCACTTCATCGCCCAGCGTCATGCGACCGGCGGTCGGATCAATCACCGCACCCAGACATTTGAGCAGCGTGCTCTTGCCGGATCCGGAAGGGCCGATCAGGCCCACCACCTCACCCGGCGCCACCTGCATGTCCACTCCCTTCAAGGCATCGACAGCGGTATCGCCCTTGCCATAACGTTTTCTCAAACCTTCGATGCGAATGCCTTTGCCACTCATCTCAACCTCCAATGGCTTCGGCCGGATCGACCTTGAGTGCCATGCGAATGGCGACGATGCTGGCTAGAACGCAGATCACGAGCACGGCGAAAAAACCGGCGATTGAGTCGAACGGCACCAGCAGTACGTACTTGGGAAACAGGGGCGCCGAGAATGTGGCGCTGATCTTGCCGACCACGAAACCAATCACGCCCAGGGCGAGCGCCTGCTGCATGATCATCGCAGCGATGGTTCGGTTGCGTGTACCGATCAGCTTCAACACCGCAATCTCGCGGATTTTGTCCATCGTCAGCGAATAGATGATGAAGGCAACGATGGCCGCGCTAACGATGGCCAGAATCACTAAGAACATGCCGATCTGCTTGGCCGAGGTGGCGATCAACTTGCCAACGAGGATGTCTTCCATCTGTGCCCGGGTGTAGACCGTCAAACGCTTCCAGCGCCGGATGGATTCGGCAACCTCGTCCGGCGCATGACCAGGTTTCAGTGTGACCAGTACGGCATTGACGAACGCGTTGGTGCTCTGTGAAGCAATCACGGCATCCAGCAAACCTGGAACACCGGGTCGATTGAAGGCCGGGTTGGCTTCGGTGCGACGCCGGCTTTGCCAAATGGCGTCGTTGTCCTTGAGGAACTGAGCCTCTTGGGCATCCTTGAGCGGAATGAATACCATCGGGTCGCCGCTGGACGACACCATGCGCCGTGTCAGCCCCACGACGGTGTAATGATTTCGGCGAATGGCAAGACGATCTCCCAGTTTGAAGCCGGTGGCGATGTCGGCCACTGCCTCGTAGTGACCGCGCGTGATCTGGCGTCCAGCGACGAGATAAGGAGGCCATCCGGGTGTAGCCCCCAACGCGCCGGGCGCGATGCCGACCACCATGGTGCGTACATCACTCTCGCCCTTGCGTACCTGCATGGTCAGGTAGGTCACGTTCGCTGCCTGGGCGACTCCCGGCATGGCGAGGATGGCGCGATACACGTCATCGTTGAGGCTTGACGACTCCGCATAAGGACCCAGAGTGTCCTTTTGCACCACCCAAAGGTCGGCGCCACTATTGTCGAGCAGCGCCTTGCCGTCGTCCACCATGCCCCGGTACACCCCGGCCATGACTAGGGTGACGCCGATCAGCAGGCCCAGACCGATGCCGGTGAAGACGAATTTCCCCCAGGCATGGAGAATGTCGCGGCCGGCTAGGCTGATCACTCTGGGACTCCCGGGATGCGGTCGACTACATGAATGCGGCTACGGACCGTCAATGCCTTTTCGCTATAGGTCACGACCAGGTCTCCATTCTTGAGCCCTTCGCGCACTTGCACGTAACCATTGAGGTCAGAAGTGCCGAGCTTGACCGGGGAGAAACGCAGATCACCATCAACGATTTGCCAGACACCAATTTTATTGCCGTCACGCTGGACGGCTGCGTTGGGGATCAGAGGAGCGGCCGGAAGGGCCGGCAAGTCAACCGTGACTTCGGCCAGTTCACCCACCGGTGGCAAAGGTTCTGGTTTGTTATCGAATGTCACCTTGGCGAGCGTTTCCTCGGTTACCGCGTCGGCCTTGGGTTCCACCCGCAGCACGCGACCTTTCAAGGTCTGGCCAGCACGCGAACGCAGGACAATATGCGCCGGCAGCCCCCCAGCCAGCCCGGATGCGCTGATCTGGTCGAAGCGCACGTTGATCCACAAACTGTTGGGGTCGATCACTTCCACCACGGCCTGGCCCGCGACGATGGTCGTGCCGGGATCGGCATCGCGTACAGCGACCACACCGTCGACCGGCGCGATCAGGCGCAGATTGCTCCGCTGCGCGACGAGTCCTTGGCGCTCGGAGCGTGCCCGGGCAATATCTTCCCGAGCGGCGGATAGGGCGGCATCGGCGATCTGCAGTTCCTGCCGCTTGGTGGTGACGATTTCCTCGCTGGTCGAGCGCACCGCAAACAATTGCTCATAGCGGCGCGCCTGGGTTTGCGCGTAGGCTTGCCGGGCTTCAGCCTCGCGCAAAGCCGCTTCCGCACGCTTGAATGCCGATTCCTGTGAGCGCACCCGATCATCGAGGTCGACCGGGTCCATTTCACCTAGTACCTGCCCGGCCTTGACTTGGTCTCCCACATGTACATCCAGACGTTTGACGCGCCCGGCAAACGTCGGGCCGATCTTGTAGGTGTAACGCGCCTCCACCGTGCCGATGCCGAACAGCGCCGGCGTGATAGCCCGTGACTCGACGCTTGTTACCGTCACAGCGACAGGAGCGAGCGGCCCTGATCGCAGACCGACATAAACAAAGAGCACCAGCAAAGGAATGATGACGGCAAGCAACGCCAGGGTGCGGCCTTGCAAGGGCAACTTTTTCATTGCGTACTCCTTATGCCACGCCGATAAATTGCAAAGACGCGCGGCGCATCGCGATGCATACGTTCTACATCACCTGCCAACAGCGATTGCATGACCAAGCCCTGGATCGTGCCAATGAACAGCATTGCCGCCGCCTCGTTGTCGAGCGAGGGAGACAACTCGCCGCTGGCCTTGCCCTTTTCGATGAGACGATGCAAACGTTCGCCGTAACGCTGAATCAAGGTTTGCACCATGCGCTTGGCCGGTGTTGATTCGGCACGCTGAAGCTCACCAAACATCATTCTTGGCACGCCTGGGTGTTCAGCAACAAATTCGACATGACTCATGAACATCGCCTCCATGGCTGCCAAAGGCGACGCGATTCCTTGTGCAGAGCGATCGATTCTGGCTAATAGGCGTTCTGCCACCCACTCCATGACCGCCTGCCAAATGGCTTCCTTGTTCGGGAAATGCCGAAATAGCGCTCCCTGGGTCAAGTTCATGTGTTTAGCGATAGCCGCAGTGGTTATCTCGCTTGGGTTTTGTGATCCGGCAAGTGCCACGACGGACTCGACAGTTACGGCACGACGTTCATCGGCCGGCAGATGCTTCGGATGGATATCCACAATATCGCCTCGATAGATAGTAATTGATTACTATCTTACCACGGAAGACAACTCAAACAAAAACAAGTCAAACCCTAACGCGAGCTCGCCAATATCTGGTGTCTGCAATAGGCTTAACGTGCTTTATCTTCCGTTTTCCGAGACGACTTCGACAGTTGTGGAGATTGAACTGTTACGCTCGCCGTGCTTATCTCTGCGCAAAGCTGCCGAGTTGCGCGTATGAACGCACACTCAAGTCAAAAATTGACAGGGCAGGGCGGTGGTAATAGGAGTGCAGAAAGACGGGGTGCGCCCCATGATGGAGCGGTCGAATCCGTGCGTCGGTGGCAACAGCGCGGATGGAAGGTTGGCTGAAAGGGCTGACCGTATCGTTCAACGGCCACGCAGGAACAGCTTGTCCAGGGCTTCTAGGCTGAGTTCGCTCCAGGTCGGGCGGCCGTGGTTGCACTGCCCCGCGCGTTCGGTGGCCTCCATCTGGCGCAGCAGGGCGTTCATTTCCGGCAGGCTGAGTTGCCGGCGGGCACGCACTGCGCCATGGCAGGCAAAGGTGGCGAGCAGTTCGTTGCGCTGTGCCGTCAGCAATTCGCTGCTGCCATGCTCGTTTAGTTCGCCAAGCAGGGCGCGGGCCAGCGCGACCGGATCCCCGCCTTGCAGCAAGGCCGGTACGGCACGGATGGCCAGTTGCTCCGGACCGGCGGCGGTGATCTGAAAACCGAGTTGAGCCAGCACGGCGGCGTGCTCTTCCACCGCGGCCATCTGATGTGCGTCGGCGCTGAACACGGCGGGAATGAGCAGGGCCTGGGTAGGGATGTCCTGCGCGTCGTAGGCCTGCTTGAGTTTTTCGTAGAGGATGCGCTCATGCGCCGCATGCATGTCCACCACGATCAGGCCCCGGGCGTTCTGGGCGAGGATGTAGATGCCGTGCAATTGTGCCAGCGCATAGCCCAGCGGGGGGCCGGCTGTTGCCGGCGCCGTTTCGGGAGGCATATCAGCGGGTGCAACTGCTGCCGGTGTGAACGGCGTGAACTGCGGCCGCTCGCCGGTATGAACGGGTGCCGGGCGAGCCGCCTGGGCAAAGGCGAAATACGCCTGCGTGTCACGCTCGCTGATGCGTAATGGCGCCTGATAGGGCGACCGCTCGGCAACAACTGCAGGACGCTCAGCCGAAGCCGCTGGCGACGCAGGGTTGTCGCCTGCGGTCAGCGGTTGCGCCAGGCTGCGCTGGATGGCGTGATACACGAATTGGTGCACGGCCCGCGAATCGCGAAAACGGATTTCGGTTTTGGCGGGGTGCACGTTGACATCGATCAGCGCGGGATCAATGGTGAGGAAGAGGCAGACGCTGGGCGCGCGGCTGCCATGCAGCACATCGCGATAGGCTTCGCGCAGGGCGTGGCCGATGACTTTATCGCGCACGAAGCGGCCATTGACGAACACATACTGCGCATCTTTCACCTCTCCGGCACAGGTGGGGTCGATGATGTGCCCCGCCAGGCGCAGGGGACCGGCGGCCACATCAAGCGGCCGGGTGGCGCCAAGGAAGTCCTCACCCAGCACATCCGCAACGCGCCGGGCGCGTTCTGCCGGGGCCAGTTGAAACAAGGTGCGAGCGTTGTGGCTCAGGCTGATCGCCACGTCCGGTCGGGTCAGCGCCAGACGGCGCACGGCATCGGCGCAGTGGGCGAATTCGGTGGCTTCCGCCTTGAGGAATTTACGCCGCGCCGGCGTGTTGTAGTACAGATCGCGCATCTCGACCACGGTGCCCGCCATGAGCGCGGCCGGTTCCGGTTCGGCACCGCTTTCACCACGCAATTTCCAGGCCTGGGCCGCACCGCGCGCCCGGCTGGTCAGGCTGAGGCGGGCCACCGAGGCCACCGAGGCCAGCGCCTCACCGCGAAAACCAAGGCTGCTGACCTGTTCCAGATCATCAAGCGAAGTGATTTTTGAGGTGGCGTGCCGGGTCAGCGCCAGAACCAGCTGATCTTTTTCGATGCCACAGCCGTCGTCGATGATGCGGATCAGCTTGACACCGCCTTCCTCCAGGTGCACCTGGATGGCACTGCTGCCAGCGTCCAGGCTGTTTTCCAGGAGCTCCTTGAGGACGGAAGCCGGTCTTTCGACGACTTCACCGGCAGCAATCTGGCTGATCAGCAGATCGGGTAGACGGGCAATCCGGGGCAAAGATGTTGGCAAAGGTGAGGGGGAATTTGTCGGCATGCCGGGATTATAATGCGCGCCTTCCCGCATTTCTTTTCCCCGCCATGGAACTCTTCAGTCAATTCATCGATATCGTGCTGCACCTGGACAAATACCTGAGCCTGCTGGTCGCTGAATACGGACTGTGGATTTATGCCATCCTCTTCATCATCATTTTTGCTGAAACGGGGCTTGTGGTTTTTCCGTTCCTGCCCGGTGATTCGCTGTTGTTCGTGGCCGGTGCGCTGGCCGCACTGGGCGAGGGGGGCATGGATATTTTCGTGCTGTGCGGTGTCCTGCTGACGGCAGCCATTCTCGGTAATACGGTGAATTACCAGATCGGCCGCTTTTTTGGCCCACGGGTGTTCCACTGGGAAAACTCGCGCTTCTTCAACAAGGCGGCACTGGAAAAAACGCATGCCTTTTATGAAAAACATGGCGGCAAGACCTTGATCATTTCGCGCTTCCTGCCGCTTTTCCGTACCTTCGCGCCGTTCGTGGCCGGAATTGGCGCCATGGGCTGGGCCAAGTTCAGCATGTATAACCTGATCGGCGCTGCGGCCTGGGTGTTGTCTCTTTGTTTTGCCGGTTACTGGCTCGGCAACATGCCCTGGGTCAAACAGAACCTGTCACTGCTGATTGTCGGCATCATTGCGGTATCGCTGCTGCCGGCTGGCATCGGCTACCTGCAGCATCGGCGCGCGGCATGATACTGCGCCTCCTGTTTGCGGTGGTTCTGCTCAGCGCCTGTTCGACCCAGATCGGCAAGGATGGGCGCAGCACGACGACGGTGGACGGGCGCTACCTGCTGAAAACTGAAATCGATCGGGTGGCCGATACGACGCGGCGCGACGTGGTCGATGGTCTGCTGCGCATCGCCGACAAGCTGTACCGGCGCAATCCGCGCGAATGGAAACAGGCTGGGCAACCCAGCCGCGAGGCAGCAGTGCAGCGCCTGCGCCAGCGCATGGCGGTGGAGTGGCCTGAGCTGGCGGGCAAGCGCGAACGTCTGGCTGCCGCCCAGGCGTTCAACGAAGAATTTACCGGCGACCGAGTTGCGGCCCTGATGCTGGGCCTCCTGACCATGGTCGACACGGCCTTCGAAGGCAAGGACGACTTCTATCTGCTCGACAGCCTGGACGAAATCAAGCTCTACAACGCCGCCCGCAACATGGAAATTGCCATCTGGAAACTGAGCCAGGACCGCTGGAAAAGTGGCGAGCAGGCGGGCAGGTTATTTCTGATTTCGAATGAGCTCGATGCTGCCAATGCCAATCTGTCGTTCGAGCGCGAATTCGGACGCTGCATCGGCCTGCTTGATCTGATGGCGCAAATTGTTGCCGACCGTAGCGGACGTACTTTGTCACGCGTCACCCAGTCGGTAGCGACCATGGTCTTCCTTCCCGTAGGATTTTAATTGCATGAAAAACATCGTCATTCTCATTTCCGGTCGTGGCAGCAACATGGAAGCGCTGATTGCGGCGCGCGACAAAGGCGAACTGCCGGTCAACATCGCTGCCGTCATCAGCAACAAGGCCGACGCCAAGGGACTAGAAACAGCGGCCAAGGCAGGCATCGCCACCCGGGTGCTGGAACACAAGGCGTTTGCCAGCCGCGAAGCGTTCGATACGGCGTTGCTGGCATTGATCGATGAATTCGCACCGGATCTGGTGGTGCTGGCGGGTTTCATGCGTATTCTGACGCCGGATTTCGTACGCCATTACGAAGGTCGCATGTTCAACATTCATCCTTCGCTGCTGCCGGCCTTCCCTGGTTTGCACACGCACCAGCGGGCACTGGCGGAGGGGGTGCGTATTCATGGCTGCACAGTGCATTTCGTGACCGCCGAACTCGACCACGGGCCGGTGGTGATCCAGGCCGCCGTGCCGGTACTGGCGGACGATGATGAAGACCGTCTGGCGGCACGTGTGCTGCAGGAAGAGCACCGGATTTATCCGCAGGCCGTGCGCTGGTTCGCCGAAGATCGCCTGCATCTGGTTGACGGCCGGGTTCAGGTCAGCGGGGCGGCGGCAGATTTCACACGCCTGATTTCCCCCACCTGATTTTTCCCGTCTTACTACACCGAAAATTTAGCTGCTTGCTGTGCGCCGGGCGTTAATCATCGCTGCACTGGGGTCAGTCCTGCTGCATGGCCTGGCGCTGTTCAGCTTTGATTTCGGCATGTTTGGCGAACCGCTGGAACCACTGCCACTGGTGGCGGAAATTCGCCTGCTGCCGCCCGCACCAACGCCGGAAACGCAATCCGTGCCGGAAAAGAGTGAACCGCCTCCGCGCAAGCAGCCACCAGCACCACGTCCCCCCCAGCCGGCACGGGAAGTCCCCGCGCCGGCGGTGGCTGCCGAACCTCTGTCCGACGCAGTGGTCACTGAAACGGCCGCCGAACCCGAAACCCTGCCGCCGGAACCCACCCCGGCACCTGCCCGCGAACCGCTCTTGCCGGCCAGCGGTTACCTGAAATTCGTGGTCATCAAGGAGTCGCTCGGCATGCAGATCGGCATGGCCGAGCATCGCTGGAAATTTTCCGCAGACGGCAGTTACCGCTTGCAGTCGCGGATCGAAACCAGTGGTCTGGCGGCTTTATTCAAACCGCTACGTCAGGAACATGAAAGCCGCGGCCAGATGGGGCCGACCGGTTTGCAACCGATACATTTCAGCGTGCTGCGTAACGGTCAGCCGCGTGGTGAAGATGCCGATTTCGACTGGCAGGCCGGGGAAGTCCTGCTGGAACGCGATGGTAGCCGTCACCCGCTGCACCCGGGGAGTCAGGATGTGCTGTCGCTCAATTACCAGCTGGCTTATCTGTCGCGACTGGAAGAGGGCATCCGCATCGGCGTCGTTACCGGCAAGAAATACGAACACTATGCGCTGGACGCCATGGGTGAGGAGGATATCGACACGCCAGCCGGCCGTTTTCGCACCTTGCATCTGCGCGCAGCCGGGGAAACCCTGACAGAAATCTGGCTGGCGCTCGATCATCAGCGACTCCCGGTTAAAATCCGCTTCACCGATAAAAAAGGGGACAGCTACAGCCAGGTGCTGAGCGAATTTGGCCTGCTCCCACAGTAGGGCCAGGTGCGGCGTCATGACTGCTCCCGCTTGTTTTGTTTTCAACCGAGTTTTTCTGGATGAGTCGTTCATGAAATTTCGCATCACTCCCGCCCTGTTCAAGGAAGCCGAAACCGTACTCGCCCAGGTCCTGCGCTTTGACCGGCCGGCCGATGCCGTGCTGTCGCACTATTTCCGCCTACATCGGCAACTGGGCCATGCCGACCGTGGTTTCGTGGCCGAAACGGTATTTGCCTTCCTGCGCCGCCGCCGCAGTCTGGAAGCGGTATGCAGCGCCCAGCCCGATCACCGGCAGCGCTTGCTGGCCACCCTGGTCCTGGAGCGCGGCTATGGCGAGGCTGATTTGCACGCTGTGCTGAAAGCCGGCGAAGGGGAGTGGTTGGCAACGCTGTCCGGGCAGAGTCGCGCCGAGTTGCCGCCTGCCGTCCGCTGTGATTTGCCGGACTGGCTGTACGAACGCCTGCGGGCACAGCGTGGAGAAGACGCCGTGGACGCCCTGGCGGCGGCGCTGAACCGGCCGGCACCCCTCGATTTGCGGGTCAACAGCTTGCGCAGCACACGGGACGAAGTCTTGCAACAACTTGCCGCCAGTTCGCTGGCCGCCACTGCTGGCCGGCTGTCACCGCTGGCGGTCCGTCTGCGCGGCAAACCGGCGTTGGCCCGTCATCCCCTGTTTCTGTCCGGCGACATTGAGGTGCAGGACGAAGGTAGTCAGTTGTTGGGTCTGCTATTGGAAGCACGGCGCGAGGAAATGGTGGCCGACTTCTGTGCCGGTGCCGGTGGCAAAACCCTGTTGCTGGGGGCACAGATGCGCAACACTGGCCGTCTCTATGCCTTCGACGTTTCGGAAAAGCGGCTAGCCAAGCTGAAACCGCGCCTGGCCCGCTCCGGTCTGTCGAACGTGCATCCGGTACGGATCGAACACGAACGCGATACCAAGATCAAACGGCTGGCCGGCAAGATGGACCGGGTACTGGTGGATGCCCCCTGTTCCGGGCTGGGGACACTGCGGCGCAATCCCGATCTGAAATGGCGACAGAACGCGGAAGCAATCGACGAGCTCACTGTCAAACAGGCCTCCATTCTGGCGGCGGCGGCCACCCTGGTCCGCCCCGGTGGGCGCCTGGTGTATGCCACCTGCAGTCTGCTGGCGGATGAAAACGAGCAGATCGTGCAGGATTTTCTCGCCCGCCAGCCCGATTTCACGCTGCTTCCTGCTGGCGACATTCTCGCCCGGCAGGGCATCGACCTGTCCGGCGAGTTGCTGCATTTGCAACCGGATGTACACGACACCGATGGTTTCTTTGCCGCCGTATTGGAGCGGCGGCAATGAGCAATCCCGACCTGCAGGTGCTGCTGCAGCTGAACCAGCTGCGCCGGGATATCGCCGGGCACGATTTCGTCTGGCAGGTGCTGGCACTGCTGCTCTGTCTCGGCCTGGCGTATTTTCTCGCCCACCGTTGGTTGCGCTGGCGGCGCGAGCAAGCCGAACCGGCCCGCCGTCTGGGCCAGATCGGCGCCCGTCTGGCGTTCCCGTTACTGGCCTCGGGACTGGTAGGGCTGGTGTGCATCCTGCTCAAGCCGTTCATGGCGGTCAGCCTGCTCGGTCTTGCCTGGCCCCTGCTGGCTGCGCTGGCGCTGGTGCGAGCCGTCATTTCCACCCTGCGCCATTCTTTTTCCGACGCCCGCTGGCTGAGCCAGGGTGAGCGGCTCATCAGCAGTCTGGTCTGGCTGTGGCTGGTGCTCTATCTCACCGATCTGGCGCCGCACGTGATCGAGATGTTCGAGCGCGTCGAATTCCGCGTCGGCAAGCGCGAATTCAACCTGTGGATGATCCTCAGTGCCCTGACCACCATTTTCTTCACCGTGGTGACCGCGTTATGGCTGTCCAGCATGGTCGAGAACCGTTTGATGGGCGCCGAGAAACTCGACGGCAACCTGCGTCTGATCGGAGTCCGTGTGGTCAAGGCGGTGCTGACGGTGATTGCCCTGTTGCTCTCGCTGTCGCTGTTCGGCGTCGACATCACCGCGCTCTCGGTCTTTACCGGCGCGCTGGGGGTCGGTTTGGGCATTGGCCTGCAGAAAATCGCCGCCAACTATGTCGCCGGCTTCATCCTGCTGCTGGAACGCGCGATCCGTATCGGCAATCTGGTGCAGGTGGGTGCCGATGCCGGCACCATTAGTGAAATCACCACCCGCTACACGGTGATCCGCAGCGGTAATGGCGTTGAGGCCATCGTGCCGAATGAAACCATGATCAGTTCGACCGTGCTGAACCAGACCCTGACCGACCGCCGCCAGCGCCTGGTCACCAGTGTCGGGGTCGGCTACGGCAGCGACGTCGAGGCTGCACTGCAAACACTGATCGACTGCGCCCTGGCCCAGCCGCGCGTGCTGGCCAGCCCGGCACCAGCCGCCTTCCTCACCCAATTCGCCGACAGCAGCATCAACCTTGAACTGGGGTTCTGGATTGCCGACCCGGAAAACGGCAAGGCCAACATCCTGTCGGCCGTGAATCTCGAAATCTGGCGCCGTTTCAAGGCCCAGGGCATTGAAATCCCCTTCCCACAACGGGAGATCAGGGTGCTATCGGGAGGATGAGAAATCCGCACCAGACGATAAGACTTCTTTACATAGAAATCCGGCCACTCGCTTATCATCTTCAGGCGTTTCATTCCCGGACCGCAGCAGGCAACCGTCTGTATGAACCATTTCAAATGAGGAGCACACCATGGGTATTTTCAGCAGCATTTTGTCCAAACTGGGTTTTGGCAAGGCCGAGGCTGCAGAGCAACCTGCGGCCGCAGTTCAAGCACCGGTGCCCCCAGCACCGGCTGCAGCGGCAGCGCCGGTCGCCATCAGCGTAGTGGATGTAGTCGGTCAGTTGGAAACCTTGGCAGCAAAGCATGCGGAAAAACTGAACTGGAAAGTTTCCATTGTCGATCTGCTGAAACTTCTGGGGCTGGATAGCAGCCTCGGGGCACGCAAGGAACTGGCCACCGAACTCGGCTGCCCAGCCGAGAAGATGGGCGATTCGGCGCAAATGAACATGTGGCTGCACAAGACCGTGCTGCAAAAGCTGGCCGACAACGGCGGCAACGTGCCGAAAGAACTGCTGTAAGCCGCCCACGCTCACCGCTGTCTCAACTACGACGGCCCGCCTCGGCGGGCCGTTTGCGTCAACGACACCCCACATGGAGCGCAAATCCCGCGCTGTGCCGTGCGAAAATGCGCGCTTCCTGAATTTCCTGTTCTCTCATGGCTTACCGAAAACTCAACGTGCCGCAGCGCGGCATGCTCGATGCTTACGAAAACCTGCTCGCCAGTCGCGGCTTCGTCGCCGATGAGGCACAGATGCGCGCGGCCCGGGCCCTGCAGGCGCTCTATGAAAACCTGCTGCAGTTCAAGGTGCAGCGCGGCAGCACACTAAAACGCCTGCTGTCGCCGCCGAAACCGCCGCAAGGGGTGTATTTCTGGGGCGGGGTCGGACGCGGCAAAAGTTTCCTGATGGATTGCTTTTACGAATCCGTACCTTACCGGCGCAAGAAACGTCTGCACTTCCATTCCTTCATGCAGCAGATTCACCGCGACCTGGAAAAATTCAAAGGCGAACCCGATCCCATGCTGAAAGTGGCGGCGGCCATCGCCAAGGAGGTGCGGCTGCTCTGTTTCGATGAATTCCACGTCTCCGACATTGCCGATGCCATGATTCTGGGGCGACTGCTGGAAGGTTTGTTCGCTCAGGGCGTGGTACTGGTGATGACCTCCAACTACCCCCCCGAGCAGCTCTATCCGAACGGTCTGCACCGGGAGAGCTTTCTGCCGGCGATTGCCTTGCTGAAAAAACATCTCGACGTATACGAGGTGGAGGCCGGGATTGATTACCGCCTGCGGGCGCTGGAACAGGTAGAGATCTACCACTATCCGGCAGATGCAGCTGCGGAAGCCAAGATGCGTGATTATTTCCGCGTTGTGGCGGGCGAGGAGGGGCAGGAAGGCGGGCAGATCAGCGTGCTGGACCGCGACATTCCCGCCTTGCGCCGGGCGAACGGCGTCATCTGGTTCGATTTCCGCACCCTGTGCGGTGGGCCTCGCTCGCAGAATGATTACCTGGAAATCTCGCGGGCCTACCATACCGTACTGCTCTCCGGCATCCCGCGTCTGACACAGCATCAGGCTTCGGAAGCGCGTCGCCTGACCTGGCTGGTGGACGTGTTCTACGATAACAAGGTCAAATTGATTGCCACCGCCGAGTGTGCCGCCGAAGATCTGTACACCGAAGGAACGCAGGCAACCGAATTCAAACGCACGGTCAGTCGCCTGACCGAGATGAATTCGCGCGCCTATCTCGCCGAAGCGCACATCGTTGCGCCCTGAAAGGAAACTACCGATGCGCCGCTATCCAAGAATTTTCCTGCTGCTGTGCTGCATGTTGTGGACGGGGCTGGCCGCGGCACAACTGGAAGTCATTCCGCTGAAGAGTCGCACGGTGGACGAGGTTCTTCCCGTACTGCTGCCGCTGGTGGAACCCGGCGGCACCCTGACGGGAATGAACAACCAGCTTTTCCTGCGCAGCTCACCGGCCAATCAGGCGGAAATCAAGCGGGCACTGGCGGCCATCGATCGCCCGGCGCGCCGTCTGGTCATTCATGTAGCACTGGACCGGCAGCAGGTGCAGGCAGACCGCGGTGCGACAGTTTCCGGACAGGTGACGCTGGGGAATCGCAGCGGTGTGAACGGACGCGGCGAAGTCTGGGATACGCGCAGCACGCGGGGCGAGAACAGCGCGCAACGGGTACAGGTGGTGGATGGCGGACAGGCGTTCATTCAGGTCGGGCGCAGTCTGCCACTGCCTTTGCGACAAGCGGTGATCGGCCCTGGCGGGGCGATGGTGCAGGAAAGCATCGTTTACCACGATGTCGGCAGCGGTTTTTACGCACGGCCACGGGTCAACGGGGAACGGGTCACCCTCGACATCAGCCAGCACAACGACCGCCAGACCGGACGCCGACATGGCGCGCCTGGCGCAATTGCCACGCAGGAGTTATCGACTACCGTCAGCGGTCGCCTGGGCGAATGGATCGAACTGGGCGGCGTCGGCCAGCAGCAAGTGCAACGTCAGGGCGGCGGATTCAGCATCGGTACCGCGCAGGTCAGCGAAGCACGTTCGATCTGGCTGAAAGTCGAAGCAGTAGCGCAATAAACGCGCTTTCCCGGCACGAAAAAATCGGGCCGGAGCAATACGCCGGCCCGACAGGCAACTCACAGTGATCCCCGAAACCGCTGTTCAGCCCCGATCAAACAGGCTGAAGCAACGGAAAACGCACCTCAACGGCTGATCGGCTTGTAGCGGATGCGCTTCGGTTTGGCGCCTTCTTCACCCATCCGGCGTTTCTTGTCTTCTTCGTATTCCTGGTAGTTGCCCGGGAAGAAGGTCCACTGCGACTCGCCTTCGGCCGCCAGGATGTGCGTGCAGATGCGGTCGAGGAACCAGCGGTCGTGCGAGATGACCAGCGCGCAACCGGGGAATTCGAGCAGCGCGTCTTCCAGCGCACGCAGGGTTTCCACATCGAGGTCATTCGACGGTTCGTCGAGCAGCAGCACATTGCCACCGGTCATCAGTGTCTTGGCCAGATGTAGGCGGCCACGTTCGCCACCGGAAAGTTTGCCGACCTGCTTGCCCTGATCACCGCCCTTGAAGTTGAAACGGCCGATGTAGGCACGGCTGGGCATCTCGAACTTGCCGATCTGCAGGATGTCGCTGCCTTGCGCCAGTTCTTCGAACACCGTCTTGTTGCCATCGAGGCAGTCACGCGACTGATCAACATAAGCGAGTTTGACGGTCTGGCCGATCTTCACTTCGCCGGCATCCGGCTGCTGCTGGCCGGTAATCATCTTGAACAGGGTCGACTTACCAGCACCGTTGGGACCGATGATGCCGACGATGGCGCCGGGCGGAATGGCGAAGCTGAGATTGTCGATCAGCAACTTGTCGCCAAAAGCCTTGGATACGCCGTTGAATTCGATCACCTGATCACCCAGGCGCTCGCCCACCGGGATGAAGATTTCCTGGGTTTCATTGCGCTTCTGGTACTCGTGCGAGGACATTTCCTCGAAGCGGGAAAGACGCGCCTTGGACTTGGCCTGACGCGCCTTCGGGTTGGAGCGCACCCACTCCAGTTCCTGCTTCATCGCCTTCATCCGCGCCGCTTCCTGTTTCTGCTCCTGCTCCAGGCGGGCTTCCTTCTGCTCCAGCCAACTGGAGTAGTTGCCCTTCCAGGGAATGCCCTCACCACGGTCGAGTTCAAGAATCCACTCGGCGGCGTTGTCGAGGAAGTAACGGTCGTGGGTCACAGCAACCACGGTACCCGGGAAACGGACGAGGAATTGCTCCAGCCATTCAACCGATTCGGCATCGAGGTGGTTGGTCGGTTCGTCGAGCAGCAGCATGTCGGGTTTCGACAGCAGTAGCTTGGCCAGCGCCACGCGGCGCTTCTCGCCACCGGAAAGAACGCCAATTTTCGCATCCCAGGGCGGCAGGCGCAGCGCGTCAGCGGCGATTTCCATCTGGTGTTCGACATCGGCGCCGGCGGTGGCGATGATGGCTTCCAGCCGTGCCTGTTCTTCCGCCAGCTTGTCGAAATCGGCGTTTTCGTCCGCATACGCAGCGTAAATTTCGTCGAGCTTGGCCTGCGCCTGCATGATTTCGCCCAGCGCCGACTCGACTTCCTCGCGCACCGTCTTGTCGGCGTCGAGCTGCGGTTCCTGCGGCAGATAGCCAATGGAAATATTGGGTTGCCACTGCACTTCGCCGTCGTATTCCTTTTCCACGCCGGCCATGATCTTGAGCACGGTCGACTTGCCGGCACCGTTCAGACCCAGCAGGCCGATCTTGGCGCCGGGAAAGAAAGACAGGGAAATATCCTTGATGATCTGCCGTTTTGGCGGAACGATCTTGCTGACGCGCAGCATCGACATTACGTATTGAGCCATGGGAGCCTGGAGCCTTGTGACAAAGATAAACGCCCGAGTGTACGGGGTGGCGCGCGAAATGACCAGAGGGCAGGGCGGGCGGCGCTACAATGTCGCTTTGCAAATTTCTGCCGTTAGCAGACCTTTCAGCATATGAAGCGGATTTCCTTTCTCCAGGGCATGCTGGTCGGCTTTGTCTTCATCGTCGCCCTGCTGGGCGGGGTGGCGATCAACAGCTGGCTGCTGCTGGAGAATCTGGTCGGTGAAAGCCGTGAAAACAGTGCCCTGGCGGTCGAACTGAGCGCCGCCATTCAGACCCTGAACGAACGCAGCGTCGATATGGAGCGCAGTGCCCGGCAATATCTGGTCCTCGGTGACGGCGATCTGCGCCGTCGCTTCCAGAGCTATCTTGAAGAGTCCTACGAGCAGCTCGGCCGCATCGAGGCGCTGGCCGCGCCGGGTCTGGGCGATGTGCCGGCACAATGGCGCAGCGTGGCAGGCAAGATCAGCCGCCGCCTGGCACGACAAAACGAGAAGACAGAGGAAGACATCCTGGTCCTGCTTGACCGCCTGGGCAGTCTCAACAATCAGGTGGCCCAGGCCGGGCAGCGCTGGATGGATAGCGAAAACACCCGCCTCATTCACGAACTGGAGAAGCATCGCATCCAGCTGGGCAGCAAGCTCGCTTTGGCGCTGATCGGCGCGGTTAGCGTGGCGCTGGTCATGGGCTGGTGGCTGCTGCGTCCGGTACGGCAGCTCGACCGGGCGATCCGGCGCCTGGGCGCGCGACGTTTCGAGGAAGAAATCAATGTCGGCGGCCCGATCGACTTGCGCCGCCTGGGACGCCGTCTTGACTGGCTTCGCCAGCATCTGGCGGAACTGGAAAGCGACCGGCAGAAAACACTGCGCCATGTCTCGCATGAGCTCAAGACACCGCTCACGGCGCTCAAGGAAGGCGCGGCCCTGCTGGCGGAAGAAGTCCCCGGGCCGCTCTCGCCGGGTCAGCGGGAAGTGGTCCAGATCATGGCGCACAACGTACTTGGCCTGCAGGGGCGGATCGAAAGCCTGCTCGGCCTCAATGCGGCAATTTTTGATGCCCGCCAGCTCAACATGGTGCGCTGCGAAGCAGGGCAGTTGCTGACCGAAGCCGTCAGCCGGCATGAATTGCGGGCGCAGACACGGCAAATCCATATCACGCAGCAGATCGATCCGGGCGAAGTCCGCCTTGACACCGGAAAAATGGCGCTGATTCTGGATAACCTCTTGGCCAACGCCATTGATTTCAGCCCACAGGGAGGGGAAATCGTTCTGGCGGCACGGCGCGCACCTGATGCCTGGCATTTCGACTGCATCGATGCCGGCTGTGGCGTGGCCCCCGATGACAGTGAACGAATTTTCCAGCCCTTCGTGCAAGGTCGCCTGCCGGCGCCTGTCGCCCGGCGCGGGAGCGGTGTTGGCCTGTCCATCGTCCGTGAACTGGCCAATGCCATGGGGGGCAAGGTTGATTTACTGGCGTCCGCCCAGGGCGCGCATTTTCGAGTCGAGATTCCTGATGCACACTGAAACACGCACCTTCCTGCCGCTATGCCGGCGTTTCTGTACCGTCGTAGTTTGCCTGGCGGCGACCGCCTGCAGCAGCACAGCGCCGCAGGCACCAGCAGCTTCACCTGCTGCGCTCCCGACAGCATCCGCTGCCCCCCCGGATGCCACCAGTCAGTCCGTCGTTCCGGCCGTGGTTCTACCCGCCGCCACCCGCCATGCCCTGATTGCTGCCCTGGCCTACCGGCAGGGGTTGCAGGGCATGTCGGCGAGTGAAATTGCGCGCGAGCGTAGCCAGCTGGCGGCCACTACCGGTAATCCGGAAAACCAGATGCGCCTCGCCTTGTTGTATGCCCAGACGCGCACCTCGACCGGTGATCCGGCCAAGGCCCTGTCCCTGGCCGAAACCTTGCTGAAATCAAATGATCCCGCCGCAGTGGCCTTACAGCCACTGGCGGCCCTGCTGGTCGAACAACTGACCGAGCGTGTGCGTCTGGAAGGTGTGCAGGAACGATTGCAAATGCAGGGCAAGGAAAACCAGCGCAAGATTCATGACCTGCAGGAAAAACTGGAGCGTCTGGCCAACATTGAACGCAGCCTGCCGGCGCGTTCGACACCTACTGGGAAACTGCCATGAGCGAGCCCGTAGCGACATCTGGTACGAAAAACGGGCAGGGCGCCCACATCCTGGTCATCGACGACGATGAGGATATTCTGCGCCTGCTCTCCATGCGCCTGAAAGCCAGCGGCTATCGTGTCAGCGCGGCGGGCTCGGTCGAGGAAGGACTGACCCTGATCGCCGTTGACCCGCCGCGTGTCGTGGTCAGTGACATCCGGCTACCAGGGCGCGACGGGCTATCCCTGTTCGAAGAATTGCGTACCACGCATCCCGGCCTGCCGGTCATCCTGCTGACCGCCCACGGCACCATACCGGATGCGGTGGATGCCACGTCACGCGGAGTCTTCGGCTATCTGACCAAACCTTTCGACAGCCAGGTGCTACTGGCCAAGATCGACCAGGCACTTGCCTTGTCAGCCGCCCCCGTGACCGACAACACAGCGGAGGGCGACAACAAATGGGCGGATGGCATGGTGTACCGCAGTGCCCGCATGGCCCAACTGATGAGCGAGGCACGCATGGTGGCGGCCTCCGATGCCAGCATCCTGATCCGGGGTGAAAGCGGCAGCGGCAAGGAAGTACTGGCGCGCGCCATCCATCAGGCCAGCCCGCGGGCCAGTAAACCCTTCATCGCCATCAATTGCGGCGCCATTCCTGAAGCATTGCTCGAATCCGAATTATTCGGTCACGCGCGCGGTGCCTTTACCGGCGCGGCAACAGCACGCCGGGGGCTGGTCCAGGCCGCCGACGGGGGCACCCTGTTTCTCGATGAAATCGGCGACATGCCCTTGCCGCTGCAGGTCAAACTACTGCGTGTGCTGCAGGAACGGGTGGTGCGGCCGGTCGGCGCGACGCAATCGGAAAAAGTGGACGTCCGTTTCATTTCCGCCACCCATCGCGACCTGGAAGCCGCCATGCAGCACGGCGAATTCCGCGAAGACCTGTACTACCGGCTCGACGTGGTCTCCCTGACCCTGCCACGGCTGGAGGAACGACGCGAGGATATTCCCCTGCTGGCGACACACTTTCTGCGCCAGCTGGCGACGAAATATGCTCGTCCCTTCACTGGCTTCGCGCCGGAAGCCCTGGAAGCGCTGGCGACGGCCAAATGGCCGGGCAATGTACGCCAGCTGTTCAATGTGGTCGAACAAAGCTGCGCGCTCAGTTCGACCCCCCTGATCCCGGTCAGCCTGGTCCAGCGCGCCCTGCGCGCACCGCGCATGGAAGCGCTGAGCTACGCCGAGGCCAAACAGCGTTTCGAGCGCGATTACCTGGTCAGCCTGCTGAAACTGACCGACGGCAACGTTGCCGATGCGGCCCGGATTGCCGATCGCAACCGTACGGAACTCTATCGTTTGCTGCAGAAATACGATCTCACGCCGGCTATGTTCCGCCAAGGAGAAGGGGAGGTTTAGCCTGCAGACGGTTGAACCTTGCCCAGAAACGATAAGCCCGCTGATTCATCGAATCAGCGGGCTTGAATTTGGTGGGTGCTAACGGGGTCGAACCGCTGACATTCGCCTTGTAAGGGAGAATTGTTATCAATGTATACAATAAGTTACGTTGCTTTCCAACCGTGGTTTCCCGATCTGTAGAGAACAAGTAATCTGTCCTGAGTTGTAGCAAATGATCTGTCCGGTTCTATGTTGTACCAAGGAGGCACTACAGGAGGTTAGGGAAATGTGGTTCGAGGAAGCGTATGGAGGATGGGATTCTGGTTGTCTGACGAGGGCAGAGTCGGTTGTTTGCCGATGGCTGCACAGTCTGCGTCGGTCAGCAGATGGCCACCGTCACTTGGCGTGGCTGTCGAAGATCGCCAACAAATCATCCAGAGTCTGATCCACCCACTCGAGGTCACCGACGTGGCCCCAGTGGATGGCCTCCGGGTCGTGGCCGAAGTGGTCGTCGGCCAGTTGCTGTAGTCGGGCCAACTTGATGTGGATGGCGGCGGCGCGGGCGAGATAGGCGTCGATGGCAGTGGGCTGGGTGTTCATGGTGAGCTCCGGGTTGATTGATGACGCCACCATTCACGCGCTGAACGATCAAGAAGCCAAGCGATAGGGGTAATAACCATCAAAAATGGGGTAACGGTGCCAGCCATTACCCCAATCGCCACACCGTCAATCACAGCCATTTCAAGGTGGCCGCCACCGCAGCCGTCTGGTAGACTGATGACGACTTAAAACGACTTTGATGCCTCTGTGAGCGCCAATGCCATGAACGCCGAACCCTGGGTCACTGCCATCGATGTCGCCCGGCATTTGGGCGTGGTGAAGGACACCGTCTATCGCTGGCGCGAGCGCAAGGGCTTGCCCGCGCACAAGATCGGGCGGCTGTGGAAATTCCAGCTCTCCGAGGTGGACGAATGGGTGCGCGCCGGGGGCGCGGATGAAGACAGCAGCGCATCCGCTGAACAGAACAATGAGAACAACGCATGAACGTGCAGCAACTCGAAAACGAACTGTGGGAAGCCGCTGACCAGCTGCGCGCCAACTCCAAACTCACCGCCGCCGAATACTCGATGCCGGTGCTGGGCCTGATCTTCCTGCGCCACGCCGACAACCGTTTCAAAGCCTACCTGCCTGACATCGAAGCCGACATCCCGCCGCAGGTGCCTGCCACCCAGCGCGAAGCACTGATCAAACTCGGTTTTCAGGGCAAGGCGGCCATTTACTTGCCCGAGGCGGCGCGTTTTGACCGCATCGTCAGCCTGCCGCAAGGGGCCAAGGTGGGCGAAATCATCGACGCCGCCATGGACGCGGTCGAGGCCGAATACCCGGTGTTGTCCGGTGCCTTGCCGCGTGGCTATGCCGCCTTCGAGCCTGATCTGCTGGCCGAACTGGTCAAGATTTTCGACCGCCCCGCCATCAAGGCCGCCACCGGCGATGTGTTCGGGCGCATTTACGAATACTTCCTCAACAAGTTCGCCATGAGCGGCGCGCAGGAAGGCGGCGAATTCTTCACACCACCGTCGCTGGTGCGCATGATCGTCAACGTCATCGAGCCGGATCACGGCCTCGTGCTCGATCCGGCCTGCGGCTCGGCCGGCATGTTCGTGCAGACCGGCCATTTCATCGAAGATGTGCGCCACGCCGTGGTCAACGATTCCGTCACCTTCCACGGTCAGGAAAAAAGCGACACCAATACCAAACTGGCGCGCATGAACCTGGTGGTGCACGGCCTGGATGCCTCCAACATTCGCCAGGGCAACACCTTCTACGACCAGGCTGAACACCTGATCGGCCAGTGCGATTTCGTCATGGCCAACCCGCCATTCAATGTGGACGGCGTGGATACCAAAAAGGTGGAAGCCCAGGTGGATGAGGCAGGGCGCTTGCCCTTTGGCCTGCCCGGCACCAATGCCAAAACAGGTGCCATCAGCAACGCCAACAGCCTGTGGATTCAGTACTTCTACGCCTACCTGAACGACACGGGCCGCGCCGGTTTCGTCATGGCCTCCAGCGCCTCCGATGCGGGCAACAAAGACCGCGACATCCGCGAGCAGCTGGTCAAAACCGGCCACGTCGATGTGATGATGGCCATTGGCAACAAGTTCTTCTACACCCGCAGCCTGCCGTGCACCCTGTGGTTCTTCGACAAAGGCAAGCCGCAGGACCTGCAAGACCAGGTGCTAATGATCGACGCGCGCAACGTGTATCACGTGGTGTCGGCCCGTTCGCACGTGTTCACCGATGAGCAACTCGCCAACCTCAACGCCATCGTCTGGCTGTACCGGGGCGAGCGCGAGAAATTCATCGCCTTGGTGGCACGCCACCAGCGGCAAGTGGATGACTGGCTGGCCGCCATTCCCGCACGCATCGAGGCTGACACCGCCGCCGTGCAGGCCTTGGCTGCGCCGCTGCAAGCCTTTGCCTGTCAAGCCACGCTCGCGGAATTGAACGCCGACCAAGCCGAGGATGCGCAGATCACACCGGCCCAGCTCGACACCTTCAAGGCAGAGCTGGCCGCAGCCCAGGCCGAAACGCACGTGGCGGACAGCATTGCCGCGCTGCTCAGCGCCTGCACCCAGGCCCGATCCGCCATCGCTCAAGCCGACCTGACCGACCACGCCGCGCAGGTGACGCTGCAAACCACGCTCGATGCCCTGGCCCCGCAACTCAAAGCCACCGGCAAGCTGCTCGAAGCCCGCCACAAGCAATGGCTAAAACTGCTGGATACGGCCGAAAAGCAGCTACGTGCCCGCCAGAGCAAAGCCTTCGACGGCAAAGCCGCCCGCGACGCCAAGCGTGCCTTGCTGGCTGCCGATAGCAAAAAGAACGAAGCCCCCACCGTGCGCGATGCGGTGCTCGACGCCCTCAAGCAGGCCGCCTATTTCATCCACCAGGTGCACTGGCTGCACAGCCGCTTTCCGCAGGCCTTGTTTGAGGATGTGGCCGGCTTGTGCAAGGCCGTCAGCGTGGAGGACATCGCCGCCAACGACTATTCGCTCACCCCGGGCCGTTATGTGGGCGTGGCCGCCGCGCTGGATGACGATGAAGACGACTTTGCGGAAATCCTGCGCGGCATCCATGCCGAACTGGCCGAGCTGAACGACAAAGCGGTGGAACTGGCGGGGCGAATTGCGAGCAACTTTGAGGAGTTGTTGGGATGAGTTGGCCCAAACTACCGTTGGATCAGCTTGGGTATGTGTCCCGAGGCCGATCGCGACACCGTCCGCGAAACGACCCGACTCTGTATGGAGGTCCGTACCCTTTCATTCAGACGGGAGATGTGAAGCACGCGAATTTTCGGATTACCGAACACACTGCGACATACAGCGAGGCAGGTTTGGCTCAGAGCCGCTTATGGCCCAAAGACACGCTTTGCATCACGATTGCAGCCAACATTGCAGACACAGCCCTTCTGGGGTACGAAGCGTGTTTTCCTGACAGTGTGATCGGTTTTGTCGCAGATAAGGAAAAAGCTGATCCGCGCTTTGTGAAATATTACTTCGACATCATTCAGCGCGAGCTACAGATGGTGTCTCAAGGCGCAACCCAAGATAACTTAAGCCAAGAAAAGTTGCTGTCGTTCGGAATTGCTTGCCCACCAATTGATGTGCAGCGCCAAGTTGCTGAAGTGCTTTCCGCCTACGACGACCTGATCGCCACCAACCAGCGACGCATCGCCTTGCTCGAAGATGCCGCCCGCCGCCTCTACCGCGAGTGGTTCGTGCACCTGCGCTTTCCCGGCCATGAATCGGTGCCGGTGAAGGATGGGGTACCGGAGGGATGGTTACAGGGCTCCGCGCACGACTTCATTTCAATCCTGAGCGGCGGTACGCCAAAAACTGGCGTTGAACATTACTGGGGCGGTGACATTCCGTTCTTTACGCCAAAAGATAGTCCGGATGCGTTTTACGTTCTTGGGACAGAAAAAACGCTGACGGAGAGCGGACTAGCCAGTTGCAATAGCCGGCTTTTTGCAAAAAACACCACGTTTATCACCGCGCGAGGTACGGTTGGGAAAGTCGCATTAGCGCAGAAACCAATGGCGATGAACCAGTCTTGCTACGCTCTGGCACCAAAACAGGACTACGACAATTTGTTCCTGTTTGCTGCTATCAAAGATGCGGTCGAGCACTTCAAACAAGTTGCCGTCGGCGGCGTCTTCGATGCAATCGTCGTCGACGCCTTCAAGGTGATCCCTTTTGTGTTGCCGGATGCTGTGGTAACTCGGGCTTTCGGGAACGCTGTTCGACCGCTATTTCAACAGGTCGAAACATTGTTGTTGCAAAACTCGCAACTTGCCCAAGCCCGCGACCTCCTGCTCCCCAAGCTGATGTCCGGCCAACTCGATGTTTCTGGCATCGCCTTGCCCGATGAGGTGGCGGCGTGACCACGGTGGCAGCCTCCATCCCGGTACTGCGCTGGGCCGCACAGCGCGCACGGCTGCACGACGAAGATTTGTCGGCGCGCTTTCGCAAGTGGCCCCTGTGGTTGACCGGTGAGGCCCAGCCCACGCTCAAGCAACTGGAAGACTTCGCGCGCCTGACCCACACCGCCATCGGCTATTTTTTTCTGCCCGCGCCGCCCGCGCTGGCTTTGCCGGTGCCTGATTTTCGAACCCTGCGCGATGAGGAACTGCGCGAGCCGAGCAGTGCGCTGCTGGACACGTTGTATCTGTGCCAGCAGCGGCAAGACTGGTACCGCGACTATGCCCGTGTGCACGGCCTTTCCCGTCTGGAGTTTGTTGGTAGTGCGCAGGTGAACGAAGCGCCGCAGGCCGTGGCCGAGCGTATGCGCGCGGCGCTGATGCTTTCCACTGAAGAGCGCCGCCAGTTGCCCACCTGGACGGACGCGCTGCGGCAGTTGATCGCCAAAGCCGAAGAGGCCGGGGTAATGGTGATGGCCAGTGGCATCGTGGGCAGCAACAGCCACCGCAAGCTGGATGTGGGGGAGTTTCGCGGCTTCGCGCTGGCCGATGATCTGGCCCCGCTGGTGTTCTTGAACGGCGCGGACAGCAAGGCCGCGCAAATGTTCACCCTGGCGCATGAGCTGGCCCATCTGTGGCTGGGCGCGACTGGCGTATCGGATTCTGAAGTGGGCCAGGTTCCTGAGCAGGGCATTGAGCGCTGGTGCAACCAGGTGGCGGCGGAATTGCTGATGCCGCTGGAGGCGCTGCGTGTGGCCTACCAACCCGGCACGCCTGTGCCGGATGAAATCCAGCGGCTGGCACGGGAATTCAAGGTCAGCACCTTGGTGGCCCTGCGGCGCTTGTTCGATGCCGGATTTCTGGATCAGGCCCGGCTGTGGCAGCACTACCGCGATGAACATGCCCGCCTGCGTGCTCTGGAGCGGCACGGTACCGGCGGTGGCGACTTCTACCGCACCTTGAGCGCACGCACCAGCAAGCGTTTTGCCCGCGCGATTGTGACCAGCACACTGGAGGGGCAGACCCTGTTCCAGGATGCTTTCCGCATGCTGGGCGTGCGCAAAACCGCCACCTTCTATGAAGCGGCGCGCGAGCTGGGGGTGATGGCATGAGCTATTTGCTGGACGCCAACGTCTTCATCCAGGCAAAGAACCTGCACTACGGTCTGGATTTCTGCCCGGCGTTCTGGCAGTGGTTGATCGACGGCCACGCCGACGGGCGCGTGTTCAGCATCGACAAGGTGGCCGATGAGATCGCCGCCGGTGCGGACGAGCTGACCCAATGGGTACACGACCACGGCAATGGCCTGTTCCGCAAAACGGATGCCGCCGTGGCCGCCCAGTTTGGCAAGGTGAGCACCTGGGTGACTGGGCAGCAGTACGAGCCTGCGGCCATCAACACCTTTTTGCAGGTGGCTGATTTCTACCTGGTGGCGCATGCGCTGGCAGGCGGGCATATCGTGGTCACCCACGAGGTGGCCGCGAATTCGGTCAAGCGCATCAAGATTCCCAATGTATGCATCGGGCTGGGGCTGCGCTTCATGACGCCTTACGAGATGCTGCGCGTGGAAAAAGCCAAGTTCGTTCTGGGAGGCGGACAGCCGTGATCGAAGCCCTACATACCGCCCCCTTTGCCCCCGACCCTGTACCCGCTGCCAGCCGGTCGGGTTGCCAAAACGCGCGCATTGCGCGTATACTTCGGCCTAACAAAACCCGCCAAGGCTATGCGCGCGAGCGTATCCTCAAACCGGCGGGTTACTTTTTTGTGCGCCCGAAATCAGCAGCGCACTGCGGGTTGGGATGCGCACGATGAAGCGCCCCTTCGCCAAGCCTGCCACCACCCACGCCCAACAAGTGGCGCTGCTTCAGCAGCGTGGTATGGTCATCGACGATCCGGTCGCCGCCGAGTTCTACCTGCAGCACCTCAACTACTACCGGCTTGGGGCCTACTGGCTACCCTTCGAAGCCGACCACACCACACACACGTTCAAGCCCGGCACCCACTTTGCGCAGGTGTTGAACCTCTACGTGTTCGACCGGGAGCTGCGCCTGTTGGTGCTGGACGCCATCGAGCGCGTGGAAGTGTCGGTACGCAGCCAGTGGGCTTATCAATTGGCACACCAGCATGGCCCACATGCCCACCTGGATGTCACACTGGCCTTCAAGCCGCATCTGTGGCAGACCAATCTCGACAAGCTGAGCGACGAGGTGGGCCGCTCTGACGATGCCTTCATCAAGCACTTGCAGAACACCTACTCGGAAAGTCTGCCGCCGGTGTGGGCCGTGTGTGAGGTGATGTCGCTGGGCTTGCTCTCACGCTGGTACAACAATCTCAAACCCATGCCCACGCGCCGCGCCATCGCAGGGGCCTATGGCGTGGACGAGAAGGTGCTCGAATCCTGGCTGCGGCACCTCTCACTGGTGCGCAATACCTGTGCGCATCACAGCCGTTTGTGGAACCGCGAGTTCACCATCACACCGCTGCTGCCGCGCAACAAGCCAGCCGGTTTGGCGGCACAGTTCCATGGTGGTTCGCGCAAGCTGTATAACGCGCTGGTCATCCTGCTGCATTGCATGGATGTGATCGCGCCACAGCATCATTGGCGCACTCGTCTGAAAGACCTGATCACCCGGCACAGTGTGCCGGTGGTGGCCATGGATTTTCCCGCCAACTGGCAAAACCTGCCCATCTGGCAGGACCCAAAGACAGGCACGCCATAACAAGAATCAGGGGGACCGATGGCCAAGAAGGATTATTCCGAAGACCTGTTGATTCAGGCACCCACGGCAGAACTGCTGGCACAGCAGCTCGGCTGGGAGAGCGTGTTTGCGCAGGATGAAGGTGCCCAAGGTGGATGGGGGCCAGACAGTCTGCTGGGCCGTGAATCAGATGCGGAAGTTGTACTCACCCGGGATGTGCTGGCAGCACTCAAGCGCTTGAACCCGGGCTTGCCCGATGCGGCCTATCAGGACGCTTTGGCGCTGGTGGTTCAGGATGACATCACCAAATCGTTGATCGCGCAAAACGAGGAAAAGTACAAGCTGTTGCGCGATGGGGTGCCGGTGAAATACCGCGATGCTGCGGGTCGGCTGGTCGACAAACGCTTGCGCTTGATCGATTTTGATGAGCCCAAGAACAATCGCTACCTGGCGGTGCGCGAGTTGTGGGTACGCGGCAAATTGTGGCTGCGCCGCCCGGATGTGATCGGCTTCGTCAACGGCTTGCCCCTTGTGTTCATCGAGCTCAAGCGGTTCGAGGTGCACATCGACAGCGCATACAAGAAGAACTACGCCGATTACCTGGACACCATCCCGCATTTGTTTCACTGGAACGCGCTGGTCATCATTTCCAACGGACACGACGCCCAGTACGGCTCGTTGACCTCCAGCAAGGAGCATTTCTATCGCTGGAAGCGACTCGACGAGGACGATCCGGAACCCGGCAAGGACCAGCCCCTGCTGCCGATTCTTTTGCAGGGCATGCTGCATCGGCAGCGTCTGCTGGATATCGTCGAGAACTTCATCCTGTTTGATGCCTCTGAGGGCAGCACGCACAAGATCGTGGCACGCAACCACCAGTACCTCGGGGTGAATCGCGTGCTCGATCGGCTGACTTCCTCCGACCCCAAGGTGCAAGCAGAGGTGGCTGCCGGCCAGTTGGGCGTGTTCTGGCATACCCAGGGTTCGGGCAAGTCGTATTCGATGGTGTTTTTGACCGAAAAAATCCATCGCAAACTGTCGGCATCTTGGTCGTTCGTGGTCATCACCGACCGAACCGAGCTGGATGATCAGATTGCATCGACCTATACCAACTGTGGGCGCGCCAATAGCAAGACCGATCAGGCCAAGAACGGCGCTGCGCTGCGCTCAATGTTGCGTGACCAGAACCGCCGCTATGTGTTCGGTCTGATCCAAAAATATCGGGAGCGCGTCACGGAGGCTTATTCCGACCGTGATGACATCATCGTCATCAGCGACGAGGCACACCGGACGCAGTATGGACGGCTGGCGCTGAATATGCGCAAAGGACTGCCAAACGCCAAGTTCCTGGGCTTCACGGGCACCCCGTTGATCGACGCCGGCGAGAAGCAACTGACCCGGGAGGTATTCGGTGACTATGTCTCGATCTACGATTTCCAGCGTGCGGTGGCCGATGGTGCGACGCTGCCCTTGTTCTATGAGAACGCTGGCGAAAAGCTGAAGATCATCGATCCCAAGGTGAGTGAACGCATCGCGCAGCACATCGAAGCGGCAAAGCAGGCGGCCACGCTGGATGATCCGTGGACTGACGAAAAAGAGGAAAAGCTCTACCGGGAATTGGCACGTGATTACCCCATCCTGACCTCACCCACGCGACTGGACAAGGTGGCGCAAGACTTTGTTGACCACTTTCACCAGCGCTGGCGCGTGGTCGAAAACGGGGGTGGCAAGGCCTTGATGGTGTGCCTGGACAAGATCACCTGCGTGAAGATGCACGATCTGATTGTGGCCAAGTGGCAGGAGAAAGCCGCCCAGTTAGAAACGGCGGTGGCGGCCGAAGAAGCTTTGTTCGCAGCAAAGGGCAAAGCACCTACCGGACTCCTCAAGCAGCGACGGGAGCACGTGGAGTGGATGAAAGCCACCGAATGCTGTGTGGTGGTGTCACAGGAGCAGGGCGAGGTCGCGGAGTTTGCCAAGTGGAAGAATTTCCGTGATGAGCCACTGGACATCACGCCGCACCGCGAAAAGATGGTCAAACGCGACCTGGAGAAGGAATTCAAGAAGGCGGACAACCCGTTCCGCATCGCGATTGTTTGTGCGATGTGGTTGACCGGCTTCGACGTGAAATGCCTGGCCACTCTGTATCTGGACAAGCCGATGCAGGGCCACACTCTGATGCAGGCCATTGCCCGCGTCAATCGGGTTGGCGGTGGCAAAAAGCATGGACTGATCATCGATTACAACGGCATGATCAAAAGCCTGCGACGGGCACTGGCCACTTTTGCGCAGGGTGATCGCGCTGGCACGGGCAAGGGAGAGGCCGAGCAGGATACGGTGCGGGACGATGCGGAGGCTCTGGCGGAATATGCCGATAGCCTCAAGGCTGCGACGGAGTTCCTGATGGATCTGGGTTTTGATGTTGACGAACTGGTCAATGCCAAAGGCTTCGACAAACAAAAGCAGATCTTGGTGGCGGTGAACCTTCTCTGCGAAAGCGACGAGCGCCGCAAGACTTATCAGGTGATCGTTGAGGATGTGCAAGCCCGCCATCGTGGCCTGTTTCCCCACCCGGGCCTTTTCGATTTCGATGCTGTGGAGAGTGCTGTCACAGCCATCTACAACAAGATGCAGGATGCACGTGTATCACCCGACGTCAGCAGTTTGCTGCAGGATTTGTACGACGTGGTGGATGTGGCGGTGGCGACCGACACTCCGTCAGTCCGCGAACCTACAGCACGGTATGATCTTTCCAATATCGACTTTTCTCGCCTGCGTGCCGAATTCGAGAAGTCGCCCTTCAAGAATGTCGTGGCGATGAACTTGATGGAGAAGATCGAGGAACGCCTGGCTGCAATGGTGGCGCGCAACCCCACACGCGTGGACCTTTATGAGCGCTATCAGGAAATCGTTCAGGAATACAACAAGGACAAGGATGCGGCTGAAATTCAGAAGGTAATGGACGACCTGTTCGCCTTCAATGACGATTGCAGCCAAGAGGAAAAGCGCTACCTGCGCGAAGGGCTTGATAGCGAAACCGAACTGGCCGTGTTTGATCTGCTTCAGAAAGATTCACTCACCAAGGGTGATCGTGAAGCGATCAAGAAAGTCGCCAAGGACTTACTGGGCAAGTTGGCCGATCAGCGTTTTGCGCTGGAACGCTTGCGCAGCATGGCGACTGTGCAGGCGCAAATGAAGGCAGAGATCATCAAGCACTTGTACGCCCACCTGCCAGCCAGCGCCTACGATCCGGATGAAATCAACATCAAGGCGGGTGCCGTGTTTGCACATATTTACAGCGCTGGCCTGGGTGGGGGTGCGCCGGTGTACCACTGACCAAGCAATGGTCACCGGAAAATCAAGCATTTTTCAAGTGGCAAGGACTGGCACAGTTATCCGGGCCTGGCGCGAGCACGAAACGCAAGCAGCAGCCGTGCCAGCGCGCCACCAGCACCAGGCGCTTGCCGTCATGGATAAGGTGTTTGTGGCCCGGCAGCTTCCAGAAATCAAAGCACAGCGCATCGGGCGGCGGATCGGCATCCGGGTAGAGCTGCACCACGGCATCGTGATCGGGGAACCAGGCCGGGTGCGCGTCCCGCGCATCCAGAGCGGGATCTTCCAGCAGGCGCAGCCCCCAATGCCCGGCAGCATCCGGTTGGCGACGACGGCGCAGCCAGTCGTGCCGATAGTCTGGATGACGGCGCAGGTACTCCCAGGCCAGCGCCGGGCTATCCAGATGCAGAACGTAGAGATAGGCCGCTGTGGCATACCACTGCTCGGCACTGCGATCGGCCATGAGGCAACCTCCCTGTGCTGGGGGTGCGTCGCCACGGCGAAACGGCGTGCTACGAGGCCATCGTCAAAACGTCATGGGTGAAGCGTAAACTGGAAGTGTCAAGACCGATGAACTCCGATGCATTGCTGAAATCGTCCGAGTGCGACGGCGGCAACGCACTCCAATGGCATGCCGCGTCGGTCAGCTTGCCGCAGCCCGCGCCAGGCATCATGACCGTTTCGATCTGGCACGCACCGCTTCGGTGCAACACTGCCGATTCAGACCGAACGGGTCACAGACCAGACCGAAATAGACACAGTGCGCCACCGCTTCACGGTGGCCCTCAATCGGTGATCGAACCGTTGTCTTCGGCCAGTCGCAGGTATTCAGACAGCCGCCGCACCGGCTGGAAGTAGCGATCCCGCATCACGGGCTGCTGGCGCGGCCCGACGATGGCGGCCAGGTCGGACAGCTTCACCGTTCCCAGTGCAGGCATGCCAATCCCCAAGTCGATCAGGCCGTGGGCAGTATCGCCATCGGCTGGATCGAGCGAAGCCAGCAGCCAAGTGGCATGCGCATCTGGCGTGAACAGGCGTACCACGGGCAGCGGGTCGGTGTCCTGCCCGGCAGCGCGGGCCTGGCCGTTGGCCATCAGGCGCGTGCGCTCGTCGGCGGTGATGAGCGGAGTCATGGCTGTACGTCCAAGGACTTGCGGAGCAGCAGAGACGCTTTCAAGCCTTCCAACGAAAGCACCAATGCGCAATCCCACGTATCCGCAGAGACGTAGAAGCACGAAGGCACATGCACGGAAGTCAGGAAAGACACGGATCAGGCTCTCCGCTTTTGAAGAAAGCCGCCGATGCGGCTTTCAGTAAAGGCACAAAAACAGGTGAGATTGGATGAATGAGTTAAATATAACGTGGTTTTAAATTTTGTACAAACTGAAACTTCTGCATATGCAGAAGCGATCCATCCAGCGTGGCCGACCGACGGGCGCGACAACCTTTGAAGCGGAGCCGGCACAAGCGTTTGGCGCCGCAGTACGTTCTATCAGGACTGCACAGGGTGTTGCGCAAGAAACTTTGGCAAATCGTGCAGGAATTGAGCGCTCACATATGGGGAAGATTGAACGAGGAGAGCATATGCCCACTCTGGCGATTATTTTGAGAATTGCTAGAGCATTGGGATGCAGCGCTTCTGAACTGATGAAGGAAACAGAAAATGGGCTTGAGGCAATCAAGGGAAAATAACCCATTCCAGTGCGCTGCCGCTGCAACGATCGAAGGGGTCTCGTTGGAGGACGGTTTTTGCGAAACAAAAAGCATCCCCGCCCCGCTGCGCGCGAATGGCCACTATCAAGAAACCTCGCCTTTTCTGAAATGGGCAGGAGGAAAAAGGTGGCTGGTCGAAAAGCACTCACACCTTCTAAATATAGAGCACGAAAGATATATTGAGCCTTTTGTGGGTAGTGGTGCAGTTTTTTTTAGCCTACTTCCAAGTTCCGCTATTCTCTGCGATAAAAACGAAAAACTCATAGAAGTTTATGAGGCAATAAAAAGCGACTGGAAGAAAGTTGCAGATTTACTTCGAGTGCATCACAAAAATCACTCTTCAGAATATTATTATCAAATTCGCCTAAAGCGGTTGCGCACGCCAGAAACACGAGCGGCGCAGTTTATTTACCTAAACAGAACCTGTTGGAATGGCTTATACAGGGTAAATAAAAAAGGTGAATTCAACGTCCCAATAGGAACGAAGCAGAATGTAGTTCTGTCGACTGATGATTTTGAGAAAATCGCTTTGTGCTTAAAAAATGTAGAGCTTTTTTCTGGTGACTTTGAAATTGCTCTTGAAAAGGCGGGACAGGGGGATTTCGTTTTTATAGATCCTCCTTATACAGTCAAACATAACTACAACGGTTTTCTAAAGTACAACGAGAGTATATTTTCCTGGGAAGACCAGGTTCGACTTCGTGATGCAGTCGAGCTTGCTGTATCGCGAGGGGCAAAAGTGCTTGTGACTAACGCTTGCCATGACAGCATAAAACGCCTATATGAAAACCTAGGCGAGATCTCCACGTTAAATAGAGCCAGCATCATCGCCGGGAAGTCCTCCGCTCGGGGCAGGTATGAGGAGGTTGTCATCAAATGCTACTAAAGACCATCGGCCACCTGCCTCTAATCCAATGCCTGGTGCATTTTCCTCTGAATGCTCATAAGACAGCATTAAAGAAATTCTCTACGCTTTGGATTTTGACAAGCCTTCCTGTCATCGTCGCTGTATTTCTGTCACCAATACCAGATGGAACCTCGGGTGTGGGAGTAAAGCTTCTGTTGAAGCTAAAAGAGTCCATCACAGTTTCAGAACTATTTGTGTACACCGCCACATTTCTTACGCCTATTTTCTATATGATTTTTGAGAAGTACCAAGAATCGTCAGAAACTCAATTTGGCGAAAAAATCGTACAAAGCGTTAGAAGGCTATTCAAGGGCTATGGGTTGGTGGCGTTGATTTCCATCGTCATCATGATATTGACCGCGATTGCCTTCGGGCAGATAAAGGCAGGGTCGAGTGACTTCCACAACTCATTCCTCGGCTATTACTTAAGTGGTTTATCATTGCCGATCTACATCTTCTCTTTGTACTGCTGGTATCTCACGCTCCTTGATGGAGCATGGAGAGGTGATTTTGTATCGGAGAATAGAAGCTCTGAAAAAAATATAGTGAGCGATTTTTCTGCAAGGTTGCGTGCTCGGGAGTCTGGTGATGAGTAAAGAGTTAAAGCTTACAGTCCTGAAAGTCCGCCAGCCAATTGGCGATTTTTATATCGCATCAATAAGGGCGCAAGACCTAGTAGACATATCCTTCTCGGATGTAAGGCGGCTGGCCAAAGACCAGCGTGATCTTGAGAAATATCTTGGTATCCAGCGCCCTGTCAGCCCCAAGAGAATTAAGGAAATAAAGCAATATATCGAAGGGGAGGATTCGACATTTCCAACATCGGTCATCCTTGCTGTGGATGAGAAGTGTGCCGAATATGACTCAGATGGGAATGGCATCGGCACATTGGTTCTTAAAGAGTATCAAGCCGATGCCTCTGATGAGGCAGATTCAATACCTTACGCTAGAATTGCAAAAGTTATAGATGGCCAACACCGCATTGCTGCCTTCATGGATGAGAACAATAACTGGTGCTTTGATTACGGTCAGCGAGATTTTGATATTAATGTTGCAATATTTATCGGGGCGGATGTCTCCGAGCAGGCCAATATATTTGCAACCGTAAATCTTGCGCAAACAAAAGTTAATAAGAGCCTTGTGTATGACCTGACGGAACTGGCAAAAACATCAAGTCCTCATAAGACATGCCACAACGTAGCGGTGGCATTGGACAAGGAGCCAAGCAGTCCGTTATATCAAAGAATTAAGCGGCTAGGAACAGCTACGCCAGGTCGAAAAAAAGAGCCCTTGACACAAGCATCCTTTGTTGAATCTTTGGTTAAATTCATTTCACCCAACCCTGTTCAAGATAGAAATGATCTCTTGGCAGGAAAGAGAATAAGACACGTCGTTGGATCTGATTTGCAAAAATTTCCATTTAGGAATTTATTTATTGATGGAAAAGAGATTGATATTACCGAAATAATTTACAACTACTTTAAAGCAGTTGAAAAAAAGTGGCCAGACTCATGGAATGCAACTGATCGCGTTGGTAACCTTCTTCCTCGATCAAACGCTTTTAAGGCATTTATGATTTATTTGCGAGAAGATGCGTATCCAGCACTTGTGCAAGGAAACTATGGACTGATTCCGTCCGTGAATGAATTTTATAAAAAGCTGGATCACATCGAGTTGAAAGACGACGACTTCACAACCCGAAATTTCGCACCAGGGAGTGGTGGGCAAGCCACGTTCTTAAAGATGTTGCGTGGGGAAATATCGCTCGAAGATATGCTGGACGTGTAAGTCATGAATGTCCTTCTCCGCATTAGAAAATGGGGGCAATAGCCCCCGTGTGTCATAACAAGCCATGCTCTGCAAACGACACCGTGTTTGCACCAGCCACGATGACATGATCCAGCACGCGCACCTCTACCAGCCCCAGCGCTTCCTTGAGTCGCTGCGTCAGCGCCTTGTCGGCCTGCGACGGCTCAGGATTCCCGCTCGGATGGTTGTGTGAGAGGATGACCGCCGCCGCATTGAGCCGCAGGGTTTCCTTGACCACTTCACGCGGATACACCGATGCACTGTCGATGGTGCCGTGGAACATCTCCCGGTACTCGATCAGCCGGTGGCGCGTATCCAGAAACAGCACCGCAAAGACCTCATGCTCGAAACCTGCCAGCTTGTTGCGCAGGAACTCTTTGGCCCGCGCCGGGGAAGTGAACTCAGCACCACGCTGCATCTTCAGCTCGATGGCCTGGCGTGCTGCTTCAAGAATTTGATCCACCGATGCCGGCATGTAGCGCCCTTGGGCGTCACGCACCAGCAAAGCGTCATCGAACGAGGAAAAGGACAGTTGCGACATGATCGTGCTCCCCCGAGTTCGACAGTTTGAGCCCAAAAACGGCCATTTTGGCGAAGTTGTCCACGCAGCCATGCGGGTTTCAAGGCGATTTTCCAAAAAGTCGTGTAGTGGCACGTATCTTGTTTTTGCTGCTATATTTGACAAGCCTTGCCTGGCTGGTAAAGTCTTGGCATGTTCCTCAAGATCACCCGCTCCGGTCCGCGCCAATATCTCCAGCTTGTCGAAGCTTTCCGCGACGACGCCGGCAAGGCCAAGCATCGCACCTTGGTTACGCTCGGGCGCCTGGATCAACTGACCGACAGCCTGGATTCCGTCATCTCCGGCCTGCTCAAGGTCACCGGTCGGCCGGATTTCCTGAATGCGCCATTGCCCGCAGTCGAGTTCGAGTCGGCCCGTGCGCTCGGTAACGTCTGGGCACTCAACGAACTGTTGGACTCGCTGGGCTTTGGCGAGCTGCGCCGCGTGTTCAAGAAGACCCGGCACAGCATCGATATCGAAGCGCTGATTCGGGTGATGGTGTTCAATCGCCTGTGCGATCCCGAGTCGAAACTCGGTGTCTTGCGCTGGCTGGACACGGTGGCGATGCCGGGCGTTGAGATGGAATCGATCACCCATCAGCATCTGCTGCGCAGCATGGATGCCCTGGTCGATCATCAAACCGAGGTCGATGCTGTGGTCGCCAACTTGCTGCGCCCCTTGATCGATCAGGAGTTGTCGGTGGTGTTCTACGACATGACTACCATTCGCACGGAAGGCACCTCTGACCAGGAAGGCGATGTCCGCCGGTTCGGCATGGCCAAGGAAGGCCTCATCGCCCGTCAGGTGATGCTGGGGGTGGTGCAAACGGGCGATGGTCTGCCGATTTATCACGAGGTGTTTGCTGGCAATACGGCGGAATCGCCCACCTTGTTGCCGACCTTGAAGACGGTGCTCGAACGCTTTCCTTCGATTCGCCGGGTGGTGCTGGTGGCAGATCGGGGCTTGCTGTCGCTGGATAACCTGGAGGCGCTCTCCGAGATCCGCCTGGAAAGCGGTGAGCCACTGGAATTTGTGCTGGCCGTTCCCGGCCGGCGTTATAGCGAATTTGCCGAACTGCTTGATACCTTTCAGGCGCAGTGCGTCGATGCCGAGCAGGAAATCGTCGCCGAATTGCCGTGGCGCGGATTGCGCCTGGTCGTTGCCCACGACCCAGACGTCGCCAAGGATGCCCAAGCTTTGCGCCGCGAACGGATTGAAGCACTGGAAGCCCAGGCGAGCGCGTGGGTCGGCAAACTCGATGCGCAGGATGCCGGGGTGAAGGCTCGTGGCAAAAAGCTCTCTGACAGCGGCGCCAAGGCGCAGCTGTATCACGCGGTCAAGGAGGCCCATCTGGCAAACATCATCCGCGTTGATTTGAAGAGTGAGCTCTTTGCCTACGAAATCGACCCCGATGCCCTGGCGCTGGCTGAACTGATGGATGGCAAGTTGCTGCTGGTGACCAATACGCCGGATTTGTCGCCGCAGGGCGTGGTTGACCGTTACAAGTCGCTCGCCGATATCGAACGCGGTTTCCGGGTGCTGAAATCGGAAATCGAGATTGGCCCGGTGTTTCATCGGCTACCGGGGCGGATCAAGGCGCACGCTGCCATCTGCTTCATTGCCTTGATTCTCTACCGCGTCATGCGACAGCGACTGAGAAGCGCCGATGCGCAACTGTCGCCGGAGCGGGCGCTGGCAGAATTGCAGAAGCTTCAGCATCATCAGATTCGCATCAATCAGGCCGAACGGCCAGTCACTGGCATTTCTCGCCTCTCCGAAACACAGGACCGCGTCTTTGCCGCTTTGAAATTGAAAAAACCGACGCAACCACAGCAATTTTCCCTTTTGTAGTACACGTTTTTGAACTGTGGCTCAAAAGAAACAATAACTTACGCGTTTAACTGTCGAACTCGGGGGGGACTAATGTCAAACCCCGAATTGGGATGTATCCCAACACTTACAGCCACGGAAGAGGCCGGTAGGTCATCCACTACGCATTGCTGTTCATTGTCGTTAAAACAGCAATTGCCGTTTTAACGACAACGCTACTTCGCGGATCGCTTCTCAAAACGCTCGACAAATGATGCAAGCGATACATTGAGCGCAGAGCACCATGCCGCAAGTTCCACAAGATCGAGTCGGCGTTCCCCGCGTTCACATTTGCTGACGAATGACTGGGTCGCATTCAGCTTATTTGCGAGGTCCTCTTGGGTCTGTCCACTGTGCAAGCGAGTTTCACGTAGCAAAGCTAGGAAACGCTCGTATTCGAAAGAATGAATGGATTTTTCCATCGGCACACCAGAGAGGAATGCCGGAAGGTTGCAGTCCAGATTCGAATAGTCCAAAATCGACTATTTCGTCTAGCCAGTCTTCAGTCATCGCTGTGTGCCAAGATCTTGCAAAACCAAACGTTGAGATTGTGTCTTCCGATGCATTACACGTGTCTCAGAGGAAGTGGCAATGACAGAGGATCTAAATATCTCCCTGCGACTGGCTGAGCTCGCTGCTTTGGCCGAGAAAGAGGATTGCCTATATCAGGCGGAACTACGACTGGCAGATGAGTTTTCTGCCGTTGCTACGGCCTTTTCAGCGGCGAACCCTGGCACCGAGATCATCTGCGAGAACTACATCGGTCCTGATTCTGTAGTCAGACGCAGTGCACGTAGTAGCCTCCTGAGAACCATCAAGACGATAGAGAAGTCGCTTGATAGGTTACAAGCGTTAAAACCGACATACAAAGTTTGGGACGAGGCTCAAGACTTTTTTGCCCCCTCTAACCCAGCACAAACGTTCTTTGCCACCGAAGTCGTACGCCGTAATCTGCATATCTAAGGTGTAGGGGAGTTCGTTACTTCAGCAGTTCGGCCACTGACGCCAGGTGCTGGCTCTCTTTGTGCCAGAAGGAACGTTTCCTTGCGTCTTGTTAAATAATTCGTAACCGTCCGACCACTACCGTCTTTCCGAGTTAATCGGAGTCAGGCAGCAG
>NZ_CAJHOB010000017.1 GCF_905120355.1 Azonexus hydrophilus | reverse complement strand
TCGAAAGACAAATTATACCATTTGCATGGAATTTGCGGGGTTTTTCAACGGCCTGTTAATGCCTATGGCGCCAAAACGGGCGAGAGTAAATATAAAGAAGGTGTTTTTTCTTTTTTCAGGACTTATAGATTCGGGCCTCCCTTCCTGAATTCTTCACAACTTGGCCAGCTTGATATTGACTGTAATTTATTCGTGCACATAGACCAATCAGAGTCGTCAGAAAGGTATCGCCGGAATTTCATGGTGCTGGGTGATCTGCTAAAAGAAGTTGGACGAAGCCAGCGAAGAGATTTTATGGTGCGCAGCCATCATGACGGAAAACTCTACCCGGCAGGCGCTGAGGTTAGTGAAATTATTATTGATGGAAGGAAATGGTTTCACAGGTGGGATTTAAGTGAAATGGGTTCTAGCGAGAGTTATTTTACGGCGCTTGCTAAAGATCGCATTCTCAAGATATATATTATGTACAACCAGTTCATTCCAGAAAAATACTACCTCCCTGATTCTCCCCGCCCCGGCTGGATGAAATCGGCCTACGAGAGCGTCAACACGGTCATGTCGTCAATCAAGCTCAAGCCGCCGCCCGGATACGATGAAGAAGCAGACCCCTATATCGTGAAACCTGCCAACGGGCAGCAGTGAAAGCTATGCGCCATGAACACCGTCGCCCACGCCCTGATCTACAGCCCTTCCGATCCCCGCCCCCGAATCCGCCCGCCGCCGAAGCAAGCAACGGCGAATGCGGCGTAATCGTCTCTACCACCAGCAACCCGGCAGCACGGCCCATTACCTGCTTGAAACCGACCCGGTCTTTGCCAATTACCGGACCTGGCTGTCCTCGGACTACCTGCTGCAAGCGCTCAGTCTCGATCCGGCGCAGATGCAAAAACGCCTGGGCGACGGTTTCTACGAACAGCGGCTCATCGCCGAGCAGGTGGCGCAACTGACGGGCCGCCGCTTCCTGGCCGGCTACGCCGACGACGAAGCGCAGTATCAGGCGCTGCTGGCGGCGGGCGTCAGCGTGGCGCAGGAATGGCAACTCATTCCCGGCGTGGCGCTTTCCGCGGCGCAGGTCGCCCAACTGACCACCGACATCGTCTGGCTGGTTTCTGAAACCGTCACCCTGCCCGACGGCTCGACGCAACAGGCGCTCGTGCCGCGCGTCTATGCCCGCCTGCAGGACGGCGACCTCGCCCCGAGCGGCGCGCTGCTGGCCGGCAACACCGGGGCCGCTTCACCAACCGCCACAAAAAACCCTTTTGTGCGGCGCAGCAAACAAAATTAGAATGTCGGCTTCCCTGTCCTGGTGCTCATCTTGAAATTCGCTTTCCCTGCCCGCATGCCGTTGATCGACGCCTTGCGGGCGCTCGCGTCGCAGCTGGTGCTGGTGCATCACCTGGCGTTTTACGGGCCACTGGCGACTGCGCTGGCGGTGGAGTTCTCGGATCTGTCGCAATGGCTGATCGATTATGCCCGCATGGCGGTGCAGATATTTCTCGTGGTGGGCGGTTTTCTTGCGGCCCGCAGTCTGGCGCCACAGGGCGAGTTGCTCGTCAGGCAGCCGTTTGCCCTGATCGGGCGCCGCTATCTGCGGCTGGTGCTGCCGTTTGCGGTGGCCATCAGCCTGGCGGTGGTGGCGTCGGCGGTGGCGGATCAGTGGCTCGACGATCCGGCGATTCCGGCCCAGGCGCATCTTGGCCAATGGCTGGCGCACGTCACCCTGGTGCATGGGGTGCTGGGGGTGGATTCCCTGTCGGCCGGGGTCTGGTACGTTGCCATCGATTTCCAGCTGTTTGCCCTGTTTGCCCTCCTGCTGTGGTGTGGGCGGGGGCGGCCCTGGCTTTCCGTGTTGCTGGTGCTGATGCTGGTCCTGGCGTCCCTGTTCTATTTCAACCGCTACCCGACACTGGATAACTGGGCGCTCTACTTCTTCGGCGCTTACGGTCTGGGGGCGGCTGCCTGGTGGGCTTCGGCGCCGGGGCGGCTACGCTTGTGGCTGGGGCTGATGCTCTGCACCGGTTGTGCCGCGCTGGTCGAGGATTTCCGCCTGCGCGTGCTGCTGGCGGTGGGGGTGGCCTTGTTGCTCGCGGTCGGGCGGCGGCAGGAATGGTTGTACCGCTGGCCGCACAGTCGTGTCAGTGCGTTTCTCGGGCGCATTTCCTACAGCGTTTTTCTGGTCCATTTCCCGGTGTTGCTGCTGATGAATGCTCTGTTCGCCCACAACAGTGATGGCGACCCGGCGGCCATCCTGTGGTGGCTGGTGGTCAGTTGGGTCGTCGCGATTGTTGCCGGCATGGCGTTCCACCGCTGGGTGGAGTTGCCCTGCGCTGGCTGGAGGCTGCCCTCGCTGCAGCCTTACCGTCTGCCGGGCCGGTGGCGCCTGTTGCGCCGGCGTTTGTTCTAATCCGCCAGTTCGGGGCGGTTGCGGAATTCCTCCAGCGCCTCCGGGTTGGCCAGTGCTTCGACGTTCTTGACCGGGCGTTCATGCACCACGTTGCGCACCGCAAGTTCGACGATCTTGCCTGACTTGGTGCGGGGAATGTCGTGCACCTGCACCACCTTCGCCGGAACATGGCGTGGCGTGGTATTGGCGCGAATCTGCTGGCGGATGCGATCAATCAGGACAGCATCGAGAGTGACGCCCGGTGCGAGTTTGACGAACAGCACCACCCGTATGTCGTCGTGCCGGCCGGGTGGCCAGTCCTGGCCGATGACCAGCGATTCCAGCACTTCTGGCAACTGTTCGACCTGCCGGTAGATTTCTGCCGTGCCGATGCGTACGCCCCCCGGGTTGAGCGTCGCGTCCGAGCGGCCGTAGATGATCATGCCGTCGTGCGCGGTCAGCTCCGAGAAATCGCCGTGGCACCAGACGCCAGGAAAACGCTCGAAATAGGCGGCGCGGTACTTGCTGCCCTCCGGGTCGTTCCAGAAACCGATCGGCATGACCGGGAAGGGGCGGGTGCACACCAGCTCGCCTTTTTCCTCCCGCACGGGCTGGCCGTCTTCAGCGAATACATCGACCGCCATGCCCAGGCCGCGGCACTGGATTTCGCCACGATGCACCGGCAACAGGGGATTGCCGAGCACGAAGCAGGAAACGATGTCGGTGCCGCCGGAAATCGAGGCGAGTAGTAAATCGGCCTTGATTTCGCGGTAGACCCAGTCAAACCCCTCCGGAGCCAGCGGGCTGCCGGTGGAGAACAGCACCCGCAGGGCGCTCAGGTCGTGTGTCCGGGTCGGGTTCAGTGCCATCTTGGCGGCGGCATCAATGAATTTGGCCGAGGTGCCGAAATGGCTGGCCCGTTCCTGCTCGGCGTAGTCGAACAGGATCGTCCCGCCAGCGGCAAACGGCGAACCGTCATAGAGGAGCAGGGTGGCGCCGGCGGCGAGAGCGGACACCTGCCAGTTCCACATCATCCAGCCGCAGGTGGTGAAGTAGAACAGGCGGTCGCCGGGGCGCACATCGCTGTGCAGGATGTGCTCCTTGAGATGCTGCAGGAGGACGCCGCCGTGGCCATGTACGATGCATTTGGGTACGCCGGTGGTGCCGGAGGAATACATGATGAACAGCGGGTGGGCGAAGGGCAGCGGCGTGAAAATGATGTCTTCGTCACTGTCCGGCAAGTCTTCCCAGGACGTCAGTGGTGGCTGGAACTGTGCTGCGTTCGTCAGACCGAGATAGGGCACCAGCACGACGCCTGCCAGCGACGGCAGTTGCGCCACGACTTCGGCGTTCTTGGCCCGGCAATCGACCTGTTTGCCGTTGTACCAGTAGCCGTCGACACAGAGCAGCACCTTGGGTGCAATCTGGCCAAAACGGTCGAGTACGCCCTGGACGCCGAAGTCCGGCGAAGCGGAGGACCAGATGGCGCCCAGCGCCGTGGTGGCGAGCATGGCTGCCAGTGTTTCCGGTAGATTGGGCAGGTAGGCGGCAACCCGGTCGCCCTGGCCGACCCCTAAGGCGCGCAGATGGCGCTGACAGCGCGCGACTTCGGCCCGCAGTCGGGCGTGCGACCAGCGGCGGTGAACCTTGTCCTCGCCCCGGAAGACGAGGGCGTCGCTGCTGGCGGAGTGATTTTGCAGCAGGTTTTCGGCGTAATTGACGCGAGCCTGGGGAAACCAGCGGGCGCCGGGCATGCGCTCGCCATCCTCCAGTACGGTGTCGCCCATGCTGCCGAGCGCACCGCAGAACTGCCATAGACGCGGCCAGAACGCTTCCGGCTGCTCCACTGACCAGCGCCACAAGGCGGCGTAATCGGCGTGGCCGGTTTCGGCCATGAATTGCGCCATGCGCGTCTGTTTGGCCGTTGCCGGGTCCGGCTGCCACAGGGGTGGTTCTGGCAGGGGGCGCTGTGGCCGGGATGGGGCGTGATCGTGCATGGTGTCTCCTCCAGCAGGGTTGGTCCGCACCTTAGCAGTTTCCTCTGGCGTGGATTGTCGTCGCTCGGACAATCTGCCGGGGTGGCGCAGTACTGTGGCGTATGCCTGCCCGGGCGCTCAGAACGCGTAGCGCGCCTGCAGCCACAGGCGCTGACCCTGTGGCCGGTTGCGAGCGTGCGATTCGATCTGCCATTTCGCGACCAGGCCCAAACCGGGCGCCGGCGACCAGGCGACATAGGGTCCCAGGGCATTGACGGCGCCCCGGTTGCCATTGCCATTGACGGTTGCGCCGTGCTGGCGGTCGTCGCTGGTTTGTCGGTATACGTAACCGTTGAGACCGGCCGACCAGCCAGGGGCAAAACGGTAGCCGCCGCTGAATTCCAGGCTCAGTTCGTTGCCTGAACGGTAATCGGTGGCGCGATTGCGACTATTGACGGCGAAGCGCAGGCGGGCCGAGGTTTCCCAGGCGCCGGGCAGCCAGGTGACGCCGTAGAGGGCGGCAAGCTGCCAGGCGTTGCGGCCGGCGTTGACCGGGCGGTCGCGGTCGTAGCTGCCGCTGGGGGCGATGACTTCGATGCCGGCCATACGGTGCAGGGGACCGTCGTGCCAGCCAAGAAAGAGCGGAGCAAGCGTCAGGTCGCCGGCACCGCGTCGGCTGCCGCCACGGTCAATGCCGCCGGCGGTGAGTTCGAGATCGACATCCGGCAGGGGCAGGACGACGCGGCTTTCGAGGTTGGCGCCGGCCAACTTCACCCCCCGCCAGACGTGCGACAGGCGCAGGGCAAGAACGTCGGCGCGGCTGCTGAAGTTACTGATGCGTGGATTCTGCTGGCCATCGTTGGCGTAGATGCGATCGGCCCGGTAATGCTGGTAATAAAGCAGGAAGTGGCTGCCTTCTGGCAGCATGAGGCCGGTGAAGTTGGTCTCGACGCCGACCGGGTAGGCACTGCCGCCGCCTTCGGTAGCCCAGGCTGGGTGGGTGGCCAGAGTGCAGAGCAAGACGCAGAGCAGCTGGCAGGGCCGCATGGGGCGGTGGCTTGGGGTTTCGCAGCGCATGAACGGCTTTCCGGGGGCGAGCGGGTGGGCGCGCCATCGTAGCGCAGGGCTGTGTGCCAGTGATTTGCACTGGATCAATTCTTTGCCGGGCCCAAAGGCATAGGATGTGTCCTCCACCTGATTTGCCTCGGAATCGCAGCGGCGGTCCCGGCGCAGGGTGGCGCACCACGGGAAGCGGGGATGGCATGGCTTTGAAGCTGAAAGTCTGGCTTGTGTTGGGCCAAATTCTGGCCCTGATCTTTGCCGTCGACCTCTGGTTCAGTCACCAGCAGTTGCGCCGTGAAATGCGCCAACAGGCGGAAGACAATGCGCGCGCCATCTATCAGATCCTGCTGGCAACCCGCTGGGTCTACCATCAGCAGTTCCTCCATAGTGGTCTCGCCATCAACCACGACACGATCGGCTTCTTGCCCGCGCATGCTTTGTCGCGCATAGGGAGTCGTTTCGCCGAGTTGTCGCGCAGCGGTATCCGTTTCAACAACGTGTCCGATCGCCCGCGCAACCCGGACAACCGCGCCGATCCTGCGGAGCAGACCGCGATGGACTGGTTCCGTGCCAACCCGCGGGCCGCCGAGCGCAGCGAAACGATCACCGACGCGAAGGGGGAGAAATTCCTGCTGTACACCTCGCCGTTGTGGGTCGAGCCGTATTGCCTGAAGTGTCATGGCAAGCCGGAAGATGCGCCGGCCAACCTGCTGCCGCCCGATGATCCGGCGTTTGGCTACGTGCTGGGAGATTTGCGCGGGGTCATCAGCATCCGCATCCCGGCTGCCGGTTTCGAAGCCCAGTTCTGGCAGGTATGGGGCAAGCAGGTCTGGTTGAAGCTGGGCAGCTATCTGACATTACTCCTGTGCGTGGGCTTCCTGCTCGATCGTCTGGTCATCCGCCGGCTGGCCCGGCTGGAGCAGGAGGCCGAGCAGATGGCGCGCGGCGATTATCAGCTGCAGCCAGACGCCTCCTCCGGCAATGACGAAATTGCACGTCTGGCCCGGACCTTTGGCAACATGGCAGAAAGCATTCAGGCACGCGAACAGCACCTGCATGAATTCCACCAGCACCTGGAAGAACTGGTCGCTACCCGGACCCGGGAACTGAGCCGGGCCAAGGATGCCGCCGAAGCAGCCAACCGGGCGAAGAGCAGTTTCCTGGCCAACATGAGCCACGAAATCCGGACACCGCTCAATGCCATTCTCGGCATGTCGCATCTCATCAGCCGGGGATCGCTTGACCCGCTGCAGCGCGAGCGCTTGCACAAGCTGGACAAGGCCAGTTCCCACCTTCTGCAGACCATCAACGACGTGCTGGATATTTCGAAGATCGAGTCGGGCAAGCTGGTGCTCGACTCGGTGCCCGTACACCTGCCGTTGATCGTGGCGAATCTGACCTCCATGCTGCAGGAGAAGATGGACGAGAAAGGATTGCGTTTCACGCTTGATCTGCCTGCCGGATTGCCGCTCCTGCAGGGAGACGCGACCCGGTTGCAGCAGGCCTTGCTCAATTATCTGAGCAATGCGGTCAAGTTCACACAGAGCGGCGAGGTGGCGTTGCAGGTGGAAGTGCTGGCACAGGAGGCGGGGCGCTGTCAGCTGCGGTTTACCGTGCGCGATACCGGGCCCGGCATCGCACCAGAAAACCTGGCCCGGCTATTCCTGCCCTTCGAGCAGGCCGACAATTCGACCACGCGCCGTTTTGGCGGCACTGGTCTGGGCTTGGCCATCGTCCGCCACATCGCCCTGGCCATGGGTGGTGATAGCGGTGCCAGCAGCCAACTTGGAGCAGGTAGCCAGTTCTGGTTCACCTGCTGGCTGACTATTGCGCACCAGACCGCAGTCACTGCACCCGCTGCCGCGCAGCAGGAAGCCCGCTTGCGTACCCTGACGGCGGGGCGGCGCGTTCTCCTGGCCGAGGATGAGCCGATCAACCGGGAAATTGTCTGCAGTCTGCTCGATGATGTCGGGCTGGTCGTGGATACGGCGGAAAATGGTGCCGAGGCGCTGGCGGCGGCCAGCCGCCAGCATTACGACCTGATTCTGATGGATATGCAGATGCCGGTCATGGATGGCCTCACGGCGACTCGGCGTATTCTCGCCCTGCCTGGCTATGCGCAGGTGCCGATCATTGCCACCACGGCCAACGCATTTGTCGAAGATCAGCATGCCTGTCTCGCGGCCGGCATGGTCGAGGTGCTGACCAAGCCGCTCGATGTTGAACTGCTCTATGCCAGCCTGTGCCGGTGGCTGCGCGTGGATGAAATGCATAAAAAGGGGGGCTGACGTTGTAAAGAACTGACATAAATCTTGCGTTTTGAATACGCTTCTTTACATTACGAGCTGCAACTGCCAAAAATATCGTAAACCGACAACAGAAAGCCGGTCATGAAGGTCAACACCCCAGTTACGAGCGTTGAGCGGGAATTCCCCGCAGGAAAGTACATCGTTTCCCGGACCGATCTCAAAGGCATCATCACCTACGCGGATGATACTTTTGTCGAAGTCAGCGGTTTTTCCCGCGAGGAACTGCTGGGGAAGAATCACAACATCGTCCGCCACCCGGATATGCCGCCAGCGGCGTTCGACTGGGCCTGGTCAACGCTGAAGGCTGACCGGCCATGGCGCGGTCGGGTCAAGAATCGCTGCAAGAACGGTGATTTTTACTGGGTCGATGCGCTGATCGTGCCGGTGCTGAAAGACGGCAAGAAGATCGGTTACATGTCGGTACGCACCAAACCGAGCCGGACCCAGATCGCCGAAGCCGAGGCGCTGTACCGCAAGCTTAACGATGGCAGCGCGACGATCCCGCAAACCTCACGCTGGGCGCGGATTCCCTTGCGCGCCAAGATGAGCGCCCTGGTCGTCGGCATGATTCTCGTCCAGTTGCTGAGCGTTGCCGTGCAGGGGCTGGGCCCCGGCCTGGGGATGGCGGAAGGCGTGATCAACCAGCTGGTGACGCTGTTCAGCGTGGCCGGCATCAGCGCTGGGTTCGGGCTGCTCCTCCTGCAACGGGGGATGATGCTGATCATCGGCCGCATCACCGGTCGCCTGCAGAATATCGCGCAGGGTGATCTGACCGATGAAATTCCTCTGCATCGGGTGGATGAGCTGGGCAAGCTGAACGACGCCCTGGTGACCATGCAGACCCACTTGCGGGCCATGATGGCTGAGATTTTTGAACAGAGCACGGCAGTCGACAGCCACATCCGCTCCTTGTCCAAGGAAATCGATGAAACCCGGCGGGCGACGGTCGCCCAGTCGGATGCCGCCAACAGCATCGCCGCCTCGGTCGAGGAGATGGTGACGTCGGTTGATCAGATTGCCGAAGATGCACAGCAGGCATCGCAGGCGGTACAGATTTCGCACGGACTGCTCGCCGATGCGACACAGCGCATGCAGCAAAGCCAGGAAGCCTCGAATCATGTGGTGCATACGGTGCAGGATGCCGGTCAGACGATGGACGAGCTGTTTCATTCGATTTCGGCGATTGAACGGGTCAGTCAGGTCATTCGCGAGATTGCCGACCAGACCAATCTGCTCGCTCTGAATGCGGCCATCGAGGCGGCGCGGGCCGGCGAATCCGGGCGGGGCTTTGCCGTGGTGGCCGATGAGGTGCGCAAGCTGGCGGAGAACTCGAGCAAGCAGACAGGTGAAATTGCGACCAGTATCCAGCGGATCCAGAGCAGCACCCAGAGCGCATTGGCGACCATGACGGTGGCGGGTACGCAGGTGGAAACCGTCAATAGCACGGCGGAAACCGCCCGCAACGGACTGCATGCGGTGACCGATCAGGGGGAGAAGATTCATCACCTGGCCGATCACATCGCCACCAGTACCCGCCAGCAGGCGACGGCGGGCAACGAAATCGCGCTGCGCATGGAGGATATCGTCAGCGGTATCGACCAGACCTCGAACACCATCCAGGAAGTCACGGTGCGCAGCAAACAGATCCAGCAGGCGACCGAATGCCTGCGTGATTTGATTGCCTATTTCCGCTTCATCCGCTGAATGGTGCGCTGAAGATCGGGTGGTTTTGCGCACCGGCGGGCGAGGTTGCTAAGATGTCGCCGCCGGGGGCGCACTGTCGTGCCGGCACCAACCATGCAAAAGGCCGCCCGCCTGCGGTGGAGCGGCATATACCAGGAGAAACAGAACAATGAGCCAGATCGTCCTCAGCGAAGTCCACGGCAAGGTGGGCCTGATCCGCATCAACCGGCCGGAAGCGATGAATGCCCTGAACAACGATGTCGTCGATGGCATCGCTGCCGCCATCGATGCCTTTGAAGCCGACGAGAACATCGGCTGTATCGTCCTCACCGGCAATGAAAAAGCCTTCGCTGCTGGCGCCGACATCGGCTTCATGAAGGACTTCGACTACATGCATGCCTACAAGACCGACTTCATCACCCGCAACTGGGAGCGCATCAAGACCGCGCGCAAGCCGGTCATCGCTGCGGTGGCCGGTTTTGCCCTGGGCGGCGGTTGTGAAATGGCGATGATGTGCGACATGATCTACGCTGCCGATAGCGCCAAGTTCGGCCAGCCGGAAATCAAGCTGGGCACCCTGCCCGGCGCCGGCGGCACGCAGCGCTTGCCGCGCGCCGTGGGCAAGGCCAAGGCGATGGACCTGTGCCTGACCGGGCGTTTCATGGATGCTGCCGAAGCCGAGAAATCCGGCCTGGTGGCCCGTGTCATCCCCGCTGATCAGCTGCTCGACGAAACCCTCAAGGCGGCGCAGGCGATTGCCGGTTATTCGCTGCCGGTGATCATGATGATCAAGGAGTCGATCAACCGCGCCTTCGAGTCCTCGCTCAACGAGGGATTGTTGTTCGAGCGCCGCGTGTTCCATGCTTCCTTCGCCCTGGAAGACCAGAAGGAAGGCATGGCCGCTTTCGCCGAAAAGCGCAAGCCGGCATTCAAGAACCGCTGATGCTCAGAAACTGAAGCCGAAAGTCTTCAGTAATTCGCCGGTTTCGCACAGCGGCAGGCCCATGATGCCGCTGTAGCTGCCGGCGATATGGGCTACGAACAGGCCGGCGCGGCCCTGGATGCCATAGGCGCCGGCCTTGTCCATCGGTTCGCCGGAGAGAATGTAGTGGCGGATTTCGTCCTGCGCCAGGGGCCGGAAGCGGACTTCGCTGACCGAAGCGACATAATCACAGCGCAGCCGGTTGGCCACGGCAACGCCGGTGATGACCCGGTGCGTGCGACCGGACAGGCGGTGCAGGATGCTTTCGGCGTGGCTGGGTGAATCCGGTTTGCCGATGATTTCGCCGTCGACTTCCAGCGTGGTATCGGCAGACAGTACCGGGTGGGCGATGAGGTGGCGTTCGCAGATCAAGGCCAGTCCCTGGGCCGCCTTGGCGCGCGTGACCCGTTCCACATAGGTGGCTGGTGCTTCGCCAGCCAGGGGCGTTTCATCGACTTCGAAGGGCGAAATCAGGGTGTCGAATTCAATGCCGATCTGGTGCAATAGTTCGCGGCGACGCGGGCTGCGTGAGGCGAGGTAAAGACGCATCATCCTTCCCGGTGATAAGGGTGGTTTTTCAGTACGCTGACTGCCCGGTACAGCTGCTCGCACAGCAGCAGGCGAGCCAGACCGTGGGGCAGGGTCAGACTGGAGAGGCGGATTTTTTCGGCGGCGCGCGCCTTCAGTGCCGGGTCCAGACCGTCGGCGCCGCCAATCAGCAGGGCGGCATCGCGGCCATCGGCCTGCCACTGCTCAAGACGGCCCGCCAGCTTCAGGGTAGTGAGATCGTCGCCTTTTTCATCGAGTACGATCAGACGGACACTGGCGGGCAGTGCCGCGTCGATGCGGCTGCGTTCGGCGGCGAGCAATTGCTCCCGGCTTTTGCTGCCACGGGGCTCCGGTTTGATCTCGATCATGCGGGCCGCCATTTCCGGCGGCAGTCGTTTCAGATACTCGCTGCAGCCGGCGCTGATCCAGTCGGGCTGGCGGTGGCCGACAGCGACGATGGCAAGTTTCATTGCGCAGGCTCCCGTCAGATTCCCGACAGTTGAAGTGTCCCGGTCCTATTCACCAGGTACTGCGGCAGGCTTGCGCGGCTGCCCCGGCGTGGTCTGCCACAGCTCTTCCAGGTTGTAATAGGCACGGGTGCTGGGCTGCATGACGTGCACGATCATGTCGCCCAGATCGACCAGTACCCATTCGCCGGTGTCTTCGCCTTCCGCCGAAATGACCTCGCCGCCGGCTTCCTTGACCTTGACCTGGACGTTGTGCGCCAGTGCCTTGACCTGACGGTTGGAGTCGCCGGTGGCGATCACCATGCGCTCGAACAGCGGGGTGAGTTTGTGCGTATCGATGACTTCAATTTGCTTGCCCTTGATGTCTTCCAGGGCGTCAACGACGATTTTTTGCAGGGTGGTGATGTCCATTAGGCAGGTTTTCGTTGGTTAAGCAGTGTGGTAAAGGGAGTGCGCGCGAATATAGTCGACAACGCTGTCCGGCAGCAAATAGCGTGCGGATTGACCCGTCGCCAGCAACTGGCGGATGCGGGTCGCGGAAATGGCGAGCGCGGTCAGCGGGAAATGCACGACGCAACCGCCAGGGCTGTGGTGCAAGGCATCGCCGTGGGCGGCGCGTTGTGTAAATTCAGCAGTGAGTGCTGACGGTAACTGGGCGGCGGCTAGTGTCACGCCCGGGCGTTCGGCAATTGCCACGTGCGCGTGCAGAAAAATTTCCTGCCAGCGGTGCCAGCTGGCCAGGCCGGCAGCGGCGTCGGCGCCGAGCAGCAGCACCAGGGGTTGCGCAGGGCCGTAGTGCTGGCGCAGGCGTTCCAGGGTGAGGATCGTGTAGCTGTACGTTTGTGCCTCGACTTCGGCGGCATCGACACTGAAGCGGGGGTTGCCGGCAGTGGCCAGGCGCACCATGGTCAGCCGCTGTTCTGCGCTGACCTGCGGCGCCTCCCGGTGCGGTGGCTGGCCGGCCGGAATCCAGCGGACCTCCTGCAGATTCAGGGCGTCGCAGGCTTCTTCTGCCAGGCGCAGGTGCGCGTGGTGTACCGGGTTGAAGGTGCCGCCGTAGAGGCCGATGGCCTGGCGCGGCTCAGACAACTTCGGAAATTCCGAAAATGTCGCGGTAGGCGACGTAAAAGCTGGCAAAAATCGTTGGCGCCAGCACTCCGGCGGCGGCAAACAGGGTCGCGGTGCCGAGCAGCGGCGCCAGGGACGCCGGCAGGAGCACGCCAAGCACGCCCAGGGCCAGGCCGGGCAGGATGCCGGCAACCACGATCAAGGCCAGGCTGTAGACCAGGAACGGTCGCCAGTTGATGGCGCAGGCCATGAAACTGAAAAAGAGCGCCTTGCCGACGGTCTGCTGGTGCCAGGCAACCAGTACCGGCGCAAACCACCAGGCCATGAACACGGGCAGCATGCCGCAGGCGACAAAAGTGATCGGCAGCCACATCGCGCCTTCTGCGGCGGCACTGCCTTCCGTCTTGTCACTGGTCAGGAAACGCAGGAACTCACCGCCGTCAGCCAGTACCGACAGGCTCAGGGCAGCGAGCGAAGCGAGCAGGTAGAGGCCGCCCAGCCAGAGCAGTGGTTTGTAGTCACCGCGAAAAGCCTCGAACAAGGTGCGCACGGAGACGGACTTGTCCTGTTCCAGCTGGCGTGCCGACAGCATCAGGCCCACCAGCAGCGCCGGGTTGATCAGCGCGGCGATGAGGGTACCGAGGAGCGGCACGATGTTGATGAGCAGGATGATGAACCAGTAGCTCATCACCTGCAGGGCGAACAGCAGGGGGTTGCGCCGGTAGATGGCGAACCCATGGCTTAACCATTGCCAGCCGGAGGCGGCAGGCAGATTTTGCGCACGCAAGATTCAGGCTCCGGGAAAAATGTCGCGATAAGACGCGTAAACCGCTGCCGAGGCGATCGGCAGCAGCAAGAGCATGCCGATGCCGACCGGCAGCAGGGCAAAAAAGGCGGCAATCGAAAGCAGGATGCCGAAAATGATCATTACCAGCCAGTTCTTGGCGCCGGCAGCGAAGCTGGCTTTCATGGCGTCGGTTGCGGTCATGCCATGAAAGTACACTAGCGCCGGTGCAAACCAGGTGGCCATGATGACCGGTGTGGACAGGATGATGACCAGCAGGCCGGTGAGCAGCATGCTGCCCAGGGCAATGCTCAGGCCGGCGACACTGCCGACCATGCCGCCGCCAATCAGGCCGCTGCTGGCCAGCAACATGGCCAGCAGGGCGATGCCGAAGACGCCGCAGGCAAAAAACACGCCGACCATCACCAGCTGTCCCGCCTGATGGCGAAAACCAGCGAACAGTTCGGCGATCTGGGGTTCCTTGCCTTCGGCAATGCTGCGCGAGATCTGCAGCATGCCGGCACCGAATACCGGCAGCAGCAGGTGCAAGGCGATCTGCCCGAACAGCGGCGGCAGGGAAATGGCCGTGATGCAGACCAGGAGCAGGACGCTGCTGCCCAGCCAGATTCCCGGATGGGCAATGAACATGGTCCAGCCCTGGGTCAGCCACTCGAAACAGGCACCGGCATCGACCGACTGGCTGACGCCCTTGAACGGGGTGGGCGGCACGGGGAAGTTGGGCCCGGACTCACCGTCGCGGGGATCTTGTTCGCGCATGGGCAGCAGTTACCAGCTGTGGATGATCCACATGGGCGGGCTGACCGGGTGCGGGTTGATCTCGCTTTCGATCATCACGCCGTTACCCTGGCGGTCTACCAGATAGTAGGGCTTGCCCACTGCCGGCGTGACCTTGACCATGTAAAGCCGGCCGCTGATCCGGTATTCCTCCCGGGTTTCCTTTTCGTTTCTGACGATGGTCACCTGGGGTTCCAGGGCTGCGTCGAAGGGCTCCATTTCCGGCGGTGGCGGCGGCACGGCAGGCAGAGGTTGGGCATCACCCGGCTGGGCCCAGACGGGGAGAGCGATGAGGCAGGCGAGCGATAGGAGGCGGCGCATGATTTTTCCTTGGCAAGACGCGCGATTCTATTACAGGTTGAGGAGCGGGTCGCGCTCGCCCGGGGGAGTCAGGAAGGAAGAGTGCTCATAGTGTTTGAAAATTGCCTCGACTACGGCTTTCGGATCATCGATAAGCTGGATCAGGTCCATGTCTTCGGGGGCAATCATCTTCTCACGCACCAGCGTGTCGCGGAACCAGTCGATCAGGCCGCGCCAGAAGTCGGAGCAGACCAGGATGATGGGTATGCGGTTGGTCTTGCTGGTCTGGATGAGGGTCAGTGCTTCCAGAAGTTCGTCCAGGGTGCCGAAGCCGCCGGGCATCACCACATAAGCGCTGGCAAAACGCACGAACATGTACTTGCGGGCGAAAAAGTGGCGGAAGGTCTGTGAAATGTCCTGGTAGTGATTGCTTTGCTGTTCGTGCGGCAGCTGGATATTGAGGCCGATCGAGGGCGATTTGCCATGGAATGCCCCCTTGTTGGCCGCTTCCATGATGCCGGGGCCGCCGCCGGAAATCACGGCAAAGCCGGAATCGGACAGGAGACGGGCGATGGTTTCGGTCAGTTCGTAATAGGGCGTGCCGGGAGCGGTGCGCGCCGAACCGAAGATGCTGACTGCCGGTTTGATGGCGGCCAGGCGGTCGGTCGCCTCGACGAACTCTGACATAATGCCGAGAATTCGCCAGGATTCTCGCGCTCGTGCACTCTTGCGCAGCGCCTCGACTTCGGCGCCCATTACCAGCTTTTCACATTCGGTCATGCCATGCCTTTCTTGTTGTTGGTGGACGGCTCGTCCTATCTTTACCGCGCCTACCACGCGCTGCCCGATTTACGCAGCCCCGGTGGCGAACCGACCGGCGCCATCTACGGCGTTCTCGGCATGCTACGTCGTCTGCAGGCTGACTACAAGGCAGACTACAAGGCGGTCGTCTTCGATGCCAAGGGCAAAACCTTCCGTGATGAATGGTTTCCCGAGTACAAGGCGCATCGCCCGCCGATGCCGGATGACCTGCGCGCCCAGATCGAACCCATCCATGCTGCCATTACCGCTGCCGGCTGGCCGGTGCTGACGATCGACGGTGTCGAGGCCGATGACGTCATCGGCACGCTGGCCCGACAGGCCGAAGCCGCCGGCATGGATACGCTGATTTCCACCGGCGACAAAGACTTGATGCAACTGGTCAGTCCCCGTATCCGCTGGTACAACACCATGAGCGAGGAACTGCTCGATGCGGCCGGTGTGGAGGCCAAGTTCGGTGTGCCGCCGGAAAAGATCGTCGATTATCTGGCCCTGGTGGGCGACGCGGTCGATGGTGTGCCGGGGGTCAGCAAATGCGGCCCGAAAACTGCCGTCAAATGGTTGAGCGAGTACGGCACGCTGGAAAATCTGGTGGCGCATGCCGACGAGGTCAAGGGCGTGGTTGGACAGAACCTGCGGGCGCACCTCGATTTTCTGCCGTTGGGCAAGAAGCTGGTGACCGTGGTCTGCGATCTGCCGGATCTGCCGGCGCCGCAGCAACTGGTGGCCAGCCCGCCCGACCGCGAGACGCTACATGCCCTGTACAGTCGCTACAACTTGCGCTCCTGGTTGCGCGAGCTGGAAGGGGCCGCGCCGGAAGCTGCGCCGGCCCCGGCCCAGGAAGTGCCGGCACCCATTGCGGTGCATTATGAGTGCATCCTTGATTGGTCTGCTTTTGACCGTTGGCTGGAGAAGATCCAGGCGGCCGGGCTGACCGCGCTGGATACCGAAACCACCGACCTTGATCCTTTTGCCGCGCGCCTGGTCGGTTTGTCGGTGGCTGTCACGCCGGGCGAAGCAGCCTACATTCCGCTGGCGCACGCCGCACCGGGCACGCCGGAGCAGCTGCCGCTGGCGGCTGTTCTGGAAAAACTCCGGCCCTGGCTGGAGAGCGCGCAGCACAGCAAAGTGCTGCAGAACGCCAAGTATGACCAGCATGTGTTTGCCAATCATGGCATCGCGCTGGCCGGTATTGCCCACGACACCATGCTGCAGAGTTATGTGCTGGAGGCAGGTCAGTGGAACGGTGCGGCGCACAGTTTCGACGCCCTCAGCCAGCGCCATCTGGGGTTGACGCCGATCAGTTATGAAAGCCTGTGCGGCAAGGGGGCCAAGGCGATCGGCTTCGCCCAGGTGGCGTTGGAGCAGGCCACGCCCTATGCAGCTGAAGATGCCGATTTCACCCTGCGTCTGCAGCAGCTTCTGCAGCCCAGGCTGGCGGCGGAGGCGGCGCTGCAGTCGGTGTATGCCGACATTGAAATGCCAGTGCGGCAGGTGATCTGGCGCATGGAGCGTAATGGCATTCTGGTCGATGCCGGCACACTGGCCCGGCAAAGCCATGAACTGGGGCAGAAGATCCTCGAGTTGGAACAGCGTGCCTTCGAACTTGCCGGGCAGCCGTTCAACCTTGCCTCGCCCAAACAGCTGGGGGAAATCCTGTTCGGCCAGCTGGGGCTGCCGGTCAAGAAAAAAACAGCCGGCGGAGCGCCGTCGACCGATGAAGAGGTGCTGTCCGAGCTGGCACTGGACTATCCTCTGCCGAAGCTTCTGCTCGAACACCGCAGTCTGGCCAAGCTGAAAAATACCTATACCGACAAGCTGCCGCGCATGGTGAATCCGCAGACGGGGCGTGTGCATACGAATTTCTCGCAGGCGTCGGTGGTGACCGGCCGGCTCGCGTCCAGCGACCCCAATCTGCAGAACATCCCGGTGCGCACCGAAGAGGGGCGCCGAATCCGCACGGCCTTCATCGCGCCGCCGGGCAGCCGCATCGTGTCCGCCGACTATTCGCAGGTCGAGCTGCGCATCATGGCCCATCTGTCCGGCGACCCACGCCTGTTGCAGGCGTTCGCGCAGGGCGAGGACGTGCACCGTGCCACGGCGGCCGAGATTTTCGGCATCACGCCACTGGAAGTCGGCCCTGAGCAACGCCGTGTGGCCAAGAGCATCAACTTCGGCCTGATCTACGGCATGAGCGCCTTCGGTCTGGCCCGTCAACTGGGATTGGAGCGCAGCGCCGCGCAGACCTATATCGACCGTTATTTCGCGCGTTATCCCGGCGTGGCCCGCTACATGGAAGAGGCGCGTGCCAGTGTGCGCGAAAAAGGCTATGTCGAAACCGTCTGTGGCCGCCGCCTGTGGCTGCCGGAAATCCGTTCCAGTCAGGCCATGCGGCGCCAGGGCGCGGAGCGGGCGGCGATCAACGCCCCCATGCAGGGGACGGCTGCCGACCTGATCAAACGCGCCATGATCGCCGTGCAGGACTGGCTGGAGCGTGAACGTCTGAACACCCGTCTGGTCTTGCAGGTGCACGACGAACTGGTGCTGGAAGTGCCGGACAATGAACTCGCCAGCGTGCGCGAGCAGTTGCCGCGCCTGATGACGCAGGTCATGCCGCTCAAGGTGCCGCTGGTGGTCGAGTTGGGCGTGGGGGCGGACTGGGAAGCCGCGCACTGAGGCGGCTGCGGGCCAACGGGTCCGGCCCGGCGCTTCAGTCGCCGGGGGGCAGTACCATCCGGGTCAGGCTGCCGTAGGCCGCTGCTGGTTGCTGCAAGACCTTTTCCAGCGGCTGGCCGCTGGCACGGCTGTGCAGGGTACGAATGATGCCGGCGTGGGTGACAATGATGTGCGCACCGGGAGGAAGCTCCGCGAGAAAGGCATTGACGCGGGCACTGAGACGGGCGGGCGATTCGCCGCCGGGCGGTGTGTAATACAGGAGGTCGGCGGCCCAGGCATCGATTTCCTGGCGGGGAATGTCGTCCCAGGCCCGTCCTTCCCAGTCGCCGAAATCGATTTCCTGCAGGCGCTCGTCCACTCGGGGCTGCGGGTGCAGATGCCCGGCCAGAAGGCGGCAGCGCTGCAGCGGGCTGCTCCAGACCGGGGCGCCGGCTGGCAACAGGGCGCGCAGGGCGGCGGCAATCGGCAGGGGGTCTTCGGCGGCAACGTCGAGCCGGCCATAGCAGACACCCGGAGCGATCAGCGGGCGTGGATGACGGATCAGGTAGAGCGTGTGGGATGCGCTCATTGTGGCCACTGCGCCAGTACGCCGAGATAAAAGGCAAGTTCCGCGATCTGTTGGGTGGCGCCCAGGCAATCGCCGGTGTAGCCGCCCAGCCAGCGCTGGAATTTTCGTGCCAGCCAGAAGCTGGCGAGGGCGGCCAGCAAGAGGCCGGAGAGTGCCTGCGGCCAGGGCAGCAGGGCTAGCGGCAGCAGGCCGCAAGCCAGAGCAAAGACGAGCGGGCCTGGCGCCAGACGGGTGGCCAGCGGTTTGGCCTTGCTGTGCGCATCTTCACGTGCGTAATCGAGCGCCGCCAGCAGGCTGGCGGCGCAGGCGCGCGACAGAGTGTGGCCGGCGAGCAGGATGGCGGGCAGCAGGGCGGCCGGCTGCGCCGCGAGCAGCGCGAACTTGCCGCTCAAGGCCAGCCACAGGGCAATCGCGCCATAGTTGCCGAGGTGGGAGTCCTTCATGATGGCCAGGATACGTTCCTTGTCCCAGCCACCACCCAGACCATCGACGGTGTCGGACAGGCCATCTTCGTGAAAAGCACCGGTCAGGTAGATGCTGCTGGCCATCGACAGCAACAGGGCGACCTGCGCTGGCCAGACCTGCGCTGCCAGCAGGTACACCAGTGCGGCCAGACTGCCGATCAGCGCGCCAACGGCAGGAAACCAGCGGATAGCGGCCTGCAGCCCGGCGGTGGAATGTCCGACCCAGGCCGGCACCGGCAGGCGGGTGAAGAAACGTACGGCCGCCAGGAAGTTTTCCAGCTCGCGGCGAATCACGGCTGGTTTTCTCCGCTGGTTTTGTCGCCACACACGCCGGCACTGTCAAAACTTGCCATGTCATTGAGGAAATTGACCGCTGCCTGTGCCAGCGGCAGGGCTAGCGCGGCACCGCTGCCTTCGCCGAGACGCAGGCCGAGGTCGAGCAGCGGCTCTGCCTGCAGGGCGGCCAGCTGCGCCTGGTGCCCGCTTTCGGCGGAATGGTGGCAGAACACACAGTAATCGCGTACAGCCGGTGCCAGCTGGACGGCCACCAGCAGGGCCGAGGTGACGATGAAACCGTCGATGAGCAGCAGTATGCGCTGCTCGGCCGCGGCCAGGATGGCGCCGGTGAGCATGGCGATCTCGAAACCGCCGAATTCGGCCAGTACCCGCAGCGGCGCGTTATCGCCGCCGTCTGCCCGGTAACGTTCGAGGGCACTGGCCAGCAGGCGCTGTTTGCGTTGCAGGCCGGCATCGTCGAGCCCGGTGCCGCGGCCGATGCAGTCCGCCAGGGGAGTGCCGGTCAGGCAGTGGGTGATGAGCGAGGCGGCGGCGGTGTTGCCGATGCCCATTTCGCCCAGCCCCAGCACATTGCCGCCGCGGGCGGCGTAGTCGCGCACCAGTTCGGCGCCACGCGCCAGGGCGGCGGCGCACGCTGCGCTACTCATGGCGGGGGCGTCGATGTAGTTGGCGGTGCCCCAGGCCTGCTTGGCATCGATCAGGCCCGGGCGCGGGCCGAAATCGTGGGCCACGCCGGCATCGACGACCGCCAGGGACCAGCCGTTCTGGCGGCAGAAGACGTTGATGGCCGCGCCGCCGGCAAGAAAATTTTCCACCATTTGCCAGGTGACTTCCTGCGGGTAGGCGGAGACGCCCGCTTTGGCCGCGCCATGGTCGCCAGCGAACACCAGCATCTGTGGTTGCCGCAGCTGGGGCGTCAGGCTCTGCTGGATCAGGCCGATCTGCAGTGCCACCTGCTCCAGTGCGCCGAGGGCGCCGAGCGGCTTGGTCTTGCGGTCGATCTTGTGCTGCAAGGCGGCCGCCAGCGACGGGTCGGGGCGGGAAATCGTAAGCGCCGGGAGGGGTGACGAGGAAAGCATCCGTTTCTCCAAAAGTAAAAAGGCTTTGCCCCCGCGTCGGCGACGCAGCGGCAAAGCCCTTGTCCATAGGCTTGATTCATTTTCCGTCAGGTCTTCTGGCTTCTGGATCGTTCCCTGACTGCGTCTTCCCGGAGGGTCTGTTTCCCCTCGTAGTGACATCGTGCAGTCAAAGTCCCCAGTTACAGCGGCGGGCCCGCCCCGGAATTGCCACGCTAGCGGCGCACCGGGTTCCGTGATGGCGGAAAGCGGGCATTATCGCGCATCTCAGGGCGGAATGCAGCAAGTGCCGGGCGCATGCGACAATCTGCCTCCTACGGCGCGACAACAGCACCGGGGTGCAGGTAAAACACACATGAAGAGAGAGGATGTCATGAACAAGATGGGGTTGATTGCGCTGGCCGCTGTGCTGGCGAGTGCGCCGTTGAGCGCCAAGGAAGGCGGCGACCAGTATCCGAATGGGGCCGAAAACTGGTTTGCCGGGGCCATGCCGCCGCCGGGTAACTATTTCCTCAATTATTTCGGCAACTGGTCGGGTACCTTGCGCGATGGGGATGGGCACACGGTGCGTCCAGCGGGCAAGAAGGTCCGCATGAACGCCACCTTCGACGCCCTGCGCTTTGTGCAGATGACCCCGCAACAGCTATGGGGTGCGCAGTACGGCTGGAGCGTCATTCTGCCCCTGGTCAGCTTGTCGATGGACACGCCGGCAGGCAAGGACCGGCGCACCAGCATCGGCGACGTGACGCTGACCCCGCTGATTCTTGCCTGGCATCGCCCGCAGTGGCATTACGTGTTGGGACTGGATGTCAATCTGCCGACCGGCGCCTTTGACCGCAACGCCCATCCGGGGCGCAATCTGGGGGCCAATTACACCAGCGTCGAGCCGATTTTTGCCCTCACCTACCTGAATTCTCAGGGTTGGGAGGCGTCGGCCAAGTTCATGTACAACATCAAGACGCGTAATCGCGAAACCCACTACCAGTCAGGGGATGAGTTTCATATGGATTACCTGCTGGGCAAGCATTTCGGACCCTGGTCGGTTGGTGTGAGTGGTTACTACCTGAAGCAAGTCACGGATGACCGGCAGCGTGGGCGCAAGGTGGGCGATGGCAACCGCGGCCAGGTCTTTGCTTTCGGGCCGTCGGTGAAATACGAAACTGCCGGCAAGACCCAGCTGATCTTCCAGTGGCAGCATGAAACCCAGGTCGAAAACCGCTTCGGTGGCGACAAGGTCTGGTTCAAGCTGATCACGCCACTCTGAGGGGCGCTCGCGATGCGTCATCTGATTCTCGGGGGAGCCCGTTCCGGCAAGAGCCGGCTGGCGGAAACGCTGGCTATGGAGAGCGGCGAACGGGTGGTTTACATCGCCACGGCCCAGAGCGGCGACGGCGAGATGGCGCAGCGCATCACCCACCACCGGGAGCGCCGCCCGGCCCACTGGGGGTGCGTTGAAGAACCGCTTCATCTGGCAGCCACGCTCGCCAGTCAGGCCGCCCCCGGGGTTTGCCTGCTGGTCGATTGCCTGACCCTGTGGTTGTCCAACCTGCTTTTCGCCGGTGCGGCGGCGACTCAGGCAGAGGCCGGTCAGGCACTCGACTGCCCCGTGTTCAGCGGCGAAACCGAGGCCTTGTTCACCGCCCTGCCGACACTACCCGGCCGCATCATCCTGGTGTCGAATGAAGTCGGTTGCGGCATCGTCCCCATGCACCCGGTGTCGCGCCGCTTTGCTGACGAGCAGGGACGCCTCAATCAACGGCTGGCGGCGGTCTGCGAACGGGTGACGCTGGTGGCGGCGGGCTTGCCGCTGGTGCTGAAAGGCTGACGCGGCCTATTTGATGAGCGGCAGAAGCTGGCGGAATTCTTCGCTGGCAGCCCGGTGCAGCCACTCGAACAACACCATCTCGGTTGTGACGACTTGCACGCCGCAGGCGCGCATGCGGTCGATTGCCGCCTGCCGGTTTTCCGCTGTGCGTGAGGACGCGGCATCGGCGACGAGAAAAACCTGAAAGCCCGCCGCCAGCAGCCCCAAGGCGCTTTGCAGGACGCAGACGTGGGTTTCCGTGCCGCAGATGATGATCTGCGGGCGGCCGCTGGCGCGCAGCAGATCGAGCACACCCGGCTCGGCAGCGCAGGAGAAATGCACTTTCTCGAAAAACTGCGCCGCGCTGGCGGCCGCACGGATGGCCGGCAGGCTCGGTCCCAGGCCCTTGACGTACTGTTCGGACACAAAGGCCGGCACCGTCAGCAGGCGGGCCGCTTCGAGCAGGCGCACGGCATTGCGCGTCACGGTGTCGTTGTCATGGATCGCGGAAGCCAGTTTTTCCTGGATATCGACGATCAGCAGCTGGCAATCGGTACGGGAAATCAGCATGGTGGCCCCGGAGGTAGTGGATGGGCCGTCGATGTTACCCCAGGCAGTGCGCTCGCGACGCAGTTGCGGCCATTCTGCTTGGCCTGGTAGAGCGCCTGGTCAGCGGCAGCGAGCAGTGCGCAGGCACCTTCTTCTGCTTCCGGAATGCAGCAGCTGACACCAATACTGATGGTGACGCAGGAGGCGCTTGGCGAGTCCGCGTGTGCCAGCTGCAGATCGGCGACCGCCTGGCGTAATGCCTCCGCCAGTATGTTGGCGCCGCTCAGGTCGCAGTTGGGTAACAGGCAGACGAATTCTTCACCGCCGTAGCGTGCCAGCAAATCGTGGGCTCTGCCGGGTTTGCCGCTCAGGGTCTGGGCTACCGCCCGCAGGCACTCGTCGCCCGCCTGATGGCCGTAGTGGTCGTTGTAGCGTTTGAAGAAATCGATGTCGATCATCAGGATCGCCAGCGGCAAGGCTTCGCGCCGGCAGTGACGCCACTCGGCCGTCAGCGCCTCGTCAAAGCGGCGGCGGTTGGCGATGCCCGTCAGGCCATCGCGGAACGCCATGGCCTGCAGGGCGTTACTCTGGGCCTGCAGTTGCTGGTTCAATTCTTCCAGGACGTGGTTCTTGTCGCGCAAAATTCGCTCATTTGCCCGCTGTAGCTGTCGATTCTGCCGTCGTCGCCGCTGCGTCAGACAGAGCCCGAGGCTGCTGCTGCCGGCAAGCAGGGAGTAGAGCAGCAACTGCTGCCAGAGGCTGCGCCACCACGGGGCATAAAGGTCTTCGCGGTTGCGGCTGGCAGCGATCAGCATGGGAAAATCGAGGTGTAGCTCGGGAGCCCGCAGGGTCTGGATGAACATGACCCGCTGCGCGTCGCTGCCAGGCAAGACGCCGCTCAGATAATTGCTTGTGGCACTGCTCTCGATGTGGCGCTGGAACATGCTGCCGGCGCCCAGAAGATTGTGGCCTCTGGGAACGGGCAGCTCGGGCAGCATGAGAAACAGCTGACCATTGCCATGCGTTGCGGCAATCCACATGTCGGGGGCGTAGATGACCGATTGCAGCTGTTGCGACAGACGCTCTGGATCAAGAGTGCTGACGATGACGCCGGCCAGTTTGCCGCGGGCGTCGTTGATCCTGCTCGACAGGCTGATCGACCAGCTGCCCAGCGCGGTGGTGTAGGGCGGGCTGAGGTAGAGCGTGGCGAGATCATCGCTGTGCTGTGGTAACTGGAAATAGCTGTGGTCGTGAAAGTTCATCCCGATCAGCTCGTGGCGGCTGCTGGCGATGACCGCACCGCTGGCGTTCAACAGCGACATGCTGCGCACGCCGGGAATGACCTCGGCAAACCCTTGTAGGCGGCGTTCGACGAAAGGCATGGGGTTCACTCCCCGTGCCTGGGCAGTGTGCAGTTCGTTCTGCAGGTTCAGATGCGCGCGGCGAATGCTGCTGAACCGGCTGAGCAACAGATCGTGAATGACCTGGGTCTGGGTGGCGAGCCGATTTTCTTCGCCGTGCGCGATGCTGCGGCGGTCGGAAAGGAGTGAAAACGCGAGGAAGCCGGCCAGTAGGGCCAGATTGGCGGCCAGAAACAGCCACTCCCCGCGTGTGCTGCGAAAAAATCGACGCACGAAATCCCGCATCCGCCCTCACTCCATGCCTGTGCTAGTGCTGCGCGAGTACGGACGCTGCCGCTCGCGTTGTGCAAACGTGCCACAGTGTGGCAGGCAGAGCAAGCGTGCGCAGAGGTTTGCCTGCGGGAAGGCTTATTTGCGCCCGAATTTTTCAGTCAGGGCGAGCAGCTTTTCCTGTTTGCGGCTTTCGGCACGCGCGGCCTGTTCTGCGGCTTTACGTTGCTCGGCCTGTTTCTTGAAGCGTTCCTTGAGCAGCTCGCTGGCGTGCTGGCGATTTTCATCGGTGACATCGCCGGCGGGGCTGCCGTCAAGATTCAGGCGCTGTGTGCCTTTTTCCATTTCCTTCAGGTAGCGGGTGGTCATGGTGTGGCTGCGCATGGCCAGGCGTACGGTCTTGCGGCTCAGGTCAGGCAGAGCCGCGAACAACTGCTTGTCGATGCCGATGGCGAGCGGGCTGAAATCACGGAATACCGGGTAACGGGTTTGCAGGTCTTTCAGTACGCTGCGGGTATCGACGGATTTTTCCTGCGCGGGAGTGGTGTTCTCGGTCATGGACAAGACGCGAATGAAGGCAAATGAGGCTGCCGAGTTTACCATGGGGCAGAAAATAGCCGGTAAAAAACAGCCGCTTGGCAGGGCATGTCCGCACTGCTGCGGTTTGGTGAAGCAGGCGGTTGCGGGGATAATCAGCCGCAGCGGTGCGGCAGGGTCCGCGCAACATGGATTTATCCCAGAAGAGAGGTCAAAGGACGATGGAACTGGTGCTGATCAGCGGTTTGTCCGGCTCAGGCAAGTCGGTGGCTCTGAATCTGTTGGAGGATGCGGGTTTCTACTGCGTCGATAACTTGCCGGTGGTGATGCTCACCGTGCTGATCGACATGCTGCGCCAGGAGAAAATCAGCAAGGTGGCGGTAGGTATCGACGCGCGCTCGGGCGACGGTATCGAGCTACTACCCGAGCGGTTGCGGCAGCTGGAGAAAAACGGTGTGCGCTACAGTTTCCTGTTTCTGCAGGCTGGCGAAGAAACGCTCATCAAACGCTATTCGGAGAGCCGCCGCCGGCATCCCCTGACGACGGAAAGCCGGACGCTGGAGGAGGCCATTCGCCGGGAAAGCGAATTGCTGGCGCCGCTGGCCGAGTTGGGGCACCGGATCGATACCAGTGACCTGAAGGCGAACGCCCTGCGCGACTGGGTGCGGCAATTCATCAGCGGGACGGGTGAGGGCGGCCTGACGCTGCTGTTCCAGTCGTTCGGCTTCAAGCATGGCTTGCCGCTCGATGTCGATCTGGTGTTCGATGTCCGCTGCCTGCCCAATCCCTTCTACGATCTGGCGCTGCGTCCGCTGACCGGGCGCGATGCGCCGGTGATCGCCTTTCTCGAGGCGTCCCCGGATGTATTGCGGATGCGTCGTGACATTGCCCGGTTCGTGGCCGATTGGTTGCCGAGTTATGTCCGCGACAACCGCAGCTATCTGACCGTGGGTATTGGCTGTACCGGGGGGCAGCACCGCTCGGTCTATCTGGCGGAAACGCTGTGCCGGGAATTTGCCGGTCAGGCGCCGCGGGTGCTGGTCCGCCATCGGGGGCTGGCATGACTGCCCACGCACCGGTGTGCCTGGCGTTGACGGGCGCCTCCGGTCTGGCCTATGGCTTGCGTCTGCTGGAATGTCTGCTGCGGGCAGAGCGGCCGGTGCAGCTGGTGTATTCGCAGGCGGCACAGATCGTCGCCCGCCAGGAGCTCGATCTGGAATTGCCCAGTCGTCCGGCAGAGGCACGGGCCGCGCTGCTGGCTCGCCTGCCCGGCGTGCCGGCGGAACTGCTGCAGGTCTTCGGGCGTGAGGAATGGTTCGCACCGATTGCCTCCGGCAGTAACCCGCCGCAGGCGATGGTGGTGTGTCCGTGCACCATGGGTACGCTGGCGGCGATTGCCCAGGGCTTGTCGGACAACCTGATCGAACGGGCGGCCGATGTGGTGCTCAAGGAAGGTCGCAAACTCATCCTGGTGCCGCGGGAAACGCCGTTTTCCGTGCTGCACCTGGAAAACATGCTGCGTCTGGCGCGCGCCGGCGCGGTGATCCTGCCCCCCAGCCCCGGTTTCTATCAGCGACCGCAGAGCGTGGCGGAGATCGTCGATTTCGTGGTGGCGCGGGTGCTGGATCAACTGCAGGTGCCACACCGCTTGCTTGCGCCCTGGGGCGAAGGCCGCTGAACTCTTCCGGCGGCGCTGTGGTGGCGGCGGGCCAAAAAATTGCGCCCGGCCAGTACGCTGCGCTGGTGTGGCGTGGCGGGGGAGGGTGTAATATCTTTCGCCCTTTGCCGTGGCGCTGCCACGCGCGGGCGTGACTGCAACCTCTCACTCAGGATACAAAATATGAGTACGCAAATCCGCATTGGTATTGCCGGTTACGGCAACCTCGGCCGTGGCGTCGAAGCCGCCCTGGCCAAGAACCCCGACATGCAGCTGGTCGGCATTTTCACCCGCCGGGCGCCGCAATCGCTGACACCGGCAACTGCCGGCACACCGGTACATGCACTGGCCGACATCGGCCAGTTCAAGGACAAGATCGACGTGCTGATCCTGTGCGGCGGTTCCAAGGACGATCTGCCGCAGCAAGGACCGCTGCTGGCAGCCCAGTTCAACACCGTCGACAGCTTCGACACCCATGCCGCCATTCCCGAATACTTCGCCGCTGTCGATGCGCAGGCACTGGCAGCGAAGAAAACGGCGCTGATTTCCATCGGCTGGGATCCCGGCATGTTCTCCATCAACCGCCTCTATGGTGAAGCCGTGCTGCCGGCGGGCGAAACCTATACCTTCTGGGGCAAGGGCGTCAGTCAGGGGCATTCGGATGCCATCCGCCGCGTTCCGGGGGTCAAGGCCGGTGTGCAGTACACCCTGCCGTCGCCGGCGGCGATCGAAGCCGTTCGCAGCGGTAGCTGCCCCAGCCTGACGACACGGCAGAAGCACACGCGTGAATGTTTCGTGGTGCTCGCGGAAGGCGCCGATGCCAAGGCGGTGGAAGCGGCGATCGTCACTATGCCGAACTACTTCTCCGATTACGACACCACGGTGAACTTCGTCAGCGAAGAAGTGCTGCAGAAGGAACACGGCAAGATGCCGCATGGTGGATTCGTGATCCGTAGCGGCAGCACCAGCGCCGAGCACAAGCAGGTGGTGGAGTATTCCCTGAAACTCGACAGCAACCCGGAATTTACCGCCAGTGTGCTGGTGGCCTACGCTCGTGCTGCCTTCAGGCTGAATCAGCAAGGCCAGATCGGCGCCAAGACGGCTTTCGACGTCGCACCAGGTCTGCTGTCGATCAAATCTGCGGCCGAATTGCGCAAGGAATTGCTGTGATGCTGTGCCGAGCTTGGCCCATGCCATTTGCCGGCAGGCCGATTCACCCACAAAGCCAGGTTGAACCTGGCTTTTCTATTGTTCGCCTTGGCGCGTGCTGAGTCTGGGCACTTCGCGCACCAGGCGGAAGCCGATGATGTCGTAGCGCACGCTGGGACGGCAGTGCATGTGGCGCTTGCTGCAGCGGGCAAAATGGCCGTCGTGTGACCAGGCCCCGCCACGGACCAGACGGCTGGGGCCGGGCGCATCGAAGCGTGGATTGTGGCGTCGATGTTTGCTGTAGGCGTCCGCTGCGTAAATGTCGGACACCCATTCCCAGACATTGCCAGACATGTCGTGCACGCCCAGGGCATTGGCGGCGAAACTGCCGACCGGAGCGGTGCCCGGCCAGGGTGACGTTGCCTCGCCGCCGATGTGGGCATTGTGCGGGCTGATGTGCTTGTCCGCGGTGCCGTATTTCACCGCCTGGCCACCGCCGCGGCAGGCAAATTCCCATTCGGCTTCGCTGGGCAGGCGGAAAACTTCCCCGCTACTGCGGTTCAAGCGGTGGATGAAGGCGTCGATTTCGGTCAGCATCACGCTTTCCACCGGGTGATTTTCACCGTGCGCATACTCGGCCGGGTTGTCTCCCATGACGCGTTGCCATTGCCCCTGGGTAACCTCGTATTTCCCCAGGTAATAATCATCCAGACATACCTCGTGGACGGGCACCTCATTGTGTTCGCCATCGCCAAAGGTATCGCCCATCAGGTAGCAATCTCCCTTGATCAACACGAATTCCATGCCGCTGCCGGGCTCGATCCAGGTGTCTGCTAGTGTGGCGCCGGCACGGGCCCCGGGGGCAAGGCACAGGGTGGACAAGACAATGCTGGCGGCTAGGGAAAAGCGGGCAAACATGCGGGCTCCGGGCAAAGGGGTGTGCGGAGTATCCCTGCTTTTTCGCTGCAAATGATGTGTTTTCATGGGTTTGCATGAAAATCAGAAAAATCTGATGAACGGATTTGTGCCACCGCGTGCGCCAGTGCATTGCGCTTTGTGTGCAGTCCGGTGGCTGAGCGGTGGGGTATGCAATGTAGAATTTACCGTTCTTCAACCGATTCGATACCGCGCCATGCTTACCCAGGAAACCCAGATCATCAACAAACTCGGCCTGCACGCCCGGGCCTGTGCCAAGCTGACACAACTGGCCAGCAAGTTTTCCTGCGAAGTATGGCTGACAAAAGGGGAACGGCGGGTGAACGCCAAGAGCATCATGGGGGTGATGATGCTGGCAGCGGGCAAGGGCTCGCTGGTGACGCTGGAAACCGAAGGCGCCGATGAACAGGAGGCCATGACCGCGCTGCTGGCCCTGATTGCCGATTATTTCGGCGAAGGGGAGTAGGCGATGAGTTTTACCCTGCACGGACTGGGCGTCTCGGCGGGCATCGCCATTGGCCGGGCGCACCTCATTTCGCAGGCGACGCTGGAAGTGGCCCACCTGACCCTGGCGCCACGCCAGGTCGATAAGGAAATCGCCCGCTTCGATGCTGCCGTCGACGCCGTCAGGAAGGAATTCCTGGCGCTGAAGGAAAATGCCGAACATGCGCCGCCCGAGTTGAGTGCCTTCATCGATGTGCACCTGATGTTTCTCGCCGATAGCGAACTGTCGGCCAAACCGCGCGAGATCATTCGCGAACGCCGCTGCAACGCCGAATGGGCGCTGGTACAGCAGATGGAATATCTGGTGGCGCAGTTCGACCAGTTCGAGGACGTTTACCTGCGCGAACGCAAATTTGATGTCGTGCAGGTCGTGGAACGGGTGGTCAAGGAACTGCTCGGCCATCCGGCGCGTGCTTCATTCAAGGCCGGCAAGGCTGCTCGGGAAGAGGCGCTGATCATCGTTGCCCACGATCTGTCGCCGGCCGATACCATTGCCTTCAAGGATCAGCGCTTTGCCGCCTTCATCACCGATGTTGGCGGGGCAACTTCGCACACTTCGATTCTCGCGCGCAGCATGGCCATTCCGGCGGTGCTCGGCCTGGAGAACGGGCGCGCCCTGATTCGTGATGGCGAGCAGCTCATCGTCGATGGCATGCGCGGCATCGTCATCGTCAATCCTGACGTGCGTGTGCTGGAGGAATACCGGCTGCGCATGGAGCAGATCGAGCTGGAAAAAAGCAAGCTGCGCCAGCTCAAGAATTCGCCGACGCAAACGCTGGACGGCGAAGCGATTGCCCTGCACGCCAATATCGAACTGCCGGGTGACGTCGCCGATGCACTGGATGGTGGCGCCGAGGGTGTCGGTTTGTTCCGGACCGAATTCCTCTTTCTCAATCGCGGCGACATGCCGGACGAAGAGGAACAGTTCGAGGCCTATAAAAAGGTGGTCAAGGGTATGGGAGGGCGACCGGTCACCATCCGTACCTTCGATCTGGGGGCGGACAAGGATCTGCATCCGGAGGCCAGCAGTCGCGTCAAGACCAATCCGGCGCTGGGTCGGCGGGCGATTCGTCTGTCACTGTCCGAACCCCGGATGTTCCAGATCCAGCTGCGCGCCATCCTGCGCGCCTCCCGCTTCGGGCCGGTGAAGCTACTCATTCCCATGCTGGCGCATGCACATGAAATCGATCAGACCCTGGCGGCGGTGGAGCAGGCCAAATCGAGCCTGCGTGGCGAGAAAATCGCCTTTGACGAACAGATTCCCGTCGGCGGCATGATTGAAATTCCGGCGGCGGCGCTGGCCATCGGCCTCTTCCTGCGGCGCCTGGATTTTCTTTCGATCGGGACCAACGACCTGATCCAGTACACCCTGGCCATTGATCGTTCCGATGAGCAGGTGGCCGCTTTGTACGACCCGCTGCATCCGGCGGTGCTGATGCTCCTGGCGCATACCCTGAGCAGCGCCGAAAAAGTCGGAATTCCGGTTTCCGTCTGCGGGGAAATGGCCGGTGACCCCAAACTCACCCGCCTGCTGCTGGGCATGGGGCTACGGATTTTCTCCATGCATCCGTCGCAGATCTTGAAGGTGAAAAGTCGGATTCTGAAATCGGATCTTTCCGAGCTGACCTCGGCGGTGCGTCGCCTCCTGCGCCTCGAAGAACCAGCAAAATTGCGGGATGCGCTGGAAAAGCTGAACGCCTGAGCGCACAAGGTGGTGCCAGGCTGCGCACGGGGTGCGACGATTTGCCGCATTCCTGCGCCGGCCTCACTCGCCGACAATCCCTCCCATTTTGAAAACAGGGAGGGATCCTCATGCGTTACCGTATTCAGCCGCTGGCAGCGGCCATTGGCCTGGCCTTTTCCGCCGCCGCCTGGGGGCAGGCAGAAACGACGTTGAAGGAAGTCGTTGTGCAGGATGCGCGTGAGCGCACCGAGGGGAGCACCACCCGTCTCGGTGGTGATAGCCTGAAACCGCAGGGGGCGCGCACCAGCGATGTCGCGCAGATGCTGCAGGACGTCCCTGGGGTCAGCTTCTACGGTGCCGGCCAGGTGTCCAGCCTGCCAGTCATTCATGGTCTGGCGGATGACCGGCTGCGGGTCAAGATCGATGGCATGGATCTGATCGCCGCCTGCCCCAATCACATGAATCCGGCTTTGTCCTACCTCGATCCCAGCCAGGTCGATACGCTCACCGTCTACGCCGGCATCAGTCCGGTCAGCGCGGGGGGGGATTCGATTGGCGGCAGCATCATTGCCGAAACCAAGGCGCCTGAATTCGCAGCCCCCGGCACCGGTCATCTGCTCAAGGGCGAAGTCGGCAGCTTCTACCGCAGCAACAACGATGCGCGTGGTGCCAACGCCAGCGCCACTTTTGCCACCGAAAACATCAACCTGAGTTATACCGGCGCCTACAGCAAGGCCAACGATTACGTTGCCGGCAAGAATTTCAAAGATTACACCGCCACCGGCCGCGCCGGGAAGCGTCTGGGCCGTGATGTGGTCGGTTCGACTGCCTACGAAACGGCCAACCATACCCTGGGTATGGCGGTACGTAACGCCAACCACCTGTTCGAGGTGAAGTTTGGTTACCAGAACATGCCGGAACAGCTTTACCCCAACCAGCGCATGGACCTGCTGGATAACGAACAGAAGCGGGTGAATCTGCGCTGGCTGGGTAAATATGACTGGGGGCAGATGGAGGCCCGCGCGTATCACGAGACGGTCGATCACTTCATGGATTTCGGGCGGGATAAACGGTTCTGGTATGGCAATGCTACAGGTGGCCCGGGAGCGCTTGATCCAGTGCCCTGTGGTGCCATGAGCTCAGCCTGCGCCCAGGGCATGCCGATGAAGACAGAAACCCGGACCACGGGGGCCAGCCTCAAGGCCGACATCAAGCTGGGTAATAACGATCTGCTGCGGGTGGGTAGCGAGCTGCAGCGCTTCCGCCTCGACGATTGGTGGCCTGCCTCCGGCGGTGGCATGTGGCCCGGTACTTTTGTTAACATCAACGACGGAGAACGCGACCGCAAGGCGGTTTTTGTCGAGTGGGAGACCCAGCACAGTGAGCGGTGGACGACTTTGCTGGGCTTGCGTTACGAGCGGGTGAGCATGGATGCTGGCGCGGCGCGTGGTTATAACCCAACTTCAAACGGTGCGGCGCCCATGTTTAATTATCAGCAACGGGATGGCGATGCCTTCAACGCGAGTGACCGTTCCCGTCATGACAACAACTGGGATTTCACTGCGCTGACGCGTTATCAGGCAAGTTCCGCCTTCGATATGGAATTCGGTTTTGCGCGCAAAACCCGTTCGCCCAGCCTCTACGAAACCTATCCTTGGTCGACTTGGCAGATGGCAGCGCTAATGAATAATTTCGTTGGCGATGGTAACGGCTATGTCGGCAATCTCGATCTCGATCCTGAAAAAGCCTACACGCTGTCGGCCACCTTCGATTGGCACAATGCCGACCGTAGCCGCGAGCTCAAGCTGACGCCGCACTACACCTACGTGGATGATTACATTGACGCCGTGCAGTGGAACGGTGCCGCGAATGCTGCGCGTACCGTTTTGTTGCGTGACCAATTCACTGTACTGCGCTACGACAATCATTCAGCGCGCCTTTACGGTATCGATTTGTCCGGGCGGATGTCGATCGGCAAGAACTCACTGGGTGATTTCGGGGTGAAAGGCCTGGTGAATTACACACGGGGCAAGAACCGCAAAACCGGTGACGACCTTTACAACATCATGCCGCTCAATGGCAAGCTGACCCTGACCCAGAAACTGGCGGGCTGGGACAATGCTTTGGAAATCATCGGTGTTTCCGCCAAGCGCAAGGTGTCCGAAGCGCGCAATGAGATGAAGACGTCCGGCTACAGCTTGGTCAACCTGCGCTTCAGCCATGCCTGGAAGCAGGTGCGCCTCGATTTTGGCGTTGAAAACCTGTTTGATCGTTACTACGAGATGCCGCTGGGAGGGGCCTACCTCGGCCAGGGGACGACGATGTCGGCGAGTGCGAACAACGTGCCGAACGGTGTGGTGCCGCTGTGGGGCACGCCGGTTCCTGGTATGGGCCGCTCCCTCTACGCCGGTATCAACGTCAAATTCTGACCTGATCCGCAGCAAAACGCCCCGGTCTGCACGCGCAGCCGGGGCGTTTTGCTGTGTGCGTGGTATGTAAACGTGACGACGGGGACCGAAGTCCCCGCCGGCTGTCTTGGGTAATAAGGCTTCAGCGGCCCCAGCTGTGCCGATTAGGCGGCAACAGCGAAACGCTCATCGTTGGCGTTTATGGTTTTGCGCGAATTACGTTCGTCGCCTTTCGGGTTGCCTGCGCACCTTTGCCCGCCCTGTCGAAGCCAGTACACCCCCATCGCAAGGGCACTCAGCGAATGCCCTTGGGTGGAGGTGAGGGGAATCGAACCCCTGTCCAGAACGCCTCCAGATTGCCGGAATTACAACCATGCCTCCCATTATGGGGATGGGGGCGGGGGATTTCAAGGCTTGTTGCGGGTTTTAGGTGTTACCAGGGGTTTCAATGCCCACACCAACGGGGCTGATACTGGAAATCCAAGGCGGCGCGCAGTTTCTCCGGTGCGGCATAGGTCGAACGTACGCGCCGGCTGCTGCCGTCGAACAGAACATTGAAACGGGCGGGTTCGTTCCAGTCGTCACAATAACGCCATTCCCACACCAGCTCGTCGCGGGCCTTGAAATAGACGGTCCAGGCAGGATAAGGCGGTCCGATGACGCGCAACACCTCCTCTTCGCTCATGCCCGCCTGAATTTTGGCGAAATGGGCGCTGTTCAGCACATTTTTGCGCTCAATCAGCACGTGTTCGGCATTGGTGCGGAAAAACCAAGTGTGGTAGCCCATCGGGCCGGTCGGGTAGACCAGGGTTTCGCCGCCGCTGGCTTCGCTCCAGCGTAGCGCGGGCGGCCCCAGGCGCTGCTCGATGCGGGTCGTGGTGCTTTGCCCTGGTTGCAGGGCAGAGTCGCCGTAGGTGGCGCAGCCGGTCAGGACGAGGCAATAGAGAAGACAGAGGGTAAGGCGCATGGTCCGATCTCCAGAGTCATAGTTCGCAGACGCAATTGCGCCCGGACGATTTGGCGATATAGAGGGCCTGGTCGGCACGCTGCATGGCTTGCGGCAGATCATCCGTGTCGTGCGCGGGGAAGAGGGTGATGCCCAGGCTGGCGGTGACGTTGAAGGTGTCTTCCGGTCCTTCGACCGGGGTGTCGGCAATCGTCTGGCGTAGCCGCTCGGCCAGTTGTCGGGCGCCGGCGAGGGTGGTGCTGGGCAGCAGGATCATGAATTCTTCGCCACCCAGACGACCGGCGGTATCAGTCGTGCGCAGCAGTTGGCGGGTGATGCCGGCGACCTGCACCAGCACCTGATCGCCGACGGCGTGGCCCCAGGTGGCGTTGACCCGCTTGAAATGATCCAGATCGAACATGACGAGGGTGCCGCATTCGCCACCGTAACGGCGCCAGCGCTGCAGTTCGTCTTCGCAACTCTGGATGAAGCAGCGCCGGTTGGGTAACCCGGTCAGGGCGTCGGTGGTGGCCAGACGTTCAAGCAGGCGTTCGCGTTCCTTGTATTCGGTGATGTCCTGATAGATGAGCAGGTGGCCGCTGGGCGTGTGCTGGGTGTTGATGGCAATGGTTTCGTGGATGAGGGTGCGGCCATCGCTCAGCTGCAGGGTGCGTTCGTCGTCGGTGTGCGGGGAGGTGTCGGCGAGATGGGGCGCCAGGTTCGAGCGCACTTCGGCGAGCGTCCGCCCGTGCAGATTCTCCGGCGAAAATGCCTGACCGAACAGCGTGGCCAGCGTCTGGTTGCTGTGGCTGATCCGGCCCTGCGTGTCGGCGACCAGGATGCCGGCCGGAAAGCGGTCGATCACCACGGCCAGGCGCTGGCTGGTGGCCGCCAGGGCTTCCTGGGCATAGTGGCGGGCCGTGTTGTCGAGCAGGCTCCAGATGACCTGGGTTTCCTGGCGCGGCAACTTGAGCAGCGTGCCGTGGATGGTGCACCAGCGGATGCTGCCATCCTGGTGGCGTAAGGGGTATTCGGTTTCCAGCTGGGTGTCGCGCACCAGTTGCGTGTAATGGCGTTCGAAGTTGAGGTAGTGGGCTTCGTCCAGGTGGATCATGCGGAAATTCTGCCCAACCATGGCATCGCGGCCATGGCCGAGCAGGCGGCTGACCTGGCGGTTGATGTAGGTGATCTGACGGCCGGCACCGGCGATGGCGATGGCGGTGGCGCTGTTGTCGAGCAGGGCGCGCCGGAACTGGGCCGAAGCCATTTGCGGCGTGATGTCGGTAAGGACGACGATTGCCCCCTTGCGACCATTTGTCTGCGGTGTGGCGTTGATCGAGATCCAGCGCGGCTGGCTGATTTCATCGTCGATTGGATGCAGGCCGAGGGTGAGTCCATCAATGCGTTCCTGCCCCGACCAGGCTGTTTTCGCCAGTGCGTCGGTCGGGGCAACGGGGGTGCCGTCCTTGTCGGTGAGGCGGGAAGTCAGGCGGGGGGTGTCCAGATTGGGCAGGCAGCTCTTGCCGTCGGTCAGAATTTCGGCTGCGCGGGTGTTGCAGCCGGTGATGTTGCCCTCGGCATCGACGATCATGACGCCGACGGGCAGTGTTTCGAATACCGTGCGCAACGTCTGTTTCTGGTTTTCCAGGCGCCAGAAAAGGGCGGCGATCCAGAGCGAGGCGAAGACGAGCAGGACGCTGCCGAGGGCGCTGCGGATACGGCTCGTGCGGATGGTGGCTTCGACCGGCGCGAGAATGGGGGCGGAAGCCAGGCCTATGACCAGATTGAGGCCGAATTGGGGGAGTTTGCGCCAGCCGTAGAAACGATGCGTACCATCGACCTGCCCTGAAATATCGTAATTCCCCTGCAGCGCTGCGTCTGTCTGGAGGAAAGGGCGGCTGGCCGGCAGCGTCGTCCCCAGGACGTTTTCCAGGTGGCTGGTGCGGGCGAGGTAGTAGCCGTCATCGCGCACGAGAAGTGCGGTGTCTTCCGGGTGCACCGCCAGTTGTCCAAGCAGGGAAGCGAGATAGTTGGGCGAGAGCGAGAGGACAATGACGCCCTTGAAGTGGCCGGCAGCAAGGATCGGGTACGAGAACTGGATCGACCAGCGGCCGGAAACGCGCCCCTTGACCGGTTTGCTGATATGCAGGCGGGGGTTGGCAGCCTGTTGGTGAACCTGGAAATGCTCACGGTCGGCAATCGAGGCCGGCGCCTGCCCGGGAGGTGTGCCGAGGCTGGAATAGCGGACCCAGCCCTGGGCGTCAGCAATGGCGATCTGAACGATGCTGTCAGGAGGGTGGTCGGAAATCATGCCCTGTGCCAGTCGATGGAAATCGGCCGGGGGTTGCATGCGGTATTCCCTAGCCAGCGTCTGCAGGATGTAATCGAGATGCTGTGCCAGCATGGCCATTTGCTGGGCCATGGCGTCGGCCGACTGCGCCGCCCGGATTTCGGCCTGCCGCGCAATGTCGGCCCGCATCTGCTGATGATTGATGCTGAGTGACCACCAGTAGCCAGCCAGAAAAGACAGCATCAACAGCAGGGAGAGACCGACGAAGACGGTGCGTAGCTGGCGGGATGGGGATGAAAGCATGGGCGGCAGGTAGTGAGAGGCTTGGGTTTTGTTGTGGCGCCTCTGCGGGAACTGCGAGTTTCTGTGGGGGCTGCCAGCAGTAAGGCAAGCGAGACTGCTGGCAGGGGTGGGGGGCTGTGATCAGGCGGCGTTGACGTGTGTCAGCAGCCGCTCGCAATAGCGCGCGATCAGGTCGACTTCCAGGTTGACCTTGCTACCGGGTTGCAGACGGCCCAGCGTGGTGTGTTCCAGGGTGTGCGGGATCAGGTTGATGGTGAAGTTGCGGCCGTCAACGGTGTTGGTGGTGAGGCTGGTGCCGTCGACCACGATCGAGCCCTTGCGGGCGATATAGCGGGCAATTTCTTCGGGGGCGCGGATTTCGAGCAGGCGGTTGTCGCCGACGGGGTCGAAGCGCAGTACTTCGCCAATGCCGTCGACGTGGCCGGACACGAGGTGGCCGCCGATGACGTCATTGAGGCGCAGGGCTTTTTCCAGATTGACCGGGCCCGGGGCATCAAGGCCGACGGTGCAGGAGAGGGTTTCCGGCGAGACATCCACCATGAAGCTGTTGCCTTCCTTGGCGACGACGGTCAGGCAGACACCGTTGTGGGCAATGGAGTCGCCGAGGGCGACATCGGCGAGCGGAAGTGCGCCGGCGTCGACCGTCAGCCGGCAACCAACTTCGCGTGGAGTGACCAATGTGATGCGGCCGATTGCCGCGACGATGCCGGAGAACATGACACATTCCTCTACAAAAGGAAAAACTCTAGCACGTGGGTGGGCTCAGGCGCTGATGTCGATGCCGTATTTGCGTGCGACGGAGTGCGCCAGTTGGCGCGTGGCGAGGACTTTGGGGTGTTTGCGGTCCTTGCGCTGGGCGCGCTCCAGGTAGTCGTGCGCGCTGGCAGCCAGGGTGGCATCCCAGCCGCGACGATCCATCAGCAGATAGAGACTGTTGGCTGCTTCAATCAGATTGCGGATGTTGGGCGCCTGCTCCGCCGCCTGCGTATGCAGTTCGGCGGCACCCGCCAGATCGCCCGCACGGGCCGCGGACTGGCCGCGGTTGCTGAGCTCGTTGAGCTGGTGGTTGATCTGTTCAAGCAGCGCATTGCCTTCCGGTTGATTGGTTTTTTCGAAGACTCGGCTGGCTTGATGAATGAGTTGCTGGTCTTCGTGATTTTCTGCCACGGCCTGGCGCATGATTTTTTCGCCTTCGTCCTTCAGGCCGCTGGCGTAGCAGGCATGCGCAAGATCGACGCTCAGGCGCTGGGAGAGCGGCTTGCCGCGGTTGGCGAAATCTTCTTCCACGATTTGTTGCAGGGCGATGGCTTGTTCGGCGCAGGCCCGGGCTTTCTCCGGCGCCCCCTCGGCGGCCAGGCAGAGGCTTTCGTGTGTCAGCGCCGCCAGTTCGGCTTCCTTGTCGCCGCGGAGTTCCCGCTTCAGTTCGCCGATCAGTTTGCGGGAGGCATCGATGTTGCCGCGCTCCGCCATGGTACGGGCGAGGTTGGCAAAATCGTCAACGCTCCGCAGGGAAGAGCCTTTGCTGCGCTCGAGGACCTTGCTGTAGGCTTTTTCTGCGGCCGCCATGTCTTCGTTGCGGGCCGCGATATCGCCCACCATGCGCTGGCGCAAGGTGTTGTGCGGGGAGGCTTCAGCGGCGTGTTGCAGGACTTCCTGGGCGTTTTCCAGCAGACCGCGACGTTCCTGCACGGCGGCGAGGAAATCGTAGGCGGCGAGAAAATCGGGGGCGTCGACCAGCACTTGCTCGGCCAGCATGGCGGCTTCTTCCAGCGCACCGCGGTCGCGCAGCGCCGTTGCCAGCCCCATCTGCACCCAGGGCGCCATGCGTCCTTCCAGCACTTTGCGAAAGAGTACCTCGGCTTCTTCGATTCGTTCGAGCTGCAGCAGCAGTTCGCCCTTGAAACGATAGGCGTCGTACATATAGGCCGGGTGTTGGCTGATGACACGGTCGCAGGCGGCGATGGCTTCATCCAGGTCGCCGCTTTCGATCTTTTCGTAGATGCGGCGCAGCAGATGCTTCTTGTAGGTGGCGCGCACCAGGCGTGCCTGCAACTGGTCGGCGGTGAAGGGCTTGATCAGGTAGTCGTCCGGAGCAAGCTCGGCCAGGGCGACGACATTGGTGTAGGTGCGCTCGCCGGTGACGATGATGTATACCGTGCCGGGGGCGATCAGGTGGGCGTGGCGCAGTTCTTCCAGCAGTTGCTGACCATCGCGGCCGTCATCAAGAATGAAATCGGACAGGATGATGTCGAAGCGGTTGGCTTTGACCTGCCGGATGACTTCGGCCGAATTACCGGCGCCGTGTACCTGCGTGACGCCCAGGGTGCCGAGCATCAGCCGCACCGATTCGCGTGCCGGTGCATGCCGGTCCACAATCAGGACACGTTTTTTGGTCAGCGCCTGTTGCAGGACGAGGAGCATGTCCTCGTTTTCAAGCGCTTCTCCGGATTTCGGACTGTAGGTCTGCATGGGCAGCAAATTACTGTAAGCATGGCTGGCGAGCAAGAGAAATTCCGTCTGGAAAGGCTTGCGCCAGGGGCTTTCTGTGTTTTTCCGGTCACCTGACGTAAAATCACCGGCTCTCTGGCGGCGCCGTGGTGCGCTGCAGCAACCCATTCAGCGTTTCGTGCCCATGCTCTATCCCACCCGTTTCGATGTGATCGTTGTTGGCGGCGGCCATGCCGGCACCGAGGCGGCGCTTGCCGCAGCGCGGGCGGGCGCGCAAACCCTGCTGCTGACGCACAACCTGGATACGCTCGGGGCACTTAGTTGCAATCCGTCGATCGGCGGTATCGGCAAGGGGCATCTGGTGCGGGAGGTCGATGCCCTGGGCGGCGCCATGGCGGCGGCAACGGATGTGGCCGGTATCCAGTTCCGTCTGCTCAATGCCTCGAAGGGACCGGCCGTGCGTGCGACGCGGGCGCAGGTCGACCGGGTGCTTTATCGCCAGGCGATCCGCCAGCGGCTGGAGAATCAGCCGAATCTCAGCATTTTCGCCCAGGCGTGCGATGACCTCATTGTCGAAGGTGATGCCGTGTGTGGTGCGGTGACCCGCCTGGGTATCCGCTTCATGGCGCAGAGCGTGGTGCTGACGGCTGGCACTTTCCTCAATGGCAAGATTCATGTGGGGCTGGAAAACTATACCGGTGGACGCATGGGCGATCCGCCTTCGGTGTCGCTGGCAGCGCGCTTGCAGGAACTGCAGTTGCCGCAGGGGCGGCTGAAAACAGGTACGCCGCCACGGCTGGATGGCAAGAGCATTGATTTTTCGGTGATGCAGGAGCAGCACTCGGATGATCCGCTGCCGGTGTTTTCCTTCCTGGGTTCTGCGGCGCAGCATCCGCGTCAGTTGCCGTGCTGGATTACCGAAACCAACGCCAGAACGCATGACATCATCCGCAGCGGACTGGACCGCTCGCCGATGTATACCGGCGTGATCGAAGGCGTCGGACCGCGCTACTGTCCCTCGATCGAGGACAAGATTCACCGCTTCTCAGACAAGGACCGGCATAACGTCTTCCTTGAGCCGGAAGGGCTGGATACGCACGAGATTTACCCCAATGGTGTCTCCACCAGCCTGCCGTTCGACATTCAGCTGGCTTTGGTGCGTTCGATCCGTGGGCTGGAAAATTGCCACATCCTGCGCCCGGGCTATGCCATCGAATACGATTATTACGACCCACGGGCGCTGAAAGACAGTTTCGAAACCAAGCAGATTCGCGGCCTGTTCTTCGCCGGTCAGATCAATGGCACCACCGGCTACGAAGAAGCCGCGGCGCAGGGCTTGCTGGCCGGCATCAATGCCGCGCGCTACGTGCGCGGCGAAAGTGCCTGGTGTCCGAAGCGCAATGAGGCCTATCTCGGGGTGCTGGTTGATGATCTGATTACGCGTGGGGTCAATGATCCGTATCGTATGTTCACCAGTCGCGCCGAGTATCGCCTCAGTCTGCGTGAGGACAACGCTGATCTGCGTTTGACCGAGCAGGGGCGGGCCCTGGGGTTGATCGATGATGTACGCTGGGATGCTTTTTGCCGCAAGCGCGATGCGATTGCCGCCGAAGAAGAGCGGTTGAAAGCGACCTGGGTCAATCCCCGGCTCACCCCGGCGGAAGAATGCGTGCGCGTGCTGGGCAAGGCCATCGAGCACGAATACAGCCTGTTCGAGCTGCTGCGCCGGCCGGAGATCAGTTATGCCCAGCTGATGACCCTGCCGGGTGCCGGCGAGCCGGTCAGCGTGGCAGAAGTGGTCGAGCAGCTGGAGATTTCGGCGAAGTATCAGGGCTATATCGACCGGCAGGCCGAGGAAGTGGCCAAGGCGGCGGGCTACGAACAGCTGGCGCTGCCGGAAGCGCTTGACTACGCCGTGGTTCCCGGGCTGTCCAACGAAGTGAAGCAGAAGCTGCAGCAGCACCGGCCGCAGACCATCGGTCAGGCTTCCCGTGTTCAGGGGGTGACACCGGCGGCGATTTCGTTGCTGCTGGTGTATCTGAAACGTTTCAATTCCGTGCGTCCGGCATGAATCACGAATTGCATCCACAAACGGTAGAAAGCGGGCTGGCACCAGCGCTGGCGGCAGGATTGGCGGAACTGGGTCTGTCGCTGCCGCTGGCGGCGCAGGAGAGGGTGCTGGCTTTTTGCCGGCTGCTCCTGAAATGGAACAAGACCTACAATCTCACGGCTTTGCGCGATCCGCAGCAAGCGCTGTCGCACCACTTGCTCGATTCGCTGGCGATCGTGCCGCACGTCGGTGAGGGGGCGCTGCTCGACGTCGGGGCAGGCGGGGGTTTGCCTGGTATCCCGCTGGCCATTGCCCGGCCGCAGTTGTCGGTGAGTCTGGTGGATACGGTGCAGAAAAAAGCAACATTCCTGCAGCAGGCGGCGATTGAGCTTGGTCTGCGCAATCTGCGCGTGCATCATGCGCGGGTGGAGCAGATGACAGGCCAGTATGCGCAGATCAGTTCGCGTGCCTTCGCCGATTTGAAGACCTTCGTCGAACTGACCCGCCACCTGCTGGCACCCGACGGGCGCTGGCTGGCCATGAAGGGGGCGTATCCGGCGGAGGAAATTGCCGCATTGGCGCCAGACATCGTTGTTGAACGCACGCTGGTCCTGACCGTTCCCGGTCTGGCGGCGGAGCGACATCTCATTTTCCTGAAAGTGGGCGCATGAAGATACTGGCCATCACCAATCAGAAAGGCGGCGTCGGCAAGACCACGACAGCCGTCAATCTTGCCGCCGCTTTAGGCGCAGCGGGGCAGCGCGTGCTGCTCATCGACATGGATCCGCAGGGCAATGCCACGACGGGCGCCGGCATCACCAAGAAAGAGGCGCTGCCGACGGTGTATCAGCTGTTGATCGGTGCGGCAGGGCTGCAGGAAGTGTGCATCGCGACTGAATTTGCCTTCGACATCCTGCCGGCCAACCGCGAGCTGGCAGGGGCGGAGGTTGAGCTGATCGAGCTGGAACGACGCGAGTTCCGCTTGAAGGAAGCCCTGGCAGATGGCCGGGCGAGCTACGATTTCGTTCTCATCGACTGTCCGCCGGCGCTCAACATGCTGACCGTGAATGCCCTGGTGGCTGCAGATTCGGTGCTGATCCCCATGCAGTGCGAGTATTACGCGCTGGAAGGCTTGTCCGATCTGGTCGAAACCCTGCGCAAGATCCGCCACAGTCTGAATGCCCGGCTGGAAATCGAGGGCTTGCTGCGCACCATGTACAACAGCCAGAGCACGCTGACGCAGCAAGTGTCGAGCGAACTGGAAAACCATTTCGGCGACAAGGTGTATCAGACCATCGTGCCGCGCAATGTGCGCTTGGCGGAAGCGCCGTCCTATGGCAAGCCGGTCAATGCATTCGACAAAAACTCGAAGGGGGCGCAGGCATATAACGCACTCGCCCAGGAAATTCTCGAAAGGGTGAGCGCATGAGCAAGTTGAAGGGATTGGGGCGCGGCCTCGACGCATTGCTGGCGGGTAGCGGTGCCAAAGCGGAAGAGGAGTTGCGCAAACTGCCGGTCGAGCGTTTGCGGTCGGGCAAATACCAGCCGCGAACCCGGATGGACGAAGCGTCGCTGGATGAACTGGCCGCTTCGATTACTGCTCAGGGTGTGATGCAGCCGATTCTGGTGCGCGCCATCGATAGCACACCGGGTGCCGAGCGCTACGAAATTGTTGCCGGCGAACGGCGCTGGCGGGCTGCACAGCGGGCAGGGCTGGCCGAAGTGCCGGTGCTGGTACGCAAGATAGCCGACGAACAGGCGCTGGCCATGGCGCTGATCGAGAATATTCAGCGCGAAAACCTCAACCCGCTGGAAGAAGCTCAGGGTTTGCAACGGCTGATCGACGAGTTCGGCCTCAGTCACCAGCAGGCGGCTGAAGCCGTGGGCCGCTCACGTCCGGCAACCTCCAACCTGTTGCGGCTGCTGCAGCTGAGCGCTGGCGTGCAGGAATTGCTGCAGGTCGGCAAGCTCGACATGGGCCATGCGCGCGCCTTGTTGCCCTTGTCGGCAGTGCAGCAGGTGGCGGTGGCGCAGCGTATCGTCAAGCAGTCGCTCTCGGTGCGGGAAGCTGAGCGCCTGGTGCAGCAGATCGTCAATCCGCCGAAAAAAACAGCGACACCAGCGCCTGACCGTGATCTGCTACGACTGCAGGAAGAAATTGCCGATGCGGTGGGCGCCAATGTCGCCATTCGCAGCAACAAAAAAGGGGCGGGCAAGATCACCATCGAGTTCGGCAGTCTGGACCAGCTGGAGGGGATTCTGGGGCGTCTGCGCTGAGGCTGCGGTGGTTTGTCGATTGCGGTTAACCCGTAATTCCCATTGACGGTCTTTTTTGAAGTCTTGTATCATTTAGGTCTGTGTGGCACACCGGCTGACGATTGCATGACACCATGTTGAAAGCGATTTACCTGCAACTTGGTACGGCACTCATTACAGCGATTGCAGCCGGTGCAATCGTAGGAACGCGGGGGCTGGTTTCGGTGGGGTTCGCGGCATTGGCTGCAATTGTTCCCAACCTTTTCTTTGCTGTCCGGTTGACGATGCTGAAAAATCGCCCGGGCGCGTCCTATGCGGCAAATTTCTTCGTCGGCGAGTTCCTGAAAATTGCAGCTACCGTAGGAATTCTGGCAATCGCCATCAAGGGATATCCCGCGATGCACTGGCCGAGCTTGTTGATCGGTCTGGCGATTGTCCTGCATGCTGGTTTTTTAGCTTTTTGGAAGAAATGACATGGCCGCAGGAAGCGCAGCACCGACATCGGGCGAGTACATCGTCCATCACCTGACCCACCTCAACACCACCGGGCACGCCCAGAAAGCCGTTGTTGACTGGTCGGTACTCAATATTGACACGATGTTCTATTCCATCGTGCTCGGCTTGCTCACCATCTTTGTGCTCTGGCTTGCTGCGCGCAAGGCAACCTCTGGTGTGCCGGGTCGGTTCCAGGCAGCCATCGAGGTGCTGGTTGAGATGGTTTCCGATCAGGCCAAGGGCATCATCCATAGCGCCGAATCGCGCAAGTTCGTTGCGCCGCTGGCGCTGACCGTTTTTGTCTGGATCTTCTTCATGAATGCCGTGGATTTGATTCCAGTGGATCTGCTGCCGAAGATCGGCGAGATGTTCGGCATTCATTATCAGCGCGCTGTTGCCACGGCTGACTTGAATGCGGCACTCGGCATGTCGCTGGGCGTGCTGCTGATCTGCATCTACTACAACATCAAGGTCAAGGGTCTGGGGGGCTGGGTGCATGAGCTATTCACTGCGCCTTTTGGTAGCCATCCGTTGCTCTATCCGGTGAATTTCATCATGCAGATGATCGAATTCATCGCCAAGACGGTGTCCCATGGCATGCGGCTTTTCGGCAACATGTATGCCGGTGAGCTGGTCTTCATGCTGATCGCCCTGCTGGGTGCCACCGCGACGGTGTTCGGTTTCGTTGGTCACGTGATCGCTGGTTCGATCTGGGCCATCTTCCATATCCTGATCATCACGTTGCAAGCCTTCATCTTCATGATGCTGACCTTGGTGTATGTCGGTCAGGCGCATGAAGGTCACTGATTTTCAAGTTTTTCTGTTGTAACCCGTTTTACTTTTCACTTTAAACCTCAAGGAGTTGTCATGGAACACGTTCTCGGTTTTGTTGCTCTGGCTGCCGGCCTGATCATTGGTCTGGGTGCTATCGGTGCCTGTATCGGTATCGGTCTGATGGGCGGCAAGTACATTGAAGCTTCGGCTCGCCAGCCTGAGCTGATGAACGCTCTGCAAACCAAGATGTTCCTCCTGGCTGGTCTGATCGACGCCGCCTTCCTGATCGGTGTCGGTATCGCCATGATGTTCGCTTTCGCCAACCCGTTCCAACTGGTGGCAGGTTAATTAGCCCTCTTCCGATTAACCCTTTAGAAGAGGACTAGAACCGTGAATCTGAACGCAACGTTGTTTGCACAGCTCGTTGTGTTCTTCATTCTGGCGTGGTTCACGATGCAATTCGTGTGGCCGCCCATTGTGAAGGCGCTCGACGAGCGTGCGAAGAAGATCGCGGATGGTCTGGCTGCTGCTGAACGCGGCAAGCAGGATCTCGAATTGGCCACCAAGCGTTCGACGGAAGCTCTCCGCGAAGGCAAGGAAAAGGCTGCAGAACTGATCGCCAATGCTGAAAAGCGCGGCGCCCAACTGATCGAAGAAGCCAAGGCTGCGGCCAAGGTGGAAGCCGAGCGCATCGTGACCGGTGCCAAGGCAGAAATCGAGCAGGAAGCGGTGCGCGCCAAAGAGCAGATTCGCGAACAGGTCGCTGCCCTGGTCATCAACGGCGCCGAACAAATTCTGCGCCGCGAGATCAACGCCCAGGCTCATTCCGACATTCTGGCCACGATCAAACAGGATCTGTAAAGCATATGGCTGAATCCGTCACCATCGCTCGCCCCTACGCTGAAGCCGCCTACAGGCTGGCCAAGGAAAGCGGGGCTCAGGGCCTCTGGTCACAGCGCCTGCAAAGGCTGGCGCTGATTGCCCAGGATAAGGAAATGACCGAGGTCATGACTAATCCCCGGCTCTCCACGGAACAGGTGGCTGAATTGTTCATTTCGCTGTCGGCTGACAGCGATGCGATTCTTGCCAATTTTGTTCGCACCCTTGCCGAAAACCGGCGTCTTGCGCTGCTGCCGGAAATTTCCCGGCTCTTCGAACTGGCAAAAAGTCAGGAAGAAGGCGTGCAGGAGGCGGTGGTGTACTCCGCCTTCCCGATTGATGACGCCCAGGTGGCTGCTCTCATGCAGCAACTGGAGCCTCGTTTCGGAACCCGCCTGACGGCTCGCGTCGAAGTTGACCCGAGTCTGATCGGTGGTGTGCGCGTCACCGTCGGTGACCAGATGCTGGATGCTTCAGTGCGCGGCAAACTCGATGCCATGGCCGTGGCGCTGAACAACTAGGAGATTTTCATGCAGTTGAATCCTTCCGAAATTTCTGAACTGATCAAGAGCAAGATCCAGAACCTGCAAGGCGCATCGGAAGTGCGTACGCAGGGCACCGTGGTTTCCGTCACTGACGGCATCTGTCGCGTGCATGGCTTGCAGGACGTCATGCAGGGTGAAATGCTGGAATTCCCCGGCAACACCTTTGGTATGGCGCTCAACCTCGAACGTGATTCCGTCGGCGCGGTGGTGCTGGGTGAATACGACCACATTTCCGAAGGCGATACGGTCAAGACGACCGGCCGCATTCTCGAAGTGCCGGTTGGCCCGGAACTGCTCGGCCGCGTGGTCAACACGCTGGGCCAGCCGATCGACGGCAAGGGCCCGATCAATGCCAAGCTGACCGACAAGATTGAAAAGGTCGCCCCGGGCGTGATCTGGCGTAAATCGGTGTCGCAACCGGTGCAGACTGGCCTCAAGTGCGTTGACTCCATGGTGCCGGTTGGCCGTGGTCAGCGTGAGTTGATCATTGGTGACCGTCAGACCGGCAAGACCGCCGTTGCTGTCGACACCATCATCAACCAGAAGGGCAAGAACCTGTTCTGCGTGTATGTCGCGATCGGCCAGAAGGCTTCCACCATCGCCAACGTCGTGCGCAAGCTCGAAGAAAATGGCGCCATGGAATACACCATCGTGGTTGCCGCCTCTGCCTCGGAATCTGCTGCCCTGCAATATCTGGCCCCTTACGCCGGTTGCACCATGGGTGAGTACTTCCGCGACCGTGGCCAGGACGCCCTGATCATTTACGACGATTTGACCAAGCAAGCGTGGGGCTACCGTCAGGTCTCCCTGCTGCTGCGCCGTCCGCCAGGCCGCGAAGCCTATCCGGGCGATGTGTTCTATCTCCACTCCCGTCTGCTCGAGCGCGCTGCTCGCGTTAACGAGGACTTCGTCGAGAAGTACACCAATGGCGAAGTCAAGGGCAAGACCGGTTCGCTGACCGCTCTGCCGGTGATCGAAACCCAGGCTGGTGACGTTTCTGCTTTCGTTCCGACCAACGTGATCTCCATCACCGACGGCCAGATCTTCCTGGAAACCGACCTGTTCAACGCCGGTATTCGTCCTGCGATCAACGCCGGTATCTCGGTGTCCCGCGTTGGTGGTGCCGCCCAAACCAAGCTGATCAAGAAGCTTGGCGGTGGTGTGCGTCTGGCGCTGGCCCAGTACCGTGAACTGGCTGCATTCGCGCAGTTTGCTTCTGATCTCGACGAAGCAACCCGCAAACAGCTGGAGCGTGGCCGTCTGGTGACCGAGCTGATGAAGCAACCGCAATATTCGCCGATGAGCATCTCGGAAATGGCTGTCACCCTGTATGCGGCCGACAAGGGCTATTTTGACGATGTTGAAGTCAAGCGCGCCCTCGAGTGCGAAAAAGCGATGATCAGCTATCTCAAGACCAACTGCGCCGATGTCATGAACACCATGGAATCGACGGCAGATCTGAGCGCTGATTCCGAAAAGGCCCTGGCTGCCGGTATCCAGGCTTTCAAGAGCACCTGGGCCTGATCTAGGAGAACGCCATGGCAAGCGGCAAGGAAATTCGCAACAAGATCAAGAGCGTTGAAAACACGCGCAAGATCACCAAAGCCATGGAAATGGTGGCGGCATCCAAAATGCGCAAGGCGCAGGACCGGATGCGCGCCTCCCGTCCATATGGTGAAAAGATCCGGCGCGTGGCGAGCAATCTCGCCCACGCCCTGACCGAGTACAAGCATCCGTTCCTGCAAACGCGCGCGCCCAAGAATGTCGGCATCGTACTGGTGACGTCGGACAAAGGGCTGTGCGGTGGCCTCAACGCCAACGTCCTGCGGCTTGTGTTGAGCAAGATGAAGGCGTTCGACAGTGAGGGCGTCAAGTTTCAGGCGACCTGCGTCGGCAACAAGGGCCTGGGTTTCATGCAGCGTGCTGGTGCCAAGGTGGTTTCGCAAGTTGTTTCGCTGGGCGACACCCCGCACCTGGAAAAGCTCATCGGGCCGCTCAAGGTGCAGCTGGATGCCTACATGAATGGCGAAATCGACGCCCTCTATCTGGGATACACCCGCTTCATCAATACGATGAAGCAGGAGCCTGTGTTCGAGAAGGTGTTGCCGCTGGCCGACGACGTCATCAAAACTGAGCGTGAGCCTGGTTGGGATTATGTCTATGAGCCGGATGCACAAGTGGTCATCGACGATCTGCTGATGCGTTATGTCGAAGCTTTGATTTATCAGGCCGTGGCCGAAAACATGGCGTCCGAGCAATCGGCGCGCATGGTGGCGATGAAGTCTGCGTCCGATAACGCCAAGAGCGTGATCGGTGAATTGAAGCTGGTCTACAACAAGGCCCGTCAGGCTGCAATTACCAAGGAACTCTCGGAAATTGTCAGCGGTGCCGCCGCTGTCTGACGCTCGCGCGAAGTTTTAATTATTGGGGAATTGAATATGAGTCAAGGTTCCATCGTTCAGTGTATCGGCGCGGTTGTGGACATCCACTTCCCGCGTGATGCGATGCCGAAGGTTTACGATGCACTCAAGCTGGATGCTTCCGAAGAAAATGGCATGGTTGAAACCGGCCTCACCTTCGAAGTGCAACAGCAGCTGGGTGACGGCGTGGTCCGTACCATCGCCATGGGCTCCTCCGACGGTCTGCGTCGTGGGATGAAAGTGAATAACACCGGTGCTGGCATCTCCGTGCCGGTCGGTATGGGTACACTGGGTCGCATCATGGACGTCCTCGGCCGTCCGATCGACGAAGCCGGCCCGATCGCCAGCGATGAGCTGCGCGAAATCCACCAGGCCGCACCGAAGTTCGACGAACTGTCGTCTTCCGTCGATCTGCTTGAAACCGGCATCAAGGTGATCGACCTGATCTGCCCGTTCGCCAAGGGCGGCAAGGTCGGTCTGTTCGGCGGCGCCGGCGTCGGCAAGACCGTCAACATGATGGAGTTGATCAACAACATCGCCAAGCAACACTCGGGTCTGTCCGTGTTTGCCGGTGTGGGTGAGCGTACCCGCGAAGGGAACGACTTCTACCATGAAATGAAGGACTCCAACGTTCTCGACAAGGTGGCGATGGTGTTCGGTCAGATGAACGAACCGCCGGGCAACCGTCTGCGTGTTGCGCTGACCGGTCTGACCATGGCCGAGCGTTTCCGTGACGACGGTCGTGACATCCTGTTCTTCGTGGATAACATCTACCGCTACACCCTGGCCGGTACCGAAGTGTCCGCACTGCTGGGCCGTATGCCTTCCGCCGTAGGCTACCAGCCGACGCTGGCCGAAGAAATGGGCCGCCTGCAAGAGCGCATCACCTCGACCAAGGTTGGCTCGATCACCTCCATCCAGGCTGTTTACGTGCCTGCCGATGACTTGACCGACCCGTCCCCGGCCACCACCTTCCTGCACTTGGACTCCACGGTCGTGCTGTCGCGTGACATCGCCTCGCTGGGTATCTACCCGGCCGTCGACCCGCTCGACTCCACCTCCCGCCAGCTCGACCCGCAGATCGTCGGTGAAGAGCACTACGGTGTTGCCCGTGCGGTGCAGATGACACTGCAGCGCTACAAGGAACTGCGCGACATCATCGCGATTCTGGGTATGGACGAACTGTCGCCGGAAGACAAGCTGGCCGTCAGCCGCGCCCGGAAAATCCAGCGCTTCCTGTCGCAACCTTTCCACGTTGCTGAAGTCTTCACCGGTTCCCCGGGCAAGTTCGTTCCGCTCAAGGAAACCATCAAGGGCTTCAAGGGCATCGTCAGCGGTGAATACGATGATCTGCCGGAACAGGCCTTCTACATGGTGGGTGGTATCGAGGAAGCCGTCGAAAAGGCCAAGACGCTGCAGTAATGCAGGGTTACGCATAGGAGCCAGCAATGGTTATGACCGTACATTGTGATGTCGTCAGTGCCGAGGAGTCGATCTTCTCCGGCATGGTGGAGATCGCAGTATTCCCCGGCGAAGCCGGGGAACTCGGCATTCTGCCGCAACATACGCCGCTGCTCACGCGCATCAAGCCCGGTGCAATCCGTCTGAAGGTGGCCGGGCAAAGTGACTACGAACTGGTTTATGTTTCTGGCGGCATGCTTGAAGTCCAGCCGGATATGATTACCGTTCTGGCTGACACTGCAATCCGCGCCCGTGACCTCGACGAGGCCAAGGCGCTTGAAGCCAAGAAGCGTGCAGAGGAAGCGCTTGCCAACCGTCAGGCAGAGATGGATTATGCTGCGGCGCAAGCCGAGCTGGCCGAGGCAATCGCTCAACTGCAGACCATTCAGCGCTTGCGCAAGCATACGCACTGAAATTCAGGTGCAGTAAGTAGAAAAGCAGCCGCATGGCTGCTTTTTTTTTGCAACTGCCTTAGGTCGAAAGTGTGGTCAGGCGCTGTTCGAGCTGTGCCAGATCACGTTCAAGTGCAGAGCGCGCGGCAATAAAGGAGGCGAAATCGGAAGAGTGCAGGACCAGTCCGGATTCATCAGTCAGGTATTCGCTCAGGTTGCTGATACTACGCCCTGCAACATCGCGCGTTTGCGCCAGGCTGCGGCGAGCAAGTTGATCCATGCGGCGTGCAGGAATGTCACCAAGCACGCGTGCAAGGTCAGCCTCACTGTCCCAGCGCAGATTGCGCAAGACAAAGGCCAGGCTTTCTGCAAGCTCAGCACGTCCACTCAGGTGTGCGCTGGCAAGCAAGCCGCTGCGGTCGGTCAGCAAGCGAACGAGGAAATCAGCGGGCAGTTCGATGGTGACAGCGGGGCCGGAGGCGGGTTCGCAGGCGCGGAAGCCGCCATTCTGCTCGATGGCGAAAGAGAATACGGCACGATCAGCAGTGCGCAGCAAGACAGTCGCGCCGGCATGGCGTGCCAGCCGTTCTCCTGCCCAGGCATTCTGGCGTAGCAGATGATTGAGCGGCGCGAGGAAAAGCTGCTGCAGAGCTTCCATGGTGCGGTCAGAGTTTGTAGCCGCGGTGCAGGGCGACTACACCAAAAGTCATGTTGAAGTATTCGACGCGTGACAGTCCTGCAGCTTCCATCATGCCCTTCAAGGTGTCCTGGTCCGGATGGACGCGGATGGATTCGGAAAGGTAACGGTAGCTGTCTGGGTCCCGAGTCACCATGCCGCCGATGCGCGGAATGACCTGGAATGAATAGAAATCATAGATCGGGGCCAGTGGTTTCCATACCTGTGAGAACTCAAGCACCATCAGGCAACCGCCTGGACGCAGTACCCGCGTCATTTCACGCAAGGCGGCATCCTTGTGGGTCATGTTGCGCAGACCGAATGCAACGGTGACACAGTCAAACCAGTCGTCAGGAAAAGGCAGTCGTTCCGCATCGCATTGAGCTACCGGCAGCATGTAGCCCTTATTGGTCAGGCGATCACGGCCGTGCGCCAGCATGGCGTTGTTGATGTCGGTCAGCCAGACCTGCCCGCTCTTGCCGACCCGTTTGGCGAATGCCAGTGAGAGATCACCCGTGCCGCCAGCTACATCAAGTACGCGGGAGCCTTCCCGCACACCGCTGCGGGCAATGGTGAAGGCTTTCCACAGGCGATGCATGCCGGCCGACATGAGATCGTTCATCAAGTCGTAGCGGCCGGCGACCGAATCGAACACGTCGCGCACCCGGCGCGCCTTTTCCTGCTCGGCAACGGTTTCGTAGCCGAAATGTGTGGTTTTATCTTGAGTCATGAATTCAATGGCGCGAGCCGCAGGCAGAGTGCTGGAAGCGCGGTGTCGAATCAACGTCACGCGAGGCGCCGCGAGATTCGATCAGTTTGAGATATTGTGCCCAGAGCTGATCGTGGTGCACCGCGAGGTTGTAAAGCAGTTCCCAGGGGTAGAGGCCACTTTCATGGCCATCAGAAAAGATCAGTTTGAGGGCATAAGAGCCCACCGGTTCGACAGCAAGCAACTCGACATTACGCTTGCCTGTCTGCAGGACTTCCTGACCCGGAGCGTGCCCGCGTGCTTCCGCTGAAGGCGTGTAGACACGCAGATATTCGAAATCGAGACGGTAAACCTCGCCTGCGGCATACTGCAATTCAAGTACGCGACTCTTGGTAAGCAAACGAACGGCTTCCGGCACAGGTATTGGCGAAGTCATCAGGGCAATCTCCAGCAAGCTTGCGAGTCTACCGCGAACGCGGCCGGCTTGTCACAAATCGACGAGACTGACGCGCTCGAAATCGACTTGCCGGCGCAGAATTCGATTCATGCGGACACGCCGCGAGCGCTCATCCGCGAAAATTTCAATTTCACGTCCAGCACGGTACTGGCCGGTGGGAAGTGCGGTGGTCCCGGTCGTTTGGACAGCCACCGGGCTGGAATAAGCTAAGGC
>NZ_CAJHOB010000016.1 GCF_905120355.1 Azonexus hydrophilus | reverse complement strand
CCGTTTTCGATCATTTTACGAAACGTTGGACTCCACTTTTTTCAGCCTACCTCACTGGTCCAGCGTCTGTCACATGTCACTCACAGTCTGGGTGAGTTAAGTGATCTGGTGGGTCAGCCCGTCCGTTTGTACAACCCGGAAGAATGGGTCGGCTTGCAACAGCGCATCAAGGCCAAATACTCGACACGCGAGGAAAGCGCGATGTTCGAGGCGGTCATGGCGGGGGTGCCGGTGCATGAAGCCGTCGCGCGATTCAATCAGGAAATGCGCGAGCAGGAAGACGATATCGAATTTTTCTGACGCTGTGGCGGCGGGGAGTCAGAAATCAGCCGCTGCCTGCCAGGTGATGTGCGCATCCGAACCGCTGCGGGCCGTACGCTCCAGCATGTCGATGAAGGGCCAGGCGCGTTGCGGCAGGCTCACGGGCAACGGTTGCTGCGCTTCTTCGCTGTCTTCATCCACCGCTGGAGTGGCCATCTGCGCTTTCGCTGCGGCGACAGCAGCCTGCAATTTCTCTGCCGCCGGCAACATCTGCGGTTGCGTGAATACGCCGCGTGCCGTGCCTTCCTTGCCGACGATGTCGAACAGCATGCGCGCCACTTCGGCATACATGAACAATTCCCCCGTTTCACTGGATTCAAAAGTCACGAGCATGGCCATGTCGGGGTTTCCTGCAGACGTATGAACAAGGCGGCACTATAACCCAGTGCCGCTACGGCGGTGTGGCAGCACGGGTCGATGCATGGCTAGGGCGCGGCGTGCGCAATCCCTGCCTGCCTGGCCAGCATGCCGCGCATGTCGGCACCGCTGGGATGCTGGAAGACGCGCAAACCGAACTCCGGCAGGATCGCCAGCAGGTGATCGAAGATATCCGACTGTATGCCTTCGTAAGGTACCCAGGCCACCGTGCTGGTGAAACAGTACAGTTCCAGCGGCACGCCGTCGGCTGTCGGCGCCAGTTGCCGGACCATCATCGTCATCTCCTGGTGGATGCCGGGGTGGTGACGCAGGTAGTTTTCGATATAGGTGCGGAAAGTGCCGATGTTGGTCAGTCGTCGGTGATTGACGATGTCACCCGGACGTCCGGCGTTCCAGGCTTCGATTTCGGCGAGTTTGCCGGGCAGGTATTCCTGCAATAGCGCGAAGCGGCCCAGGTCGCGGCATTCATTCTCGGTCAGGAAACGGACGCTGGTCTGATCGAGGTAAAGACTGCGCTTGATGCGGCGTCCGCCCGATTCACTCATGCCGCGCCAGTTACGAAAGGAGTCCGAAATCAGGCGCTTGGTCGGGATGGTGGTGATGGTCTTGTCCCAGTTCTGTACCTTGACTGTGTGCAGGGCAATGTCGATGACGCCGCCGTCGGCGTTGAGCTGAGGCATCTCGATCCAGTCACCGACGCGCACCATGTCGTTGGAGCTGAGTTGCACGCTGGCCACCAGCGACAGCAGGGTGTCCTGGAAAATCAGCATGAGCACTGCCGCCATGGCACCCAGACCGGAGAGCAGCAGCAGAGGAGAGCGGTCGATCAGGCTGGCGATGATCAGGATGGTGGCGAGCGCATAGATCACGATCTTCGCTACCTGGACATAACCTTTGATGGGCCGCAGATGCGCGTCCGGGCGACGCTGGTAGAGGGCGTTGCCCCAGTTCAGCGCACCGCCGATGGCAAGTGCGATGGTGAGCACGACAAAGGCGCCGCAGACGTTCTCGACCACAGTCACCAGTGCTGTTGGTAATTCAGGCACAACCTTGATGCCCAGACTCAGTACCAGGGCCGGAACGACATTTGCCAGACGGGCAATGACGGGTAATGGTGTCAGCTCCTGATCGTTTGCCGTGAAGCTGACCAGCCGGTACAGGCCGCGTAGCAGGATGTGCTTGGTCAGCCAGTTGGCGAGCCAGGCCAGCAGCAGAAGCGCGGTGGTGAAGAAAAGGGCGTGGGAGAGTGGGTGCTGCTCGAGCCAGCGGGTGAAATCGGTGATTTCCTGGGGCATGCGATGCTCCTTGTATGGCTTGTCGGGCGGTTGATGATAACAAACTGGATTTTCTGGCCTGCGGCAGGAGGGGCGACGCAGGCGGCAATGCGCAGGCAGAAATCCATCGGCATGCCAAGTGCCGTCACACGCAGTGCTGCTGCCGGTTGCCAGAGGCATCTTCCGTCGGGCAGAATGGCCGAAAGGAGGCTGCCATGAATTCGCAAGCGCAACCATGGGTGGAAGAACAGGATGCCATTCAGCAACTGGCGCTGGAAGAGTGCGTCAAGCGGCAGCGGGTGGAACACGATGTTCGCGTGCTGATTCTGCCTGCCGGCCGTTGTCGTCTGGCCGGGCGTTTTGCGCAGCTGGGCGCGCGGGTCACGGTGGCTGATGAGCCGTCGCAGCAGCAGGAAATTGAAAACCGCATCCTTGCGGCCGGTTTGCAAGGAACGATCCGGTTCGCCCCTGCTCAATCGCCGAGCCCGCCGGAAGAGGGGGACGAAGTGCGTTACGACATCATTGTCTTGCGCCGCGGACTGTGTCACCTCCCCTATGCCCAGGGTAAGGAAAAAATCCGGCAGTTGATGAAAAAATTGCGCATCGGCGGCAAGCTCTACATCTCCATACTGGGCCTGCACTCGGAGCTGGGCGAAGGCTATGCCGGCCGCGAGCAGTCGATCTATGAGCGGTTTGCCCGGCTGGCACCGCCTCTGGCAGACAAATACGGCATCGCGGAGCCGGTCTGCCTTTATTCCGAGCGGGATCTGTTCCTGCTGCTTCTGGAGTCGGGAGCCAGCGTGCTGCGCACCCTGACGACGACCTGGGGTAATGTGAAAGGCGTTGCGGTTCGCGTCTGAGCCGACCGTTCACGCAGCCTTTCTTCCCTGCGCCCCCGGCCCTTGCCGTGGGGCGTTTCACGTGAAACGCCCGTACCATGTCCATGCCATCCACCCGCGCCGCTGCGGCGGGCCCCGATCTGATCCTGTGCTTGCTGCTGCCCTTCGCTGCCGGCTATTTCCTGTCCTACCTGTATCGCACGGTCAATGCCATTCTCGGGCCGGTGATCGCGGTCGAACTGGGATTGCCGGATAACGCCCTGGGGTTGTTGACCAGTGCGTATTTCCTGGCGTTTGGTGCAGCCCAGATTCCGCTGGGGCTGCTGCTTGATCGCTACGGTCCCCGCCGTGTGGAAGCCTTTCTACTGACGGTGGCTGCGAGCGGTGCGGTTGTTTTTGCGCTGGCGGAGGGCCTGCTCGGGCTGACCCTGGGCCGGGCCTTGATCGGGCTGGGGGTCTCGGCCTGTCTGATGGCATCGATGAAAGCGTTCACCCAGTGGTTTTCCGCCGAGCGTCTGACCGCCATGACGGGCTGGATCATGGCCGCAGGGGGGCTGGGGGCGTTGGTGGCGGCAAAGCCTCTGGAGATGGCGCTGACGGTTACCCACTGGCGTGGCATCGTGCTGGCTCTGGCGCTGCTGACTCTGCTGGTGGCTTTGTTGCTCTGGCGGGTGGTACCAGATAAGGAGAGTCATGCGGCGGTGGTGCCGTTGCGGCAGCAGCTGCGGGAGTTGCGGGCAATTTTTGCAGATGCGCATTTCCAGCGCTATGCGCCGATGGGTTTCGCCTTCATCGGTGGTTTCATGGCGGTACAGGGGCTGTGGGCCTCACGCTGGATGGCGGTGCTGGAAAATCTTGATGCTGCCGCTGTGGCGGCCCGCCTGACCTGGATGGGCATCACCATGCTGGCGGGTTTTCTCGGGATTGGTTTTTTTGCTACCCGGCTGGTGCAGCGTGGCCTGTCACTGGCGCAGCTGTATCAATGGGCGATGGTGCTGGCGGCGGTGGCGCTGGGCATGATCTGCCTGTGGCCGCAATTTGCGGGCGCGCTGCTGTGGCCCATGCTGGGGGGCTGCTTCTCTCTGGCCAACATTGCCTATTCGCTGGTGGCGCAGGCGTTTCCGCCGCACTGGTCGGGACGGGCCAGCACGGCATTCAATCTGTTGGTGTTTGCCGGCGCCTTTGGCCTGCAATGGGGTATCGGCGGCTTGGTCGATGCCTTGCATGCGGCTGGCCTGAGCAGTGCCGAGGCTTACCGTGCCGCCTTTGTCCTGTTGCTAGGTTGTCAGTTGCTGGCGCTCGTCTGGTTCATGTTTCCCCGGCGCGCTACGACTGACCGCTAGATCCACCTGTTGCAGCGCTCCGCTGCGGCCGTCTTCGAACAGGAACAGGCCAGCATCGCGGATGTAACCGAGCATGCTGTTGTCGCTGTCCTTGAGCGCAAACGGTGCGGCGACAGACCCTGTGAACAAGGCGCCGATACCGGCCGTGGCCAGGGTCGTGTACCGATCGGCAAACCACAGGCCGAGTTCGTTGAAGGCTGGATCGGCTTCGTCGATCCAGCCATTGCGGTCGTGATCGAGTTGCTGCAGATCGGCAAAGCCGTTACCACTCTGAGCGCCGAATAGTTCGCGGCCATCGTCGGCGCGGCCGTTGCCGTTGCGGTCCCAGACCAGGAAACAGCTGTTGCCGCCTGGCTGTGGAATCCATTGTGCCGAGCCATCGGCGGCAAGATCGAAGTTGATGCGCTGGTTGGTGAGTTCGCACGCCATGCCATCAAAGGACAGCATGAGTGGATCCTTGAGCACGACACTGCCGCTCGTTTCGCTGTAACTCACCGAGTGGAAACTGCGCTCCATGTTGAGCGCGTAATCGAGGCCGATTTCACGACCGTCACTGGTCCGGACCCAACCTGTGCCGCAGACGGTGGTCCGCTCGAACTCACTGACCGTTTCACACACCGATGTCTGCCAGTGAATTTCCCGGCCGCCACTATCTTTGCCGGGGCCGACCGGTGTTTCTGACGGGGTGGTTGCTGCCGTGTCGAACAGCGGGTTTTGTTCGCGCACGGTCCGTCCTTCCAGGGCCGCGATGATGCGCTCGATCAGACTTTCCAGGAGCTTGCGGACGCGTTCATGTAGATCGGTTTCCGTTTTCTCTTCCGCCAATCCGCCCAGCATCTGGCGGAAGGTGATGCGCGATTCGGCACTCAGACTGCGGCTCTGGCTGGCTTCGTGGCTGGCGGAGAGCTGGAGGGCAGAGGCTTCGATTTTCATGATGGCTCCTTGACTGTGTTCGGAGAGAACATCAAGCAAGGGCCGTGCCGATCAGCATTCGAGCGGGTCGACCTCGATGTGCCAGCGTAATTGGCGCGGGGTGCGCAGTTGTTCCAGGGCTTCGCGCCAGCGCGGCAGAAATTGCTGCAGCGCCGGGCGGGAGGGCGATTCGACCAGCAATTGGGCGCGCTCGAGATTGGCCAGGCGCGCCATGCGCATCGGTACTGGGTCGTAGATGCTGATGCTGTCCTGCCCTGCGGCTTCCGGCAAGGTGACGGCAGCTTGCAGGAAAGCCAGAGCGTCTGCCATTTGTGGTGCTTCGGCGCGCAGGATGGCCTGGAACGTGTAGGGGGGGAAACCGGCCTGGGCGCGCTCCTGCAGCTGGTTGCTGGCGAAACTGGGGTAATCCTGGGCGACCAGGGCGGCAAACAGGGGGTGGTCGGGATATTGCGTCTGCACGATGACTTCGCCCGGCAATTCGGCTCGTCCGGCCCGCCCGGCGACTTGCATCAACTGGGCAAACAGGCGCTCGGGGGCGCGCCAGTCAGCGGCAAACAATGCCGCATCGGCACCGAGTACGCCGACCAGGGTGAGTCGGGGAAAATCGTGCCCCTTGGCCAGCATCTGGGTGCCGACCAGGATGTCGGCTTCACCACCATGAATGCGGCTGAGCATTTCTTCCCATTGCTTGCGGCTTTTCACCGCATCGCGGTCGACGCGCAGGATGCGTGCTGCGGGAAATTGTTCCTGCAGCCAGCTTTCCAGCCGCTGGGTGCCGCGCCCGAAGGCCTGGATGTCCTGATTGCCGCAGGTCGGGCAGGCGCGGGGAATCCTTGCTTCAAAACCGCAGTGATGGCAGCGCAGGCAGTGGTCAGCGCGATGCACGACCAGATTGGCGGCACACCGCTGGCAGTGCGAGATCCAGCCACAGGCCGGGCAGGCAAGGACGGGGGCGTAGCCGCGCCGGTTAAGGAAAACCAGACTTTGCTCTCCTCGCTCCAGACGGTTGCGGATGGCGGCCAGCAGCGGCTCGGCTACGCCTTCCTGCAACTTGATCTGGCGGGTGTCGAGGATCCGTACCGGGGGCAGTTGTGCCTGTGGATTGGCCCGCTGCAACAGGAAATGTCGCCGGTAGCGGCCGTTCTCCGCATTGGCCCAGCTTTCCAGGGCTGGCGTGGCCGAGCCGAACAAGATGGGAATGTTCTGCTGGCGGGCGCGTACGATGGCCAGATCGCGCGCGGAGTAACGCATGCCGTCCTGCTGCTTGAAGGAGGCATCGTGTTCTTCATCGACCAGAAGCAGTCCGAGGCGTGGCAGCGGCGTGAATATGGAGAGGCGGGTGCCGAGGACGACATCAGCTTCGCCGCGCAGGGCCTGTAGCCAGTGGCGTTCACGGGCGGCTTCGGCGAGTTCGCTGTGCAGGGCAACAATCGTCTGCTCCGGAAAGCGCGCCCGTACCCGGGCTTCCAGTTGTGGGGTGAGGTTGATTTCCGGCACCAGCAGCAGGGTTTGCTGGCCGAGTGCGAGGGCGCGTTCGATCAGACGCAGATAGACCTCGGTCTTGCCGCTGCCGGTCACGCCGAACAGCAGGTGGGGCACGAAGCCGCCGTCGATGTCGATGGCGTCGATCACTGCCGCCTGTTCGGCGGTCAGCTGTGGCCGGGGTTGCGCTGTCGGCGGTCGTTGCGTGCGGCCAGAGCGTCGCTGCGGTGGTGTCAGACGTTTCAAGCCAGCCGGTAGTGCCGCCATTATGGTTTCACCGAGGGGGGCTTGATAGTAAGTGCTTGCGAACTCCAGCAACTGGAAAAAATCGGGCGGTAGCGGCGGCAGATCGTCTTCGATACGGCGGGCGGTTTTCAGCTGAGCCAGCGGCCATTCACTGCTCTCGGCAGTGGCGACGACAACGCCGATCTTCTCGCCGCGGCCAAATGGGACACGCACACGCCGTCCCACGTCTGCCGGACAGGCATCGGCCAGCTGGTAATCAAACAGACGATGCAGCGGGACATCGAGCGCAACGCGCACTATCGGCATGGTGAGAGAGGGGTGGTACTTGTCCACAAAAGCTGTGGATAAGTCTGTGAGTTATCACGGGGTAGAAACGCTAAGTCGGCGTTTCTTAAGGAATTTGTTATTTTGCTGAAAGCATGAGCAAAAACCCCAAATCTATATAAATCATGAACTTGGGTATTTTTTCGGCTGTCAAGCACTCAGCGAAAGATGTTTGAAGGGCCGGGGGCGAAAACTTGTGCATAAGTCAAGCCCCGGCACTTCAGTTAGTCCTTACTTACGCAGCGTCCGGCTATGGGCATGGACGGTTTCGACCAGCACGGTGACGTTTTCCGGCGGGGTGTACTGCGAAATGCCATGGCCGAGATTGAATACATGGCCGGTATTGCCCGGACCGAAGCTGTCGAGCACTTTTTTTGCTTCAGCGGCGATGGTTTCCGGCGTGCCGAACAACACGTTGGGATCGATGTTGCCTTGCAGGGCAACTTTGTCGCCCACCCGGCGGCGCGCGCTGCCAATATCAATGCCCCAGTCGAGGCCGACACCGTCGCAGCCGATGGCTGCAATGTCCTCCAGCCACAGGCCACCATTCTTGGTGAACACGATGTTGGGGATGCGCTGCCCGTCCTTTTCTTTCTTCAGACCGGCCACGATGCGCTGCATGTAAGCCAGTGAGAATTCCTTGTAGGCCGAAGCCGACAGGGATCCGCCCCAGGTATCGAAAATCATCACGGCCTGGGCGCCGGAATCGATCTGGGCGTTGAGGTAGCTGATGACCGCCTGCGTGGTGACATCGAGGATCTTGTGCAGCAGATCAGGACGGCTGTAGAGCATGCCCTTGATGTGGCGGAAATCGGAGGAGCCTTGGCCTTCGATCATGTAACAGGCAAGGGTGTAAGGGCTGCCGGAAAAGCCGATCAGCGGTACCGAATTGTTCAGGGCCCGGCGAATTTCGCTGACGGCATCCATGACATAGCCGAGATGATCGTAGGGATCGGGGGCGCTCAGGCTGTTGATGGCCCATTCCTCGCGCAGCGGCCGCTCGAATTTTGGGCCTTCGCCTTCGGCAAAATACAGGCCCAGGCCCATCGCGTCGGGGACGGTGAGGATGTCGGAAAAGAGGATGGCGGCGTCAAGATCGTAGCGGGCGAGTGGTTGCAAAGTCACTTCGCAGGCCATGGACGGCGATTTGCACAGGTTGAGGAAATTGCCTGCCCGTTTGCGGGTGGCGCAGTACTCGGGCAGATAGCGCCCGGCCTGGCGCATCATCCACAGCGGGGTAAAGTCGGTGGGTTCCTTCAACAGCGCACGCAGGAAGGCATCATTCTTGGGTCGGCTCACGGTCTACTCCGCCAAAAGTCGAAAGAGGGGGATTATCCGTCTTTATTGCTGATCGGTCACTTCCGCCAGAAAGCTGGGGTGAGGACAACGAGAGATTCATGTAGACGAAAGCGAAGGCGAATATGGGAAACAATACCGTCAGTGGTGCGCTGGCCTGATAGCTGGTGGAGTCGTAGCTTGCTTGAAAGTTTCGATTAGGGTGTCGTTGAGGTCGAACAGGATGCAGGAATAGCAAGGTATGGCAGAGCTCAGGTTGAAATGGATGAGGCACGTTGCAGCTCGTCAAGTGTGTTGAAATTGGCAAATTCAGTTGTATCGACCGGGAGGTCAACATAAACACTGTCGATTTCCTGCAACCAGGTCATGAAACGTCGCTCGCCGCGCTCAAGATAAGCCGTTAGCTGTGGCAGAACGCTGCGCCGGTATAGACTGAACACAGGGTGCACGCGCTCGCCTTGGCGGATGACGGCGACCTCGGCGTCCTGATCCGTCAGCGCCGAGAACAAACGAGCAATCAGATCCATCGGAAAATAAGGTGAATCGCAGGGCAGGCAGGCTAGATAAGGCGTACCGGTAGCACACAAAGCGGCGTGCAGACCGGCCAAAGGACCGATAAAACCAGGCAATGCGTCCGGCAACACTGGATGACCGTAAGCCATGTACTCAGGCAGACAGCGGTTGGCGCTGATGACGATAGGGCCGACCTGCGGCGCCAGGCGGGCCAGCGTGTGTGCAATGAGTGGTCGCCCCGCCAGCAGTTGCAAGCCTTTGTCCACGCCGCCCATGCGCCGGGCTTGGCCGCCCGCCAGAATGACGGCGCTGGTGCTGTCTCTGATAGTGTTGTGGATGTGGGTATCCGTTGTCATTGCATGGTTCCCACGGTGTTCACTCATACGGTGTCGGTCGGTTCAACGATTTGTGCCTGCGGCCAGTTTTGCAGTGCGATCGGCATGAGTTTTGGTCGCACGACGATCACGGCCAGGCGATAGCGGCATGCATCGATGACGGCGAAGCCGGCGGTGAAACCGTCCCGGCCCGAGAATTCCAGCGGTCCCATTTCATCGATCATCAGTAGATCGCATGCGCCTGCGCTCTTGATCAGAGCGTTTCCCCAGGCCAGGGTCGCCGGATCGAAACGCCACCCCAATCCAGCGGTTTCCAGTGTGCCGAAGCCGGCGCGTTCGGCCAGCCGGCGGGTCTCGCCGCAGCTCAGATCCAGCAGGTCGATGGCCGTCTTGCGGCCATCGCAAAAAACCGCCGGTGATGCCAGCCCAGCGACTATCAGGCCCTGCTCCTGCGCCAGGTCGGCCAGGCTTCGACACCAAGTGGTCTTGCCGGCTCCGCGTTCGCCCGAAAGGAGGACGAGTTGCCTCGTGCCGCCTTCTCGGCAGCGATCGAGTGCGGCATGCGGCGTGAGCATGAACGGACTCATGACACGCTCTGGGGCAGGCTTGTAGCCACCAGTCGCTCGTCGACACCGTACAGATCGGCGAGGCTCCGCGCGCTGGCGATATTGCGCCCGCCCTGAGCAACGATGCGGCCCGTTCTCAGAAAGGCGATGCGGTCGGCCACGCGCAGCGCGTGTTCGGGCTGATGGGTGGACATGAGGACGGCGAGCCCCCGGGTCTTGAGGCCCTCGATATGTTCCAGCACCCGCAACTGGTTGCCGAAATCGAGGTTGGCGGTCGGTTCGTCGAGGATCAGGATGGTCGCCTCCTGCGCCAGCGCCCGGGCGATCAGCGCCAGTTGCCGCTCGCCGCCCGAAATTTCCGTATAGACGCGCTCTGCCAGAGGACCGATGCCGAGCGCGTCGAGGGCTTGGTGTGCGACTTCCCGGTCGCGGGCCGAGGGGGTGGCGAAGCGGTCGATGCGCACCGTCCGCCCCATCAGAACCACCTCCTCGACGGTAAAGGCGAACAGGCCGGCATGGCTCTGTGGGACGTAGGCCAGCTGGTGCGCCAGATACCTCCTGTGCCATTCGCCGATCCGCCGCCCGGCGACCCGCACCTCGCCGCGCAAAGCGGGCAGAATGCCGAGCAGTGTTCGGAATAGAGTGGTCTTGCCGCTGCCGTTCGGACCGAGCAGGCACAGAACCTCCCCGTTGGCGAGCGTCAGGTCGATCTCCTCGCCTACCGTATGGTGGCGATAGCCGATGGCCAAACCGCGTGCCTCCAGGGCAATCACGGTCTTTCCCCGCACGTGGACGGGCTGTCCAGGGGGCCGTTGATGAGCGTAGTGCCGGTGGTGATTGGGGCCGTGCTGTTCACAATCGACATGTCGGCTTCCCCGGCAGCAGCAATCAAATCTTCCTGAACCGTGCCTGTTCTCATCCTCGCCTGCCTGTCCTTGCCAACAGCCACAGGAATACTGGAGCGCCGACGAATGCCGTCAGGATGCCGAGTGGCAACTCAATGACGGTTACCGAACGCGCCAGCGTGTCGGCGGCGACGAGGAAACCGCCGCCCAGCAGAAGCACGGCTGGCAGCAGCCGTGAGAACTCCGGTCCGACCAACAGCCGCGCCGCGTGCGGCACCACTAGGCCGACCCAGCCAATGATGCCGGCGATGGACACGGCGGTCGCCGCTATCAGCGTCGCGGAGGAGATCAGCACCAGCCGCAGGCGCGTCACGTTTACGCCCATGGCGGCGGCTTCCTCGTCGGAGAGGGCGAGCAGGTTGACTTGCCAGCGCAGCAGCAGCATGGGCACGAGACCGATCGCGACCAGGGGGGCTGCCAACGCCAGGTCGGTCGGGGCTGCGGCGTTCAGTCCGCCCAGAAGCCAGAAAGTGATGCTCGGCAGTTGCGCGCTCGGGTCGGCCAGTACTTTCACCAGCGAGATCCCGGCCCCGAACAGGGTGCCCACCGCAACGCCGGCCAGCACCAGGATCAGCACCGGGTCGTGACGTCGTACCCGACCGGCGACGAAATAGACGCTGCCGACTGCGAGCAGGCCGCCGCAGAAGGCGGCCCCCTGCACGGCGGCAAGCGGCAGTCCATAAAGGATGGCGAGCGATGCGCCAAGCCCGGCGCCGGCGGAGACGCCGAGGATGTCCGGCGAGGCCAGCGGATTGCGGAACATGCCCTGATAGGCCGCGCCGGCGGCGGCGAGTGCCATGCCCACCAGCAGCCCGGCGGCGATGCGCGGCAGGCGCAGGTTCCACACCACCGTGGCAGCGTCACCCGTCGCCGCCGGGCCGGCCAGCAGCGCGGCGAGCACCTCTCCCGGCGTCAGCGAATAGGGGCCGAAGGTGAACGCTGCCAGCAGCGCCGCAAGCGTTGGTACCGACAGGACAAGGAGGCGTGGCCCGGCAGGCCAGCGGGCCAGTTTCATGCCAGTCCCGCCATGCGAAACAGATCCTCCCGTGACGGCGCATGGCCGTAGAACAGGCGATGGAACGCCTGCGCATGGTCGGTCCAGTCAGATCTCGCGGTATCGCCGTGCAGACGTTCGAACAGCCAGCGCACGCCGATCAGCCGGTTTATGCCGACTGGGCCGTCGAGCCAGCCGAAGGGCTGGCTCGGCGCGAGCGCGAGGTGTCCTCTTTTCACGGCCGGCAGCCGCTGCCAGAAGGCATCCTGCCGCGCCAGTGCGAAGAACTCCGGATACTGCGTGACGATGACATCCGGCGCCCAGGCCAGCAGTTGTTCGCGCGACACCCGCGCCAGACCGCCGCTGCCTGCGGCGGCATTGACGGCGCAGGCAGCTTCGATGCACTCGCCGTTGAGCGAACCGGGCAGCGCCGTTTCCAGGCCGTCGGCGCCGCGTGCCAGATACACTTGCGGTTGGCCCTGTGGACGGAGGTCGCGGCAGGCGAGCAGCGTCGCCTCGGCATGACGCGCGAGTTGTTCGCCGCGCTCGGCGGCTCCGAGCAGGCGGCCACAGTCGCGCAGCTGGCGGGCGCTGTCGGCCAGCCGGCCATCGATGAGCAGGTAGGGGATGCCGGTTTGCCGGTGCGTGCGTTCGGCGGTGGAGAGGTGGGTCGCATCCAGCGTGCCGGCATTGATGACGATGTCGGGCTTCAGGGCGACGAGTTTTTCCAGCGGCATGGTGCTGCCGCGCCCGGCCAGGCGACCGAGCATCGGCAGTTCGCGCCGTCCCGGCGCAAGCAGCGCATGCGCCTCGTTCGACATCAGCCACGGCCAGCCCATCAGCTTGTCCGGTGCCACCGCATAGACGAGAACGGCCGCCGGCGCGCCTGCGGCGAACACACGCCGCACCTTGTCCGGCGCCGGCAGGGTTCCGAATATGTGGAGGCTCCTGGCCGGCGCGTCGACCGCTTGAGCGGGCAGCCAGGGAAGTGCCGCCGCCAGGGCGAGAAAGTCGCGCCGTTTCATCGCAGCATCAGAACCGGTAGCTCAGGTTGGCGAACCACATCCGCCCCGGGGTCGGAAAACCGTCGTTCAGTTCGTAGTTCTTGTCGGTCGCGTTATTGACGCCGATTTCCGCCGCCAGAGCCTGCAGGTGCCAGACCGCCTTGAGATTGAGCGTCGTGAAGCCGTTCAGCTTGACCGTGTTCGATCCCCAGCGGCTGCCGTTGCGTTCGGCGAAGGCAACCAGGTTCACGCTGGCGACGGGCCGCCAGAGGGCATGCAGCAGGATCTTGGTCTTGGGGATGCCGGTGAGCCTGACGGTGGGATCGCTGATGTTTTTCACGTCCATCCAGGTGGCGTTGCCGCCGATTTCCCATTGTGTGCCGAGCGGCATTTTCAGACCAAGCTCGACGCCCTTGATGCGGGCCTTGCCGACGTTTTGCATCTGGCACTGGTTGACGTTGCTGCAATCGGCTGCGCCATTCAGATTGACACTCTGGATCTTGTCCTTGATATCGTTCCAGAACAGCGCAGCCTCGGCCTGGGCTTTGCCCCAGAGGCGGCCTTGGTATCCGATTTCATAATTGACGGCCTCCTCGGGCCGTATGCCGGGATTCTCGATGTAGCGGCCCAGACGGATCGAGTAGCGATCCTTCAGAGTCGGCAGGCGGGTCTTCTGCGCCACGGTGGCATACAGGCGTGCGTCGAGATTCAGATCGTGAAACAGGCCGATCTGCGCATCGGTGGTGCTCTGGCTGTCCGGAAGAGTGAAACTGCCGCCACTGCTGAACACCTTTTCCGGTCTGAGTTCGTGATGCGCCAGACCGATGGACAGCAGCGTCCTGTCGCCGAGCGAGATACCGTCCTCGATCGACAACGAGCGCAGGGTGTCCTCGAAATCCGCGCCCAGCGCACCGTTGCCGTCACGCTCCTCGTGCCGGTCGTTCTTCATCTGGGCGACGAGGCGCAGAAGATGGCCGTCGAAGCGCCGGGATTCGAGTTCCACCGCACCGCCGTAGGTCTTGTCGTGGTAAATGCTGCGACCGGTGGAGATGCTGCCGGAGCCGCTGGTCTTGAGGGTGGTATAGGAGCCGTCGGTGTAGCTGGTCACCGAGTTGTCGAACTTGTCGACGTAGAGGCGCAGCTTCAGCGTTTCACGGGCGCCCAGGGCGGTACGCGAGACGAAGTAGAGGCTCTCCTTGTCCCAGAGCGGCCATTTCCAGTAGCGTACAAACGCCGGATCGGTGGAGGGCGGCTGGCCCTTTTCGCCGTTCTGCTTGATGTAGGTCAGCGCGTATTCGTCATTGCCGCCGGGCGTGATGCCGAATTTAAGGGAAGCTTTGTCATCCTTGTAGTACGAGTTATTGCGGCGCCCGCCATCCTCGGTCGCGGTGGGCTTGAAATCGGATGACATACGGAAGCCGTCCGCCCTGCGGGTGGACGCCCCGAGTTGCAGATACCATTTGCCCTGGTTAGTGCCAACGTTGGCTTCTGCGTGGCGGCTACCTTCCTGACCGAAGCCGGCCCTGACGTCACCCTCGAAGATCCTTGCCGGCTTGCGCGAGATCAGGTTGATGGCGCCACCCAGGGTATTGGGGCCGTAGGCCACGGAACTGAAGCCCTTGGCAACCTGGATGGCCGCCAGGTCAGCGGTACCGAAGCGACCGAAATCGACGTAGCCGTCATAGGGGATATATACGGGAATGCCGTCGATGAACAAGGGTGCCTGGCGCGGATCGTAGCCGCGCAGAAACACGGTCTGCTCGTTGAGGGAGTTGGTGGAGACGGCCACGCCAGAGAGCAGGTTGACCGCGTTGCCGACGGTTTCCCGGTTGTGGGTCTGGATGTCTTCGCGGGTCACGATCGAGGAAACCTGTTCGGACGCCACCTCTCCGAGCTGCGGTCGTTGGCCGATGACGATGACGGTTCCGAGGTCAAACATGCCGCCGTCGGCGAGCGAAAGAAACGGTACCGAAAGAAAAAACAGGCCTAGCGAGACGCGTTTCATGAGACCCCGGATAAATTTGATTTATATTAAGAATAAAATAATTGATGCTCGCTGTAACATAAATGCCATAACGCTCTCTGTCAAGAACCATGTCGACATGATACGAAAACTGAATTTTTATCGGCGCGCCCGGTATCGACCGGTCCGGGCGATCAGCGGCTGACCGCCTGCCTCACTTGCCGGAAATGCCGGAAACCAGTTCGCGCAGTGCCGCAAGTTCCGCCTGGGCCGCCCGGTTTAGTTTCTTTTCCAGCGCCGTGAAATGCGCCACGAGCGCTTCGCCCAGCGGTGTGAGGGCTGCGCCGCCGCCGCCCCTGCCTCCCGCCGAGGTCTCGACGACGGGGTTGCCGAATCCCTGGTTGAGCGTATCGATCAGCAGCCAGGCTCGTTTGTAGGACATTCCCATGGCCCGCGCTGCGGCACTGATCGAACGACCGGCAGCGACTTGCCGCAGCAGGTCGATCTTTCCGGGGCCGATGTCAATCGATTCCCCGATGTATACGCGGGGACGCAGCAGCATGGCTTGCGGCTCGGTCGAAGTGGGCTTCATGAAGGGCGTATCCTGGAAATGGCAGAACCGAAGCCGAAAGATGTTACCGCACCGCGGTTTTTCTCTCGATTGCCGATGCCCTTCGTTTCCCGCCCTAACTGAGTCCGTTCGCCACGGCCCACACCGCCGCTTCGACGCGCGAGCGGAATTTCAGCTTTTTCAACAGGTTGCGGATGTGCACCTTGACCGTGCCTTCCATGATGTCGAGTTCGCGGGCGATCAGCTTGTTCGACATGCCTGCCGCCAGATACTTGAGGATGGCGGTTTCGCGCTCGGTCAGGGCGACCTGGCTGCGCTGCTCGACGATGCGCTCCTCGCGCAGCGCCGTGGCGAGCAGGCTGGTCAGCTCCGGGCTGATGGCGGTGCGCCCGTGCATGGCGGCGTCGATCAGGGCGAGCATTTCGTCCGGTTCGTTGTCTTTCAGGATGTAGCCGTCGGCCCCGGCGCGGATGGCGGCAACCAGATCTTCCGGCGCATTGGAGACGGTGACCAGGATGATGCGCGATTCGATGCCCAGGTCGCGTAGCGTGCTCAGGGTTTCCACGCCGCTCATGCCCGTCATGTTGAGGTCGAGCAGGATCAGGTCGGGATCGAGCCGGCGCGCTAGCTCGATGCCTTCCTGGCCGCTGGCGGCTTCGCCGACCAGGGCGAAGCTGCGCGCCAGTTCGAGCAACTGGCTGAGGCCGCGGCGGAAAAGCGGGTGGTCGTCGATGATGAGGACGCGGGTCGGATCGGTCATGTTTGGTGCTCCGGTTCGCTCTGGCGGTAGTGTTGCGGGGTGAATTGCAATTGGATGCGACAGCCCTGGCCGGGCAGCGAATCCACATCCAGGACGCCGCCCAGGATGTGCGCCCGGTCACGCATGATGGCGGTGCCGAAATGGTTGCTCGGCACGGCGCCGGGATCGAAACCGCGCCCGTCGTCGAAGATGTGGATTGTAACGCGCCGGGTGTCGTCGACCCGGATATCCACCCCGGCCCGCTGCGCCCTGGCATGGCGCTCGATATTGGAGAGTGCCTCGCGGATGATGCGGATGATGTGCATCTCCTCGTTGGCGGAAAACACCAGCCCCGGCATGGCGTTGCTGACTTCCAGCGGCGTGCCGATCTTTTTCGAGAACTCGGCGATGGTGCTTTCCAGCGCCGCCTGGAAACCGCCCGCGTCGATACGCAGCCGGAAGGTGGTGATGAGTTCGCGCAACTCGCGGTAAGCGCTGTTCAGGCCGGTTTTTAGTTCGTTCAGGATGTCCTGCGGATTGCAGTCCTCGGCGATGCATTTTTCCAGGCGGGTAACCTGGATTTTCAGGTAGCTCAGGGACTGGGCGATGGAGTCGTGCAATTCGCGGGCGATCACGTTGCGCTCCTCGAGCACCGCCAGACGGTGTTTTTCCTCGGTGCGGCGCATGTTGAGCAGGGCGTTGGAAACGTGATGGCCGACGGTTTCGACGATGCGCGCCTTTTCCGGCGGCAGTTCGGTGCCGGGCGGCAGCAGGATGGGCAGGGCACCAAGCTGGCCGCTGCTGTCGCCGATCGGCAGCACCACCAGCGAATGCCGCGCCGCCTGCTCACTGAGCGGTTGATGCGAACGGACGAAGCAGTTGCGGCAATCCATCTGGCGGCAGCAGTGCCCGGCTTCATCCTCGTTGAAATCGCCGACCACGGTGCGCGCCGGAAAGTGGCCGTGTTCGCTGATGCAGATCATGGCGCTGCCGATGGCGAGCGCCTCGCCCACTTCGGCGAGGATGGATTCGATCTGGTCGAGGGTGAGGTCGCTGGCCGAGAGTTGCTGGCTGACGCGGTAGAGGAGTTCCAGGGATTGCTTGCTCTGCGTCAGGGCCTGTGTCTTTTCCGTCACCTTTTCTTCCAGATGGGCGTACATGCCGGCGATTTCGCCGATCATCGCGTTGAAGGCGCGCCCGAGCTGGCCGAGTTCGTCGGCCGAAACGTGCTGCACGCGGGCGCTGAAGGAGCCGCGCGATACCGTTTTGGCGGCTTGCAGAAGCTGCGCCAGCGGCTGCACCAGATGGTGATGCAACAGCCAGATGGTGATGCTGCTGATGAGCACGATCACCGCCAGCAGCCCGAGCTGAATGGCGCGCAGGAGCTTGGCGCGGCTTTCCAGTTCGTCTTCGATCAGGCGCACGATTTCGTCGATGTCATCGACGAAATCGGGAATTTCACGGGTGGCGCTGAAGAGCGATGCGGCGTGGCCGTTGGCAATCGCCATTTCCAGCGGTCGGATCTGGTTTTCCCAGCGCTGGACCAGGTTTTTCAAGGCGCGGGCGGAGAGGGCGTCGGGTGCGGATTTGTTGGCGGCGAAACGCTCCAGCCAGTGCAGGCGCCGTTCCACCTTGAGGATGGTTTCTAGCGCCTGGGCGCGCTTTTCCGGCTGCTGCAATTCACTCAGGGTGCGAAAACTCAGCATGCGCAGCGAGCCGGAGACGTTGACCGCGCGCGCGCGGCCGCTGATGTCCTCGGCGATCATGGTGGAAATCAGGATGGAGACGATGGAGAGCAGCGCGAGAAACCCCATCAGCGCGCCGATGCGTAGCAGCACCGAATGGCGCAGCGCCGGAAAAAGGCGGGGAGAAGGCGCGGGGCGCGGGCGGGGCATGGCGGAAATTACGGCGTAGTTGCGATCTAAATAGGTGTAGCGCCAAGTGTGGGGGCGCAAGGTGGGAGATTGTGCATGAGTTTGATTTTATTAAGAAAGGAAAAATCTATCGGAAAGGCGATCTACCCCTTAATGGGTAGTTATGTAGTTTACCCATGTGCAATCTGGGGGTATGCAGGGTGGTGCGCGCTGACTAGGATGCCCGTCATCCGCTAACTGTGGTTTTTTCCGGCTTTGCCGGGGAAGCCTTGCCGAGGTGATTCATGAACCTGTCCAGCGTTGTCGTCATTCCGCGTCCCGAGCGCGTGCATCTGGTGTGCGAAGCCCTTGAACAATTGCCTGGCGTCGAAGTGGCGCTGGTGTCACCGGAGGGGAAAATCATCATCACCATCGAAACGCAGACCGACGCCGAAACCGTGCACAGCTACGAAATCGTCAGCAAGCTCGACGACGTGATGTCGGCGGCGATGGTATTCCACCAGCAGGAAGATGAACCGGAAAGCGAAATTACCGTGACGGCCTGACTGTTGCGCCAAAACTGAAAGTTTCAGAAATCAGGAGAGAAAAATGGAAGTCAAACTGACGCGGCGTGATTTCATCAAGAGCAATGCGGTGGCTGCTGCTGCGGTAAGCGCCGGCGTGGCGGCCCCCGGCACCCTGCTGGCGCAGGAGCGCGGTGGCGACGGCATCCGCTGGGACAAGGGCGCGTGCCGCTACTGCGGCACCGGCTGCGGCGTGCTGGTCGGCACCCGCGACGGGCGCATCGTTGCCACTCAGGGCGACCCGGACGCGCCGGTGAACAAGGGGCTGAACTGCGTCAAGGGTTACTTCCTCGCCAAAGTCCAGTACGGCAAGGATCGCCTCACCCAACCCATGCTGCGCATGAAGGGCGGAAAGTTCGACAAGAACGGGGAATTCGCGCCGATTTCCTGGGAAAAAGCCTTCGACATCATGGCCGAAAAGGTCAAGGCCACGTTGAAAGACCCCAATCAGGGGCCGCGTGGCGTCTGCATGTTCGGTTCTGGTCAGTGGACAGTGTGGGAAGGTTACGCCGCCGCCAAGCTGTGGAAGGCCGGGCTGCGAACCAACAGCATCGACCCCAACGCCCGTCACTGCATGGCCTCAGCCGTGACTGGCTTCATGCGCACCTTCGGTATCGACGAGCCGATGGGCTGCTACGACGACATCGAGAACGCCGACGTGTTCGCGCTGTGGGGATCGAACATGGCGGAAATGCACCCGATCCTCTGGTCGCGCATCACTAACCGCCGCCTGACAGCCAAGCACGTCAAGATTCACGTACTGTCCACCTTCAGCCACCGTTCCTGCGAACTGGCGGACAACGAGTTGATCTTCAAGCCGCAGTCCGATCTCGCCATTCTCAACTACATCTGTAACTACATCATCCAGAACAAGGCGGTGAATGAAGCCTTCGTCAAGAAGAACGTCGGCTTCTTCAAGGGTGTCACCGACATCGGCTACGGACTGCGCCCCAATCACCCGCTGGAGCAGGCCGCTGGTAACAACGGCTATCCCGGTCCGGACGGCAAGCCCAAGGGCGACCCGAACAAGCACTCTCCGATCACCTTCGAGGAATTCGCCAAGTTCGTCTCCGAATACACCCTCGACAAGGCGCACGAGATTTCCGGCGTGCCGAAGGATCGCCTGGAGTCGCTGGCCAAGGCCTACGCCGATCCCAAGGTCAAGGTCACGTCCTTCTGGACGATGGGCTTCAATCAGCACACGCGCGGTACCTGGGTCAATAACATGATCTACAACGTGCACCTTCTGGTGGGCAAGATTTCCGAACCGGGCAACAGCCCCTTCTCGCTGACCGGGCAACCATCGGCCTGTGGTACAGCGCGCGAAGTCGGAACTTTTGCCCACCGCCTGCCTGCCGATATGGTGGTGGCCAACCCCAAGCATCGCGAAATTTCCGAAGGCATCTGGAAATTGCCGGCCGGCACCATTCCGGACTGGGTGGGCTACCACGCCGTGCTGCAATCGCGCATGGCGAAGGACGGCAAGGTCGGCTTCCTGTGGACCTCGACCACCAACAACATGCAGGCCGGTCCCAACATCAACGGCGAAACCTACCCCGGCTGGCGCAACCCGAAATGCTTCACCGTGGTGTCCGACGTGTATCCGACGGTGTCGGCCATGTCGGCCGACCTGATCCTGCCCTGCGCCATGTGGATGGAGAAGGAAGGCATGTTCGGCAACGCCGAGCGCCGCGGCCAGATGTGGCGCCAGCAGGTGAAAGCACCGGGGCAGGCGCGCTCTGATTTGTGGCAGTACATGGAATTTGCCAAGCGCTTCAAGGTGGAAGAAGTGTGGCCGGCGGAACTGATCGCCAAGAAACCGGAGTTTGCCGGCAAGACGCTCTATGACGTGCTCTACGCCAACGGCCAGGTGAACAAGTTCCCGCAGGCCGAAACCGCCACGGTCAACGCCCACGCCTGGCCGGGTTACACCAACGACGAGTCGGAACATTTCGGCTTCTACGTGCAGAAAGGGTTGTTCGAGGAATACGCCGCCTTCGGGCGCGGCCATGCGCACGATCTGGCGCCGTTCGAGACCTATCACAAGGTGCGCGGCATGCGCTGGCCGGTGGTCAATGGCAAGGAAACCCTGTGGCGCTTCCGCGAAGGCTACGACCCCTACGTCAAGGTGGGTGAAGGCGTGCGCTTTTACGGCTACCCGGACGGCAAGGCGAAGATTTTCGCGCTGCCCTACCAGCCGGCGGCGGAAATGCCGGATCAGGATTACGATCTGTGGTTGTGTACTGGGCGTGTGCTGGAACATTGGCACACTGGTTCGATGACTCGCCGTGTGCCCGAGTTGTACAAGTCATTCCCTGATGCCGTGGTGTGGATGCATCCGAAAGATGCTGAAAAACGCGGCCTGAAGCGCGGCGACGTGGTCAAAGTGGCGAGCAGGCGCGGCGAGATCGAGCTACGCCTGGATACCAAGGGCCGCAACAAGGTGCCGGAAGGCCTGATCTTCGTGCCGTTCTTCGACGAGCACCGCCTGGTCAACAAGCTGACGCTGGATGCAACCTGCCCGATCTCCAAGGAAACGGACTTTAAGAAGTGCGCGGCCAAGGTGACCAAGGCGTGATGCCGGCTGGCTAGGTGCTGACAAAGGCCTGGCGCTGACTTTTCAATCATCGTTCAACTCAGGGGAATGCAACCGGGCAGTTGGGGAAAACTGCCCGGGGGAGTCTTGTCATGAGTGACAAAGCACAAACGACAACCGTAGCGAGCGGCAAGCGCCGCCAGTTCCTGGTCGATTCGGCCCGGCTGGCGTGTGGCGTCGGCCTGTTGGGCGTCGGCATGGGGTTCTATGCCGAACACGCCAAGGCTCTGCCGCCGGCCGCCCTGCGCCCCCCCGGCGCACTGCCGGAAAGCGAGCTTGCCGCGGCCTGCATCCGCTGCGGCCTGTGCGTGCGCGATTGCCCCTTTGACATCCTGCATCTCGCCAGACCGGAAGAACCGATGGCGACTGGCACCCCGTATTTCGTGGCCCGCCAGCGTCCGTGCGAGATGTGCGAGGACATTCCCTGCGTCGTGGCCTGCCCCACTGGGGCGCTCGACCATAGTCTGACCGACATCAACAAGGCGCAGATGGGGCTGGCGGTGCTGGTCGATCAGGAAACCTGCCTCAACTATCTGGGGATGCGCTGCGACATCTGCTACCGTGTCTGCCCGGTGCTGGACAAGGCCATCACCCTCGACCCACAGACCAACCAGCGTACCGGTCATCACACCCTGTTCATTCCGGTCGTGCATTCCGATTACTGCACCGGTTGCGGCAAGTGCGAAAAGGCCTGCCCGACGGAAGTGGCCTCGATCAAGGTATTCCCGCGCTACATGGCGAAAGGCCAGTTGTCCGAGCATTACCGCCTGGGCTGGGTGGAGAAGGAAAAGGCGGGCCACAGTCTGGTCGCGCCGGACATCGAACACCATTTCAACATGCCGGAAGGCATGCACTACGAACTGGGCAAGGGGTTGCAGCAGGCGCCGCCGGCTGGCGGCGAAGCGGGCGACGCTGTGCCGCGCGCTTTCCAGGAGGATCAGCTATGAGCCGCTCATTGCTGCGTCCCGGCGCCGAAGCCGTGCAGGGAAAAGGCTGGCTGGCCGCCCACAAGTGGCTGCTGCTGCGCCGTTTCAGCCAGCTCGGCATTCTCGCGCTGTTCCTGGTCGGCCCCTGGTTCGGCTGGTGGATCGTCAAGGGCAATCTTGCCTACAGTTACACCCTGAGCACGCTGCCGCTTACCGATCCCTACGTCCTGCTGCAATCCCTGCTGGCCGGGCAATGGCCGGAAAAGCTGGCCTGGATCGGCGTGGCCATCGTGCTCCTGTTCTACCTCGCGGTCGGCGGGCGCAGTTTCTGTGCCTGGGTCTGCCCGCTCAACATGGTGACCGACGCGGCGGCCTGGCTGCGCTCCCGCCTGGGCATCAAGGGCGGGCCGCACGTGTCGCGCAGCGTGCGCTACTGGATTCTCGGCATGACTTTCGTGGTCGGCGCGCTGATCGGCACGATCGCCTGGGAAATGCTCAACCCGGTTTCGATGCTGCATCGCGGCCTGATTTTCGGGATGGGGCTGGCCTGGCTGGTGGTGCTGAGCATCTTCCTCTTTGACCTGTTCGTGATGCGGCACGGCTGGTGCGGGCATTTCTGCCCGGTGGGGGCGTTCTACAGCCTGCTCGGCAAGGGCGCGCTGCTGCGCGTGCGCCTGCCGCAGCGGGATGCCTGCAACGATTGCATGGACTGTTTCGCCGTCTGCCCCGAGCAGCAGGTGATCCGCACGGCCCTGAAAGCTGTCGGTGGCGCCGGCCCGGTGATTCTCGAAGCCAATTGCACCAACTGCGGGCGCTGCATCGACGTGTGCTCGAAAGAAGTATTCCGTTTTGGCCTAGGTGCCACAGCGGCAGCGCCGGTCTGCTCCGGTTCCGGCGTAGCTCCCTGATTTTTCAACCCGATATTTATTTTCTTCCGTGGCAGGAGATCAACATGAAAAAAACTCTGATTGGCGTGACTTTGGCTGCGCTCCTGGCTGGTTTCATTGGCTGCAATTCCACATCGCAACTCGTCTCCATGCGCGGCGACGGCGTCGAGCTCCCCGACCACGCCCCGGTCAGCAAGAGCTACTCGGAAAAGACGCCCGGCGTCGGCGACCAGCGCCTGATTACCCGCACCTTCCTCACGCAGCCGCCGCTGGTGCCGCACGCCATTGAAAAATACGTCCCCATCACCTACGACGACAACGGCTGCCTGGAATGTCACATCACCGACGAGCTGCGCGGCAAGAAACTGCCCAAGATGGGCGCGAGCCACTTCTCGAAAACGGTGCTGGACGAGGACGGCAATCCGGCCGTGGAAATGTCCCGCTACCAGTGCGACACCTGCCACGTCCCGCAGGTGGATGCTAAGCCTTTGGTCGATAACGTTTTTAACGGAGTGACTAAGCGCTGAGGGTGTTACGGCGGATAAGGATATTGCTTATCGGTCACTTCCGCCAGAAGGCGGGCGTGAGGACAACGAGCAGGGTGAAGATTTCCAGCCGCCCCAGGAGCATGGCAAAAATGCAGACCCAGGTCTGGAAATCCTCCAGCACGGCGTAGTTGGTCGCCGGGCCGACCAGCCCGAGTCCCGGCCCGGTGTTGTTGATGCAGGCAACGACGGCGGAAAAGGCGGTGACGATGTCCAGGCCGGTGAAGGAGAGCGTCAGGGTGAGGATGACGATGCAGGCCATGTAGACGAAAGCGAAGGCGAGCACGGCAAACAGGACCGTCATCGGTGCGGTGGCCCCCCCCAGGCGGACGTGGTACACGGCGGAAGGATGCATGGCACGGATCAGTTCGCGATAGACCTGCTTGTAGAGCAACAGCGCCCGCATCATCTTGATGCCGCCGCCGGTCGACCCGGCGCTGGTGGCGAAACTGCATAGAAACAGCAACCACAGGCCGACGAACATCGGCCACTGGCCATAGTCCATGGTCGAAAAACCGGAGGTGGTCGCGACCGAGACCACGTGGAAAATCGTGTGTCGCATGGCATCGTCCATGCTGCTGAACACACCGTCCTTCCACAGATAGTTGGCCAGAATCAGTATGCTGACCAGCAGTACGCCGATGAACCAGCCTGCTTCCGGGTCGCGAACGTAGTGCATGGGCGAGCGGCTGCGGATGAACAGGAAATGGGTTGCGTAGTTGATGCCGGAAAAGACCATGAATCCCACTGCAATCCATTCCAGGCGAGGCGAATTGAAATAACCGAAGCTGGCATCGTGCGTGGAAAAGCCGCCCAGGGCGACCGTCGAGAAGGCGTGGCAGACGGCATCGAACCAGCCCATGCCGCCCCAGGCATAGGCAAGGATGCAGAGGATGGTGATGGCGATATAGATCAGCCAGAGCCCTTTGGCCGTCTCGGTGACGCGCGGCGTCAGGCGGCTTTCCTTCATCGGTCCCGGAACCTCGGCGGCCAGCATCTGCCGGCCACCGATGCCCAGCATGGGCAGGATGGCCACCGCCAGCACGATCAGGCCCATGCCGCCAAACCAGTGCAGCAGGTGTCGCCAGAGATTGATCGAATGCGGTAGCTGATCGATGCCGCTGATGATGGTGGCGCCGGTGGCAGTGAGACCGGAAGTGGCTTCGAAATAGGCATCGGTGTGGGTCATGCCCAGGTGAATCATGAAGGGCAGGGCGGAAAACGCTGGCAATACAACCCACACCAGCACTACCAGCAGCACGCCATCACGGACGTTGAGTTCGCGCCGGCCGCGGCGGTAGTGGTACCAGAGCAGGCAACCGCAGGAGAGCACCAGCAGGAACATCAGGAAGAACATGCGGGTGGCGCCGTCGTCCATGGCGAAAGAGAGGCCGAACGGCGCCAGCAGCGTCAGGCCGAACAGCATGAGGATCATCCCCAGGGCGCGGTAAACCGGAGCAAAACGGCTCATGCTTGCCTCACAGGAAGTGGAAACCGACCTGGAACAGTTTTTCCACCTTGCGCACCAGTTTTTTCTGGGTGCAGAAGATGATCACGTGGTCTCCCGCCTGGATCAGCGTGTCGTGGTGCGCGATATGGACTTCGCCATAGCGGGTGATGGCGGTCCATTCGTCGGTATGGCCGACGATGACCGGCTTGTCGAAATTACGGACTACTGCGGCAACGGTCACGCCGCGCGGCCAGGGAATCTCGCCGATGGTCCGGCCGACGACCTTGGACGTGTTGCGGTCGCCGTGGGCAATGATTTCCAGGGCTTCCGCCGCGCCGCGCCGCAGCGAGTGCACCACGGCCACATCGGCCTGGCGGACATAGGCGAGCAAGGTGCCGATCGAGACCTGGGCCGGGGAAATGGCAATGTCGATCGGCCCGCCCTCGATCATTTCAGCGTAGGCGCGGCGGTTGACCAGGGCGACCACGCGCCGGCAACCCAGACGTTTGGCCAGACTGCCGGCCATGATGTTGTTCTCGTCGTCGTTGGTGACGGCAAGGAACAGATCCATCTCGGTGATGTTTTCCTGTTCCAGCAATTCCTCGTCGGTCGCGTCGCCGGACAGCACCAGGGCATCGTTCAGTTCGTTGGCGAGCAGCGCGGCACGGGTTTCGCTCTTTTCGATCAGCTTGACTTCATAGCGCTCTTCCAGGGCTTTTGCCAGGCGCAGGCCAATGTTGCCGCCACCGGCGATCATCACCCGCTGGACCCGCTGTTCGGCGCGGCGCAGCTGCTTCAGCACGGTGTGGATGTGTTCTGCCGCCGCGAGCAGGAATACTTCGTCGCCGACGCGCACCACCGTATCGCCTTCCGGGATCAGGGGCTGGTTGTCACGGAAGATGGCGGCGATGCGCGCGTCAATCTCATGCGGTAGCAACTGTGGCATGGTCTTGATCGGTTTGCCGACGAGCAGGCCGCCTTCGTAGGCGTGCACGGCGACCAGTGCGACCCGGCCATGCGCGAAGTTGAGGACCTGCAGGGCGCGCGGGAATTCCACCAGGCGCTGGATGTAGTCGGTGATGACCTGTTCCGGGCAGAGTGCGAAATCGACGGCGAAATTGTGCTCCGCCAGCAGATTCTCGTCTTCGAGAAAATCCCGCGAGCGCAGGCGGGCAATACGGGTCGGGGTGTTGAACAGGGAATGGGCAATCTTGCTGATGACCAGATTGGACGGGTCGCTTTGCGTCAGGGCGATGATCATGTCGGCGTCTTCCGCTCCGGCGTCGCGCAGGGTGCTGGGCGTGGTGGCATTGCCGCATACGGTGCGTAGATCGTAGCGATTCTGCAGGAATTGCAGGCGTGGCCCATCCTGGTCGACGACGGTGATGTCGTTTTCTTCATTGACCAGGCCTTCAGCGACACTGGTGCCGACCTGGCCGGCACCGACGATGATGATTTTCATGGTTTTACCGTTCCTGCTGCGCTGCTAGGCTTTGTTCATTCCTCGCCACGCCGTCCCAGGCGGACATCCAACTGTTTCAGTTTGCGGTAGAGGTGGGTTCGTTCCAGGCCGGAGCGTTCTGCCAGGCGCGTCATGTTGCCCTGCTCCTGGCGCAGGTGGAATTCGAAATACAGTTTTTCAAAGGCATCACGCGCTTCCCGCAGCGGTTGTTCAAACAGGGGCAACAGGGAGAGCTGCACTTCTTCCGCCGCATTCTCGCTGGGCATGACCCGGTTGACGTCCTCGGCGCTGATTTCTTCTTCCAATGCCGACAGGGCCAGGTTTTTCACCAGGTTGTAGAGGACATTCCAGCTGTTGTCGCCGAGGCGTTTCCAGGACAGGTTGTGCAGGGTGTTGAGCGCGGCGGCGGACCAGCGTCGTGGAGGTACCTCACGGCGGTCAACCAGATGCTCGAGCAGGACTCTGGCAATTTCCGGCAGGTCGTCGACCTGATTGGACAACCCGGGCAGGCTCAGCCAGACCTCGCTCAAGCGGTTGATGAGTTTGCTGTCCCAGCCCTGTTCAAGGAGCTGCGCTGGTGTGCTGGCGGTGGCAGCGAAAAGGCGGACATTGAGTTTTTCCACCCGCTCACAGGCGAACGCCAGCCCCATCTGCTGCATTTTGCTCAAGGCGGCCAGATCAGGTACGAAGAGGATGCCGCCGGCGCACTTTTCCAGCTGCTCCTGGGTCAGCGGGCTGCTCAGGCTGGCCAGGTCGAGCCACGGTGTGCGGGCGACATGCAAGGTGCGCGCGGCAAGTTCGGCAATGTTGCCGGTGGCGCCACGCAGGAGAAGGATCGACGTCCGGCTGGCAGTCTGTTCCAGACGGCGGCGGAATTCCTTGACGAAAGCGAGGCGGGCGAAAGCATCCAGTGTGAGCGGCGTGCTCGCCTGCGGGGCGTCGAACTTGAGTGCTTTTTGCACGGTGCCAAGCAATTTCTGCAGCGATACCGGTTTTTCCAGGAAATCGCAGGCGCCGAAACGGGTGGCCTCGACCGCTGTGTCGATGGTGCCGTGGCCGGACATCATGACGACCGGCATGCTCAGCTGGCCACTGCTGTGCCATTCCTTGAGCAGCGAAATGCCGTCGGTGTCGGGCATCCAGATGTCGAGCAGGACCAGATCCGGGCGCATTTCCTGACGAGCTTTGCGCGCCGCCTGGGCGTTTTCCGCCAGCCGTACGTCGTAACCCTCATCAATCAGGATTTCCGACAACAGCTCACGAATGCCGACCTCGTCGTCAACGACCAGAATGATTGCCATGCATACCCTCCTTGTGGCGTACAAGCGGCAGGCGGATATCCACCGTTGCGCCGCCGTTTGCCGCGTTGCTGATTTCTATGCTGCCCTGGTGCTCATCAATGATTTTTTTCACGATGGGCAACCCCAGGCCGGTGCCGCGCGCCTTGGTTGTGACATACGGCTCGAAGATGCGCGGCAGCAGTTCCCCTGGAAAACCGGGGCCATTATCCGTGATGCGCAGCCGTGCGCAGCGGCTGCCGGCGGTTTTGCTGAAAATTTCGATGCGACCGTCGCTGCGACCTTCCAGAGCATCCTCGGCATTGCGCAGCAGATTGTGGATGATCTGGCGCAATTGCGTCGCGTCGCCATGTACCGGTGGCAGGCTGGCGGCCAGCTGGAGCGAAATTTTTGCCGTGCTGCCTTCGTACAGACCGAGGACTTCCTGCACCAGGCCATTGAGATCCACCGCCGCCAGCTGGGGTGCCGGGGTGCGGGCGTAATCGCGGAAGTCGTCGACCATGCGCTTCATGGCCTGCACCTGGTTGATGATGGTCTGCGTACCGCGTGCCAGCATCTCGGCATCCCCATTGCCAAGCTTGTCGGTGAGCTTGAATTGCAGGCGTTCAGCCGACAGCTGGATCGGTGTCAGCGGGTTCTTGATTTCGTGCGCCAGTCGGCGTGCAACTTCGCCCCAGGCGGCGCTGCGCTGGGCAGCAATCAGTTGGGTGACATCATCGAAGACCACCACATCGCCGCCGCCGCTCACTTCCGGCAGGCGTGACGCGCGAAGCAGCAGCACCTGCGGCAGACCCTTGTCGCGTTCGAGTTCAACTTGCGCCTGCCATTCGCTGTCTTCACTGGCGGCGAAACGGTCGCGGATGAAGCTGCCCAGTTGCTGTTGCCGGGGCCACTGTTCCGGTGCCAGACCGATCAGGCCGGAAAAGTCATCGGCAAGGATGGTCAGGGCGCCTTCATTCACGGTACGCAGGATGAATTTGCGGTCAAATACGAGCACCCCGGCGGACAGGTTGGCCAGGATCGATTCCAGATAGGCGCGTGCGGTTTCGACTTCGCCGCGGTGGCGCTCGGAATCATGGCGCGCTTCTTCCAGTTGACGAGTCATCTGGCTGAAGGAGCGGGTGAGAATACCCAGCTCGTCACTGCTGTCGATGGCGCGGCGCGGCGAGAAATCGCCCTGGGCGACGGCTTCGGTGCCCTCGGCCAGCATGTGCAGCGGTGCGACCAGCCGGCGTGCCATCCAGTAGGCGAGGGCAAAGGCGGCAAAGAGGGCAACCAGAACGGTCAAGGTCAGGGTCAGGGCGTAGATGCGGGTCAGTCCCTGGCGCGCCAGCTGCAACTCCTGATAATCGCGGTACACCCCCTGGACGGCCTCGGCATCGAGCGCCAGACCGGCGGGAACCGGTTGGCTCAGCTGCAAAATCCGCGGCTCGTCGAAGATGCGGCGCGAGCCCACCGGCAGGAGGACGCGCAGCAGCATGTCTTCGCCTTCGCCGATGACATCCTGTGTCCCGTTGGTGTTGCGCGCCTGTTTGAGATGGCTGGCGTCCGGCGTCGGCAGGTTGCGCTGGAAGTGGCTGTTGGGATCGCTGCTGGCACTGGCGAGCAACTGTCCGTTGAGAGCGAAGAGGGCGGCGCTATGGACGTTTTTTTCTTCACGCAGGCGGAGCAAGGCAGAACGGCGACCGGCCTCCGGCACGTCGGCCAGCTCGTTGGTCATGCTTTCGCCCTTCTGCGCCAGTTCTGCAAGCAGTGAGTCGAGGGCCGAGCGCCCCAGATGCAGGCCTGATTCAAGCGCCTTTTCGACGCGCACATCGAACCAGCTTTCGATGGAGCGGGTGACGAATTGAACTGAAACGCCATAGACCAGCGCGCCGGGCAGTACGGCTATGATGCCGAACATGAACATCAGGCGCAGCTTGAGCCGGGCACCGAAGACCTGCATGCGGTAATCGCGCCACAAACTGCGCAGCTGCCAGCCGACCAGCAGCAGCATGCCCGCTGCCAGCAGCAGGTTGAGACCAATCAGGGCCGGGTAATTGCGCGAGAAGACCACGGTGTCGGCTGCGGTGCTCAACAGCAACAGGACCCAGACAATGGCTCCGAGGGCGCCGGCGAAGGCACCGGCAGCGGCAACGAAACGTTTCATTCTGCCTGGTCCGGTTGCAAATGAAATGCCGGGGCGGGCGGCTTGCCTCGCGGTGCACTGTGCGCTGTCATGTCTGGCTGGCAGGAATGGGGGGCAATGAGCGTATTCATTGTGGCGCATCTCCTGCCACTGCAGCTTCCGGCAACACCAGGGTCCAGGTGTGCCAGTCGCTGCCGAGGGTCCATTCCTTGTTGCCCAGGGCGCTGATCTGGAACGGGCGAGGGAGTTGGGTGGTGTCCAGCCGCAGGCGCAGCATGGCCTGGTACCTGGCGCCCGGGGTGACATCATCTTCCTTGTGCTCGATCACCAGCCAGTTGCGGAGGCGGCGCAGGACGGCCAGGGCAGCACTCAGGTTGTCGAAGCTTTGATGCAGGACGCCCCGGCTCAGGCGGTATTGGCGGGTCAGTGCGTGATAGGAAAGGCGGTAGGTCAGGCTGCGTCGGGCAATTTTTTCGTCCAGCCAGTACCAGCGTTCGCGTTCCAGCTGAAAGTCGGCAACGAAAGTCAGCATCAAGCCACGATTGACAGCGTCTTCCAGGCGCGGATTCAAATCAAAGTTGAAATCGGCGCTGAGGACGTAGCCGTCGTCTGACCATTCCAGGCGCGGGTTGTTTACCCCGATTTCTGCTGCCTGCACGGGCGGGCAGCAGAACAGCCAGAGCCAGCAGAGGAGGGGTAGCCAGAGTGGATGGCGGGACATCGCTCAGGTCCGTTTGCGCAGCAGGCAGTAGAAAAAACCATCGTGCGCTGCCTGTGGGAAAATCTGCTCCTCGTGCAGGCGTTCTGCGTCGTGGTGACGGTGCAGGAAACTGGCGATCTGCGCCTGGTTTTCTGCCGGAAACAGGGAGCAGGTGGCGTACAAAAACTCGCCGCCCGGGCGCAGCAGTGGCCACAACGCGTTGAGGATGCGGTGCTGGGTGCTGGCAAAACTGGCGATATCGCTATCCCGGCGCAACCATTTGGCGTCCGGGTGGCGGCGGACGACGCCACTGGCGGTGCACGGCACGTCGGCAAGAATGGCATCAAAGGGGCGGCCATCCCACCAGCGGGCAGGTGTGCTGCAATCGGCGGTGCGCACTTGTGCCGTCAGGTGCAGGCGCGCCAGTCCCTCTTCGACGCGGCGGCAGCGTACCGGTTTGAGGTCGAGGGCGAGCAGCTCCAGCGGTGCATTTTCGAGCAGGTGTGCCGTTTTGCCGCCGGGGGCGGCGCAGGCGTCAAGGACACGGGAACCGGCCGCGGGGCGCAGGATTTCGCCTGCCCGCTGTGCGCCGGGGTCCTGCACCGATACCTTGCCGTCAAAAAAACCCGGTAGTCGGTCGACCGGCACAGGGTGGGCAAGCGTTAGTCCCGCGTCGCCAACGGGTGAGGCATCGATGCCTGCTGCCTGCAATTCTTCCTGATACGCTTTGCGGCTGGTGCGTTGCTGATTGACGCGCAGGGCCATCGGCGGCGGCTGGTTACCCGCTGCCAGGATGGCAGCGGCGTGTTCGGGCCAGGCTGTCTGCAGGACATCCTGCCACCACAGCGGGTGCTGTCCATGGGCCAGCGGGTCGCGGTCCGCTGCGGCCAGTAATTCGTCGCGCCGGCGCAGGAAATTGCGCAGCACGGCATTGACCAGACCGCGCAAACGACCACGGGCCAGCTCACCGGCTGCCAGTACGGCCTGATCGACGATGGTATGCGCTTGCTGCGGATGATGCTCCAGGCGTTGCAGAGCGACCAGCAACAAGGCATGGACCACCGGGACCTGCAACGGCCGCTCGAGCTGGCGCGACAGCAGGAAGTCTCCGCGCCCGTAAGCGCGCAGGGTGGTGTACACGAGGTCCTGGACCGCCGGCCGGGCGATGCCGGGAACGCGCTGCAGGGCATTGTCTGCCAGGCTGTGTCCAGCCATGACACGTGCCACCAGATCGGCGGCCTGCCAGAAGGCATGGGCAAGCGCAGCAGGTGGCAGGTGGGACGGGGGCATCGTGGGTGACATGGTGCGGATTATCGCACGAGGCATAATGCGGCCATGCGCCTCGCCTTCTTCCTGTTCATTTTTCTTTGTCTGAGCGTGCCGGCCCATGCCTGGAATGCAGCCGGCCACCGCCAGTCAGCCCTGCTGGCTTGGGATGGCATGCGTCCGGCAACGCGTAGCTTCGTGCATGGCGTGCTGCGGCAGCATCCGGACGTTGGTCGTTGGCGGGAGAAAGCGGGAGCTGGCGCAGCAGATCTGTTGTTTGCCGAAGCGTCCACCTGGGCAGACAGCATTCGTCATGATCCGCGCTTCCGTGCGGGGGGCACGACGGCGCCCTTGCCTGGTTTTCCCGACATGGCCGCACATGGTGACTGGCATTACGTGAATATTGACCGGCAAGGGCGGCGGCGCGCGGGTCAGATCGATGTCCAGCTTGCCAAGCTGGTGGCCACCCTTGAAAACAGCCGCGATGCGGCCGAGCTGGCCTGGGCTTTACCCTGGGTGCTGCATCTGGTGGGCGATGTACATCAGCCGTTGCATACCGGCTATAGCGAAGATCGTGGGGGTAACGGCGTACTGGTTGAGAACCCGGGCAATCCCCGCCAGCCGTTCGTCAAGCTGCACGCTTATTGGGATGATCTGCCTGGCCCCAGCGGCCTGCGTGGCAAGAAGCTGCGGCGAGCTGTCGCCTACCTGCAGGAACAGAAGCGGCCGGATCAGGGAACGCCGCAAAGCTGGCTGCAGGAAAGTCAGCAGTTGCTGCCGGAGGTTTATCCGGCGACGCTGGGGAGCGTCAGTTTCATTCTGAGCGAGCGTTATGTGGCACGAGCGCAGCAGATCGCCAGTCAACGTCTGGCTGCGGCGGGCTATCGCCTGGGATATCTGCTCGACGCTATTTGCGTTTCACGTGAAACGCGCCGGCTGCAGCCAGCCTGCTGAGCTGCGGTTATGGATGAGGTTCAGGCCTCGCCCAGACGGTCGCCCGGCTGCAGGGGGTGACCCGCGAGAAATTCACGGGCAGGCAGGCGTTTGCCGCCGGCTTTCTGCAATTCACTGAGGGCGAGGGCTCCCTCGCCACAGGCGACGATGATGGCGTCGCGCTCGATGGCGAGGATGCGGCCGGGCTCTCCCTGGCCGGCATGCGGACGCGCCTGCCACAGCTTGAGGCGCTGGCCGGCGAGCGTGGTCTGGGCGCCGGGAAACGGGTTGAACGCACGGATTTGACGGTCGATGTGCGTGGCGCTTTGCTGCCAGTCGATGCTGGCTTCAGCCTTGTCGATCTTGTGGGCATAGGTGATGCCTGCGCTGGGCTGTGGCACTGCCGGCAAAGGCAGGCGTGCCAGCGCGCGCACGATCAGTTCGGCACCACAGTGAGCAAGTTTATCGTGCAGACTGGCCGTGGTTTCGCTGGCATCGATGATTACAGCTTCCTGCAGCAGGATCGGGCCGGTATCCAGTCCGGCTTCCATCTGCATGATGCAGACGCCGCTTTCGCGGTCGCCTGCGAGCAGAGCCCGTTGCAGGGGGGCTGCACCGCGCCAGCGTGGCAGCAGTGAAGCGTGGATGTTGAGGCAGCCGAACTGCGGCAGATCCAGTACCGTCTGCGGCAGGAGCAAACCATAGGCGGCCACCACCATGACTTCGGCGTTGACTGCGGCCAGACGAGACTGAGCTTCGGCGGATTTCAGGTTGTCTGGCTGGAAAACCTCGATGCCATGCGCGACGGCCACCTGTTTGACGGCTGATGGTTGCAACGCCATGCCGCGACCGGCAGGCCGGTCAGGCTGGGTGAGCACTAGGGGAATGTCGTGCCCGGCCGCAATCAATGCGTGTAGTGCCTGGGCGGCAAATTCCGGTGTGCCGGCGAAAATCAGTCGCATGCTGGGGCTTTCAGGCAGTGACCCGGGCCTGCTTGGCAAGCTTGGTCCGGATCCGGGTCTGTTTCAGTTGTGACAGGTGGTCGACGAATACCTTGCCGTTCAGATGGTCGATTTCGTGCTGAATGCAGACTGCCAGTAGACCTTCCGCTTCCAGTCGCTGTTCCTGACCGGACTGGTCGAGATAACGCACGGTGACCCGCTCGGCCCGCTCCACCTTATCGTAAATGCCCGGCACCGACAGACAGCCTTCTTCGCCGAGCGCCAGACCGTCGCAACTGAGGATTTCCGGATTGATGAAAACACGCAGCGCGTTGCGCTCTTCCGAAACATCGATCACGACCACGCGCAGATGTACATCGACCTGTGTTGCAGCGAGACCGATACCGGGGGCCTCGTACATGGTTTCCGCCATGTCCGTAGCCAGCTGGCGAATGCTGTCGTCAATTTTGTCCACAGGCCGGGCGATTTTTTGCAGGCGTGGGTCCGGGAAACGCAAAATGGGTAATAGGGCCATGTCAGACAGGAATAAAAGCTTGCTTGCAGAAAGGATTACATGCAGAATCTAAAGCGATTTTCGAGATTTTAAATACGCTCACGAGCGGTGTACATCGTACATGGCGTACGGGAATGCCATTCGCTCCTGGGCGTTTCGCTTAACCGCAAAGGAATCACTCATGATCCGCAGCATTATATCCGGCCTCTTCCTGGCGGCGACAGTCACTTTGGCCAGCGCTGCTGCGCCGCTGGAACTGGTCGATAATCCCCCTGATCGTCATGTGGTCGTGAAGGGCGACACCCTGTGGGATATTTCCGGAAAATTCTTGCAAAAACCCTGGCGCTGGCCTGAAATCTGGCGCCTGAACAAGGATCAGATCAAGAACCCGCACCTGATCTATCCAGGCGACATCGTCTGGCTCGATCTGTCCGACGGTAGCCCGCGTCTGCGCCTGGGCAAGCCAGTGGCGGGCCAGGGCAAGCCGCAACCCAAAGTTTATGAAACCCTGATTGCCCAGAGCATTCCCAGCATTCCGCCCAATGTCATCGAGCCCTTCCTGTCGCAGCCACTGATCATCGAGGCGGGTGAAGAAAAAACCGCGCCGCGCATTGTGGCGACGGAAGAAGACCGGGTGCTGATCGGCGGCGGCGATATGGCCTACGTCAAGGGCATCGAAGGCAGTGACGTGATTCAGTGGCATGTCTTCCGTCCGGGCAAGGCGCTGACCGATCCGGAAACCAAACAGGTTCTCGGCTATGAAGCGCATTTCCTGGGTAATGCCAAATTGACCCGCCCGGGTGATCCGGCAACCATGACCGTCACCCTGGCCAAGGAAGACATCCACTATGGTGACTGGCTGAAACCCGCACCGCCGCCGACCATCCTGGCCTACGTGCCGCGTGCGCCGGAGAAGGAAATCCGTGGTCAGATCATGTCCATCTACGGTGCGATCAACACTGGCGGTCCGGGCTCCATCGTCAGCATCAACCGCGGTGAGGCCGATGGCCTGGAAAATGGCCATGTGATTGCGCTGTACCGCAAGCGCACGGCGGCCTATATGGATGATGACGTGAAGCGCTTGACGACCGACATTCCTGATGAGCGCTATGGTCTGGCATTCGTGTTCCGTTCGTTCGATCATGTGGCCTATGCGCTGATCGTGGAAGGCTCGAAATCCGTGGTGATTGGTGACGGAGTGCAGAATCCGTGAATCTGGACGCAGGGCTGGCTGCTTGGTTGCGGCTGACCCTGACGCCGGGTATCGGCGGCGAGAGCCAGAGACGGCTGCTCGCCGCGTGTGGTTTACCAGAAGCCATTTTTGCCAGCAGTGCAGCCAGCTTGCATGCGGTGATCGGCCAGCGCGCCAGCCAGTTGCTGGCTGACCCGCCGCAGGCGGCGGTCGAGCGCGCCCTGGCCTGGGCAGCAGAACCCGGCCATCACATTCTGACGCTGATCGACGCGAATTATCCGCAAATCCTGCTCGATACCCCCGACCCGCCGACGGTACTGTACGTTCTGGGTGACCCCGCCTTGTTGAACCGGCACTGCCTTGCCGTGGTGGGGAGTCGAAATGCGACACCGCAGGGGCTGCGCAATGCCCGGGAGTTTTCCGGGGCGTTGGCGCAACGAGGCTGGCACATCGTTTCCGGCCTGGCGCTGGGAATCGATACCGCAGCCCATCAAGGTGCGCTGGCTGCTGGTGGTTGCACGCTAGCGGTCATTGGTACGGGCATCGACCGTGTTTACCCGGCGCGAAATCATGAACTGGCGCAACATATCGCTTCCCGGGGGGCAATCATTTCCGAATTTCCATTGGGGACACCGGCAATTGCCGGCAACTTTCCTCGGCGCAACCGCATCATTGCCGGCATGTCGCGTGGAGTGCTGGTGATTGAGGCAGCGGTGGAGAGCGGTTCGCTGATTACAGCCCGGCTGGCAGGAGAGGTCGGGCGTGAGGTATTTGCCATCCCTGGTTCCATCCATTCACCGCAGGCACGTGGCTGCCATCGCTTGATCCGCGAAGGCGCCAAGCTGGTGGAAACCGCTGCGCATGTCGAGGAAGAATTGCGCCCGGTGCTTGGCGCTGCCCTGCCGTCAGCATCCGGACTGACTGCTGTCGAGCCGCCAGCAACGGCAGCAGGCATCGATGAATCGCCGCTCATGGCTTTGCTCGGACACGAACCGGTCAGCCTTGATGAACTAGTGGCCAGTACGGGCCTCAATACTGACGAGATACTGGCAACCCTGCTTGATTTCGAACTGAATGGTCAGATTGCCTCCCTGCCGGGGAATCGCTACCAGCGTCTGGTTTGATCTGGCGGCACTGTGAATCTGGCGGGCTGCAAATTCAGCCCTTGCAAGCGCCCAACACCCCACTTATCATCCCCGGCACCTTACAGGGCGACCCCATGAGCAAAAAACTGATCATTGCCGAAAAACCCTCTGTTGCCAGCGACATCGCCAAGGCACTGGGCGGGTTTACCAAACACGACGACTATTTCGAATCCGAAAGCTACGTGCTGTCTTCGGCTGTCGGCCACTTGCTCGAACTGGCCTGCCCGGAAGAGTTTGAAGTTAAACGCGGCAAATGGTCGTTCGCCCATTTGCCGGTCATTCCGCCCCATTTTGCACTCAACCCCATTGAAAAAAGCGCAGCCCGTCTGCGTGTGGTCAACAAACTGATCAAGCGCAAGGACGTTGATGGCCTGATTAACGCATGTGACGCGGGACGCGAGGGTGAGCTGATCTTCAATTACATTGTCCAGCATGCCAAGGTTGGCAAACCGGTGCAGCGGCTGTGGCTGCAGTCGATGACGCCGCAGGCGATTCGCGATGGTTTCGCGCGGCTGCGCCCAGGTAGCGAAATGCAGGGGCTGGCCGACGCCGCCGTCTGCCGTTCCGAATCCGACTGGCTGGTCGGCATCAACGGCACCCGGGCGATGACCGCCTTCAATTCGAAGACCGGCGGCTTCCACCTGACCACGGTCGGTCGCGTACAGACGCCGACGCTGGCCATCGTCGTCGAGCGCGAGCGCAAGATTCGTGACTTCAAGCCGCGCGATTACTGGGAAGTCGAAGCTGAATTTGCCGCCAAGGCCGGCAATTACACCGGCAAATGGTTCGACGAAGGCTTCAAGGGCAAGCAGGAGGACGAGCATGCCCGCGCCGACCGTCTGTGGGAAGTCGCCCGTGCCGAGGCGATCAAGGCGGCGACTTCGGGCAAGCCCGGCATCGTCAGCGAGGAAGCCAAACCGGAAACCCGCCTGTCGCCGCTGCTGTTTGACCTGACCAGCTTGCAGCGCGAGGCCAACGCCCGTTTCGGGTTCTCGGCCAAAACAACGCTCGGCCTGGCCCAGGCGCTCTACGAAAAGCACAAGGTGCTGACTTACCCGCGGACCGATTCGCGCTGTCTGCCCGAGGACTACCTCGCCACGGTCAAGGAAACGATGCGCGTGCTCACCGGCGAAGGTGCCGGCAAGGGTCACGACGAAGTCCTGCTCGCCCGTTACGCACCGTTTGCGCACCAGGTCCTGGCGCGCAACTGGGTGCTGCCGAACAAGCGCATCTTCAATAACGCGAAGGTGAGCGATCACTTCGCCATCATCCCCACGCCGCAGGCGCCGAAGAACCTCAACGAAGCCGAGCAGAAACTGTACGACTTCGTCGTCCGCCGCTTCCTGTCGGTGTTCTTCCCGGCAGCCGAGTACATGGTGACGACCCGTATCACCCGGGTCGAGGGGCATCCGTTCAAGACCGAAGGCAAGGTCCTGGTCAATCCGGGCTGGCTTGCCGTCCATGGCAAGGAAGGCCAGACCGGCGACGAAGGCAACTTGGTCGCGGTCGACAAGGACGAAAAGGTCAAGACCGAGGAAGTCACGGTCAAGGCCAGCGCCACCAAACCGCCGCCGCGCTATTCGGAAGCCACCCTGCTGTCGGCCATGGAAGGTGCCGGCAAGATGGTCGACGACGAGGAACTGAAGGCGGCGATGGCCGGCCGCGGCCTCGGCACCCCGGCCACGCGCGCCCAGATCATCGAAAACCTGATCGGCGAGCAGTACATGCTGCGCGAAGGCCGTGAACTGATCCCGACGGCCAAGGCCTTCAACCTGATGACGCTGTTGAACGGCCTCGGCATCAAGGAACTGACCCAGCCGGAACTGACCGGCGACTGGGAATGGAAGCTGGGCCGCATCGAGAAGGGCGATTTCACGCGCGACGAGTTCATGCGCGAGATCGCCGAGATGACGCGGCACATGGTCGAGCGCGCAAAAAGCTACGACAACGACACCATTCCCGGTGATTTTGGCGTACTGACCGAGCCGTGTCCGAAGTGCGGCGGGCAGATTCGCGAAACCTACAAGAAGTTCCAGTGCAGCGGTTGTGATTATGCGCTGTGGAAGATTGTGGCGGGTCGTCAGTATGAGCCGGTGGAAGTCGAAACGCTGCTGCGCGAGGGCCAGGTTGGACCACTCACGGGTTTCCGTAACAAGATGGGCCGCAGTTTTGCCGCCGCCATCAAACTCAATGCCGACAAACTGCCGGAATTTGATTTTGGTCAGGACAAGGCCGGCGATGAAAGCAGCGAGCCAGTTGATTTCTCCGGCCAGGAAAGTCTTGGTGCATGTCCAAAGTGCGCTGCCGGGGTGTACGACAATGGCAATGCCTATGTTTGCGAAAAATCGGTCGGGAGTGAGAAAAGCTGTGATTTCCGCTCCGGCAAGATCATCCTGCAGCAACCGATCGAACATGCCCAGATGCAGAAAATGCTGGCAACGGGCAAGACCGATCTACTCCGGGAATTCATTTCCAATCGTACTCGGCGCAAATTTTCAGCGTATCTGGTGATTGAGTCAGGCAAAGTCGGATTTGAGTTCGAGAAAAAAGCGCCGGCAGCCAAGAAGGCGCCCGCCAAAGTAAAGAAAGCGGGTTGATTCGATTATTTCTAAATTCAACCGGATGTTTCTGCACGGAAAAATGCGCTGAACTATCCTATAATCATCCCCATTAGATTACGCCCCCGGTTCCGCTGGGGGCGTAAGTTTTTATGGTGATTGCATTGAATAAAGATTCTGTTTCGCCGGTGGTTTCGGCCGCTGCCAGTAGAGATACCAAAAGCCAGCAGCTCAATTTCATTGTCGCTCTGCGCGCAGTTGCCGCAGTGGTGATCGTCTGGCATCACTTTGCGCTGTATCCCCCTTTGAATGACTGGACCCGTCCGCTGCTGGGCGACGTGCTGACCTGGTTTGAGGTGCATGCACGCTCGACCCAGGTATTTTTCGTGCTCGCGGGTTTCGTGCTGGCGCAGACTCTGGTCACGCGTCGCTGGCAGCTGGGAGGGCTGCTGCTGTTCCTGCTGCGCCGTTACTGCCGGCTGGGACTGCCCTATCTGGCGGTGATTGCGCTGGTGCTGCCGGTTTATGCTTTTGCCCGTAACTGGGTGCCGGCGTCGGTGCTGGGCAGTCCGGTCAGTTGGCCACAATTCATCGCACACCTTTTCTTTCTGCAGGATATCCTCGGCTATGAAGCGTTGTCCGCCGGCCTGTGGTTTGTCTGCATCAACATCCAGCTGTGCATCTTGTTCGCACTCCTGATTTGTGTGCGCGACAGCAGCCTGGGGCGGCACCTGGACGTCATTGGGTTGGGTGGCTGGGCATTGGCTGCGTTCTCCCTGTTCTACGCCAACCTTGCACCGGGTTGGGATGTGTGGGCGGTGTACTTCTTCCCCTACTTTTTCATGGGGGTGATTGTCTGGCGGCGGGTGCATGGCCGGCAAAAACTCGAGTTCTATGCCTATCAAGCGCTCTTTTCACTCGCGATGCTGTTCGAATGGCGCTGGCGCCTCGGGGTGGCGATGGTTGTAGGTGCTCTGTTGGTCTGGTCGCTGGAAAGCGGCTTTGCCGCGCGCTGGCCAAGGCAGGCGGCACTGCTCTGGCTGGGCAGGGTTTCCTACAGCTTGTTCCTGGTGCATTTTCCGGTGCTGGTATTCGTTGCCGCGCTGTGGTCACACTTGGAATGGATCTCGCCACCGCTTGCCACCCTGGGACTGGTCGTTGCGTTTTTCACCAGCCTGGCGCTGGCAGGTATTTTCTATCGTTGGATCGAAGCGCCCTCGGCCCGCGCAGCGCGCCAGATTGGTCGCACCTGGCGCCAGTCAGCATTGGCACTGGCCGACAGCAGGTGATGTGCTGGATCCTGCACTGGCACTGATTTCACCTTGGTCAAGTGCGACATGGAGTACTGCCCGGCAGCTGGCAGGCCAGCAAGGCCGTTCTGACGGCATCAATGGCAGCGCTGCGTGGGTAAGTGACGCGCCAGACCAGGCCGACAGTACGTGTCGGCGAGGGGGCGGCAAAAGGTAGGACACGCACCATGGGCTCACGTTCGATCAGTGGATCGGCTGCCGAGCTGGGCATGACCGCAATGCCTGCGCCGCTGGCCACCATGTAGCGGATGGTTTCCAGTGAGCTGCCTTCCAGGGCATGCTCCAGGGCGTCCGGTGCATTGAGGCGCGGACAGGACTCCAGTACCTGATCGCGGAAGCAGTTGCCGTGCCCGAGCAGTAGCAGGTGCTCGCCATCCAGTTCGTCGCTCTGCACGCTCTGCCGCTCCGACCAGGCATGGGTGGCGGGAACGATGACGCGAAAGGCTTCGTCATAGACTGCTTGCGCGACCAGTCCCGCCTCGGTGAACGGCAGGGCGATGATGATCACGTCCAGTTCGCCTGCTTTCAGCGCCGGCACCAGATTCGCCGTGAAATCTTCCTTGATGAACAGCGGCATTCTGGGGGCTTGCCGCGACAACGCCGGGATCAGTTGCGGCAACAGATAGGGGGCGATGGTGTAGATGATGCCGACACGCAACTGGCCGCTCAAGGGATCCCCCGAGGTGAGCGCGATTTCATCAAGCTTGACGGCTTCCGCCAGCACGCGTTGCGCCTGCTCGACAATCCGTTCGCCGAGCGCCGTGATGCGCACGTCGCTGGCGGTACGTTCGAAAAGTGCTGCGCCGACCTGGCCTTCCACCTTTTTCAGGGCCACCGACAGGGTGGGCTGGCTGACATGGCACGCTTCCGCTGCCCGCCCGAAATGTCGCTCGCGGGCCAGGGCCACGATGTAACGCATTTCGGTCAGGGTCATTACTGCTGCTCCAGTGGCTTCAACTCATCCGGGGACAGCCAGCGCCAGCTGCCCACCGCCAGATTGGCCGGCAAGAGCATGCCGGCGAACTGTTCGCGGTGCAGGGTTTCGACCCGGTTGCCGGTTGCCGCGAGCATGCGTTTGACCTGATGGTATTTGCCTTCGGTCACGGTCAGGCGCAAGGTGGTGCTGTCGATCTGCTCGGCTGCCACCGCTCTGACCGGCGCCGGTTCATCGTGCAACTGCACGCCGGCGAGCAGATTGGCGATACTTTCCGGTGTCAAGGGATGGCGTGTGCCGACCCGATACACCTTCGGAATGTTGCGCTTGCCGGAGGACAGGCGGTGATTCAGCTGGCCGTTGTCGGTCAGCAGCAGAATTCCGGTCGTGTCGGCATCAAGCCGGCCGATCGGTTGCACGCCACGGTTGCGCAAAGGGGTGGGGATCAGTTCGAAGATCGAGCGATGGTGCTGCGGCTGGCGCGAACATTCGTAACCTGCCGGTTTGTGCAGGACCAGTGTGGCGTGGGCCTGAAATTGCCAGGCTTCGTCAGCGACGGAAAAGTGCAGACCAGTAGTGGAAAATTCGGCGAAGGGGTTGGCGCAAGCTTCGCCATTCACTGTCACCAGATGGTGCCGGATCATGGCGCGGCATTCCTTGCGGGAGCCGAACCCCTGAGACTGTAGGATACGTTCGAGTTGCATGGCGGGATGCTACCATCGCCACATGAAATTCGAACACCTGATTACCATCAACGACCCGGCCAATCCCCTGCTGGAGCCACTGACACGTGCTCAGCTGTGGCATGGGTTGCTGCAGCGGGTCGATAACCCCTTGCCTTTCCTCCCCGGTCTGCAGAGCTTCACCCTGCTGGAGCGCAGCGAGGTGCATGCCCGGCGCGAACTCGATTTCGGAGCGGCGCGGATTGTTGATCGCGTGCGTCTTCAAACCGGCCAGGAGGTCGAATTCGTGGTTGAGACAGGGGCCGGACATGCCGGCGGCAGCCTTTGCATCCGGATCGAAGAACCTGCGCCGGAGGTGCTCTTCCTGCGCTTCACCTATCACACGAACCTGGCCGAAAACGGTGGTGAAGATGCCGCGTATGTTGATTACGTCAAGTCGGCCTACCTCGATTCCGATATTGAATGCGTGCGTACCATCCGTGAGTTGCTTGCCACGGGTCAGTTGCACTGACTGCAGTAGTTGCGCTGCCCGCCCGATTCTCCGATGATGCCCCGCATGAACCTGCGCCAATTCGCTCTCTACCAACCCGATCGTCGCGGCAAGATTGCCTTGTGGCTGTCTTCGTTGTTTGCGGTAGGCCTGATCAGTTACCTCAATGTGTGGAGCGGTCCTGCCTACGAGCTGCACATTTTCTTCATCCTGCCGGCAATGGTGATTGCCTGGTATGTCAGCTTGCCGCGTGCCTATCTGCTGGCCGGCATCACCATCTTGCTCTGGCACATGACCGACCGCCAGCTGGGCGGGGAAAACATCAGCCAGTGGCCGCTGCTGTTCAATACCCTGGTCCGTATCGCCATACCCTTCAGCAGCATCTGGTTGCTGGGCAAGATCCGCGAAATCCTGCAGCGCGAAACGCGGATGGCGCGCAATGATGCCCTGACACATCTGCCCAACCGTTTCGGTTTCCTGCAGGATGGCGAGCTGCTGTTGAGCCTGGCGCGGCGTCAGGGAACCCCGATCAGTATCTTGTTCATCGATCTGGATCATTTCAAACGGGTCAATGATGAGTCTGGTCATGACACTGGCGACCGTTTGCTGCGGCGGGTTGCCGAAGTGTTGCAGAAACAACTGCGTGCCAGCGACCTGGCCGGGCGTCTGGGGGGCGATGAGTTCGTTCTTCTGCTGCCCGGGGCGGGGGCCGCGGCAGCTGCCGAATACGCAGAGAAATTGCGGCTCCGCTTGCTGGCGGCGATGCAGGAATCGAACTGGCCGGTGACCTTTAGTATTGGCGTGGCAAGTTATGCGCAGCCACCGACAGAGCTGACGGACATGCTGTGCGAAGCTGACCGGCTGATGTACGAGGTCAAGAACGGCGGGCGCGATGGTATCCGCTGCCAGTCCTACGACGCGGGCTGATTAGCGGAACAGACCGGCTATGCAGGAGCTTGCGACTTGCATATGTGGTGGCGGGCGTTTACATTCGCTCCATCTTGTTGCCGGGGGAGTCTGATGTTTGGTTTTTTCCGCAGAAAAAAATTCACCGAGCCAGAGGCCCCGGTGATTCCGCCGCCGCAATACCAGGCCGCACCCGGGACGGAAATTCGTTTCCAGCCGGAGCTGGTGCCACAGCTGAAGGCCGACCATCAGAATCTGATCAGCATTTACCTCGGCATCAAGACTGCGTTCGAAGGTGGCGACTATGAAGAGGTGGCGAAAAAGCTGGTGCACTTCCGCAGCAGCCTGCAGGCGCATTTACTGACCGAAAATGTGCGCCTGTACATCTATCTCAGTCATAGCCTCGCCAATGATGAGATCAATTCTGAATTGATCCACGAATTTCGCCGTGAAATGGACGCCATTGCCCGGGTGGCGATGAATTTCTTGAAGAAATACGACACGATCGGTGTCGACAAGGAGCTGGCAGGGGCCTTCGCCAAGGATTTTGCGACCATCGGACAGGTGTTGACCGAGCGGATCGAAAAAGAAGAGCGGGTGCTTTACCCGCTCTATCTGCCTTACTACTGAGGGCTGGTGCCGAGGCTGCTCAGCCCTGCGCCAGGCAGCTGTCGAGATAATCCTCGTAGCCGCCCAGGTAATCGACGATACGACCGTCGCCCTTGACCTCGAGGACGCGCGTGGCGAGCGTGGACACGAATTCGCGGTCGTGCGACACGAAGATCAGCGTGCCCGGGAATTTATCGAGGCCGGCATTCAGGGCTTCGATGGATTCCATGTCGAGGTGGTTGGTCGGCTCATCCAGCACCAGCACGTTGCGCCGCTCCAGCATCAGACGGCCGAACAACATGCGCCCCTGCTCGCCGCCGGAAATGACATTGACCGGCTTCTTCTGCTCGTCGCCGGAGAATAGCAGCCGGCCCAGCGTGCCGCGCACCAGGGTTTCAAGGTCGCCGCCCTCCTCGATGCTGGCGCGGGCATAACCGGCAATCCATTCGGTCAGGCTCTGGTTGCCGGCAAATTCCGCTGAGTGATCCTGGGCGTAATAGCCGATACTGGCTTTGTCCGCCCATTTCAAAGTGCCGGCGCTGGCCTGCAGTTCGCCCATCAGGAGCTTGAGGAAAGTTGTTTTGCCGACACCGTTTTCGCCGATGACGGCAATTTTTTCACCGCCGTTGATGGTCAGCGACAGTTTGTCGAAAATCTTGCGCTCACTACCCGGGTAGGCGAAGGTCAGGTTCTCGATCTCGACCGCTTGACGGTGCAGCTTCTGCTTCTCGTCGTAGTCGAAGCGGATCCACGGATACTGGCGCGACGACGGCTTGACGTCTTCTGGCTTGAGCTTGTCGATCAGCTTCAAACGGCTGGTCGCCTGCTTGGCCTTGGAGGCGTTGGCCGAGAAGCGGCGGACGAAGGTTTGCAGTTCGGCGATCCGTTCCTTGGCCTTGGCGTTCGCCTGCGATTGGCGCTCGCGGGCCTGCTGTGCGGCTTCCATGAAATCGTCGTAGTTGCCGGGGTAGATCTGGATCTTGCCGTAGTCGAGGTCGGCCATGTGGGTGCAGACCTGGTTCAGGAAGTGGCGATCGTGGGAGATGATGATCATCGTCGAGTCACGATTGTTGAGCACTTCTTCCAGCCAGCGGATGGTGTTGATGTCGAGGTTGTTGGTCGGTTCGTCGAGGAGCAGGATGTCTGGGTCGGCGAACAGCGCCTGGCAGAGCAGCACGCGCAGCTTCCAGCCCGGTGCGACCTCGCTCATCGGGCCGTTGTGCTGGCTGGTCGGGATGCCTACGCCGAGCAGCAGCTCGCCGGCGCGCGACTCGGCGGTGTAGCCGTCGTATTCGCCAACCTTGCCTTCAAGTTCGGCGGCGCGCATGTAGTCGTCCTCGGTCGCCTCCGGGTTGGCGTAAATCGCGTCGCGTTCCTGGATGGCGGTCCACAATTCCTCGTGCCCCATCATCACCACATCCAGTACGCGCATGTCTTCGTAGGCGAACTGATCCTGACGCAGGTAGGCCATGCGCTCGGTGGTTTCTTTCGACACGTTGCCGGCGGAGGGCTCCAGCGCCCCGCACAGGATTTTCATGAAGGTTGATTTACCGGCCCCGTTGGCGCCAATCAGACCGTAGCGGTAACCTTCGCCAAACTTGACGTTGACGTTCTCAAAGAGGGGCTTGGCCCCGAATTGCATGGTGATGTTGGCAGCGACGAGCACGGCAGTCAGGCTCCGGCAGAAAACGAAGAACCGCGCATTTTACCCTTTTTACCCGGGGCGGACGCGGTGTAACATCGCGCATCATTTTTGCATTGAAGAATGGATGCCATGGTCCCCCATCTCACCACGGCCCTGAGCGGCCCATTACTCGACCTGGAGCGACGTTTCCTGGACGCCAGTCCACAGATCGAGCACTGGTTGCGCGAGCAGTGGCAGGTTTACACGCCGCCTTTCTATTCTTCGGTTGATCTGCGCAATGCCGGTTTCAAGCTGGCGCCGGTGGACACCAATCTTTTTCCGGGGGGGTTCAATAACCTCAACCCGGCGTTTCTGCCGCTGTGTATACAGGCGGCGATGAGCGCGATCGAAAAATTCTGCCCGCAGGCCAAGCGCCTCCTGCTCATTCCGGAAAACCACACGCGCAACCAGTTCTACCTGCAGAATGTGGCGCAGATCGTCTACATGCTGCGTCAGACGGGGCTGGAAGTCCGGCTCGGGTCGCTGTCGCCGGAAGTCACTGCACCGACAACGATTCGCCTCGACAGCGGCCACAGCCTCCTGCTCGAACCGCTGATCCGGCAGGACAACCGTCTCGGTGTGGAGGGTTTCGAACCGTGTGCCATTCTGCTCAACAATGACTTGTCGGCGGGTATTCCCCCGTTGCTGCAGGGGATCGAGGAACAGTTCATCCTGCCACCGTTGCATGCCGGCTGGGCGGTGCGCCGCAAATCCAACCACTTCACGGCCTACGATGAGGTGGCCAATGGGTTTGCCAAGGCTATCGGGATTGACCCCTGGCGCATCAATCCGACGTTTTCTCTGTGTCGTGCGGTCAATTTTCACGAGCGCCAAGGTGAGGAATGCCTGGCAGCCAATGTGGCAGGCGTGCTCGACATCGTGCGCGAGAAGTACCGTGAGTACGGCATCAGCGAACGGCCCTACGTCGTGGTCAAGGCCGATGCCGGCACCTACGGCATGAGCGTGATGACGGTGCATGACGCCGACGAAGTCATTGCGCTCAACCGCAAGCAGCGCAACAAGATGAGCGTTGGCAAGGAAGGTCTGGAAGTCTCCGAGGTGCTGATTCAGGAAGGTGTGCATTCCTGCGAAACGGTCAATGAGGCGGTGGCGGAACCGGTGGTTTACATGATCGACCGCTATGTCGTGGGGGGCTTTTATCGTGTGCATACCGGACGCGGCAAGGACGAAAACCTGAACGCGCCGGGCATGCATTTCGAGCCCCTGGCCTTTGAGACGGGGTGTAATTTGCCGGATTACCGCTGCGGCAACCCCGACTCGCCGCCCAACCGCTTCTATGCCTATGGTGTGGTTGCTCGCCTGGCCTGTCTGGCGGCGGCGATCGAACTGGCCAATACTGCCCCGGGACAATGATTGAAGTCCGGCTCCTCGATGACTGGCGTACATCGCCGCCGCCCGCCACATTCCTGAATATTGCCGGGCAGCAATGGACGATCTCGCTGCCGGATGACGCGGCGGCAGAGCGCTTGGCCGAGACACTGGCGGCACAACCAAATGCCCGCTTGGTTGGTTGGTCGGGGACGACACTGGCAGTGCTGATGTTGCTGTTGCCGGTTGGTGTGTTTGCGGTGCTGGGTAATGGGCTCTACGATCTGTTCATGGAAGTCGAGCCGGCCCCTCGTCAATTGGCCGTTCTGGCCGGAGCGCTGTTGCTCTACGTCGTGCTGGCTGCGCTGGCGGCAAGTTCGCAGCGGATGAGCCTCTTGTCGCAGGAGCTTGGCGGCATGATCGACAGTTTTCGCGACATGACCCAGCGCTTTCACCTCCGCCCGGCTCGCCTGATGCGCCTGGCCCGTGCCTGGGGGCGGCATTGCGGGTTGCCGCAAGCGCAGGAGGTCGCGGTGTGGAATCCGGGGCGGCCCGATGCTGGCGGGGTGCGCGCTTTCTGGGATGTGCTCCTGCCGCTGTGCGTAGCGCAGCTGCCTGGTGGCAGTTGCTTGTATCTACATGTGCGTAGCGATGAGCTGCATGTGATCGCTGGCGCCGTCGCGGGGCAGCCCCGTCTGCGCCTGGAGGGGGGTGACAGCGTCGAAGTTGCTGCCACTCGTGGCACAACGGCCGGGCTGGCGGGAGAGCGACTGACGCCGCTGAGCATCCTGTCCGCCGCCGAGCGCAAATTACTGACGTTGGCGCAAATTGCCAGCTTTCCCCTGCACGCGCTGACCAGCAGTCCATTCGAGGCGGCTGTCGGGCCGCTGGTGTTTTCCGAAAACGCATTCCTGAAATTGGCGCGGCATTTTGCCGAGCGTCTCGAACAGGATGCGATTTACCGTTTTCTGGCCCGTTGCCGCAACGACTATGGCTATCTTGTGCGGAACGCGGAACGGATCGAACAATTGCAGTTGCCACCAGACACCGCGCTGCATCTGCATGCGACACAGCATCTTGCCCGACACAGCCGCCAGTTGCTGATCAGCAACAGCCGGCGCCTGTTACATGATGCCGACCCACTGGCCACCTTGTGCACCATCAACCAATTGGCAGTTCTGCACGACACGAGCGCCGTTGATCCGCAGTTGCAATTCGCACTGCGTCGGCAGTTACGGCAGCTCATCAGTGAGGCCCTGCACCAGCTGGAAACGGGTGAGCACTACCCCTTGTTCGCCTATATTGCGCAGCGGGAATTCGCGCCTGATGCTCCTGGTGCGGCAGGCGGTGCGATTGCCCACTACCTGCCGCGGGTCATTGCCGAGGAAGATGCCAGCTCGGGAGCTGCACAGAGCCTTCTTGTCCTGACCCGTTTCAATGCTTTCGATGATGCGACCCTGCGCTGTCTGGCGCGGATGCTTGAAACCGTGGGTTTGTATGCGCCTGCTGCAGCGATCTGGCAGAAATTGTTTGGCCTTGATCCTCTGTTGGCCACTGTGCGTTTGGCTCGCCTCAAGGAAAGGCTGGGTGACGCTGCCGGTGCTTATGCCGATATCCGCCACCTGCTGGCTTCCAGCCAGCTGGCCCGGCGTTCCGAACTGCATATTGCGGCGCTACTTGAAGCGGCCTGGCTGTGCTATTGCGCGCAGCCAGCCTCAGGTCTGGGTGAAGGGCAGCACTGGCTGGAGCAGGCGGGTAGCGAGCTTGAGCGTAGCCCGGGAAGCGCGCACGAATACTGGCGGCTACATAACTATCGGGCGCTGTATCTTGATGCTGCCCAGCGCTATGCCGAAGCAATTGCGGCCAACCGCCAGGCACTTGCCATTCCCGGGCTGCAGCAGAAGTTGTATAGCGGTTCGCTGACTAATATGGCATATGTCAGTCGTAAGCAGGCGTTGAGTCAACTGGCGCAGGGCGCTGTCGCCGAAGCTCAGTCCACACTGGCAGAAGCGCTTGAATATGCGCATCTGGCCGTCAGATTGAAGCGGCGCATCGCCGATGTGGACGAGTTGCCGGTCGCCTTGCACAACCTCGCGCTGATTCACCTGTGCCGTGGCTGGCTGGGGGGAGAAAGTCCGCAGCAGGCGGGAGAAGCCGCTCAGGCCGCCAGTGCCGAAGGGTTGGCGGTGTTGGAACGGATAGCGTCGAGCAAGAAGCGGTTTGCGCTTTGTCTGGAAAACGCTCTTGCGCTCGCTTTGCTGGGCCAGGATAGCGGGGCGCTGCTACGTGAAGCGACGGCGTTCGCCTCCGAGCGGCGCGAAGCGGAAATTCTGGCCGCTGCCGTGCAGGGTGACGATGCATCTGCCTGTCTGCGCGATGCCGTGCTCGGCATGGCGCTGCTGGCTTGAAGCCATGTTGCTGTTTGCCTACGGATCGCTACTCAACCCCGAAAGTGCCGAGCGGGCGCTGCACCGGTCGTTTACCGGGGCTGATCTGATTGGGGCCGAATTGCCCGATTACGCGCTCTGCTGGACATCGATTCACCGTATCGCCGTGGAGGGCGTGGGCGAGCTTGCTGCCAGCTTTCTCAATCTTCGTCCGCAGGCAGGGGCGCGGGCGCTCGGGGCATTGCTGGTGATCGACGCGGCCGAATTTGCCAGACTGTGTGCGCGGGAGAAGGGGTACAGCGTGCATCACGTCCAGTGCCGGACGGAAACAGGCCAGTGGTCATCCGCAGTTACTTTCGTTGATGAACGCCCCACGCCGCGTATTTTTCCGCCTGCTCCGAGAGCTTACCTGAGCAAGATTGAAGCCGGCCTGAAACAGCTGCCGGCCTCATTCGCCACCGCCTACCGCGCAGCCTTGCCTGAGCCAGCGGGCTGGGTGGCGGGCAACTATGGCTTTGTCGATCCAGAGCAAAAATCCCATACCTGAGCGGGGGCATCGTGCAGCTGAATTTTGACAAGGAAATTGCCGGACGCAGCGTCAGCCTGAAGCTGGGGTTCGTGACCGACCCCCTCGGGAGTCGGCGGGCCTACAACGATCCCGCAGTGGCCCTGATGCGGGCGGCGCAGAGCCATGGGCATGAGGTTTTTGCCATCCAGACGCCAAGCCTGAGCTGGCGGCGGCCGGAGCCTGGGCATGCGGGCGGGGTGTTTGGCGAGGTCTTGCAGATGCACCTGCGGCCGGACGACCACGACTGGTATCGCGAAGTGGCGCGTGAATGGCGGCCGTTACGTTTTCTCGATGCGGTGCTCGTATGCATCGACCCGCCGGCAGATGCCGAGTTTTTTACTGCCACCTGGCTGCTGGAGCGTGCCGAGGCGGACGGGCTGCGTGTATTCAACCGGCCGCGGGCGCTGCGCGAACACTCGGAAAAAATTGCCACCGCCGAGTTTGCGCAATTTACGCCAACAACGCTGATCACCCGGCACTTGCGGCAGTTACGCGAATTCATCGATAGCGAACGGGATGTGATCCTGAAGCCGGTTGACGGAGGGGAAAAGGTGCGGGTGTTTCGCGTGCATCGCAACGACCGCAACCGTAACGCCATCGCCGAGGCGCTGACCGATGATGGGCGCCGCACCATCATCGCGCAGCGTTATCTGCCGGAAATCGATCAGGGGGACAAACGCATCCTGCTCATCGCCGGCAAGGTGGTCCCCTGGTGTCTGGCCCGTATTCCGCGCGCCGGAGAAACACGAGGGAGTCTGGCTGCTGGCGGCACCGGGGTGGCGCAGGAGCTGTCGCCGCGTGATCGCGAAATCGCCGAAACCCTGGCCCCGCAGCTGCTCAAGCGCGGCCTGCTACTGGTCGGGCTGGATGTGATCGGTGATTACCTGACCGGGATCAACGTCAGTCACCCTGGTGGCATGGTCGAGCTGCGTCAGCAGAGCGGGTTTGACGCGGCGGGGGCAACGATCAGCGCCATCGAGCGGGTCTGCGGACTGACCTGATGATTTATTCGGGCTGGCGTGAATCGATGAACAGGCTGACCGGGCCGTCATTGATCAGGGTGATCTGCATATCGGCGCCGAACACGCCTGTGGGTACTGATTTGCCGGTAAGTTCGCTTAATTTGCGCACAAATTCCTCGAACAGCGGCGATGAGATTTCGCCGGGTGCGGCCCGGCTCCAGCCGGGGCGGTTACCTTTCTTGATCGAGGCGTAGAGGGTGAATTGCGACACGGCGAGGATGTCGCCGTGGATGTCCTGCACACTGCGGTTCATCACGCCGACCTGGTCCGGGAACAGGCGCATCCTGACAATCTTGCCGGCCATCCAGTCGAGGTCGGCGGTGTTGTCGCTGGCTTCGAAACCAGCCAGCAACAACAGTCCGGGTCCGATTTCGCCGACCGTTACCCCATCGACATGCACGGCGGCCTGACTCACTCGTTGCAGGATCACGCGCATGACAAAGTGCTCCTTAGGCGGGCAATGGGAATCTCGCCGGCAATCAGGCGGCAGAAGATGCAGCTGCCGGGAGGCGAATCGTCAACGAAAAAAGGCATGCGAATTTCCTTGGGCTAGCGGGAAGTGATCGGCCGGCGAGCATAAACCAGGGGCAGGGTAGAGCAAAGCCTGTGGGCCGCCTGGCGAGTGGTGGCCGGCGGCTGGAATGGGCCGTGCCGAGGATTGATTTGACGCGCGGTGCGTGGCTCTATAAATTCAGTTGCCCTTTTCATCACCCGGCTAAAGTCAGGAAAACATGAACTTCGTCCGCAATCTCACCCTGCGGCAATTGCAGATATTCGTCGTTGCCGCACGCCACCTCAGCTATGCGCGTGCAGCCGAGGAATTGCACCTGACGCCCCCGGCGGTATCGATGCAGCTGAAACAGCTGGAAGATAACGTGGGTTTGCCGCTGTTCGATCGCCTGGGGCGGGGGGTTGCGCTGACCGGCGCGGGAGAGCTGCTGGTGCATCACGCGCTGCGCATACTGGGCGAGATCAAGGACGCGGAAGCCAGCCTGCAAGCCCTGAATGGGGCCGAAAGCGGGCAGATCACGGTGGGTCTGGTCAGTACTGCCAAGTATTTCATGCCACGTCTGCTGGCAAAGTTCGCGCAGGCACATCCGGGGGTCGATGTGCAGTTCACCGTCGGTAACCGAGCCTCGCTGTTGCAGAAACTGCAGGACAAAACCATCGATCTGGCCATCATGGGGCGACTGCCGCAGGAAATAGATACCCATGCCGAGCCGCTGGCCAGCCATCCCTATGTTCTGATTGCGCCGCCCAGCCACCCCCTGGTGGGCGCTAAAAGCTTCGAAATGCACGAATTGCGTGCAGATACCTTCCTGTTGCGCGAAGAAGGCTCTGGTTCGCGGCGGGTGGCCGAGGACATGTTCAAGAACCACCTGTTCATCCCTGCGCGCACCCTGAGTCTGGGGAGCAATGAAACGATCAAGCAGGCCGTGATGGCGGGCATGGGGGTTGGCCTGATTTCCCTGCATACCCTGTCGCTGGAATTGCGTACGGGGGTTTTGAAGTGTCTCGATATGCAGGGAACGCCCATAGAACGTACCTGGTACATCACGCATATGGCAACCAAACGCTTGATGCCGGCAACAGCCAAGTTTCGCAATTTCCTGCTCAATGAAACGGTCTATGCGCTTTCTGAAGAATTCGATGTTTACCTGCCGCCGCAGCGTCGGCGCGGTAATCAGCACATTGCCTGCATTCCGCTCAATGACTGAAAACGTGTGGAAGTTTGCAGTAAACTGGACAGACTTCCCGTAATTACGGCAAACTTGCTGCCATGACGAAGCGAAAAACTGCGTCCAAGCCAACGGAAAAGTGCCGTATTCTGGTAATGCACGGCCCCAACCTGAACCTGCTTGGTACCCGCGAGCCCGAGCACTACGGGCGTTTGACCCTGGCTGATATCAATCTTGGCCTGGTTGAATTTGCGGAAAAATCAGGCGTTGAGCTGGAAACCTTTCAAAGCAATCACGAGGGTGCGCTGATCGAGCGCATCCACGCGGCGCGTGAGCAGGGTGTGCGGGCGATCATCATCAATCCTGCGGCGTACACCCATACCAGTGTGGCGCTGCGCGATGCCCTGGCAGGCGTCGGCATTCCTTTCATCGAGGTGCATCTCTCGAATGTGCATGCGCGGGAGCCCTTCCGCCAGCACTCGTACTTTTCCGACCTGGCCATTGGTGTCATCTGCGGCTTGGGTCATGAGGGCTATCGGCTGGCCCTCGAGTACCTGCTCAATCGAATCAATCTCGACTAAAAGCGGCTAATTGCCGCTAATTCACGAACAATTGCGCACAATTGCGCTCATTTGGAGTCATATATGGATCTGCGTAAACTCAAGAAACTGATCGACCTCGTTCAGGAATCCGGCATTTCCGAACTGGAAGTTACGGAAGGCGAAGAAAAGGTCCGTATCGCCAAACACGTCGGTGTCGCTGCGGCGCCCATGCAATACGCCTTGCCCGCAGCTGCGCCGCAGATGGCACCGGCAGCGGGCGCGACGTCGTCCGTCAATCTGGATGAAGAAGACGATCTGCCTGCTGGCCATATCGTCAAGTCGCCGATGGTGGGTACCTTTTATCGTTCGCCCTCGCCGGGCGCCGATGCGTTTACCCAGGTGGGGAGCGTGGTCAAGAAAGGTGACACGCTGTGCATCATTGAGGCCATGAAATTGCTCAATGAAATCGAGGCTGACGCCGATGGCACGATCAAGGCGATTCTGGTCGATAACGGCGAACCGGTTGAATTTGGTGAGCCGCTTTTCGTGATTGGCTGAGCCATGGCGATGTTCGAAAAAATCCTCATCGCCAATCGCGGGGAAATCGCCCTGCGTGTGCAGCGCGCCTGTCGGGAAATGGGCATCAAGACCGTGGTGGTGCACTCGGAAGCGGATCGCGAGGCGAAATATGTCAAGCTCGCCGATGAATCGGTCTGTATCGGGCCGGCTTCTTCGGCGCAGAGCTATCTGAATGTGCCGGCGATCATCTCGGCTGCTGAGGTGACCGACGCTCAGGCCATTCACCCGGGCTATGGTTTTCTGTCGGAGAACGCCGATTTCGCCGAACGTGTCGAAACTTCCGGCTTTGTTTTCATCGGGCCGCGCGCCGAGACCATTCGTCTGATGGGCGACAAGGTGTCCGCCAAGGATGCCATGAAGGCGGCGGGTGTGCCGTGTGTTCCCGGTTCAGATGGCGCCCTGCCGGAAGATCCGCAGGAAATTCTGAGTATTGCGCGCAAAGTCGGCTATCCGGTAATCATCAAGGCGGCCGGTGGCGGCGGTGGCCGCGGCATGCGTGTCGTGCATACCGAAGCGGCGCTACTGAATGCGGTGGCCACGACCAGTCAGGAAGCCGGTACTTTCTTTGGCAACTCGGCCGTGTATATGGAGAAATTCCTGGAAAACCCACGCCACGTGGAAATCCAGATTCTTGCCGACCAGCATCGTAACGCCGTCTATTTGGGCGAACGCGACTGTTCGATGCAGCGGCGCCACCAGAAGGTGATTGAAGAGGCGCCGGCGCCGCACATTCCGCCCCGCCTGATTGCACGCATCGGCGAACGCTGTGCCGAAGCCTGCCGCAAGATCGGCTATCGTGGCGCGGGTACCTTCGAATTCCTCTATGAAAACGGCGAGTTCTACTTCATCGAAATGAACACCCGCGTGCAGGTTGAGCATCCGGTGACCGAGATGATCACCGGGATTGATATCGTGCAGGAGCAGATTCGTATCGCTGCTGGCGAGAAATTGCGGTTCCGCCAGCGAGATATCGAGTTCAGGGGGCATGCTATCGAATGCCGCATTAACGCCGAAGATCCCTTCACGTTCGTGCCATCTCCCGGGATGATCGAGTTTTATCACCCGCCCGGTGGTCCCGGCATCCGGGTTGATTCGCACATTTACCAGGGTTATCGCGTGCCGTCGCATTACGACTCGATGGTGGCCAAGGTCATTGCCTATGGCGATACGCGCGACCAGGCCATCCGCCGCATGCGGATCGCCCTTTCGGAAATGAGCATTCAGGGCATCAAGACCAATATCGCGCTGCATCAGGAACTGATGTTTGATGCGCGTTTCAACGAAGGTGGCACGGCGATTCATTATCTGGAACAAAAGCTGGCCCAGAAGGATGAGGTCAAGCGCTGACATGGCCTGGCAAAACGTCAGCTTCCTGACCGATGCGGCAAGTGCCGAGCCCCTGTGCGACGCGTTGATCGAGCTGGGGGCGTTGTCCGCCAGTATCGAGGATGCCGACGCCGGGACGGCGGACGAGCAGCCGCAGTTTGGCGAGCCGGGAACGCCGACCACGCCGGGTTGGCAGCGTTCGCGGGTGCTGGCGCTGTGTGAATCGGATACGAACGTCAGCGAACTGCTGCAGGCGGCCTGCCAGCAGTTGGGCGTGCCGCCAATCCGTGACTTCAGCGTGACGGCGCTGGCGGAGCAGAACTGGGTGCAACTGACACAGGCTCAGTTTGATCCGATCCAGATTTCAGGGCGGTTGTGGATCGTACCCTCCTGGCACGAGAGCCCTGATCCATCGGCGATCAATCTGGTGCTCGATCCCGGCATGGCTTTTGGTACTGGCTCCCATCCGACGACCCGGCTCTGTCTCGAGTGGCTGGAAAAAACCGTGACACCCGGCTGCAGCGTATTTGATTACGGCTGCGGCTCCGGCATTCTGGCAATTGCCGCCGGCAAGCTGGGTGCCCGCGAGGTGCGTGGGTTGGATATTGATCCGCAGGCGGTCGAGGCCGCCAGGGCGAATGCCGAACGCAATGCGGTGATGGCGGATTTTGTTGATGGTTCGCAGCCAATTGACGGCATGTACGACGTTGTTGTCGCCAATATACTGTCCAATCCGTTGCGCGTTCTGGCCCCGGCCATCTGTGCGCTGGTGCGCCCTGCTGGTGGTCAGCTTGCGTTATCCGGCATCCTGCGTGAGCAAGCTGACGAGATCATTGCGGTATACGCACCGTGGATTGCGCTGACGGTGGCTGACGTGGGTGAGGACTGGGTATGTCTGAGCGGCCGCAAAATCTGATGCGTAGCCGCTGTCCGGAGTGTGGCACGGTTTTCCGGGTCACCTCCGAACAGCTGCGTTTGAAAGCTGGCAAGGTGCGTTGCGGTCAGTGCCGCACGGTGTTCAACGCTTTTGACCAGCTCCTGGTCGGTGCCGGTGGGCAGGATAATCCGCCCACCATCATGCCCATGCCCTCAATCGCTCCGCTACCGGATCCTCCTAAAGCGGCACGGTCCGCAGGGGCAATCGCTCCGGCTATAGCGCCAGCCCGGACGGCAGAGCCAATTGCTCCCCCGCCGGCGGAAGAGCCGGGAGCGGAGGGGCTTGCAGCGGTGCAGCCCGATCCAGATACGGACTCAAGTTTTCCGGCAAGACAAACCACTGTGGAGCAGGGAGTCGGACTGCCCGCAGTGGCTACCGAACTGCCGGCGGCCGAGACGGCTACTAGCGGCCCTGAGCCGGCAGCAGAAACCCTGGAGCAGACCCTGCAAGCGGCGCGTGCGGCAGGACTGGTTGCCGCCCGTGAGGTGGGTGATAGTCCGGCCTATAACCGCTGGTCGGCAGCGCCCGTCTCCGCAGGCGGTCTGGGTGATTTCGACGAACCGGCGAGCCGTCCGCTGTGGCCGTATCTACTGTTGCTGCTCATTTTGTTGTTCGTTTTGCTAGGTCAGTTGGCGCATGTCTACCGCACACCGCTGACCTTGCGGGTGCCGGCACTGGTGCCGATCTATCAAATGCTGGGCATCGATGTGCCCTTGCCCCGCGAGGTTGATCTGATTTCCATTGAGGCGTCCGATCTGCAGGCTGATCCGGGGCGTGGCTTGTTTGTGCTCAACAGCACCCTGAAAAACCGGGCGGCCTATGCGCAAGCCTGGCCGCAACTGACGCTGACCTTGACTGACGTCAACGATCGCACGGTGGCGCGGCGCACGATTTCCGTTGTTGATTATCTCGGGGCGCAGCATCCGCCTTCATTTGCGGCGGGCAGCGATGTTGGCGTGCGGCTGTGGATCGAAGCACGTGATATTGGTGCGGCCGGTTACCGTCTTTATCTTTTCTACCCAGAATCATGAAAACACTCATTTGCGGCTCGCTGGCCTACGACAACATCATGGTGTTTCCGGATCGTTTCCGGAACCACATCCTGCCGGAGCAGATTCACCTGCTCAATGTCTCGTTCCTGGTACCGGAAATGCGCCGCGAATATGGCGGATGCGCGGGCAACATCGCTTACAACCTCAAACTGTTGGGCGGTGATCCGTACATCATGGCAACAGTGGGCGATGACTGTGCGCCTTATCTGGAGCGCCTGGATGCCCTGCACCTGCCACGTACGCATGTTCGCCAGGTGGCCGGCAGCTTTACGGCGCAGGCCTTCATCACAACCGATCTGGACGATAACCAGATCACCGCGTTCCATCCGGGAGCAATGAGCTTTTCGCATCAGAACAAAGTGGCCGATACGGGGGCGCAACTGGGCATCGTTGCACCGGATGGTCGCGATGGCATGTTGCAGCATGCACAGGATTTTGCCGCTGCCGGGATTCCTTTCATCTTTGATCCGGGCCAGGGTCTGCCGATGTTCGATGGCTCCGATCTCATCAACTTCCTCGATCTGGCAGACTACGCCTGCTTCAACAGCTATGAAGCCCGACTGGCCTGTGATCGTACCGGGAACAGCATCGAACAACTGGCCACTCGGGTCAAAGCGTTGATCGTGACCAATGGTAGCGAAGGTTCGGAAATTCATGCCGATGGCCAGGTCATCCGCATCCCCTGTGCGCCGGCAGACGCCATCGTTGATCCGACGGGCTGTGGTGACGCCTACCGCGCCGGGCTGCTGTACGGTATTGCCAACGGTTATGACTGGCAGACCACTGGCCGCCTGGCTGCTGTCATGGGGGCCATCAAGATCGCCCATCGCGGGGGGCAGAATCATCAGCCGAGCCGGCACGACATTGATGAACGCTACCGCCAGGCATTCGGTGACCTGCCCTGGGCCAAATAACCGTACAGATGTCGTCTGCGTGCGGAATTCTTGACCAGCACCTACCGCCATCGCTATAATCGCTGCCTTCTGTACGTGGGTCGGTAGCTCAGTCGGTAGAGCAGCGGACTTTTAATCCGTTGGTCCCGAGTTCGAATCTCGGCCGACCCACCAATTCTAAAACCCAACCCTGACCGGTTGGGTTTTTTCTTGCCCGGAACGCCAGCACTGGCGCGCCTTCCGGCGTGGTCTGGTGTTTCACCACCCCACCTGGGGTGCATTTTCCTGCTTGCCGGGCCCCGGACGCCTCTCTTTTCTCCATTTGACCTGTGGCTGGACAAGGCTCGCCCCCTCGATTTCATGCGGGTTTCGGGCCGATGGTTGGGCGTCAACCGCTCTGACCAGAAACCATGCAAACCCGTTTTACGCATCGAATCCATCGAACAGCCGATGCTGCTCATCCCAGTCCGACGGCGGCAAATGGTTCTTCAACCAGAGCAAGCTCAAGGTCTTCGGCTGCTGCCCATCGAGGATGCGGCGCACCAGCGTCGGCGAGAGCAGCGTCAGTCGCAGCAACTCATTCACGGTCGTCTGATGCAGCCCCTCGCGCCGGGCGATGTCCGATCCGCTGCTGACGATGCCCTCGTCGATCAGGCGCTGCCAATGAAACGCCTTGGACAGCGCCGTCAGGATCGGCGCATCGTGTTCCGGCATCTTATCGCCGCCCGCCGCCGGAATCACTACCTTGCGCCCACCGTGGCGCTTGATGCGCACCGGAATGAAGGTCGTCAGTTTCGCGCCTGACCGATTGACGGCTGCGCCGGTCTGGATGATCCGTGTCATACCATTGCCTCCTCTTGCTCAAGTTCCAGCAATTCCGCCCCAATCGTGTTCGGCCGCATTTCACTGGCCAGGGTGTGCCAGCCGGACTCCCGCCAGGTGATCTCGATGCCTTCCTCCCGCAGTGTCACGCGCTCAATCAGCAACTGGACGATGCGCTGGCGTTCGGCGGGAAACAACTGCGCCCAGACCTGGCCCATCTGCCGCAGCGGCAGCACCACCTCGGGTTCGGTGAATGCCGGGTATTTCTCCCGGGCCACGTCCCACACCGATTGCACCATCTCCGGCGACATCAGCGCGGCGTGGATTTGCGCCAGCACCATCTGTTCGATAGGTTCCGCCGGCACCCGGCCGGCCAGGCTGGCATCGGCCCCGAAGCGCACCTTGCGATTGGGCACGTAGTAGCGGTAGCGCTTGCCGGTGGGCTTCTTCGTGAAGGCCGGCTGATACTTCTCGCCGTCAGCGGTGTAGAACAGACCGAGCAGCAAGGCCTCCGGCTGGCGCCGCTGCCAGGTCTCTGACGTGCGCTGGCGATTGTTCTGCGCGAGGATGGCGTGGGCGGCGTCCCACAATCCCTGATCGATGATCGCCTCGTGCGTCCCCGGATGGAACTGCCCCTTGTGGGGAATCTCGCCCCGATAGACACGATTGTGCAGCAGCTTGTAGATCATCTGCTTGCTGAAGGGCTTGCCCTGCTTGTTGGTCTTGCCATCGGCGGCCAGTTGCCGCACCAGATCCGTGGTTGACCGGCAGGCCACGAAATCCGTGAAGATGCGCCTGACCAAGTCGGCTTCCGTCTCGACCACCACCAGCCGTCGATCCTCGACCCGGTAGCCGAGCGGCGGGTGGCCACCCATCCACATTCCCTTGGCCTTGGAGGCGGCGATCTTGTCGCGGATACGCTCGCCGGTAACCTCCCGCTCGAACTGGGCAAAGGACAGCAGGACGTTGAGCATGAGTCGGCCCATCGACGTCGTGGTGTTGAACTGCTGTGTGACCGATACGAACGAAACCGTGTGCCGCTCAAAGACTTCGATCAGTCGGGAGAAGTCGCCGAGACTGCGCGTCAGGCGGTCGATTTTGTACACCACCACGATATCGACCTTGCCAGCCTCGATGTCGGCCATCAGGCGTTTGAGGCCCGGCCGTTCCATATTGCCGCCGGAGAAGCCGGGATCGATGTAATCGTCTGGCACCGGAATCCAACCCTCGGTACGCTGGCTGGCGACGTAGGCCAGCCCGGCATCCTTCTGTGCATCGAGGGAATTGAAGGATTGGTCGAGTCGTTCGTCGCTGGAGACGCGGCAATAGACGGCACAGCGCTTCGGAGCAACAAGATTCATTTCCGCCCTCCCTTCACGCCGAAGAAGGCCGGCCCAGACCAATGCGTGCCGGTGATGGCGCGTGCCGCCGCTGACAGGCTTTTGTAGCGCTGGCCATTCAGTTCATAGAGGCCATCAGGCAAAACGGTGACGCGGTATTCGCGCTGATCCCTTTCGCGGATCAGCGTGGTGCCCGGCATCATCCGCACCTCGGGGCCGCGCCCGACCTTGATCTTGGAGTGCTGCTCACCGCAGTCGGCCAGATGCGCCTTGACCGCCGGCGGCAAACCGCCTAGAGCAATCTCCTGCAAGCGGTAGGCGAGACGCGCTTCGAGATAGCGTCGATGGACGCGCTTGGGCCGGCGCGGGAAATGCTCGTCCCACAACGCCCACAGGCGATCCTGCGGGAGTTGGGGCAAGGCCGCCAGTTGCGCGGCGAGGGTGGGAGATTTGCTGCTCATCGGAAACTCCTGGTGTTGAGGGAGTTGTATGAAGGCGCTGTGGCGGGCGGAAGCCAAGTCATAACTCGCGCTGTTCGCTGGTATCGGTCGCAGCATTGGCATTCGTGGCCGCCGCCTCACCCAGCAAGGTTTGCTTCCTGCCGGTGCGCCGGTCTTTCACACCGAGGATGTAGACCTCGCCATTCTGAGGTAGGTCGTCAACCGTAGAGTCCAACGGGTTAAGCGGCTATCTGTTTTGCA
>NZ_CAJHOB010000015.1 GCF_905120355.1 Azonexus hydrophilus | reverse complement strand
TTGCTGTCCCCGGTGCAGAAAGCCTGGCATGAATCCGGGCGGGAACGATGAGATGGTGGGAACAACCGTGGGCAGAAAATTGGGGCGCGCGCGCATGTGATTGCGGCAACTTCCGGCCTAGAATTCAGGTTTTCATCCTCTTGACATTTGATCATGTTCCGGAAATTTCGCATTCTGTTGCTTCTTGTCGTGCTGGCCACGGTGGGGCTGGCCAGTTGGCGCGCCAGTAGCCGTCTGACTTCCTGGCAGCACACCGTGCATGTGGCGCTGTATCCGGTGGCTGCCGACGATTCGCCGGACACGCAGCGTTATGTCGCCAGCTTGAATCAGGAAAGTTTCGAGGAAATCGGCGAGTGGGTGGCGGCGGAGGTGCGCCGTTACGGCAAAACGGTGCTGCAGCCGGTGGTCATCCGCGTGGCGCCGCCGTTGCGGGAGCAGCCGCCGGCCATCCCGGTTCGAGGGAGTGCGCTGGACAACATTCTGTGGAGTTTGAAGCTGCGCTGGTGGGCCAGCCAGAACGACGCCATCGCCGGGCCGAAGCCCATGGTCCGGCTCTATGTGCTCTACCACGATCCCGAGCGCACGCCGAGTGCGCCGCATTCGACCGGTCTGGAAAATGGCCAGATCGGCATCATCCACGCCTATGCCTCACGGCGTCAGCATCGCCAGAACGCCATCGTGATCGCTCACGAGATGCTGCATACCTTTGGTGCCAGCGACAAATACAACCTGAGCACCTTGCAGCCGATTGCTCCGGATGGGTTGGCCGATCCCGAGCGTACGCCGCTTTATCCGCAGCGCCAGGCGGAAATCATGGCCGGTCGTGTGGCGTTGGCGGCTGATCGGGCCGAGACGCCGCCGCGTCTGGTTGATACGCTGATCGGCCCGGCAACGGCACGGGAAATCGGCTTGTTGAATTAACGGGGGGCTTCAGGGGCGCGGGGGGCCGGGGCGGGTGGGGGCCTGGTGCACGATGGCGCCCTCGGTGAAGCAGCACAGGGTGCCGGCGGGGAGCGGCGTCCACGCCTCGTTGTCGGTCAGCGGCAGGGTGGCGATGACGGCGACGCGGTCGTTGGCGCCGGTGACTTCGCGGAAGTCGATATTGACGTCCTGGTCTGTCAGGTGTGCCTCGGCAAACGGCGCCTGGCGCACGATGTAGTGCAGGCGCGTGGAAGCGTGCGCAAACAGGGCGTCCCCGTTGGAGAGCAGGAAATTGAATTCGCCGTATTCGCTGATGTTGAGCGTCAGGTGATGCAGTTTCTGGAACAGTTCAGCGGTGCTGGGCAGGTGCTCGCCGAAAGCGTGGCGTAATTCCTGCAGCAGCCAGCAGAATGCCCGTTCGCTGTCGGTATTGCCGACCGGCTGGTAGGGGCCGTCGAGCGAGGGGGCGAAATCGAGGAGGTTGCCGTTGTGGGCAAAAATCCAGTAACGGCCCCACAGTTCACGCATGAAGGGATGGGTGTTTTCCAGCCGTACCGAGCCTTGGGTGGCCTTGCGGATGTGTGCAATGACGTTCTTGGAGCGGATCGGGTAACGGCTGACCAGTTCGGCGATGGGCGATGCGGCGGACGGTTGCGGGTCGAGAAAGATGCGGCAGCCGTGGTCTTCGAAGAAGGCGATGCCCCAGCCGTCGGAATGTACGCCGGTTGCGCCGCCGCGTGCCTGAAAGCCGGTGAAGGAAAAGCAGATGTCGGTGGGGACATTGCAGTTCATGCCCAGGAGTTCACACATCGGCTTACTCTCCCGCTTGCAGGGTGGGGCGTTTGCCGATGCGGATCGGCAGCTCCTGGATGCTGGTGTCGCGGCGCAGGCGGAAACGGGCTTCGGATTCGGGCGCCAGGCCGGCGATCAGGTCGAGCATGACCTGCGGATCGGTTACGGTGGTGCCGTTGATCGACAACAGCACGTCGCCGGGGCGGATACCGGCGCGATCCGCCGGGCTGCCGCGCACCACGCCGGCGATCAGGGCGCCGGCGGTGTCGGGCAGGTTGAAGGAATCCGCCAGTTCGCTGGTGATTTCCTGCGCTTCGACGCCGATCCAGCCGCGGGTGACGGCGCCGGAAGCAATGATCTGCTCCATGATGCTGCGTGCACTCGATACCGGAATGGCAAAGCCGATGCCATGGTTGCCGCCGGTGCGTGAGTAGATGGCGGTGTTGATGCCGACCAGATTGCCGGCGACATCGACCAGGGCGCCGCCGGAATTGCCCGGGTTGATGGCGGCGTCGGTCTGGATGAAGTTTTCGAAGGTGTTGATGCCCAGGTGCGAGCGGCCCAGCGCCGAGACGATGCCCATGGTCACTGTCTGGCCGACGCCGAAAGGATTGCCGATGGCCAGCACGACATCGCCGACGCGCAGGTTTTCCATCTGGCCGAAAGTGATGGCCGGCAGGTCTTGTGCGGTAATGCGCAGGACGGCCAGATCGGATTCGGGATCAGTGCCGACGGTGGTGGCCTTGTAGGTCTTGCCGTCGTTCAGGGAAACCTGGATGTCATCGGCGCTTTCGATGACGTGGAAATTGGTCAGGATGTAGCCGTCGGCGCTGACGATGACGCCGGAGCCGAGCCCCGAGTTGCGCTGGTTGCGGCCTTCCGGGCGCTCGCCGAAGAAGTGGCGGAAAATCGGGTCGTCAAACAGCGGGTGGCGCTGGCTGCGCACTTCCTGTGTGGTGTAGATGTGCACCACCGCCGGCAGGGCGGTGCGTGCCGCTTCGCGGTAAGAACCGGCGGGGGCGGGAGCTTCGCCTTCGCTGGCGGGCACGCTGTTGACGGTCACCTGCGGCGGCGCGGAGGTATGCGGTGCGCGTCCGAGCCATTCCGGTTTCAGTGTGCTGAGGGTGAACAAAACCGCCAGCGCAATCGTCACCGTTTGTGCAAAAATCAACCACAGTCTGTGCATGTTTCAATCCGCGCCCGTAACCGGGCGAAATGAGAGTCTGATGATGAAATTGGAATTATTGGTGCAGTACCTGGATGGTCTGCTGGAGCCCGGAAAACTGCGCGATTATTGCCCAAACGGCCTGCAAGTGGAAGGACGTGGCGAGGTCGGAAAAATCGTCGCCGGGGTGACTGCCAGCCAGAAACTGCTGGATTTTGCCGTGCGCGAAGGGGCCGACGCGGTACTGGTGCACCACGGCTATTTCTGGAAAGGTGAGGATGCCTGCATCACCGGGATGCGCAAGAAACGCCTGGCGACGCTGCTGGCGCACGACATCAGCCTGCTGGCCTATCACCTGCCGCTCGATGTGCATCCGGAACTGGGTAACAACGCCCAGTTGGCGGCGCGTTGCGGTTGGCTGCCGGAGGGGCGTTTCGGTGAGCAGGAAATCGGCTGGTATGGTCGTTTGCCCACAGCCGTGCCGCTGGCGCGTTTGATGTCGGATGTGGCCGCCGTTCTCGGGCGCGCGCCGCTGGCGATCGGTGATCCGACCCGTCTGGTGAAGCGGATCGCCTGGTGCAGTGGTGGTGCACAGGGGTATTTCGAGCAGGCCATTGCCACGGGTGTTGATGTTTATCTCTCCGGAGAAATTTCCGAGCCGACCCTGCATCTCGCCGAAGAAAGCGGTGTGGCCTATCTCGCGGCCGGCCATCATGCGACCGAACGCTATGGTGTGCAGGCGCTGGCGGCGCATCTGGCGGCCCGGTTCGGGCTGGATGCCCGCTTCGTGGATCTGGACAATCCGGCATGATGCGCATGGGCGCGGGCCGCGGTTGAGTTTTTGTCGGGTGCCGTGAACGGGGCCGGAGGTTTCCTTTTTTACCTTGGGCCTCGATAATCCCGCCAATGAACACTGTTTACCTTTTTTCTCCGCCGGCGCCAGTATCGGTGCCGGTCGCCGGTCAGGATGCCGTTTTTCCCGTGCGGCGCATCTTCTGTGTCGGCCGCAATTACGCCGAACATGCGCGTGAAATGGGGGCGCATGACCAGGCGGCGGGTCTGGAACCGCCGTTTTTCTTCAGCAAGCCGGCCGATGCGCTGGTCAGCGGCGAGGGCGAGCTGGCGGTGAGTTATCCGCCGCAAACGGCGAACCTGCATCACGAAATCGAACTGGTGGCAGCCCTCGGCCAGGGCGGGGCGCAGATTGCCGCAGATCAGGCGCTGGCGTGCGTGCTGGCGTATGGCGTCGGCCTCGATCTGACGCGCCGCGATGTGCAGGCGCGGGCCAAGGAAAAAGGCCATCCCTGGGACATGAGCAAGGGTTTCGATCAGTCGGCAGTGTGTGCGCCCTTGCGTCTGGCGGCGGAATGCGGGCATCTGACGCAGGGCCGGATCTGGCTGGAAATCAACGGCCAACTGCGCCAGGACGGCGATCTGGCGCAAATGGGCTGGCCGGTGGCGCAGATCATTGCCAATTTGTCGACCTGGGTGACGCTGGCGGCAGGGGATCTGATCTATACCGGCACGCCTGCCGGCGTGGGTGCGCTACTGCGCGGCGATGTGCTGCGTGCGGGGGTGGCGGGACTACCGGAACTGCATGCACGCATCATTTGAAGTCGAGCAATCAGTGCTGACCCTGCCCATGGCGATGCGGCGCCTGCTGGCGCTGGCGCTGCCGATCCTGGTGGCGCAACTGGCCTCGATCGGCATGATGTTGGTCGACACCGTGGTGCTGGGGCACGTCAGTCCGGAGGATCTGGCAGCAGTTGCCATCGGCAGCGGCATCGTGGTGTCGCTGGTGTTCGGGCTGGTCGGTATCGTGCAGGCGGTGGCGCCGGTGGTGGCGCATCTGCATGGTGCCCGCCGCGATGGCGAAGTGGCCGGTGTCCTGCAGCAGGGGTTCTGGCTGGCGGCCCTGCTGGCCGTGCCGGGCATGGCCCTGCTGCTCTTTCCGCAATTCATGCTGGCGCCGTTCGGGTTGGATGCAGTGGTGCAGTTGAAGGTCGAGCAGTATCTCAATCTGCTCGCCTGGTATTTGCCGGCCTCCTTGTTTTACCGGACGTTTTACGCTTTCTGCAGCGCCTTGGGGCGGCCCCGGGTGCTGATGGGCATTGCCCTGTTCGGCCTCGGCGTACACGCGGTGCTGGCCTGGGGGCTGGCACTGCAGGGCTGGTTGGGAGAACCGCTGGGGGTGGTGGGCTGTGCGCTGTCGAATGTGGTGGTGATCTGGCTGGAGTGCCTGTGCGCCGCGCTGTGGTTGCATCTGGGCCCGCTTGGCGCACGTTACCGGCCGTTCCACGACTGGCAGCGGCCCGCCTGGCGGCAATGGCGCGAGTTGCTGCGGCTGGGACTGCCGATGGGGCTTTCCAATCTGATCGAGATTACCGCCTTCACCCTAGTCAGTCTGTTCGTGGCTTCACTCGGTGCGGCGGTGGTCGGCGGGCACCGCATCATCGCCAATCTGTCGGCATTGGCCTACATGCTGCCCCTGTCGCTGGGCATTGCCACCATGGCTGCGGTAGGGCAGTCCCTGGGCGCGCGCGCCTGGCAGGAAGCGCATTGTCTGACCCGGGCCGGGCTGTGGCTGGCGACCGTCAGTTCGGTCGTCACCGGACTCCTGCTGTGGCTGGCGGCGCGGCCGCTGATTGCGGCTTATACCGACGATCCGGCGGTGCAGGCGGTGGCGCTGGCGCTGATTGCCTATGTGGCGGTGTACCAGTTCGTTGATGCCCTGCAGACCATTGCCGGTCATGTGCTGCGGGCCTGCCGGGTGACCTTTGTGCCCATGCTGATCCAGCTGTTCTGTTTCTGGGGGATTGCGCTCGCTGGCGGTGCCTGGCTGTGTTATCGCTGGACGCCACCGCTCGGCGTCGCTGGTTTCTGGCTGGCGGCGGTGATCGCCCTTGCCGCCGCCGCCGCCCTGCTGCTACCGCTGATGTCGCGGGTGCTCAATAGTGTGACCGCCGAGGCGTGATGTCTTGCGTCAGCCCGCGGGTTGTGCACTGCTGCGGGGTGCCAGCCAGAGCCGGGCGCGACAGCCCTGTTCCGGGCTGCTGAGTAGTTCAAGCCGGCAGCCGCACTGGTTGGCCAGGTCGTCAACAATCGCTAGCCCCAATCCGCTGCCCGGGGTCTGTTCGTCGGCGCGGCGCCCGCGTTGCAGGACCAGTGGCCGCTGGGCTTCCGGTATGCCCGGGCCGTCGTCGTCGATGTCGAGGTAATCGCGTCCCTGCTCCTGACCAGCACGGATGCTGACGCGCTGTCGGGCCCATTTGCAGGCGTTGTCGATCAGGTTGCCGAGCATTTCCTGCAGGTCTTCTGCCTGACCGCGAAATTCGAGGGTGTCACTGAGCTGAATGTTGAAATCAAGGGCGCGCTCGCCGTGGACTTTCTGCATCACTCGCACCAGTCCCTCGGCCAGGGGTTTGACCGCGCAGCGTCCGGGGGCATGGCGCGCGCGTGCCGCGCTGCGGGCGCGGTTGAGGTGGCGATCGATTTCGGCGCTGGCAATGGCGACCTGTTCGCGAATCAGATGGCCCAGCGGCGTATCTTCGGCCTGTGCGGCGTTGGCCATGACGGCGAGCGGTGTCTTGACGGCGTGGGCGAGGTTGCCGGCCTGCAGGCGAGCGCGTTCGGCAAATTCGCTGTTGTTCTGTAGCACGGTGTTGAGTTCATCGACCAGCGGCTGGATTTCAGCGGGGTGGTCCCGCCCCAGGGCGCTGCGTCCGCCTTCGCGCAGGGTGCTCAGTTCGCGGCGCAGGCGCGATAGCGGCCGCAGACCGGCCCAGACCTGAAAAAATGCGGCCAGCAGCAAACCGCAGGCGAGCACGGCCAGGCTGCCGAACAGCGGCGCGCGCAGCGCTTGCAGCGGTTGCTGCAGCCACTGTTCGTTGGCGGCGACGAGCAGTCGCAGCGGTTGTTGCGGGCGTTCTTCAAGGCGGAAAATACGCTCGTTCAAGCGCAGTGTTTCGCCATTGGGACCGGTGATCTGATGGGTGTGCAGCTCGCCGTCACCGAGCTGGTCGGCTTGCACCTGCAGGCGGCTGTCCCACAATGAACGCGAGCGGCGCAGGGCGTTCTGGGCGCGGGTGCCAGGGCCCGGCAGGGCGTCGATCTGCCAGTAGAGTCCGGAATACGGTTGCTGCAGGCGGGGGTCGCTCAGGGGCTGGACGCTGAGATTGCCGGCGACATCGAATTCGATACTGGCCGCCAGTTGATTGAGGTGGATGTTCAGTTCGCGGTCGAACTGGCGTGCCAGATGGTCGCTGAACATCTGCTGCAGTAGCCAGCCCGTGGCAGCGATGCTGACGACGATCCACAGCAGGGTGCCGAGCAGCAGGCGCAGGCGTAGTGAGGTGGTAATGCGGCGCATGGCTCAGGCGGTGTGCTCAGGGGCGACCAGGCGGTAGCCGAAACCGCGCTGGGTTTCGATCATGCCTTCCGGCAGTTTTTTGCGTAGCCGGGCGACGAAGACTTCGATGGTGTTGGAGTCGCGTTCGTTGTCCAGAGGATAGATCTGTTCAGTCAGTTCGCTGCGTGACACCACACTGCCCGCCTGGCGCAGGAGACAGGACAGGAGGAGGAATTCATGATGAGTGAGCGCTAGCTCCTGCCCGTTTAACTGCGCCCGGTTGCTGCGTAGATCAAGCTGCAGCGGGCCGCAGCGCAGGAGGTTGTCGGCCTGGCCGGCGCTGCGCCGGATCAGGGCGCGCAGGCGGGCCAGCAGTTCTTCCATATGAAACGGCTTGGCCAGATAGTCGTCGGCACCGGCGTCGATGCCGGCCACGCGCTCATGCCAGTCGCCGCGCGCGGTCAGGATCAGCACCGGCAGATTGCGCCCGCGTCGCCGCCAGTGCTTGAGCACGCTCAGGCCATCCATGCCGGGTAAACCGAGATCGAGCACGGCGGCGGCGAAATCCTCTTCCAGCCCCAGATGCAGCGCATCCTGGCCGTTGCCGATCGCTTCCACCAGATAACCCTCGGCGCGCAGGCCGGTCGCCACTTGCTGGTTGAGGGTGGGTTCGTCTTCGACCAGGAGCAGGCGCATCAGCGTTTTCTTTCGGGAGTGCGTTGTTTGATGTGCAACAGGGTGCCGTTGCGGGCATCGAGAATCAGTTTCTGAATACTGCCATCCTGCCGCAGCAATTTTATTTCATAAACCCATTGACCCTCTTCGTGTTCCAGTTCGATTTCCAGCGGCTCACCCGGGTGTTCACGTTCGACGCGTTCGAGGACACGCTTGAGCGGCAGTATTTCGCCAGCTTCCAGTGCCTGACGTGCGATTTCATGATCGGATTTATGCGCCAGGACGCTCACGGAAGGCAGTGCAAGAAGGGCAGCAAGCGCCAGGGCGCGGGTGGTGGACATGGTTTTCTCCCGGGGGCTGATGAGGGTGCCGATTGTAATTGCGGGCAGATGAACTTTTCCTGAACCGGCCTTTCAGCTTGCGTTCATGTGCTGCGCGCGAGAATCCGGGCATTCAAGAACAATGGGGAGCATGAACATGCACGACACGACCGGGGCGATCAGGCGCCTGCTCGCTGTAATACTGTCTTTCTGCGCGCTCAGTCTGGCCGAAGCCGCGGAAATCAACCTCAGTGCCGAGCAGGCCAAGCGTCTGGGGGTGGCAACCAAGGAACTGGGATCGTTGCGGGCCGCTGCAACCGCACTGGAATTGCCGGCGCAGGTCGTGGTGCCCCCGGGACAGCTGGCGGTGCTGGCGGCGCCGTTGCCAGCCCTGGTGACACGAGTGCATGTGGCCTATGGCGAGCAGGTACGCGCCGGGCAGATTCTGGCGGAATTGCAGGGGCCGGCGCTGCTCGAAGCCCAGAGTGCGTATGCACAGGCGCAGAGCCAGGCGGTGCTGGCGAGTGAAAACCGTCAGCGTGATGAAAATCTTCTGGCTGACGGCATCATTCCGCAGTCGCGCTTGTCGGCCAGCCGGGCCATTGAGCGGCAAGCTAGCGTGCTGGCGGCGGAGAAGCGGCGGGCGCTGCAATTCGCCGGCGTCAATCAGGCTGGTGTTGCGGTGTTGCGGGCGCCTTTTGCCGGTGTGGTGCTGGAAGCCAATGCCGCAGCCGGCGCCCAGGTGGATGCGCTGACGCCCTTGTTCAAACTGGGGCGGGTCGACACGCTGTGGCTGGAAATTCAGGCCAACCCGGCACAGGCGGCATGGGTGCCGCTGGGGGCGCAGGTCGGGATTGCCGGCTGTTCGGCGCCGGCGCGGGTCACCCTGGTCGCCCCGGCAGTGCAGTCCGCCAGTCAGTCGGTGCTGGTGCGGGCTGAACTGGCGCAGGTGGCTGGCTGCGTCAAACCCTTTGCCTTCGTTCAGGCGCGAGTGCAGGCGCCTGATCTGGGCAGGGACCAATGGCAGGTGCCGTTGACGGCGGTATTGCGGCATCAGGGCAAGACCTGGCTGTTCGTTGCCCAGGACCAGGGCTTCCGTGCCGTGCCGGTACGCGTTCTGGCCGAAGGTACCGGGTCGGTGCGCATTGCTGCCGACCTGCCGCCGACGGCGCAGGTGGTGACGCGCGGTGTGGCTGCCCTCAAGGGAAGCTGGCTGGGTCTGGGGCAGGAAGAGTGAGAGGGCGTATTCCGTGTTAACTAAACTGACTGAACTGGCCTTGGTGCAGCGGGTGTTTGTGCTGCTGCTCAGTGTGTTTCTGGTGGCCGGGGGGGTAATGGCGTTTCGCGGCTTGCCCATCGATGCCTTTCCGGATGTTTCTTCAACGCAGGTGAAGATCATCGTCAAGGCGCCCGGAATGACGCCGGAAGAGGTGGAAGCACGCATCGTCACGCCGATCGAGCTGGAACTGCTCGGTATTCCGCAGCAGCGCGCGCTGCGTGCCGTTGCAAAATATGCGATTGCCGACATCACTCTCGATTTTACCGACGGCACCGACATTTACTGGGCCCGCCAGCAGGTGAGCGAGCGCCTGGCCAATGCGATGGCCGATTTTCCCGCCGGGGTCAGCGGTGGGCTGGCGCCGATGACGACCCCGCTGGGCGAGATGCTGATGTTTACTGTCGAGGGCGAGTTGTCCCTGGCGGAAAAGCGCAGCCTGCTTGATTGGGTCATCCGGCCGCAGTTGCGCGCCTTGCCCGGTGTTGCCGATGTGAACGCGCTGGGGGGCAACGTGCGCAGTTTCGAGGTGGTTCCCGATCTGACTGCCCTGCAAGCGCGGGGATTGAATCTCGATGATCTGCGCCGGGCCCTGCAAAGCAATAACCGCAATGACGGTGCCGGACGCTTGAGCGAAGGCGAGGAAAGCCTGCTGGTGCGGGTGGAAGGGAGTGTCAAAACGCTCGATGATTTGCGTGCCATCGTCGTCGGCACCCCCGCTGCCGGCCAGGTCGTGCGCCTTGCCGATGTGGCCGAGGTGCGTCTTGGCAGTCTGACCCGTTATGGCTTTGTGACCCGGGGCGGTGAGGGTGAGGCGGTGCAGGGGCTGGTTCTGGGTTTGCGCGGCGCCAATGCGCATGCGGTGGTGGAAACGGTGCGCAACAAGCTGGCTGAAATCGAAAAGACCTTGCCGGCCGGCGTCACTACCCGGATTTTTTATGACCGGGGGGCACTGGTCGATCGTGCGGTGGGGACGGTGGCGAAAGCCCTGGCTGAAGCCATCGTGCTGGTGCTGATCCTCCTCCTCGCCTTTCTCGGCAATCTGCGTTCTGCCGTGGTGGTGGCGGCGGTCCTGCCATTGGCGGCACTGATCACCTTCATCCTCATGCAGCTGTTCGGCATGTCGGCCAACCTGATGAGTCTGGGCGGGCTGGCCATCGCCATCGGCATGCTGGTCGATGCCGCCGTGGTGGTGGTGGAAAACGTGGAAAGCCGCCTGGTGGGCGAAAGCGGTACGCAGCGTCTGCTCATTTCACGGATCCTGCATGCGGTGAGCGAGGTGACGATGCCGGTGGTGTCCGGCATGGCCATCATCGCCATTGTCTTCCTGCCGCTGCTGACCTTGCAGGGGCTGGAGGGCAAGCTGTTCCGGCCGGTGGCGCTGACCATCGTGTTTGCCTTGCTCGGTTCCCTGCTGCTGTCGCTGACAGTGATTCCGGTGCTTGCTTCGTTTCTGATCAAGCCGGCGAGTGACCATCATGAGCCGTGGCTGCACCGGCAGGCGACGCGCATCTACCTGCCTCTGCTGGAGTGGAGCCTGCAGCATGCGCGGCAGGTGGTGATTGCCGCCATCGTGCTGCTGCTCGCTGCCGGCGGTGCGTTTTTCATGCTCGGCAAGACCTTCATGCCGACCCTGGATGAAGGCGACATCCTGATGCAGAGCGCCAAGTTGCCCTCGATCAATCTGGAGGAAAGCGCGCGCATCGATCTCGCGGTGCAAAAGGCGCTGCGTGAGGAGATCCCGGAAATTCGTGACATCGTGGCGCGGACGGGGTCGGACGAACTGGGGCTGGACCCGATGGGCTTGAATGAAAGCGACCATTTCCTCGTTCTCGCGCCGCGTGCCACCTGGCGCAATCCGGACAAGGAATGGTTGACGGACGAGATCCGCAAGGTGGTGGCCAATTTTCCCGGCATGGACATTGCCTTTACCCAGCCGATCGAGATGCGGATTTCGGAAATGCTGACCGGCACGCGCGGCGATCTGGCGGTGAAGATTTTTGGCACCGATCTGCCGGAATTGAACAGCCTGGCCGAGCGGATGGCCGCACTCCTCAAGAGCCTGCCCGGCGCGGAGGATGTGCTGACGGTGAAGAACGAAGGCGTGCAGTACTTTACGGTGGAGGTGGACCGTCTGGCCGCGGGCCGCCTGGGGCTCAGTGTGGAAGACGTGGGCCGGGCGTTGCGGACCCAGCTGGAAGGCGAACACCTGGGATTGGTGCTGGAAGGCAACCGGCGGACTCCGCTTCTGTTGCGCGGTAGCCAGGAGGTACGTGTGTCGCCGGGGCTGTTCGCCGATCTGCATCTGGCGCTGCCCGCCGGTGGCAGTGTGTCGCTGGCCAGTGTGGCCCAGTTGAAGCGGGTGGCTGGGCCGGTCAAGGTGGATCACGAGAATGCGGCGCGACTGGTGACGGTGCAGGCCAATGTTACTGGGCGCGACCTGGTCGGTTTCGTTGAAGAGGCCAAGGCGCGGGTGGCGAAGGAAATCAAGTTGCCCCCGGGTTATCACCTGACCTGGGGCGGCGAATTCGAAAATCAGCAGCGTGCTGCGCAGCGTCTGACGCTGGTGGTGCCGGTGGCCCTGTGCCTGATCTTTTATCTGCTGTTCGCGACGCTGGGGTCGCTGCGGCAGGCCTTGATGGTGTTCGTGAACATTCCGTTTGCCCTGATCGGCGGCGTGTTTGCCTTGCTTCTGAGTGGCGAGTATCTTTCCGTGCCGGCTTCGGTGGGTTTCATCGCTTTGCTCGGGATTGCCGTGCTCAATGGTCTGGTGATGATTTCCTATTTTAATCAATTGCGTAGTCAGGGCATGGCGCTGGCCGAGGTGGTGGTGGAAGGTGCCCGGCGGCGCTTGCGTCCGGTGCTGATGACCGCTTCCATTGCCGCGTTTGGTCTGGTGCCGCTGCTTTTTGCGACCGGGCCGGGGTCGGAAATCCAGCGGCCGCTGGCGATCGTGGTGATCGGCGGTTTGTTGACATCAACGCTGCTGACCTTGGTGGTCTTGCCTATTCTGTATCGTAGCTGGGAAAGTAAATGATGCTTATGAAATATCGATTCGGGTCGGTCGTCCGTGGCGCTGCCGCTGCTGTTGCCGCGTTGCCGGCGCACCTGCCACCGCCGCGTTCCCGCCTGATGCTCGCGCTGCTTGCGGCGCTCGCCGGGGGCGCTGTCTGGGCCGGAGATGAGCATGGGGCCGGTCCCCTCGGGGCGGATCTGCCACCTGGTGCGCAGGTGCAGGTCGTCCTGCAGGAACACCCCCTGGTGCAGGCTGCCGGCGCTGGCGTGCGAATGGAAGAAGCCAACCGCGACCGCTTGCTGGCCGGGCCGTACGAATTCACGGTGACGGCGGCGACGGCGCGTCGGCACGACCGTACCGAGCGCACCCGCACGCGCGAGCACGAGATCGGTCTTGAGCGGACCTTCCGCCTGCCGGGTAAGGCAGCGCGTGATGCGGAAATCGGCGCGGCGGGGGTCAGTGAGGCGCGCTACGCGCTGGGCGATGCTCGTCATGAAACGGCGCGGCTGCTGCTGGCCCGCTGGTTTGACTGGCAGCGCGCCGCCACCGCCGTGGGCGACTGGCAGGCGCAGGTCGACAATCTGCGGTTGCAACGCGAGGTGGCGGAAAAGAAGGTCAAGCTGGGCGAGGCCGCCCGCCTCGATCTGTTGCAGGCCGAAGCGCAGTTATTCCAGGGGGAGGCCGAACTGGCGCGCATGCAGAATGAGCAGGCGCGGCTGACGGTGGAGTGGCAGCAGAATTTTCCCGCCATTGCCTTGCCGCAGGAGGCGGTGGTTGTTCCGCCCAGTCCGTTGCCGGCCGACTCGGTGCAGCATGAATCCTGGCGCACGCGCTTGCTGGAGGAGAATCACGAACTGGCGGTGGCCCGCGGTGCGGCGCGCAAAAGCCGCCTGCAGGCCGGGCGTCTGGATGCTGATCGCCTGCCCGATCCCAGCCTGGGACTGGCTGTGGCCCGTGAGCGCGATGGTGCCGAGCGGGTGGTCGGGGTGCAGTTGAGTATTCCGCTGCCCGGTGCCGGACGTTCGGCGGATGCGCGCGCTGGACAGGCCGCCGCTGAAGCCGCCGGTGCGCGTGAAGCACAGGCTTTGTTGCGCGCGGAGAGCGGTGCCCGGCAGACGATCCAGCTTGCCCTCAGCAGCTACAGCCAGTGGCAGCGTCTGGCCGACGTGGCGCAACGTCTGGATGAGAACCTCCGCTTGCAGGAGAAAGCCTGGCGTCTGGGTGAAGGGCAATTTGCTGAATTGCAGCAAACCCGCCGTCAGGCCATCGAGGCACGCCTAGCCGCCAGCCGCGCCCGGCTCGACGCCAATGAGGCCCGCTACCGTCTGCTGCTGGACATGCATGCGCTGTGGCCGGTTGCGGATGCGCCAGAGGCTGGCGCGGCAGTGGCGCACACGCACTGACCTGCGTTGGTGATGTTCAGCGGTTGAAATATGTCGCCAACCGTTCCACGGCTTCGCCCAAACGGGTGATATCGGTGGTGTAGGCGAAACGCAGGTGCTTTTCCGGGGTGTGTTGGCCGAAGTCGAGGCCCGGGGTACAGGCGACGCCGGCCTGCTCGAGAAGATCGCGGGCCAGTGTGAAGCTGTCGGGAGCCAGTGCGGAACTGTCGCAGTAGAGGTAGAACGCACCTTCTGGCCGGGCGGTGACCCGCAGGCCGAGGGTTTCCAGGGCGGGGGCGAGAAAATCGCGGCGACGGCGGAATTCGGCCCGGCGCTCTTCGAGGATGCGGATCGTTTCCGGCGTGAATGCCGCCAGCGCCGCGTATTGCGCTGGTGTCGACGGGCAGAGCACGAGGTTCTGCGCCAGCTTCTCGACGTCGCGCACGAAGAGCTCGGGAATCACCATCCAGCCCAGGCGCCAGCCGGTCATCTGGAAGTATTTGGAAAAGCTGTTGATGACCCAGAGGTCGTCGCCGGCAGCGCAGGCGGTGGGTGCGTCACAGTCGTAGGTGAGACCGTGATAGATCTCGTCGACCAGGAAGTGACCGTTGCGAGCGCGACAGGTATCGGCCAGCGCGGTAATTTCGGGCAAGCTCAGCAGTGTGCCAGTCGGATTCGCCGGCGAGGCAACCAGCAAGCCGGCGGTGCGTTCAGTCCAGGCTGCCGCGACCTGTGCCGGCGTCGGCTGGAAATTGCTCTGCGGCCCGACCGCTAGCGCCACCGGCCGGCCTTCGTAAGTGCGCAGGATGTGCCGGTTGCAGGGGTAGCCGGGATCGGCCAGCAGCCATTCGCGGCCAGGGTCAGTGAGGCAGGCGAAGGCGAGATTGAGGGCGCCGGAGGCGCCATTGGTGACCGCGATGCGCGCTGCCGGAACAGCAACGCCATAGCGCTGGCGGTAGAAGTCACTGATCGCCTGGCGCAGTTCCGGCAGGCCAAGTGACTGGGTGTACAGCGTTTTGCCGGTTTTCAGGGCGTCGATTGCGGCGGCGACGATCGGGGCCGGTGTCGGGAAATCCGGCTCGCCGATTTCCATGTGGATGATGTCGCGGCCCTCAGCTTCGAGCTGGCGGGCGCGAGTCAGCAGTTTGACGACGTGGAAGGGCGCGATATCGGCAAGACGGGCGGCAGAACCGGGCATTGCATACTCCAGAAAGACGACGGCCACCGAAATGATCGGTGGCCGTGGCGGATTCAGCTCATTCCGTTATCCGGATATCAGACGCCGTCCTTGAAGATGCCCATTTCGAACAGCTCGCGCTTCAACACCAGTTCGCGCGGCATCTTCTCGCCCATCTTGTCGAACCACTCCTTGTGGCCGGCCAGTTCGGCCTTCCAGGCGTCGGCGTCGATCGAGGTCAGGGCTTCGAAGTCGTCCTTGTTGATTTCCAGGCCGGTCCAGTCGATGTCCTCGAACTTCGGCATCCAGCCGAGCACGGTTTCCTTGGCCGCGACCTTGCCCTTGCAGCGGTCGACGATCCACTTCAGCACGCGCATGTTGTCACCGAAGCCCGGCCACATGAATTCGCCCTTCTCGTTCATGCGGAACCAGTTCACGCAGAAGATCTTCGGCGTGGCATCGACGGTCTTGCCCATCTTCAGCCAGTGGTTGAAGTAGTCGCCCATGTGGTAGCCGCAGAACGGCAGCATGGCGAACGGGTCGCGGCGGACGACGCCTTGCTGGCCGAAGGCGGCAGCAGTGGTTTCCGAGCCCAGCGTGGCCGCCATGTAGACGCCGTAGTTCCAGTTGAAGGCTTGATAGACCAGCGGCACGGTGGTGGCGCGGCGGCCACCGAATATGAAGGCGGAAATCGGCACGCCAGCCGGGTCTTCCCAGGCCGGATCGACCGACGGGCACTGGTTGGCCGGGGCGGTGAAGCGCGAGTTGGCGTGCGCTGCCTTGCGGCCGTTCTTGCCGTCTTCCGGCGTCCAGTCCTTGCCCTGCCAGTCGATCAGGTGGGCCGGGGCTTCTTTGGTCAGGCCTTCCCACCACACGTCGCCGTCGTCGGTCAGCGCGACGTTGGTGAAGATGATGTTTTCCTTGAGGGTGGCCAGGGCGTTGTAGTTGGTCTTCTCGCTGGTGCCCGGGGCGACGCCGAAGAAGCCGGCTTCCGGGTTGATGGCGTAGAAGCGGGTGACGCCGTCGGCGTCGACGCGCGGCTTGATCCAGGCGATGTCGTCGCCGATGGTGGTGATCTTCCAGCCGTCCAGGGTCTTCGGCGGGATCAGCATGGCGAAGTTGGTCTTGCCGCAGGCCGACGGGAAGGCGGCAGCAACGTAGGTTTTTTCACCTTCCGGCGACTCGACGCCGAGGATGAGCATGTGTTCGGCCAGCCAGCCCTGGTCGCGCGCCATGTTGGAGGCGATGCGCAGCGCGAAGCACTTCTTGCCGAGCAGGGCGTTGCCGCCGTAACCGGAACCGTAGGACCAGATTTCGCGGGTTTCCGGGTAGTGCACGATGTACTTGACGGTCGGGTTGCACGGCCAGGCCACATCCTTCTGGCCGGCTTCCAGCGGGGCGCCGACGGTATGCACGCAGGGCACGAATTCGCCGTTGGTGCCGAGCACGTCGAATACGGCTTTGCCCATGCGGGTCATGGTGCGCATGTTGACCACGACGTAGGGAGAATCGGAAATTTCCACGCCGATGTGGGCGATCGGCGAACCGAGCGGGCCCATCGAGAACGGGATGACGTACATCGTGCGGCCCTTCATGCAGCCCTTGAACAGGCCGTTCAGGGTTTCGCGCATCTTGGCCGGTTCTTCCCAGTTATTGGTCGGGCCGGCGTCTTCCTTCTTCTCGGAGCAGATGTAGGTGCGGTCTTCGACGCGGGCAACGTCGGAGGGGTCGGAGAAAGCCAGGTAGGAGTTCGGACGTTTTTGCTCGTTGAGCTTGATCAGGGTGCCGGCTTCAACCATTTCCGCGCACAGGCGGTTGTATTCTTCCTGCGAACCATCCGCCCAATAGACCTGGTCCGGCTGGGTCAGCGCTGCGATTTCAGCGACCCATTGCTTGAGGCCTTCGTGTTTGACGTAATTGGGGATGTTCAATGCGACGGTCATGGGGTGTCTCTCTCCGGGTGACTGAAACAAAAGAAAAATCCAGTCTCCGGGTGCTTACGCCATGCTGCAGAAAAAGGTGCGACCGTCGGCTGGTAAGCACGTAATTATGCCTGAAACGGGGCCTGATTTCCAGTCAAAATAAGACGTTGCGGGATATGACGAATGCGCTGGAACGGTATTCAGGAAAGGTCGGTCAGCAGGCGAGTTGTGCTGTCACAGCCGCTGCCGGCAGCAATCCACCGGCGCAGCAGAGTGCGTAGTAATGGCGTCAGCCGTTGCGGATGGGGTATGTACCGTCCGGGATCGCTGAGCAGTCCGCAGTAGTAGCGGCGGTCATCGATTGACCAGGACAGTGCCGGGCACGGGCCTTGTTTTTGCCAGAAGCGCAGCCGTCCTGGCGGGCAGGTGTCGAGGCTGCAACAGATGCCGCACCCGTTGCAGGGCGCACCGGGTGCCGGTTTGTCTGGAGCGTCTGCGGCGAGGTGGAGAAAAATCGTGGCTGGCATATGAAAAAAAGACCTTCCTGCCCCTAGAATGTGCGTTCTGCAACATCTTACGGCGCACTCTTCATGCATTTCAAAGAAAACCAAGAAAATCGTCAGGTCATCGGCACCGAGGACATCCTGTTGCGCTTGTGCAACTCGGTGGTCGATGTGTTGACGGTGGCCACGCAAAGCAATCTGCACTACTCCGGCATGGTGCAGCGCATTACCAAAACCTGTTTGAAGCCGGATATCGGTTGCTTTGTTCTCTTCGACGGCGGCTTCACCGGCCTGGTGGTGATCAATTTTTCGGCCGCTGCAGCAATGGAGCTGTACGAAACCTACCTGACCAGCATGGGTATGGCGAAATCGGAACTGGCTTCCAGCCACACCGCGGATGAAGTGGGTAATGTCATGGGGGAGTTGATGAATCAGATTGTCGGTAATTTTACCGGCAAGATCGGCCGCGAACTGCAGACGCACATCACCCAGAATCAGCCGAAGATGCTGGTGCTGAACAAGCAGGTGATGCTGAGTGTGGATACCAACCTCGACCGCCCGCAGGCGCGGCGGGTGACTTTCTACACCGCCCGCAACAACATCTTCTATCTGGAGATGGCGATCGATGGGACTGAATTCATCAAATTGCGCGACTTCGAGGCCAGTGAAATCCCGGATCCCGACCTGCTGATCGCTCAGGCTGCGGCAACGCCAGCGCTCAGTTTGGCGCCAAGTACGGCAAGCGAAGATCAGGACGAATTGCTGAAATCGCTGGGAATGTAAATTGCCGCTGGCGGGCGGCCGTTCAACGGCCAGCCCACCACAGACGCAGACGCAGGCCGATTTCGGTGGTATAGCCGACGTTGACGAAGCGGATGTTGCCATCAGGGGCAATGACGACGAAAGCGGGCGTTCCCGGCAGGCGGTAGCGCTGCATGATCTTGCCGTCCGGGTCGGCGAGGGTCGGCCACTGATAGCCCTTTTCCTGCATGAAGCGTCGCACGGCAGCGGCATCACCGCTTTGCGTGGCCAGCGTCATGACGGGCCAGTCCTCTGCAATGCTGCTGACACTGCCGGCGGTGGTCCGGCATACCGGGCACCAATCGGCCCAGAAATAGAGCAGTACGGGCTGGCCGGGATGGGCAGTGCGATAGTCGGTCAAAGCAAAAGCGCTGCCGTCGACTTGCGTGCCGTTGAAGTCAGGTGCCACCCCGGCGCTGGGGGTGGCGCGTAGCTGCCAGGCCTGGAAAGCCACCAGGAGGGTGGCAAAGAGGATGATTTCAACCAGCCAGCGCCGCCAGCGCGGGGGCTTGTTTACAGCGGGCGGTTGTTGAAGGTGTTGCACTGGTTGAAATCGCCACTGTCGAAACCGCGCTTGAACCAGCGCATGCGCTGCTCCGAGCTACCGTGGGTAAAACTTTCCGGCACGATGCGTCCCTGCGCCTGTTGTTGCAGACGGTCGTCGCCAATGGCGGCCGCGGCAGTGAGGGCAGCCTGCAGATCACCGGGATCGAGGATGTTGGCCATGTTGTCGGTGCGTTTGCCCCAGACGCCGGCCAGGCAGTCGGCCTGCAGTTCGAGGCGCACGGAAAGGGCATTGGCCTCTTTTTCGCCGGCCTGCTGGCGGGCACGCTGCACCTGATCGGAAATGCCGAGCAGGTGTTGCACGTGGTGTCCTACTTCATGGGCGACGACATAGGCTTGGGCAAATTCGCCGGGGGCACGGAATTTTTCCTTCATCTCACGGAAGAAACTCAGGTCGATGTACACCTTCTGGTCGCCCGGGCAGTAAAACGGGCCCATGGCCGATTGGCCGGTGCCACAGGCAGTGGGCGTCAGACCGGAAAAGAGAACCAGTTTGGGCTCCTGATACTGGCGGCCCATCTCGCGGAAGGCGGTGTTCCAGGTGTCTTCGGTTGAGGCCAGTACTTTGGAAACGAACTGTGCGGTCGGATCGTCGACGGGTGGGGCAGCAGCAGGGGCCTGTTGCTCGATGGCTGGCATGCCTCCGCCGGCGAGCATGTTGATCACCGTTAGCGGATTGACGCCGAGAAAGTAGCTGGCGACCAGGGCGATGGCGATGGTGCCGAGCCCCAGGCGTCCGCCGCCCAGTCGCACACCGCCGCCGCTCATGCGGCTGCCGCGCCGGTCTTCGATGTTGTCGCTGTGACGGTAATCATCCATGCGCATGGCGTGTGATCCTCATCGATGCAGGTTGATGGCGCTGCGGGTTTCTTCAGCCACACGGCGGGCCGCACTGGCGAAGTCTTCACCCTGGCCGGCGTAGAGGATGGCGCGCGAGGAATTGATCATCAGGCCGGTGCCCGCTGCGGTGCGGCCGGCCTTGACGGTAGCCTCGATGTCGCCGCCCTGGGCGCCGATACCCGGCACCAGTAGCGGCATCTCGCCGACGATTGCGCGCACGCGGGCAATTTCGGCGGGGAAGGTGGCGCCGACCACCAGGCCGATCTGGCCGGTCGTGTTCCATTGTTCGGCGGCCAGGCGGGCGACGCGTTCGTACAGCTTTTCGCCGCCGACATCGAGGAACTGCAGGTCGGAACCGCCGGCGTTCGAGGTCCGGCAGAGCAGGATCACGCCCTTGTCCGGGAAGGCCAGGTAGGGCTCGACCGAATCGCGGCCCATGTAGGGATTGACCGTGACGGCATCGGCCCGGAAGCGCTCGAAGGCCTCGACTGCGTACTGCTCGGCGGTCGAGCCGATGTCGCCGCGCTTGGCGTCGAGGATCACCGGGATGCCGGGGTGCCGCTCGTGGATGTGGGCGATTAGCGCTTCCAGCTGGTCTTCTGCACGGCGGGCGGCGAAGTAGGCGATCTGCGGCTTGAACGAACAGACGAGGTCGGCGGTGGCGTCGACGATGGTTTTGCAGAATTCGAAGATGGCGTCGTCACGCCCCTTCAGGTGCGCCGGGAATTTGGCCGGATCAGGGTCGAGGCCGACGCAGAGCAGCGAGTCATTGTTCTGCCAGGCGGCGGCGAGTTGTTCGGTAAAGGTCATGTTGCGTCCTTTGGCAGATAGCGGGAAAACTTGTCGGGCAGCAGGCAGGTCTGCAGGCTGCGCTGGGTGAACAGGAAACGGCCGTCGCAGACGAAACCGAGCTGCTGCCAGTCGACTTCGTGGTTGAGCATCATCGTGCACTCGATCAGGTCGCGGCGGTTGATCTGGGTATGCCTTGGAAATAGCGCGAGGATCGAGCCGTCGAAATTCAGGCAGTCGTGCAGGAAGAAGGGCGTCGGCTTGCGCGTGCGGCCGTTGACGTAGATGCGCGGCAGCCGATTGAGCGGGAACTTCCGGCCCCATTCCCACCAGTTGCTTTCATCGAACTCCCGGACCCGGCGGGCGAGCAGTTCGGTCTTGTGCTGTTCCAGGTGCGGATGCGTGATGCCGTAAAGCATGCGTCGGGTTTCACCGGTCTCGATCGTTTTCGAGCAGACGAATTCCATGTTGCCGGCCGGATGGGTGTAAATGGAGTCGGCTCCCGAGACAGCGCCAACCTTGACCGTGAAGATGTCGGAAAAGCGAACCTGATGATCGTTGCGCAGGAACATCAGTTGTCCATCGACTTCGGTGAAGGTCCGCCCGTCGGTCATGCGGCGGTCGAAACGCCCTTTCTCGAAGCGGAAGATGGCGCAGTTCGGCGTGTGCTCGCCAAAGATTCGCACGTCGCCGGTCTCGTAGAAATGGGTGATGCTGCCTTGCTCGTACAGCCAGGCGTTCATTTTTTTTGCGGCGGTCAGCTTGATGAATTCGCGCGGCACGATGAACACCAGTTCACCGCCCGGATTCAGGTGCCGGACACATTTTTCGATGAAGAACAGGAACAGGTTGCTGCGCTTGTCGAACAGCGGCGAGGCCAGGCGCTTGCGGGTCGCCGGCGCAATGTCCTGGTAGCGCACATAGGGCGGGTTGCCGACGATGGTGGCGAAACGTTCGCTCTCCGGCAGGTTGAAGAAATCCATGACGCGGGCGTCGGCTGGGGCAACCCCGGGGTCGAGTTCGACGCCGGTGACATCGCGGCCGCGCCGGCGCAGCTCGTTGAAGAAAGCACCGTCGCCGGCCGACGGCTCAAGCACGCTGCCCGCGTTGGCACACAGGTCGAGCATGAACTCCACTACCTTGGGCGGCGTGAACACCTGACCGAATCGGGCGACGTCGAGTGGCATCAGACCCCGGTCTTTCCTTGCCGCAGGCGTTCGTGCCGTGCGCGGGTTTCTGCGGTCTGGCCTAGCCAGGTGAATTCGCGCGCCGCCTCGACCCACTCGAGGCGTTGCAAGGGCGACAGGCGGGCGAAGGCGGCGAGCTGTTCGTCGCTGACCCAATAGCGGTAGCCGCCCGCGGCGGTGCGCTCCCGATCAGCCACGCGCGCGCTCCAGGTGCACGATGTCGCTTTCGAGATGCATCTCCGGGAAGCGGAAAGGATCGAGGTCGATCATTTCTTCGAGCCTTCGGCAGCAGCCTGTTCGCGCGCCTTCTTTTCCCAGTAACGCTCGTTTTTGCTCTCGTCAACAAAGCGGAAGCGGCCGGCGAGTTCGCAGCCCTTCATGCCAGGGTTGCACGGCAGGTTGTTGATCTTCGTGCAGCGATCATCGATTTCGTGCGGGCAACCCCAGCTTCCGGCCATGTCAGGCTCCTTTGTGCGACGAATCCTTGAGCGTCAGGGCGCGGTTGAAGACGGGTGCTCCGGGGCCCGAGTCGACGCGGTCAGCGACGAAGTAACCGTGGCGCTCGAACTGGAAGCGCTGTTCCGGTTGTGCATCCTTGAGGGCGGGCTCCAGCTGGGCCGTGATCAGCCGTTTGGAGTCGGGGTTGATGTCATCGAGGAAGTTGCGTTCGACATCGGCGGCATCACCTTCGCGCCGGGCGCCTGGTGCGGGAACGGCAAATAGACGCTCGTAGAGGCGGATTTCAGCGGGATAGGCATGCGCTGCCGAGACCCAGTGCAGATTGCCCTTGACCTTGATGCTGTCGGCGCCGGGCGTGCCCGACTTGGTGTCGGGCAGGTAGGTGCAATGCACGGCGATGACCTTGCCGTTCTCGTCCTTGTCGCAGCCGGTGCATTCGACGATGTAGCCGTATTTCAGGCGTGCCTTGTTGCCAGGGAAGAGGCGGCGGAAGCCCTTTTGCGGGATTTCCTGGAAGTCCTCGGCCTCGATCCACAGCTCGCGGCCGAAGGGCATGGTGCGCTGCCCGAGTTCCGGCTTGAGCGGATGGTTGGGGGCGTGGCAGTCCTCGAACTGGCCTTCGGGGTAATTGTCGATGATCAGTTTGAGTGGGTCGAGCACGGCGACGCGGCGTTCGTCGAGCTGGTTCATGACTTCGCGCTGGGCATCCTCGAACACACTGTATTCGATCAGGGAGTCTGCCTTGGAAATGCCGATGCGCTCGGCGAAGAGGCGGAAGCCCTCGGGCGCATAACCGCGGCGGCGGGCGCCGGCGAGCGTCGGCAGGCGGGGATCATCCCAGCCATTGACGTGTTTTTCGTCCACCAGCTGGATCAGTTTGCGCTTGGACAGCACGATGTAGGTGAGATTGAGGCGCGAGAACTCGATCTGCCGGGGCAGCGGGCGCTGCAGCAGGCCGCCTTCGGCCAGGCGCTCATTGACCCATTCGTAGAAGGGGCGCTGGTCTTCGAATTCGAGGGTGCACAGGGAGTGGGTGATGCACTCCAGGGCGTCTTCGATCGGGTGGGCAAAGGTGTACATCGGATAGACGCACCATTTGTCGCCCGTGTTGTGGTGGGTGGCGTGGCGGATGCGGTAGATGGCCGGGTCGCGCAGGTTGATGTTGGGCGATGCCATGTCGATCTTGGCGCGCAGGATGTGGGCGCCGTCGGGAAATTCGCCGGCCTGCATGCGCTTGAACAGGGCGCGGTTTTCTTCGATCGAACGGTTGCGGAACGGCGAATCCTGGCCAGCTTCGGTCAGGGTGCCGCGGCGGGCGCGCATTTCCTCTGCCGACTGACTGTCGACATAAGCGTGGCCGGCGTCGATCAGGTATTCGGCAAACTGCAGCATCCAGTCGAAGTAGTTGGATGCGTAATAGAGATTGTTCTCCGTCTCGTCCTGCCAGGAACAGCCCAGCCAGCGCACCGAGTCGAGAATGGAGTCAACGTATTCCTGCTCTTCCTTTTCCGGGTTGGTGTCGTCGAAGCGCATGTGGCAGCGGCCACCAAACTCGGCGGCGAGGCCGAAATTGAGCAGGATCGATTTGGCGTGCCCGAAGTGCAGATAGCCATTCGGCTCGGGCGGGAAGCGGGTACGGATCTTGGCCGGATCGAGCGGCGCAGCGGCATGCTCGGCGGCCAGGCCGGGGCGGCCGGCCCAGCGCCGTTGGGCGTGCTTGCCAGCGGCCAGGTCGGCCTCGATGATGTTACGGATGAAATTGGCGGCGGCAGGAATGTCGGACATGAGGCTGCGGGGCGGAAAAAAACCGCATTCTACCAGCCCGTGCCGCTCGCCAGAGTCTTACAGGACCAGTCGCCCCACATACCAAGCCATGGCTGCCATGATGGCGCTGCAGGGAATGGTCAGAATCCAGGCCCAGACAATGCCGCCGGCGACTCCCCAGCGCACCTGCTTGGTGCCACGCGTGGTACCGACACCGGCGATGGCGCCGGTAATGGTGTGGGTGGTGGATACGGGAATGCCGAAAGCCGAGGCGATGAACAGGGTGAAGGCGCCGCCACTGTTGGCGCTGAAACCACGGGGCTGGTTCAGCTTGGTGATGCGATTGCCCATGGTCTTGACGATGCGCCAGCCGCCGAACATCGTGCCCAGCCCCATCGCCGTGTAGCAGGCGAGTACGACCCAGCCCGGGATTTCGGATTCGGTGGTGGACAGGCCGGCGGTAATCAGGATCAGCCAGATGATGCCGATGGTTTTCTGGGCATCATTACCGCCGTGGCCAAGGCTGTAAGCTGCGGCGGACAGCAGCTGCAGCCGGCGGAAGGTCTTGTCCACCTTTTGCGGCGCCGTGTTGCGACAGAGCCAGGAGATGATGACCATCATGGTGCCGCCGAAAACGAAGCCCAGCAACGGCGCGATGAAGATGAAGGCAATGATTTTCAGCACACCGGAGGCGACCAGGCTGCCAAAGCCGGCCTTGATCACGGCCGCGCCGACCAAGCCGCCGACCAGGGCATGCGAGGAGGACGAAGGGATGCCGTAATACCAAGTGATGATGTTCCAGCTGATGGCACCGATGAGCGCGCCAAAAATGACGTAATGGTCGACGATGCCGGGATTGATGGTGCCGGTGCCGATGGTCGAGGCGACCTTGAGGTGGAACAGGAAGTACGCCAGAAAATTGAAACACGCCGCCCATAGTACGGCGTGCTGCGGTTTGAGCACGCGCGTCGACACGATGGTGGCAATCGAATTGGCCGCGTCGTGGAAGCCGTTCATGAAATCGAACAGCAGCGCCACGACGATCAGGGTGATGAGGACCCCGTAGCCGATGGTCAGGTTATCCATGGTGCCGGGTCAGGAGTTTTCGAGCACGATGGCTTCAACGCAGCCCGCGACGTCCTTGCAGCGGTCAGTCACCGATTCGAGAAGCTGGTAGATTTCTTTCAGCTTGATCAATTCGCGCACATCCTGTTCTTCACGGAAAGCTTTGGACATACATTTGCGCAAGAGACGGTCGACCTCGCCTTCGAGTTCGTCGATTTCCTTGCACAGGGCGAGAATTTGCGGCGCGTTGTCCATGTTGCTGAGCAGTTTGACCTGCTCACCGATCTTGAGGCAGCTCTTCGCGGTGATTTCCGCCATGGCACAGGCCTCGGGCGGAATACGCTGGATATCGTAAAGCGAAATCGACTCGGCGACGTCCTGCATCACGTCGAGAATGTCGTCCATGCTGTTGATCAGCGCGTGGATGTCGTCGCGGTCGAACGGGGTGATGAAGGCGCTGTGCAACTGGCTGAGCAGTTCATGCGTGACTTTGTCGGCTTCACGCTCCAGGCGGTCCACTTCGTCGGCTAGTGCGTGTACACCGCCGTTGGGGTCAACGCCTGCCAGCGCGTCGATCAGCTGGTGCAGGGTCTTGCCGCCCTGGCGGATCAGATCGCCGTGAGCAATGAAATAATCGAAATACTTGCCCTCTTTGGGCATGAGCGCACCGAACATGAACGACCTGTTTAAGTTGTGTGACAGGCGGCATTCTACTCAGCGGCAAAGCATCTCTATATTCCTTGAAATAATATAGAGTGATTAAAAGAAGATTCTTTTGTTTTGTTTCTGTGCCCTGGCGGGCTGGGGGTACTTGCTATCATTCCCACTTTGACTACCCGGTAAAAATTGATGTATTTCCAGGGAGTACTCGCTGTCGGTCTGGGAGGGATGCTCGGTGCACTGTCGCGCTGGTTGCTCGGTCTCGCCCTCAACCCCCTGCTTCCTGCGTTGCCACTGGGCACCCTGGCGGCCAACCTGATTGGGGGGTATCTGGTGGGCGTGGCGGCGGGCTATTTTCATTTGCACGCTGATTTGCCAACCTATCTCAAATTGTTCGCCATTACCGGGTTTCTCGGCGGGCTCACCACCTTTTCCAGTTTTTCAGCCGAAGTCGTCGAGCGGCTGCTCAGCGGGCAGATCGGCCTGGCGCTGGGTTTGGCGACGCTGCATCTGTGTGGTTCGCTACTCGGTACCTGGCTGGGCATCCTGAGTGTGGGGGCCGGGCGGGTCTGGTCTTGATCAGCCTGTCGTGCTGGGACGGTGTTCAGCTTGTCCGGACGGAAACCAGGGCCGGGTCATCGGCGTGTTCGATCAGCATCAGCCGGACGCGGTCCTGCCACATTGCGGCAAAACGCTGGCGTTCGGCCGTCGTGGCCTGGCCGGAAACTGCGCGGGGCATGAGGCTGCGCATTTCTTCCGGCCACGGGATGCAGCGGGTGTCGAGATCAAGGTGCACGTTGCGCCCGGTGTCGCGCCGGCAGAGGCTGAGGGTGCCGGGCTGGGGCTGGACAGAAAACTGGAGCAGTTGCTGGCGGGCGAAACGGCGGTTGGGGCCGATGCCCTGGAAGCCGGTTTCAGCGGCAGCGCCGGTGACGAGCTGGACGATGCTGGCAACGACGCCCGTCGTGCCGTGGTCGCGGGCATCGCGCAGGCTGGCGGTGATTTCGCCGCGCACAGGTAGGGCTTCGCCGTAGAGGGCGCGTAGTCCGCGCAGGGTCATCAGCCAGGCGCCGGCGACGGTGGGGCAGGAGTGGCCGGCGAGACGCACGGCGTCGGCGTAGCGGTATTCGATCAGGCCGTCCGTGCAGCTACCGAGAAATTCGGCGAGGGGATCGTGCAGGGTGATGTGTGGAGCGGCGGCAAAGAAGGCGGGGAAGTGGCTGTTCATGGTCGGGGTGCCCGGGGCAAAGGAAGCGCTGACGGGGTGTCAGACTGCGCAAGGATGCCCCGGTTCCTGCAGCTTTCCAGGTAAACTGCACGCCCTACCTGCTCACGCCACGTTGTTTCCTTCATGAAAGATAGCATTCGCCAGAAGCTGGCCTTACTTACGGATCGCCTGGGCGAAATTGATCTGCTGCTGTCGGCGCCGGAAACGGCGGGGGATATGGATCAGTTCCGGCGTCTGACGCGTGAGCGGTCGGAGGTTGAGCCGGTGGTGCTCAACTATCAGGCCTTTTGCCAGTGCGAGCAGGATCTGGCGGCGGCGGAAGGGTTGCGCGGCGATCCGGAGATGCGCGACTTTGCCGAAGAGGAAATCGCGGCCTGCAAGGCGCGTCTGCCGGCGCTGGAGCTGGAGTTGCAGAAACTGCTGCTGCCGCGCGATCCCAACGACGAGCGCAGTGTGCTGCTGGAAATCCGGGCCGGTACGGGCGGTGACGAGTCGGCCTTGTTTGCGGGGGATCTGTTCCGCATGTATTCGCGCTATGCCGAGGGGCAGCGCTGGCCGGTGGAGGTGCTGTCGGCCAATGAATCGGAACTGGGCGGTTACCGGGAAATCATCTGCCGTATCGACGGTGCCGGAGCCTATTCGCGGCTCAAGTTCGAATCCGGTGGGCATCGTGTGCAGCGGGTGCCGGAAACCGAAACGCAGGGGCGTATTCATACTTCGGCCTGCACGGTGGCGGTGATGCCGGAGGCGGACGAGGTGGCGGATGTGAACCTCAATCCGGCGGATCTGAAGATAGATACCTTTCGCGCTTCCGGAGCCGGGGGCCAGCACATCAACAAAACCGATTCGGCCGTGCGCATCACCCACCTGCCCACGGGCTTGGTGGCGGAATGTCAGGATGGCCGCTCGCAGCACGCCAACAAGGCCTCGGCCCTGCGGGTGCTGGCGGCACGCATCAAGGACCAGCAGCTGCGGGCGCAGCAGAGCGCCATTGCCAGCACGCGCAAGAGCCTGATCGGCTCGGGTGATCGTTCCGAGCGCATCCGCACCTACAACTTTCCGCAGGGCCGGGTGACGGATCACCGCATCAACCTGACGCTGTACAAGATCGCCGCCATCATGGAAGGCGATCTGGCTGAATTGCTCGATGCCCTGGCCGCTGAATACCAGGCCGATCAGCTGGCTGAACTGGCCGAGCAGGGCGGCGCATGAGCCTGGGCGAGGCGCTCGCCTGGGCGCGGGGCCGGGTTGATCGGCTGGACGCCCGACTGCTCCTGCAGCAGGCCAGCGGCTGCACACATGTCGACTTGCTCACCCGGCCAGAAACCGGGCTGCCGGCGCCGGCGCTGGCGCAATTCATGGATTGGGTGGCGCGGCGCGCCATGGGCGAGCCGGTGGCCTATCTGCTCGGTGAGGCGGAATTCCGTGGGCGCCTGTTTCAGGTCTCGCCGGCAGTGCTGGTGCCGCGCCCGGAAACCGAGCTGCTGGTTGAACTGGCGCTGGCGCGACTGGCATGGCAGCCGGCCGGGGCGCGGCTGGTGGATCTGGGAACGGGGTCCGGCATTGTCGCCATTTCGCTGGCGCTGGAAATCCCGGCGAGTATCGTCAGCGCGGTCGATCTGTCGCCCGCTGCGCTTGCTGTCGCCCGTAACAACGCGGGGCGCCTGGGGGCTGCGGTGACGTTTTACCAGGGGGACTGGTACGCACCGCTTGCCGGTCAGCGCTTTGCTCTCATTGTGTCGAACCCGCCTTACATTGCGGCTCACGATCCCCACCTGCAAGGCGACGGGCTGCGCTTTGAACCGCACATGGCACTGACTGATGCGGCGGATGGACTGGCGTGTATCCGCCAGATCGTGGCCGGTGCAGCGGCCCATCTGGAACCGGGTGGCTGGCTGTTATTCGAGCATGGCTACGATCAGGGTGAGGCCAGCCGGAACTTACTGCAGGCGGCGGGTTTCAAAGACGTCTTTACCCAACCTGACCTGGCCGGCACCGACCGTGTGTCCGGCGGCCAACTTTAATCCAGGAGCACGCATGTCCGACATTCAGCAGCAGATTCACGCTACCGTCACCAGCAATCCGGTGGTGCTTTACATGAAGGGCGATGCCCGTTTTCCGCAGTGCGGTTTCTCCGGGACAGCGGTGCAGATACTGAAGGCCTGCGGTGTGGAAAAGTTCGTCACGGTCAATGTGCTGGCCGATGAGGCTGTCCGCCAGGGCATCAAGGAATACGCCAATTGGCCGACCATTCCGCAACTCTACGTCAAGGGCGAATTCATCGGCGGCTGCGACATCATGCGCGAGATGTACCAGAGCGGAGAACTGCAGGAACTGTTGAAGGATTTGGGCTGAGCAGGCACTGATCTGAAAAAAACCCGCCAGTCGGTGACAGGCGGGTTTTTTGTTGCGGCAGCTACCGCCGGCTGTTTCCCGGCGCAGCTTCCCGGCCGGGCGGTCGGTTCAAACCTCGACGATGCTGAACTCGATGTTTGGTCCGTCGTTGACGATTTCCTTGACTGCACAGTGGGCAATGCTGTCGATGACGGCGGCCTTCTGTTCGGCATTGAAGTGCGCCGGAAAGCTGACTTCCGTGCGAAAACGCGACAAGGTGAGCGGCCCGCCAGGGCCGGCGAAGGGTTTGCAGTCAATTGTGATGCCTTCGGCGGAGATGCCCAGTTGCTTGCAGGCTTTTTTCGCGAAGACGCCGGCGCAGCCAGCCAGTGTGGCGTAGAACGCTTCCAGCGGGTTCATCTGGCTGCCGTCCAGGGCGTAGGTGGCGGCAAATTTTCCGGTGCTGACCTTGATCAGCGGGCTGTTGTCGACAACGGTCTTGAACATGTTTTTCTCGGTTGTTGAAGGTGCAGGCGGGGACTTGGGGTCACCCGCCGTGCATCATAGTCCGCTAATGTATTTGTTGCAACGCACAAATCCGAAATGCATGCGACTCAGGCGAGTTGTTTCCGGGCGCGGGCGATGGCGGCCCTGACCTGCTGCGGTGCGGTGCCGCCGATATGGTTGCGGGCGGCGAGCGAGCCCTCGACGGTGAGTACGGCAAATACATCCGCCTCTACTTGCGGGCAGAAAGCGCGCAATTCGTCGAGAGTGAGTTGGGGCAGGTCGACGCCCTTGGCTTCGGCGGCCTTGACCGCCAGACCGACGGCTTCGTGCGCGTCGCGGAAGGGCAGGCCCTTCTTGACCAGATAGTCGGCGAGGTCGGTGGCGGTGGCGAAGCCCTGGGTCAGCGCCGCCTGCATGTTGTCGGCGCGCACCGTGATGCCGCCGGCCATGTCGGCAAAGATGCGCAGGGTGTCGGTGACGGTGTCGACGGCGTCGAACAGCGGTTCCTTGTCTTCCTGGTTGTCCTTGTTGTAGGCCAGCGGCTGCGACTTCATCAGCGTCAGCAGGCTCATCAGCTGGCCGTAGACGCGGCCGGTCTTGCCGCGTGCCAGCTCCGGCACGTCCGGGTTCTTCTTTTGCGGCATGATCGACGAGCCGGTGCAGAAGCGGTCGGCAATCTGGATGAAACCTACGCGCGGGCTCATCCACATCACGAGCTCTTCCGACAGGCGGCTGATGTGCATCATCAAGAGCGCGCAGGCGGAGGTGAATTCGATGGCGAAGTCGCGATCCGAAACGGCGTCGAGCGAGTTTTCGCAGACGCCTTCGAAGCCGAGCTGTTCGGCGACGAATTCGCGGTCGATTGGATAAGTCGTGCCAGCCAGCGCGGCGGCGCCGAGCGGCAGGCGGTTGACGCGCTTGCGGCAGTCGGCGAAGCGTTCGCTGTCGCGGCCGAACATTTCGAAATAGGCCAGCATGTGGTGGCCGAAGGTGACGGGCTGGGCGACCTGCAGATGGGTGAAACCGGGCAGCGGTGTGGCGGCCTCCTTCTCGGCCAGATCGACCAGGGCGGTGCGGAACTGCTTGAGCAGCACCTGAATGTCGTCGATGGCGTCGCGCAGATAGAGGCGAATGTCGGTGGCGACCTGGTCGTTGCGCGAGCGGCCGGTGTGCAGGCGTTTGCCGGCATCGCCGATGAGGGCGGTGAGGCGTTTTTCGATATTGAGATGGACATCTTCCAGATCAATCGACCAGTCCAGCTTGCCGCCTTCGATTTCCTCGGTGACCTGGGCCATGCCCCGTTCGATGTCGGCCAGATCCTGGGCACTGATGATGTTCTGGCGGGCCAGCATGCGGGCGTGCGCCAGTGAGCCACGGATATCCTGGCGCCACATGCGTTGATCGAAGTCGACGGAGGCCGTGTAGCGTTTGACGAGATCGGACACCGGCTCGGAAAAGCGGCCGGCCCAGGTGTATTGGTTGGCGTTGGATGTCATGACTTGGGTCTACAATGTGCTGCGAAGGAGGAGTGGCTTCAGCCTGAAGCCACCACGAAAATGGCAAGTATACGGCACTTTCCCGCAACCCATCCGCTGCCAGACTGGCGTAATTTTGGTGTCATCCTGCGTGTTTTGCTCGGCGTGAACCTGCTGGTGGCGCTGGCGGTGCTGCTGGAGGCGCGCGATCTGGCGAGCTGGAGTCTGGGCTTTGTGGCGGCCGCATCGTTCGTCGAACCCCTGCTTTTGCTGGCGCTGGGCGCTCTGGCCGGTATCCGCGATCTGCTGTGGCGGCTGCCTTTGCGTCAGGGACAAGCGCTGGTGCTGTTGCTGGTGGGCGGCCTGGCGGTGGTGTTGCTGGCGTACGGACGGGGGCTGGGGATGATGGTCGAGGCAGGAACCGGGGGAGCGGCGCTTCTGCTGGCGCTCGGGGTTACCGCTCTGGTGCTGCATTATTTTTCACTGCGTGCGCGTGCCTTGACGCCGGCTCAGGGCGAGGCGCGTCTGGCGGCGCTGAATGCCCGCATCCGGCCGCACTTCCTGTTCAATTCACTCAATGCGGTGCTGTCGCTGATTCGTTCCCGGCCGCGGGAAGCAGAAACTGCCCTGGAATCTTTGGCCGATTTGTTTCGTGCAGCCATGCGCGATCCGTCGGAGCAGATCTGTCTGGCGGATGAAATCGAGCTGGCCCGCCAGTATCTGGCGCTGGAGAGATTGCGCCTCGGGGAGCGGTTGCAGGTGACCTGGCAGATTGCTGCGGTGCCGTTGCAGATGCCCATTCCTCCCCTGATGCTGCAGCCTTTGCTGGAAAATGCCGTGCGTCATGGTATCGAACCATTGCCGGAAGGAGGTGTGGTCGCCATCACGATTGAGCGGCGCGGCGCCGAGCTGCATATTGAAATCAGCAATCCGACCGCTGGTCGTGCTGAAGTAACCACTGGGCATCAAATTGCGTTGAGCAACATCCGTGAGCGCCTGGCCTTGTATTACGATCTGGAGGCGCGCCTGGAAAGCCAGGAGGATGCGCAGCACTATCGCACGCACATTGTTTTGCCATGCCGCTAGATCAGCCCGTGAAAATTTTTATTGTCGATGACGAGGCGCTTGCCCGTGAGCGTCTGCGCACCCTGCTCGGTGATCTGGCGCCGCTGTACCCGCATGTCGTGGTGGGCGAGGCGGCCAGCGGCCAGGCGGCACTGGACAGCTTGCGCGAGCTGGCGGTGGATGTGGTGTTGTGCGACATCCGCATGCCCGGCATGGACGGTATCGAACTGGCGTTACATCTGACCCGTCTGCCCCGGCCACCGGCAGTCATTTTTACGACGGCCTACGATAATTTTGCGGTCCAGGCGTTTGAATTGAATGCCCTCGATTACCTGATGAAGCCGGTGCGGCTGCAACGTTTGCTGGTTGCCCTGCAGAAACTGCCAGGGCCCGGCGTCGATGGTGAACAGCTGGCGGCGCTGGGTCAGAGCCTGCGCGGCGGCGGGCGTAGCCACTTGTCTTGCCATGAGCGGGGGCGGCTGCTGTTGGTGCCGGTCAGTGAAGTGCTGTATCTGCGTGCGGACCTGAAATATGTCATGGCGCGAACGCTGGAGCGGGAATATCTGCTCGATGACAGCCTGGCACAACTGGAGCAGGAATTCCCCGACCGCTTCCTGCGCCTGCATCGGGCTGTGCTGGTGGCGCGCGAGGCGCTGGCTGGATTTGAGAAAGCCAGCGGCGACGATGTCGAAGCGTATGGCTGGGCCTTGCTGCGTGGCCTGCCGGAAAAACTGCCGATCAGCCGTCGGCAGTGGGCTGCGGCCAAGGCGGCCGGCGCGGCAGGAAACGCTTAGGACGCGCGCAGGAACTGGGTGGGGGCGTTGTTTGCGGCAGAGCCTTCCGCTGCAGAATGCGCGAGAGGGTGCGCCGCCCGGCGTGGGACACCACTGGGATCGAGCAGGCGTGTCATGCGGAAGAAAACTTCCTGGCGGGAAAATGGTTTTTTCATGAAATCGTCAGCCGCGATGCGGGTGCCGAAAAACTGTTCCATTGCCTGCTCATTGCCGCTCATCATGATGACCGGGATGTCGCGGGTATTTACGTCGCGGCGAATGGCGCGCAAGGCGGCAAAGCCATTCATGCCGGGCAGGACGATGTCGAGGAAAACGACGTCGGCACCGTGTTGTTGCAGGGCGGTGAGGCCTTTTTCCGCATCCAGACATTCGATGGTTTCGTAGCCCGCCGAGCGCAGGAATTTACGCAGTACGGTGCACACCGTCTTGGAGTCATCGATGATGATGGCGCGGGTGCCCATGCAGGCATCGATGCGTGGCGCCTGACGGCGTTCCTGTGGCGGGGTGGGGGCGGTGGCAGCGACTTCTGGTGTGGGTGGAGGCTGCGAGACACTGGGTGCGCTGCCGAACAGGTTTTTTAATTGATCGAGAATGCCCATGGCTGATCCGTTTGCAGAATTGAAGCGATTGATGCAATGCGGTGTGCATTGCATCATGATTGAGTTCTTATGTCCATGGGTTTGCGCCGGCGCTCGCCCGTGGCGCATCGGGCATGGAGGTTTTGCGCGGCGGGGTCACGCCTCGGCGAATTGCAGGGAATGCAAGTGGGCGTAAGCCCCGTTTTGTGCCAGCAGATCGCTGTGCCTGCCGCGTTCGATGATGCGACCGCCGTCCATGACCAGAATCAGGTCGGCTTTTTCGATCGTCGATAGGCGGTGTGCTATGACCAGTGTGGTGCGGTGCGCGGTAGCTGTTTCCAGAGCGGCCTGGATATGGCGTTCGGATTCGGTGTCGAGGGCCGAGGTGGCTTCGTCGAGGATGAGCAGAGGGGCGTTTTTCAGGATGGCACGGGCAATTGCCAGGCGCTGGCGCTGACCACCGGACAGCAGGACACCGTTTTCACCGACCAAAGTGTCGTAGCCCGCTGGTAGTCGGCAGATGAATTCATCGGCGTAGGCCGCCTTGGCTGCGGCAATCACCGCTTCGCGCGGGGTGCCGGCCAGATCGCCGTAGGCAATGTTGTTGGCGATGCTGTCGTTGAACAGCGAAATCTGCTGGCTGACCAGGGCAATATGCTGGCGCAGGTTTTTCAGGGTGTAATCGCGCACATCGACCCCGTCGAGCAGGATGTCGCCGGTCGTGTGCGGATAAAAGCGCGGGATGAGGTTGGCGAGCGTCGATTTGCCGCTGCCGGAGCGTCCGACCAGGGCGATCATCTGGCCGGGTTGCGCGGTGAATTCGATGTCCTGCAGAACCGGGTGCTCGGCACCGGGGTAGGTGAAATTCAGTTGCCGAACCTGCAGGTGACCGCGCACGTGCTCGGCGCTGTAGGTGCCGCTATCGTTTTCCGGCATTTCGTCGAGCTGTGCAAAAATGCTTTCCGCCCCGGCCAGCCCTTTCTGAATGGTGGAGCTGACTTCCGACAACTGCCGGATGGGCTTGGGCAGCATGCCCGCGGCCGTGATGTAGGCGACCAGGTCACCGGCGGTGGCGTCTCCTCGCAGATAGAGCACCAGGAACAGCACGACCGCCATGGCCGAAAACGAGACCATCTGCAGGGCCGGTGTAAACAGGGCACCGGTGCGTACCATGCGCAGCTGCTTGTGGGTGTTGTCTTCGCTGGCAGACTGAAAGCGGCGGGTTTCGTAGTTTTCGCCGCCAAAACTGCGCACTGCACGGTAGTTCTGGATGGTTTCCGAGGAGACGTGCGTGAGCTCGCCCATCGATGCCTGAATCTTCTTGCTCTGCTTGCGGAATTTGCGGCTGGCGCTGCCGACCAGTACCCCGATGACGGGCAGGATGGCGAGCATGACCAGGGTCAGCTTCCAGTTCATCCACAAAAGATAGCCGAACAGGAAGACGATGGTCAGTCCTTCGCGGACGACGACCTTGATGGCGTCGGTGGCGGCACCGGTGACCATGGTGACGTTGTAGGTGATGCGCGAGATCAGGTGGCCGGAGTTGTTTTCGTCGAAATAGCGGTTGGGCAAGCGCAGCAGACTGTTGAACAGCGCCTGACGCAGGTCGTTCACCAGACCGAGCGAGACCTTGGCCAGATAGTAATTACCCAGATACGATCCCAAGCTGCGCCAGGCCACGATCATCACCATCAGGACCGGTACGCCCCAGATTAGCTGTACCTCGCCCAAAAGGGGCAGGTAATGCACGGCATTCTGCCCCGGTGTGTTGAGGCCATCGACGAAGTACTTCAATACCGCCGCGAGCATCGGCTCGGATGAGGCGAAAATCAGGTAACCCAGCAGGCTGACGGCAAAGTAGCCAATGTAGGGGCGCACATAGCCCAGCAGGCGCAGATAGATTTTCAGTGAGGAGGCGGTTTGAGTTTTTGGCATGTGCAGCAGGGTGTTTCAGCGATGCGCGAGTCTACCATGCGGCCGAAAGGGCATTTCCGGTGCCGATCGCTGGGGGCGAATGCGCTAAACTCGCGCTCTTGCCGAAAATTGTAGGGGAGAGTCGTTTGGACAGGCTGAGTGCGGTGGATTACCAGGCCTTGCGCGCCGGAGCCGTGGTGCTGGAAGCGGACGGCTTCGGGGAAAAAGTCCTGCAGCTGGCCGACGGGCGCATCCTCAAGCTCTTCCGGCGCAAGCGTCTACTGAGTTCGGCACTGTACTATCCGTACGCCCGTCGCTTCGCCGACAATGCCCGTAAACTGGCCGCGATCGGCGTGCCGGTGCCTGCGGTGGAGCAGGTTTGGCGCATTCCTTCGCTGGCGCGTGATGCCGTGTTGTACGCGCCGTTACCGGGGATTTCGCTGCGTAAACTGCAGCAGGAGAGTCTGTCCGCCGAGCGGCGCCAGGCTTTGCGCCTGGCGCTCAGCCGCCTGGTGGCGAAATTGTTCGATCACGGCATGATTTTTCGTTCATTGCACACCGGCAACGTGATTGTCATGCCGGATGGCGAATTGGGCCTGATTGATTTCTCCGACATGCGTTTCTACCCCTGGTCCCTGGGGCGTACCCTGCGCCAGCGGGGGGTGCGCAAGATGCTGGCGACGGAAGGCGAATGGCTGGATACGGCCATTGTGTTCCAGTGCGCACACTGAGGATACGGGCGTATGCGACTGTCCGCCTTTTCGCTGCCGGCGTTTTGCACCAATCGTCTGCGCCCCTTGCGCGAGCGGGGGTGGACGGCCATTTCCGCAGCCGATTACAGCGCTGCCTGGGCACGTTGGGGCGGTAGCGTCGCCACCCATCCGGATGTCGTCAGTCGCTTGTCTGCGCTGGCCGAAATTCCGGTCGATTATTTCGGCTGGTTTGCCGGCGACGAATTACAGGCTGCCATTCCCACGTGGGGGCGCCACCTAGCACTGGCACGCGAGGTGCTGAAAAAAACCGGCAAGCGGGGTGTGTTCGATCTGGGTAACGCTGAAATTCTCTTGCCCGTCGCGCCGCAGGGCAGGGGAGTGGCATTGCGCCATCGGGCCCACTATCTCGGCGCGCTGCATGCCGATCAGATTGCGACCCTGCGCCCGCAACGCGAGCAGTTGATGCTGGCTCGGGCGCCGGAAGAGTATGGCAAGAAATTTCTTTACAACCAGCGGCGGGAGCGCCGCCTGCTGGAAGAGGGAGGTGGCCAGATCGTGCCGCTACAGGATGTACCGGCAGAAGACATTGCCGCAATCTACGAACTTCTGTTCGAGAAGCGTTGGGGCTTTGCTGTGCCGGGCAAGTACTATCTCGCACGCGTATTTTCCGCGCTGCGCCCCTTCATGGTCGGACACCTGATCCGCATCGACGGGCAGCCGGCGGCGATCCAGATTGTCTACCGGGTGGAGGCGCCGGGTTGGTTGAGCGCGGAATACATCAATGGCGGCGTCGATCCGGCCTGCAACGCACTTGGCCCGGGCAGCGTGCTGACGTTCGTCAATACGCAGAGCGCCTGGGAGGAAGCGCGGGCGCTGGGCAAGGCCCTGCGTTATTCGTTTGGTCGGGCCGACCGTGAATACAAGGCCCGCTGGTGCCACAGCGTGCCGGTTTTTACGACGGGTTGAGGTGGCCTATGAGCGATGTTGTGGACACCCCGCCGGCACGTAAACACGTGTTGTTGCAGCGTTATCGTCGTCGCAAGCGGCTGGCGATGGCGGCGGTACTGCTGGCCCTGGGCGGCCTGACTGCTTCGCTCTCCTGGTGGCTGCTGCCGCTGGGGCTGCTGCTGGCCTGGATCATCCATGAAGTGGTGTTTGCCGATCACCTGTTCTATTCGCCGCAGCAGGACTACCTCTACCGCTTCCCACCGGACACGCGTAGCGTCGCCTGCACGGTGGAAGAAGGGCGTTTGCGCCTGCCGGCCAGCTTTGACGTGGCGGATGCTGCAGCGGCAACTATGTTTCTCAAACTTCATCTGCGCCGCACCTGGCTTGGCTACTGGTTCGATCCCGCAGTGCAGATCGGCGATGATTGCCAGACCTTCGAGCGCGGAGTGGACGGCGTGCGCTATCTCAACCTGAGCAGTCAGGGGGCGCAACTGCGGGAGGGGGATTTGCGTCTGCAGGGGCGTTTTTGCCGGCTTGCCGCGCAGGGGGAACTGTTTGTCTTTGCCCCTCGTCCAGCACCTGCCCGGATCCTGATCGTTGCTCCGCACGCCGATGATGCCGAACTCGCGGCGTTCGGTTTGTACAGTACCTTGGCGAAAGAGGGCGAAGTCAGCATCGTCACGTTAACGCAGGGTGAAATCGAGGCCGACCATATTCGCCGCCTGGGCTGCGACATGGGGCTGACCCAGGCGCAGGCCGCCCGTCTCAAGGGCCGTTTGCGTAGCTGGGACAGCCTGGCGATTCCGCTTTGGGGCGGCGTGCCGGGTACGCATTGTGTGCAGCTTGGCTACTACTGTCTGCGCTTGCCGGAGATGCGGGCCGCGCCCGAGATGCCATTTGCCTCACGCGAATCCGGCGATGCCGACACGCGGCCGGTGCGGCGCAACAACCCTTTCCCCCTGCCGGGCGACCGCGATGGTCAGCCGACCTGGAGCAATTTGCTGGCGGATCTGGTGGCCTGTTTCAGTCACTACCGTCCACAGCGTATCCTCATGCCGCACCCCGAGCTTGATCCACACGCCGACCACGTTGCGGCCGCTCAGGCAGTTGCGGAAGCACTCCGGCAGTTGGCGGCAGGTGACGGTTGGCAGCCGGAGGAGATTTTCCTCTACGCCAACCATCTGCATGACAACGACCGCTGGCCGATGGGCGCCGCCGGTACTGGCGTCCCCCTGCCGCCAGCCCTGACGCCTTTGCCGGCAGATACGCTGTACTGCCACCCGCTGGATGCGGCACAACAACTTGACAAGGCCATGGCCCTGCGCATGCAGCATGATCTGCAGACACCGCTGCCCGCCAAGAAACGCCTGCGCCGCATGCTGCAGCGTCTCCTGCTCGGCCGGCGCTGGCCGGCAACCGGGGAGGACGAGTTTCTGCGCAAGGCAGTCCGGCGGCATGAGGTGTTCTGGGTGCGCAGGATTTAATGGGGAAAGACACACTGATGACAAACTTCCGATGGGTACGAACGTTCTCTGAACGCTGGCTGGCTCCGGTGAGCCTGTTTTTGATGTTGACCAGTCTGATGTGGCTGCCCGACCGCGGTTATTTTCCAAAGATTTATTATCTAGTCATTGCAAGCGCTCTGTTGCTAGGGGGGGCGTATCCTAGAAACCTGCTTGCTCTCTTCAAAAATCCGCTATCTGTGATGATTTTGTCGTTCGTGGCCTATTTTGTGCTCTCCTGCGCATGGTCCGTTTCCGCAGAGAGTGCCGGCGTTTTATTGAAGCGCCAGATGCAAGTCGTCCTGTTCATCTGTTTCGTCTTTCTTGCCGGACGCACCGGTTTTGTATCGCTATGCCGCGCAGCAGGATTCGCGATGGTTTTTGCCGTTGCCATTGCGCTTTATGAAATCTTTCAGTTTTACATGAGTGGTGGGCAAGGGCGGCTGGCGAGTCAAGGGGCTTTGAGCAATCCCTTGCTCATTTCCCATATTTACGGTTTTTTCGCGGCCTTGTGGCTAGCCTGTTTGCTTGTGGCGGATAGCCGGGCGCAGCGCGCATGGGGACTCGTAAGCCTGTTTCCTTTGCTGTTGCTATTGGTTCTGACCGGCTCCAGGACGCCCCTGGTGGCGTTTTTCGCCTGTTTTCTTTGGCTGGTGCTGCTAGTCAGACCGCGTATGCTGATCTATGCATTGGCGGCTTCTGCGCTGGTCGTTGCGGTGATCCTAGTTGTTATGCCGCAGCTGATCACTGATCGCGGCGTCTCGTATCGCCCGGAGATCTGGGCCAATGTGCTTGCTCAGAGCAAGGAAGCGCTCTGGTTGGGTCATGGTCTGGGGGCGGCCTTGAGTATCAAGCTCCCTGAAATCAGCTATGCCTTCAGCGATCCGCACAACATGACGCTCTCGGTGCTTTATCGCGGCGGCGTCCTTGGCTTGCTGTTATGGGCAGCTATGTACTGTTGTGCGGCATCCATGGCGTGGCGCAGGCGGACGGATCGTTTCGTCGTTATTGCATCGGCAACTGTGATTTATGGATTGATGGCCGGTATGACCGAAGGAGGCGCCCTGTTTCCGCGCCCGAAGGAACACTGGTTTTTGCTGTGGATACCGTTGGCGCTTTTGCTGGCAGCTTTGGATAGAGCGGGGAGGAAGCGTGATGCGCGGGTTGCTTGAGCGGCTGCGGGGTTTTTTGGGCCGCCCTCCCAAGCCCTCGAAGTTGCATAAAGGCCAGCACAAATTCCGGGCGCGCTATCCCGGATATTCGATCGGGGCTGGTACTTACGGCCTACCCATCGTGCATGACTGGCACGAAGGAACAAACCTGACGATCGGAGCCTATACCTCAATCGCCGACGCAGTGCACATTTTTCTGGGCGGGCATCACCGGATAGACTGGGTTTCCTGCTATCCCTTTCCCGCATTTGTTGAAGAAGCGAAAGACATTGAAGGGTTCGGTGGCACGCGAGGAGATGTCGTGATCGGTAACGATGTCTGGCTGGCTTCGGGTTGCACGATCCTGTCGGGTGTGCATGTCGGAGATGGGGCTGTTGTGGCTGCCCGCGCCGTTGTTAGCAGGGACGTGGCGCCTTATCAGATCGTGGCGGGGAACCCTGCGAAACCGATCGGCTGGCGTTTCGAGGCTGAAACCCGCGCGGCGTTGCAAGCTTGTGCTTGGTGGACGTGGCCGGAGGCAGAGGTTCGGGAAGTTGCGAAATTACTGTGTTCGGATCGCATCGACGAATTTCTTCGTTATGCGTCATCCCGGCCGCTTACGCCCAGAGCCGCAGAGTAGCCCTAGTTCAGCGTTTTTCCAGCGGAAGCAATAGTCGCACCAGGCCGCGCCAGACTTTCTTGTTCCACTGGCTAATGGGAATTTGTGCCAGAAACTCCCTGGCCAGGGCGCGGTCGCGGTTGGCGCATTTCAGGAACATGGATGAGAGAAAGCGAATGCGCACGGCCTCGTACTGTGGGTGATCCTTAAATACGGTATAGGTGCGCAAGATGTTATCGGCCATGAAACGGTGATTCTTGTACGTGTTGGTGGCGTGTTTACGATAGCGGGCCAGAGGTTCGCCAAGGCAGTCGATGTAATAGCCCGCATGGGTGATCTTGAGTTCGATCAACAGGTCCTCTAGGCGGATTTCAGGGTCGAAGCCGCCCACTTTTTCCAGCGCCTCCTTGCGAAACAGGAGGGTTGGTGCAGGCGGATAAGGCTTGCGTTCCAGGAAAACATCCTCGAAATCCAGGCGACGGAAGGGTATGTCCCGTTGCTGGCGTTTTTCCGGAAACGGGTTGCCTTCGGAGTCCATCAACTCGATATTGCCGGCGCAGATGCCCACTTCCGGCTTGTCCTGCATGTAATGCACCTGTTTGGCGATCCGCTCCGGAAACATGATGTCATCCGAGCCGAAAGGGGCGATCAGGCTGCCCTTGGCTCTCGCGATCGCGGCATTGAGGGTACGGGTGAGCCCCTGGTTTTTCTGCACGTGGAAATCGAAACCGTGCTCGTTCTGCAGTTTTTCGATACGCGCCACGCTGTCATCGCTGGAGCCGTCGTCAATGACAAGCAGCTCAATGTTCGGATAGCTTTGCTGGAGCACGCTGAGCAGGCAGGCTTCGATATAAGGGCCGTGGTTGTATGAGGCGACGATGACGGTAACGAGAGGGAGGGGGATATTCATGGATTGAGACCGGCTTGCTGCAAACCCGATTCGATCAGGGTCAGGTATTGGTGGCGGAAACTTTCGATATCGTGGTGCGTAATCAGGTAGTTGTAAGCCTGCTCACCTTTTTGCGCCAATTCCGCGTCGCTGAGTTTGAGATATTCATCCAGAGCCTGGCTCAGTGCGGTTGTATCTTTTGGGGGCACAGCGATGCCACCAGAACCTTCGATGAGCTGTAACATGGCCGGGATATTCGTTCCAATACTTGGTAAGCAGCCACTCATTCCTTCCATTTGCGCTAGGCTCAGGCCCTCGGAGAGTGAAGGCATGGCCCATATGTCGAATGCGCGTACAAAGCGCAATGCATTTTCGTGGAAGCCGAGCAGATGAATACGGTCTGTTAGATTGAGTTGTTTGATTTCCCCGAGGAGATGTTCCTTTTCACGACCTTCGCCGATAATTGCGAGCTGGGCGTGAGGGTGTTTATGGGCGATCTGTGCAAAAGCACGAATTAAATAAATGTGACCTTTAACCGGAACAAGGCGCCCAATAGCCCCGATGAAACGGGCGCTCTGGTTTAAGCCGAGTTGTTGTCGAGCATCTTCACGTGTAAGTTGTAGCGATCTTGCTTGAGCGACATCAATGGAATTGGCGATGGTAATCGTGTTTTTTTCAGTAAATCCGCACCGGCAGTCCAGCAAATATTGCCGGACTGCCGGCGATACCCCGATAAAGCGCCAGGCTCGATTGACCAGGCGGGCGGTCTGGCGTCGCCGGTAGCCGCGTTTGTATTCGCCAAACCCGTGAGCGATGCCGATGCACAGCGGGATTTTCAGCCAGCGATTGAGGGTGAGCATCATGTTCACCGGCTTGAAACGGTTGCAGATGACGATATCGAATTTTTCTTTTGCACAGTATCGGTAGAGCTGCCACATGGCCCGCAGACGCATGCCTTTGAGTTGGGCATCCGTAAATTCGAAATATATCGATTGTTCGGCGCGGCTCTCGGGTTGCCCAGGCTCGGGTTTTCCACGCAAGAAAGCAGTGACGGTTTGATAGCGCTCAACCGGCAAGGCTTTGAGAATTTGCTCGCCCAGATCGGCGAAATCCCTGGTCTTGATGTTGTAGTCAGGATGCAGTTGCAACACCTTGAAGCGGCGGGTTTGATTCAGGGACATTCGTGAAACCCCTTTTCATCTATCAACCAGGCAGGGCGCGCTGCCAGTTGTGCGATTTCTTGCGGACAAGGGATCGCATGCTGTGGCCAAGTATCACGCTTCCAGATGGCAAAGTGGAAATAAGGAAATTCCCGGTTTTTATCTAGGTCATTGGTGACGCGCCCCTGCGTCCAGAACCATTGACGGGGAAAATCAAAGCTCCGATCGGTCCAGGCGATGCAGCCATTGGGCGTACTGTAGGCTTCGATGAATTCGCTGCGCCGTCGCCAGGGATTGAATTTGCCGACCAGATTGAACAGGAGAGGAGGGAAGTTCTTGCGCCACAGGAAAATCCGGGTAAATGCGCCTTCATCGAGCGCATGGTGCGCCTGATCTGCAAAACGTTGCTCCCAGCGCGGAATTTTGCGGAAAGCCTGACGCATGCGTTCGGTGTTGCGGATCAGGCACAGGTGGCCTGAAACCCGCCGGGCATGCGTTGAATACAGATCGTGGCGGGCGAGCCGCTCCGGCGTGTAGTAGGCACGCAGGTCGCCATAAACGAGATCCAGATCGCCCCAGGCCCAGAAATCAAAATGCTTCAGGGAGTCCTGGTGAATATGTCCGAGCGCCGGTTTTATGTCGCAAAGCTTATAAGCATCTCTGGGTGAAAACTTGATGTTTAATTTCTCTCCAACCAGTGCGCAATAATCTGCATAGCCGATTTCTTCAATGAGAACATTTTTGGGAAGATTTTCAGGGACTCCGCAGTCAGTGAAAATCAACCAGTTGATATCAGGGTTGTGCCGGCAGCTTTCCAGGAACAAAGGCAGCCAGAATGGCCACTTCCCAAAGTAGGGAATGATGAAGCAGATGGATGGCGCATTCATGGGTTTATTGCGGGTCGCCGGCGTTGAGGAATTGCCGGGTGAGTTGATTGAAGGTGTTTTTCGCGGATTGGTCACTGAATTTTTTACTCAGCTCTGCGGGCGGCTGGCCGTGCTCTTGCGGTTTGCGCGACGTATCGATCAATAGTTCGGCAAGCGCATGCTGTTGCCCTAAGGGGAAACGCATTTTGGGATCAGAGACGATTTCTTTTGCCCCCCCGCAATCCGTGCAGACGATGGGGACGCCTGCCGCCATTGCCTCCAGCAGCACCATGCCGAAAGGTTCGTGGTCGGAGCTGAGAGCAAAAAGATCAAAGGCGCGAAAATAATTGCGTGCTTGCGGCACCTGGCCAAGGAAGCGCACGCTGGCGGCAACGCCGAGTTTTCCGGCCAGGGCGCGCAGTTCGGATTCCAGACGCCCCTGTCCAAGAATGACGAGCAGGCTGTTGGTAGGGAGTTTGGGGAGCGCTTGGGCAAAGCCCTTGATCAGGGTGGCTTGATCCTTGTCCGGGTGCAGGCGGCCGACGTTGCCGACGATCCAGGCCTCTTCCGGGAGTCCCAGCTGGGCGCGCGCGGTGCTACGTGAAAGTTGCCCGGCCTGCACGGCGGAAATGTCGATGCGGTTGTGCAGTGTGGCGATACGTTCGGCGGGCCACGCGGGCAGACAGCGGCGAATGTCGTCACGAACCGCGTTGGAGACGCCCAGCAGCATCAGACGCTGGCGGAAAATATGGGTAAACAGGCGACGCGAGCGGCGCTGGTAGTCGCCGAAGGCGTGGTGCACGCCGATGACGGGCAGTTTGCTGGCTAGCAGCGTAATGTAAATGGGCTTGAAGCGGTGGGCGATGCACAGGTCAAAGTCGCGGCTGGCGACGATTTTGCGCAGATCGCGGATGGCGGCGAGTTTGAGACCGCGAATCTGAGCACTGCTGTAATCGAGAAAGACCACCTCATCGGAAGCTGATCCAGCGACGACTGCTGGATCAGGGGTGCCGGTCAGGTAAACGGTGCACACTTTGTAGGGGGTGTCCTCGAACAACACGGCATATTGCCGGGCACAGTCCATGAAAGGACCATCGTAGCCGTGGCAGAACTGGAGAATCCAGCGGTCCATGTTAGTCAGTACTCTTCACCACCAGCACATCCTGCATGATCAGATATTGCAAATCTGACCCGAAGAACATGTTCAGCGCGTCGGTCGGCGAGCAGATCATCGGTTCGCCGCGGCGGTTGAGCGAGGTGTTGAGCACGACGCCGTTGCCGGTCAGCTTTTCCATCTGCTGCATCAGGTCGTAGTAACGCGGGTTGTATTCGCGCTTGAGTACCTGGGCGCGCGAGGTGCCGTCTTCGTGCACGACTTCCGGGACGCGGCTCTTCCATTCCTCGGCGACTTCGAAGGTGAAGGTCATGAACGGTGCGGGGTGGTCGCTGCCCAGCATCTGCGGGCCGACCGTGTCGAGCATGCTTGGGCAGAAGGGGCGCCAGCGTTCGCGGAACTTGATTTGCTCGTTGATCCGGTCGGCGACGCCGGGGGCGCTCGGGCAGCCGAGGATGGAGCGACCGCCGAGTGCGCGCGGGCCGAATTCCATGCGCCCCTGGAACCAGGCGACCGGGTTGCCGTCGGCGAGAATCTGCGCGATGCGTTCGGGCACGGCGCTGTCGCCATTGGCGATGACTTCGTATTGCGGCTTGGCCGGATGGCGGGCGCAGGCGGCGATGACGTCCTCGTTACTGTATTCCGGACCGAGATAGACGTGTTCCATCTTCTCGACCGGCACGCCGCGTTCGACCGAGACGTAGGCGGCGGCGCCGATGGCCGTGCCGGCATCGCCGGAAGCCGGCTGGACGAAGAGTTCCTTGAGTTCCGGGCGGGCGATGATCTTCTGGTTGAGCTTGACGTTCAAGGCGCCGCCGCCGGCGAAGACCAGCTTGCCGGTTTCCTTGAGGATGTCGCCGAGGTAGTAGTCCATCATCTGCAGCGCCAGGTCCTCGAACAGCTTCTGCATGCTCGCCGCGTAGTGGATGTAGGGGTCGTCGGCGATGTCGCCGTGGCGCATCGGGCCGAGCCATTCGATCAGCTTGGGCGAGAAGTAGTAGCCCTTGCCCTTTTCCTTGTAGCGGCGGAAACCGATCACGTTGGCGTAGTCGGTGTTGATGATCAGCTCGCCGTTCTCGAACCTGGCCAGGCGCGAGAAATCGTACTTGCTCGGGTCGCCGTAGGGGGCCATGCCCATCACCTTGTATTCGCCGTCGAGCATCTCGAAGCCGAGGTATTCGGTGATCGCGCCGTACAGGCCGCCGAGCGAATCCGGATCGTAGAACTCCTTGATCTTGCGGATCTTGCCGTTCTCGCCGACGCCGAAGAAGGTGGTGGCGTATTCGCCCTTGCCGTCGATGCCGAGGATCGCCGTTTTTTCGGTGAAGCCGGAGCAGTGGTAGGCGGAGGAGGCGTGCGTCAGGTGGTGTTCGACCGGGATGATTTCGGTCTTCGAAAGATCGAAACCGAGCTGCGCCAGGCACCATTCAATGCGTTTCTTGTAGCGCTTGAAGCGGCGGTTGCCGGTGAGCAGCGCGTCGAGCGCACGGTCGGGGGCGTACCAGTAGCGCTTGGCGTAATGCCAGCGCGCCTTGTCGGCGAGGCTGATCGGCGCAAAGGGAATGGCCACGGCGGTGACGTCCTTCGGCTTGATGCCGGCGAAATCCAGGCAGAAGCGGGCGGCTTCGTAGGGCATGCGGTTCTTGGCATGCTTGTCGCGCACGAAGCGTTCTTCTTCAGCGGCGGCGACGAGCTTGCCGTCGATGTACAGGGCTGCCGAAGGGTCGTGGGTGAGGGCGCCGGAAAGGCCGAGGATGGTCAGGGACATGTAGGAAAAAGGTGTGAAGGAGGGGGCTGTCAGTTAGGGGGTCGGGATATTCTGTGACCATCGACGACAGCATCTGCCCATGCCTGTTTTTGTTGGTGGATCAGGTGCGAAGTATACCTGCTTGGCCTGCCATTGCAGCACGGTGCGCGGCGAGGAGATGTGCCCACTCAGTTTCGTTCCACAGCTGCTGGTGGCGGCGTAGCTGACTCAGGTCGTGGGCGGCCGCACGCCAGGGCAGCGGGGGGCGGCGTAGTTTCTCTAGATCGATGAAGGCCACTTCGGGCGCGCTGTCGGCGTGCTGTTCCGGCCAGCGCACCATGATGTGCTTGCCATAGAAACAGCTGTGCTGCAGGTGAGCCCGGTGCATGCAGCCGGCGGCGCTGCCGACTGCGGCTGCAAGCTGGAGTTTGACGGCAGGGGTGAGGTCGTGGAGGTCGTCCAGTGCTTTGAAGCCACTCAGGTCGCGGGTGACGAGCAGGCCGAGGAAGCCTTCCTCTGTTTTACGGCTGGCGTGAAATACCGGTTCCGGTACGCGCAGTCCCAGCGTTTGCAGGCGGCAGATGTTGGCATACTCGCGCTCCGTCGTTGGCCGGCCGAAGGGATGGGCCAGGCTGCGATAGCAGTGATTGCACTGTTTCTTGATGAAATAGCGGGCGCCGTTGATATGGCAGGTCGCCATGCCGCTCCAGCCGGCACGGCGGACGTTGGGCTCTTCGATCCATTCTGCCGGGAGAGACCACCAGCCGGCGAAATCGTCAGGGAGTTGCGCGGTGGGAAGAGAGGGGGCGGACATGGCGTGTTTGTGGTTTCCGGCAGTGTTTAATAAAGGCTGGGGTCGCTGCGCTGCGGGCGGGTCTTGAAGCGGCGGTGCACCCAGTAGTACTGGCTTGGCATCTTGCGGATTTCGGCTTCGATCCAGGCGTTCATGCGGGTGGCGTCAGCGACGGGGTCGGCACCGGGAAAGTCAGGCCACGCCGGACCAATCTGCACGACGTAGCCGGCGCTACCGGGCAGCATGCGAGTGACGCAGGGTAGCACCACCGCGCCGGCAGCTTTGGCCAGCCGGGGTAGCCCTGTGATGGTGGCGGTGGCAATGCCGAAAAAGGGGACGAATACCGCGTCACGCCGGCGTGGGCTGATATCGGGCAGGTAGTAGAACGGACGCCCGGCCTTCATGGCCTTGACGGTGGGGCGGGCACTGTCGTCGCGGGAAATCAGGAGTTGGTTGCCAAAACGGCTGCGTCCGCGCAAAACGGCCTGGTCGAATACCGGGTTGCTTTGTTTCGAGTAGATGCTGACGATGTCAAAACGCTGGGTGATGGCGACGCCGCCCGCATCCAGGCCGAGGAAATGAGGGGCCAGGAGGATTACGGGGCGGCCGGCGGTCCGCGCGGCATGAATGTGTTCCTCGCCTTCGACGCGGACCAGGTGGCGGATGCGTGCGTCGCTGCCCCACCACAGAATGGCGCGCTCAAGCATGCTGCGCCCGAGCAGCGCGAAGTGCTCGCGCGTCAGTTTGCGTCTTTCTTCGGCGGGTAGCTCAGGAAAGCAGAGGTCGATGTTTCTTTGCGCTACCCGTCGCCGGCTGCGGGCAAGGACATACAGCAGCCGACCCAGGGCGCGCCCCAGCAGGGCGAGCACGGGCAGTGGCAGGAAGTGCAGCAGCCACAGGATGAAAACGGCCAGCAGGCCCGGGAGGCGGGTGAGCATGAGCGCAAAAATGAATTGGCCGCGCAGTGCGGCCAAAATCTCGGAAAGACGCGAGTTTAACCGATTGCCACCGGCTTCATGCGCTGATCACCCGGTTCTTGCCGCTTTGCTTGGCTTGGTACATGGCGGTATCGGCGCGATTGACCACGCTGGTCTGGTCGTCCTCGGCAAGGACTTCGGTGACGCCGGCACTAAACGTGATCAGTACTTTTTCGTTGTCATGCAGGAAGAAACGCTTGGTCAGTTCGCGCTGCAGGCGGGTCAAGGCGTGGGTGGCTTCGGTCAGATTGGTGTCAGGCAACAGGATGATGAATTCTTCGCCGCCGTAACGGGCAATGCTGTCCTGCGGGCGCAGGGTTTGCCGACAGACGGTGGCCAGGTGGATGAGTGCCTGGTCGCCGGCGGTGTGGCCCAGGCTGTCATTGAGTTTCTTGAAGTTATCGATATCGAGTAGGCCAACGCACAAGGAACTGTCGTGGCGGCGGGTGCGTGCCATTTCCTTGGCGAACATGTCGTCCAGCCCGCGCCGGTTGAGGACGCCGGTGAGCTGGTCGTGACGCACCAGATCGCTGGTGGCCTCAAGCTCGCGCTCGAGTTCGCGGATGCGTCCCTCGGCCTGGCGTACTTTCTCCTGTGCCGAACGCAGCTCATCGTGCGAGCGCTGGGCGTTCAGCTGCACATTGTGTGTTTCGCGCATGACCTCGGCAATCACGCTTTCCAGCTCGCTGATGTCGTTGGCGGCGCTGATCCGGTCGGCGTAAACCTCGATTTTGTTGTGGTAATCGGACGTGGTATCGGCAAAGTCAGCCAGTTGGTCGACGAAACCGGCCAGCATTTGCTTGATGGCATCGCGTGCTTCGAACAAGCTGGCTTTTAGCTGGCTTTGTTTGTACAGCACTTCCTTCAGGCGTCGCCCGGCATCGTCCAGGCTGCGCTGCGACAAGGGTTGGTCAATGATTTCGCGGACGACTTCGATCTGCCCATGCAGCCAGCGATCGTCAATGACCAGTTCGTTGATGTTGGTGACGAGTAATTGCAGCAGTTGCAGCAGGCTCTGGCGGAGCTCCTGGTCGTCCTCTGCCAGCAATTCCAGCTTGAAGGCAAAACGCTTGAACTGACCAAGGCAGTGCTCGATGCCTTCGTTGCCGTGGATTTGCGCCACCTCGGCGGCCAGGCGGTGTGCCTCGGCGGCCAGGCGGGGTTCGTGTGCCAGCTGGCCGGCGATTACAGTCTCGAGGGTGAAAGCGAGCAGGTTTTTCAGCGCCGCATCGAGCCCCTCGCTGGCATTCTGCTCACCGGTGGTGACGTTGATGTTGGTGGCAGTAAATTCGCCGCTCAGGCCTTCTCCCCACGATTTGAGCAGGTTCTGCAGCCGCCCGTACAGCGTTTCTGGATTGCTGCTACTGGCGTTCAGAACGTGTTCCAGCATCTCCCTTTTGCGCGCCGATGTCAGGCCCTGGTGCCGGGCATCCCATTGCTGCAGCAACTGGCTGATGAGTTCCGACCAGTTGATTTTCTGTGCTTCGATCAGACCATTGAGGAAATCGCACAATGTGCCGCGGTAGCCTTCCCAGTTGCTGTTCTTGATGTGCTCTTCGAGGCGACGGATGAGCCCCAGTTGTTCCGGACTGTTGCGTGGCAACGCAGCCGTCAGGGCGCGCAGGTGATGCTGGGGAAAGGAGCTTTGTGCCGGGTCGGAGCCGGCGATTTCGTGGTACAGCGTCAGATAGTGATCCGGGGTCGGCGCAATGCGGCGTACGGCCAGTTGCTTCAAGGTTTCGCGAGCGATTTCGAAGGGAGTGCTAGGGTTGGACATAATTCGCAGTGCTTTCGGCTATAATCGCGCCCCGACCCTGCCCCCATAGCATGAAGGTCGTGCAGTTGATTTGTAATCATCAGGTGTTGGTTCGATTCCGACTGGGGGCACCAAAGTCTTGTTCGTGTTGTGCATGCATCCCCGGATGACCTGAGCTTTTTTGCAAGGGTGTCGCGGGGTTTTTTTTTATGCCTTTTTCTGGCCAGCAAGATTAACAAGAAATAAGGTTTTTTATGTGTTTTGTATGTAAATACGACAACAAAAAACCCGTTGATCACGGCTGATCGAACGGGTTGCTTGTCATGGTGCCCCGAGCCAGACTCGAACTGGCACGCCTTTCGGCGGCGGATTTTGAATCCGCTGCGTCTACCGATTCCGCCACCGGGGCCGGGGGGAGTGCGGATTATCCATGAATCATCGGGTGCGTTCAAGCTTTGCTGGAGGTTTTTCACTTTCCTTGCTCGCAGCTTTCTCCGGCGCAGGTTCCGGGCAGGGGAAGGCCTTGGCAAATGCGCCAGCGACCAGGTTGGCGGTGCTCATGGTGGTCTCTGGTGGGACCCGTTCAACGTGGATGACTACGGCGCGGACCAGGCGGCGGGAAAGTTCGCGGTCCTGCGGCAGGCAGAATGCGTTGAGGCGCACGCCGATTTTCTCGGTGAGGTAGTCGCTGACGGCATAGCCGTCGGCAAAGCCGGCGACGTAAGCGATGCAACGACCGCTGCGGAGCGCCGCCAGCGTGTCACCTCCGGTTTTCTCGCCAGCATAGAAACGCTCCGCGGCACGGCAGTCTTCCAGCAGTTCACGGGCTTCGTAGGCATGGACATTGCCGCCGGCAAGGCAGGCGGCGAGTGGGAGGAAATAGCGGATCATGTGTTTTCCGCAATGCGCTGGGCGATGTGGGCAAGAGCTTCTTCCACCTGATCGATCAGGATCAGGCACAGGTCGCCGCTTTGCAGACGGGCCAGTGCCGTGTCGATGGCAAGGAATTCGCCGGTGATGGCTTCGACATGGCGAACACGCTTGGCGTTTTTCAGGCCGTCGCGCAACAGGTTGATGACTTCACCATCGGCTCGGCCGCGCTGGCAGGCGTCCTGATAGAGGACGACTTCGTCGAAAGCAGTGCCGAGGATTTCCGTTTGCTGGCGGATATCCTCATCGCGACGGTCTCCCGCGCCGCTGATGACGACGACACGTTTGCTGGCGGGCATGGCGTCCACCGCGCGGACCAGCGCCAGCATGGCATCTGGGTTATGGCCGTAATCGGCGATCAGGGTGGCGCCTTTGTAATCGAATACGTTGAAGCGACCGGGGGCGGTGGCGGCATCGCTGACAAAACCCGACAGGGCGCGGCTGATGGTGTCCCAGTCGTAGTTCAGGGCCCAGGCGGTGGCGATGGCCGCCATGGCGTTTTCAACCTGAAAGCCGATGCTGCCGTTACGCGTGAGCGGAATGTCCGCCAGCGGCAAGCGCTGCTTTTTGCGGCCTTCGCCGCAGACGATGTCGCCTTTGTCGACATAAAGCACACGTTTGCCCTGGGCTCGGTGAGTGGCGAGTACGGGGTGCAGGGGGTCAAGGGCAAAGAAGATGACCGAACCGGAGCAGTGCGGCGCCATGGCGGCGACCACGGGGTCGGCCGCATTGAGCACGGCGTAGCCGGTAGGTGCGACGTTTTCGACGATGACGCGCTTGATCACCGCCAGATCATGCACGGTGGTGATGTAGTTGAGGCCGAGGTGATCGCCCAGGCCGATGTTGGTGACCACGGCGACATCGCACATGTCGAAGCCCAGCCCCTCGCGCAGCAGGCCGCCGCGCGCGGTTTCCAGCACCGCTGCATCGACGTCGGGGTGGGCCAGGACGTTGCGGGCGCTGCGCGGACCAGAGCAGTCGCCGTCGTCGATGCGCTGATTCTGCACGTAGATGCCGTCGGTGCTGGTCATGCCGACGCGCAGGCCATTTTCTTCGAAGATGCGACCGATCAGCCGGCTGGTGGTGGTTTTGCCGTTGGTGCCGGTCACGGCGACGACCGGGATGCGGCCATTGTCGGCTTTGCCGTCGCTGCCTTCCGGATACATCATGCCGATAATGGCTTCGCCGACCGGGCGGCCTTTGCCAAAGGAGGGGGCGAGGTGCATGCGCAGCCCCGGCGCGGCATTGACTTCGACGATACCGCCGCCCTGTGCTTCGAGCGGTTTGAGCATGGTTTCGCAGACGACGTCGATGCCGGCGATGTCGAGGCCCACGGTTTGCGCGGCGGCGACTGCGGCAGCTGCGAGCTCGGGGTGTACGTCGTCGGTGACATCGGTGGCCGTGCCGCCGGTGGACAGATTGGCGTTGTTGCGCAGAATCACGCGCGCGCCACGTTCCGGTACGCTGTCGGCGGTATAGCCCTGTTCAGCCAGACGGGCGAGGGCGATGTCGTCGAAGCGGATCTTGGTCAGGGAGGTGGCGTGACCATCGGAGCGGCGGGGGTCGCTGTTGACGATGTCTACCAGCTCGCGCACGCTGTGCGTACCATCGCCGATGACCAATGGCGGTTCGCGCCGGGCGGCGGCGATCAGCTTGTCGCCGATGACCAGCAGACGGTAGTCGTGGCCGGGGAGAAAGCGTTCGACCATGATGTTGTCACGAAACTCGATGGCAACGCGATAAGCCTGGCGGATTTGTTCTTCCGTGGTCAGATTGACCGAGATGCCCTTGCCCTGGTTGCCGTCCTGCGGCTTGACCACTACCGGCAGGCCGATTTCCTGGGCGGCCGCCCAGGCATCGTCTTCGTCGTCTACCGGGCGGCCGTAGGGCACCGCAACGCCGGCAGCGTGCAGGAGTTGCTTGGTCAGTTCCTTGTCTTGCGCGATGGCTTCGGCGATGGCGCTGGTGAAGCTGGTTTCGGCGGCCTGGATGCGTTTTTGCTTGCTGCCCCAGCCCAGTTGTACCAGGCTACCCTGCGTCAGACGGCGGATAGGGATGTGGCGCGCCGCCGCTGCGGCCACGATGGCGCCGGTGGAAGGGCCGAGGCGGATGTCCTCGTCCAGCTCGCGCAATTCCTTGAGCGTTGCGTCGAGGTCGAAGGGGGTGTCGTCAAGCGCGGCCTGGCACAACTGTTCGGCGCGTTCGAAGGCGAGGCGGCCGACGTCTTCTTCGGTGTATTCGACGACGACCTGATAGACGCCGGTGTCAACCGTTTGCGTCGTGCGGCTGAAAGTGACCGGGCAACCGGCCTGGGCTTGCAGGCCGAGCGCGGCATATTCCAGGGCGTGGGCCATGGAGACGCTGTCCAGGTGGTCGGTGGGAATGAGTTCGCCCAGCTCGGGAAAACGGGCGCGCAGGCGGGTTTCGAAGCCGGGCAGGCGGGCGATGGCGAGCTCGTTGCCGGTGCAGGTAACGATGGCCTGGATGGCGGTGTGGCGGCTCCACAGATTGGGGCCGCGCAGGGCGCGAATGCGGGAAACGTCCATGATGGTCTTGTCGTGAGAATCAGATGCGGTTGGCGAGGTGGGCGGACTTGCGGGCGCGGCGCGGCAGCAGGGCAAAGGGGTCGGCGAGGTCGAGGCCATAGGTGCGCAACCCGGTGACGATCACATCCTGCGATAGCCCCAGACCCCAGGCAGCGGCCACGGCAGCCAGGGTGGCGGCGATGGTGTGCGGGTGTTTTTCCTTGCCGATGCAGGGGACGTCGCCCAGGCGGCAGAGGCGTATTTCTTCCTCGCCGCTCCCCAGGTAGAGACGGCTTTCGCTGACGTAAACGGCGCGTTTGCCGGCACCGAGGTGCTGATCGAGGAGCGGAGCGTCCGGGTTGGTGGAGAAGAGGATGACTTCACCGTCGCACAGGGGAATGAACTCCTCCGTCAGCGGGTCTTCGGCGTTGAGGACGGCTGCACCGCTGGCCAGGATGACATCGATCTGGGTACGGTAGGTGGCGCGCCAGGTGGTGTAATACTCGCTGCCGGTCGGTTGGATGTCCCAGGCGGAGAGGTCTTCCGTATCCGGCAACACATTGGTGACGATGCCGATCTGGCAGCGGTCGTAAGGCAGGCCTTCGCCGAGGATGACGCGACTGCCGTTTTCGATGACTGCTGCATCGACGCCGCGGTTGAGGAGCAGCCGGCGTCCGCCGGCCCAGTTGGCAGCATCCTTGTTCTGGATGTGCCGGTTGCCGAGATACAGTCCGGCGCTGCAGGCAAGCCCGCTGCGCAGGCCAGATAAATGCAACATGTGCGCCAGCAGGCGGGCGACCGGGGTCTTGCCGCGCGACCCGGAGACGCCGATGACCGGAATGCGGCCGCTGCGGTCGGCGGCAAACAGGTTGTCAACGATGGCCTGACCGACCGGTCGCGGTTTGCCGATACCGGGTTTCAGATGCATCAGCAGGCTGGGGCCGGCATTGACTTCGACAATGGCCCCGCCCTGGCTGGCCAGCGGCTGGGAAATGTCGCGGCAGACGAGGTCGATGCCAGCGATGTCGAGACCCACGACACGCGCGGCGAGCGCGGCGATGGCCGCAGTTTCGGGATGCACTTCGTCGGTGCAGTCGAAGGCATGGTTGGCGTTGCGCTGGATGAGCACTTCGCGCCCGGCAGCGGGGACGCTGTCACCGTCCAGCCCCTGACGTTCGAGTTCAATGCGGGCGGCGGTATCGATACGGATGATCGAGAGCGGGTGCAATTCGCTTTCGCCGCGGCGTGGATCGCTATTGACCTGGCTGGCGATTAGTTCAAGCACGCTGGAGCGGCCGTCACCGGTGACGGTGATGAGGTCGCTGCGATTGGCCGCCACCAGTTTGTCGCCGACGACCAGCAGGCGGTGTTCACTGCCGGCGATGGAACGCTCGACCAGCACTCCCGAGCCTTCGTCGACGGCAATGGCGTAGGCTTTGCGCACCGCTTCCGGGGTAACTAGATCGATGAACACGCCGCGGCCATGGTTGCCGTCGGTGGGTTTGACCACGACCGGGTAACCGATGTCCTCGGCAGCCTCCACGGCATCGTCGGCGTCGTTGACCTCGCGCCCCTCAGGCACCGGGACGCCGGCAGCGCTGATCAGGTCCTTGGTCAGGTCTTTGTCGCGCGAAATGGTTTCGGCAATAGCGCTGGTCTGATCCGTTTCCGCTGTCCAGATGCGGCGCATGGCGGCACCGTAGCCAAGTTGCACCAGATTGCCGTCATCCAGCAGGCGGATGTGCGGAATCTTGCGTGCTTCCGCCGCTTCAACGATGGCGGCAGTGGAGGGGCCGAGATATTTGCGATCCACCTTGCGTCGCAACGCCTTGTTGGCGGCGGCCAGATCGTAGGCCTGGTTGTTGATGGCGGCGAGCAGCAATTCGCGTCCCTGCGCCAGCGCCAGACGGGTGCATTCGCCGTGGAAATCGCTGACGATGAGCTTGTAGACACCGGGGGTGCTGGTTTCGCGGGTGCGTCCGAAACCGTCGGGCAGGCCGGCCAGGCTCATCAGTTCCAGTACCACATGCTCCAGGATGTGGCCGGCCCAGGTGCCTTCCTGCAGCCGGCGCAGGAAACCGCCGCGTTCATCGTAATTGCAGCGGTGCTCGATCAGGCTGGGCAACCAGGCGGTGAGACGCTCGTACAGACCGGGAATCTTGTTGGAGGGCAGGGCTTCCAGGTCGCCGATGTCGATCCAGGTTTCCAGGCTGGGCGGGTAGGTCCAGATGCTGGGGCCACGCAGGGAAAACTGCTTGATGATGCGAATGTCGTGGGAGGTCATGTTCGGGTAGGGTGGGGTAAAGAGGGGTCAGAGGAAGCGGTCGAGCAGTTTGCGGCTGCTGCGGTCAAGCTGGCTGAGGTCGCGGATCAGGTATTCGATGCCGTTCTTGTCGGCAATGAGCAGACGGGTGGCTGAAAGGCGGCGGATGTCTTCTTCACCCTTCAGGGTGAGCGTGGTGTGGCCGCGGTTGGTACGGACTTGCCAGGCACTCGGGCAGGCGAAGCTGGAAACGCTGAGGAGTTGTTCGATTTCCGGGACGAATTCACGGCTGGCCAAGTCCTCTTCGATCAGCCGGCGGGCATCGACGGGCAGGTCGGTGAGTTGGTCGACCCAGGCGATTTCGCGGCCGTCCTGACTGATCAGCGCCAGCCCTTCTTCCGGGGCGGCAATGGGGAAGGCGCGGACCGGGGTGATGCCGCTGTATTGCTCGCCGTCCTGGGTGTGCAGGACAAGGCGGCCGTGGGCGTCGCGCTGGAGTGTGAAGTGCATGCTCATTTCCTCAGATGCCAGTCGTTTTAGGCAAGTCTGGCGCGGCAGGTTCCGCCGCCTCGCTGTCTACATTACGCGCTTGCGCCATGTAGAGCTTGTGATAATGCCCTTCGGCCGCCATCAAGGCATCGTGGTTGCCGATTTCGACGACGCGGCCGCGATCCATCACCACCAACCGGTCGGCCTTGCGCAGGGTGGACAGGCGGTGGGCGATGGCGATGGTGGTCCGTCCCTTGACGAGGTTGTCCAGCGCTTTCTGGATTTCCTTTTCGGTTTCGGTATCGACGGCCGAGGTGGCTTCGTCGAGGATGAGGATTTTGGGATCGATGAGCAGCGCCCGGGCAATCGAAATACGCTGGCGTTCGCCGCCGGAGAGACCCTGGCCGCGTTCGCCGACGAGCGAGTCGTAACCGTGCGGCAGGCGCAGGATGAACTCGTGTGCGTGCGCCGCGCGCGCGGCAGCGATGATTTCGGCGCGCGTCGCGTCCGGTTTGCCGTAAGCGATGTTATCGGCGATGGTGCCGAAGAAAAGGAAAGGTTCCTGCAGGACCAGGCCGATGTGGCTGCGGAATTCGGCAACGGGTACCGAGCGTACGTCGATGCCGTCGATCAGCATCTGGCCCGCGCTGACATCGTAGAAGCGGCAGATGAGATTGACCAGGGTGGATTTTCCAGAGCCGGAATGTCCCACCAGGCCGATCATCTCCCCGGGTTCGATGACGAGGTCCACGTCCTGGGTGACGGCGCGGGTGCCGTAGCGGAAGGAGGCTTTCTTCAGTTCGATGCGACCGCGCACGTTCTGCAGGTGCACCGGCTGGCTGGGTTCCGGCACGCTGGAAACGTGGTCCAGGATGTCGAAGATACGTTTGGTGGACGAGGCCGCGCGCTGGGTGGCGGACACGATGCGGCTCATCGAGTCGAGCCGGGTATAGAAGCGGCCGATATAGGCGAGAAAGGCGGTGAGTGTGCCGACGGTGGAATCGCCGCTGGCGATCTGCCAGATACCGAAAGCCCAGACCACCAGCAGGCCGACTTCGGTCAATAGGGTGATGGTGGGGGTGAACAACGACCAGGTCTTGTTCAGCTTGTCGTTCATTGCCAGATTGTGCTCGTTGGCGGCGGCAAAGCGCTCCGCTTCCCGCTTTTCCTGTGCAAATGCTTTGACCACCCGGATGCCGGGGATGGTGTCGGCGAGTACGTTGGTGACTTCGGCCCAGACGCGGTCGATCTTCTCGAAGCCGGTGCGCAGCTTTTCGCGTACCACATGGATCAGCCAGCCGATGATTGGCAGCGGCAGCAGGGTGACCAGCGCCAGCCAGGGGTTGATCGAGAACAGGATGGCCGCCGTCATGGTGATCATCAGCACGTCAGTGGCAAAGTTCAGCAAATCCAGCGAGAGGAAGATATTGATGCGGTCGGTTTCATTGCCGATCCGGGCCATCAGGTCGCCGGTGCGCTTGCCGCCAAAATATTCCAGTGACAGGCCCAGCAGGTGGCGGTAGGTAGTGGTGCGCAGATCGCGCCCCATGCGTTCGGAAACCCGCGCCAGGATCAGGGTGCGCGCCCAGCCGAGCAGCCAGGCCAGTACCGCTGCGCCGAAGAGGCCGCCGAGGTACCAGCTGACCAGCGGCCAGTCGATGGGCTGCCCGTTCTGGAAGGGAATCAGCACGTCGTCCATCAGCGGCATGGTCAGATAAGGCGGTACCAGTTGCGCTGCGGTGGCGAGCAGGGTCAGCGTGAATCCGAGCAGCAGTTGCCAGCGGTAGGGGCGGGCAAAACGCCAGAGACGGAAAAGCGTCCAGGTGGATGGCGCGACATTGCTTTCCCTGCTGCAGGTTGGGCATTCGTCCAGATCGGAGGGGACTGGCGTGTTGCATCGGGGGCACACTTCTTCTGGCGGGCGCGGGGCTGCATCGCGCTGCAACGCGAATTCGCTAATGAGGCGCAAGGCGGCCAGATTGTTTTCCAGGGTGTAGCGCCAGACCGCAAGGCGCTCCCTGTCGTTGAACAATTCCAGTGTGCCGACTCCGGCGTGGTCATGGTGGGTCAGGCGCAAGTCTGGCGTCAGCGGCCAGCTGCGAATCTGCCCATCTGTCGCGATGGCATGCAGCTGCCGGCGGCTGACAGCGAGCAGTCCCGGGGCAAAATGCAGGCGGTGATCGAGATCCGTGATCAGGTAGGCCTGGAGGGAGTCGTCTGTGGCCAGACAAGGGGCAAGCAAGGCTCGCCACTGCTCGGGGAGCGTGGTGGCTGGCCCGTGTTCGGGACTGGAAATGGCGTGCATGGAAGCGGAGGCTGGGGGAAAGGGGCGTTTGCGCGGAGGGTGCCGTAGAATCCGGGTTTTGTAATGTGTGTGGCCGGCGTGGCAAGAATCGTTTTTTTCAATAAACCGTATGGCGTACTCAGCCAGTTTACGCCGGAAGGGCGTTGGCGTGGACTGCGTGATTTTATTCCTTTGCCGGAGGTTTATGTTGCCGGTCGTCTGGACGCCGACAGTGAAGGTTTGTTGCTGCTGACCGATGATGGCCGGTTGCAGGCGCAGATTGCCGAACCGCGCCACAAGCTTGCAAAAACTTACTGGGTGCAGGTGGAAGGGGCGCCCGACGCGCCAGCGCTGGAACACCTGCGGCGGGGGGTGCGTTTACGCGATTTCACGACACAGCCGGCGCGGGTACGTCCTATCGCAGAACCCTCCGATTTATGGCCGCGCGACCCGCCGATTCGCTACCGTGCTGCCATTCCGACCAGCTGGCTGGAGGTCATCATCAGCGAAGGCAAGAATCGGCAGGTGCGGCGGATGTGCGCGGCGGTAGGTTATCCGGTGCTGCGACTGGTGCGTGCGGCCATTGGCCAGGCATCAGTAACGGGGCTGGCGCCTGGCGAGTGGCGTGTGCTCGAAGGCGATATTGGACTTTTACGAGGCAGAAAAACGTGATGAAAAAACGACTGGTGGCACTGTGTTTCTTCTTGAGCACCGGGGTTGGTGCGCAAGACATGCCACAAATTGAATTGAGCCTGGGTTTTCACAGAATCGAAGCTGAGGTCGCGGCGCGTGATCCCGAGCGGCAAACCGGCCTGATGCACCGGCAATCGCTGCCTGCCCAGCGTGGCATGCTGTTTGTTTTTCCGCAGGACAATACCTACTGCATGTGGATGCGCAATACGCTGATTCCCCTTTCCGTTGCTTTTCTCGATGGCGAGGGGCGCATCATCAATATTGCCGATATGGCGCCGCACAGCGAGGAAAATCATTGTGCGCGTCGCCCGGCCCGCTATGCGTTGGAGATGAACCGTGGCTGGTTTGCGCAGCGCGGCATCGTCGCAGGAAGCAAGGTGCGCGGACTGGAGCGTGCGCCGCAAGGGCGGTGAGATGGCAGTGAGCGGTTTTCGTGAGCAGTGGCGGCAGGCTTTGCCGCTTGTGGGGGTGCCGCGCTTGCTGCGTCCCTGGCTGCGTGAACCGGGTTCGTTGACAGCGCGGTGTTTGCGCCACTGCCGCGATTTTCGTGTGCGCTTGCTGCGCCAGGAATCGGCGGCCCCCCTGGTTGAGATGGGGGTGGAAGGCCGGCGCTGTTTGCCGTTACGCGAGGTGTTGCTGGAGTGCGATGGACGCCCGGTGGTCTTCGCCCATAGTGTGCTTTCTGCGCCGCACAGCGGGGCGCTGGGGCGCTGGTTTGCCGGCCTGGGTTGCCGTTCGCTCGGCTCGCTTCTGTTTACGCATCCCGGGTTTCAGCGTGGCCCGATTGAGTATCTGCGTCTGCAACAGACGCATCCACTGCACCGACAGCTTTGCCACGCGCTTGATGAAGAGCAGCCCGTGCTATGGGCGCGGCGCTCAAGTCACGCCTTAAAGGGGGGCTGCGTGCTGGTGACGGAGGTTTTTCTGGTGCCCGGCGTGCTGGCGCTGAGTGCTACTCAGGTTTCGCCGTTGTCAGCTGGGATGCCGCCGAAACCCAGTCGCTCAGAGAGTGAGCGTGCTGCTGTCAGCATGGCATGAGCGGTCGGGCTGTCCCACTCCGCGTCAAAATCGCCAACGGTACCCAAGGCAGTGATACTCGCCACCATCTGACCATTGAAGTCGTAGACCGGGACGCTGAAACCGTTGATGCCTGGGGTCAGGCTACCGGTAGCGCGTGACAGCCCGCGTGTACGGAACTCCGTAAGATTTTTTTCCAGCTGACGCCGACAGGTCGTCACAGCGATCTTGCTGGCGCTTGCTTGTGCCTGCAGTTCGCTATCCACCAGTTTCTTCAGGAATGGCCCGCGCCCAAAGGCAGCAAAGGCCTGCCCTGTGGCTGAATTGAGCAGTGGGAGTACCGAGCCCGGGCGCAGAGTGATGGTGACCGGGTTGCCTGCGTCGACGATACGTACGATGGTTGCGCCATGCGTTCCCCAAACAGCCAGAGCGACGGTTTCGTGGATTTCTTCACACAGCGCATCAAGCACCGGGCCAGCCAGACGCACTGGGTCGAGGCGGCCGAGGCCGGAAAGTCCTAGAGCAAGTGCATAGGCGCCGAGATCGTAACGGCCACTGCTGGGGTCCTGCTCAACAATGCCGATGCGCATGAAACTGACTAGATAACGGTGAGCTTTTGCTGCTGCCATACCGGCGCCCTTGGCCAGGTCGCGCAACATCATGGGGCGGTTATGTTTCGCCAGGACGTCCAGCAGACGGAAACCTACTTCAATCGACTGTATGCCTTGACGCTCGTTTGCTACTCTAGTAACCATAATGCTGATGCCTTAATCGAGAGGGCGGATGGATAGGTATATTCTATGCGCCGACGCGCGTTTTGCGTACAGTAAAACGATTTACTAACTAAGAAATGGAGATGTCGATGCGGGCTGTACTGGTAGCAAACCCCAAGGGAGGGGCGGGGAAAACCACCCTGGCCACAAATTTGTCCGGGTATTTTTCAAATACCGGGCGCAGCACGACATTATGCGATCTGGACCGCCAGCAATCAGCACTGCGCTGGATGGCTTTCCGCAGTCCCGACTTGACGGCGGTTACGGGTTATTTCGGTGGTAACCAGCTGGCGGTCAGCCTGCCGAAAGAAACGGACTGGGTGGTTGTCGACGCGCCCGCAGGGCTGCAGGGCTACAAGCTGAGCGACTATATTCGTCTAGTGGATAAGGTCGTTGTGCCTCTGGTGCCGTCCATATTTGACATGGCGGCGACTGAAGATTTCCTGAACTCGCTGCGCAACGATCTGCGCGGTGGCGCGCGTGACAAGGTCGGTATCGTGGCCATGCGGGTCGATCCGCGGACCCGTGCCGCAACGATGCTGGAAGAGTTTCTCAAACATTTCGATCTGCCGATCCTGGCGTATCTGCGCAATACACAGAACTATGTAAACGTCGCTGCGGCCGGTGCTTCGTTGTTCGATCCGCCGAAATCGAGGCACAAGAAAGATCTGGAGCAATGGCAGCCGCTCATCGAGTGGCTTGAAAAATAAGAGGAAAAGAACAGTTCACGTCGATTAGTTCGTGATCCGGATCAAAAAAATTGCCGCAAGCAGTTGACGTAGCCTCGGGGAGTCGCCATAATTCGCCTTTCTGACGGACGCGGGGTGGAGCAGTCTGGCAGCTCGTCGGGCTCATAACCCGAAGGTCGTAGGTTCAAATCCTGCCCCCGCAACCAAGAGTCAGAAAAAAGTATTTGACAGAAGCTAGTTAGTGTTTCATAATCTCGCTTCTTTGCTTCGTTGGAAGCC
>NZ_CAJHOB010000014.1 GCF_905120355.1 Azonexus hydrophilus | reverse complement strand
ACAAAAGCCCCTAGTTACCAAAGTAACTAGGGGCTTTTGCATTAGGGAAAGAAAATCCCCCCCCATTTTTTCTAAAGCTGGCTCCCTTGGCTTGAAATCTTGCTAATCGCCCCGATATCGCGTGTGTTGAATTCTTTTTCTACAGGGAGTTTTAGATGTCCGATACTGCGCAAGCCCAGAAAGAAACATTGGGGTTCCAGACTGAAGTCAAACAGTTGCTGCATTTGATGATTCATTCCTTGTACAGCAACAAGGAAATTTTTCTTCGTGAGTTGATTTCCAATGCTTCCGATGCTTGTGACAAGCTGCGATTTGAGGCAATGAGCAATGCGGCGCTTTATGAAGATGCAAGTGACCTGAACATTCGTGTCAGTTTCGATAAGGTCGCACGTACGATCACCATTGCCGATAACGGTATTGGCTTGTCCCGCGACGAAGCCGTGGCGCACTTGGGCACGATTGCCAAATCAGGCACCAAGGAATTTTTCTCATCGCTGACCGGCGATCAGGCCAAGGATTCGCATCTGATCGGGCAGTTCGGCGTCGGTTTTTACTCTTCCTTCATCGTTGCCGACAAGGTCACGGTCATTTCACGGCGGGCAGGTTTGCCTGCCGATCAGGCCGTGCAGTGGGAGTCCGCAGGCGATGGTGAATACACTGTTGAGCAGGTCAATAAGGCTGAGCGGGGTACGCAGATCATTCTTCATCTGCGCGAAGGTGAAGACGAGCTGCTAGGTGGCTGGCGCCTGAGGTCCATTATCCGGAAATACTCCGATCACATCATGCTTCCCATCCTCATGCAAAAAGAGGAATGGGACCAGGAAAAGGGTGAGCAGGTCGTGCGTGATGAGCTGGAAACGGTAAATCAAGCTAGCGCGCTGTGGACACGCAATAAGTCGGACATCGAGGACGAGCAGTACAAAGAGTTCTATAAGCATGTCGCCCATGACTTCGAAGATCCGCTGTGCTGGACCCACGCCAAGGTTGAAGGTCGGCAGGAGTATACGCAGCTGCTGTACATCCCGGCGCGGGCGCCGTTTGATCTGTGGGACCGCAATGCACGCCACGGGCTGAAGCTGTATGTACGGCGCGTGTTCATCATGGATGATGCCGAAAAGTTGATGCCGCTCTACCTGCGCTTTGTGCGCGGTATCGTCGATTCGGCAAATCTGCCGCTGAATGTGTCGCGCGAAATTCTGCAGGAGTCGAAGGATATCGACACCATCCGCTCTGGTTGTACGCGCAAAGTCTTGAGCATGCTGGAAGGGCTTGCCAACAGTGACGATGCGGCCGAGAAGGAGAAGTACGCCCAGTTCTGGAGTACTTTTGGCGCGGTACTGAAAGAAGGCGTGGGTGAGGATTTTTCCAACAAGGAACGGATTGCTGCGCTGCTGCGCTTCGCTTCGACACATGGTGACGGCGAGAAGCAGGTGGTTTCCCTTGCCGACTATATTGCCCGGATGAAGGAAGGGCAGGAGAAGATTTACTACGTTACTGCGGATAGTTTCAAGGCGGCACAGAACAGTCCGCATCTGGAAATCTTCAAGAAAAAGGGCATTGAAGTCCTGCTCCTGTCGGATCGTGTTGATGAGTGGGTGGTGGGCCATTTGACCGAATTTGAAGGTAAGCCCCTGCAGTCGGTCGCCAAGGGGGGGCTTGATCTGGGGCAACTGGAAGACGAGGAAGAAAAGAAACAAGCGGAAAAAGCGGCCGATGAGTACAAGGATTTGCTGGAGAAGGTGAAAGCCGCGTTGGCGGACAAGGTCAAGGATGTGCGCATCACCCATCGATTGACGGACTCTCCCTCATGTCTGGTCGCGGACGAGCATGACCCGTCCGGGAATCTGGCGCGCATGTTGAAGGCGGCCGGGCAGGCAGTACCCAACAGCAAGCCGATTCTTGAGATCAATCCGCAGCATCCGGCTGTGGCGCGTCTGAAAGTAGAGGAAGCACGCTTTGCCGATTGGGCAGAATTGCTGCTGGAGCAGGCGACCCTGGCCGAGGGGGGGCAGCTTGAGGATCCAGCGGGCTTCGTGCGGCGGATCAATGACTTGATGCTGGCTTTGTCGGCGCAATAAGGAAACGGGGCGCAAGCCCCGTTTTTCACAATGCAACCTGAAGATTTACAGCGCCTGGTAGATATGGAAATGCCCTTTGGCAAATACCAAGGGCGGCGGCTGGTTGATCTGCCTGGGCACTACCTGGGCTGGTTCGCCCGCGAGGGCTTCCCGCGTGGCGAGTTGGGTCGGTTACTGGCCTTGATGTACGAAATCGACCATAACGACCTGCGTAGTCTGTTGCTGCCGCTACGCCGCCGATCCTGATGCGGGTGCTATAGTTCTGGCATGCCGAATCAATCCCCCGCGCACCAACCACAAGAGCATCGCCTCAGTTTCAGCGAAATCCTGGGCTTCCTGCAGGAAGACGGCTGGATATCGGCGGCGACTGCCACGACCTGTCAGACTGAATACCGTGTGCAGGGCAGCAAGCAGCACCCCCTGATTGCTCTGGGAGAAGCGCAGCTGCGGCACGGCAATCGCCTGCTGACAGTTGAGGTGTTGACCGAGTGGCTGGCGCGGCGCTGCGGACTCGACTATTTCCACATCGACCCGCTGAAAATCGATTTCAGCGGTGTGGGTGATGTGATGTCCAGTGCCTATGCGGCACGTTTCAGCATCCTGCCGGTACGGGTGACGGCCAGCGAGGTGGTGATTGCGACGGCTGAGCCCTTCCTGCGCGAATGGGAAGCTGAACTGAAACAGATCCTGCGCAAGGATATTCGCCGGGTCATGGCCAATCCGGTCGATATTGCGCGCTATCTGGTCGAGTTCTTCAATCTGGCGAAATCGATCAAGAAGGCGACAGCCAAGGGCGAGTCGAACAGTGGTTTGTCCAGCTTCGAGCAACTGGTCGATCTGGGTAAGGGAAACCGTCAGTACGACGCCAACGACCAGCATATCGTGCATATCGTCGATTGGCTGTGGCAGTACGCTTTCGACCAGCGTGCTTCGGATATTCACATCGAACCACGGCGGGAACTGGGTATCGTGCGTTTCCGTATCGATGGCGTGCTGCATCAGGTGTATCAGATTCCGATGCCGGTGATGGTGGCGATGACCAGCCGTATCAAGCTGCTGGGACGCATGGATGTGATCGAGAAACGTCGGCCGCAGGATGGTCGCATCAAGACGCGCACGCCCGCCGGGCAGGAGGTGGAATTGCGTTTGTCGACGCTGCCCACTGCCTTTGGCGAAAAGCTGGTCATGCGTATTTTCGATCCGGAGGTGCTGGTGCGGGATTTCCGGGCGCTGGGTTTCTCCGAGGACGACCAGAATCGCTGGCAGCAGATGACGACGGCCCCGAACGGCATCATCCTGGTCACCGGGCCGACTGGCTCGGGCAAGACCACCACCCTGTACACCACGCTGAAACAGCTGGCGACGCCCGAAGTTAACGTATGCACCATCGAAGACCCGATCGAAATGGTCGAGGCATCCTTCAACCAGATGCAGGTCAGTCCGGCCATCGAACTGGGTTTTGCCGATGGGGTGCGGGCGTTGATGCGACAGGACCCAGACATCATCATGATCGGCGAGATCCGCGATCTGGAAACCGCCGAAATGGCGATTCAGGCTGCTTTGACCGGCCACCTCGTGCTCTCCACGCTGCATACCAATGATGCGCCGAGTGCCGTCACCCGTCTGCTCGATCTGGGCGTGCCAGCCTATCTGATCAGCTCGACCTTGCTCGGGGTCATGGCGCAGCGACTGGTGCGTACCCTGTGCCCGCACTGCAAGCAGAGTGCGCCAATCAGCGAAAGCGAGCGACAGGTCTGGCGCAGTCTGGTCCATCCCTGGAAAGCCAACGAGCCGACGCAGCTGCACCATGCCGTCGGTTGCCTGGAATGCCGTATGACGGGTTACAGCGGGCGGGTTGGCGTGTACGAGATTCTGCTCAATACGCCGTCGGTGCGTGGCCAGATCCGGCCGGGTGCAGAGATCCCGCGTTTGCGCGAACAGGCGTTCCGCGAGGGGATGCGGCCACTGCGCATCTCTGGAGCGCTCAAGGTGGCACAGGGGCTGACAACGCTCGAGGAATTGATGAAGCAGGTGCCGCCGGCAGAAACCGAATGAGTGCAGCTTAAATCGGCAGATCGTCGTCTGCCTTGTTTGCCCGGCTCAATCTTGCTGGGCGGCGCGTTGCACTGCTTCCAGATAACTCGCCGCATCCATGGTGCTGCCGTTGCGCTGGGCACGCCAGATGGTTTCCCCGAGGCATTCGAGAATGACGTGCTCGGCCGCATGTACATCCAGGCGTTGCCGCAACTGCTCGAAGGCGGCTCTGATGCCCGGCGGTTGATCGATGCTCACCTGTTCGTGGATGGCCAGATGCAGGGAGAGATGCAGGAAGGGGTTCATCTGACCGCCTTCCGGTGCCCATTCCTGCTGCAGGGCCTGGTCCGGATGGGCCAGCAGAGTGTGGTATTCGGGATGGCGCGCGGCCAGTTCGGCCGCGGTGACTTCAGCCCCTACCAGAGGCTGCTGGGCACAGTATTTTTGCCAGGCGCTGCAGAAGAACTGGCGGACCTGATCGCGGCTAGGATTGAACATGGGCAGACGGTACTCGAGATGAAATGAGAGGGAGTTGTGGCGCGCTGTGTTTGACCGTGTTCATACGGTTTTGTCCCGCCATGCACACAGATCATGGACCAGGCATTGTCCGCATTCCGGCCGGCGGGCCTTGCAGACGTAACGTCCGTGCAGGATCAGCCAGTGATGGGCGTTGACCCGGAAAGGCGGTGGTGTGACCCGCAGCAGTTTTTTTTCTACTTCCAGCACGGTTTTCCCTGGCGCCAGACCGGTGCGATTGCTGACGCGGAATATGTGCGTATCGACGGCAATGGTGGGGTGGCCGAAGGCTGTGTTGAGGACGACATTCGCTGTTTTGCGCCCGACGCCGGGCAGTGCTTCAAGGGCTTCCCGACTGTCGGGGACGTTGCCGTCGTGCTGTTCGACCAGGATGCGGCAGGTGTTGATCACGTTTTTGGCCTTGCTGCGGTACAGGCCGATGGTCTTGATGTATTCGCGCACCCCCTCCTCGCCCAGTGAGAGCATGTCGTGCGCGGTGGGAGCTACGGGAAAGAGGCGGGCGGTGGCTTTGTTGACGCCAACGTCGGTGGCCTGGGCGGAAAGGATGACGGCAATCAGGAGCTGGAATGGACTGGCATAGTGCAGTTCAGTTCTGGGGTCCGGGTTTGCGCTTTGCAAGCGGCGGTAGAACGCATCAATGGCGGTTTTTTTCATGCAGCGGCAGGCAGTTCGGAAGCAGAGCGAGCATTCTAGCGGAGTGTGTTCAGGTAGGCTCCGTCAGTGCGTGCATCCGTCAATGAAATTAACATAAATCAAAAATAAAACGCGCGATGTTATGATGCGCACCCCATGTTTGTTCCGTAAATCCTTTTCGGGTTGCCGGGCTTTTCTTGCGCTACATGCCGAAAACAATTGCACTTTACCTCGCTGCGATAGTCCTGGGTTCTTCACTGGTGTGGTGGGTGGCGAACGGGCGCGATGACGGGCAGATGGCCACGGAAGAAGTGCGCTTTGCACTACGGCAATCGGCGGACATCGGTTTTTCCGCTCTGCGTCCGCTGACGCGTCAGGATGGTCTGGATACGGCACAGGTCGCTTTGGGCCGGCAGTTGTTTTCCGACACCCGTTTATCCAAGGATGGCAGCATTGCCTGCGTTTCCTGTCACCGCTTCGAACAGGGCGGGGCGGATGGTTTGCCGCGTTCTTTCGGTGTCGGCGGCGCCGAGGGGGTCATCAATACCCCCAGCGTGTTCAACAGCGACCTGAATTTCGTGCAGTTCTGGGATGGGCGGGCGGGCAGCCTGGAAGAGCAGGTGGCGGGGCCGCTGCATAATCCGCTGGAGATGGCGTCTTCCTGGGCGGAGGTGCTGCCCCGTCTGCAAGCCGATGCCGCCCTGCGCGATGCATTTGCCTCCGTCTATCCGGCCGGCATCACGGCGGAAACGGTGGCCCACGCTGTGGCAAGTTTCGAGCGTTCCCTGCGCACTCCGGGAGCGCCATTTGATCGTTACCTGGCCGGCGATGCGAGTGCTTTGAGCCCGCTGGCACAGGAAGGTTATGAAAAATTCCGCGATTTCGGCTGCATCAGTTGCCACCAGGGTGTTTTGTTGGGGGGCAACATGTTCCAAAAATTCGGCGTCATGGGTGATTATTTTGCGTCGCGCAAGCTGCAGCCGGCTGATCTCGGGCGCTACAACGTGACGGGTCGAGAAGAGGACAAGCACGTTTTCAAGGTGCCCAGCTTGCGCAATGTGGCGTTGACCGCACCTTATTTCCACGATGGCTCCGCGGCAGTGCTGACGGAGGCCATCGGCGTCATGGGACGGTTTCAGCTTGGCCGTGAATTGGCCAGCGAGGATGTGGGCGCGATTGCAGCCTTTCTCGAATCCTTGACTGGGCGGTTGCCGGAAAGTGTGGAGGCACCATGAGCGGCAGGCTGGCAAGATTGCGTACCAGTCGGGTCTGGAAAATATCACTGTTTTGTACGCTGGCAGCCTTGCTGACCTGGTTGTTCGTGCAGACAGGCGACGCCGACCCCAAGGCGCATTTGCGGTACTCGCGGGCCTTGCATGAGGTGCAGCACCATGATGAGCAGCTGAACGCGCGCGTGGTGGCGGCTTACGCCGGCATGGTCGAGAACTATGACAGTATCCAGTATCACTTGCGGCAAATCGCGAATGCCCTGGATGTATTGTCTTCCCTGCCAGACTGGATCGATGTGGAAGGGCAGCAGCGATTACAGGGAAGGATTGCTGCCTTGCGCGAAGCCCACCAGCGCAAGCAGCGGGATGTCGATCTGTTCCAGCGTGACCACTCGGTACTGCGCAACTCCACGCTGTACTTTCCGCAAGCTGCCGAGGAGGCACTGGCGGAAACAACCTGGCCCGACCGCCAGAGGTTTGCGGATTTTTCCCGGCAGTTGCTGGCAGGGCGCCTGAACCGGCGGCTTGATCAGGCGGGGCTGGTACGCCTGGAAAATGAGTTACGTTACCTGCAGGACGTTACTTCTGCGCCGCGTATCTTACCGACGGCGCTGGCGCATGCGGAGGTGTTGATCCGGCGGGGAGCAAAGCTTGCCTGGCGGGTGGATGACATCATCAGGGCACCCACCGTGCAGCAGCTTGATGAAGTGGGCCGCGATTATCAGGCCAGTTATCGTCAGGCATTGGCGCAATCCGCGTATTACCGCCGTTTGCTGTACATGATTTCATTGCTGCTCGGCGGTTATGCGCTTTATGCCTTACTGCGTATGGAGCGTGATCGGCGGGCGCTGGTGCTGGCGCTGGCGCATGAAGACCTGGCACAGCGTTATGAAGCGCAGCACCGGGCAGAAGCCCAGCTGCGCATGTATGGGCAGGTGTTTACCCATGCCGGCGAAGGCATGGTCATCACCGATCCCAAGGGCGCCATCATTGCTGTGAATCCGGCTTTCTGCACCATTACCGGCTATGCCGTCGAGGAAGTTCTGGGGCGGACCCCGGCCTTGCTCAACTCAGGTCGGCATGCGCCCAGTTTTTACCGCGACATGTGGCACATGTTGAAGGAAAGCGGCCACTGGCAGGGCGAAATCTGGAATCGGCGCAAGGATGGTGGGGTGTATCCGGAATGGTTGTCGATCGCGGCGACCTACGATGATGACGGCGCACTGGTGCACTACATTGGGGTGTTCATCGACATTACAGAGCGCAAACAGAGCGAAGAAACCATACGCCACCTCGCCTATCACGACGCGCTCACTGGTTTGCCCAATCGTATCCTGCTTGAGGACCGCATCAGCCAGGGGGTCCAGCAGGCTCGTCAGAACGGGCAGTTGCTGGCGGTGATCCTGATCGATCTCGACCGTTTCAAGAATATCAACGACAGTCTTGGCCATGCGGTAGGGGATGAATTGCTGGTGCAGGCGGCACAGCGGGCGCTGAACGTGTTGCGTCCGACCGATACCCTGAGCCGTCAAGGCGGCGATGAATTCGTTGCCGTGCTGCCGGAGTTGCGTGATGCGCAGGAGGCCAATGTGATCTGCGGCAAGTTGCTGGCGACTTTATGCCAGCCTTATCGTCTCGCCGGCCATGAGCTGACGGTCAGTGGCAGCGCCGGTGTTGCTCTGTTTCCGGATGACGGCGACAGTGTGCACGAATTGCTGCGTAAGGCGGATGCGGCGATGTACCGGGCGAAAGACGAAGGGCGCAATACCTTCCGCCATTTTTCATCGGAAATCAGCACCGCCACCCTGGGGGAACTGGTGCTGGAGAACGAACTGTTCGGGGCGCTGGAGCGGAATGAACTGGTGCTGCATTATCAGCCGAAAGTTTCCGCCCAGGATGGCCGCCTGCTCGGTGGCGAAGCCCTGATGCGCTGGTATCACCGCGAACAAGGCATGATCTCGCCGCTGGTGTTCATCCCGCTCGCCGAGGAGAACGGGCTGATCAGCAGCTTCGGTGAGTGGGCGCTGCGTACGGTGTGTGCACAGCAACGGGCCTGGCTGGATGCCGGCTACGAGGTCCTGCCGGTGGCCGTGAATATCTCGGCCCAGCAGTTTGCACAGAATGAGCTGCCTGACCTGCTGGCGGCGATTCTGGCGGAGTATGCTCTGCCGCCGCAGCTGATTGAACTGGAGCTGACGGAATCGCTCCTGATGCGTAATGCTGCCCGTGCGGCGAGTGTGCTCGAACGCCTGCGGGCGATGCAGATCCGTGTTGCGATTGACGATTTCGGCACCGGCTATTCTTCCCTCAGCTATCTGCACCAATTCCCTGTGCATACCCTGAAAATCGACCGCAGCTTCGTGCGCCTGACCGATGCCCGGAATTCCGATGGTAGCCCCAGCGAAGCGGCCCGGCTCGCGGCGGCGATCATTGCCATGGCCCACCAGCTTGATCTGGAAGTGGTTGCCGAAGGCGTCGAGAGCGATGCGCAGGCCGCCTACTTGCGGGCGCATGGCTGTGACGTGCTGCAGGGGTATCTCTATGGCCGTCCGCAGGCCGCTGGCGACTTTGGGCAGTTGTTGCGCCCGCGGCACTGAGTTCAGCCGTGGGCTGTAGCGCGCGCGCCCGCTTTCGTGACTTGCGTGGAACCGTCCAGCAACCGGGCGCGCAGCTGACCGCAGCCGCCTTCCACATCCTGCCCCGCCGATTGGCGTACCGCGACACGAATGCCCCGCTGGCGTAGATGCTGCACCAGCTGGACGATGGTCTCCGGGCTGGGGCGCTGGTAGTCGAGTGCCGCAGTCGGGTTGTAGGGAATCAGGTTGAGGATGGCGTATTTGCCCTGCAGCAGATCGGCCGCCGCAGCCATTTCCGCCAGGCTGTCGTTGATACCCGCCAGCAGGGTCCATTGCAGCTGGATGGGATAGCCGGTGGTGCGGGCATACGCCTCACCCGCTTCGACCAGTTCGCGCGGGCTCAGGCGCGGTGCGCGCGGCAACAGGCGGGCCCGCAACTCAGCGTCGGTAGTGTGCAGGGACAGCGCCAGCGCCGGTTTCACCTTTTCCTGCGGCAGGCGGGAGAAAATACGTGGATCGCCGACGCTGGAAAATACCAGGTCCTTGTGGCCGAACCCGCCCGCGGTGCCGAGTAGCTGGATCGCTTCCAGAACGTTGTCGAGATTATGTGCCGGTTCGCCCATGCCCATGAAGACGACGCGGCGCAGTGTCTGCCGCTGCCGGGCCAGCACCACTTGGGCCAGCATTTCCGGGGCGCTGACCTGACGCAACAGGCCGCTACGGCCGGTCATGCAGAAAGTGCATCCGACGGCGCAGCCAATCTGGGTCGAGATGCAGACGCCGGCACGCGGCAACAGTACGCTTTCCACTGTCTGCCCATCCGCAAGGCGTACCAGCAGCCGCCTGCCGTCGCTGCCCGGATGTTCGGAAACGACTGTGGCCAGGGCATCCAGCGCAGCCTGCAGCTGCGGTAGCGCGGTGCGTAGTGCCAGGGGCAGGAAATTTTCGGCCGCTTGTTTGCGCGGTCCGTGATCGAGTGGGTGGCCGCGTAGCCAGGCACGGAGCACGCGGTCCTGGTGGGCCGGACCAGCGTTGAGCGACTTTAGCTCCGTTGCAAGCGCGGTGAGGCTGGCGGGCGGTTTCATGACGAACGTGACTGACGGCGGCGGGCATCGATGGCCGCAATCTCCGCTGCCTGTTCCGGGCTCTGTGGCGCGGTATTGCGCGGCTGTGCTGCGGCCCGCTGGGCTTGCGCCCGCGCCAGTGCGGCGGCAATGGCCGCCTGCTTGGCGAGTTTGGCCGCTGTTTCATCCGCTGCCGAGGCGCTTGTCTGGCTGACGGTCGCCAGGCGCGCTGCTTTTTCAGCCTTGTTGCGAGCCAGGCGGTTTTGCCGCGCTTGGTAGCGGGCCGAATAATGCTGCGCCCGCGCGGGGCTGTACTGGCTGGAGGCGGGGCCGCCCAGGGCGATCAGGTCGATGCATTCGACCGGGCAAGGCGGCAGGCAGAGGGCGCAGCCATTGCATTCGGCGGCGATGATGGTGTGCATCTGCTTGGCCGCACCGACGATGGCATCCACCGGGCAGGCCTGGATGCAGAGCGTGCAGCCGATGCAGCGGGATTCGTCGATGCAGGCGCGCTGGGCCGGCGGTTCGCTACCTGCCAGGGGCAGGCGCGGGCGCTGCAACAACGAGGCCAGTCGCTCGATGCCGGACTCGCCGCCGGGGAGGCAGCGGTTGTGCGCGGCACCAGCGGCAACGGCCTCAGCGTAGGGGCGGCAGCCTGGATGGCCGCACAGGCCGCATTGGGTCTGGGGCAGAAGGGCGTCAATGGCTGCCGGCAGATCGCTGGACATGGCCGTCTCAGCGGCTGGCGCGGGCACGCAGGGCTGCGGCGGCGGCAGTACCCATTTCGCCAATCAGTTCCGGGCCACGGTAGATGAAACCGCTGTACACCTGGACCAGGCTGGCACCGGCCTCGATCTTGGCAGCGGCGTCGGCGCCTTTGAGAATGCCGCCGACACCGATGATGGGGATTTCGCCAGCCAGGGCGTGCGCCAGTTTGCCGAGCACGGCGGTCGATTTGGCAAACACCGGCGCCCCGGACAGCCCGCCGGTTTCCTGGCCGTTGGGCAGGTGCTCGACGCCGTCGCGGGCGAGCGTGGTATTGGTGGCGATGACGCCGTCGAAGCGGTGCCGGCGCAGTGCGTCGGCAATGGCCTTGATCTGCAGGTCATCGAGATCGGGCGCAATTTTCAGTGCCAGCGGCACGTATTTGCCGTGCCGGTCAGCGAGTGTGATTTGCTGCGCCTTGAGGCGCGACAGAAGTTCATCCAGCGCCTCGTCCTTCTGCAATTCGCGCAGATTTTTGGTATTGGGGGAAGAAATGTTGACCGCGACGTAACTGGCGTACGGGTAAACCTTTTCCAGACAGATCAGGTAATCCTCGGTAGCGTGCTCCATCGGTGTGGTGGCGTTCTTGCCGATGTTGATGCCGAGGATGCCGCCTTCCTTGGGGAATTTGGCGGCCCGGACGTTGGCGATCAGGGCGTCGACACCGGCGTTGTTGAAGCCCATCCGGTTGATGATGGCCTGCGCCTCGGGGATGCGGAACAAACGCGGTTTCGGGTTGCCTGCCTGCGGTCGCGGTGTGACCGTCCCGATTTCGAGGAAGCCGAAGCCCAGTCCGGCCAGGGCGTCGATGTGTTCGCCGTTCTTGTCCAGCCCGGCGGCGAGTCCGACCGGATTGGGGAACTGTATGCCCATCACTTCCACCGGGCAGGCGGGGGCCGGTTTTGCCAGGACGCCGAGCAGACCGGCAGATTTCATGAAGGACATGCCACACAGGCCGATACCGTGTGCACGTTCGGCATCCTGGGCAAAAAAGAATTGGCGAATGAGAGGATAGAGCATGATGGTGTAGGTCTGTGGCGGCATGCCGATCGACATGCACGGCAGGGTTCAAAGATGCGACAGGCGATCGGGGCGGTCGGTGAAAATGGCGCTGACGCCGCGGCGTAGCAGCTCCTGCGCGGCTTGCGGCTGATTGACCGTGTAGCAGAGTAGCGGCACGGCATGGGCGCTGGCTGTGGCGAGCAGGGCATCGCTGACGGCCTTGGCCGCGCAGTGCAGACTGCTGGCCTCCAGAGCCCGTAGTTCGTGTAGCCAGTCGGCCGGCGGCGTGTCGTAGAGCAGGCCGCGGCGGTAGTGTGGCAGGCGTTGTTGCAGGACCTTCAGGGCCGGAATGGAAAACGAGGAGAGCAGGATGTTGTCGGTGCCTGGCCAGAGTGTGGGCAGGTGTGCAGCAACCGTTTCGGCCGTGCGTACATCCTGCCCGCGGGCGGGCTTGATTTCCAGGTTGACCCACAGGCCATGTTCGGCACAGAGGGCGAGGGCTTCGTCCAGACGGGGAATGCGTTCGCCGGCCCCGGCGTCGAGTGCAAACAGTTCGGCGTCGGGGGTCCGGGCGACACGGCCATGGCCGTTGGTGGTACGTTCCAGGGTTTCGTCGTGGATCAGGCAGGGGGTGCCATCGCCACTGAGCATGACGTCGAATTCGACGCCGGGGTAGCCACGGGAGATGCTGGCGCGCAAGCCCGCCAGCGTGTTTTCCGGGGCCAGGCTACCACCGCAGCGGTGCGTGATGATGCGTGGTAACCGTGGTAACGACATTAGAAAGGCTGGCTTTTCTTCATCAGCGGATGCGTGGCGAGCACGGCGTTACCGCGGCTGACGGCGGTATCCAGGGCAGCCTTGGCCGGCTTCTTGTCGTTCCATACGGCATCCAGTTCTTCATCGGCAATCAGGCGTGCACGGTCGATGTTGGCGAGGCGTATGCCGGTATCCTCGGCTTTGCCCTGCAGGGACGCGTAGGCAGCTTCAAGCATCTGCCGGCCATCCTGCAACAACTCACTGCTCGCCGCCTTGCGGGCGGCTTCGGTCAGGGGCAGTCCACCGTAATGGCGGACCAGTTCGACCTGGATCTTGGGCGAGAGGAGGAAGGAGACGAATTTGGCCGCAACCTTGTATTCGGCCGCCGGTTTGCCGGCACCGACCCACAGCGACGGGCCATTGGCCAGGCTGGGACGGCGGCCACCGAAGACATCGTCGTGATAGGGCAGGGGGGCGACACCCAGTTCGACGCCACGGGCATCCTGGAAGCTGGCGTATTCACGCGAATCGGTGGTGAGCATGGCGCACTGACCGTTGCGGAACTGCTGGCTGGCTTCGTCGGTGTGGCCGTAGAGGCGGAAATAGCGGGCCTTGGTCCAGGTGGCCATCATGGCGACGTGTTTGACCTGGGGCAGGGCGTTGAATTTGAGGTTGCCCTTGCTATCGATGGCCGGTGTGCCGGAGACGGCACTGACGTTATCCAGGTGGACCCAGGACGGCCAGGAAGAAGAATAAGGGCAGTCGTAGCCGGCGGCCTGCAGTTTGTCCAGGACGCCCTGCATTTCGAACCAGGTTTTCGGGGGGGTTTCCGGGTCCAGGCCAGCCTTGCGCATGGCGTTCTTGTTGTAGAACAGAACCGGCGTTGAATAGAGGATGGGCAGCGCCACCAGCTTGCCACGGCTGTCGGTGACGCCGGGGCGCAGGACTTCCGGCAACGACAGGGACAGCTTCTCGCCCGCTTTCTGCATCATGCTGTGCAGGGGGACGAAATCCTTCGGCTGGCTCAGTGTGTCGCTCATTTGATAGCGGCTGATCAGGTTGAGCGTCGCCGGCTTGTCTCCCTTTTCCAAGCGTACCAGCTTGATGGTCTGGCCTGTCTCGGCGTGGAAGCGGCTAATCAGTTCGGCCAGGCGGGCCGCATTGTCCTCACTCAGGTTGTGCGCCAGGGTCGGTTCGCTGGGCACCGCCTTGCTGGCTGCTTTGGCTGGCGCCTTGGCTGCCTGGGCGGGCAGGGCAAAGGCCAGGGCGAGGGAAATGGACGCGGCAAGTAAAGCGGGACGCAGTAACATGGTGACAACCTGACAGCAAAAAAAGAGGGGCGAATTATACCGCGCCAGCCAGCCTGCTTGCGCTAAGTCGAACGCAGGTCAGCGACCCGCAAGCGCCTCTGTCAACGCACCGTACGCGGCCTGTGCAAGGTGGTCGATTTCTGCGGTACTGACGATGTACGGCGGCATCAGGTAGACGGTATTGCCGATCGGGCGCAGCAGCGCTTCACGCGCCAGTGCGGCACGGTAGAAGCGGCGCGAGAAATGCGGGTCGTCCGTGCAGACGTCGAAGGCGGCGATCATGCCGCGCTGGCGTAGATGACTGACCTGCGGGTGCGCCGCGAGCGGGGCGAGGGCGGTGGCGATGGCCTGGGCCTTGCCCTGGTTGGCGGCCAGGATCTGATCCTGTTCGAAAATGTCGAGCGTTGCCAGCGCTGCGCGACAGGCCAGCGGATTGCCGGTGTAGCTGTGCGAATGCAGGAAGGCACGGGCGACGGAGTCGTCGAGGAAAGCGGCGTAGATGGCATCGCTGCACAAAACAACCGAGAGCGGCAGATAGCCGCCGCTGATGCCCTTGGACAGGCAGAGCAGGTCGGGGCGGATGCCGGCCTGTTCGTGGGCGAAGAACGTGCCGGTGCGGCCGAAGCCGACGGCGATTTCGTCGCAGATGAGATGGACCGCGTGCGCATCGCACAGGGTACGTGCCTGACGCAGGTATTCCGGGTCATACATGACCATGCCGGCAGCGCCTTGTACCAGCGGTTCGAGAATGAGGGCAGCGGTGCGTTCGCCGTGGCGGGCCAAGTGCTCGGCCAGGGCGGTTGCGGCGCGGCGGGCGACAGCGGCGGGTGCTTCGTCTGGTGTCGCCAGGCGCACATCCGGCGAGGGCAGCACATGCGCCGCGTGCCGCACCAGCGGCGCGTAGGCTTCCTTGAACAGGGCGACGTCGGTGACGGCTAGCGCACCGACGGTTTCGCCGTGGTAACTGCCGGCCAGGCAGAGAAATTCCGATTTCTGCGGACGGCCGGCATTGCGCCAGTAATGAAAGCTCATCTTGAGCGCAATTTCCGTGGCGGACGCGCCATCGGAGGCGTAGAAGGCGTGGCCCAGGCTATGGTCGGTCAACGCCGCCAGCCGTTCCGACAGCTCGACCACCGGCGGATGGGTAAACCCGGCCAGCATGGCGTGTTCGAGGGTGTCGAGCTGCTGGTGCAGGGCGGCATTGATGCGTGGGTTGGCGTGGCCGAACAGGTTGGTCCACCACGAGCTGATGCCGTCGAGAAAACGCCGACCGTCGAAATCGTACAGCCAGGCCCCTTCGCCGCGGGCGATCGGAATCAGGGGGAGATAGCCCGGCGCCGCGCGATCGCTGTGGTGGCGCATCTGCGTGCACGGATGCCAGACCGCAGCCTGACTCCGCCTGAGCCAGTCATCGTTGTTGCTCATCAGTGCAGATGTGGCGAGGGGCTGGCGGCCTCTTCCGGCATTTCGGCGTGCACCAGCTCGCCTTCGCTGTCCGGAAACAGCGGCGCGCCGCAGTCGTCGCAGAATTCCATGGGGAAGTGGTGATCGAGGAAACGGATGTCGCGCACGCCAGCTTCGCGCAGCACGCTTTCGATTTCACCGGCGACGTCGGTCGCTTCATCCTCGTTGCCGAGCAGTGGCCAGACGATACCGTGATAGACGGCGTGCGAGTCGAGCGGGCCGAGGCTGACGCGATACTCTTCCATCCGCGTGTCGTAGCAGGGACCGATCACGGCGCGGGTCTGGTCCGGTTGCAGGCCAATACTGGTGTGCAGGAAGGTGAGCGAAGCTGCCACCGAGAACGGCCGCGAGTTACGGTCGGCGTTGCGGCAGGCGGCGTGGTAGGCGTCGGGCAGGAGCACTTGCCAGGCACAGCCGGGCAGCAAAGGCTCCAGATTCGGGCTGCCCTGTTTCTGCCAGGCGGCGAGGGCGCTTTCCTTGCTGCCGTCCTTCTCGTTCCAGCGGAAAATCGGTGCACCTTGTGGCACGGCAACGGCGCCGATGAGATAGCGCACGTCCGACAGGAAACGGTTGGTTTCGGGAAACTGGCTGCTGTCCACCTTGCAGTTCTGGCCTTGTTGCGCCGCTTCGGCAAGTTGTCGTGTCAGCTGCCAGGTGTCGCAGAAACTGCGCGGCAGCTGGTCCGGGCTGAACAGGAAGTCGGCCAGCGCCAGACGGGCGTTGCTGGCGAAAGCGTGCGCACCGAGCTGCACGTTGAGGGCCTGCAAGGTGTCGCCGGGCAAGCTCAGGGTCGGGATGGAAAAGCGGGACCAGGCCAGGATCGGGGCGGCAAACAACAGGACGTCCCAAGTGTTTCCAGTCTGTTCCAGACGGCTGGTTTCAGCGCAGGCTTCGATCATGTCGGCCAGTTCGTCGTGCGCCGGCGGGTTGGCTTCATGCAGGCGGTCGAGGGCGCTGTTGAGGTCGTCTTCCGCACCGTTTCTGAGCAGGGCATCCACCAGGGCGAACAACTCGCTTTCCCAGTAGGCGTCTTCCAGCTTGCCGCCCGACTCAGCCAGGCCGGTAGCCAGGCGCTGCAACTCGGAGGCATCGCGCGACAGGCGCGTACGCGCACCGAAACGGGTTCTTTTCATGAACATCCCAGAAAAATGCAAAGGGTCGATTCTAGCAGCCGGTACAATCGAGCGCTCCTTAATTTGCCCGTTGACAGGATCCGTGCAGCGTATGTTGATTCTTCTTTCTCCCGCAAAATCATTGGATTATGAGACGCCGGCACCGTTTGCCGAGTTCTCCCTGCCGCAGTTTCTCGACCGCTCCGCGGCGCTCATCGAGGTGCTGCGTGACCTGTCGCCGGCGGATATCGCACGCCTGATGGCTGTGTCCGATGCCCTGGCGACACTCAACTTCGACCGCTATGCGGCCTGGGCGCCGCCGTTTACGCCGGCCAATGCGAAGCAGGCGATCTTCGCTTTCAATGGCGATGTTTATGACGGCTTGGCGGCCAGTAGCCTGACGGCGGCGGATCTGCAGTTTGCCCAGACGCAGTTGCGCATCCTTTCCGGTCTTTACGGCATCCTTAAACCGCTCGACCTGATGCAGCCTTACCGGCTGGAAATGGGGACCCGCCTGGCGACGGCGGCCGGCAAGGATCTCTATGCCTTCTGGGGCGATACCCTGCTGGCGGCGCTCAATGCCGAGTTGGCCGAGGCAGCACAGCCGGTGGTGGTGAATCTGGCCTCGGAAGAGTATTTCAAGGCAGTGCGCGCGCGCAAACTGGCGGCGCGCGTCATTCAGCCGGTGTTCGAGGACTGGAAGGGCGGTCGTTACAAGATCATCAGTTTCTACGCCAAGAAAGCACGCGGCCTGATGGCCCGCTATGCGGTCGTGAATCGCCTGAGCGATCCGGAGGCTTTACAGGCGTTCGATGGGGAAGGCTATGCCTTCACTCCGGAAGTGTCGGATGCGCAGACCTGGGTGTTTCGCCGGCGTTTGGAGTAGCTTTTTCCTGCGTCGCCTTTGCAGGTCGCTGGTGAGAGGCTGATATGGAAAGGGGCGCCGCCAGTGAGGGCGGCGCCCCTTTCCCGGAGCTGCTGTGTGGCGGAATCAGTCTTCCAGCAAGCTGCGCAGCATCCAGGCGGTTTTTTCATGCACGTCGAGACGCTGGGTGAGCAGGTCGGCCGTCGGCTGGTCATCGACTTCGCTGACCAGCGGCAGCAACTTGCGGGCGGTACGGGCGGTCGCTTCCTGGGCGGCCACCAGATGGCGGATCATGTCGGTGGCCTTGGGCACGCCTTCCACTTCCTTGATCGAGGCGAGCTTGACGAATTCCTTGTAAGTGCCGGGCGCCGGGAAGCCGAGGGCGCGAATGCGTTCGGCGATCTGGTCGAGCGCATTCCACTGCTCGGTGTACTGGCCCATGAACATGGCGTGCAGGCTATTGAACTGCGGGCCGGTGACGTTCCAGTGGAAATTGTGGGTCATCAGATAAAGGGTGTAGCTGTCGGCGAGAAGGCCGGACAGTCCTTTGACGATCTTGGCGCGGTCGGCTTCGGAAATGCCGATGTCGATGCTGGGCATCTTGGTTTTTTTGGTACTCATGGTGGTCTCCTAGATTGAAATGACGAAGTGCTCAAGCCGGCTGGGCCGGCATGGGCTCACTATAGTGCAAAACCAGGCGGGACGGCCAATTGGCCTTGTTTATGCAGGCGATTGCGCGGCTGCATCCATGGCGCTGCCGGGAACAAGCAGGGCGCAGGCGGCGGCCGGGGTCAGGATGCGGAACGGTAAACGGGTGCGGCCGCGCAGTTTGAGCAGGGCCTTGTCCTTGCTGACCAGAACATCGGCCTGAGCGCGGGCGGCGAGTTCGAGGAATTTCTGGTCGTCACGGTCGCGGCAGCGGGGCAGCGTCGGTGCTTCGCCCGCCGGGCAGTGGGTGACGTGGCGGGTGTACTGAGCCCAGCGTGCGGCCTGCATGGCCGGCGTCAGTTTCAGCTGGGGGTAGGTCAGCACCCGTTGCAGTTCGTCGAGAGTACGGGCATCGGCCAGGCAACTGATGTGGCCGCTTTCCAGGGCGTGCATCAGGGGAATGGCATCGGTATTGGCCCAGTGAAACAGGTCGAGGACCACATTGGTATCGAGGACGAAGCGCAACATGGGGGCGGATTATAATGCGCGCCTTTTCCTGAGCACCTTGCCAAGCGGGTAAGGAACGATGGCGCCATGCCGGTTTGATTGAACAACGTATGCCCGACTCATTTCAAATTCTTCTCGCGCCCATGGAAGGGCTGGCCGATCCGCTGATGCGCGAGGTGTTGACGGGCATCGGCGGCTACGACTGGGGGATTTGCGAATTCGTGCGGGTGACGCAGAGCGTCCTGCCGCGCCGCACTTTTTTCCGCACCTGTCCGGAGTTGCTACAGGCCGGGCGTACGCTGGCGGGCACGCCGATGCGGGTGCAGTTGCTCGGTTCCGATCCACATTTCATGGCGGCCAATGCGCAGCGCCTGGTGAGTCTTCACCCCGCAGGTGTCGATCTGAATTTTGGCTGTCCGGCGCCGACGGTGTTCCGCCATCGTGGCGGTTCCGCCTTGCTGGCCGAGCCGCAGTTGCTGCACGAGATTGCCAGTGCGGTGCGGGCGGAAATTCCTTTGGGTGTGCCCTTCACCGCCAAGATGCGGCTGGGGATCAGCGATACGCTTCTGGCGGTGGAGTGCGCCCAAGCGCTGGAAGCGGGTGGGATCGACGCCCTGATCGTGCATGGGCGGACCAAGGAAGACGGCTACCGGCCGCCGGCACGCTGGGCGGAAATCGCCCGGGTGGCTGCGGCGGTGAAGGTGCCGGTGATTGCCAACGGTGAAATCTGGACGGTGGACGATTGGCGGCGGATTCGCGAGGAAAGCGGTTGCCGCGATGTGATGCTGGGGCGAGGGGCGCTGGCCGATCCATTTCTGCCGCGCCGGATCCGGGGCGAGGAGATTCCCGCGGCGGCCGCCTGGGTAGCGCTGCAGCCCTGGCTGGCGCGCTACTGGCACGGGGTGCGGCAGCGGGTGGTGCCGGCGCATGCCGGCGGCCGCCTGAAGCAATGGCTGATGCTGTTGCGCCGGCATGCGCCCCAGGCCGAAACGCTGTATCAGCAGCTGCGCCCGATCAAGGCGGCAGAGGATATCGATGCGCATCTCATCGCCAGCGGCGTCTTGCCGCCCGATTTCATTGCCGAGGTGCTTGATGCAGGCTGATTCGCGTCCGATCAGCAGTGCCCAGAGCACGGTGCACGCCGATCTGGAAAAACTGCTGCGCCGGCATCTGGCGCAGCCGCTGCGCAAACCTTTTGCCGCCTATAACGAGCGCGCTCTGGCCTCGGCGCTGGCCGCGCATGCCGCATGGAACGGCGCCGCGCCGCTGATTCTCGACGCCGGCTGCGGCGTTGGCTGGAGCACCCTGCATCTGGCGCGGATGTTTCCGCAACATTTCGTGATCGGTGTCGATCAGTCGGCGGATCGTCTGGCGCGGGGCAAGCCGGCCGAACTGCCGGCCAACGCCGTGCTGGTGCGTGCCGATCTGGTCGACTTCTGGCGCCTGCTCGCCCGTGCTGGCGTGCGCCTGGACCGCCACTACAACCTCTACCCCAATCCCTGGCCGAAGATCGGCCATCTTGCCCGGCGCTGGCACGGGCATGCCGTATTTCCGGTCTGGCGCGAGCTCGGGGGACTGGTCGAATGCCGCAGCAACTGGCGCATCTATATTGAAGAAATGGCGCTGGCTCTGGGCTGGCTGGCCGGGGTGCCCGTCGTGGCGGAACCCTACCAGCCGGAGCAGACGATGACGCCGTTCGAGCAGAAATATCTGGCCTCCGGGCATGCATTGTGGCGTTGTCGGGTGTCCCTTGGCTGAGACGGGCACGCCGGGTGTAAATGACAGGCTTTGCCAGTCCTGCGGTGCCTGCTGCGCCCGGTTTCGCGTTGATTTTCATCCGGCTGAACTGGCCGGCGGCGCATTCGCCTGGGGGGCGGGAGTACCGGTGGCCATGACCGTACGCTTGACGCCGAACCTGGTGCGGATGTGCGGCACTGATGCGCAGCCGCCGCGCTGCGTTGCCCTGGCCGGCGAGATCGGGCGCGCCGTACAGTGCACGATTTATGCTGAACGCCCGTCCCCGTGCCGGGAATTCGATACCGAACATGAAGCTTGCCAGCGGGCGCGCCGTTATTTTGGCTTGCCGTAGCACTATCGGGCTATTACCAACGTACTATTTGATGCCTTAGGATTAACGGGTAAGCTCACCTGAATTCTGAAAAATAAGCCAAATTTACTGAAAATGGATGCCGCCGTAGACGAACAACAGATTGCTGCCTTGCTCAAGGGGGTGGATATTCCACCGCGCCCGGCGATTCTGGTCGAGCTGGAAAAAGAGTTGCGCAAGGATAGCCCCAGCACGAACGAGCTGGTGCGCCTGATCACGAGCGATGTGGCCTTGTCCGGGCACATCATGCAGGTGGCGAATTCGCCGGCATTTGCCGGGGCGACGCCCCTGACGTCGATCAGTCAGGCCTTGCAGTTTCTTGGTACGCGCCCGGTGTTTTCCATGGTGGTGGCCCGCCTCCTGCAGGCAGCGCTGGACAGCAAACTGGGCGGCGGGCTGGAACGGTTCTGGGAAAGCTCGACGATGACGGCCAATCTGTGTGCCGAAATCGCCGAGCGTCTGCGTTGTCTACCGGTCGATATGGCGTACACCTTCGGCCTGTTTCACGACTGCGGCATCCCCCTCCTGATGCGCCGGTTTCCGCAGACCAAATCGGTGTTGATGCAGGCCAATGCGGCGGAAGACGGCAAGTTCACCCAGGTGGAGGATCGCCTGCTGGGGACCAATCATGCCGTGGTCGGCTATTTTCTCGCCCGCCGCTGGCGGCTACCCGACGATGTGGCACAAGCCATCCTGCATCACCACGATTACGGCATTCTGCTGCGCAGCGGCGAAGTTTCAGCGCTGACGCAGGCACAGATTGCCGTTAACGTCCTGGCTGAACATGCCATTCGTCTGCATGTGCAGGGCGAAAACGAGAACGAATGGCCGAAGGCCGCTGCCGCTGTTTGTGCCTTTCTCGGGTTGTCGCTGGGTGGCGTGGACGATCTGATCGAAGATCTGCGCGATTACATCCACTGAACCGCCCTGAATTGCTCGCTGGCGATCAACGCACCAGATCGAGCAGTTTGGCGAACGCTTCCGAGAACTGCTGCAGGCCGGTACGTTGCAGCACTTCGCCGACGGTGTCGAGGTCGATGCCGAGTGCGGCGATGGCAGCCAGCTGGTGTTCGGTCCCGGCGGCATCGGCGTTCAGCGTCGGCGCCGCTTCGCCATGGTGGCGGAAAGCCGCCAGTGTGGCATCGGGGACGGTGTTGACCGTGCCCTGGCCAATCAACTGTTCGACGTACAGCACATCGCGGTAGGCCGGGTTTTTGGCGGAGGTCGATGCCCAGAGCAGCATCTGCGCCTGCGCCCCGCCCGGCAGGGCGGGCTGTTGCAACCATTCGGCATAGGCGCGGCGGGCCATGGCGATGGCGGTCCGGCCTTGCAGCTCTCGCGGCAGCTCAGGGTCGAGCAGGCTGTCCAGGCGGCTGATGAAGACGCTGGCCACGGAAGCGATGCGGTCCACACTTTGCCCCGCCTGCCAGCGCCGTTCGATGCCTTCGCGGTAGGCGGTTTGTACCGCGGCGAGCTGGGCGGGAGAAAAGATCAGGGTGACGTTGACGTTGATGCCATCGGCGATGCATTCCCTGACGGCGGCGATGCCGGCCGCCGTTGCCGGAATCTTGATCATGGCGTTGGGACGAGCGATTTCGCTCCACAGGCGTTGTGCAGCCTGTACGGTGGCCCGCTGTTCGCCGGCCAGGGCCGGAGAAACTTCGAAACTGACCAGGCCAGCTCTGCCGGATGAGGCTTCGTAAAGGGGCAGAAACAGGTCGCAGGCTTTTTGTACATCGGGCAGGACCAGGTTTTCGAAGCGGCGCTCTGCATCCTGTGCGCTGCCCTTGAGGGTGGCGACGGCGGTCTGATAGGCCGGGTCGGTCCGGATGGCATTGTAAAAAATGGCCGGATTGGAGGTGACACCGGCGACGGCATCTTCGCTGATCCAACGGGCCAGTTCACTCGATTCGATGAGTTGGCGGGAAAGGTTGTCCAGCCAGATTTGCTGGCCGAGGGCAGAAACAGCGGCGATGCGTGACATGGCGATGCGTTCGGAAAAAACGCAAAGTCTAGCAGGGCTGGGGCAAAGCGGGGTTTTGCTGTGGCCTTGTTGGCGGTCTTATCCCCATATGGACTGGACAAGCCTGGGGATAAGCTCGGGATAGTCGCGCTAACGGATTGAGTTGCCAGGGTTTTGTGCGGCTGCACAAAAAATGGGCAGAGGCTGCCGGTGCCGGCGGAATTTCAGCCCTGGCTGAGGACAAACTCGGCAAATGCGTCGGCGGGCAATGGCCGGCTGGTGAGAAAGCCCTGATGGTAATCACAGCCTTGGGCGCGCAGGAAGGCCAGTTGCTCGGGGGTTTCGACACCTTCGGCCAGTACCTTGAGGCGCAGGGTGTGGGCCATGGCAATAATGGTCGCAGCAATTTCCGTGTCATCTTCGTGGTGTGGGATGTCGCGGACGAAACTGCGGTCAATCTTGAGCACGTCGAGCGGGAAGGCTTTCAGATACGCCAGCGAGGAGTAGCCGGTGCCGAAATCATCGACGGCAATGCGTACGCCTAGGGCGCGGATCTTGCTCAGGGTGTGGCTCACGTCCTGATTGTGCTGCATCAGTACGCCTTCGGTCAGTTCAAGTTCGAGATATTCGGCGGGAAAGCCGCTACTGGCCAGCGCAGTGCTGACTTTGTCGACCAGATTGCCGTAATGGAACTGGCGCGAGGAAACGTTGACCGCCAGGGTCAGCGGCGGCAGGCCGGCGTCGATCCAGGCGCGGCCCTGGCGGCAGGTTTCCTGCAATACCCAGTTGCCCAGCGGGACGATGAGGTTGCTCTGTTCGGCCAGGGGAATGAAATCGCCCGGCGGCATCAGGCCCTGTTCCGGATCAAGCCAGCGTACCAGTGCTTCGGCGCCGACAATGCACCCACTCTGGGTATCGATCTGGGGCTGGAAGTGCAGGTGCAGTTCCTGGTTGCTGACGGCACGTCGCAAACGGGTTTCCAGGGCGATACGCTGGCGGGCTTCCTGGGTCAGGCGCTCAGTGAAGAATTGATAACGTCCGCGACCTTCTGCCTTGGCGCGGTAGAGTGCGGCATCGGCCTGCTGCAGTAGTTCGGCGATGCTGTTGCCATGTTCCGGATAGAGGGCAATGCCGATGCTGCAGCCCACAGCGACTTCACTGCCATTGGGGAGTTCGATGGTTTGTTCAATCAGCTGGGTAATGTCTTTGGCCAGTTTGGCGGCGTCATCCGGGTGGTCGAGTTCTTCGATGAGGATGGTGAATTCGTCGCCCCCCAGGCGGCTGACGGTATCGGCACCGCGTATGCGCTGGCTGAGACGGGTGGCAATCTGCTGCAGCAGGGCATCACCAATGGCGTGGCCAAAGCTGTCGTTGATGTCTTTGAAGTGGTCCAGGTCAAGCATCAGCAGTGCCAGCCCGCTCCCTTCGCGCTGCGCCCGCGACAGGGCGTGTTCGAGGCGGATGTGTAGCAGCAGGCGGTTACCCAGACCGGTCAGCGCATCATGGTGTGCCATGTGCTCAAGTTTGGCTTCCGAGGCCTTGAGCCCGGAAATGTCTGCATGGAAGGAGACGTAATGCAGGATGTTGCCCAGGTCGTCGCGAATGGCATTGACTGAAAGCAGGAGTGGATATTCGCTGCCATCTTTGTGACGGTTCCAGGTTTCGCCCTGCCAGTAACCTCTGGCAAACAGTGCTTGCTCGATGCTGCTGTAAGTGTCGGTGGAGCGCTGGCGCGAGCGCAGGATGCTGGGCGTCTGACCGAGCAGTTCATCGGCGCTGTAACCGCTCAGGCGGCACAGTGCCGGGTTGACGCGGATGATGCGGTGCTGCGGGTCTGTCACCATGATGCCTTCGCGGCTGCTCTCAAAGACATTGGTGGCGAGCAGCCCCTGCAGGTGTGCGGCATGGCGTTCACTGATGTCGCGCGAGATGACGATGAAGGTGTGCCCTTGGCCGGTCACGGCCCGTTTGCGAGCGACGGAAAGTTCGAACCAGTGTCTGCCGTCCGGGAATTCGAGGGCGACTTGCTTGCCGTGCGAACTGCCGTTTTCCGCTGCTTCTTCTATCGCTGCGAGCAAGGTGTCGGCGGCGGGGCGGGGGAGTACGTCGTGGGCCAATTGGCCGATGAGTTTTTTTCGCTGGCGGGCCAGCAGTTTGTCGTCCTGTGCGGCAATGCGCAGGTAGCGGCCGCTGCGGTCAAATTCAAAGAGGATGTCGGGGACGGCTTGCAGGGTGGCTTGCAGATCATTGGCCAGAATGCGCAAAGGCCGCCCGAAACGGCGGCTCAGGGTGCGTACCAGGACAATGCCGACAGTCATCAAGCCCACCACGAGCAGGGCAATCAGCATGCCCCCCTGGCGAATGGCTGCGGTACGCGAGGCCTCGGACAGGCCGACCTGGATGGTGCCTTGCACGGCATGATCGAAGCCAGCCAGGTAGGGCAGGGTGACTTCGCGCAGGCTCTCCCCCTGATAGGTGATGGTGCGCGTGTCCGGCGTGTGGGTGCGCATGACTTCCAGATTGCTGGCCTGTATTTCCGGCGGCAGGCGCTGATCATTCTGCGCGGGATCGCTGTGCGCGAGGATGCGCCCGTCTGCACTGGCAATCAGCAGATAACGGATGTTTGGATGTCGCTTGTGAATTTCCTCAAGCAGCAGGCGGGCCTGATATTTACCGGAGAAACCGATGCAGCTGACGGATTCGGCAAGGACGCCAGTCAGCAGGGTGGACAGTTTTTCCTCCTCCTGGTTGACCACCCGCTGCAACAGGAAATTGCCGGCCAGGAGCACCACGGTCATCAAGACCAGAATGACGGCCCCGAAAGCCAGGGCCAGACGGCGGTTGAAATCGCGAAACTGCAGGGCGCTGAGGGATGGGGCGCTGCTGATCTGGCTCATGGTGTGTTCTGCGGCAGGTTGTTCCAGTACGGCTGCGACGACGGCCAGCTCTTGCGGAAACTTGCCGGAATCGGCCCCTGCCAGCCTGGGTAACGACTCAGTGTGTCGCGGGTGACGGGAAATACCGGGAGCAGGGTGTGCTGGGGAACTGGGCGACCGCGCGCCAACGCCTCGGCATGGCGCATGGCCTGGGCGCCGAGTGGGCCGCAGAACTGGGCCGAGTCAATGCGCGTCAACCGGCCAGCGCGAATATTCTCCACCGACTGCGGGTCGCCATCGATGCTGGCGACCATGATTTCCTGGCGACCGGCCTTGTCCAGGGCGTCGACAATCGCCAGGCCACCGCCGTCATTGACGGTGAACACGGCATCGATACTGCCGGGGGCAGGGAAGTCACGCAGCAGGGCAACGGCCGCTGCCCGGCCTTCAGCCGGTTGCACGGCTTCGTAGCGGCGCAGCACCTGATAGCTGCGCTGGCGCTCGCGCAAGGCATCGAGGAAGCCTTCCAGACGCTCGACGGTGGAAGAAACGTGCGGATATTCGACCAAGATCAGGCGTAGGGTTTTGCCGGGAGGAAACTGGGCCGCCAGATATTCGCCGTTGAGATAACCGGCCTGGCGATTGTCGGAAGTGACATAGGCCGCGAGCTTGCCGCCGCTGATGTATTGGTCGTAGGCGACGACTGGAATGCCTGCGGCATTGGCGGCGCGCAGGGGCTGGGCGAGGGCGGCGTTGTCGGTGGGCTGAACGATGATGACGGCCGGGCGTTGGGCTACCATGTCCTGCATCTGGCTGATCTGGCGTTCGATCCCCCCGGTCCGTCGCCGGCGACCTGCGGAATCAATTCCAGCATGGGTAGTCCGGCCGCTTTTGCCCGGGCATTGAGACGTTCGGCTTCGGCCTCCAGTCCCTGGCGCATGGCGACCTGACCGGGGATGTTCATCGACCAGTACAGTACACCGATGCGTAACACCTCCGTAGCGTGGGCAAAATGGCCCATGAACAGAATAAAGATAGCTGGCAGCAATCGGTGATATTGCATTGCAGTCCTCCCCGAGACAGCCGGATTATATAAACGAAAACGTAGAGTGGGCGCGACTTCTCGGGCGCATGCCAGGTGCGGCACGGATTTTTCTGCGCTACGCGTGGCGGTGGGGTGTATCTTTGAGTGGCACTTGGTTTAGCTAACATATAAAATATATAAGACTTGCGCGCTGCTTGTTTTGCCTCTGTGCAATCGCGTCATTGCTGCGCTGCGAACGTCGTAAAATCTATCGTCCATTTTCCTGAGCCAACCCTTTACGAAAGGAAGTCGCCGTGCTTGAAGCCTATCGCGCCCACGTAGCAGAGCGTGCAGCCCTCGGTATCCCGCCGCTGCCCCTGTCCAAGCAACAGACCACCGAACTGGTGGCCCTGCTGAAGAACCCGCCGAAGGGCGAAGAAGCCGCCCTGGTCGAACTGATCACCTACCGCGTGCCGGCTGGCGTCGATGATGCCGCCAAGGTCAAGGCCGAGTTTCTGGCCAAGGTGGCCAAGGGTGAAGAAAGCTGCGCCCTGATCTCCAAGGAAAAAGCCACCGAATTGCTCGGTACCATGCTCGGCGGCTACAACGTCAAGCCGCTGATTGATTTGCTGGGCTGCGCTACCTGCGGTGCCGTCGCCGCCGAAGGTCTGAAGAAGACCCTGCTGGTGTTCGACTTCTTCCACGATGTCGCCGAACTGGCCAAGGCTGGTAACGCCAACGCCAAGGCCGTCATGCAGTCGTGGGCTGACGGCGAGTGGTTCACCTCGCGTCCGGAAGTCCCGGCTTCGCAGAAGCTGACCGTGTTCAAGGTCACCGGCGAAACCAATACCGACGACCTGTCGCCGGCCCCGGATGCCTGGTCGCGTCCGGACATTCCGCTGCACGCGCTGGCCATGCTGAAGAACCCGCGTCCGGGTATCGAAGCCGACGAGCCGGGTTCACGCGGCCCGATCAAGCAACTGGAAAAGCTGGCTGCCAAGGGCAACCTGATCGCCTACGTCGGCGACGTGGTCGGTACCGGTTCTTCCCGCAAGTCCGCCACCAATTCCGTGCTGTGGTTCACCGGCGAAGACATCCCCTACGTGCCGAACAAGCGCTTCGGCGGCGTCTGCCTCGGCTCCAAGATCGCCCCGATCTTCTTCAACACGATGGAAGATGCCGGCGCTCTGCCGATCGAAATCGACGCCGGTCAGATGGACATGGGCGACGAGATCGAGCTCAAGGTCGATCAACAGACCGGCAAGGTCACCGCGCTGAAGAACGGCGCCGTGATCGCCGAATCGCAACTGAAGACCCTGGTCATCCTCGACGAAGTCCGTGCTGGCGGCCGCATTCCGCTGATCATCGGCCGCGGCCTGACGACCAAGGCCCGTGAATTCCTCGGTCTGCCGCAATCGACCCTGTTCCGCCTGCCGCAGAACCCGGCCGACAACGGCAAGGGCTACTCGCTGGCCCAGAAGATGGTTGGCAAGGCCTGCGGCGTCACCGGCATCCGTCCGGGCACCTACTGCGAGCCGAAGATGACCACCGTCGGTTCCCAGGACACCACCGGCCCGATGACCCGCGACGAACTCAAGGATCTGGCCTGCCTCGGCTTCTCTGCTGATCTGGTAATGCAGTCCTTCTGCCACACCGCTGCTTATCCGAAGCTGGTCGACGTCAAGATGCACCGCGAGCTGCCGTCCTTCATCAGCACCCGCGGCGGCGTCTCGCTGCGTCCGGGTGACGGCGTCATCCACTCCTGGCTGAACCGCCTGCTGCTGCCGGATACCGTCGGCACCGGCGGCGACTCGCACACCCGCTTCCCGATCGGCATCTCCTTTCCGGCCGGTTCCGGCCTGGTCGCCTTCGCCGCCGCCACCGGCGTCATGCCGCTGGATATGCCGGAATCGGTGCTGGTCCGCTTCAAGGGCAAGATGCAGGACGGCATCACCCTGCGCGACCTGGTCAATGCGATTCCCTACTACGCGATCAAGGCCGGTCTGCTGACCGTCGAGAAGAAGGGCAAGAAGAACGTCTTCTCCGGTCGCATCCTGGAAATCGAAGGCCTGCCGGATCTGAAGGTCGAACAGGCGTTCGAGCTGTCCGACGCCGCTGCCGAGCGTTCCGCCGCCGCTTGCGCGATTGCCCTGAACAAGGAGCCGATCGTCGAGTACATGCGTTCGAACATCACCCTGATGAAGTGGATGATCGCCGAAGGCTACCAGGACGCCCGTACGCTGAAGCGCCGCATCAAGGCCATGGAAGAGTGGATCGCCAACGGCACGCTGCTCAAGGCCGACGCCGACGCCGAGTATGCAGCCATCATCGAGATCGACCTGGCCGAGGTCAAGGAACCGATCCTGGCTTGCCCGAACGATCCGGACGACGTCAAGCTGTTGTCTGAAGTCGCCGGCGACAAGATCGACGAAGTCTTCATCGGTTCGTGCATGACCAACATCGGCCACTTCCGCGCCGCCGGCAAGGTCCTCGAAGGCAAGTCGGACATCCCGACCCGCCTGTGGATCGCCCCGCCGACCAAGATGGACGCGCTGATCCTGACCGAAGAAGGCTACTACGGCGTGCTCGGCAAGTCCGGCGCCCGTATGGAAATGCCGGGCTGTTCGCTGTGCATGGGCAACCAGGCGCAGATCCGCAAGGGTTCCACCGCGATCTCCACCTCCACCCGCAACTTCCCGAACCGCCTCGGCATCGACACCCGCGTCTACCTCGGCTCCGCCGAACTGGCCGCCATGTGCGCCCTGGCCGGCCGGATCGTCACGGTGCCGGAGTACATGGAGCAGATCAAGCTGGTCAACGCCAAGGCCGCTGAAGTCTATCGCTACATGAACTTCGACCAGATTCCGGAGTTCGTCGAAGTGGCGGCGACGGTCGAGATGTAACACACGAGCAGCGGCCAGTGATAGCGCCGCTGTGCAGTGGATGTAACCCCCGCCAGATGACGGCGGGGGTTTTTTTACGCGTTTTGCGGATGCCGCAGAAACGGTCTCTTCCGGTCAAGTGCGGTATCATTTCGCACTTTACGATTGCGGTTCTGCCGCGATTCCGCTGTCGATTTGTTGAACGCCAACCAAGGATTTTGCGCGTATGTTTGATGCTGTTCGTAACAACAAGAAAATTGTTCAGGTTTTCCTGGTCCTGATTGCGCTGCCGTTTGCTTTTTTCGGCGTCGAATCCTTCCGCGACGGTGGTGCTGGCGTCGATGTGGCGAAGGTGGGCGAGGTCAAGATTTCGCAGCAGGAGTTCCAGCAGGCGGTACGTGAGCAACAGGACAGATTGCGCGGACAGCTGGGCGAACTGGACCCGAAGGTGCTCGACAATCCGGAATTTCGCCAGGCCATCCTCGACGATCTGATCGACCAGCGTCTGTTGTTCCAGGAAGCGCGCAAACGGCATCTGTTCGCCAGTGATGACGCGGTACGCCAGGCGATCATGGCGGTCGAGGCTTTTCAGGACAACGGGCAGTTTTCGCAACAGCGCTACGAAGCCTTGCTGAGTGCGCAAGGGATGTCGCCTGCGGGCTTCGAGGCGCAGGTACGGCAGGATCTGGCCTTGCAGCAACTGGCGGGAACCATCGGTCGTTCCGGCATCGTGTCGCAGCGCGTGACGGACAAGGTTCTGGCGCTGCAGAGCGAAGCCCGTCATGTCCAGGAATTCGTGCTGCCGGTGGAAAATTACGTGGCCAAGGTCAAGCTCGAAGATGGCGCCGCGAAAAAGTTCTACGACGAGAACACGGAACAGTTCCGCACGCCTGATCAGGCCAAGGTCGAATATGTGGTATTGACGCCAGAGAGCCTGGCCGTTGAAGTCAGTGAGGCGGAAATCAAGGCGTGGTATGACGGCCACAAGGAGCGCTACCAGCAACCGGAGGAGCGCCGCGCCAGTCATATCCTGATTGCTGCGGAAAAGCTGGGCAAGGACAAGGCGCGGCAGAAAGCGGAAGAGGTGCTGCGTGAAGTGCAGGCCAAGCCGGCGGCGTTTGCCGAGCTGGCCAGGAAACATTCGGATGATCCCGGCTCAGCCTCGCAGGGCGGCGATCTTGGCTTTTTCGGCCGTGGCATGATGGTCAAACCGTTTGAGGATGCAACTTTTGCCCTGCGCGACGGAGAGGTTTCCGGCATCGTCGAGTCGGATTTCGGGTTTCACATCATCAAGCTGACAGGTCAGCATGTGGCGCGCGAAAAGCCTCTGGCCGAAGTGCGTGGCGAGATTGAGCGTGAGTTGAAAAGCAGTGCCGTGGCGCGCAAGTTTGCCGAAGCGGCCGAGAGTTTCAGCAACATGGTCTATGAGCAGTCCGATAGCCTGCAACCGGTGGCGGACCAGTTCAAGCTGAAGATCCAGCGCAGCGACTGGATCGGACGCGAAGCGAATCCGGCTGCGGGCGTGCTCGGTAACGCCAAGTTGCTGGCGGCCGTGTTCAGCGATGACACGATCCAGAACAAGCGCAACACGGAGGCGGTTGAAGTGGCGCAGAACACCCTGGTGGCGGCTCGCATTGCCGAATATCAGCCGGCCTCGGTACAGCCGCTGGCAGGATTGCAGGCAACGATCGAGAAGCTGCTCGTCAATCAGGAAGCGCAGAAACTGGCGCGTGCCGATGGTGAGGCACGCCTGGCTGCTTTGCAGTCCGGGACGGACAAGCTGGCCTGGGGGGCAGACAAGGTGGTATCGCGGATGGATGCCCGTTTGTTGCCGCCGCAGGCAGCGCCGCTGGTGTTCCGCATGGACAAGAGCAAGTTGCCGGGGTATGCCGGGGTCGATTTGCCCGGCAAGGGCTATGCACTGTATCGGTTGAGCAAGGTCACCCCCGGTGCGGCGCTGGATACGGCACGTCGTCAGGGGCTGCAGGGGCAATTGCGTTCCCTGGCTGCGCAGCAGGAAGTGGCCATGTACCTGAGCGCCCTGCGCGCGCGTTACAAGGTGGATGTGAACGAGAAGGCGTTGGCTAGCTCCAGCGAGCGCTGATGCCGTCGCCGCCGACGGCGGCAGTCTGTCCTGAGTAACCCGGTACCGTCATCTCTGGCGGCACCGGGTTTTTTCTTGTGTGTGCGCTGGGGGTAAGTCAGACCTGACTTCTCAGGCGGTGCGGGCGCCCAGGGTTTCAAATGCGTCGTTTGCGGAAAGAAATACCCTGCCCTGCAGTGTGTGCCACAAAGGCGCGCGTTCCAAGCTGTCCTGAACCGGTCCCTTGACCTCGGCGAGATGCAGGTTAATGCCGGCGGCAGTGAGTTCGTCAGCCAGGTTGGCCAGCATCTCGGCGGCGCTGGCATCGACCCAATTGACGGCGCTCATGATCAGGACCACGTCGCGCAGCGTCGGATTGTGCGCCAGTTCGTCACGCAAGCGATTTTCCACGGCCGCCAGGTTGCCAAAGAACAGGCTTTCATCGATGCGCAGGAAAAGCACCTGGGGCAAGGTCTCCACCTGGTGTCGCGCGACATTGCGGAAGTGGCTGCTGCCGGGGATGCGACCGACTACGGCGATATGCGGGGTACTGGCGCGGTAGAGGTGGGTGGCGAGCGAAAACAGGACGCCGAGCGCGATCCCCACTTCCAGTCCGAGCAGACACACTCCGAGCGCGGTCCCGAGAGCGGCGATGCCGTCGGCCCGGTCATGCCGCCAGGCCTGGTGCATCGCCTTGATGTCCAACATGCCCAGGGCAGCGGTGATGATGCTGGCTGCGAGCACCGCCAATGGCACATGGGCGAATAAAGGGGCGGCAGTGAGTACGATCAGGAGCATGACGAGTGCTGCCACGATGCTGGCCAGCGGCGTTTGCGCACCCGCAGCGACATTGATTGCCGTACGTGAAACGCCGCCGCCGACGGGCATACCACCGCTGCCTGCGGCGAGGATGTTGGCCCAGCCCAGTCCATTGAGTTCGGCATTGGCGTCAACACGCTCGCACCGTCTGCTTGCCAGTGCCTGCGCCATGGACATGTTCTGCACCATGCCGATCAGCGCCAGCAGTGCCATCGGCAGGAGCAGACGGCTGCTGTCATCGAGCGAGGGAAGACTCAACTGTAGCGCCGGCAGCCCTGGGGTGAGCCCCCCCACCTGATGCAGGCCATAGGTTTGCCCCAACGCTAGATGGGCGACCAGAGCGGTCGCGACAAGCACCAGCAGCAGGGGCAGGAGGCGCAGGAAGAAGGTGATGCGTGCGGCAATGGCTGGAGCAGCCGGCAGATGCCGTGGGGCGTACCAGCGCGCCAGGCCAAGGATGAGCAGGGCGGCAACACCAAGCCAGCTGTTGGCGTCCCAGCGTCCTTGCGTTAGCCAGGCGGTGATTACGGCGCCAGCGCTGGTCTGCTGTGGCTGGAAGGAAAAGAGGTGCTGCAGCTGGCTGAGCACGATCAGCAGTGCCGAGCCGCTGATGAAACCGGCAGTGACCGGGCGGCTCAGTAATTGGGCCAGAAAGCCCAGGCGCAGCTGGGCGGCGGCGATGAGCAGGATGCCGGAGCCCAGGGCCAGGGTTGCGGCCAGGCTGATGTAAGCGCCTGTGCCCGGTGTCGCCAGTGGCGACAGTACGGCGTAGGTCATGATCGAGGTGATCGCGACCGGCCCGACCGCCTGTACCCGGCTACTGCCCAGCCAGGCGTAGGCGATGGCCGGCAGGATCGAGACGTAGAGCCCGGCCTGCGGGGGCAAGCCGGCCAGGAGCGCGTAGGCGAGACTCTGCGGGATGACGAGCAGGGCGGTGACAATGCCGGCGAGCACATCACTGGTCAGATGTTCGCGGGGATAGGGGCTAGCCCAGTCAGGTCGCCAGCGCATGCCAGCTCTCCTTCACTTGACAAAACGCCGGCCGGGGCAAACCGGGCCGGCGTTGCAGGAAGCAGCGAGGGCTCAGGCGGGCAGCGGCTCGGCGTTACCTAGGGCGGTGGTGTTCATGCCACCGTCCACGTACATGATTTCACCGGTGATGCCGCTGGCGAGATCGGACAGCATGAAGGCGGCGGCATTGCCCACTTCTTCGATGGTCACGTTGCGGCGCAGCGGGGCGTGGTGCGAGTTGTAGGCCAGCAGCTTGCCGAAATTGCCGATGCCGGAGGCCGCCAGGGTTTTGATCGGACCGGCAGAAATGGCGTTGGCGCGGATGCCCTCCGGGCCAAGGCAGAAGGCCAGGTAGCGGGTGGCCGCTTCCAGGCTGGCTTTGGCCAGGCCCATGGTGTTGTAGTTGGGCATGGTTCTTTCCGCGCCGAGATAGGTCAGCGCCAGGGCCGAGGCCTTGCGCCCCTGCATCATCGGCCGTGCGGCCTTGACCAGGGCGGGGTAGCTGTAGGACGAAATTTCGTGGGCGATACGGAAGGCTTCGCGCGACATACCGTTGAGGAAATCCCCTTCGATGGCTTCGGTCGGCGCATAGGCGATCGAGTGCACCAGGCCATCCAGGCCGTCCCAATGCTGGCGCAGTGCGGCAAAGGCGTTGTCGATCTGCTCGTCGCTGGCGACATCGAGCTGGATCACCACGTCGCTACCGAATTCGGCGGCAAATTTCTTGATGCGCTCTTCAAATCGCTCGCTCTGATAGGTAAAAGCTAGTTGTGCGCCTTCGCGGTGGCAGGCCTTGGCGATGCCGTAGGCAATCGAGTGCTTGGACAGCAGCCCGGTGAGCAGGATTTTTTTATCAGCAAGAAAGCCCATGAATTTTTTCTCCCTAGGGGGTTAGCCGCGGAATTATAAACCGAGAATGCAGGCGTGACGTTGCTTGTTCGCGCTGTTGCAACAGGCGCACGTTGTGCCGGTAAGCAGCAGAAAGCCTGGCGGCGGCAGTGCTGGAAGAATATAATTGACCGCTTATTAACCTCGGCAGGAAGTGCCATGTTTGGTCTGCTCTCCCAACTTTCAAAAAACCTGACACTTGCGATTCCCCTGGCCATGGGGTTCGGCTTTCTTGCCGGCTGGGGGCTGTCGGTCGGCTGGATGAAGCATCTGATTGTGCCGCTGACTTTCCTCATGGTTTACCCGATGATGGTGACCCTGAAAATCGGCATGTTGTTTGCAGGGGGCGATGGCAAGGCGCAGGGGCTGGCGCAGCTGATCAATTTCGCCATCATTCCTTTTCTTGCCTATGCGCTTGGCCGTTTTTTCTTTCCGGAACAGCCCTATTACGCCGTTGGCTTGTTGCTGGCGGCGTTGCTGCCCACATCCGGCATGACCATTTCCTGGACTGGCTTTGCCGGCGGCAATCTCGGTGCTGCAGTGAAAATGACCGTTCTCGGGCTGATCCTCGGCTCGCTCGCGACCCCCTTTTATCTGCAATGGCTGATGGGAACCCGCATTCCGGTGGATTTCATGGCGGTGTTCTGGCAAATTATTTTCATCGTCTTTTTGCCGATGCTGGCCGGGTACATCACCCAGTCGCTGCTGATCAGGAAATACGGGGTGAAAGCGTTCCAGAGTGAGTGGGGGCCACGCTTTCCGCCGCTGTCCACTCTTGGGGTGCTGGGCATCGTGTTCGTGGCCATGGCTTTGAAGGCAGAGCAATTACTTGCACAGCCAGCGCAACTATTGCAGCTGATTTTGCCTTTGCTGGCCTTATATGGTGGGAATTATTTATTGAGCACAATTATGGCCCGGGTTTTATTGCCACGTGGCGATGCGATTGCGCTGGTTTATGGGACGGTGATGCGCAATCTTTCAATTGCCCTGGCGCTGGCCATGAATGCGTTGGGTACGGAAGGTGCCGATGCGGCGCTGGTGATTACCCTGGCCTATATCGTGCAGGTGCAATCGGCGGCCTGGTATGTGAAATTGACAGATCGGTTATTCGGGAAAAAGCAGGAGTGAATTATTGTTTCATTCAGGCTTGATTGAAAAAAATGTGTACTTCAACTAAATTGCTCCCCTCATTTATTAAAAGGAGCCGGTAATGAATTTGTCTGCATTGAATGTTGCTGAATTGCGTGCACTGCAGCAGGAAGTGGTTGCCGAGTTGAAACAACGTGAAGTTCAGGAGCGTGACAATTTGCGCAAGGAACTGCAGCGGCTGGCTGAAGCCCGTGGTTTCAGCCTCGATGAGTTGTTTGCCGGTGACGGGAAGCAGAAGGAAAAAACGGCGGCCGGCAGGAAGGTCAAGATCAAGTACCGCCATCCGCTCGATGCCGGGCTGTCCTGGACGGGGCGCGGCCGCAAGCCGAAATGGGTGGAATCGTGGTTGGCTGAAGGTGGCAATCTGGACGCGCTGCTGGTTGCTTGATGCGTATCCTGTTAAGTAACGACGACGGTTATTTTGCTCCGGGGCTGGCCGCTTTGGCCGAGGCCTTGTCCGATCTGGGCGAGGTCGTGGTAGTCGCCCCGGAGCAGAATCGCAGTGGTGCCAGCCACTCATTGACGCTGGATCGTCCATTGATTGTGAAACAGGCCGCCAATGGCTTTTATTACGTCAATGGCACGCCCACCGATTGTGTACACCTGGCGGTGAGCGGCATGCTCGATGCCATGCCGGATTTGGTGGTTTCCGGTATCAATGCCGGGGCCAATATGGGCGATGACACCATTTATTCCGGAACGGTGGCGGCGGCCACGGAAGGTTATCTGCTGGGAATTCCCTCTTTCGCCCTGTCGATGACGACATTTGATTGTCGCCATTTTGATACGGCCGGACAGATTGCCCGGCAATTGGTCGAACGCCATATTCAAGCGCCGGTTAACGAACCTGTTTTATTGAATGTCAATATTCCCGATCTCCCCTTCAGCGCCATTACCGGCCTCGAAGTGACCCGCCTGGGGCGCCGGCACAAGGCGGAACCGGTGGTGCGCAGCGTGTCGCCGCGCAAGGAAACCGTCTATTGGATCGGTGCCGCCGGGGCGGCTGCCGATGCCGGTCCGGGCACTGATTTTCATGCGGTCGAGCAGGGGCGGGTATCGGTGACGCCGTTGCAGATCGACCTGACACATGCCGGCCAACTCAGCCGCATCCGGCAATGGGTGCAATAATTCCTACCACCATGAATGCAGCACATTTACACGCCTTGCAAGGCATCGGCATGACGTCGCAACGCACGCGGGCGCGGATGGTCGATCGCCTGCGACAAAAAGGCATCGCCAATGAAAGGGTGCTGCAGGCGATGGCTGCCGTGCCGCGGCATATTTTCGTCGAAGAGGCCCTGGCTTCGCGGGCCTATGAAGACACGGCCCTGCCACTTGGCCTGGGGCAGACCATTTCGCAGCCCTACATCGTCGCCCGCATGGTCGAGTTGTTGCTCAATGGCCGAGCCGGTCTGGGCAAGACGCTGGAAGTTGGAACAGGCTGCGGTTATCAGGCGGCCGTTCTGGCGCAGCTGAGTCCCGAGGTCTATAGCGTCGAGCGCCTGGCGCCGTTGCTGGACAAGGCGAAGGAACACCTGCGTGTGCTGCAGCAGTTCAATGTGCGGCTGAAGCTGGCCGATGGCCATTTCGGTCTGCCGGAAGCGGCGCCGTTCGACAGCATCATCGTCGCTGCTGCTGGCGCTGCCATCCCAGCCGATCTGCTGCGTCAGCTGGCGCCTGGTGGACGGCTGGTCTTGCCGGTCGGGGGGCAATCACAGTATCTTTGCATGGTCGAACATACCGCAGAAGGCTTTGTCGAGACGCGTCTGGACCCGGTCCGCTTTGTCCCGCTCTTGCCTGGAACACAATGATAAAAATTTATTTCCCCCTGTTTCTTCTCTTGTCCGTGACCGCCTGTTCGCAGGCGCCGGCACCCGCTGTGACACGTGAACCCTCATCACCGATGGCGTCGTCTCGGCAGGCGGGGCCAGGGGAATATCAGGTCAAGCCGGGTGATACCCTGTACCGGATTGCCCGTGAGCACGGCATGACGCCGACCGAGTTGGCTGGACTTAACAACATCGATAATCCCGCCATGCTGCAGGTCGGGCAAATCTTGCGCTTGCGCCCGACTGGAACGGGGGCTACCGCAGCGCCGGCAGTGACGGCTGTGCCGGTCGGTGTTGCCGGTGCTGTCGAAACACGCTCGCTCGATGGTGCTCCGGCGCCGGCAGTTGCACCGGCTGGTACCCTCGTGCACGAGCCGCGTGGCGGCAAGGAGCCCTATTCGGAAGAAGCGAATACCCGCCTCAATGCGCCGGCGGTTCCAGCACCGAATGCGTCTCCTGCGGCTGCGCCCGCACCGACAGCGGCGGCCGCCACGGTACCGCCTGCCGCCAGCACCGCCTCTGTTGCCGGCGTGACCTGGGCCTGGCCGACGGGGGCAAAGATCAAGGCGGCTTACAACGGCAGCAGCAACAAGGGCATCGATTTCGAAGGCAAGCAGGGTGATCCTGTGCATGCGGCAGGTGATGGCCGGGTCTTGTTTGCCGGCAACGGGCCGCAGGGCTACGGCAAGCTGGTCATCATCAAGCACAACACCGATCTGCTTTCGGTCTATGCCCACAACAGCAAGCTGCTGGTGAAGGAAGGCCAGGCGGTGAAGCTGGGCCAGAAGATTTCCGAAATGGGCAGTAGCGGTACGGATAGCGTCAAGCTGCATTTTGAAATCCGCCGCCAGGGCTTGCCGGTCGATCCCGGACCTTTCCTGCCCAAGCGATGACAGCCGTCGCCGGGAGCAGCGCGCATGATGACCTGCCACCGGCAGATGATGCCTGGGATGCGGCCCAGTACGCGGCGGGCGGTGGTGCGGGCGAGCTGCTGGGTGATATCACCCAGGCCTATCTGAGTGATATTGGTGGTCATGCGCTGCTGAGTGCGGAAGAAGAACTGGCGACCGCGCGCCGGGCGCAGGCGGGTGATTTTGCCGCCCGGCAAACCATGATCGAGTGCAATCTGCGGCTGGTGGTCTATCTGGCGCGCCGCTACCAGAACCGGGGCATGGCTTTCCTGGATCTGATCGAAGAGGGCAACCTCGGTCTCATGCATGCGCTGGAGAAATTCGATCCGGAGCGCGGCTTTCGCTTTTCCACCTACGCCACCTGGTGGATACGTCAGCATATCGAGCGTAGCCTGATGAATCAGGCTCGCACCATCCGTCTGCCGGTGCATGTGGTGAAGGAAATCAACCTGGTGCTGCGGGCGCTGCGCCATCTGGCGCTCGATGACCCGCATGAGGCGAGTCTGGAAAAAGTGGCGCTGCTGCTGGACCGGCCATTGGCCGATGTGCAGCGCATCCTGGCCCTGAATGAGCACATTGCCTCACTCGATGCGCCGCTCGATATCGATGCTGCGCACAGCATGGTCGAGTTCATTGCCGACGATGCGCCGGCCAGCGATCCTGAAGGCAGCCTTGAACGGCAGCAGATCGAAGCCCTGGTGGCTGACAGTCTGCATGTGCTCAGTGAACGGCAGCGCCATGTCATCGAGCGGCGTTACGGCCTGAATGGCTGCGAGATGAGCACGCTCGAGTCGTTGGCCGAGGAGCTTGGCCTGACGCGCGAGCGCGTGCGTCAGATTCAGCAGGAAGCGCTGCGGCGCCTGCGCGAGCATATGCGCTGCCGGCGGCTCGACGGTGGCGCGCTACTCTGAACGGGAACCCGACAGCCTTGCGGGTGGGTGATTCTGCTGGGTGCTAGCGATCAACGTGCGCTGTACTGGGTGGGGGGCGTTTCCGGTAGGGCTGCGCGGATGGCCTCCGCCAGCTGGAACACCGACATGGCATAGAAACTGGAGCGGTTGTAGCGGGTGATGACGTAAAAGTTTTCCAGCCCCAGCCAGTATTCCGTGCCCTGTTCCGGGGTGACCAGATCGATCAGGGTGACCTGATGTTCCGGTGCAATCTCGGCATGCAGTCCGGCGTTCAGCAAATCGCCGGCGCGTAGCGCCGGGCGGATGCCCGCTGCCAGCCAGGATTCAACCGGCGACTCCGCCTGCACCCGTGCCGGCACGGCAATGGTGCCCCCGGGTTGCCAGCCATGTTGCTCCAGAAAGCGGGCGACGCTGCCGATGGCGTCCGGTACGCTGTTGGCGAGGTCAACCCGCTGGTCGCCATCGAAATCGATGGCGTAACGGCGCAGGCTGCCCGGCATGAATTGCGGGATGCCCAAGGCGCCGGCGAAAGAGCCCTTGATCGTCAGCGGGTCGAAACCGTTTTCGCGGCTCATCAGCAGGAATTGCTCCAGCTCGGTGCGGAAAAAATCCGCCCGGCGTGGGTACTGGAAGGCCAGCGTGGCGAGTGCCTCATACACGCCAAAATTACCGGTGATACGGCCGTAGAAAGTTTCGACACCGATGATGGCAACGATGATTTCTTCCGGTACGCCATACAGTGCGCGGGCACGTGCCAGGGTGGCGGCATGCTCCTGCCAGAAACGCACACCGTTCTGAATGCGCCGGGGTTCGATGAAACGGGCGCGGTAACGCTGCCAGGAACGCTGACCGGGTGTGGCCGGAGGCTCCATCAATTGAATGACGCGCGGGTTGGTCTGCAGGGTGGCCATTTGCGCCAGCAGTTGCTCGGCGGCAAAACCCTGGCGTTGCTCCAGGTCATTGGCGAAGGCAATGGCTTCCGGCAGGCTGGCAATGTTCTGGGCGCTGGCAGGGGCGGCACAGGCGATGCCGATGGCGAACAGGAAATGACGTAAGTGCTTCACGGGGTTCTCCGGCGGCCGAGTGCAGCCACGGCGGCGCGCAAGGTGGCAAGGTGTTCGCGGCCGTCAGGCGCGTAGCGAACGAGGACAAAGGATTCGATGACTGGGGCCAGCCGCTGGGCTGTTTCCGGGTTTTCCCGGGCCAGGCGGGCGGCGAGTGCCAGCGGGCTTTCGGCCGGCGCGCAGTGTACTCCGGTTCGCCGCAGCGCGTGCTGCAAGAGCCGTATTTCCGGCGGGGTGCGGCGCTTCTGGTAGAGCAGCAAAGTCGTCAGCAGTACCAGGCCCAGCGTGCTCAGGCCAGCCAGCAGCCAGGCCAGGGTCTGCCAGCCGCCAGGTAAGCCGAGTCTTTGCAGCAGTGCTTGCTGGCGGAGTTGGTCGTAGCCCAGCACCTGCTGCTGCCAGGCATTATTGAGGGCTTCCCAGCGTTGCAGTAGCGGACGCAGCCAGTCGTTGCTGGCGCGCATGAAGAAGGGGAGCGGCTCTCCAGCAGGCAGGGCGCTGGCCAGGCCGCGCTCGATGCGTTCCGGGGCGACGGCGGCGGTCGGATCGACGCGCACCCAGCCGCGCCCGGCCAGCCAGACTTCAGCCCAGGCATGAGCGTCCGACTGGCGAACGACGAGAAAACCGTCGTGCGGGTTGATTTCACCGCCCTGGTAGCCGGTCACCACCCGCGCCGGGATACCGGCGGCACGCATCAGCACCACGAAGGCGGCGGCGTAGTGTTCGCAAAAGCCACGGCGGGAAACGAACAGGAATTCATCGACGCTGTCGCGTCCCAGCAAGGGCGGTTGCAAGGTGTAATAGAACGCTTCGGTACGGAAATGGGTCAGCGCGGCGGCGACGATCTGTTCCGGCGTGCGCGTATTTCGCCACGTCTCCGCCAGGGCCACGGTGCGTGGATTGAAGCCGGCCGGCAAAGCTAGATTGAGGGCGCGGCTGGTGGCTGTTTCTTCTTCATTGAAGCGGTAATCGAGCGCAGCGCTCAGGCGGAAACGCTGGCGACTCTCCAGAGGGCGCGCCAGCAACACCGTCAGCCGGGCATCGGCGCGGGCGTCGGCAGGCAGCTGCCGTGGCGCATCCAGGGCCAGCAGCCAGCGTTGGCCGTGGGCTTCCAGTGTCATTTCATAAGCAATGTCTTCTCCGGCAGCGTCAATGACGGGTTTGCCACCTGTCACCGGGCCGCTTTGCCAGCGCTGTCCATCAAATGCCGTCAGTACCGGGCCGCGCCAGTACAAGCGGTTCTTCGGTGGCACTGGGCCGTCGAAGCGGACGCGGAAGGCGATGGCGTCGTTCTGCACCAACTGCCCGATGCTGCCCGGGGCCATACTCTCGCTCAAGCCGGTTCTGGCGCTGAAGGCGTCTTGCGGCAAGCCCCACAGCGGTCCGGGGATGCGTGGGAAAAAGAGATAGAAAATGAGCATCAGCGGCAGTGCCTGCGCCAGCAGGCGGGCGGACTGGGCCAATACCGGGCGCACTGCGAGTGCGCCGGCATGCAGGCGGAGCAAGGCGGCGCTGACCAGCCACAGGGCAAACAGCATCCACAGCGCGGTGGGAATGTCCTGCGCTTCGAAGTAATGGGTCAGCAACAGGAAATAACCGAGCATGATGACCACGACGGCATCCCGGCGCTGGCGCATTTCAAGCAGTTTCAGGGCCATGAACAGCACCAGAACGGCGACGCCGGGTTCGCGGCCGAAGAAACTGCCGAATTCGATGCGGATGGCTAAAGCGCCGGCAAGCGCCAGAGGCAGTAGCAGCCAGCGCGCCGGCAAGCGCCGGTCGTTCCGCCAGAGGATGAGCGCCCAGACCCAGCAGAGTCCTGCCCAGGCGGTTAGCCAGAAGGGCTGGGTGAATGCGTGTGGCAGCGTGGTCGCCAGCGCCACCGCGAATAGCCAGGGCGGCTCGCTGCGGCTTAGCGCCGGCGGTGGCAAGGCGGAGCGTTTGAACCAGCGCCTCATGCCGGGAATAGGGCCAGGGCTTCCAGGCAGCGCAAGCGGTGTGATTCATCACTGCCGGCCGGCAGTGCACACCCCGGTAGGTGCAGGGCAAAGCGCTGCTGCGCCTGGCTGGCCTGCAGCACCCAACCGCAGAGAATGGACAGGCGTTCCTCCGTCGCCAGTTGCGGGTCGGTCTGCGCCCAGTCGAGCAGGAGTTCGTTCGCGCTGCCACCGGAGAACTCCTTGATCAACAAGGGGCCGGAGCCCGAGTTGCGGGCTTCCGCCTTCCAGTCGACATGGCGCAGGGGGTCACCCGGCTGGCGTTCGCGCAGGCCGGAAAAGTCTTCGTCACCCGCACTGGGAAGAGGGCCTGTTGCGGCATAGCTGGCGCTCACCGCGGGCAGGGGATGGTTGTTGGGGCGGGGATAGACCAGCAGTCGCAGCGCCGGCCAGGGGCGGCTCCAGGCAGTGAATAGACCCAGCGGATAGCGGCTTTCCAGGTGCACGCGTGGCAATTCCAGCCAGCCGCGGCGGGAGGCGGGTAGGGCCACTTGCAGCGTTTGCCGGTGCTGGGCCGCCAGCGCAAATTCGAGCGGCAACTCCGGCGTCGCCCACAGGCGCAAGGCGTAGCGGGGGCGGGACGTGGGATTGTCGATCGCCAGTTCGAACTGGGCCGTGTCGCCGGCAAACACCGGCGTCGCCCGCTGCGGGGCAAGCGTGAGGCCATGCAGGTTGCGAAACGCGTGCACCATGCTGACCAGGCCGAGCGCGGCGAGCAGGAAGACCAACGCATGTCCCAGCGCCAGGTTGTAGTTGATGGCACCGATGAGCAGCGTCAGGAGAACGACGGCAAACAGCAGTCCGCTGCGGTTGGGCAGGATGTAGATGGTGCGCCGGCTGAGCGCGCACGGCGCCAGCTGCGGTTGCGCTGCGGGAAAGAACCGCCGCCAGTACGCCTGTGCGCCGGCGGTGCGGGTGTTCACTTGCCCAGGCTGCATTCAGGGAATGGCGACACTGCTGAGCAGGCTGGCAATTTCGCTGCTGCTGGCGGGCTGACCGTTGCTGGTCGAGAGCAGGCGGTGCTGCGCCACGGCGATGAAGACGGCCTGCACATCGTCCGGCAGCACCATGTTGCGGCCGGACAGCCAGGCCCAGGCCCGGGCTGCGGCCAGCAGTGCCAGTCCGGCGCGCGGTGACAGACCATGTCGCCAGGCGGCGGCTTGCCGGCTGGCGGCAAGGAGTGCCTGCAGGTAATCGATCAGGGGCTCCGAGGCGTGCACCTGACGTACTTCCGCTTGCCAGGCCAGCAACTGCGCTGGCTCAATCAGGGGCGTCAGCGTTTCGCTCCGCTGGCGGCCGCCGTCGCCGGCCAGCAGGGCTCGCTCGGCCTGACGGTCGGGGTAGCCGAGGGTCAGGCGTATGAGGAAGCGGTCCAGCTGCGATTCAGGCAGGGCAAAGGTACCGATCTGGCTGGCCGGATTCTGTGTGGCGATGACGAAAAACGGTTGCGGCAAGGCACGGCTTTCGCCATCCACGCTGACCTGGCCTTCGGCCATGGCTTCCAGCAGGGCGCTCTGGGTTTTTGGCGTGGCGCGGTTGATTTCGTCGGCCAGCAGCACCTGCGTGAAAATCGGGCCGGGCAGGAAGCGGAATTCGCTTGTTCCGGGCTCGTGTCTACGCTCAAAAATACTGACGCCGGTGACATCGGCGGGTAGCAGGTCGGCGGTGAATTGCACGCGGGCAAATTGCAGGCCGAGCAGGCGGGCTAGGGTATGCGCCAGGGTGGTTTTGCCCAGTCCGGGCAGGTCTTCGATCAGCAGATGGCCACCGGCCAGGAGGCAGGCGGCCGCGAGGCGCAGTTCGTGATCCTTGCCCAGGATGACGTGGCTTGCTGCGGCAAGAATGGGGGCAAAGGGCGAGGCGGCGCCAGCAGGGGAGTCTTTTGAAATCAGCATGGGCGGATAGTGCGATGAAATACACATTGTGGCAATGCGATTGCTTGAAGCGTGCGGTGGAATCAGTTGATAATGCAGTGATCAAGGCGCTGTTGGTGGCATCGCAGCGTACCGGAGTTTTGCTTCACGTAAAGAGAGAACGATAAGTGACGACGACTGCCTTCATTACTCACCGGGATTGCATGCTGCATGACATGGGGACGCATCATCCGGAATGCCCGCAACGCCTGACCGCGATCAACGATCACCTGATCGCGCAGGGGATCGATGCCTACTTTGTCAATTACGAAGCACCGCTGGCCACGTTCGAGCAACTGCTGCGGGTGCATCCGGCATCGCACCTGGAACGGATCAAACGCGCCTCGCCGGAACTGGGGATTGTCAATCTTGACCCCGATACCGCGATGAATCCGCACACCTGGCAGGCTGCCCTGCGCGCCGCTGGCGCCGGGTGTCTGGCGGTCGATCTGGTCATGGAAAAGGAAACGGAGAACGCTTTTTGCGCCGTGCGCCCGCCCGGCCACCACTGCGAGAAAGCGACGCCGATGGGGTTCTGCTTTTTCAACAACATTGGCGTTGCCGCCATGCACGCGCTCAAGGCGCATGGTCTGGAGCGCGTTGCCATCATCGATTTCGATGTGCACCACGGTAACGGCACCGAAGATTGTTTTGCCGGCAACGAGCAGGTGCTGATGTGCAGCATTTTCCAGCACCCCTTTTATCCTTATTCCGGCACCGACAAACCGGCCGCCAATATGTGCAACGTCCCGTTGGCGGCAGGTTGCGGTGGCGAAGAATTCCGCGATGCGGTGCTGCAGGTATGGACGCCGCGCCTGAAGGAATTCAAGCCGCAGATGATCCTCATCTCCGCAGGCTTCGATGGCCATTACGAGGACGACATGGGGGGGCTGCGCCTGTTCGAGAAAGACTTTGCCTGGTGCACCGAGCACTTGAAAAAACTGGCTGCCGAAATGTGCGACAAGCGCATCGTCTCCATGCTCGAAGGCGGCTACGTCATGAGCTCGCTGGCGCGTAGCGTGGGCGCACATTTGCGCGTGCTCGCCGACCTGTGAACTGACAGCTTTTAGGGGAAAACGGCCGGGCTGAGGTAGAATCCAGCCCGCTTTTTCATGTTTACAACGTATGAACGGATGAATCCATGGCGTTGATTGTTCAGAAGTATGGCGGCACTTCCGTCGCCAATCCCGAGCGCATCAAGAATGTCGCTCGCCGCATCGCCCGCTTCAAGGAGCAGGGCCACCAACTGATCGTCGTTCTCTCGGCGATGAGTGGTGAAACCAACAAGCTGATTGCCCTGGCCAAGGAAATGCAGCCGACGCCCGATCCGCGCGAGCTCGACGCGGTGGTCAGCACTGGCGAGCAGGTCACCATCGGCCTGCTGGCGATGGGCCTGAAAGCCATCGGTGTTGACGCCAAGAGCTATACCGGTGGCCAGGTGAAGGTACTGACGGACGACACCTTCACCAAAGCGCGCATCCTGTCGATCGACGATGCCAATATCCGCGCCGATCTCGATGCCGGCCGGGTGGTCATCGTTGCTGGTTTCCAGGGCGTGGATGCCGCTGGCAACATCACCACACTCGGTCGCGGCGGCTCCGATACCTCTGCCGTGGCCCTGGCCGCTGCGCTGAAAGCTGACGAGTGCCAGATCTACACGGATGTGGACGGTGTCTACACCACCGATCCGCGCATCGTGCCGGAAGCGAAGAAGCTCGATAGCGTCACTTTCGAGGAAATGCTCGAAATGGCCAGCCTCGGCTCCAAGGTGTTGCAGATCCGTTCGGTCGAATTTGCCGGCAAGTACAAAGTGAAACTGCGTGTGCTCTCCAGCTTCCAGGATGAAGGTGAAGGCACGCTGATTACCGTTGAGGAAGATAAGAACATGGAACAACCGATCATTTCCGGCATTGCCTTCAACCGCGATGAAGCCAAGCTGACCATCCTCGGTGTCCCCGATACCCCGGGCATCGCCTACCAGATTCTGGGTGAAATCGCCGCCGCCAACATTGACGTCGACATGATCATTCAGAACGTCGCCCATGACGGTGGCGCCGACTTCTCCTTCACGGTCAGCCGCGGCGACTTCGCCAAGGCCCAGGGCATCCTGGAAAGCGTGCGTCAGCGCCTGGGCGCTCGCGAAGTGACTGTTGATGACAAGATCTGCAAGGTCTCCGCTGTCGGCGTCGGCATGCGCTCGCATCCGGGTGTGGCGTCGAAGATGTTCAAGGCGCTGGCTGACGAAGGGATCAACATCAAGATGATTTCGACTTCGGAAATCAAGATTTCCGTCGTCATCGACGAGAAGTATCTCGAACTCGCAGTGCGCGTCCTGCACCGCGTGTTCAATCTGGATCAGTAAGCATTTGACCATGAGGCGCGGAACCGCTATCATCCGCGCCTTCTTGCCCCTCCAGGGGTGAGACAAGGTTAGGAGACGTGGCCGAGAGGTCGAAGGCACTCCCCTGCTAAGGGAGCATCCGGGCAAAACCTGGATCGAGGGTTCGAATCCCTCCGTCTCCGCCAAGTGCCGCAAATACAGCCCTTCGGGGCTGTTTTTGTTTGTGAACTCGTACCGGGAGTGACTGGTCTTTACCGATGAAATCACCACGTCACTGTGCCAGAATTGTGCCAAGTGCTGTGCCAGGAACAATTCGGTAAAACGCGGTCAAGGAAAAGCGGCGTAGGTGGCTTGTGTCAGTCTAGGCACGCCGGGTACAGTTTGCCCATGTCCAGTCGCAGCCATTTTTCATCGCCTTTTTCCGTCACGAAACCCGATGCCGGGACTGCCCGTCTGCACGGTCCCCGGCAGTACAGGTCCTTCACTGTGACGACTGAACTGTTGCGTATGGCCTTGTGTGTCTGGGCAGCGGGTTTCGCGTTTGCCCTGGCCGGTTTCGTGCTCGTCGCATCCCTCTTTGTGGTTACCGGGTTTGTCGCTGCCATTTTGCTGCCGATCCTGATGGTGATCCTGCTTGCCTGCCCCGCTTGGCCGAGCGCACAGAATATTTTTCTCATCATCGTTTGTGTCATCCGTACGGCGAAGCCTGGGCTGCTCGTCGGCCCGGTTTATTCCGTCGAGCGTCCCCCTCGCTTTCGTTCCCTGACTTGATTCAGTCGGCTTTTTGCCGCGTTACCGAATTAGTCGTCGCGTCCGCACAAGGCGCGAGCGTAGGGGAACAAGAATGGATACTCTGGAGATGGTGCTCCGGTTGAGTCACGGAGCATATCGGGTGCCGCTGTGCACGAGTGCAAAAATATTGGGGATTGCTCCGCGTACGATCTACAACCGTTTGTCATTGGGGAAGTGGCCGCTTGTGCCTTTGCGCGATAACGGGCGGGTCTTTTTCAGTGCCTATGATCTGGCTGAAATGATCAAGGTGCCGCAGATCCCGGCTCGCCGGGGAGCGCCGAGGAAATCGGAGAGTGTAAAAGCGGCTCAGGCCGGGGTGACGGTTGCGGAATGGCGTCGCGGAGGTGGGAGATGAGCTTACGGAATATCGTGCAACGCTGCCAAATGGTGAGCGCTGCGATCCGACCGCATGCGGGAAATCTTTCTGATATCTCGGAGAATACTCGCGTCGAATATGTTCGGCTTGCCTCGTTGTTGATCACGCGTGCGCGCTACGCTGAGCACGGACTGGCCGAGGTCGTGTCCAATACGACCAGTTCTCGTACTTACTTCAAACGGATCGCGGCATTGCGCTATTTCCTGCATTTGCAGCACCAGCAGTTGGTACGAGATGCCTATGATGGGCAATCTTCAGCGCTGCACTCCCAACTGCAAGAACACCTTGATCAATTGCAAACCTTTGTGGCCTTGCGGCAGGACGGGTTTGGAGGAGCTCGTAGAAAACGGAGTAGTAAACGATTGGCGCTGATCGGACTTCCTGATGATTGGCGTAGTCAATTATGTCGACGCGGTGCCCGTGGTCGCTATGCGAATGCCTTAAGGGTTCTCGCGTTGAGCGGTTGTCGCCCAAGCGAGCTTGCCAATGGCGTCCTCGTCTGGCGGGAGTGGGAGGAGGGGGGTGGGGCTTTGATCCTTCATATCGGAATCAACGGTACCAAGGTAAAAGCTGCTCAGGGTCAGCCCTACCGATGTATCAGTTACCTGGCAGATGATCCGCATCCGCTCGTTGCAGCACTGAACAGGCAACTGAATGCCGAGGAAGAGGCTTACTTGCATATCTCTGTAGCAAGCGCGAGAAATCTCAGCGTGGAAATACGTCGTCTTGCTCGTGGCTTGTGGCCTGGTCACAAGCATGCCATTACGGCGTACTGCTTTCGTCACCAATGGTCTGCCGACATGAAATCTCTCATTGATGGTGATGCTGTCAGCCGAGGCCTGGGCCATGTTTCGGCAAAGACCCGCAGATTATATGGCGTGGCGAGTCAGGTTCGGCAGGACGGCTTGAAACCCATTGGGGTGATTGCGGATCGGCTGGTTCGCTCCGGCTCAGGGCCGGTATTTACGCTAGCCGCAGTGAATGTTGGCGATGATCCTCTGCACCGATGCTGATACTCGAAGCAGGGGGCGCTCGACTGAATCTGGAACAGGGTATTTTTCGTCTTCCATCGCATTATCGGCATGATCTGCCAATGATTGCTATAGCGAATAAGTTTCACCCTTTCGGAGCCAGACCATGCCCACATGCAACGTTGTGCTCAGCGACCACCAACACTGAAGGGCTGGTGCAATCCGGTTGCTATCAGAACGCCAGCGAAGTGCTACGGGAAGGCCTGCGCCTGATTGAGGAACGGGAACGTATCGAGGCGGCCAAGCTCAAGGCGCTTCAACAGGTCGCCCCCAGGGGTGGGAAGACGTTGCGACAGGTCGCTATACCGATGTCGCCGACGATCGCCTCGAAGACTTCGTTGCCCAGCAGGGGCTGCAAGCCGCGCGCCGGACACAGACGGCGAGTTGATGGTCCGCTACTGGCTATCTGCCGCTCCCCAGTCGGACATTCTCGACATTCTTGCCTGGTCGCAGGCGCAATTTGGCGACGCGGCGCGCACACGTTACGAGGCGCTGATCGTTGCCGCATTGCGCGACATCACGGCACAACCGGACCACCCCGGCAGCATCGAGTGCCCGGAATTGGGTGCTGTCTCTCGTTCCTGGCACCTGCGCTTGAGCCGGGAGCGCGCCCACACCAAAACCGGCATGGTTCGGCACGCTCGGCATTTTCTGGTTTATCGCGTGGAGCCTGATCTGTTTGTCATCGGTTGCGCATTACATGAGGTCATGGAGCACACCCGTCATCTCGATCAGGAAAGATCCTGGCGGTAACCGGTGCCTTGATCCTCGCTATGTCCTGATCTTGGCGGTAAGCCATTTTCGTTCCATGAGCTAAGATCGCGGAGTACGTGGCTAAAGAGCTTTAAGTATTGCGTCCCTGGATAGGGATGGTGCAAAGGCTGAAGCACCGACAGATGGCCGAACGCATGGAGGGCGCCTATTGGCCATGCAACGATGATGGCAATATGATTCTTTTTTGGGGAAATAACGGCGTTCGATAGTCGGCGTGAGGGCGAACCGGATATCGTTTGCGCACGAATAAGGGATGTATGGTTTCTATCCATGTGGGTGGTGAGGACAAGACTGCAGAGATCATCAACTGGTCGATCTGGTGTGATAAGCACGAAGGACTGCAACTGAAGTGCTCTTATTCACACAAAGGAAAGGTCACGCACGCGCTCAGCGACTGCCGCATTTTCCCCATCCGCGAAGTGGGCGAGATGTTGCTGGCCAAGTCAGGCAGCGCGATCGTCAAGCCCATCGTAAAGGCGACGATCTACGGTGAGCGGTATGCCGTCGTGTTTTATCCCGGCTCTGATCAGCCCTATGTCCACAAGTTGGACGGTATTCGGCTCGTTGCGCCGACGGCGTTGAAGAAGGCGCCGGTCTTCCAGTATTTCGTTGCCGTGGCCAATGCCCGGCAGGATTGCGCGGGTTCGCAGAGTGACCGTGAGATTGCCGCCAATGTCGTGCGCCAACTGGAAAAGTTACCCGCCAGTGCCGATACCGCCTTGTATGCTTATTGCGTGGGACGGAATAGAAGGCTGGCACCGGGCAAGGGTTTGATCTATCCATTTGGCGTGAACGAAAGCCAGCTTGCGGCGGTCGAACAGGCCTTCAGTGCGCAGATCAGCGTGATCGAAGGTCCGCCGGGGACCGGCAAGACCCAGACCATCCTGAACATCCTCGCCAATATCCTGCTGCGCGGGGAAACGGTGGCGGTGTTGTCCAACAACAATTCGGCGGTGGAGAACGTTTACGAGAAACTGGAGAAATGTGGCCTGGGCCATCTCGTAGCCAAACTCGGCAATCAGGAGAACCGCAAGGACTTCTTCGTCGACCTGCCGCCATGGCCGTCGAGCCAGCCCGAGTCCGCGCCACCACTGGACGACATCCTGGCCATGCTGGCACGCTTGAAGCGGCATCTGCATGATCACAACAGGGTGGCGCAGCTGCAGGCCGACATCGACGAGTTGACCGTCGAGCGGCGCTATCTGCAGCAGTGGCAGGAAGATAATGGCATTAATGACGCCGCCTCGCTGGACAAGTACGGACTGTCTCCGCGCAAGACGGCGGATCTGATGGCCTACCTGGCCCATCTTGGCGAGCGGCGCATCCGGCTCAAGGACCGGATCGAATTGCTGTTCAACTTCAGAATTTTCCGCGTCCGGCCTTTCGCCCAGGGCGATGCGCGCCTGTCCGTCTTCCATGCCTTGCAGATGCACTATTACGACAAGGCGCTGCGGGACAAGGAAGCGGAGCTGCAGGCATGCCGCGAATCGCTGGCACGCGGGAATTTCACGACCTTGCTGGATGAGTTGACGGCGGCGTCGATGCGCTACCTGAAGCAGCACCTGCAGAGCAGGGAGCGGGCATCGGATGCCTTCGATGCCAAGACGTACAAGCACGAGAAGCAGTTCGATGCCTTCGTGCAGCGCTTCCCGATCCTGGGCAGTAGCACGCACTCCATCGTCAATTCGATCGCGTCGGGGGCGATCCTCGATTATGTGATCATCGACGAGGCCTCGCAGCAAGATATCGTGCCAGGCATTCTGGCGCTGGGCTGCGCGAAGAATCTGGTCGTTGTCGGTGACAGCCGTCAATTGGCGCATATTCCCGTGGCGCTGGGCCTGCAGGCTCCCGCCGACGCCTACGATTGCGAGCGATACAGCCTGCTCGATTCGTGCATCGGCGTGTTCAGGGAGGCGCTGCCCAGGACGCTGCTGAAAGAGCATTACCGCTGCCATCCCAGGATCATCCAGTTCTGCAACCAGCAGTTCTACGACAACGCGCTGGTGCCCATGACTGAGGACAAGGGCGAAGCGCCTCTGCGCCTGGTAGTGACCGCCAAGGGTAACCATGCTCGCCAGAACACCAACCTGCGAGAGCTGGACTCTCTGCTCAAGCTGCTCGGCGACGAGGGCGATCCCATCGGGCTGGACGGCGACGACCGTGGCTTCATCGCCCCTTTCCGGGCACAGGTCAACCTCTCTGGCACCTACCTGCCAGCGGATTTCGTCAGGGACACCGTGCACAAGTTCCAGGGCCGGGAATGCGACGAGATCGTCTTCTCCACCGTGCTGGACAAGAAACGCCACAACCAGGAACGCAAGCGGCTGGATTTCGTCGATGACCCGAGCATGGTCAATGTCGCGGTGTCGAGGGCCAAGCACCGCTTCACCCTGGTGACGGGCGACGAGGTGTTCACCGGCAACAACGGCCACATCGCGGCCTTGATGCGCTACATCGAGTATTACGCGAAGGACGAGCAGGTCGTGCGTGCGCCCGTGGTGTCGGCCTTCGATCTGCTGTACCGGGAGTATGACCAGTCCCTGGCGCGCCTGAACGCCCGCTTGCGGCCCGGGGACTCACGCTACAAGTCCGAGCGGATCGCGGCGCAACTGCTGCGCGAGGCGCTGTCCGATCCGTCGTGCCGGTCGTTGATGTGCCACGGCCAGGTCAGGCTGAGTCAGATCGCATCATCGACCAACCCGGCCTTGACGGAGCGCGAGCGGGCTTTCATGGCGCGTGCCAGTTGCGATTTCGTGATCTATTTCAAGGTGGGCAAGACCCCGCTGGGGGTGATCGAGGTCGATGGGGGGACCCACGACAGGCCAGATCAGGCTGCGCGTGACGCCTTGAAAAACAGCATCCTGGCGAAAAACGGCATTTCCATCCTGCGCCTGCGTACCGTCGAGAGCCGCATCGAGGAGAGGATAGCTGGGTTTATCGCCCAGTGGGCGAGTCCTGCGCCCAGCGCGTAAAAGAGACGCCAAGCGACTGTCTTCCGGTTCTGAAATGTTGTCATTGTCGTATCCAGGCTACGACTGGCACCAGAAACGCCACTGACATCGGAGGATTCGGCGGTGCTGGACTGGTACGGCGTGCGCCAGTATGTGTCGCAGCAGCCGGCACTGTACCTGTATGGATGGACGGCTGCGCGCCTGCCGGAATGGTTCACCGAGTGCTTCCCGGTCGGGTACCACCGCAAGCGGCTGTTCGACGAGCAGCCGAATGCCTTGCTGTACGTCGGCCCGTTCGAGAGACGTATAGGGAAATAAGGAGATGAGCCACAATCTTTCCACCTTGCTACCACATAGACGACACCATGTTCGACACGCTGTAGCCACACTACTGCCACCATCGCTGACACACAGTCACCACCAAGCTCACACAATGGTTGCCACATTCTGAACAGGACGCACCCTGTATTTCCCCTGTCCCCAGCCCCATCGAGACATTCTTTGTGCTGGCTCGAAAGAGCACAAAGAATGTGGCCGCTGAGCCGGATTTTGACCAAAATTCGGCTCAGCGGCTTGGGGACAGCCCATTGGTGGATGCGTCCAGCCGCTCAGATTGAATCCTGATTGCGGCCACGCGCCGCTTTGCCGCCTTTGCGGGAATGGTCATCAACTACCCTGGCGATGTCGCCGGGGCTTATGCCGGCCTTGAGCGCAGCGCGCAGGGCTTCTTCGAGTTGTTGCCACTCACGAGGTGGTGCGGTGTCGAAGCCAAGCTGAGAGACATAGTCCTCATTGAGTCGGTGCAGCAGACCATCGAGCAGTTCTTCATCTCCGACATCAATCGCGTATTGCTCGGCCAGGGCCAATAGTTCGTCGCGCGCGGCCTCGGGTGAATTCGTCGGCACCCCGGATAAAGGCATGCTGACGGTCAACAGTCGATCCGTCTCGAAAACCTCGGCGAGATCGGATGCAACGGCAATACCTGGTTCGATCTGCACACGGATCAGCGTTTTCCCGGCCAGAAGAAAACGGGTTTTCGCCAATCCCGGTTCCTGATCCAGGAACAGCCAGCGCTCTTCGCGTCCGAGCAAGGCCGCCAGCACCATCCGGCAATCTTCCAGGCTGCCACCGTCCTGCCATAAGTGCAGCATGTCGCTACGCAGTCGATCCCCCTCGATACCGAGGTAATGCAGCAGCCCGACCAGACGTTTTTCCGAGATCACCTGTTCCTTCCCGCGCAACCAAACCGAGAGATTGGCCGTACGGATGCCAGTGGCCTCGGCGATCCGCCCCAGAGTTTCTCCACGCAAGCGGACCAGCGCGGCGGCCAAGGGGCGCATCTGTTCGGGAGCAAGGGATGGCATGGCAATCCTTCTGTTTAACTGTAAATGACTATAAATAATTTCCTGCCAACAAGCGAGGGGAAAATGGCACGAGGTCTTGCACAAACTGATGTTATAGTTAATTATAGTAAACAAGGAGGCAAGATCATGAGCAAAACCCCTCGTCACCGTCCGCTGCGCCAGCAGGAATTTACCCAGGCCGTGGCTGCGCTTCGGGTACGCCACCCGTGGCTTGCCGGTCATGTGATCGAACCGGCGCCGGGCCATCTGAGCGTCGTTTCCCATTTGTTCGAGCAATTCGAACGCCTCCTGCGCCCCAGTGATTTGAAACGTCTGCGCATGCTCTGTGTGAGCGCCCCCCGCGAGCGCTTGACGGTGCACTACGAGCTTTCACGCTGCAGCGAAAGCCGCCGGAAAGCGCTTTTGGACGTCACCATTGAATCCAGAGAATCCTCACTGCAACTTTGCCCGGTATGTGGTGCGCCGGTGTCCAATCCCTCCGCTTATGCCAAACGTTGCCCGGTACACCAGGGTTTGCAAGGATTGTTTGCCGGAGAAGTGCGACGTAGCCGCCAGATGTTGATCGACCAAGGTGTCCAACAGACGATTCGCGATCTGGGACGGTTTCGCCCGGAGGACCTGCGAGCGATCACCGCTGATGAGGAGGGGGCGTCCCCAGCGGAGGAATCCTCCACCACGGAAACCATGCCAGCTACGGCTATCGCGCAGCCGGAAATCCCGTTTCTCGACCCCGCCGGTCTGAAGGTCTTCCTCGACCGCCATCGCCCCAAAGGTGACGATAAGCTCAAACGTGCGCAAGTCATCGTCGATCGCATCGTTCAGGCTGGCGGCGAGCGACGCAAGCTCGGCCTGCTGCCAGCGGATTGGGGCGCGTTGCTCGATGAGTTCGAGCATGCCTTCCCGAATTTTCGCGAGTTGGCCGAACTGCTGCGCGACCATTTTGCCCTGGCTTCTCTGGGTGATCGTCGTATCAGTTGGCCCGCCGTTCTGCTGGCCGGGCCGGCGGGTATCGGCAAGACGGAGGCAGTACGTTGGCTCTCCGAACGCTTGAGTCTGCCCTGTCGCGTATTCGATATGGCGAGTGCCCAATCCGGCTCACCCTTGGCGGGTTCCGAGGCATTCTGGAGCAATTCGGAACCGGGCCTGCTCTTCGAACTCCTGGCGTATCAGCCGCTCGCCAACCCGATCGCGGTGCTCGACGAACTGGATAAGGTTGAAGATGAGCGGAATCAACACAATCCGCTGGCCGCGCTGTATACGCTGCTGGAAGCACGTAGCGCACAGGCATTTACCGACCTGTCGGTCCGTGATTTCAGCATCGATGCCAGCCATGTGAACTGGGTTGCCACGGCAAATTCACTTGAATCCATTCCCGGCCCGCTCCGCTCGCGGCTGACCGTGTTGCAGATCGCCCCGCCAACACCGGAACAGATCGGCACCATTGCCCAGTCCATCTACACCCGCTTGCGCAACGAAGCCAGTTGGGGACATGCCTTTGCCAAACAACTCGACGGCAATGTAATTGCCTTGTTGCGTCCGCTGCCACCGCGTGCGCTTGGCATGACCATTCGCCGGGCGGTAGGTGCAGCGGCACGTGCGGGCCGGGGGCATGTTCAGCCAGAGGACGTCGCGCTCACGGTCGAAAGCAGCAAGCGGGGAATCGGTTTTGTCACGCTATGAGGAACGGTCATGTACGTGTGGAAATTTGACGAAGACCAGCGCGTTTTCCGTGAAATCCCGGAGGCGGAAATGAACGCCGACCGGGACGGCATCTACGTGACACGCCGTGCCCGCCACGCTGCGGAATGGATCGTATGCGAGGCTGGTATCGAGCGTCCTTTCCCCGAAGGAGGCCTGAACGTGGCCGGGGTAGCGTTTGGGCGGAACGATTTCATCCCGGCGTCTCCACCTCGCTCATCGGATGAAGAACTCGCCGAGCTACGCCATGAAATGCGGCGCTCCGGTCTACGGGCAAAAGAACGGCTACGCCAGCGCACGCGGGAAACCACCGAGGCCGAATTGCCCTTGCCGCTCCCTTTTTACGTCAGCAAGGGCGACGACGATGGGCTTTGCCAATCGCAAAAGCTACCTGGATTGCTCGCACGCATGCGGCGATGGTTTGGAGGATATTCATGATTCCTGTTGCTGATCTGCGCTGCTATAGCGACCGCGCAAACCAGGCGCTGACCACGCTGCGCACAGCGTTGAACAAACCGACACTGGATGTCGCGTGTGCGCTCGGCATCGTGGCTGGCATCATCGCGGATATACAGGCTGGGCGGCATCCGCTCAAGCATCCCGACGATTGGCCGCAGCGTAACCGCTGGCCACAGAGACCTCACTGGGACAAGTGGGCCTCGGCGATCGAGACGCTGGCTGCCGCTTGTGGAGCACGGGCCCAGTGTGACCAAAAGTATGAGTATCTGGACATCAGCCTGAGTGCGTTGAGAGATGACCAGGCCGCACTGCTCGGCATTGCCGACCTGATCGAGTTGACGAGCGACCATGAGGACGTAGGCGATGCCATGTGCCGCTATCTCACCCATGCAGAGATAAAGTCATTGCGTACCGAAATGCGCCGGGATGGCCTATGGGCGAAAATCCAGCTTCGGCGTCGCGATCTTCTACGTGCTGTTCCTGTGCATGAGACGCCTGGCAGCTTGCCGTACATCATGGTGGCAGACATTCCCGAGCCGTTCCGTGGCCAATTCGCCGTGGCACTGCGCGGCAGTGCCTCACCATTGGTATCCGGAGCCGGGCCGTGTGCCTACGCACGACTGGCAGCAATGGGTGGCGGGAACATGGCATGATCGGCCTGGGCCGGATTTCTCCATCCCGACATGATCCTCTTCCTCGATTTCGACGGCGTATTGCACCCGGATGCCGTCTACTTCGTGCGTGGCCGCCCCACGTTGCGAGCCAAGGGCGAGTTGTTCATGTGGGCTGGCGCGCTGGTCGATCTGCTGACCGAGCATCCCGATGTGCGGATCGTGCTGTCGACAAGCTGGGTGCGGGCATTGCGCTTCAATCGTGCCCGCAGCTACTTGCCTGCCGAACTGCGGCGGTGCGTGATCGGTGCAACCTGGCACAGCGCGATGTCCGTTGACGAAGATATGCGGCCACTGGCGCGAAACGTGGTGGGACCGAGCGACGCGTTATCAACAAATCCGGCGCTACGTGGATCGCGCCCGGCTCGATCACTGGATCGCCATCGACGACGATGCGCATGGTTGGGCGGATGCCGACCGTGATCGACTCGTCGAGACCGACCCCGATCTGGGACTGAGCGATCCTGCCACCATCGACAGGCTGAGAGCCGGGCTGGAAGGGTATTCTTAGTGTTTCATCGCGGTATGTATGGCTGCCCCGGAAACTGTCCTGCTTCGATGTCTGGAACCCACAGCTATCAAGACCTCGTGCTCGGCGATCTTTTGCAGCGACGTTCCTTTTATTCTCCATGTAATTGAATTAAACGAAAAATCGGAACATACTGCGGGTATGCACAATGCCACCCACACCCAGCGTACCCTCGACCTGCTCCAGCAACAGGGCATGCTGCGCACCAGCGATCTGGACGCCATCGGTGCCCCCAGGGTGGTGTTGACGCGCCTCTGCGCTACTGGACGTCTTGAGCGCGTTGGGCGTGGCCTTTACCGGCTGCCGGGCAACCCGGCATCCGAACACGAGGCCCTCGCCACCATCGCCGTCAAGGTGCCGCAGGCCGTGTTCTGTCTGCTGACCGCGCTCCAGTTCCACGAACTGACCACGCAACTTCCACGCGAAGTCTGGATCGCCATGCCGCGCGGCAGCCATACTCCCCGCATCGACTATCCGCCGGTGAAGATGGTGCAGATGGCTGACGATACCTATACGGCGGGGATCGAGGAGCACGAGCGCGACGGAATCAAGCTGCATGTCTACAGTGCAGCCAAGACGGTGGCGGACTGCTTCAAGCATCGCAACCGGATCGGCCTGGACGTGGCGCTGGAGGCGCTGAAGGATGCCTGGTCGTCACGCAAGGCATCGGCCGATGAACTGTGGCGTTACGCCAAGGCCTGCCGAGTCGCCAATGTAATGCGCCCTTATCTGGAAACGATCGCACATGAGTAGCAATCTGGCCGCTTCCGTTCGCGCCCGCTTACTGAACGTCGCCAAGGCGCAAGGCGTGGACTTCAACCAGGTGCTGGTGCGTTTCGCGCTGGAGCGCATCCTTTATCGCATGAGCCAGTCTGAACATACGGATCGTTTTCTGCTCAAGGGTGCGCTACTGTTCACCCTCTGGTACGACATGCCGCACCGGGCCACGCGTGATGCCGACCTGCTGGGTTTCGGTGCGAGCGATCTGGCGTCCGTGGCCCGAACCTTCCGCGACATCGCCGGAATCGCTGTGGATGACGGCATCGTGTTCGATCCGGCCTCGGTCGTCGCCGAAGAAATCCGCAAGGATGCCGGATACGCCGGCGCGCGAATCCTGATCAATGCCGAACTGGCCAGGGCGCGGTGCAAGACGCAGATCGACATCGGTTTCGGCGATGCCGTCACGCCCGGACCAGTCGATTCGACGTATCCCGTGCTGCTCGCCGATTTGCCCGCCCCTCGGCTGCGGACCTATCCCGTCTACACCGTCATCGCCGAAAAACTCCATGCCATCGCGTTGCTGGGCATGGCCAACAGTCGAATGAAGGATTACCTCGATCTATCGGTCCTGCTGGAACGGGAAACCCTGGATGCCGCAACACTGGCCCAGGCCATCGCCGCAACATTCCTGCGACGCGGCATGAAACTGCCCGATGTATTGCCGATCGGCCTGAGCGAAGATTTTGCGCACGATGCGTCGCGCCAATCGCTGTGGCAGGCGTTCCATAGAAAAAATGGACTCGACTCCGAAGCGTTGCCTACCGTCGTGGCCAAGTTGCGCGCAACCCTGGCGCCCGCATTGAATCAGGCTGCGTCATCTTCGTAGGCACGGGCGAGAGCACGTCATTCTGAATCGGTCTGGCCGCAGGATTGCCCCCACGGATGCTCCCGCGATCAATCATCCGCCGCAACCGTGCAGGTCAGTTCAACCTGTTGCGGACCATGTGCCTGTCCGACCGATAGTTGGCCCGTCCGTTTACCACGCTCCAGCAAGCGTATCTGCTTACGCACCTGATCGGCACTGCGTTTTTCGATCACCGCCGTGTAACTCGCCCCCAACTCACCATCGGGATCGATGAACAGCCGCACCTGCGCCACTGGCAGGCCAAATACCGTGAAGCTGCGCGCAGGCGTCAGCGTCCAGCTTCCTGGTGCTTCCGGTGTAATTCCGTTCAGCGCTGACGGACGCAATGGCTGACGGCATTCCAGCGCGGCTTGCACGGCCGGTTCGAGGGAGACCCAGCGTTCCAGGCCGGGCGCCTGACCATCCATCAGCACGACCGGCATCGCGGCAGCAAGCAGCAGGGTCTTCATTTCTTCAGGTTCCTGATCCAGAAACGCCGGTCATCGACCGAAAAATCAGGATCGTAGCCGACCAGGGTCAGCAGAGAACCGACGTAATAGAGGCCAAACTGATTCATCAACCATTTTTCCATGGCCGGATCGCTGGGCAACTTGTTGTAGGGCGGGGTCGGCCCGTCGCTGCGAACCTGGCCGGTGGTCTTGCCGGAGATGGAAAAACTCTTCCAGGTCAGCACGAAGTTGTTGGACTGTTTGGGCAGTTCCGGCGCGCAGAGCGACAGGTCGCTGAAACGCTCGGCGCGCCTGGCATCGTGCCACAGCACGGCGTCGAAACGGATGCAATCGGTCGCTTTCAGGCGCAGGCCGCGAGTCAGTGTCATCTGGTCGGCGGGAACCTGCAGATTGGTGATGACCACCTTGGGCCATTCCGGCGCCCGACCATCAGTGGAAAGATTTCGGCGCAGCGCGTTGTGCAATGGCGTACCGGTCAAGCTGTTGCCCACGCCTCCCTGCGTCGGTGCCGTCACGGCCTGATTGATCCCGGTAGAGATGGATTGCCCGAGGTCATTGATCGAATCCAGCGCATCTTGCATGCCAGTCGTTGCGCAGCCCGCCAGGAAAATAGGCAGGAGCAGCGCGGCCCGGTAGTGTTTCATCGTAATTCCTCATCGTCGATCAAGCATTGAAAATCGCATTGAGCCGGGCGCACCAGATTTCGGCAGCGCGGCGACTCATGGGAAAGCTGAGCAACGGCCGCTGCGGATTGGCGACCTGCAATTCCAGCGCGAAATCCTTAGCGCGGACGGTGCGCTCGAAGGTCGGCACGCTCATGCCGGTGGCGTTGACCTGGCGGCTGCCGCCGTTCATTTCCATGCGCTCGACCTCGCGCCAGGTCACCCGCCAAGCCTGCACCCAGGAAAAATCGTGGAGCGTGTATTCGCCGCTGACGACGTCACAGGCGGCAAGCTTGCGCTGTCGGGAATCAAAGGCCAGGAAGGCCGGCGCGGGATAGCCCAGCAGATTGCCGCCATCGAGCACGAGGTTTTCGCTGGCGTTGATTTTTTCGACCAGCGCCTTGCTCCTTGCCTGCAATCGGGCAAGGAAACCGAATGCAAAAGCGAAGACAGCCCCGGAGATGAGCAGATACAACATGGTTTTGCTGCTCAGCAACTGCCACAGGGACGGCTGGGAAACGCCTGCGGGACGACCGATCCCGAACATCGTCAACACCATGAACAACAACAGCCCCACCGTCGCCAACCCGGACAAGCCAGCCACCGGCACAGCCAGGCCAGCGGCAGCCCCCACGCCGGCCGTTTTCCAGACACTCGCCATCAGGCACCTCCTTGATGTCACTCATAGAGGTCATTTTATGATGAAAATATAGAAATGTCACTTATAGAGCGTGCCCTTATCGGGCGTAGCCCTATAGAGGGGGTACTCATAGAGTTGTTCTCCTTTGAGAAAGAGAAACATGCCCCTCGACCCGCGCACACGCTTCGGCCTGAAGCTGATAGAAATCAGGAAGACCAGAGGCTGGTCGCAGGAACGCTTGGCGCTGGAAAGCGGTCTGGCGCGCAGCTATCTCGGCGGCGTCGAGCGCGGACAACGCAACATCGCGCTGCTCAACATCTTCAAGCTGGCGGAAGCGCTGGGCGTGGCGCCTTCCGTTCTACTGGAAACTCCTGTCGCGGAACAGGAACTGGCACCGTAGCGCGTTACGTTATCGTAGCGTTATGTCGTCTCGTCGTTTACGGAAGAGTTGCCAAATCGAAATAGCCGAAGGGTGGAAATAGTTTGGTATAGGAAGGTGGGTACTTTGTGGGTATCCGAACGAAAAGTTGGTTTCGGTCGATGCTGCTAGGGCCTGTTCACAGTATCCGATTTGTGTTTACATCTTGGAATTTGGATGTTGGACATGGATCGGCGAATGTTGAGCGACACGCAATGGTTCCGGATTGCTGAATTATTGCCGGGTAAGCCGACGGACAAAGGCGGACGAGCCGCCGATAACCGAGGTTTTGTCGAAGCCGTTCTGTACCTTGCCCGCACCGGATCTCCCTGGCGAGATTTACCCAAAGAACTGGGTAACTGGCACTCGGTATATGTCCGCTTTGCGCGCTGGGAAGCGTACGGCGTCTGGCATCGCGTGGCTGAGGTGACCTGCCGGATTTCTTCGGACCACTCATTCCTGGAGAACGGCCTCTGGTTTGGTGGTTGATAAACAGGATTGCTTGAACGCTGTCGGCGTCTGATTGCCCAGACTCGAATGCGGGCGCACCTCATTGTAATGCTGGCGCCATTGCTCGATCACGACCTTGGCCTCGACCCGGTGGCGAAACCATTCCATCGACAGGCATTCGTCCCGGAACTTGCCGTTGAAGCTCTCCGTCGTACCGTTCTGCCACGGCTTGCCCGGATCGATCAGGGCCATGTCGAGATTCTGGCTGGCCGCCCAGCGCAGCAAAGCCCGGGAGACGAATTCCGGGCCGTTGTCCGAGCGCAGAATCTTCGGTGCGCCATGAACACTGATTAACTGGGACAGGACCTCAACCACCCGGGCAGAACGGATGGAGCCGGCCACGTCGATGGCCAAGGACTCGCGGGTGAATTCATCGATGACGGTCAGACACTTCAACTGCTGACCGTTGGCACAACTATCGAATACGAAGTCATAGGCCCACACTTCTCTGGCTGCCAGCGGTGCTTGCGGCCGCGGGCGAGACACGGCTATCCGCTTGCGAGGACGTTTGCGGGGTACCTGAAGCTCGGCCTGGCGCCACAGTCGCCAAGCGCGATCCGCACTCATTCGATGTCCCTGCCGTTCCAAAAAGACCTGGATACGCCGATAGCCGTAACGTGGATACTGGGCTGACAGAATCGCCATCGCTGCCAGCGCCGGCGCATCTTTCTCGCGAAGCTTGGATTCGTAGTGCAAAGCCGATCGGGCTACGCTCAGGAGCGCACACGCTCGTCGTTCCGACAGGCCACGCCCCTGAGCGTACTCGACCTGCCGGCGTCGGGCGGGTGCGCCTACCACTTTTTTGCGGCGATCTCCTTCATGACTTCGATCTCAAGATCGCGCTCGGCCAGCAGCTTCTTCAAGCGGGTATTCTCCTGTTCCATCTGGCGCAGGCGCTTCACTTCGTCAGCATCCATGACGCCATAGCGCTTGCGCCAGGTGTAGATCGTCTGCTCGCTGATGCCGTGCTTCTTGGCGACTTCGGCCACCGGCCCTTTGTCGGCTTCGCGCAGGATCGTCACCATCTGCGCTTCGGTAAATCGGCTCTTTCTCATGACTCCCTTTCTGCAAGGAAGCCATCCTCTCAAGTTTCAGCTGGTCCGAAAATCCCCGGGCAGGTCAATCTGGCTGTCTGAAAAGCGTGACGTCTTCATGTAAAACTTCCTCGGGATGCTTGGGAGAAAATTCTACTTTCAACTGCCGCTAATTTACGGGGGGATTACCTGGCCGGGAGAACCCCTGCCCTAGGGAAAGTCTGCATAAGTGACCGTCATGCAGTGTAATTTGAGAGAATAGCGCCATTGTCATGATGGCGATTGAACGGATGAAACCGATGAAGCCATTGAGTCTGGCCGAGACGGGTTTCCTGCCGAAAGCTGGGAAACAAACCCGCAAAGCGGTGTTCCTGGCGGAGATGGAGGCGGTGGTTCCGTGGTTGCGCCTGGAAGCGCTGATCGAACCGTTTTACCCGAAGAAGGGAAACGGCCGGCCGCCGATGCCGCTGGGGACGATGTTGCGGATTCATTTCATGCAGCAATGGTTTGGCTATTCTGACCCGGCCATGGAAGAAGCGTTGCACGACATTCCCCTGCTGCGTCGTTTCGCCGGGTTGGATGCTTTCGAGGATACGCTGCCGGACGAGAGCACCATTCTTCGCTTCCGGCATCTGCTGGAGAAGCACGAGTTGTCCGTGGCGATCTTTGCCGAAGTCAATGCGGTGCTGTCGGAGAAAGGTCTGTCGATGAAGCGAGGCACGGTGGTGGATGCCACGCTGATTGCGGGTAACCGTCCGGCCACCACCGTCTTTTCGCCGAAGTTTCAATAGCTGAAGATTG
>NZ_CAJHOB010000013.1 GCF_905120355.1 Azonexus hydrophilus | reverse complement strand
AGGTTATCAATCACCGCCTGCGGGTCGGCCGCCTTCTTGTTGCCCCGCTCGAACAGTTCCTTGGCGTTCTTCACCAACTCCTGCTTCCACGTGCTGATCATCGTCGGATGAACACCGTATTCAGAAGCCAGTTCCGCCAGCGTCCTGTCTCCCGACAAAGCCGCCATCGCCACTTGCGCCTTGAATTCCGCACTGTGTTGCTTGCGTTTCGTTCCCATCTTTCACTTCCCTTTCAACCAGTCAGCATTAGCTTAGCCAACTGTCCGAAAAAGCGTGACCGCCGCAGTGCTGGGGGCTTGATCAGACGGTGGGCATGCTTGCGTTTGGTTCGCCAGACGGTGATGTGCCAGCACTGTCAGAAGCACCTGCCTGGGTAATTGAACGGATCCAGGTCTGGCTTGATCAGGCCAGGCATGATGTTCAGCCGCTGCTTGAGCAGCATTGGTCATGGATTGAATCCGTTGCCGAAAAACTTGTGCAATGCCGAACCTTAGGGGGGGCTGAGTTGGTTCGGCTTCGACAGGATGGCGGTTAGAAACTGGATCTTCTTCGGCTAATGGTCGCTTGAACACAGCACTGCTGACAGGGCTGGTGCTAACCGATATGTTGAGGTCAATTCCGGGATGAACGGCCAGCGGCATCCCGGGGGATCGGTTCAGCGCCCTTGCTGCCGTGCCATCCAGTTAGGGAGGAAGCTGAAGGCTTCGTCCAGGAGGTGTGGGGTGTGCTTGCCGGTGGCGTAGCGCTGGGCGCGGTCGAAGTATTCGCGCAGGGCAGGGCGGAAGTTGGGATGGGCGCAGCGTTCGATGATGGTGTGGGCGCGTTGCTTGGGGGCCAGGCCGCGCAGATCAGCAAGACCCTGTTCGGTGACGATGATCTGCACGTCGTGTTCGGTGTGGTCCACGTGGGTGACCATGGGCACGATGCAGGAAAGATTGCCGCCTTTCGCCGTGGAAGGCGTCATGAAGATGGAGATGAAGGCGTTGCGGGCGAAATCGCCGGAGCCGCCGATGCCGTTCATGATGGCGCTGCCGCCGATGTGGGTCGAATTGACGTTGCCGTAGATGTCGGCTTCGATCAGGCCATTCATTGCGATGATCCCCAGCCGGCGGATGACTTCTGGGTGATTGGAGATTTCCTGCGGACGCAGGATGATCGAATCCTTGAAGCGCGGCAGGTCGGCGTTCAGTTCGGCCAGCGCCGTCGGTGACAGCGAGAAGGAAGTGGCCGAGGCGCAGCGCAGCTTGCCACTCTTGATCAGTTCGAGCATGCCGTCCTGCAGCACTTCGGTGTAGGCGGTGAGATTCTGGAAAGGACCATCCTGCAAGCCGGCCATGACGGCATTCGCGACATTGCCGACACCGGATTGCAACGGTAGCAGGTTGGCCGGCAGTCGTCCCTTTCTTACTTCATGCTGCAGGAAATCGAGAATGTGTCCGGCGATTTTCTGGGAATTGACGTCCGGTGGGGAGAACGGTGAATTGCGGTCAGCCTTGTCGGTTTCGACGACGGCAATGATCTTTTTCGGATCGATCCGGTAGTAGGCATCGCCGATGCGGTCGTCGCTCTTCAGGATGGGAATGGGTTTGCGCAACGGGGGCAGGGCGGTGCCGTAATAAATGTCGTGCATCCCTTCCAGCGCCGGGTTCTGCCAGGAATTGACTTCCAGGATGACCTTGTCGGCCTCGTCCAGCCAGGTCTTGTTGTTGCCAACCGAGGAAGAGGGAATCAGCCGGCCATCCTCAAGCACACCAGCAACTTCGACCACCGCGACGTCGAGTGGGCCGAGGAAACCGCCCCAGACAAATTGCGCCACGTGCGACAGATGGATGTCGATGTATTCCATTTCGCCGGCGTTGATGCGCTTGCGGCAGGTGGGGTCGGACTGGTAGGGCAGGCGCATTTCGATACCGTCCACCATGGCCAGGGCGCCATCGAGTTCGGGAGCGGTGGAAGCCCCGGTCCACACGCCAATGCGGAATTTATGACCATTCAGATTGGCGTCCATGATGCGTTTGGCGAGTGCCGAGGGTACTGCTTTCGGGTAGCCAGCGCCGGTAAATCCGCTCATGCCGACGTTGACGCCGGATGGAATCAATGCAGCGGCCTCTTCGGCCGACATGATCTTGCTGCGAAGTGCGGGATTCAGGATACGGGAAGCGGCGCTCATGGTCGTTGGCTAATCCAGAAAAAAAAGACAAAAAAGAGCCCGCACGCGGCGGGCTCAAGCCCACATATCAAGACTTGGGCTCAGAGGAGACTGATCCATGCGGCAGCTGCCGCATAAGGAGACGCTTGATGTGTCGACAACTCAACAGGCCGCTACCTTAGCGGGCGGCTTGCTGGTGGACAAACGACGTTTTATGATCTGACAGTTTAGAAAAACTAATCCATGAAATGACGTTTCGTCTTCCGCCACTGCAGGCTTTGCGTGCTTTTGAGGCTGCGGCCCGCCATCTGAGCTTCAAGCGGGCAGCAGCAGAATTACATGTGACGCCCGCAGCGGTCAGCCAGCAGGTGCGCCAACTGGAAGCCTGGCTGGGGCAAACCCTGTTCCGGCGGCTGACGCGGGCGGTGGTCCTGAGTCCGGCGGGAGAAGCGTTGTTGCCAGCCATTCAGCAAGGGTTTGCCACGCTGGCCGGCGCCTTGGCGGAATGTCGCCGCAGCGATCCAGTCGCAGCCGGAAGTGTGCTGACTATCCAGGCGCCGCCGACCTTTGCTTCGCGCTGGCTGGTCGGACGCCTGCCCCAGTTTGCTGCGCAGTACCCGGCAGTCGAGATTCGCCTCGCAAGTACCGATGACAGTGTCGATCAGCTCGGCGCCGATGTCCGCCTCGATCCCGCTGCGCATGATCCGCTTCAGGGCGGCGAGTTGCTCGCCATCCGTTATGGGCGGGGTAATTACCCGGGCTGGCAGGCCGAGCGTATTTTGACTCCGGCTTATATTCCGGTGTGCCGGCCTGATTTGCCCGGGCTGATGTCTCCCCTATCCAGTGCCGAGGAGATCCGCCAGTTCACCTTGATTCACGATGCCACGTTGCGTAACAGTTCTCTCCTGCCTGGCTGGACACAGTGGTTGCAGTTGGCCGGTGTGAATGGCAAACCGGTACGGCGCGGCCTGCATTTTTCCAACACCGTGCTTGCCATCGAGGCGGCTCTGGCCGGGCAGGGGGTGGCGCTGGTGCCGTCGGTGCTGGTCGAGGCCGAGATCGCAGCACAGCGGTTGTGCCAGATTTTTCCTCTCAGTCTGGTGTCGCCTTACGCTTACTGGTTGCTCTTGCCGCGGCGAGCCGAACTGCCTGCCGCACTGCGTGCCTTTCGTGACTGGGTGCTGGCGACCGGGTTGCAGAGTTGATGCGAGCTAAAGAAGTTGCCCTTCGATCTGGCCACAATGGCGGCCTGTCGTTCTACGAAAGCGTGCAATGGATAGTGCGCACCCGGTATCACCTCCGTTTACTCCGCCAGCGCACGCCGTGGCGATGGACAAGGGCCGCATTCCCGGCAACAAGGGAATCTGGGTCGGCATTTGCTGTGAGTTCGTTGAATTCCTGCTGCTTTTTGCCGTGTATTTTGTCGCGCGGGCGCATTTCCCGCAGGAATTCACCGCCAGCGCCGGGCGTTTGCATCTGTGGTCGGGAATCTGGATTACTGTAGCCATGGTGAGCAGCAGCTTCTGTATTGCTGCCGCTGTCGTCACCATCCGCAACAGTCAGCGCCGAGCTTCGCTGGCTTGTCTGGTGCTGGGACTGCTGATTGCACTGAGCTACCCCCTGCTCAAGTGGCATGAGATCCAGTGGAATCTGGCCCACGGCATCAACGGTGAAGCGGGTATTTTCTTCACTGTGTACTACTACCTCACCATCAACCACATGGTGCATGCCTTCTGGGGCATTCTGGGCATGTTGTGGGTGCTGACCCGCCACAGCTTCGGTATCTACAGTGCAGAAAACCACGATGGCCTGGAAGCGCTGGCTTCCTACTGGCACGCCACCGACCTGATCTGGCTGGTGATCTTCCCCTTCTTTTACGTTCTGGTGTGACCATGAGTGCAGCCCACGCTTCCCACCAATCTTCCCTGCGTCAGCTGTTTTTTGCCTGGCTGGGGCTGTTGCTGCTGACGGCGCTGTCGGTCTGGATCGGGCGCGAATTTCACGCGCAGGTCGGACTGCAACCGCTGGTGGCTGCGGTGTTATGGCTGAAATCGTGGCTGGTGCTGCGCTTCTTCCTGGAAGGGCGCAGCATCCACATCTTCTTCCGCCGTGTCCTGCATACCTTCATTGCCATCACCCCCATCTGTCTGGTGGTTTTCGGTCTATGGCATGAGTAGGTGGTAATGCGGGCGGTGATGCCTGTCTTATTTCTTCAGGCGGGAATAGATCGCCAGCAAGAGGATTGCCATGATCACCGAAGCGATGAAGCCGGCACCTTCGCCCGCCCGATACCAGCCGAGTGATTGCCCGACCATGCCAGCGGTAAAGGAGCCGGCGACGCCGAGAAGAATGGTGGCAAAAAAGCCCATGCCTTCCTTGCCCGGGTGCAGGAATTTGGCAATGACGCCAATGACGAAACCCAGCACGATAGTCCAGATGAAGCCCATGGCAGTGATCCTTTCAGGGAAATGAGCCGCCATCTTAGCGGCGCCGGGAAATGGGTTGGCGGCTTATTTGGTAAAAAAATGTTCGCCTGGCTCAGCGTTTGACGTGCAGGCCACATTCCTTCGATTCTGGGTTTTCCCACCACCAGCGGCCGGCGCGGATGTCCTCGCCAGGGGAAATGGCGCGGCTGCATGGGGCGCAGCCGATGCTGGGGTAAAACTGGTCATGCAGGGTGTTGTAGGGAACAGCGTGGGTTTTCAGATAGGTCCACACTTCCTTTTCGCTCCAGTCGGCGAGCGGATTGAATTTTTCCAGACCGTTGCTCTCATCGAAGCTTTGCTCAGCGAGCTGCCCGCGCGTGGCGGCCTGCTCGGCACGCATGCCGGTGATCCAGGCGCGCTTGCCGGCCAGAGCCCGTTGCAGTGGCTCGACCTTGCGCAGGTGGCAGCAGGCTTTGCGCAGTTCAACCGAGGTGTAAAAGGCATTGATTCCATGGCGGCGCACGTAGTGCTCGATGGCCGCGGCCGCCGGGAAATAGACCTGCAGCTTGAGGCCGTAGTGCCGGTCGAGTTCAGCCATCAGGGTGTAGGTTTCCGGTGGCAGACGGCCGGTATCCAGACTGAAGATCTCGATCGGGAGCTGGTGGCGGCAGATGAGATCGGTCAGCACCATGTCTTCGGCGCCCAGGCTGTTGGCGAAGGTGGCAGGAGAGAACTCGCTGGCGATACGGCGCAGCAGGGCAAGTGCGGTGTCGGCCTTGGCGGCTGTGCGCTCGGTAAGTTCCGGCGTGATGTTGAGCAGCTTGGGGTTCATGGCTGGCGGCGGAAATGCGGCAGGGGTTGGTCGGTACTGGCCTGATAGGGCTCGGTGAAGGTCGTGAAGCCATGGGCAATGGCGTAGGCGGTGCTTTTGCCGTCTTTCAGGGCATAGCTGTCGAAACCGACGCGCCGCAGATAAAACAGCTGGTCGTGCAGCACATCGCCCACAGCACGCAATTCACCGTGGTAGCCGTAGCGCTGGCGCAGCAGGGCGGCGCTCGAATAGCCGCGGCCATCGACGAACTTGGGGAAATTGATGGCGATCAGCGCCAGGTGGGGGAGGTCGGCAGCAATCTCTTCCACCGCATCGTCCGGCTGCAGGAGTAGCCCCAGCGGCAATGCGCCGGCCTGCGCACTGGCGATAATGGCCTCCCGGTGCGCGCGCCAGAACGCCAGCGGATATAGGGTAGGCGTGCTGGGGGCAACGAAGGGGCCGGCATTGCCGTCTTCTTCCAGGGGTTGCTCGGTCCACGTGTTTTCCAGCACCTGCTGTGCCGCGATGAGTTGTGCCATTTATGCGGCCTCCTGCGATTTTGAGCGGCCATGCGCGCGTCCGGCATAGACCTTGTTCTTGAAGGGATCGATGCCGATGCGATCGAAGGTGTCGAGGAAACGTTCGTCGGCGTGACGCTCGGCCAGATAGACGCTGATGATCTGTTCCACCACCTCCGGCATCTCTTCGGCGGGGAAGGCCGGGCCGATCACCTTGCCCAGCTGGGCATCGTTGCCTTGCCGTCCGCCCAGGGTCACCTGGTAGAACTCCTTGTCCTTGCGGTCTACGCCGAGGACGCCGATATGGCCGACATGGTGATGACTGCAGGCATTCATGCAACCGGAGATGTTGAGATCGATTTCGCCGATGTCGAAAAGATAGTCGAGATCGTCAAAACGTTGCTGGATGGCATTGGCAATGGGAATCGACTTGGCATTGGCCAGATCGCAGAAATCGCCGCCCGGGCAGCAGATGATGCTGGTCAGAAGGCCGATGTTGGGGGTTGCCAGACCGGCGTCGCGGGCACTCAGCCAGAGTGCGTGCAGGTCGCATTCGCGCACATCGGTGAGGATCACGTTCTGCTCGTGGCTGACGCGCAATTCACCGAAGCTGTAACGGTCGGCGAGATCGGCCACGACGTCCATCTGGTCCGAGGTGATGTCGCCCGGGGCGACGCCGTGCCGTTTCAGTGACAGGGTGACGGCCGTGTAACCCGGCACCTTGTGCGGGTGGGTGCAGCGCGCGCGCCAGCGGGCAAAGGCCGGATCATCGGGGAAATTGGCGGGCTCCGCCGGGGCGTAGGCAGGCGGCGCGAAATGCGCGGCGATACGGTCATATTCAGCCTGGGTGATGGTGTGCGGGCTGTCCTTTTCGTGCGCCCATTCGGCGTCCACCTGGGCACGGAAAGCCTCGATGCCGAGCGCCTGCACCAGAATCTTGATGCGCGCCTTGTAGGCATTGTCGCGCCGGCCGAAGCGGTTGTAGACCCGCAAAATGGCTGTGCTGTAGGTGAGCAGATGTTGCCAGGGCAGGAATTCACGCACCACTTCGCCACGAATCGGCGTCCGCCCCAGGCCGCCGCCGACGATGACGGTAAAACCGGTTTCGCCATTGACCACCTTCAGCTGCAAGCCGATGTCGTGGAACCAGGTGATGGCACGGTCTTCGGCAGTGCCGGAAATGGCGAACTTGAATTTGCGCGGCAGGAAGGCAAATTCGGGGTGGAAAGTCGACCATTGGCGCAGGATTTCGGCGAGCGGTCGCGGATCGATGATTTCATCGGCTGCGACGCCAGCGAAAGCATCGGTGGTGATGTTGCGGATGCAGTTGCCGGAAGTCTGGATGGCGTGCAGCTGCACTTCGGCCAGCTCAGCTAGGATGTCCGGCACATCCTCGATCTTCGGCCAGTTGAACTGCAGGTTGTGGCGGGTGGTGAAGTGGCCGTAGCCACGATCATAGGTGCGTCCGATGTGCGCCAGCCGCCGCAGCTGCTCGCTGTTCAGGGTGCCATACGGCACGGCGACGCGGAACATTGGCGCATGGCGCTGGATGTAGAGGCCGTTTTGCAGGCGCAGCGGGCGGAATTCATCATCGCTGAGTTCACCGGCTTGCCAGCGGCGCACCTGGTCGCGGAATTGGGCCACACGCTGGTTGACCAGCTGGCTGTCGAGTTCGTTGTAGCGGTACATGAGCTGTCCTTGGGGGGAGGAATGTTATTGTAAATTCAGGAGAACACCAGCTTGCTGCCAATCAACAGCAGCATCGCGCCGAGCAGCCGGCGCAGGACGTGCTCCGGTACCTTGGCCGACAAATGCGTGCCGATCCAGATGCCGGGCAGGGAGCCGAGCAGGAGGCTGCCCAGCAGCACCCAGTCAACGCTGCCCAGCCACCAGTGGCCGATGCCGGCGACCAGGGTGAGCGGCACGGCGTGCGCCACATCGGAACCGACAATGCGCACCGATGAGAGTTTCGGGTAGAGGAAAAACAGCACTGCGACACCGAGTGCCCCGGCGCCGACGGAGGAAATCGTGACCAGCACACCGAGCAGGGCGCCGACGGCGACGGTGATCGGCGCAATGTAATTCTGCCGCAGCGAAGAAGTTTCCCGCTGGCTGGCATAGGCCCGCAACTTGCGGCCAAACAGGATGGCCACGGCCGTCAGCAGGAGGGCGAAGCCCAGGCCGTGCGTCACCACCGTGCCAATACTCTGGCGGCCGTCCGGCAGAAAGGAGAGAACCAGGATCGTCAGCGCCGCCGCCGGAATGCTGCCGCCAGCCAGGCGGGCCGTGATCTGCCAGTCGATGTGGCCCCGCCGGTGGTGTGCAACCGTGCCGCCAGCTTTGGTCAGGGCGGCGTAGAGCAGATCGGTGCCGACCGCCGTGGCCGGATGTACGCCAAACAGCAGGACCAGCAGCGGGGTCATCAGCGAGCCGCCGCCGACGCCGGTCAGGCCGACGATGGCACCGACGGCAAAGCCGGAAAGAGTGTAGAGGTAAGCATCCATGGGCGCGCATCCTACGCTGGCTGGATTGAGTCAAAAAGAATAATGAGGTAGATTGGTATGTCTTTTTGTTATTAAGCAACAGGAATACAATGCGGGATGCCGCACGGTGCATGCAAGCTGCGCATGGGTTGCTGCATTTTTCATGCTTTTCTGAGCTTTTAGTCAAAACGCAACATTCGCCGTGGAAGCTGGCAGGTGTTTTTCCTGGCAAGCCTTTTTACCCATCACGCACATGAAACTGCAACAACTACGTTACATCGTTGAAATCGAACGCCAGGGGCTGAATGTCTCGGAAGCGGCGGAGGCACTGTATACCTCACAGCCGGGCGTGTCGAAACAGATCCGCATGCTGGAGGACGAGTTGGGTATCGCCATCTTCGAGCGCAGCGGCAAGCGGTTCACCGGGGTCACCGAGCCGGGGCGGGTGGCCATCGACATCGCCCAGCGCATCCTGCGCGAAGCGGAAAATCTCAAGCGCGTCTGCAGCGAATTCATCAGCGGTGAATCGGGCCGGCTGGTGCTGGCGACCACCCACACCCAGGCGCGCTACGTGCTGCCGACCGTGGTGCGGGATTTCATGAGCCGGCACCCGGAGATCAAGCTGGAAATGCACCAGGGCAACCCACACCAGATTGCTGACTGGGTGGCGGCGGGTGAGGCTGACATCGGTATTGCCACCGAAGCGCTGGACCAGGCACCACAGCTCATTTCCTTTCCGGTGCAGCAGTGGAGCCATTGCGTGATCGTACCGGAAGGCCATCCCCTGCTGGCCGAACAGCCCCTGTCCCTGCACACCCTGGCGCAGTGGCCGCTGATTACCTATGACAACGCTTTTGCCGGCCGCTCGCGCATCAACCGCGCCTTTGAACGTGCCGATCTGGAGCCCAATATCGCGCTGACCGCACTCGATGCCGACGTGATCAAGACTTACGTCAGCCTGGGGCTTGGTCTGGGTATCATCGCCAAACTCGCATTCGATCCCGCGCGTGACCAGGGGCTGGTGGCACTGGATGCGGCGCATCTGTTCGAATCCAACACCACCCGTCTGGCGGTGCGCCGCGGCAGCTATCTACGCCGCTTTGATTACGATTTCATCACCCTGTTCGCGCCGCAACTGGACAAGCGCAGCATCGAAATGACCCTGCAGGGCGTGGGCGAAGCCTGGCAGCTGTAAGCGGTGTCAACCTGCGCCGGGGCGCTCAATGACCGGCGTGACGGACCGTTGCCAGCAGCGCCGCTGCAGCGGCAAACAGACTGCCGAAGGTGCGGTTGAGCAGCCGCTGTTGACGTGGACTGCGCAGCAGGCGCAGCACCCGGGCGGCCAGGCCGGTATAGGCGGCCATCACGACCAGGTCGACCAGTACCATGGTGGCGGTCATCAGCACGTATTGCGGCAACAACGGCTGCGCCGGGGCGATGAACTGCGGCAGCACGGCGAGAATGAAGACAATCGCCTTGGGGTTGCTGGCGTTGACCACAAAACCGCGCAACAGGAGCTTGCGTGCCGACGTGCTGCCGCTTTCCGCTGCCAGCAGCGGCGCTGCCACCGGCGCCGACCACTGCTTCCAGCCGAGGTACAGCAGGTAGGCCACACCAAACCATTTGATCAGGGAAAACGCCAGTTCGGACGCCGCCAACACCGCGCCAATCCCGGCTGCAACAATGCCCACCTGCAGGATCAGTGCCAGTTGCAGGCCAATGGCGTTCCAGTAGCCGCGCCGAAAACCATGCGCCAGCCCGGACGACATTGACGCAATCGCCCCGGCGCCCGGCGACAGGCTGATCAGCCAGCAGGCAATGAAGAAACTGAACCAGGTGGGAAAAGTCATGGGCGTGGGGCAGAACTTGGGGAGGCGTAGTGTGCCACAAGCTGCGTTCCGTGTTGTCGAGGCTCAATGCGGGCCGTGGCCCGGCTGCCACCCTCCATCCCGGGACGGGAATGGAGGGTGGGTTTTGGCTGCGCTCAGCGCGGCAGGCGGGTTTCGCCCATGAGGAAGCGGTCGATGGCGCGGGCGGCCTGGCGGCCTTCGCGGATGGCCCAGACGACGAGCGACTGGCCCCGGCGCAGGTCGCCGGCGGCGAACACCTTGCTGACATTGGTGGCGTAGCCGTTCAGGTCATCGGTGCCGGCAGCGGCATTACCCCGGTTGTCGCGGGCGATGCCGAAAGCGTCGAGCAGGGGGGCGGCGGGCTGGGTGAAGCCCATGGCCAGGAAGACGAGGTCGGCTTTGAGTTCGAATTCGGAGCCGGGAATCTCCTGCATCTTGCCATTCTGCCAGTCCAGCCGGTTGCAGCGCAGCGCCCTGAGCTGGCCGTTTTCGCCGAGGAAGGCCTGGCTGGCAACCGACCAATCGCGTACGCAGCCTTCTTCGTGCGAGGAAGACGTGCGCAGCTTGTGCGGCCAGTAGGGCCAGGTCAGATCCTTGTTTTCTTCTGCCGGTGGCTTGGGCAGCAGTTCGATCTGGGTGACGCTGGCCGCCCCCTGGCGGTTGGCCGTACCGACGCAGTCGGAGCCGGTGTCACCGCCGCCGATCACGACGACGTGCTTGCCGCGGGCGTCGATCGGGTTCTTGCTGCCGCCGCCGACCTCTTTGTTCTGCGGAATGAGATATTCGAGGGCGAAATGGACACCGGACAGATTGCGTCCGGGAATCGGCAGATCGCGCGGGGTTTCCGAGCCGCCTGCCAGCAGCACGGCGTCGAAGTCACGCAACAGGCGATCGGGGGCGACGACGCGGCTGGCATCATTGGCGATGCTGGCTGGCAGCGCGTCGCCGACCAGGGTGCGTAGCTCGAAATGGACGCCTTCCGCTTCGAGTTGTGCCACGCGCTCGTCGATCAGATGCTTTTCCAGCTTGAAGTCCGGAATGCCGTAGCGCAGCAGGCCGCCGATGGCATCGTTCTTCTCGAACACCGTCACCGCGTGGCCGGCGCGTGCCAGCTGTTGCGCTGCCGCCAGACCCGCCGGTCCGGAACCGACAACGGCGACTCGGCGACCGCTCGGTCGGTTGGCCGGTTGGGCACCGATCCAGCCATTGGCGCGGGCGGTGTCGATGATGGCGCGTTCGATCGACTTGATGCCGACCGGCGCGTCATTGACGCCCAGGGTACAGGCCGACTCACAGGGAGCCGGGCAGATGCGGCTGGTGAATTCGGGAAAGTTGTTGGTGGCGTGCAGCCGCTCGATGGCGGCCTGCCACTGCCCGTTGTAGACCAGATCGTTCCAGTCGGGGATCAGGTTATTGACCGGGCAACCGTTGTTGCAGAACGGTACGCCGCAATCCATGCAACGCGCCCCCTGGGTGCGTGCTGCGGCTTCCGGCAGGGGATGCACGAACTCCCGGTAGTGCTGCAGGCGCTCGCTGACAGGGTCGTAGCTTTCGTGCTGGCGCACGAATTCAAGAAATCCGGTGGGCTTGCCCATGTTATGCAACCTCCTTCATTGCCGCAGCGGCCATTTCCTGCAGCGCGCGGCGATATTCATTGGGGAACACCTTGACGAAACGGGCGCGATATCTCGCCCAGTCGGACAGCACGTTGCGGGCGATCTCGCTGCCGGTGGCGGCGAGATGCTGCTCAAGCAGCTTGCGCAGCAGTGTTTCGTCGCTCATGCCCTGATGCAGCGGGCTGTCCGGAGCCAGCGTGGCATCCGTTTCGATCGCTTCGAGCTTGACTGAGGCCGGATTGCAGCGCCGTGCGAAATCGCCGTCCAGATCGAGTACGTAGGCAATGCCGCCGCTCATGCCGGCAGCGAAATTGCGGCCGGTGCGGCCCAGCACCAGCACGGTACCGCCGGTCATGTACTCGCAGCCGTGGTCGCCGACGCCTTCGACCACTGCCGTGGCTCCCGAATTGCGCACCGCGAAGCGCTCGCCGGCGACGCCACGGAAGAAGGCAGCGCCTTCGGTGGCCCCGTAGAGCGCGGTGTTGCCGATGATGATGTTGTCGTTGGCAGCGCCACGGAAGCTTGCGGGGGGGCGCACGACAATCCGACCACCGCACAGTCCCTTGCCGACGTAGTCATTGCCTTCGCCGGTCAGGTCGAGCGTGATGCCGCGGGCGAGGAAGGCACCGAAGCTCTGTCCGGCGGTGCCGTTGAGGCAGACGCGGATGCTGTCGTCGGGCAGGCCGGCATGGCCGTGGCGGCGGGCCAGCTCGTAGGAGAGCATGGTGCCGACGCTGCGGTTGAGGCTGCGGATGGGCAGCGTCAGCGTGACCGCCTCGCCGCCATCGAGCGTGGCCTGCGCCTGAGCGATCAGTTGCTGGTCAAGGGCGCGCTCCAGACCGTGTTCCTGGGTTTCGCTGTGCTTGCAGGAGACGTCGGCGGGCAGGGTGGGGCGGTAGAAGATGCGCGAGAAATCGAGGCCACGTGCCTTCCAGTGCGTGATGCCCTTCTGCATGTCGAGCAGGTCGGCACGGCCGATCAGGTCGTCGAAACGGCGGATGCCGAGTTCGGCCATCAGCTGGCGTGCCTCTTCGGCCACGAAGAAGAAATAATTGACGACATGCTCGGGCTGGCCGGAGAAGCGCTGGCGCAGCACCGGGTCCTGCGTGGCGACACCGACCGGACAGGTGTTGAGGTGGCACTTGCGCATCATCAGGCAGCCTTCGACCACCAGCGGTGCGGTGGCAAAGCCGAACTCGTCGGCCCCGAGCAGGGCGCCGATGATGACATCGCGACCGGTCTTGATCTGACCGTCAACCTGCACCCGCACCCGGCCGCGCAGGCGGTTGAGCATGAGGGTTTGCTGCGTTTCCGCCAGTCCCAGCTCCCAGGGGGCACCGGCATGCTTGACCGAGGACAGCGGGCTGGCGCCGGTGCCGCCGTCATGACCGGCGATCACCAGATGGTCGGCCTTGGCTTTGGCAACGCCGGCCGCCACCGTACCGACGCCGACTTCGGACACCAGCTTGACCGAAACCGAGGCGGTCGGGTTGGCGTTCTTCAGGTCGTGGATCAGCTGCGCCAGGTCTTCAATCGAGTAGATGTCGTGGTGTGGCGGCGGCGAAATGAGGCCGACACCCGGTACCGAGTGACGCAGGAAACCGATGTAATCGGTCACCTTGTGGCCCGGCAGCTGGCCGCCTTCGCCCGGCTTGGCACCTTGCGCCATCTTGATCTGGATCTGGTCGGCATTGGCCAGGTATTCAGCGGTGACACCGAAACGGCCGGAGGCTACCTGTTTGATCGCACTGCGCAGGGAATCGCCTTCGCGCAGCGGCGTGTCACGCTCGATGCGGTCGTGGCCGATGATGTCTCCCACCGTCTGACCGGCGCGCACCACCTGGAAGCGACGGGCGTCCTCGCCCCCTTCGCCGGTATTGGACTTGCCACCGATGCGGTTCATGGCAATGGCCAGGGTGCTGTGTGCTTCGGTCGAAATGGAACCCAGCGACATGGCGCCGGTGGCGAAACGCTTGACGATCTCGCTCGCCGGTTCGACTTCATCCAGCGGCACCGGGGCGCCGGCCGGGCGGATTTCGAACAGACCGCGCAGCGTCATGTGGCGCTGGCTCTGGTCGTTGATGATGGCCGCGTATTCCTTGTAGGTGTCGTACTTGCCGGAGCGGGTGGCGTGTTGCAGCTTGGCAATCGCATCGGGCGTCCACATATGCTCTTCGCCGCGAACCCGGTAGGCGTATTCGCCACCGCAATCGAGCGCTGTGTCCTGCGCCAGCGGCGTATCGCCGAAGGCGGCGGCATGTGCGTTCAGGGCTTCGACTGCGATTTCCTTCAGGCCGATCCCTTCGATCCGCGTCGGCGTGCCGGTGAAATAGCGAGCGACGAAAGCCGACGCCAGACCGACTGCTTCGAAAATCTGGGCGCCGCAATAGGATTGATAGGTGGAAATGCCCATCTTCGACATCACCTTCATCAAGCCTTTGCCGATGGCCTTGATGTAGCGCTTGTGGCATTCCTCGGCACTTGGTGCGCCGGGCAAGGTGGGGGCAATCGCACTGATGCTGGCGAAGGCCAGCCAGGGGTGGATGGCTTCCGCGCCGTAGCCGGCGAGCACCGCACAGTGGTGGGTTTCACGGGCATCGCCGGTTTCGACGATCAGGCTGCATTTGGTGCGTTGGCCGGCGCGTACCAGATGCTGATGGACGGCGGAACAGGCGAGGAGCGACGGAATCGGCGCCCGTTCCGGCCCGGTGTTGCGGTCGGACAGAATGAGTACCGAGGCACCTGCGCCAACGGCATGTTCGGCACGCAGGCAGACTTGGTACAGCGCGTCGCCCAGGCCGATCGGGCCAGCGGCGGCAGGGCAGGTGATGTCGACCACCTGGGCACGAAAAGCGCCGGCGGTGAGGCTGTCGATGTCCTTCAGCCGTGCCATGTCGGTCGGGGAAAGAATGGGCTGCCGCACCAGCAGGCGTGGTTCCGGCGTGTTTTCGTCAATGCCGAGCAGGTTGGGGTTGGGGCTGACCAGCGAGATCAGCGACATGACGATTTCCTCGCGGATCGGATCGATCGGCGGGTTGGTCACTTGGGCGAACAGCTGCTTGAAGTAGTGAAAGAGCGGCTTGTGGCGGCCGGTGAGCACCGGCAGCGGGCTGTCGTTGCCCATCGAGCCGGTGGCTTCCTCGCCCTGACGGGCCATCGGTTCGAGAATGAATTTGTGGTCTTCTTCGGTGTAGCCGAAAGCGCGTTGCAGGTCGTGCAGCGGCGTGGCCAGCCGTTCGGCGGGCTTGACGGCGGGCAGATCCTCGACATAGTGCCGCGATTGCTCGAGCCACTGGCGGTAAGGCTTGGCGGCGGCGAGCTGGTTCTTGACCTCGTCGTCACCGATGATGCGGCCGCGTTCGAGATCGATCAGCAGCATCTTGCCGGGCTGCAGCCGCCATTTGCGGACGATGCGCTCTTCCGGAATGGGCAGGACGCCGGATTCGGAAGAGAGGATGACCAGATCGTCATCGGTGATCAGGTAGCGTGCCGGGCGCAGGCCGTTGCGGTCGAGCGTGGCGCCGATCTGGCGGCCATCGGTGAAGGCCACGGCAGCCGGGCCGTCCCACGGCTCCATCAGGGCCATGTGGTATTCGTAGAAAGCACGCCGGTCCTCGTCCATCTGCGCATTGCCGGACCAGGCTTCGGGAATCAGCATCATCATCGCGTGCGCCAGGCTGTAGCCGCCCATCACCAGCAGTTCGAGGGCGTTGTCGAAGCTGGCCGAGTCGGACTGGCCGTCGTAAATCAGCGGCCAGATCTTGGGCAGGTCTTCGCCGAGCAGGCTGGATGAAATGCCATGCTCACGGGCCCGAATCCAGTTCACGTTGCCGCGTACGGTATTGATTTCGCCGTTGTGGGCGATCATGCGGAAGGGGTGGGCGAGATCCCAGGTCGGGAAGGTGTTGGTGGAAAAGCGCTGGTGCACCAGGGCCAGCGCCGACACCAGGCGTTCGTCGGTGAGGTCGGTGAAGTATTCGCCGACCTGATCGGCCAGCAGCATGCCCTTGTAGACGATGGTGCGGGTGGACAGGGAGGGAACGTAGAAAGTCCGTACATCGGGCAGCTTGAGCGCCTGGATATGGTGGCCGGCTTCCTTGCGGATGACGTAGAGCTTGCGTTCAAAGGCGTCGGTGTCGGTCACGCCTTCGCCGCGGGCAATGAACACCTGGCGGATGACGGGTTCAAGCTCGCGCGCCGCCGCTGCCAGACCGTGGTTGTTGACCGGCACGTCGCGCCAGCCGATCAGGCGCTGACCTTCATAGCGGACGGTGCGTTCGATGGCGGCTTCACAGGCACGGCGGCTTTCCGGGTTCTGCGGCAGGAAGATCATGCCGACGCCGTAGTCGCCGGCAGGCGGCAGGCTGATGCCCTGGCGTGCCATTTCGCTACGCAGGAAAGCATCGGGAATCTGCAACAGGATGCCGGCGCCGTCGCCGAGCAGCGGATCGTAGCCGGTGGCGCCGCGGTGTTCGAGGTTTTTCAGGATCTGCAGGCCTTGTGCAACGATGGCGTGGCTCTTCTGGTTCCTGATATGGGCGACGAAACCGACGCCGCAGGCGTCGCGTTCCTGAGCGGGGTCGTAGAGGCCCTGTCGATCTGGCTGGTGCATGTCAGTCTTCCTTGTGCGGTTGCGGGTGATGCGGGTGGGGTGGTTCTAATCCGAGTTCCTGAATCTTGCGGGCGATGGTGTTGCGGCCGATGCCCAGCAGCTGTGCTGCTTCGATGCGGCGTCCGCCGCTGGCGGCCAGGGCGCGGCGGATGAGGGTGGTTTCAAAAGTCTTGGAGAAATCGTCCCAGACACTGCCCGGGTGCAGGCTGAGGTGCGTGTCGATGGCGCTGGCGAGCAGGATTTTCCAGTCATGGCCGTTCAGAGCGGATGGTTCTCCCGCGCTGTCGTCGCCTGCTGTGCTGCTTGCCTCGCCACGCATTTCCGGCGGCAGGTCGGCGACTTCCACCTGCATGTCGGGGGCCATGACCGTCAGCCACTGGCAGAGGTTTTCCAGCTGACGCACGTTGCCTGGCCAGGGTGCTGCTTGCAGGAGGGTGAGGGCGGCGTCGGACAGGCGCTTGGGCGGCACGCCGAGCTGGCGTGCGCTTTCATTGAGGAAATGGTGTGCCAGAGCCGGAATGTCCTCGCGACGCTCACGCAGCGGTGGTAGCCGCAGCCGGATGACGTTGAGACGGTGGAAGAGGTCTTCGCGGAACAGTCCGTTCTTGACCCGCTGCTCCAGGTTCTGGTGGGTGGCGGTGATGACGCGGGCGTTGGCGCGGATGGGCTGATGACCGCCGACGCGGTAGAACTGGCCGTCGGACAGCACCCGCAACAGCCGGGTCTGCAGATCGATCGGCATGTCGCCGATTTCATCGAGGAAAAGCGTGCCACCATCGGCTTCCTCGAAGCGGCCACGACGTTGGCTGTGGGCGCCGGTAAAGGCGTTCTTCTCGTGGCCGAACAGCTCCGATTCGAGCAGGTCGCGGGGAATGGCGGCGGTGTTGAGCGCGATGAACGGGCCATCGTGGCGCGGGCTGTGGCGATGCAGGGCGCGGGCCACCAGTTCCTTGCCGGAACCGGATTCGCCGTTGATGAGTACGGTTGCGTGCGACTGGGACAGCCGGCCGATGGCACGGAAAACGTCCTGCATGGCGGGTGCCTGGCCAAGAATTTCCGGTGGCTGCGGGGTGCCGCTGGCCTGTGGTGCCGGGGCGGTGTCGCGGTGCAGGGCACGGCGCACCAGCGCCACAGCCTGGTCGACATCGAACGGCTTGGGCAGGTATTCGAACGCCCCGCCCTGGAACGCGGCCACGGCGGAATCGAGATCGGAATAGGCGGTCATGACGATGACCGGCAGCTCGGGGTAGCGCAGATGCGCTTCACGCAAGAGATCGAGGCCGCTCGCGCCCGGCATGCGGATGTCGGACAGCAGGGCGCCCGGTGGCGTGGCGCCCTGGGCCAGTTCAGCCAGCGCGGCATCGGCGCTGTCGAAGCTGCGCGCGGGAATGTTTTCGCGCCCCAGGGCCTTTTCCAGCACCCAGCGGATTGAACGGTCGTCATCGACGATCCAGACGGTGTTCATCGTTTCTCCTCCGGGGTGGCGTTGAGCAAGGGCAGGCACACGGTAAAACAGGTCCGTCCGGGGACGGATTCGACTTCGATGCTGCCCTGGTGCTGCCAGATGAAATCATGCGCCAGCGCCAGCCCCAGGCCGGTGCCACCGGAGCGGGCGGACACCAGCGGGTAGAAGACGCGGTCGCGAATGGCTTCGGGTATGCCCGGGCCGTTGTCGATGATCTGCAGTTCCAGCGCCAGCCGGTGGCGTTTCTTGGCCAGCGTGACCTGGCGGCGGATGCGCGTGCGCAGGGTGATTTCTCCGTTGCCGGATACCGCCTGCGCGGCGTTGCGCATGATGTTGAGGACGACCTGGATCAATTGTTCGCGGTCGCCAGCGATTTCCGGCAGCGAGATGTCGTAATCGCAGCGGACGGTGAGATCGGGAAATTCGGCGCAGATCAGCTTGCGGATCGGTTCGAGAATTTCGTGGATGTTGATCGGGGCCGGCTGCATGGCATGGTGCGAGGACAGCATGCGGCGCATCAGGGCTTGCAGGCGGTCGGCCTCGTCCATGATGACCTGGGTGTACTGCTTGAGCTCGGGATCGGCGAGTTCGTCGCCCAGGAGCTGCGCTGCGCCCCGGATGCCGCCGAGCGGATTCTTGATTTCGTGCGCCAGGTTGCGGATCAGTTCGCGGTTGGCGACCTGCTGCATGGCTTCGCGTTCTTCGCGCGCCGTCTGCAGTTGCTGGTCGATGGGGCGGAATTCCAGCAGTAGCTGGGCTTCGGGAATTTCCAGCGGGCTGATCGAACAGTCGAGATGGACCGGCTCGGCCCGGTTACTGAGTACGACGATGTCGTGCTTGGTGTAGCTCCAACGGTGCGCCAGGGTGCTTTCCAGCGTTGCCAGCAGGGAGGGGGTGGCGTCGAGCAGCAGGGTCAGCGGCTTGCCGAGGCAGACCCGCCGGCTGACGGCAAACAGGTTTTCCGCGGCCGGATTGCAGTAACGGATGCACAGGCCCTCGTCCAGCAAGACCACGGCCGAGACCAGCAGGTCGAGGCCGGCAAAGGCTGGGGTGGAATCAGATTGGCCCGGTGTGCGCACGTCGGTTGGCTTTCCCTGGAAGGCGGTTGTTGCCGGAAGCCGCGTCGTGCGGCTTCCGGTCATGGTTGCAGGTACAGACTTTACAGCGAGTAGTACATATCGTATTCGACCGGATGGGTGGTCATGCGGAAACGTTGCACTTCTTCCATCTTGAGCGTGATGTAGGCGTCGATGAAATCGTCGCTGAACACTCCGCCACGGGTGAGGAATTCACGATCCTTGTCGAGATAATCCAGAGCCTGGTCAAGACTGGTGCACACCGTCGGGATCTTGCGATCTTCTTCCGGCGGCAGGTCATACAGGTTCTTGTCGGCCGGGTCGCCCGGGTGGATCTTGTTCTGCACGCCGTCCAGGCCGGCCATCATGAGCGCGGCAAAGCACAGGTAGGGGTTGGCCGAGGGATCCGGGAAACGCGTTTCGATGCGGCGTGCCTTGGTGCTCTGCACATGCGGAATGCGGATCGATGCCGAACGGTTGCGCGCCGAATAGGCCAGCTTGACCGGGGCTTCATACCCTGGCACCAGGCGTTTGTAGCTGTTGGTGCCGGGATTGGTGATGGCGTTCAGGGCACGGGCGTGCTTGATGATGCCGCCGATGTAGTAGAGCGCGAATTCGGATAGTCCGGCGTAACCGTTGCCAGCGAACAGGTTCTTGCCATCCTTCCAGATCGACTGATGCACGTGCATGCCGGAACCGTTGTCGCCCACGATGGGCTTGGGCATGAAGGTCGCGGTCTTGCCGTGCAGGTGGGCGACGTTGTGCACGATGTACTTGAGGATCTGGGTCTGGTCGGCGCGCCGCACCAGGGTATTGAATACCGTGCCGATTTCACACTGGCCGGCGGTGGCGACTTCGTGGTGATGCACTTCCACCGGCACGCCGCATTCTTCCAGTGCCAGGCACATGGCAACGCGCAGGTCGTTCAGGCTATCCACGGGGGGGACCGGGAAATAACCGCCCTTGACGCCGGGGCGATGGCCGCTGTTGCGCCCGTCGAATTTGTCGGCGCTGGACCAGGCGGCCTCTTCCGAAAAAATCTTGCAGTAGGAACCGGACATGTCCACCTTCCATTCCACCGAATCGAAGATGAAAAACTCGGGTTCCGGGCCGAAAAACGCGGTGTCGCCCAGGCCGGTGCTCTTCAGATAGGCTTCGGCGCGCTTGGCGATGGAGCGCGGGTCGCGGTCATAGCCCTTGCCGTCGGCGGGTTCGATGACGTCGCAGGTCATCACCAGTGTCGTTTCGTCCATGAAGGGGTCGATGTAGGCAGAAGCCGGATCAGGCATGAGCTGCATGTCGGAGGCCTGGATGCCTTTCCAGCCGCCAATCGACGAGCCATCAAAGGCGTGACCATCGGCCATTTTGTCGAGATCGACGGTGTGGGCCGGCACACCGACGTGCTGTTCCTGGCCCCGGATGTCGGTGAAACGGAAATCGACGAAGCGGACTTCCTTTTCCTGGATCATGCGGATTACGTCTTGGGCGGTCATGAGGAAAACTCCTGAGTAAAAAGAGAAAGAGGCGACGATCACAGCGTGGTTTGATACAAGCACGTTCGCTAAAGCATTAAGCGTGCCAGCGCGGGGTATTTGCCTACTGTTCTGATTTTCAAGGTGTTTTTTTATTGCGCCCGTAAACGGTGCGTGCTGGCGCGCCAGGATGGTGCGTGGTGCCTTGACCGATGCACCAAAGCGGTGCATCGGTCAGGGAATCAAGGTGATCGCAGTTGCGCTGCTGCGTTTAGGCCAGCCCCAGGCGCACAGCCAGGCCGCTGCGGCGGACGACGAATTTTTCCAGTTCGGCAACGCAGAACACCAAGAGGCCGGCGACCAGCACCTTGCCCCACTCCAGCAGGCTGAGGTCGGTCGAGTTGAAAATCGCTTGCATCAGAGGTAGGTGGGTATAGGCGATCTGCAGGCAGGCGCAGGTAGCGATGGCCAGCAGGACGTGCGGGTTGCCGGTCAGTCCGCTGCGGCTGAGCACCGGCTGCAGGAGGAAGCGGCTGTTGAAGAGATAGAACATGCCCGCCACCACCACCGCATTGACTGCCATGGTGCGCGCGCTGTCAATGCCGGCCCCGGCATTCAATTCCCACAGGAACAGGCCGAGTGCGCCGCTCATCATCAGCACCGAAACCAGCAGCAGACGCCAGACCAGAAAGCCCGACAGCAAGGCTTCGCTGGGTGACCGGGGTGGCCGCTGCATGATGTCTCGCTCGGCGGGTTCGAACGCCAGCGCCAGCCCCAGCGTGCTGGAGGTGACCATGTTGACCCACAGCACCTGGGCTGCGGTCAGGGGGAGGGTGAGTTCGAACAGGATGGCCGTGATGACGACCAGCACCTGGCCACCGCTGGAGGGAAGCATGAACAGGATGAATTTTTTCAGATTGTCGTAAACCGCACGCCCCTCGCGCACGGCACGGGCGATGGTGGCGAAATTGTCGTCCGCCAGGACCATGGCGGCAGATTCCTTGGCGGCCTCGGTACCCTTCAGCCCCATGGCTACGCCGACATCGGCGCGTTTCAACGCTGGCGCGTCGTTTACCCCGTCGCCGGTCATGGCGACGACCTGGCCCTCTTCCTGCAGCGCCTGGACCAGCCGCAGTTTGTGCTCCGGCGCGGCGCGCGCGAACACATCGACGCTCATGACCACCTGGCGCAAGGCGGCATCGTCCATCAAGGCGATTTCGGCGCCGCTGAGGGCAGGTTTGCCCGTACCAATTGCCAGTTGTGCACCGATTGCACGCGCCGTTTCGACGTGGTCGCCGGTAATCATCTTGACCCGGATGCCGGCGCGGTGGCAGTCGTGCACCGCCTGCACGGCTTCCGCCCGGGGCGGATCGATGATGCCGATCAGGGCCAGCAACACGAAACCGTCGTCCATGTCGGCAAAACTGAGCGGCCCGTGCTGCGGTGCTGACCGTTTGCAGGCCAGCGCCAGCAGGCGCAGCCCCTGGGCGGCGGTGTCGTTGACCAGGCGCCGCCAGTAATCGATTGCCAGCGGTTGTTCGCCGCCATGCCCGGTGCTGTGGTCACCGCCGTGTTCCATTTGCGTGCTGCACATCTCGAAGATGCGCTCCGGCGCGCCTTTGACGAACAGCCAGGGGACATCGTCGCTGTCACGGTGGTAGGTGGCCATGAAGCGGTGCTGCGATTCGAAAGGCAGGGCATCAAGCCGGGGCCAGGCAGTGTCGCCCAGGTGGCGGCTGAAACCGGCTTTTTCGCCCAGCACCAGGAGAGCGCCTTCGGTCGGGTCTCCTTCGACCCGCCACACGCCCTCTTCCACCCGCAGCCGGGCATCGTTGCACAACACACCGGCACGGATGGCCAGCGCCAGGGCAGGGTAGTGTTCGCTGTCGATGATGCGGTCGTCCAGGCTCAAATCGCCGACCGGCGCGTAGCCGACGCCGCCGACATTGAAGACATGGCCGGCGCAGACGATGCGCTGCACGGTCATTTCGTTGCGGGTCAGGGTGCCGGTTTTATCGGAGCAGATGACCGTCACCGAGCCCAGCGTTTCGACCGCCGGCAAGCGACGGATGATGGCGTTGTGCCGCGCCATGCGCTGCACGCCCAGCGCCAGGGTGACGGTCATGATTGCCGGCAAGCCTTCGGGAATGGCCGAAGCAACCAGCGCCACCACCATCATGAACATGTCGGCCGGGTCGTTGTCGCGCCATCCGGTGCCGAGCACAAACACCGCCAGCGATACGGCGAGGATGACCAGGGCCAGGATGCGGCCGAAGTGATCCATCTGGCGCAGCAGGGGGGTGCTTGTTGCATCAATGCTCGCCAGCATCTGGTTGATTTTGCCCAGTTCTGTGGCGGCAGCGGTGGCGACGACGATCCCGGTGGCCTGCCCATACACCACCAGCGTGCCCGAGTAGGCCATGTTGCAGCGGTCGCCCAGCGGCGCATCAGGGGGGACGAGCGCCGTGCTTTTTTCGACCGGCAGCGATTCGCCGGTCAGCGCCGCTTCCTCGATGCGTAATTCACGCACGTCGAGCAGGCGTACATCGGCGGGTACCCGGTCGCCGGAGGCCAGCGCCACGACATCGCCGGGCACCAGCTCAGCGGCATCGATCTCGCGGCGCTGGCCAGCACGGATGACTGTGGCGCGTGGCGACAGCATGGCGCGAATGGCATTCAGCGCCGATTCCGCCTTGCCCTCCTGGATGAAGCCGATGAGGGCATTGACGACGACTGCCATGAACAAGACGCCACTATCGATCCAATGTCCGAGCGCAGCGGTGACGACCGCCGACACCAGCATGATGTAGAGCAGGATGTTGTGAAACTGCAGCAGGAAACGTAATAGCGGCCCACGCTGCTTCGGGGGTGTCAGACGGTTCGCGCCGTAGTATTCCCGCCGTTGCAGCGCGTCGGCTTCCGTCAGGCCGTCGGGGCCGGCATCCAGCGCCTGTTCCACCTCTGCACGGGAGCAGGTGTGCCAGTGCGGCGTCGGCCGTTCGTTCGGTTGATCAGTGTGGGAGTGGTGCGGCATTGCAGCGTCCTGTTCCTGGTGTTCCTGATCGTGGCAGCAGGTCGGGTGGTGGCTGGAGACAGCGCTGCTGCAAGGGGGCGGTGCCATGCTAACAGTTTTTTTTTGCCATAAAAAAACCGTCCGGACGTCGGGAAGGCGTCCGGACGGGAAAACCCGCACAGGGATTCAGGTGATTTCAGTAGCGGTAGGCCGACTCGCCGTGGGCGCTGATGTCGAGACCGGCGCGTTCCTGTTCTTCCGACACCCGCAGGCCGATGGTGAGATCGATCAGCTTGTAGGCAATCAGGGAAACGATGCCACTCCAGGCGATGGTGATCAGCACGCTGTAGGTTTGCACCCAGACTTGCGACGCGATCGAAAAGTCTGCCGCACCGGTACCACCCAGCGAAGGCGCCGCGAACACGCCGGTCAGGATGGCGCCGACGATACCGCCCACTCCATGCACCCCGAACACGTCGAAAGCATCATCCACCCGCAGCATGTGCTTCAGGCCGCTGACACCCCACAGACAGGCCGGGCCGGCGATCAGGCCGAGTACGATGGCGGCCATCGGGCCGATCAAACCCGCCGCCGGAGTCACCGCAACCAGACCGGCAACCGCACCGGAAGCGGCTCCCAGCATGGACGGTTTGCCCTTGAGCAGTGCCTCGCCGGCGATCCAGGCCACCGTGGCGGCGCCGGTTGCCAGGATGGTGTTGATGAAGGCCAGGCCGGCCACACCATTGGCGGCACCGGCGGAACCGGCGTTGAAACCGAACCAGCCCACCCACAGCAGCGAGGCGCCGACCATGGTCAGAGTCAGGCTGTGCGGCGCCATCGATTCACGCCCGAAGCCGATCCGCTTGCCGACCAGATACGCCCCGACCAGGCCGGCCATGGCCGCGTTGATGTGCACCACGGTGCCGCCGGCGAAATCCAGCGCGCCGTCTTGCGCCAGCAGACCGCCGCCCCAGACCATATGCGCCATCGGCACGTAGCTGAAGGTGAACCACAGCACGCTGAAGAGCATGACCGCCGAAAACTTCATGCGCTCGGCAAAAGCGCCGACGATCAGGGCGCAGGCAATGGCGGCGAAGGTCGATTGAAAGGCGACGAACACGTACTCGGGAATGGTGCTCAGGGCGCTGGACAGGGTATCCGGCGCGATGCCGCGCAGGAACAGCTTGTCCAGGTTGCCGTAGAAGCTTCCCGCGCCGGAGAAGGTCAGGCTGTAGCCGTAGATCGCCCACAAAATCGTGATGACCGAGAAGATCACGAACACCTGCATCAGGACCGACAGCATGTTCTTGGTCCGCCCCAGACCGCCATAGAAGAGGGCCAGGCCGGGAATGATCATCAGGATGACGAGCATGGTCGAGGTCAGCATCCAGGCTGTGTCGCCACTGTCGAGGGTAGGTGCTGGGGCGGCTGCGGCGACGGCTTCGGCAGCAGGTGCTGCCGCCGCAACGATCGCTTCACTGGCGACCGTGACAGCCGCATCGATCGTGTCCTGCGCCATGACCAGCGAACTCAGGCTCAGGCTGCTGACGAACAGGAAGAGAGGAAGAAACTTTCTCATGGCAGTGCTCCTTAAAGCGCATCGGCGCCGGTTTCACCGGTGCGGATGCGGACGACTTGTTCGAGCGCATAGACGAAAATCTTGCCGTCGCCGATCTTGCCGGTGTTGGCAGCGGTTTCGACGGCTTCGATGGCCTGTTCGAGGATTTCGGAGCGAATCGCGACTTCGATCTTCAGCTTGGGCAGGAAGTCGACCACGTATTCGGCGCCGCGATACAACTCGGTGTGGCCCTTCTGCCGGCCAAATCCCTTGACTTCGGTCACGGTAATGCCCTGGACGCCGACGGCAGCCAGTGCTTCGCGCACTTCGTCGAGCTTGAAGGGCTTGATGATGGCGGTAAGCATTTTCATGTTGATTCCTTTCGTTAAGGCGATCAGAAGGATTTGCTGAAGCTCAGGATGGCCGTGCCGCGCCCGACATCCTTGAAATTGCGTGTACCTTCGCTGGTACCCCAGCAATACGCTTCACCCGCCGAGCAGCTGCCTTCGGCATTGGTGTCGGAGTAGGCCAGGCCGATGACGCCGAAACCGAGATCCTTGGTGACGCCGAGGCGCCAGTCGCTGTAGGAAGCGTCGCGGTTACCCTTCACCTTCTGGTGTCCGACATGGCCGGTCAGGCCCCAGCCGTCGCCAAGATCGTAGGTGGCGTTCAGCTCCAGATAACCCGAGCCGCGTGTTTTGCCGCCGTTATCCGTGGTCCAGCCGACGAAATGGCTGGAAACCGTATGCGAATACTTCAGGGTCAGCCATTTCCACGATACGGCGCCATAGGCTTCCACCGTATCTGCCCGCACCGAGCCGGATACGCGGCCGTGGCCGGGATAGTTGTAGGACAGCACGCCCACGTCGTAGCCGAAATCACCGCCAAAAGATCCCTTGTAGCCGCCGTAAATATCGAGTTCGAGCGGGTAGCTGCCGCCCAGGCCATCGCTCACCCAGGAAATGCTCGAGCCCCAGATGCCGGCATAGAGACCACTGGCGTGCGCATAATCAAACCCGCCTTGCACCGCCGGTTGAGTGTGCGTCTGGCTGATGCCGCGATAAACGAAATCGCTGACCAGTCCAACATTGCCAGTAAAGGAGTGCGGCGAGGCCGGGGCTTCGTCCGCCAGGGCCGACAGCGAGACACTCAGGGCGCTGACAAGCAGGGTAATCGTTTTTTTGTTCATCGAACTCTCCAGGGTAGTTGCAGAAAAGAAACGTGCAGCCTGGAAAAGCAGATTGCGTGCCATAGTTTGTTTGTTGAATAAAAACAAATGATTGAATGTTATTTGTGATGTTTAACTTTAATATATGCCTGCTTGGACGCACCGACATGGGCCCTTTCTGGCTGCCTACATGCACCGCAATGGGGCGGATCAGCATGGCGTGTGGGGGGCGTCTCTGGAGCGTTCAGCCGCGCATTCCAGGCATGAGGGAAAACAGATCAGGGCTGCGATCTGATCGATGTCAATGAGATAATCGCGTATTTCCAAAGCGGGGTTGAACGAGATGCGCGCTGTCGATACGGCCTTGCATGCGAGGTTCCGCCTGAATCCTGATGTGCGGATTCCGGCGGAACGAGGGGGGTATGTGAGTTTGCTTCAGGTGCTTTATGGATAGATCGCGCAATCCTCTCCTGTGGATGGCTAAACTGTTCTGGGGGGCCGGGGTGTTGTTCGTGCCGATCAGCCTCTTTCTTGCCAGTAAATTCGGTACGCCCAGTTATAGCGGCCCTGGCGGCTGGGGCAGCGGGTTCATGATTCTGTTGGTCGGCATCCTGGCAATCAGCCCCAGCCTTGTCGTCAATGGTTTTTTTGCCTTGCTGGTCGGCCATCAGTTGGCCAAGCGATGCTAGGTCAGAGCTGGCCTGTTCGGGCTGCTTTTCGGTGCTGGGCTGGCGGCGCTGGTGGCGGAGATTTACCTGCTGCTGCTTTATCTCAGGCACTGAAATCATTGATCCCGCCGCTTGTCGCGGTGGGTGATAATTCCCGCTGTACGCTACACGGCCTTGCGTCGATGGGGGGCCTGTAATGTGGCGGGCCATTCTCCAGAATGTGATTCCTTTCGCTCCCGAGTTTCCATGCCCGAGTTCTGCAAGATTGCTTTCCTGTTTGCTGTGACTGCCGTCGCCGAGATTGTTGGCTGCTATTTGCCCTGGCTGGTGCTGAAGCAGGGGAAAAGTGCCTGGCTTCTGTTGCCGGCGGCGTTGTCATTGGCGACGTTTGCCTGGTTGTTGACCTTGCATCCAAGTGCGGCGGGGCGCACCTATGCGGCGTATGGCGGGATGTATATTGCCGTCGCCCTGATCTGGCTGCGGATTGTTGATGGCGTAACGCTGACCCGCTGGGATGTGGTTGGTGCGGCCATTGCGCTGAGTGGAATGGCGGTCATTGCGCTGCAACCTGACTAAGTTGAGCCAGTAGGGATTTCCCTGCACAAAGATGGCGCACGCCAGCGTGCATGACGCACCAGAACAGTGCGCAAACTCTGAATTTTGGATGCGCAAGTTTTTAAAAATCATTTGTAAACAATGCCATGAGTTGACTTTTTGGGTTGGCACGCTTGCTGCTCTTGAGTACGTCAATGCGTTTTCACCGGAAAGGACGCCTCATGGCAGCAGCACTGCGGTTTACCAAGATGCAAGGCATTGGCAATGACTATGTCTACGTCAATGGATTTGAGGAGCAGGTGAGCGATCCTGGTGCATTGGCACGCGGCATCAGCGACCGGCATTTCGGCGTCGGTTCCGATGGGCTGGTGCTGATTCTGCCGTCCACGGTGGCAGGAGCGGATGCACGCATGCGCATGTTCAATGCCGATGGTTCGGAGTCGGAAATGTGCGGTAACGCCGTGCGCTGTGTTGGCAAGTATGTGCACGATGCCGGCATCTGCGCGCGTGACACGGTGCGCATCGAGACGCTGGCCGGGATCAAGGAGGTGCGCTTGCGCTTTGCCGAGAATGGCGAGGTGGACGGCGCCGTGGTCGATATGGGTGAACCGGAACTGGTGCCGGCACGTATCCCGATGCAACTGGCTGCTGGCGCTGATGCCGGGCCGTTCATTGCGCGTCCGGTTGAGGTCGATGGCTGGCAGGTCAATCTGACGGCGGTGTCGATGGGTAATCCGCACGCAGTGGTGTTCATGGACGGGATAGATCCCCTGGATCTGACCCGTATCGGGCCGTTGTTCGAGCATCACCCCTTGTTTCCACGGCGGACCAATACCGAGTTTGTCGAAGTGCTGTCGCGCCGTAGGCTGCGCATGCGCGTCTGGGAGCGCGGCGCCGGGGAAACGCTGGCGTGCGGCACCGGCGCTTGCGCGGTGGCCGTTGCCGCAGTGCTGGAGGGGCGGGCCGAGCGCAGTGTCGACATCGAATTACGCGGCGGCACCCTGCATATCGACTGGGATGCCAGTACCAATCACGTGTTCATGACCGGCGGTGCGGCGACGGTGTTCACCGGCCTGTATCAACGCTGAATTTCCCTGGGTTTGCCCTTATTTTTGAAAGAAACTGCCATGACGACTGCCAATCCCGATTTTCTCAAGCTGCAAAGCAATTACCTGTTTGCCGATATCGCCCGCAAGGTCGCTGCGTACAAGGCGGCGCATCCGGCTGAACGTGTCATCAGCCTGGGTATTGGTGATGTGACGCGGCCGCTGCCCCCTGCCATTCTCACTGCGCTGCACCAGGCAGTGGATGAAATGGGCGAGGCGGCACATTTCCGTGGTTACGGCCCGGAGCAGGGCTACGACTTCCTGCGTAGCCGCATCGTCGAATGCGATTATGCGGCGCGTGGCGTCAGCCTGAGTGCCGATGAGGTGTTCATCAGCGATGGCGCCAAATCGGATATCGGCAACTTCCAGGAACTGTTTGCGCCGGACAGCCGGGTGGCCGTGACCGACCCGGTCTATCCGGTGTATGTCGATTCCAATGCGATGGCCGGGCGGGCCGGGGAAATGCGCGGCAAGCAGTGGGAGCGCATCATTTATCTGCCATGCACACAGGCAAACGATTTTGTGCCGGATTTTCCCCAGACGCGTCCGGACATCATTTATCTCTGTTATCCGAACAACCCGACCGGCTCCGTGTTATCGCGCGCAGCCCTGCAGGCCTGGGTGGATTACGCCCGGCGTGAGCGTTGCGTCATTCTCTTTGATTCGGCGTATGAGGCATTCATCACCGATCCGGATGTGCCGCACAGCATTTACGAGCTGGACGGCGCACAGGAAGTCGCAGTCGAGTTTCGCAGTTTCTCCAAGACGGCGGGCTTCACCGGCCTGCGTTGTGCCTATACGGTGGTGCCGAAGGCGTTGCAGATCGGTGATGGACAGGGGGGCAAGGTCAGTTTGAACGCCTTGTGGAATCGCCGCCAATGCACCAAGTACAACGGTTGCCCCTACATCGTGCAGCGCGCTGCCGAGGCCGTTTACAGCGCGCAGGGGCAACAGGGAATCGGCGCCATCATCGCCGGTTACCAGCGCAATGCGAGTTTGCTGCGCAGTGCGGTCAGCGCCATGGGGCTGACGGTCTACGGCGGTGTGAATGCGCCGTATCTCTGGGTGGGCGTGCCGTCCGACACCGATTCCTGGGGCTTTTTCGACCGCCTTCTGCAGCAGGCTGCACTCATCTGCACGCCGGGCGCCGGTTTCGGTGCCGCCGGTGAAGGCTATGTCCGCCTCACTGCTTTTGGCGCGCCGGAAGATACACAGGAAGCGATCGAGCGTTTGCGGCGCTTGTGCTGACCCAAGCATATTGCCTGCTGCCGGGAGGCAGCAGGCAGTGTCGAAATCCCGGCTTCGCTCAGTGCGGGCCGGGTTTTTCTTTTTGCAGGTCGCGCCGCTGGCCTTTTTCCCAGCCGCGCCACGGCTGCATGCGTGGTGCGGCGTCATGCAGGATGAGCATGGGTGAGGAGAACGGCGCCAGCCGTTCGAGAAAGTCGAGTAGTTCGAGCACGATGGCGTTGCGGAAAAATTTGGTGGCCGGGATTTCCATCCAGAGCCGGTCGGCAAATACCAGTAGTTCATGCGGCCAGTCACCGTAGCCGTCGTGGTTACGGTCAAACCCCTGGTAGTCGTCCCAGTAGTTGGCCAGCCACAGATCGTTCATGGGATCGCCGTCGCCGACGATGCTGACGGGCCAGAGGTTGTTGCGGAAGGTGTTGGCAATGGCGATGTGGCCGCCAAAGGCGCCGTAGAAGTAGATGGCGGTGAGGTTGTGGGCGAACAGGTTGTTCACCATCACGATGCGGTTGTAGGGGTCCATCGGCGAATCGGCCATCAGGCCGTGGGCGCAATGCACGATCTCGTTGTCGACGACGATGGCGGCCGAGGTTTCCTTGAGCGCGATGCCGGCGCCGGAGGCATCCATGGCGTGCAGAATGCGGTTGCCGCGGATCAGCAGGTGTTCGGAGTTGAGCGCAATGATGCCGGTGGAGTTTTTCTCCAGATGATTGTCTTCCACCACGCTGCGGTGCGCGAACAGGAAATTGAAGGCGCGACGGCTGTCGGTGATGTGATTGTTCTTGAATCGATTGTCGGTGGCGTTGCTAATGGTGAGGTCGCGAATCTGGCTGAAATCATTGTGTGCGATCAGATTGCTGTGGCTGTACCAGAGCCGCAGGCCGTCACCCCGGTCGGCCGAATCGCTGTGGCGCGAACGGATGCGGTTGTGGCGAAGGGTGCTGTGGCCGCCTTTGTGTAGCGATATTCCGAACAGCACGTCGTCGATCTGATTGTGTTCGATCAGCAAGTTTTTGCCTTCGCCCATGATGCCGCCGTCGATGGCATCGTGCGAATCGCCGCTGTTCTTCAGGTGCAGGCCGCGCAGGGTGACGTTGTCGGCCTTGATGGTGATGACGGTGCCGCGGCCACTACCATCGATCACGGCCTTGCCGTTACCTTCAAGCGTTAACGGCTTCTCGATCAGGGCCGGGCCGCGATAGGTACCGGGCGGCAACCGTAACACACCGCCGGGCGGGGTCAGGTCGATCCAGGTCTGCAGCGACTGCTGCGCCCAGGCAGGTAAGGCGAGGGCGCACAGCGTGAGGAAAAGGGAGATACGGGTGAACATGGGTGGCCGGCATTAGAACACTGCCGCGTGGGGCGTGCCAGAATCTGGATCAAGTTTTGACTGCACATGAAAAATCCCCGCCGGACCTCAAGGTGCGGCGGGGATGGATGCGGTATCTGCGGCTGCGGGCGCGGTGCTTAGTCGACCTTGGCCTTTTCACGCAGTTCGCGCACCAGTTTTTCCACCTGCATCTGGCTGGCGCGCTGCTGCAGTTGCGGCTTGACCTCTTCGAAACTGGGCGGGGTCAGCGGGCGGGTGTCGTCGAGCTGGATGATGTGGTAACCGAAGTCGCTCTTTACCGGAGTCTTGGTGTACTCACCTTTTTTCAACTTGGTGAGGGCTTCGCCAAAGGGCGGGACATAGGCGTTGGGGCTGCTCCAGTCGAGGTCGCCGCCGCGTTCCTTGGAGCCGGGGTCGAGCGATTGTTTGGCCAGGGTGGCGAATTTTTCACCCTTGTCGAGTTTGGCGATGATGGCCTTGGCGTCTTCTTCCTTTTCCACCAGGATATGGCGCGACTTGTATTCGGTGCCGCCCAGGGTTTTCTTGACGAGGTCGTATTCCGCTTTCAGCTGCGCATCGCTCGGGGCATTCTTGCGCACGTAGTCGCTGAGGAAGGCGCGGATCAGCACACTCTGACGGGCGAGTTCGATCTGGCCCTGAATTTCGCCCTTCTTGTCGAACCCTTGCTTGCGGGCTTCCTGCGACAGGATTTCACGACGTACCAGTTCTTCCTTGACGGCCGCCTTGAGTTCGGCATTGTCTGGCGCGCCCTGGGCTTTTTGCTCGGCGATGAAGGCATCGAACACGTTTTGCGAGATCGGCTGACCGTTCACTTTGGCGAAGGTCTTGCCTTGCTGGGCAAGCACCGGGGCGGAAATGAGGCTGCCAGCAATCAGTACGCTGGCCAGGGTATGCAGTTTGAACATGCGTGTTGTCCTATCGGGTTGAGGCAAGGGTAAGTTGAGGGTGAATCAGAGGTCTTCTGGCGTCTTCGCTTCGATGATGAGTGCATGGATTTTGCCATGCAATAAATCGCCGACGGCATCGTACACCAGACGATGCCGGCTGCGGGTGTTTTTTCCGCTGAAGGCTGGACTGACGATACGCAAGCGCAGGTGAGCGCCACAGAGCGCCCCGGGGTGGCCGACATGGCGTTCCGACTGGTCTTCGATCTCGATCTGACTGGGGCAAAGGATTTCCAGCCGCTGGCGCAACTGGGCGATGGTGGCGGCGTGCATCAGGTGGGGAATACTTTCTTGAATGGCTGCACGCTGACCTGGGCGTAGACGCCGGCTGCCACGTAGGGATCGGCTTCGGCCCAGGCCCTGGCTGCTGCAAGATCGGCAAATTCGGCCACGATCAGGCTGCCCGTAAAACCGGCGGGGCCGGGGTCAGGACTATCGATGGCAGGGCAGGGGCCGGCCAGGAGAAGGCGACCTTCGTCCTGCAGTGCCTGCAACCGGGCCAGATGCGCTGGGCGTGCCGCCAGACGGGCTGCCAGGGCGTTGGGGCGATCTTCACCGCGGATCATGTAGAACATCATTTATCCTCCGTGACGTCCTTGTCGTCCATGTATTTGCTGAGAAAGAGGCCCTGCGCCACCACGAAGACCAGCATCAGGCCCATGCCGCCGAAGAGCTTGAAATCAACCCAGATGTCGGTGGAAAAATTGAAGGCGACGATGAGATTGAGGGCGCCCATGGTCAGAAAGAACAGCAGCCAGGACAGATTGACCCGCTGCCAGACCGGCTCAGGCAGTTGCAACTGGGCGCCGAGCATGCTCTGCATGACGTTCTTTTTCAGTACCAGCGCCGCGAAGCCCATGCTGGCGGCGAAAATCCAGTAGAGCAGGGTGGGCTTCCACTTGATGAAGGCTTCATTCTGGAACACCAGGGTCATGCCGCCAAACAGCACGACCAGCGCCAGACTGACCCACAGCATGCGGTCCACCTTGCCGTGGCGGAAGCGTACCCAGGCGATCTGCGCGATCGTGGCCAGGATGACGACCACGGTGGCCAGCAGGATTGGCGCCTGGGCCGGGGAAATGGTACTGCTGCCAAGTAATTCGCCCGCCCACAATGCGGCATCGTCAGGACGCGCGCCGGCATATTTGAAGGTGGCGAAGAAGAGAATGACAGGAAAAAGGTCGAAAAGTAGTTTCATGGCGGCGCATTATATACTTGCCCACTTTCACGCTAGGTAACGCTATGTACAAGGTTCTCATCGTCGACGACAGCGATATCAACCTGCAGTTGATCAAGGCGCTGGTACTCAAGGTCGGTGATTGCGAACCAGTCATTTTCGATCGGCCGAAGGAGGCCATGGTCTGGTGCCGCGATCATGTGCCGGACCTGGTCATCGTCGATTACATGATGCCGGAAATGGACGGCATGCGTTTCATTGCGGCATTTCGCGCCATGTATGGCCGCACCGCCATTCCTATCCTGATGGTGACGGCCAACGACCAGAAGGAGGTGCGCTATGAAGCACTGCTGGGCGGCGCCAATGATTACCTGACCAAGCCGATCGACCGTATCGAATTTTCCGCCCGGGTGCGTAACATGCTGGCCTTGCGTGAAGGGCAGAAATTCCTTGCCGGGCGGGCGCAGACCCTGGCCGAGCAGGTGGCCGAGCAGACTCGCGAAATCCGTGAGCGGGAGCGTGAACTGACCTACCGCCTGTCGCGCGCCGCCGAGTTCCGCGATCCGGAAACCGGGGCGCACATCCAGCGCATGGCGCATTACTCGCAGGTCATCGCTTGGGGACTGGATCTGCCGCCGGCGCAATGCCAGCTCATCCTGCAGGCAGCACCGATGCACGATGTCGGCAAGATTGCCATCCGCGACGACATTCTTCTTAAACCCGGCAAACTGTCCGATGAAGAATTTGAACTGATGAAACGGCACGCCCTGTTGAGGGTCGGCCGGGAATCATGAAAAAATCCCCGTTTATTCTCTAAGCTGCTGATTCGGCTTCGAGAATCCGAAAGCCGTCCGCCAAGACCTCAACCTTTCGACGGAAATCAAGAACATAGTCGCCGAAGCGATTGATGTGTTCCAGGCGGTATGGCGCCAAACCGGCCAGGACTTCCTGATTGATCAGCGCACCCTCGGCCTGTAGCTGCTTCAATACCCGACTCATCCCGACTACGTTGTGCAGGATCACCATATTGGCGACGAGATGGTTGTACTTGATAACCTTGCGTTGCTCGTGGCGCAGGTTCTCAGCGATCTCCCCTTCTCCGCCGAAGAACAGCTTCTTGGCGAAGCCATTGAACTGTTCTGACTTGTTGGTTTCGGAATGGATGAGTTTGCGTAGCTCGACATCGCCGACGTATTTCAGCAAGAACATGGTCCGCACGACCTTGCCCAATTCCTTGAAGGCGAAATACAGTTTGTTCTTGCGGCTGTAGGTTCCCAGACGGCGCAGGATGGCCGAGGCCGAGATTTTGCCGAGCTTGATGGAGACGGCCACCCGCAACATATCCGGCAAATGCGTTTCGATTAGTTGCCAGTTGATGTCGTCAGTGAATAGCCGGTCAATGTGCGCGAACTTTTTACCGCTCTCTGGACGATGGAATACCAGATCCTTGATGCCACGGATACGGGGCATCAGCTTGATTCCAAGCAGATGCGACAAGGCAAAAACCGTGTAGCTCTGGGCTTGCGTATCACCATGAATGGTGTCCGGTCGGATGTCCGAGGTATTGGTCATCAAGCCGTCGAGGATGTGCGTTCCCTCGTAGGTGCCACAGGAAATAAAGTGGCTGAACAAGGCAATGAACTTGTCGGAGACGTGGTAGTAGCCGATGCCGCCGTAGCCACCGTAACGGATGTGATGCTCGGAAATCAGGTTCTGCTCGTAGAGGTTCCATTTCGTACCATCGGCTGAGGCATGTTTTCCTGACCCCCAGTAGCTGGGCAATTCAAACTTGTTGTAGGCATTGATCACTTTGACGATGGCTTGTTCCAGCGCCTCTTCCGTGACGTACTTGATGTTGAGCCAGGCGACCTGTTTTCGGCTCATGCCGCGAATCGAGCGCGCAGTCTGGGTGGGGCCAAGATTGCAGCCGTAACAGAATAAGGTACTGATCACTCTTGGGCGCAATTCCTCGATCCGGCTTTCGGTTCCCATCAAGGGCCGGAACAACTTATGCAGTTGCAGCCAGCGCTCTGTATCGATCAGCACGTCAACGATGCTGACGTTCTCCATGTGCTCCGTGATCAGATGATCGATCTGGCGGATGCCGGGTAGCAGTTCGCTGGCCGGTGGTTTTTTCAGGATCAGACGGCCGTCAACGATTTCGGCGTGGGCATTTTCCGGGAACACGGCATCGACGGCTTCAGCGGTTTCTAACAATGCAACTTTCAGTGCCTGGGTGAACGCCTTGGGACCGGTTTCGATCCCCGTCACCTGTCCATATTCAGTCAGTTCGCGAGCCAGGGTTGCATCGTCAACCAACTGTTCGCGATAGTCGTCGTAGCGCTCGCCGTGCTGGATAAAGAGATCGCCTGACTTGAGCTCATCGCGAATGGCGTACAGGACTGCCAGTTCAAAGTAGCGGCGGTTTATTGTGGCAATTCGCCCATCGGTGCGCTCCGTGACAACCAGCTTGCGCCAAGCGCTGGGCAGCCATTGGAGATCTTGTTCTGCATCCAGTTCGAGTAAAGAAATCGGCACCATTTCGTGACGCGTGCTGCGCAGCCCCTGCAATACCTTCATCATCCGGATCAAGGTATCGTCCTCGCTACTGCTCTGTGGATTGATGATTTCGATACAATTGAGTAGTTGGGCGCGAACGGCCTTGTAGGGTTGAATGAGGAACGGCAGATGATTGCGGCCAGCATAGGCCATATGTTCGTCGCAGATGGCCACCAAATCGTCTACGTCCGCGATCAGGCTGGAGCCGATGGCTTCGACTCGCTGCTGGTCGGTGCCATTGATCTGATAGGCCAGCAGCACCTCCTTCAATTGTCCGATCAGGCGATCCGTTCGCTGCTGATGTTCCTGCTGGTACTCCCCCAATTTGTTGCGTGCTTGGTTATCCAGGTTCTGAAGCATGCGCATGAACAGGTCTGCTGCATCATCGAGCGTCTGGGCAAACTGTGCACGGATATAAATGACCGCCAGCGCGTAACGCTTCTGCGGTTTCAGTTCCGCCATCTCGCTGGCATTCAGAGAGCGAGCGATGTAGCGATATTGCTTGAGTTTAGGAACGGGAATGTAAGGCTGGGGCAATTGCTCAACTAGTAATTGCAACCGCCGGATGTGTTGCAGGTAAGAGCGGGTTTCCTTATTGGTTGGCTTTTTCGGTTCCCGTTTGAGCATGTTCCAGGTTGTGCTGGATTCATCCCGGCTGACCTTGAACAGGCTGTCGATCCGTTCCTTCACCTTGCCATCAAGTTGGTTGGCGATCCCCGCAAAATGCACTTCGTGAATCTTCTCGCGAGCATGGATGGCCAATCGATCCAGGACCGTGAAACCGGGCAACTCATAGCGATGATGGACCAGTTCCTCCAGCATCACGTTGATGATATCGGCTACGACGTGGCGGTTGTCAGCGGCTGTCTCGGCGATGTGCTGTAACCAGGCCCGGCCGTCCTGGTTTAATGGCCGGACATTCAGGTATCGACGCAGCGATTCGACTAACCGTTCGCGTCCGGTCGATCGATCGAATTGCAACAACTCGTCCAGCCTCGGCGGGCGAGCGAATCCCGTTTGGGCGACAATGTGCTGACGGATAGCGCTCGGCACATCCTTGAGACGGATAAAGTAACCCAACCGCTGAAACAGCTTCAGGTAGAGAAAAGCTACCGTGCGGGCGGTCGGCCGTTTGACGGTTTGGTCGATGAACGTAATTTCATCGGGTGTCAGGGTATAAATCTCGTCGAGATCCTGTGCCGATGGGTCCGCTTTCAGCCGGGGATACGCGGTCTCGTGAACCTGGGTCATGCCTGCATCACTCCCAGTGCCTGCCGGTTGCAGGGTCGCGGCAGACCGCCTCCAGGAAGCACTCACGGGCATCGGCAATACGATGGATTTCGTCGAGCAAAGTGTAGAGATGATCGTCAAGCATGTCGGTCGATGGTGTCGGGACGGAAAGTTGATATCGTCGTCCGTCCAGATCCATGGGGTGTGCCTGGAACCGTGCAAGGCAAGTGTTCGTCATGTCCCGCAAGGCATTGGCGACACCCCGTCGGCTGCCGTTGAAGGCAGACAAATCTATGGAAATCTCGATCATGGTGAGTGGAACCTCAGGCAAGCTGGGCAACTGCGCGGTCGAGTCAATTGCTGTTTCCGGCAGCGCTCGATCCAGCCCCTGCTCGAATCGCGCTTTCTGGTTAGGGCTAACCCCATCCAGATAGCGCATCGCAGCCTTCACGTCGCGCCAACCCACGTATTTCATCAACTCACGGATATCCCAGCCGCTCATGCCAGCCCACTGGGCGAACCCACGGCGTAGCGAGTGACTACTGAAAGACTCGGCATCAGCGATGCCGGCCTGGCTGAGCAATTTTCGCAGCACGGGAATGATGCTGCTTGGGGTCATTTCAGCCTCGGACAGATGCCCCCAGCGGTCGACCTTGCGAAATAGCGGTCCCGCTGTCAGTTTGGATAAAGCCAGCCAGTCTTCGACTGCCTCGACCGGACATAGTCGTGATAGCGCTGGACAGGAGTAACTTCGGCCATCCAGGTTGCGATCCCCTTTGCTACGGGGCAAGAAACAGGTCAGCCCTTCGCCGGGCTTGATATCGATGAATTCGATACGAAGGTTAGCCAGTTCGTCGGAGCGGAACCCCCGCCAGAAACCGAGGAGAACCAGGGCTCGATCCCGGCTATGTCTCAGGGCGTTGGCCGAATCTCCCCGACTAACCGCTGCGGCTGTGGCCGATGTCAGCCATTCGGCAACATCTTGCAGAATCTCAATTTCCAGTGGCTTGGCCCGTTTTTCCTGAGCCGGATGCAGGGTTCGGATACCCTTCAGCAGTTGCCGGATTTTGCTGGCCTTGGTCGGGTCAGGAAAACCATGGTCCTGATGCCAGCGCGACAACGCCGAAAGGCGGTGCTTCAGCGTGTTCAGTGACAAGGATTCAGCGTAAGCGGCGAGATATCGGGCAATTGAGTCAATCGTTGCTGGCAACAATCCGCCCCACTCAACCTCGAAATGCTGAATGGCTGACGCATAACTACGTCGGGTATTGGCTCGCTCAGCGGCATCGAGATAAAGACCTACCTTCGCTTCCATGACAGATCTTCCTTGTCAGAACATCATTTTTTTTGCATGCTCACTGACAGCGCGTGCAACGGGGTGGGCCAGCTTTCTCTCTGCGGAGATCAAGAAGAAGCGCTCCTTGATGTCATTCGTTTCACCGACCATATCGACTTTGTAGTGTTCGCAAACCGCCGCCACGCTCAATGCAGGTGTCGGAAAGATTCCCGCGCCGGCTTCGCCGAAGGCCTTCATCAAGGCGCTGTCACTGAATTCCCCGACAATTCTGGGGCGGACATTCATCCGCTCCAGCCAGCGTGGCAAAGCCAGATGAAGGGCGCTGTCCTTGCCTGGCAGTAGCATTGGCGCACCGTGCAGATTGGCCGGGAAACGACTGCCAATTTTCTCCGCTAATGCGGGAGATGCCATGAAGGCAATGCCGGACTCGCCGAGCGGATGGCTGTAGCCTTTGATTTCCGTACCGGGGGGCATGGGGCGATCGGCAATCACCATGTCCAGGCTGTGCAGCGCCAAGTCGGCCAACAGGCGGTCGAGTCGGTCTTCGTGGCAGATCAGCCGAATCGCTTCCGGCAGTTTCAGAACCGGCGCCAGTAAACGGTGAACGATGAATTTCGGTAACACATCGGCAACCCCGACACGAAAAGTGAAAAAGCGATCAATCGCTCCACTGCTGAGCAATTCTTCCAGTTCAGAGCCCGTCTGGAAAATCTCCTCGGCATAAGACAAAGCCAGCTTGCCTGTTTCGCTCAGTTCCAGTCGCCGCCCGACACGATGAAATAATTGGGCACCAATCCGCTCCTCAAACTGCGAGATCTGTCCGGACAGTGTTTGCGGGGCCAGATGCAAACGCTCTGCAGCGCGAATGATGCCCCCACTTCTGGCGACCACCATGAAGTAATGCAGGTGTTTGAAATTGAGCATTTGATTATTCGATATTTTCGACTAATTGGATGCATTATATCTGATGGAATCGAATGGTTATCTCGGGGACAATTCGCTAGCTCTTTTACGCTACTCGATCCAATGAACGTCCATTTCCATACCAGTCATCTGTGCCTGAGCGAGCCGGTCAAGCAGTATGCCCTGTGGCGTCTGGCTTGTTCGCTTGGGAGAAGCCGGGACAAGGTGGTTCGCGTTGATTTCCATTTCAGTGGCGACGAGGCGAGCAAGGACACAGGATGCCGGGTACGCCTTCAATTGCAGCATGGACAGGCGGAAATCTCCGCTCACGAGACGCTGGCCGACATTTACTGGGCGACCGACAGGGCTATCACCCGTGCCACCCGGTCGCTGGAAAGACAGACCCTGGTTCAAAGTCAGCTGTTGCGCCGCCATGCTGATTGAACGAGGCGGGTGTAGCCATGCAGAAACGAAGCAACTGATGAACGATGCCAAGACTGCTTCCGAGATCCAACTGAATCCCTATGCAGGTCAGGAAATCGCCTTTCTTACCCAACACGGCAAGGAGCAAGTGGTTGCCCCCGTGCTCGACAAGGCATTGGGCTGCAGGGTCAAGCGGGTTGCTGGCTTTGATACCGATGAACTGGGCACTTTCACCCGGGATATTCCGCGCTACGGCAGCCAACTGGATGCCGCCCGCCGCAAGGCTCGTATCGGCATGCAATTGAGTGGTGCCAGCCTGGGGCTTGCCAGCGAGGGGAGTTTTGGACCCGATCCGCACACCGGCCTATTTCCGTGGAACGTCGAGGTACTGCTCCTGATCGACGATATCCGGAAAATCGAGGTGGTCGGCGTCCATCAAGGGCCTGCGAGCCACGATCATGCCTGGATCACGGATTGGCCGGAACTGGAGGCCTTCGCGCATCGGGTCGGCTTTCCAAAACAGCATTTGGTTCTGCGGCCTTGCAGCGAAAACGATCCCCGCGTGCGCAAGGGCCTGGCCGACAAATCCTCTCTGAGAGCCGCCTTCGCATGGGTAAAGAGGCTAGCCTCGGATCAGGCGGCAATTCTTGTCGAACGCGACCTCCGGGCTCACGCGCATCCGGAACGCATGGTAAATATTGGCAAGGCGGCACACAGTCTGGCGGAGAAACTACGTTCGTTTTGCCCTCAATGCGGATCGCCGGGTTATTCCGCCATTGAACGGGTGGCTGGACTGCCTTGTGCAGAATGCGGCCTGCCTACCCGCGAGCAGCGGGGACAGGTCTGGGGCTGTCCCGCTTGCAACTTTCGGGAAGAACATCTCCGGAAGGACGGGGTCGCCTTCGCTGATCCGGCCCATTGCGATTACTGTAATCCCTGAAGATCGTCACCATGAACAGCATTGATCCGGTCATCCTGTTTTTCCTGTTCGGGCTGGTTGCCGGACTCCTGCGCTCGGAGTTGAAACTGCCGAGCGCTCTGTACGACTCGCTATCCATTTTCCTGCTGCTGGCAATTGGCCTGAAAGGCGGCCAAGGCCTGGCAACCCAGCCCCTGGGGCCATTGCTGCCCCAACTGCTGGCGGTGGTCGTGCTGGGCGTCGTTCAGACGTTGATCGCCTTTGGCGCCTTGCGTGCGATTTTTCGTTTTGACCGTCCAAATGCCGCAGCAACGGCCGCCCACTACGGGTCGGTCAGCGTCGCCACTTTTGCCGTTGCTGCAGCGTGGCTGTCGTCACGCAGTATCGATGTCGAACCGCAAATGGCGATCTTGCTGGCTGTCATGGAAATTCCCGCCATTCTCGTCGGCATCGTTCTGGCTCGCGGGGTCAGCAAGGACACCGACTGGAGGTCATTGGGTCATGAGGCCTTCCTGGGCAAGGGCGTAACCCTGCTTCTGGGGGGGATGGCGATTGGTTGGGCGGCAGGGCCGGAGGGCTTGCAACCCATCAAGATCATGTACTTCGATCTGTTCAAGGCAGTGCTGGCTCTGTTCCTGCTGGAAATGGGACTGATTGTCAGCCGTCAGGTAGACGAGCTCAAGCGACGCGGCTTGTCCCTGATCGCTTTTGGCTTGGCCATGCCGCTGCTGTCGGCTTGTCTTGGCCTCGGCACCGGCATGATGCTCGGGTTCTCGGTCGGCGGGATGACGATGCTGGCCACCCTGGCGGCTTCGGCGTCCTACATCGCCGTCCCGGCCGCCATGCGGATCGCCGTGCCTGAGGCGAATCCCGCCGTGTCTCTGGCCGGTTCACTGGGCGTGACTTTCCCCTTCAATATTCTGGCCGGAATCCCGCTTTATCACTGGATGGCCACCCAACTGACAGGAGCGACGCCGTGATCCCCATACAGACCGAAAAACGCACGCTGCTCACCGTGTTTACAGAAGCGACCCTCGAGCACGTCCTGATCAAGGATATTGATCGACTGGGGATTCGCGGCTACACCATCTGCGACGCGCGCGGCAAAGGAAGCCGCGGGGTGCGGGACGCCACCTGGGATGAATCAAAGAACATTCGAATCGAGATCATCTGTGCCCGCCCCCAGGCGGAAACGCTGCTGGCGCACTTGCAGGAACGGTACTACTCGAATTACGCCATGGTGGCGTGCCTTTCCGAGGTCGAAGTGCTGCGGCCCGGCAAATTCTGAAGGCAACAATCAGGTCGCCCCATCGGTGCGGCCGAGGTGCAAAGAGACATCAATGCGCGGCATTTTCATCACCGGAACGGACACCGGAGTTGGCAAGACCACCATCGGCATCCAGGTTGCAAAAGCGCTTCGGGAGAACGGGCAACGTGTGCGCGTGCGCAAACCCGTCGAAACCGGATGCGAGAAGCTGGCTGGAAGCGACATTCTCCAACCTTCGGATGCGGTTCGGCTAAACGCGGCAGCTGGCGCCATGGATGCGCTGGAGGCTGTCTGTCCATATCGCTATGAGCCGCCGGTTTCTCCGGAGTGGGCGGCCAGGCTGGCCAATCGGCCGCTTGAGATTGGGGATCTGCATGCTGCCTGTCTGAATGGGGTCGGCGACGATGACTTTCTGCTGGTTGAAGGTGCCGGCGGCTTCTATTCACCGATCGCCCACGGCGCACTGAATGCCGATCTGGCTGCCGGCATGGGCATGCCCGTTCTGCTGGTAGTAGCCGATCGTCTGGGTGCGGTCAATCAGAGCTTGCTGGCCATCGAGGCCATCCAGATGCGCGGACTGCCCCTGATGGGCGTAGTGCTGAATCAGGTTGCCCAACCAGACAACCCCTTCCTCGATAACCATACCGATCTGCAACGCTGGCTGTCGGCCCCAGTGATTCATCAGACCTATAACAACCCACCCAATCCGCAACTTGCATTGTGGGTTCAGAAATGGGTTAGCTGAACATTCGTTTTGCGAAAGCCAAGCGCTGTCATCTTGGCCAAGGCGTAATTCCGGTTACGACCTTAATCCGCGTCATCAATAGTCAAGTGGCGCGGAACGAGCAGTATCGGACAGCGTGCCGAGAGCAACAGTGATTGCGACACGCTGCCAAGGGCTGCCTGCTCCAGCGCGTTGACGCCTTGCGGTGCGACAACGATGACATCGGCTCCGCTCTCTTCAGCCTGCGCCAGGATCATGGAAACCGCGTCTCCGGTTGCCACGGCGCCAGTCGCCTGATGGCCGACATCCCCCATGGCATGCCGAGCGGCGGCGATGGCGGCTTCGCCAACGCCCAGGCCCCAGTGACGAAAATCACCTGCTGCGGCATCGAGCATGCCCTCGAAAGGAGAGAAGGCAGGCTGCACGCTGAACAGTTCGAGCGATGCTTCGCCCAGACGCGCCGCCATGCGCCCCGCCCAGGCTGCCGCATGGGCAGCATGTGCCGACCCATCAACGGCGATCAGTAGCCGGAGACGCCGGCCGAGTGTGGCCGGTATCGCCGCATGCGGCCCCATCAGCCAGATGGGGATCGGACTGCCTCTGGCAACTTCGGCCGCAATGGACCCGAGCAGCAATCCGCGCAGCGGTGACAGGCCGCGAGTTCCCATCGCGATCAGGTCGGCCTGACGATGTTGGGCTTCGTTGATGATCCTCGTCGCCGGGGTTCCGCCATCCACGACAACGTATTCCATTTTCACCCCGCTGCGCGCAAACCATTCCTGAGCGGTACTCACCGCGTCAGCCAGCGGGTGACAGACAGGAGCAATTCCCTCTTTCTCCATGGCCCCGTCAGTAACCGTGAGCAAGGTTGCTGTGAGCGCAATCTGGGCGGAACTCCATGTCGACCAGCTGCGAGCCGCAGCCATTGAGGAAGGCGAACCATCGAAGGCAATCAATACGTGCAAGGATTCAGGATTCATGGTGAATCTCCGATGGTGTGATGAACATCTCGTAAAACCCCTGTGCCTAACGCGCAGGCCAATCCTGGCTGGCATCGCCGAGGCGGAGTTTTCCGGCCAAGGCACTGCCATGATCAGCCCGCATGTTTTCGATCATGAGACAGCACAAGGTGCGCCGCGCATGCTGGCTGTGGATTTCATCCATCAGGGCATCAAGTGTTTCGGGAAATATTCTGCCATTCCTCCCCTCCGATGTCCGAAGGAGATCGCAGCACAGGTCAAACAGGGCGCGCAAGAAATCTTCGCGCTCGAGGTCGAGCGTGCGGAATTCACCGTGTTGCTCCAGGGCGTCGAACGTACGGATGTCGGTGTTGCCGCCGGCGATGATGGCCAACACGGCAAGGCGCGCCCTGGCGCGGGTACTGTCGGCCGGATAGTGACGCAACCGATGGGCGCCTTTCGTCCATTCACGGGCTTGCAGGGTCATCATGATCATTCCTCTCTCGATTCATTGACATTCGAGACAAGGATAAGTCCGATAGCATCCTGAATAAACGCGAAGTGTACTTACCGATAGCTCGTCAAATAGCGAACAATGCGGGGCGCCATGAGGGGGGTCCTAATCGTCCGGTGTATTTCAACGCCACAGACTGAGGGGCGGATCGGTCATGACCGCGCGCAAGACATCGGTACGGGAAACGATGCCGACAATGATTTCGCTTTCATTGACGATGGGAACGGCACTCAAGCCACCTTCGAGCATCGCCGCAGCGATGCGTCGAATGTCGGTCACGGGTACGGAAGCCACGACCGGCGAGGTCATGACATCACTCACCCGCCGTTGCAGATTTTCGAGAACATGTTCACCGTCGATATCGATGACGGTCAGCAAGTCCCGCTCATTGACCATCCCGATCAGCCGGTGCGCGTCGTCCAGAACCGGTGCCTGGTGGATTCCACAACGCTGGAAGACGCGCCAAGCGTCGGCAACCGCGTTTTTTTGGTTGAGCACCGTGACCGGATGGCTCATGATCTGGGCCGCATGAATCAGCGGACCACGCTCCAGGTCGTCGGGCAGCATTCTCCGATAGGCACGGACGGCCTCCCGTTGCAATGGCGTCGCCATGTTCTCGACACCTATTTCATCGCCCTCCTGGGCTACGCCTCGGGTATTGCGGGCTCGCGCCAGCGGATAGACACGGTTCATCGCCTCCAGCGTGCCGCTGAATACCTGGCCTGTCATGCCGTAGATGGAAAACATTCCGCTCTCCCGAATATCAAGGAACCAGCAGCACGTCGCACGGCGCGTGGTGCAGGAGATTCAGGGTGATGCTGCCGAGCAGTTGCTCATCGAGCACCGATTGACCGTGCCGGCCGAGCACCAGCAGATCGCAGGGGGCTCGGCGCAATTCGTCGAGCAGCACAGCCGCCGGGTAGCCGTGACCAATGACGCGGGATATTCCACCGGCAGCTTCATAGTCCGCATCCGCCAGATAGGCGTCCATGTCCTGTCCGGCTGCGGCCAGTTCATCGCTGCGGTAACGCTCGACATCCTCGGGCGAGGCACCGGCCAGACGCATCCGCCCCTCGTACGGCGCACGACTGGCATGAATCGCGATGTGTTGTGCTTCCGGAAATATCGCCAGGGCGGCACGCAGCGCCCGCGTCGCCGTTGCCGAAAAATCCGTCGCGATGGCGATCCGCCGGTACGGCGGAACGGGTTTCTGGCGAACCACCAGCACCGGGCACGGGCTGCGGCGCAACACCTTGACGGCGGTGCCGCCCAGGGCCAGTTCGTGAACGATGCCCTCGCCACGAATGCCAATGACGATCAGACTGGCGCCACTAACGACGGCGTGATCGGCGATGACGGCAGAGGCACGCCCGACCACCAGCTGGCGGCCGACTCGTGACAATGCGTTGCGGACGGCCATGTCGTCGGCAAGTCGGTTCAGCATCGTCTCGCTGCGCACCTTCGGGTTGTGTCGAATGAGCAGGTCCGGCAGCAGATGTCCTGCATGTTCCCAGGCGAATGGGTTGAAGACATGCAGGAGATTGAGCGGGCACTGCCATTCCCTCGCCAGCCGGGCAGCACGTTCGACAGCGAGAGTGGCTGGCGCCGAGAAATCGGTGGCCACGAGAATCGATTGGCTGGCTTTCATCTTCAATCTCCCTTGAACGATCGTCTGGATAATCCTTGTCGGCGTCTCAGTGGCTCAGACACGAAAACGGGCGACGGAACCCTTCAAATCGCTGGCCAGCGATTTGAGTCGCTCGGCAGCGACTGAGGTTTGCCGGGCACGAACGCTGTTCTCCTCGGCCATGTGGGCGATCCGTTCAACGCCCTGGGCAATTTCCTGGGCGGCCACCGACTGTTCGTCGAGGGCACTGCCAATATCGTCGACGGTCGTTGCCACCCGGTTTGCACCGTCCTGAATGCCGATGATCGAATCTCCTGCCTGTTGCGCGAGATCCACCCCGGTGCCGACGCGATTGACGCCACTTTCCATTTCCTGTGCCGCGTGGCGGGCACCGGACTGCACCTTTTCGATGACGCTGGCGATCGACTGGGTCGATTTCGAGGTGCGTTCGGCGAGTTTTCTCACCTCGTCGGCAACGACGGCAAAACCACGTCCCTGCTCACCAGCCCGAGCCGCCTCGATGGCGGCATTCAGCGCCAACAGATTGGTCTGATCGGCAACATCACGGATCACATCAACGATGGCCGAAATTTCCCGGGAGTAATTTTCCAGTTCGCGAATCGAATGCGCCGCGTCGTTGACCGCCGTTGCCACCTGTCGCATTTCGTTGCTGGTCGAATGCACCACCGCGCCACCGGTGCGTGAGGCCTCGCCGGCACTGGCTGCCACATGACGGGCCTCGCGGGCATGATCGCGCACCTGATCGATGGAAACCGACATTTCCTCGACGGCGGCAGCCATCCCCGAGGCGGCTTCGCTTTGTGCGGTGGTGGCCGCGGCCGAAGCCTGGGCGGCAGTAGACATTTCAATGGCCGCGCAGGCCAGATCGTCGGCGCTGCGCTGCGAGGCACTGACCATGGTGCGCAGACTGTCCTGCATCAGCGCGAATGCAGCCAGCAAGCGCCCGGCTTCATCACGTCCACCGGTGGGAACCGGACGGTTGAGCTCACCGTTGGCGATCGCCTCAGCCACGCTCACCGCTTGGTTGATGGGATGGGTGATCGTGCGCGCCAGCCACCAGGCGTAGACCCCGAGGCCGAGAAGGCCGCCCAGACCCACCAAAGCCAAAACGATCAGATCGGTGCGGAAATCGCGTTGCTCTTCCTCGAAAAGGGCTTTCGCGGTCTTTGCCTGATAGATCGCCAGGGCATCAAGCGCCTCTCTGACCGCCTTGCCTTCATCCAGTGTGGCGGCGAGCAAGGCCCGGGATACTTCCGGAGCGTAATCTTCCGCCTTGATGCGCTCGAACAGGGGGCGCACCCGCTCAATCCACGCCGAGCGCTTGCTGGCGAAATCGGTTGCAAGGCGCTTTTCCTCCTCGCTCAGGTTGGTTGCCATATATTTGTTCCAGAGCGCGTTGATCTCGGCGCTACGGCGTTCGAAATTGGCGAAATGCTCACTCAATGGCTGGCCGTGCGCGCCGGACAAGGGGGAACGGGGGTCGCGCTGCAGGATCAGCAGGATTTCCTTCTCGTTGGCGGCGCGCAGTTCGGCCAGGCGAAAGAGATCAACCAGCGGTACAGTTCGATCCTCATAAACTGAATTAAGCGCATCGACAGCCTTTTTTCCGCCCAGCAGACCAACGGCTGCAATGGTGACGAGCAACAACCCGGCAAAGACAGTAAAAGCAGCCAGACGGGCACTGATGGAGTGAAATGACATGGTGACTAACCTATAGGGAAGTTAAAAAGTTGCGGTGGAACAGTGCCGGGATTTCTACCGCCGGCAGGGCCCGGGCGAACAGCCAGCCTTGGGCCAGATGGCAGCCTTGCGCCCGAAGCCAGTCGAATTGTTCCCGGGTCTCGACGCCTTCAGCCAGGGTACGTGCTCCCAGGGCGTCGGCCATGCGGATGATGGCCGCGGCAATGGCGGCATTCTCGGCATCTTCCGGCAAGCCGCTGACAAAAGATGCATCAAGCTTCAGTAGCCCGACACGAATGTTTTTCAGGCTGGCGAGCGATGAATAGCCCGTGCCGAAATCATCGATTGCCAGATGAATGCCAGCATCGGTGAAATCATGCAGATGAGTTAGGGCGTCGATAACATCACGCATGGCCGTGCTTTCGGTTACCTCAATCTCCAATGCCGAGGCCGCCAATCCGTGTCTGTCGAGGCAACGCCGGATCCGGACGAGCAGATGGGGGTCGCGCAACTGGATGGCCGACAGGTTGACTGCCACCCGCAAATCCACACCCTGGTCACGCCATAGGGAAGCGTCACCCAGCGCAGTTTCCAGCGCCCAGTTCCCCAGTGAGTCGATCAGTCCGCAATCCTCGGCAACCGGAATGAATTCAGCCGGCGACACCCAACCCCAGACAGGGTGTTGCCAGCGCATCAACGCTTCGACAGAAACCATGCGGCCGGTAACGACGTCGATTTGCGGCTGATAGTGCAAGAACAGTTCGCCTTGCGTCAGGGCGCGCCGCAGATGCGTTTCGATTTCAAGGCGTCGGTGAGCGGAACGGCCCAGGCAGGGCGTGTGAAAATTGTAGGTACTGCCCTTTTCGGACAGGGCTGGCAGCAAGGCGACAAGGGCGGCGCTCAGCAGATCCTCGGAGCTCCGACCATCGTCCGGATAACAGGCAATGCCGATGTCGCACTCGACGATCACTTCCTTGTCGCCAAACGGGAAGGGGTCAGCGAAGCGCGCCAGAATCTGTGTGGCAACCCGTTCAGCACCACGAGCGTCGGCGTGCAGGAGCAGGGCGAACTCACCATCGCTGATACGGCCCAGGAATCCTCGGCGCGGATGCAATCCAGAAGGCGTTTGGCCGCTTCCTTAGCGAGGTTTTTTGCCCCTTCCTCAAGAAAGGCATAGCGCCGTAAATCCGGAAAGCCGATCAGTAACAAGGTCAGCGGCAAGCCGTCGCGACGTGACAAGGCTATCGCCTGCGTCAGACGGTCGACAAAAAGCTGGCGATTGGCAAGCCGGGTCACCGGATCAAAATAGGCCAGTTCATGGATTTGCGCCTCAAATGCCTTGCGCTCACTGATGTCGCGCACAATTTTGAGCAGGAGCCCCCCGCGCGTATCGTCAATCAGGGATGCGCTGACTTCGACGGGAAAGCGGCGGCCGTCGGCGGTTTGATGCTCGGTCTCGAAAAACTGCTGGCCACGAAGGCGCAGATTTTCCATGTCCACCGGAAAATCAAAGCGCCCGCGCGGCGAGCGCAGACTGTCGATTGGCCTCCCAAGCAGTTCCTGCCGCGGCCAGCCGTAGGTATTGACGGCACATTCGTTGGCTTCAACGATGGTGTTGTTCGCGTCGGCCAGCAGCATGATGTCGTTGGCGGCCTGAAACAATGACTCGTATGGAATGTCTTTGGCTTTGGGCGGAAAATGCTCAGCAATCATGTCTCGTATCTTCTTTGAGCGAACCTGGGGAAAATCTGCTCAGGCGCGCATCATCGACATCACCTGGGCGGCGTCCAGCGTTGCTGCTTTCTGCTGGATTTGTGGCGTATAGTGTACCTGCATCTGTTTGGCCGGGCCCAGCAGATTCTGGAAGGCGTCGCGCAACATGGCCGTATTCATGGTGCGGCCGCCGGCGTAGTAGCGTTTGGCGACCTGTCCCAGGGCATAGGTGGTGGCAAAGGAGAACGCCATGCCGACCGCAACCCCGCCGAAGTTGCCCGCCGTCTTGCCGGCGGCCTTGCCGATCAGGCCACCCAGCAGTTTGCGGCCCATCTGTTCGAGATACTGCGAGGTCATCCCGACACCGGCGGCGGCGATGAATTCCTTGATATGCCCCTGATCAAGTTCGACGCCATGCGACTTGCCGATGCCATAGACCATCTTGATCTGCAAGGGAATGATCGCCATCGACGCCCAGGACTGAGGCAGCAGTTCGAGTGCGCCGTTGAGCAGCGCGTAGTTGAGGATGGATTTGTCCAGTTCGGCATCGCTCGCCAGGGCTGGTGACGCAGCGACCGCTGCGGCGCCAGCCGCAGGGGCGAGCGGAATGACTGCGCTCGCTTGATCGGCAAGCAGGTCTGCCTCGCCTTCGATCAGGTCGGTTTCGCTCGCCGTCAATGCCAGCAGGCGTTTCAGTTCGTCGAGAAAAAGCCGCTCGCTGTCAATCAGACGGCCATCGGATTCGCACACGCACAAGGCCATTTCATAAGCCAGCTGGCGCTGGCTGGCGTCGGCCAGCATGGCGGTGGCCGACGCCAGCGTCAGGCGCTTGAGCAGCACGTCCTGATACAGACGGGCGAGATCCGGCGCCGCCGCCTGTTCGGCCAGGGATTCCGCGATACGCCGAATCTCCTCCCGTTCGCGATCATCCTTGTTGCTGTCGGCAAAAGCGGCGTGAATGGCAATGGCAAGAATGGCCTTGATGTTTTCCTGAGTCATGGATTTACCTTTCCTGTCCGGTGGTGGTGGCGTTGCTGCGGCAAACAAGCGAAACGAGCAGCTTGCGTAGCTCTTCAATGAAGAGCACCGAGGAAGCCACGGCGGTTGCCAGCAGCCATTCGTTCAACGACAGATCCACTGTGTCAAAAATCACCTGTGCCGGCGCCCAATGCACCGCGACGATCTGCAGCAGGACGACGCCGGCCAGCGCCAGCCACAGCTTGCCGTTGGCGAAGAACTGCCGGTTGAAGGCACTGCCGTGTTCGGCACGGGCATTGAAGATGTTGAAGAACTGGAAGAGGACGAAGGTGGTGAAGGCCAGGGTCATCGCCTTGGCTTCGCCGGAGGCCTCTATCGCCCAGGCGTAGAGGCCGAGCGTGCCGACGGCCATGGTCGCACCGTACAGACCGATGCGCCACAGGCGCTGCACCGAGAGGATGCCGGCATCGGCCTGACGCGGGGTGTCGCGCATGATGCCCGAGCGCGCCGGCTCGACCCCCAGGGTCATGGCTGGCGGGCCATCCATGATGATGTTGACCCAAAGGATCTGGATGGCAGTGAATGGCGTGGCCAGGCCGAGGAAGGGCGCGCCGAGGACGGTGAGAATCGCCCCGACGTTGGTCGACAGCTGGAAGCGGACGAACTTGATGATGTTCTCGTAGATGGTGCGTCCTTCCTCGACTGCGCGGACGATCGAGGCGAAGTTGTCGTCGGTCAGCACCAGGGTTGCCGCTTCCTTGGTCACTTCCGTACCGGTGATCCCCATGGCGACGCCAATGTCGGCGGTTTTCAGGGCCGGCGCATCGTTGACCCCGTCGCCGGTCATCGCCACGACATGGCCCTTGGCCTGCAGGGCTTCGACAATGCGCATCTTGTGCTCGGGGGCGACCCGGGCGAAGACGGCGCTCTTCTCGACCAGCGCGGCGATTTCGCTCTGGTTGAGTCCATCGAGTTCGCGTCCCTCGTGGGATTCGCCCTTCAGACCCAGTTCCCGGGCGATGGCAGCGGCCGTTACCCGGTGGTCGCCGGTGATCATCTTCACCTGGATGCCGGCAGCGTGGCAGGTGGCAATGGCCTCCTTCGCTTCAGCACGTGGTGGATCGATGATGCCGACCAGCGCATGCAGGGTCAGATCCTGAACCCAGGGCAACAGATTGCCGGCCGGATCGAAATCGGCAGCGGGAATGACCCGGCTAGCCAGCGCCAGCACGCGCAAGGCCTGGTTGGCCAGCGCCTCGTTTTCGGCGATGAAGGCGGCGCGGCTCTTCTCATCCATCGGCAAGGCCGCAGGGGCGTCCCCGAGATGGCTGGTGGCCAGCGCCAGCAGCACGTCGGGTGCGCCCTTGACGCACATCATGACCCGGTCGCCATCGTGGTGGAAGGTGGCCATGTACTTGGTGGCCGAGTCGAACGGAATTTCGGCGATACGCGGCCGGTGCTCAAGGACGGCATCCGGCATCAGACCCGCTTTTGCCGCCAGCGTCAGCAAGGCTCCCTCGGTTGGATCGCCGATCAGGGCGCCATCCTTGATCCGGGCATCGACGCACAAGGCTGCCGGCAGCAGGACATGGCCCAGTGTTGGCGCCCCGGAGATGATGCCTTCGAAGCGGCCTTCACCGCCGTAACCCTCGCCGCTGACCAGGTAACGCTGGCCCTGGGTGTAAACGGCGCGGGCGGTCATCTGATTGAGCGTCAGCGTGCCGGTTTTGTCGGAGCAGATTACCGTCGTGCAGCCGAGAGTCTCGACTGCGGCCAGCTTCTTGACGATGGCGTTGCGCTTGGCCATCCGGTGCATGCCCAGGGCCAGCGTCACCGTCACCACCGCCGGCAGGCCTTCGGGAATGGCGGCCACGGCCAGGGCGATGGCGGTCATCGCGGTCTTGATCAGTTCATCCCCGCGCATCAGGCCCATGAAGAACATCAGGCCGACCACGACGGTGGCGATGATCGCCAGCCGCTTGCCCAGGCCATCGAGTTGAATCTGCAAGGGGGTTTCGCCTTCTGCGGTCTCGGCCAGCAGACCGGCCAGGCGCCCCATTTCGGTGTGCATCCCGGTGGCGATGACGAGGGCTTCGAGGCGACCGCGGGTCACCACGGTATTCATGAACACCATGTTGTGACGTTCCGCCAGAACCGCCGATTCCGCTACGGTATCCGGGAGTTTTGCGACGGCATGGGATTCGCCGGTCAATGCCGCTTCCGCGACTTCGGCGCTGTGCGCGCTCAGAACCCTTGCATCGGCCGGAATGCGGTCGCCGGCTTCGAGCAGCAAAATGTCGCCGGGCACCAGATCAGCCGCCTCGATCTGCTGCATCTGACCATCGCGACGCACCCGGGCGCCGGGCGCCAGCATGTTTTTCAATGCCGCTAGTGCCGCCTCCGCACGATGCTCCTGGAAAAACCCAAGGGCAGCGTTGAGCAGCACGACGATGCCGATCACGATGGCATCCTTGAAGTCACCAATCGCACCTGCCAGTACGGCAGCACCGATCAGGATCAGCACCAACAAGCTCTTGAACTGGTCGAAGAATTTCAACCAGGCGGAACGCGGTGGCTTTTCCGCCAGGCGGTTGGGGCCGTGTTCGGCTAGGCGGTTTATCACTTCCACGCTGCTCAGTCCGGCGGTCGGATTGACCGCTAGTTGCTCAATGCAGTGTTCATGGGCTTGTGCGTGCCAAGAGTCGGCCTGGTGTGTCGCCATGGTGTTTCTCCCTTATGTGGCGCCAATCATGGCTGCCGAGTCGTGATGCTTACCAAAACCCTGTTTTCTTTCTGCTGCACGAAGGTTACGCCAATACGTTCTTCTCCCTTGTGGTAATCATGGCGCTCCTCGCTTGGTGTGGCGGCGAGGAGTTCCTGTCGATAACCATGCTCGGCAAAGCCCTTGGCATAATGGTCCAGGACCGCTGCCAGATCAGCCTTTCCTTCGTAACGTACCGTGATGCCTTGATCTTCACGTTGCCAGTGCGTACGGGCTAGGCCAGGAAAACGCGCCACGGGAATCGGGTCGGTTCCTGAAACATCGCGGGCAGGCGGCGCCGCTTGACCGATCGCCCGCAGATCCTCGATGGCCTGGGTTGCCCCCGGCACGACTTTCTCAACTTGTTGAACGGCACTGCGCGCGACATCCGGCACAGCCGAAACCCCCTCCTGAGCCATGCCGAACAGCCATCCAGCCAAGCTGATCGTCAGCCAGACGGCCAGAATTGTGAACATCAGGATGACGACCGAAATCAGAATCCAGGTCCGGCGGCTGATTGCAAAAATCCGGCTCGCCAGCATGCTGAACAGGGAAAGTTTGGAAAGGCTCATTTCAGTCCTCCGTCGGGCAGGATGGCGGCAACGGGCCGAACTCACGCTGTCGCGACAAGCGACGCTCCAGACTACGGGACGCCCGGTCGACGGATCGGGCGATAGCGATCTGGAGATCATCGGCAACTTCCTCGATCACGACATCGCGCATCCGGGGTAGCGGTATTCTTAGCTGACACCGCTTATCGTTGCCACCACGCGGTCCATTGATGTCAGACAGTGTGATGACGACGCGATCTACATCTTGCTGGGCCCAATCCAGGCCAAAATTGAGGCAGCGCTCGGTATGATCACGCAAGCCTTCGCTCATTTCGATGCCTTTGGCGCGGATGTCGATCTGCATGTTTGCTCCTTCGTTGTGAATATGAGAGCACGATAGGAGCAAAAAATGCTTTAATAAACACGAATTTTTATTAACAATATTTCGGCAATTAACGAACAGTCACATGAACCTCAAGCATCTTCGGTATTTCTGGACGGTTGCCCAGGTGGGTGGCATCAGCCGTGCTGCTGAGACGTTGAATCTCACGCCGCAGACCATTAGCGGACAGATCCGCCATCTTGAAGAGGACCTCGGGGCGGCGCTGTTTCGTCCGGCTGGACGTGGCCTGGAACTTACCGAAGCGGGCCGGCAGGTTCTGTCCTACGCCGATGAAATCCTGCATCTGAGCGGGGAGTTGAAGCAGGCATTGTCGGCCCGCCAAAGACAACCGATCCCGGTACTGCGCATTGGCATCACGGACGTCGTCCCGAAAACATTCGCTTACCGTTTGCTGGCCCCTGTTGGCAAACTACCTGAGCCCGTTAGGCTGGTTTGCCGGGAAGGCACTATCGACATGCTGCTGGCCGAATTGGCCTTGCAGCGTCTTGACATGGTCGTGGCAGATCGTCCGATGCCGTCCGGGCTGGCCATCCGCGGGCACAGCCATAAGTTGGGGGAAAGCCCCTTGGCGTTTTTCGGGGGGGCGTCTTTGTGCGCAGAACTTGGCGATTTTCCGCAATGCCTGAACGATGCGCCGCTGCTTCTACCGGGGGGACATTCCGCTATTCGTGGTCATATCGATCGCTGGTTGAGCGACCTGCGCTTAGTGCCGCGGCTGATGGGCGAGTTCGACGATGGTGCATTGATGAAAGCTTTTGGGCAGGCGGGCGCTGGGTTTTTCCCGGGGCCCGCCGTTCTGAGGGATGAAATATGCACACGCTACAATACGCGCTGCATCGGCGTGGTCAATGAGATTCATGAGGGGTTCTGGGCCATAACGGCCGAGCGACGGGTTGTTCACCCGGCGATCATGACAGTCATGGAATCCGAACGTTCAGCATTATTTCCCAGCATCACCCAGCCAGTTCCAACAACGTGAGTTTCCTCAATCGGCAGCCATCATGCAAACAAACGAACAGTCAAATCACCAAACACAGGATCCTGTACTGTCCTTCTTCAACAGGGTAATCTCCCAAGTTGCACGCGTACTCGCTGCGGTCATGGTAATGGTCATCATCTGGGGCGTGGCGGATGTGGTCTATGTGCTTTACCAGCGCTTGATGGCACCGCCATTCATGCTGCTTGAAATCAAGGATATTCTCGCAACCTTCGGTGCATTCATGGCAGTGCTGATCGCAGTTGAAATATTTCACAACATCATTCTTTATGTCGAAGACAACCATAACCGGCAACTGGCCGTTGAGATTGTCCTCGGGACGGCTCTGATGGCCATTGCTCGCAAGGTCATCGTGCTGGACTTCAACGAGTTGGGGGCTGAGCATGTCTATGCAACAGCCGCGGTAACGCTGGCATTGTCCGTGGGATACTACTTGATCGTTATCCGGAGAAAAGGCTCGAATTCGTGAATGCCAGGCTCCATTATTCCTTCTGTCAATGGCTGACCGGAGCGCCGCGTTGATGCCCATGCTGCATGAACTGTTTGTCGCCATTCCTGGCCAATGGGAGAAGGTCATTGCGACCTTCTTCCTGATTGCCGTAGGTGCCGCTCTCTCTCACCTCTGGGCGCGCTATCTTGTGCGAGGGGAAATTTCCGCCGAGAAGCGTCGGATGCATCTGGTCTGGGCCCGGAACGTCATCTGGTTCCTGGTTTTTTTCGTCATCATCTCGGTCTGGGCGTCGACGATTGCCGGTTTTGCCCTGTCCCTAGCAGCGGTTGCCGGGGCCGTCCTGATCGTCAGCAAAGAACTGCTGATGTGCGTGCTGGGCTATCTTTACATCACCTTCGTCCGGCCGTTCAAGGTAGGTGATCTCATTGAAATCAACCAACTTCATGGCCGGGTCATCGACATCGACATATTTGCCACGACGTTGGCGGAGTTAGGCTATGCCGGGCAGCAGACCGGCAAGATGGCTGAGTTTCCGAATGGCTTGTTGCTGACCACGCCTTTGAAAAACACATCTCTCACCGGAGATTACGTATTGCATCTGTTTCGCATGCCGATCCCCGATGAAGCAATGTGGGATCTTGATCGCGTGGAATCTGCGGCGCTGGCGGCTGCCGATGAGGCGACACAGACTTGGCAAAGCGAGGCCGAAGCGCATTTCCGCAAAATTTCCGACGAAAGCTTCATCGCTTTTCCCTCTGGCCGCAACAAGATTCTGTGGGATTTTTCCGACCCCGAGCAACTAATGCTCGTGATCAGAGTGGCCTGTCCGAGTCATCTGCGGCTGAAAGTGGAGCAGGCCGTGTTTCGCGATACCTGGCGAATATTGAGACCGGGTCAGTTAACCAAACCGCACTGCGACATCAGCGCACAGTAGCGTCCGGTTCACCCGATTGCGCCAGGATGACTGCCCGCGCGGTGTCGCGCAGTACAAGGGCTGCGTGCCAGTTTGCTCCTGCGGGAATGATCGGTGGATGGACGGTAACCGTCAATTTGCTGTAGCGTGGCCACAGACTAAGGTCAGGAAGAAGACGGCGGGTGCCGCTCAAAGTGACAGGAATGACCGGAACATCGGCGCGGGCAGCGGCCAGGAAAGCCCCCATGCGGAAGGGCAATACACCGGGCGGTTCACGGAAGGTTCCTTCGGCAAAGACTACAAGGGCGTTGCCTGCTCCAGCCCGCCTCTCCAGTGCATGCGTGTCTTCAACACCGCGCACAGTATCAAAGCGCTCAACGAAAACTGCGCCTAGGCGTTTCAACGGTATCGCGGCCAGCGGGTGAGCAAGCAATTCCTGTTTGGCAACAAAAGCGAAACGTGCGGGTAGCGCAGCCGATTGCTCGTGGCTGGATGCCAGTCGCAGTCAGGGCAAGGCGTGATCCGATTCGGGCGAGACGCCGCGCGGCGAGCGTTGGCGCAAGCGCTATCGCAACCCAGAAGACCGGTGCCAGGAGGCCGAAAACCATCCACACCCAGAGTCCCCAGAGTGGGCCGGTGAGTTCTATAGCCAATTGCTCTACCTCAGCGCGAATTGCTTCATTGCCATCCTGCGCCGTACGAGTTTCGGCCAGTACCACCAGGCGCTCGGTCCCGGCGCGCACGCCCGTGACACGACCGACAGCTTCTTCCAATTCTTGCGGGTAGCTGGAACAGGCGCAACATATTGAATTCCAGTGTAGCCAGAATGTCCGTTCGTAATTATGTTCAAGACTTTGGGGTCACCATTGCGTATTACAACAAATAATCAACCATTATCGCGTCTTATATTTGCTACTTTCGCTGCATTGAACTTCGTTTGATTAGTATGTAATATCGTAATACGTAATACGGTATGAAATACGAGGATGCCATGGCCAGAGCAGGAATCTACAAGTCAGAAGTCGTCAGAGCGCGTAACAAGCTGTTGGCGATGGGGCGCTACCCATCGATCGACGCAATTCGCAGCGAGTTAGGCGATACCGGCTCGAAAGGCACGATTCACCGCTATCTGAAGGAAATCGAAGAAGAGGAAGGCGGCAGTACCGGTACCCAGGTCGCGGTCAGTGAAGCCATCCAGGATCTGGCTGCCAGGCTCGCAGAACGCCTGCATGAAGAAGCTGATCAGCGTTTGGCGGCTCTGACCGATAAGCACAAGGCAGAAATTGCGGCGCTGAACGACACCATCGCCACATTACGTAATGAAGTGGAATCCTTTCGCAGCCAGTCTGAACGCCAGGCCCTGGAGTTGGGTGCAGAGAAAGCAGCCCACAGCGAAATACTAAGCGTGCTCCAAGAAGAGAGAATCGTTCGGGCACAAATGGCTCAGCGCATCCAGGACATGGAAGGGCAACTGGTAAAGGAAGAAGCGCACCGTGTGTCGCTGGAGGAAAAGCACCAACACGCCCGCGAGGCACTGGCGCATTTCCGAACCGCAGCGAAGGAACAACGGGAGCAGGATCAGCGCCAGTTCGAACAGCAGATCCAGTTCTTGCAGGGGGAGTTGCGTAATGCCAAGGAAACGGCAAACGCGAAACAGCAAGAACTCATCCGCAGTCATGAGGACAATGCCCGTCTATCAAGCGAGCTCACCCATGCGCACAGTGAACTTCATCGACACGATGGCGAAGTACGAACATTGCGCTCGGTCAAAGAGCAGTTGGCCGTTGCCGAGGTGAAAATCCAACAGTTGACGGATCAGTTGGCGCAAGCCAACGGGCGAGTGTCCGATCTGGACAAGGAAAACCAAGCGAACCTCTGCAAGCTAAGGGAGAGCATGGAAACGGGGCAGCGGCTGGCAGCCGAACTGATGGCGGCAAAAGCCGTTGCCGCTAGCCACGAGAAAGTCTTTGAAAAGCTCGCGACATTACAGTCGCCACAGGCGAAGAGCACCAACGCCAAGAAAAATAGCGTTGACAATCAAGATTCGCTTTTTAATTCAGAAGAGTAGGCAGTTTTCGGGGAATTTTTCATGATTCCCGGCCGACCCTCCTGTTTGGCTATGAGCTTCTGAAAGATAGCGGTTCGGAAGTGCTGCAGGCGGGCGCAGAAATTGCCCGTACCCACCACGAAAAATATGATGGCAGCGGTTATCCTGCGGGGCTCAAAGGGCGCGATATTCCGTTATTCGGTCGCATCGTGGCGGTGGCAGACGTGTTCGACGCGCTGACCTCCGAACGGCCGTACAAAAAGACGTGGCCCCTCGAAGAGGCGCTACAGTACTTGGAAAACGGTCGCAGCAAGCACTTTGATCCGCTCTGCGTGGAGGCTTTTCTCGCCGGCTGGGAAGATATTCTGGAGATCCGCCAGCAGTTCCAGGATGAAACATCGCCACAGGGTTCCGAAGCAAATCCGGAGTTCGTCGATCAAGACCTCGATCCGCACGCACTTATATTGCCCGGCTCCTGAAGCATTCGCTGGGTGGCAGTTGTAGTTCGTTGGCACTGGCGCTGATATCGCCGTCATCCCGCCAGCTGATTTCGCCCAGACAGGGCGCCGGCAGAAGGGCGCGCAGGGTAGCCATGTTTTCCGCAGCGTGCGACATCGGCGTTGCCAGATGATTGCCGACCCAGCCGGCCAGCACCAAGCCGCGGCGGGTGATGGCTTCGGCAGTGAGCAGGGCATGGTTGAGGCAGCCCAGGCGTAGGCCGACCACGAGGATGACCGGCAACTGCAGGGCTACCGCCAGATCGGCGCTGGTTTGATCCGGCCCGAGCGGAATGCAGAATCCACCCGCACCCTCGACAACGACAAAATCAGCGTGCTGCTGCGCGTTGCTCAGGCTTGCGGCAATTCGGGCGAAATCGATTTCGACGCCGGCCTGGGCCGCCGCCAGATGGGGCGCGATGGGCGGCGCAAAACAGTAGGGGTTGCGTATCGGAGCGGGCAGAGCAACGTTGCTGGCCTGACGGATACGGCGCACATCGTCATTTTCGCCATCCGCTTCGATCCCGGCTGCCACCGGTTTCAGTCCGGTGGCGCGCAAGCCCAGCTGGCGCGCTTGCTCGAGGAGCGCGCAGACGATGTGGGTCTTGCCGATTTCGGTATCGGTGCCGGTCAGGAAATAAGCAGTGCTCATGCGGTTCCGGATAAAAAAATGAGGTCGTAGGAGAGTGGCAGGCCAGCCGCCTGCCGCTGCGTTTCGTACGCTGTGCGCAAGCGGGAAAAAGCAGCCCGTCCCATCAGCCCGGTACGGCGACCCGGGCCGAGTTGATTGGCGCCAACGGCCTTCACCGCCTGCAGCAGATGTCTAACGTCTGGATAGTGCACGGTAGCGCGCTGGCAGCGTAACTCCAGCGCCGGAAATCCTGCGCTTTGCGCGAGCTGCAGCAGCGTGTCGCCAGCGAGAAAGTCGAGGGTGTGCGGGTAGTCATCGACCGCTGCAAAGGCCTGGCGCAATTCGGTGAAAGTTGCGGGTCCCAGGCTGCAGAGCAGGAAATGCCCCCCGCGGCGCAGCACCCGCCGGGCTTCTGCCAGAGCGCGAGCGGGATCGCACCATTGCCAGGCCAGGCTGGACCAGTACAGATCGATACAGGCCGTGGCCAGTGGCAGGCACTCCAGATCGCCTTGTATTCTGGCCGTTGCCGCATGCGCACGCGCCAGCATGGCGGGTGCCAGGTCGAGCGCCAGCACCTCGGCTGTCGGGGCGAACGCCTGCAGCAAGGGCAGGGCATAGCCCGTGCCACAACCGGCATCGAGTAGTCGCGGCGTGGCCGATAGTGACTGCGGCAATTGTTCGGCCAGAATCTTGCAGGCGAGGCGTTGTACTCCGGCGGCCTGGTCGTAAGTGGCTGCGGCGCGTTCGAACGATTGGCGCACCTGGTGCCGTGCGGGTGTGCTCATGCGATAAAGGCGCGGACTAGAGCAAGAAATTCTTCTGGCTGTGACAGGAAAGGTGCATGAGCGCAGCCCCGCATGCTGTGCACCTGCACATCAGGAATCAGTGCTGCCAGCGCTTCAGCTGCCGCCAGCGGCATCAGGGGATCGGCTGCACCGTGGATGAGCAGCGTGGGTGCCTTGACCAGGGGAGCGGCGGTGCGTAAATCAACATCACGCAGCCAGGCCAAGCCATCGGCCAGTACTTCCGGGGGGGGGAGAGGGTCGGCCGTTTCGAGAATGCGCCGGGTTACCTCCTTGGCGTAGTCGTCGCCCCGGTTGAAGCCACCCACAAAGCGCGGCAGCATCCCCGCTGGGTCGGCTATCATTGCGGCCGTGAATTCGGCCAGCGTGGATTCCGGCATGGCATGCGGCCAGCCCTCACGCTGCACGAAAGAGGCCGTGCCCGCGACGAGCAGCAGTTTGCCGACCTTGTCAGGAAAGCGCACCGCGATTGCCAACGCCAACTGGGCGCCAATCGACCAGCCTGCGAGCACACAGTCTTTTGGCAGACGCGCGCCAATCTGTTCTACGGCGTCAGTGAAATCAGCGCAGCGTGGGCTGTCGAGATAACCTGGTAGATCAATGAACTGACCCTCCAGCGCCCGCACTGTGGTTAGTAGCGGCCCGCGTCCAAGACACCATCCGGGGAGAAAAACGAGAGAACGTGTCACATGCGGACCCTCCGAGAAAAGGCGAGTATTTTAGCGTGTGACAGACGTTAGCCGGTTGCCTAAACGGGCCATGACAGGAGTCGAGAAGTTTATTGGCTGTTTGCTTGGCACGCTGAGCAATACTTTATTTAACATAATGCAAATTATGCGACACCAGCAAGGTAGGTCTGAGAGGCCATCGTTTGCGGCCCGCAAGATCAATTTACCCAGGGTGTTTCTCAGTCAGCCCTTGCAAGGCGACAAACAAAACACAAACATTCCTGCCTTGTTGTCGGTACCGCACAGCACCTGAGCAGCTTAGTTGCTGCGCTTGTCGATCAGTTCGGCGATGTCGGTGTTTTTGTATTGCAAGGCGATCTGACGTGCTGTTTCGCCTCGATCTGTTTTCATGGTGATGTCCGCACCCGCTGCCAGCAGGATGCGGGCAATTTCAGTGTGGCCGTTTCGCGCTGCTGCGATCAGTGCTGTCATGCCATTGTCGGCGCTGGCATTGACGTTGGCCCCACGCGCCAGAAGTAGCTGGGCAACCTCTTTGTGACCAGCGAATGCCGAATAAACCAGCGGCGGCCAACCTGGGACGGTCTGCGCTGCGCCTGCATCGAGCAGAATACGCACGCTTTCCAGGTGCCCGCGAAATGCAGCCAGCGCCAGGGCGGTATCACCCGCGGCATTACGGGCATTGAGCTTGGCCCGGTGCTCGATCAGCAATCGGAGCAACTCATTGTGCCCGTCACGCGCAGCCAGCATGAGCAAGGTGTTGCCCTGCGCGTCCGTGGTGTCGACGGAAGCTCCGCGTTGCAGCAAGGAACGGATATCACTGGTGCTACCAAGCATTGCGCCGTGAATCAGATCGTCATAGGTGCTGGCGTGCAGCGGCAGGGACAAAGCAGCAGCGAGAGTCAGGGCAAGGATTTTTTTCATGATTTAGGCGTATGAATGCAGGGGCGGTGGATTGAACAGACGGCAGAAATTGGCGCAGGTGGCGCTGCTGATCTCTGCCAGATCCAGCCCCCGCAAATGGGCGATTTCCTCGCCGACGTGGGCAACGTAAGCCGGTTGGTTGCGTTTGCCACGATACGGCACCGGGGCCAGGTAAGGTGCGTCGGTCTCGATCAGGAGCCGGTCAAGCGGGCATTTTTGGGCAACTTCCTTGACCTGTGTGGCGTTCTTGAAAGTGACGATGCCGGAAAAAGACAGGTAAAACCCGAGCTCCAGGGCTGCCGCTGCGGTTTCCCAGTTTTCGGTAAAGCAGTGCATGACGCCGCCGACGGCATCGGCGCCCTCCTCTCGCAGGATGCGGATGACGTCGGTGGCGGAATCGCGGGTATGCACGATCAGCGGTTTACCAACGCGACGGGCGGCGCGGATGTGGGTCCGAAAACGCTGCCGCTGCCATTCAGGCTGATCTTTCTGCCAGTAGTAATCCAGTCCGGTTTCACCAATGCCGAGGATTTTAGGATGCTGCGCAAGGCGGCATAGTTCATCTTCCGTGGCTTCTCTGGCATCGGCATACTCGGGGTGCACACCGACGCTGGCGTACAGGCGCTCCGAGTGTTCGGCAAGCGCCAGAACCTGGGGGAAGTCCTCAAGGTTGACGGCGATCGTGAGTGCCGCAACGACGTTTTTTTCCTGCATGCTGACCAGCACTTCCGGCAGGCAGCCGGCCAGTTCAGGCAGATCAAGATGGCAATGCGAGTCGACCCACATGGGGGCTTACAGCGTATGCGTGGGGCGTACCGATTGCAGCACGCCACCTAGCAGCCCTTCGATTTTGCGGCGTGCCTCGTGCCCACTTTCATCATTGTTGAAATGCACGCCAACGCCTTGTGCGCGGCCATTCTGGGCGCCGGGCGGCGTGACCCAGATGACGGTGCCGGCAATCGGCAGTTTGGTCGGGTCATCCATCAGCGACAACAGCATGAACACTTCATCGCCGAGAGCATAGCCGCGGGTGGTGGGGATGAAGATGCCGCCATTTTTCACGTGCGGCATGAAAGCGGCGTAAAGCGCTGATTTTGAATTGATATTCAGCGACAAAACACTGGGGCGCTGGGGTACGTTTTTGACTTCACTCATTGCGTTCATTCACCCGGTCGTGGACTAAACAAATCCCGGTAATCGAGAAAAACACCTTCCAGAAAGAGGCGTCCGTTCACTGGTTGCTCGGCTTCCCGGCGCTGTGTCGCAAGTTTGCGGTAAGCGCGCACCAGCCGAGTGCTGGGAATCTTAGCAGCCAAGGCACTGATTTCGCCATTGTTCGCCAGAAAATAACGCACTGGCAGGCTGTTGGCGGCTTGCGTCAGATCGATCAGCCATTTCTGCAGGGTATCGATGATCTGCCGCAAACTCAGTGCCCCCTTTTGTTCGCGTAGTAATTTGTCGATGTCGCCTGCGGCGCGCAAGGGGTCGTGCTGCGCGCCCTGCTTCAGATGCGTGAGCAGGGTCGGTAGCCAGCTGCCCTGCCCGCTGCCGTTTTTTTCCGCCAGTTCGAGGGCGAGGCGGGGCGCGCCGCCACTCAAGGCTAGCCAGCGTTCAGCGTCGTCGATCCCGGAAGCGCGCAGATAGGCCTGTGCGGCGGGCGTTTCCGGCAGACCGATCAAGATGCTCTGGCAGCGGCTGCGAATGGTGGGTAGCAATCTTGATTGCTCATCTGAAATCAATAAAAACAATATACCTGCAGGAGGTTCTTCAAGTATTTTCAAGATTGAATTGGCGGCATTGCGGTTCATCGCTTCGGCTGGATTGACGAGGACGATGCTCAGTCCGCCACGGTGGCTGCCGACACCGAGAAACTCATCCAGCGCCCGGACCTGATCAATGAGGATTTCCTTGCTCGCCTTCTTCTTCCCCTCCTCCTCGCCGCTGCTGATTTCCGTCATGGCTTCCGGTTGCAGCAGGCGAAAATCCGGGTGATTGCCCTGGGCAAACCAGTTGCACGCGAGGCAATGTCCACAGGCACGTTGCTGCGCGTCCGGGTTTTCACACAATAGCGAAGCCGCAAAATCCTTTGCCACGGCAAACTTGCCTATGCCGCGCTGACCGCTGAGCAGGAGCGCATGCGGCAACCTGTCTCGCCGTGAAGATAGTTCGTCCCAGGTTTTTTTGTGAAGATCTAAAATGTTCATAATCAAATGGTTTTGATTATTTCTTCAAGTGTTTTCTGGATTTCTGGCAGACTGCGGCTGGCATTGATGACACGCATGCGCTGGGCGAAATGTTGCGCCCGGTCGAGGTAGGCCTGGCGGACACGCTCATGAAAATCGGCACGTTCCTGTTCGAAACGGTCGAGGGTGCGGTTGGCCAGTGCGATGCGCTCGCGGGCCACGGCTAGCGGCAGATCGAACAACAAGGTGAGATCAGGTTGCAGATGGTCGAGCACCCAGTGTTCCAGAGTCAGGAACTTGGTTTTATCGAGGCCTCGACCTCCGCCCTGGTAGGCCCAGGTGGCGTCACTGAAGCGGTCGCAAACCACCCACTCGCCACGGGCCAGGGCGGGCTCGATAACGCGGGCAATATGCTCGCGGCGAGCGGCGAACATGAGCAGGGTTTCCGTTTCCAGATGCATCGGCTCGTTCAGGAGCAGTTCGCGCAGCTTCTCGCCCAGCGGTGTGCCTCCGGGTTCGCGAGTGACCTGTACGGTCAGACCGCGCTGGCGCAGGGTGTCGGCCAGCCAATTGACGTGACTGCTTTTGCCGGCGCCATCGATGCCTTCAAAAGTGATGAATTTTCCTCTCATGGTCTGCCTCGCTGGTAGCGGTTGACGGCCTGGTTGTGTTCGTCCAGGGTGCGCGAAAAATGGCTGCTGCCATCGCCCCGCGCGACAAAATAAAGGGCTTTGCTGGCTGCGGGAGTAAAAGCTGCCTGCAACGCTGCCAGGCCGGGCATGGCAATGGGCGTCGGCGGCAGGCCGGCGCGGGTGTAGGTGTTGTACGGGGTATCGGTTTGCAGGTGAATCTTGCGCAAATTGCCGTCGAAGCTGTCGCCCAGGCCGTAAATAACCGTCGGATCGGTCTGCAGGCGCATGCCGATGCGCAGGCGATTGACGAAAACGGCGGCGACGTGCGCCCTGTCCTCCGGCCGCCCGGTTTCCTTTTCGATGATGGACGCCATGATCAGCGCTTCTTCGGCTGTTTTGTAGGGCAAGCCTTGCGGGCGCGCCTGCCAGACGCTTGCCAGCGCGCGTTCCATGGCGTGGCCGGCACGGCGCAGGATATCGAGGTCGCTGCTGCCTTTGTCAAACAGATAGGTATCGGGCAGAAACCGCCCTTCCAGACTGGGCAAGCCCAGTTTCTGCGCAATCTCGCTTTCGCTCATGCCCGCCGTGTCATGCTGCAGTGTGGTTTGTGCATCCAGGCGGGCGCGGAACTGGCGGAAAGTCCACCCTTCGACCAGGGTGACACTGGCCTGGCTGACCCGGCCACCAACCAGCTTCTGCAGCAGCGTCTGCGGTGTCTCACCGTGCGACAAGACATAACTGCCCGCCTTGATTGCCCCCCCCTGCCCTTGCAGGCGGGCCAGCAGGGCAAACAGGTCGGCATCAAGTGGTACGCCGGCAGTATTGAGAATTTGCACGGCAGCACGCAGGCTGCTGCCGGGGGGGATGCGGAACTCGATGGCATGCGCGGCGCTCTCGTCTTCCGTTGGGGCAGACACATTCAAGGCTTGCGTTGCCCAGGCATAAAACAACCCCAGCGCAATGGCAGCGCCGAAAAAACAGACAATGAATAGACGAAAGACGGTACGCATGGGAACTCGTAAGCAGGATGCGGGGTCCTTGCAGCACTTCCCGCAGCGACATGCCGTGCCATCCGCAGGAAGAGGCTCGGCAGCGGCCGCTATAATAGCCCACAACCCCCTCCTCTCGCCCGCTTTCGCGGCTGGCGGCCCCTCCAAGGAATATCTTGCATGAATGAGCACTGGCGTAGTTTTCTCGAATCCACCGAGGCACATTTTTCGGAAAGCACGGGTGAAGTCCTTGATTTCGGCGATGCGAGCGGCGAATTGCACGCCGCTGGCCAGCAGACCGTGCTGGCGCCGCTTACCCATCTGGCGGTGCTGGATGCGGGCGGAGACGATGCCGGGGCTTTTTTGCATAACCAGTTCACCAGCGACATCACTGCGCTGGCACCGGATCAGGCGCGTCATGCCGGCTGGTGTACCGCCAAGGGGCGTCTGCTAGCGAGTTTCATCGTACGGCGTGGCGCCGCTGGCTATCGGCTGCTGCTGGCAGAAAATCTCCTCGCATTCAGTGAAAAACGCCTGCGCATGTACGTGTTGCGTGCCAAGGTCACACTGACGGCGCAGCCAGAATGTGTGCTGCTCGGCCTGGCCGGCGCTCAGCTTGATGAAGCGCTGGCTGCCGCCGGGCTGCGGGCGCCTGGCGACGTGCTGCACAGTCTGCAGCAGGGCCCGATTGAAGTGCTGCGACTGGATGCGCAGCGGGTCATCGTTATCTGTCCGCTGGCGCAGGCCGCGGATGTGTGGCTGCAGTTGGCCGGCAAGGCGCGGCCAGTGGGGCTGCCGGTATGGCGCTGGCTGGATGTTGAAAATGCCCTGCCGCTGGTGACGCAAGCGACACAGGAAGCTTTTGTGCCGCAAATGCTTGATCTCGAACAGATCGGGGGGCTGAGTTTCAACAAGGGCTGTTATCCCGGGCAGGAAATCGTCGCCCGTACACAGTATCTGGGCAAGGTGAAGCGGAGTTTGTTCCGGGTCGATAGTCCGCTGGAACTGGCGGCAGGCGGCGAACTGTTCTCCCCGGACAACCCGGATCAGGCCGTGGGCCAGATCGTGACGGGTGCCCCAGCCCCCGGTGGCGGTTTTGCCGGGCTGGCGGTGATTCAGGTCAGTCATGCCGGGACGGTGCGCCTGGGCGCCCGGGACGGGGCGCCGCTGGTTGCACGGGCCGTTCACCCTGAACATGATGCCCCGGCCTGATCGCAGCACGGGGAGACGGCGATGTGCCTGATCGTTGCCGGCTGGCAGGTGCATCCCGAGTTTCCGCTGGTGGTCGCTGCTAATCGGGACGAATTTCATGCCCGTCCTACCGATGCCGCAGCGTTCTGGGACGATGCGCCACAGATTTTTGGTGGGCGTGACCGGCAGGCTGGCGGTACCTGGCTGGCTGCGCATCGTGATGGTCGTTTTGCCGCCGTGACCAATGTCCGCGAGCCAGGGGTGCCGGCGGGAGCTTGCTCACGCGGCGAACTGACCGCAGGTTTCCTGCGCCAGCCGGATGCCGCCGCCACTTTTGCCGCGCGTATCGATCTTGCCGCCTATTCGGGATTCAACCTGCTGCTCGCCGACCACGATACGCTGCTTTACCTGAGCAACCGTCAGCCAGCAGGGAGCGCTGCAGCGCAGGTGTTACCTGCTGGCGTTTACGGCCTGTCCAACCATCGTCTCGATACGCCCTGGCCGAAACTGGTGCGGGCGCGCACGGCCTTTGTCAGTGCGCTGGAAACGCTGCCCGCTGCGGAAGCTTTTTTTACCCTGCTGGCGGACCGGCATCTGGCCGCCGAGCATGATCTGCCCGCGACCGGCGTGTCCCCCGAATGGGAGCGGCTGCTGTCGGCCATTTTTGTCTGTTCGCCCAACTATGGCACCCGGGCCTCAACGCTTTACCTGCGACACCGCTCCGGTGAGGCCCTGCTCCTGGAAAAAAGCTTTTCGCCTGCCGGTGAGGAGATTCAGTTCTCGCAGATTTCGACCGGCGTATAACAGGGCACGCGGTCAAACAGGTCGATCAGATCGGCATTGCTCATACGCACGCAGCCATGCGAGCCGGGCACGCCCATCTGTGCGGTATCGGGAGCGCCGTGGATGTAAACGAAGCGGCGCATGGTATCCACCTGGCCGAGTCGGTTGAATCCGGCTTCGCAGCCGGACAGCCAGAGAATGCGGGTGAGAATCCAGTCGCGTCCGGGAAAAGCTGCAGCCAGTTCCGGCGACCAGATTTCTCCGGTCGGGCGTCGGCGCACGAACACCGTATTTGCGGGGGCTCCGGCGCCGATCTTGGCGCGGATCAGGTGCCGACCCCGCGGTGTCTGAAAGCTGCCGCAGCACTCGCCAACTCCCGCTTTGGCGGTGGAAACCGGATAACGCCGCAGCAGGTTGCCGTCGTCGGTATACAGACTGAGTTGCTGCTGGGCTACCGAAATGTGGATTCGCATGCCGCGTTATCCGGAGGCAAGATGCTGCCGTCGCCGCCGGGCAAAAAAAGCGCTCAGCAGTCCGCCGCATTCGGCAGCGAGCAGCCCTCCCTCGACCGTGGCATGAAAATTCAGGCGCTCCACGCCGAACAGATCGACGACGCTGCCGTGCACCCCGGTTTTCTGGTCGCGTGCACCGTATACCACTCGTGCAATGCGCGCATGCATGATGGCGCCGGCGCACATGGCGCAAGGCTCGAGGGTGACGTAGAGCGTGCATCCGGGGAGACGGTAATTGCCGAGCTTGCGTGCTGCATCGCGTAACGCGGCAATTTCGGCATGCGCGGTTGGATCGTGTTCGCCGATCGGTGAATTGAAACCACGGCCGATGATCTGACCATCGCGCACCACGACAGCGCCGACCGGCACCTCTCCCAAGCATTCGGCGGCATGGGCCAGGGAAATCGCTTCGCGCATGAAATATTCATCGCCGATTTCCTGGGCGGGCGCCTCACTATCCAGCGCTACCAAGGTGATTTCTTCGCAGGAGTCGTGCGAGTTCATGCAGCCTCCCCTGTCTGGCGGGGCCACGCCGGGGTATGGCCATGCGCGCGGGCCGCGCCCCGGGTGATGCCGGCATGGAAATTGTCAGGCGGAATGCGGCTCATGCTGTTGTGCGGCGACCAGAAAGCGGCATGCTAAGCCACTTCCCGTGTTTCCAGGAAGCGCAGGTTGGGATACTTTTCCCGCACCATGTTGAGATAGACATTGTTCGGTGCCAGGTAGACCGGATCATCGGCGCCATCGAGCGCAACGTTGGCACTGTAACGGTCGGACAGCTGGCGCAATTCCGCAGGATCGCCGACGATCCAGCGGGCCGTCGAGCAGTTGTAGTGTTCGAAAATCACCTGCACGCCGTATTCGTGCTCCAGGCGGTGCGCGACCACATCGAACTGCAGGGCGCCGACGGCCCCGAGAATCATGTCGGTGCCGGAAATCGGGCGGAACAACTGCGTGGCGCCTTCTTCAGCAAGTTGTTGAAGACCTTTCTGCAATTGCTTGATTTTAAGTGGGTTACCAATTCTTGCGAGACGGAACATTTCCGGCGCAAAGGACGGGATGCCGGTAAAGCGCAGATCTTCACCTTCGGTGAAGGTTTCGCCCAGGCGGATGGTGCCATGGTTGGGGATACCGATGATGTCGCCCGAATAGGCCTCATCCGCCGTGCTGCGGTCGCGCGCCATGAAGGTAATGGCGTTGTTGATCGACAGGGTCTTGCCGGTGGCGACCTGTTTTACTTTCATGCCCCGGTCAAAGCGTCCCGAACATACGCGCAGGAAGGCGATGCGGTCGCGGTGCTTGGGGTCCATGTTGGCTTGGATCTTGAACACGAAACCGGAGAATTTTGGCTCCGCGGCTTCCACCCGCCGGCTGACCGCCGGGTGTGCTGCCGGCGCTGGCGAATAATCGACCACCGCGTCGAGCAAGCTCTGCACGCCGAAGTTATTGACTGCCGAGCCGAAAAACACCGGCGTCTGCTTGCCGGCCAGATAGGCCTGCAAGTCAAAGCGGTGTGAGGCACCACGGACCAGCTCGATGTCCAGTCGCAACTCGTCGGCCTGCTCGCCCAGCAGTTCGTCCAGGCGCGGATTGTCCAGCCCCGGAATGATTTCGGCGGTCCCCTTCTCTGCTTGCGGATCGAAAAAAGTCACCGCGTCGTTGTAGAGGTGATACACCCCGCGGAAGCGCTTGCCCATGCCGATGGGCCAGGTCATGGGGGCACATTCGATTCCCAGCACCGATTCGATTTCATCCAGCAGGTCGATGGGCGACTTGCCCTCACGGTCGAGCTTGTTGACGAAGGTGAGGATCGGGGTATCGCGCATGCGGCAGACGTTGAGCAACTTGATTGTCTGCGCTTCCACCCCGTTGACCGAGTCGATCACCATCACCGCCGAATCGACTGCCGTCAGCGTGCGGTAGGTATCTTCCGAAAAATCCTCGTGGCCGGGCGTGTCGAGCAGATTGATCATGCACTCGCGGTAGGGAAACTGCATCACCGACGAGGTCACCGAAATGCCGCGCTGCTTCTCCAGTTCCATCCAGTCCGAGGTGGCATGCCGCGACGCCTTGCGCGCCCGCACTTCGCCCGCCACCTGAATGGCGCCGCCAAACCACAGCAGCTTCTCGGTCAGCGTGGTTTTCCCCGCGTCCGGGTGAGCAATGATGGCAAACGTACGGCGGCGGGAGATTTCTTCAACAAGAGCGCTCACGGCAGGGTATTCCAGAACAAAAGGGGCTGGATTATAACGGAGGCTGAACGAGCGAAGGGCTTGCCCCCAGCTCCTTCTTGTACCCCAGCCCCGTGATAAGCGGCGCGGCTGTTGTATCATCCCCGAATAATATTAAGAGAGGTGTTTATGGCTATGGACTTCATCGATCAATTGCGGGCGCTTGCTGCTCGGATTGAAAGCAACAAAGACCTGATCCAAACCGAAGAAGCGACCAAAACAGCGATGATCATGCCGTTCATTCAGTTGCTCGGTTATAACGTCTTTGATCCTACCGAGGTAACGCCGGAACTGGTGGCAGATGTAGGCACCAAAAAGGGCGAGAAGGTTGATTACGCGATCCTGAAAGACGGAAAGCCGATCATCCTGTTTGAATGTAAGAAGTGCGGCGGTGACTTGAGCAATAATCATGCGAGCCAACTGTTCCGCTATTTCCATGTCACTGAGGCCCGATTCGGGGTGCTCACCAATGGCTTGACCTACCGTTTCTTCACGGATCTGGATCAGCCCAACAAAATGGACGAAAAGCCGTTCCTTGAGTTCAGCATGCTGGACTTCAAGGATCAGGAAGTCGAAGAGCTGAAGAAGTTCGCCAAGGTGGCGTTTGACGTTGATTCCATCCTGACCACTGCCAACGATCTGAAGTACACACGAGCCATTCGCAACCAGCTGGCCGAATGGATGAACGCCCCGTCAGAAGACTTTGTAAGGCTTGTTTCGCTGGATTTGCTGCCCGGAAAGCGCTTTACCCCGGCGCTCAAAGAGCAGTTCACGGAGATTACAAAGCGAGCATTCAAGCAACTGATCAGCTCCCGAATCAATGACCGCCTGCGCGAAGCTATGTCTCCCGAGATGCCAGCCGTTGCTCCGGCTACGCAAAATCCGGTGGATACACCCGCTGCGCAGGAAGTGGAAACACAGGGCGCGACCATCGAAACCACCCTTGAAGAAATCGAGGGCTTTCACATTGTTCGCGCGATCCTGCGCGATCTTGTCCCGTCCAAGCGTGTTGTCATGCGGGATGCGCAAAGCTATTGCGCTATCCTCTTTGACGATAACAACCGTAAACCTATTTGTCGGTTGCGCTTCAACAACTCTCAGCGCTTGTATTTGGGGTTGATGAACGGCAAGGAAGAAGAGAAGGTTCTAATCACCGATCCGGATGAAATCTACAATTTCGCAGATCGCTTAAGAGCCACTGTTTCTGCTTATATTGCCGAATAAGACAAACCCTGCGAAAGCGGGGTTTTCTGCATTGAAGGTTTGACTTTTTTGCAAGCTCGCGCGTTGTGCCGCTTTCTGTTTGCACCGGCTTGCAGCATCAGCGCAACTATTTGATTGCATGTACCCCGGAACTGGCGTTCATCAAGGAACAGAGTGTATGGTGGTTGCGAAACGATTAAAGTTGTTTTAGACCAGAGACATGGCGGCGCATTGAGTTGTGCAGGCTTGTCAGCTGGCAGCGGGCGATTGATTTCGCTCGCTACACAGAGGCGTCCACAGGGTCTGGACGTCGAGCTCTGGGGCGACGAAGTGTACTAGCTCATCGACAGTGACGTAACGCTTGCTCCTGCGCTCAATCGCGCCAAGAACGGTGGTTTTCGACGCATATTAGATCGAGTCGACGTGACAAAAATGGGGCGCTCATTGCCACCAATGGGGCCGCTTTGGGCACGGTGAAATTCCTAAGGTTAAAATAAAAACCCCCGAGGCCTTGCGGCACGGGGGTTTTACGGGAATTTTTTGGGGACTGATGGGGCTCGAACAAAACCCGGAAACGCCCTACCCGCCTAGCCGTACAGATTCGTTTGGGATTAGATACCGTCAAGTCTACCGTCATTCAAACAGCAGAGCCAGAACTCATGCACGAAGAAAAACGCCCCGATCTGTCGAGCGGGGCGTTCTAGTTTGCTACGATCAGGCGAGCGTCTTCAGCATCCGATACAGCGCATTCGGTTGGACAACGTAGCCATCGGCACGGGCATGCGCCACCAGAGCATGCTGGCCTTTGCCAGTGTTCTTCCAGCGGATCACCTCCAGGCGGATTTCAGAGCGAATCGTCATCAGCACCGCCTTGGCGAAGTCACCGAAGATCGCGGTACCGGCCGTGATACCGGTCGTGTTGAACTCCGCCATGCCGGCCAATGCGGGAGGTTTGCCAAGCCACGATCCAGCCCCAGCAGCCAACTGGGAAGCTCGAGCAATGAAGTCACCCGGTGCCCCGATCAGTGCGGACGGCACTTGTTGCTTGAGGGCCATGGCACTACCCACCGCCTCCAACACCTTGCCCCAGGCTGCCGGATCCTGGCCGGCGGCTGAATCCGGGATAGCAGCATCGGCCACTAGCTTGGCGAGAATCAGGCCGTCAATCTTCGTAGCAAAGGCGCCAGCGACAGCCATTTTAATGACGTCGTTCAAGTTCGGCGAATCCTGCACCAGTTCCTCGGAGAGCGGGATCACCGCAGCCAGCAACTTGGGGTTCGATGTGACGTAGCCAAGATCGATATCGCTCTCGGTGATGTCATCAGTGTTCTCCGTGTGCTGGATAACTGTCGGGTCCCCGTCGATGCGTGCCAAGTTGGTAGGACCGTCGATAACCAAGGTTCGGGCACCGGCGGCGGTAACTACTACCAAATCACGTACCGCATCGATCACCATATCGGACACGCCGACCGGCACCAGTGCAGGCCCCGAGACCATTGCCTTACGGCTGCCAACCACCGAATCACGAACGAACTCGCCCAAGTCGAACTCGCCGATCTCGGAACTACGCTGGCTGATACGCTCGCCCTTTTTCAACAGATAGAAGGGGGCGCCCTTTGAGGTCTTGCCTGCTGTCAAACCGCCGTGACCTTCGCCAGGATTACCAGAGCCCGCCGCTCCTGGTCGATTCAGCTTCTTATGCAAAGAATCCAAATCGGAACGCAGTTCAGATGCTTCTTTCTCGCGGGCAGCTTTGAAGTTGGCGAACTCTTCGCCTTGCTTGACCAGCAGATCCTTCAGACTACCAAAGTCGGTTTCGCCGATCGCCATCGGCAGCAACCCGCCAGCTACGGCCATTTCAGGTGAAAGCCACCCCATTGCGTATGCCGCAAAGACAAGGGTTATAGCCAGGATGGCCTGTACTGCACGATTGTTGATGATCTTATTCATCAGGAAATTCCTTTCATGGATTCGGTTCTATTTGGCGCACCATTGCACCGGCTAGCCGTTTCGCTTCTGCTCTACTAAAACCTGCATCCCGCAGGTCTCGCTCAAGCTGTCGCTTACGGTTTGCCAAATCGGCCCTGGTCGATTCCGGCTTCTTAATCCCTAAGAAACCAAGCAATGACCTACCGAAGTGACCGAACGCCATACTGCATCCCGCAGCGCTGCGAACGTTGAAAACTTTATTCGATAAAAATTGTTTTTTCAAGATTGTTATTCCCAAACTGAATTATTGAGCACGTACCCCCTCCCCCTGTCCATTTCGCGGGTGAGAGCAAAGACTGGGACGAGCGGTCTCCGAAAATATTGTTTGGAAAGATTTAGCCCCCCCTCCGGCGCAATCGATCTCCGCAAAATTGCGGAGTCGAAATCCGGATGGCAGCGGCAGATAATCGACAATCGAAAAAGTCGACAAAGTCGACAGACGCTCAAACTTTGTGCAGTTAGTCGAGTTTGTCGACTTTGTCGTTTGTCTATGGCTGGATAACTGCATCTGTCTGAATATAAAGATAAAGATATTAAAAATAGGCTTCATGGCGACAAACTCGATTCAGTCGACAAACAGTTTTGGATTCATGCGAATCATGGTGGTCGGTGGTGCGCCCTTGTTTGGCACCTTCTCAACCCGGGCTGAATCGCTCTGGCTCAGTCGTTCAATGGCTTTCTCCAGGCGTGCCACCGAACGAAAGCGGCCTTCCATCGCCTTCTGGCAATCGCGCCGGCTGAACGACAGCCGCCGCCCCTCCTGCGCCCACTTGATGATTGCACCGGCATCGGTGTCCGTCGCATCGCCGCCGAGCAGGCCGAAGGCTGCCTGTGCGTGCGGGATCAGCAGCCGGCAAAGCTCGACGGCATTGGCTGTCGCCTCAAGGCTGACGCTCTCTGCGCTGGGGCCAGCCTCAGCCAGCTCGAGAAGCGCCGCGATCCGCGCCGCTGCGCCGGGCAGTTTGCTGGACCAATCCGCGATGGACTCCAGGCCGCCGCGCTCGCCCTGCTGCTGCTCGATCTCGTCAGCAAAATCAAGCCAGGCCTCCCGCGCTGGATCACTCATGCCGATGACGCGTGGGCTTCCTGCATATTGCTGGCGGCCATCCAATAGGTTGTGCAGCCGGCTTTCGTAGTCGTTCTTCACATAGCTAGGGATCGCCCAGCGCCGCCGCACATCACGCTTGCCCACGTTGCTCTCTGGCATGGCGAACAGGAAGCGGGCCAGCAGACCGCTATCCCGAAAGCGCCGGCTGCTCGCCACATCCGCCAGTACGCCCGGCTGCAACGCCAGGCCGAAGGTCAATGCCGGCTTGTCGATATGGGCGCAGCGGTCAGCGCGATCAACGCGCATCGGCGTGCCGGCATGGCCTTGCAGGAATACGTCCAGGCTTGCCATGCCACCGGAGTACATGCCGGCCATGATGAGAAATATCCCGGCCTCGTCACTCAATACCGACATGCGCTCGCCATGCTCGACCAACAAGGCCTGCAACCGCTCAGCCGTCACATCGCCCGTAAACAGGCGGGGTGCCCTGATTTCCGGCGGCATGGCCTCTTCTTCCTCTTGGATCAGCTTGCGGATGCGCTCGCGGTCGGCCTCGTTCTCGGCATTCACGGCATCCTTGGTCAGCTTCTCGATACGCTTTTTCGCCACCAGCCGCGCCGCTGTCGTTCTGGCAATCTCGCTGCGCAGCCGATCCCGCTCCAGCTTCTCCCAATAGACCAGCGGTGCAGCCAGGGCATTGATAACCGCCGTCTTCCGGCTCCCGCTCGGTAGCGCCGTCAGGGTCCAAAGGCTCAGCGGCTCGGTGTATTCATCATCCTCGCCGAACGGTGCCACCTCGAAGCGGCGATGCAGCACCGTGGCCAGCACTGACAGGGCGCACATCACCGCCATGGCGGGCGGTGTCTGTGTCGATTCAGCCACGGCCGCCGCCATCTTCCCCGCCCAGGTCGGCAGCAGGGTTGCCGGCAGGTCGGGCACCGGCATCTGGCCGGGAATGATCGGGTCCGGCCAATTGTCGGCGATGCTGACAACTGGATTGTTCTCCCGGCTCTGCTGCGGCAGCTTCGACTCAATCGCGGTAGCGATCGCCGCCGCCACCGCGCCGCCGCCCGCCACCCGTGCCAGGTCGTTGAAATCGGAATGGTCAGACATGGCCAGCCCTCCCAAAATCGGGCACCGCCACCGCCGCACCAACCGCCCGCGCTGCTGCCGTTGCCGCCGTCAGGCCGGGATTGCCCGCCGTCTCGCTGTCGTTATCGGCAGCGATCACCAGGGACAGCCTCGGGAACTTCGCCCGCAAGGCCTCAGCCACCGGCAACAGGTTGCCGGCGTCGAAGGCCACAGCCGTCGCGTGCCCGGTTGCCTGGTAGATCGTCGCCCCGGTCGCGTAGCCCTCGCAGATGCACAGGGCCGATGCTGGCCGGCCTATTGCGTGATAGCAGCCGCGCTTGCGGCCGCCCGTGAGGAAGGTTTTGCGGCCGTCGCCCGCGATGAATTGCAGGCTCCACAGCCGGCCATCGGCATCGCGCAAGGGGATTACCAACTGCCCGCGCAGATCACGCACACCAAATGCGCTCACTTGTTTCTTGACCAGGTAAGGATGATCGTTGCCGGCAGGCTTTGCGGTCTCCCACAGCCGCGCCGCCCGCTTCGCTGCCTCGTCTCTCACCTTGGCCTGCTCAGCAGCGCGGGCGATCCGGGCCGCTTCCATCCGCGCCGCGAGCTCGCGCCGCTCGGCCGGCGTCATGGTCTCGGGCTTGGTTGCGGTCCACGTCAGTGACTGTCCTGTTTTCCAACTGCCGAAAGCCCCGAAGGGCTTCTCGTCCAGGTACAGGACATACCAGCCGTTTTTGCTGCCTGCCTTGTCGTCAGCAACCCGGTAGCGGTGGAGACGGCCATCGCCGACAAAGGCCGGCTTGTGCATCGCCAGGCCGGAAGCTTCCAGCGCCCTTTCAAAATCACTGTGAAAGCCCATCACCGCACCACATCCGCGGATTCGCCAACACTAATTTCGTATTGAACGGCGGTCCAGATGGACTTCACCAGGAACGATAGAACTGGGCGCACATCCTCAAAACTGCCACCGTCCGCCGTATCAATTTGGCGCTGCAGAAACGGCATCAGGTTTTCGATTTTTTGACAGGTATCTTTCGGGCTCTTACCAACCAGGGAATTCAGGTATCCAGCCCCAAAGTCGACAACCGTCTGATGCGCCGCAATGAGGCGCTGATCGTCAGTGTTGAAAGTAGCCAACTTACTCATTACTTCCCCCTTCCGTCTCGAAGGCAAGCGCATTTGCCATTGCCTGCATGGTCAGGTCTAGACCATAAGCGGCCCTGATCGAAACACCTTCTGGAATTACCTCGGCAGCACGCGCCAGGAATTCCAGGCCGCCGCGCACGTTTGACGCCGTGTCCTCCCAGCAGGTAATGCCAACAAAGGGATTGAGCTTGGCCGCCGTATCGCGGTCTAGGTGCGGTTTGAACTGGGTAGATTGGTTGGTCGATTCGACCGTAGAGAGCTTAGCCTGGCTCACCTCGCTAACCAGAGGAAGGATTGCACCTCCTTCGCTATGAAGCGGCAGGCCTGTCAGCAAACGGTGTGCCTCACTCGATGCTGCTTCGATCAGCGTGAGCCAATTGCCAGCGACATGAACATTATCGAATCCTTCGTGGGCATCATTGGCTACTTGGCTAATTGCAGCCAAGATCAATGCGGCTTTGTCGATTTCGACGGGGGAATCATAAATGGATTGGCGCTCGCCTGCGCCCAGGGTGTTTAGCCATGGTGATGGCCTCCTTCGACTTTGAGATTTGAGAACCACCAAGGAACTGGTGGGGGTTGTCTCTCCGCGTCGAAGGATGCGGCCGGGTCCTTACGGATACCCGCAACCCCCGTTGACGGTTGACGGACTGCCAGCGTTGGCAATCCGCGACAAATCGGCGGGGGCAAAACAAAAAACCAGAAGGCTGCGTGCTGCTGGCCGTCTGGTTCCGGCCTTCGACTTTGAGAGAGCCTTTATTGTGCTCGCCGCTGGTAAACCGTGTCAAGAAAACAATCGGCGCCAGCATCACGAAACCACCTGCCTCTTGGCCAACAGGCGCGCCATGATCTTGCGCACATCGCCAACTAGCCAACGTGTTTGCTGGGGGGAAACCTTGATTGAATACCCACCATAGCGCCGCCAAGCTGTGTTTTCCGAGCAGCCAAAGAGACCCGCCATAACCTTGACGTCGACCAATGCTGAATCTGGTAGCGAATCGAATGCTGACAGTAGAGGCTGGATTATGCTATCTGCCATGTGCTTTCCTTTGATGGAACGCCCAGCACCGGGATGGTGCGGGATGCATGGCTGTGAATTCTGTTTACTTCGGCTTTTTGCGTAATCCCGCAGTTTTCCGATTGTTTGCGGGATTTAACCCAGACATCTTCAGTTCTAGGTAGTAAAAGGTTTCGGTCAATGTCGCGCCAAAACCCAGCGGCCGTCCAATCTCTTCGAACAGTGATTTATCGATGGGTGTATCGGGTTGCTTGGCAAGTCTTTCTCTAACAGCATTAAAGACTTTGATTCGGCCAATTTTGGCTTTTCGCCGTGCGGCCAGGTTGGTTCCCTTCGGGAACGGCCGACCAAACGCTAATGGATCGTCCCAGCTTCCTGCCCTGAACATCGTTACCGCGTAATAACGGCGATTGAAGGCATAAGCCAACCAATCAGGAGCAACGAGACCATGTGAAACAACATTTCTAATTGCGCCAAGTAGGGCGAAACCATCACCGGAATCGATCCTGTCCTTCGCCGATAAAACTTCATGAGCTGCGACAGTTTGTGCAATAGGTCCAAGAGGAGAAGGATCTACGCCAGCTTTAGCAAAACGCTCTTGCTCGGCCATCGCCTCCTGAATGGTTGCCGTCCATGGATCGAACACTCAAGCCACCTTTCCCAAAGAAACGATTTCCGCCCCCTCCCGCATCTGGTCGCACAGCCCCGCCCACCAAGCCATCAAACGCCGCCGCTCCTCGAGGAAGTCCCCCCGGTCATAGGCCAGGCGCACCGCATCGCCGTGCTTGTGGGCGAGCTGCACCTCGACCACCTCCGGCCGGAACAAGCCTGAGCCATGCGCCATGGTCGAAAACGAACTACGGAAACCGTGCGCTGATTGCTCGCTCTGGGTGTCATAGCCCAGGCGGCGCAGCGCGGCATTTATGGTGTTCTCGCTCATCGGCCGGTCACGGCTCTGAAGACCGGGGAAGCAGAAGCGCCCGGCGCCGGTCAATGGCTTCAAGTCCTCCAGAATCGCCGCTGCCTGGTCGGCCAGGGGCACGACATGCAGGCGCCGCGCCTTCATCTTGCCCAGGGGAATACGGATCAGCCGGGCGGCCAGATCCACCTCGGACCACTCCAGGTTGCGGACCTCGCCAGGGCGAAGGCCGAACAGCGCCGACAGCCGGAACGCCGAACAGGTGATCAGGCTGCCCTGGTAAGCCCAGATATCGCGCAGCAGCTTGCCGAACTCGGCCGGATCGGTGATCGCCGCATAGTGTTTCTTGCGCTGCGGCGGGATGGCGCCGCGCAGGTCGCCCGATATGTCGCGCTCGCAGCGGCCGGTGCTGATGCCATAGCGGAACACCTGGCCGGCGGTCATGCGCAGGCGGTGGGCGGTGTCGAGATAGCCCAGTTCCTTGACGCGCCGAATGATCGCCAGCAGCTCGGGGGCGGTGACCTCGGAGATCGGCCGATTGCCGATCCAGGGAAAGGCATAGACCACGAAGATCCGCAGGTTCTTCTCTTGGGTGTGCTTGGTCCAGGTCGGCGAGAATTCCTTGTGCCACTCGCGGGCGACGGCCTCAAACGTGTTGTTGGCGCGGTGCGCCGCCGTCAGCTTGTCGACCTTGCGGGCGGCGCTCGGATCGATGCCGCCGGCGATCTGCTTGCGCGCCGCATCGCGAGCCCGCCGCGCCTCCTCGAGTGAGACCTCGGGAAACGTGCCCAGCGCCAGGGTCTTGCGCTTCTCGGCAAACCGGTAATCGAGCCGCCAGTATTTGCCGCCCTTGGTGTCGAGCAGCAGGTACATGCCCCCGCCGTCGGCGAGCTTCTGTGCCTTCTCGCCGGGCTTGGCCTGGTTGATTTTGACCGTCGTCAGCTTGTTGGTAGCCATGCACACCCCCGAAATACCATCATTTCAGTGTGTACCGTCACCCCTTTGCCGAATACCGTCAAGTCTACCGACAGGAAAACGGTATTGGGATGGGGTTGTATGGTGTGGGATGCTAGAAAGCAAAAACCCCGAAAGCCTTGAGCTATCGGGGTTTCTGGTGCTTCATGGTGCTTGGTGAAGCTATGTTCTGGGGCGACTGATGGGGCTCGAACCCACGACAACCGGAATCACAATCCGGGACTCTACCAACTGAGCTACAGCCGCCGCCGAAAGAGCGCGCATTCTAAGAGCTTGTCTGGTGAATGTCTACCCTCTTCTACCGTTTTCCGCACAAGTTCTTGGATTTGCCTGTCCGCGTCTATTTGCAACAGATACAAAATGAACGCCTTGATAACGCTGTGGTAACATTGCCCGCTTTAATTTTTGCCCCCTAACGCTCAGGAAATTTTCATGGAAGCAAGCACTGCACAAGTCAACGAACTGGAACGTCGCATCGATCTCACCGTGGCGATTGCCGATCTCGAACGGGAAATGGAACCGCGTCTCAAGCGTATGGGGCGTAATCTGAAGATGCCGGGCTTCCGTCCGGGCAAGGTGCCGTTCGCCATCGTCAAGCAGCAGTACGGCGATCAGGCCCGCCAGGAAGTGTTGTCGGAAAAACTGGATCAGGCATTTGGTGAAGCCGTCAATGCACAGAAAATGCGCGTTGCCGGTTACCCCACCCTGGAACCGAAGGTGAACGACAGCACCACCCACCTCTCGTTTACTGCGGTGTTCGAGGTTTATCCGGAAATCACCCTGGGTGATCTGTCTGCCGCCGAAATCGAGCGCCCGACGCTGGAAGTGGGCGAAAAGGAAATCGACAACACCATCGAAATCCTGCGCAAGCAACGTGTGCGTTATGAAAACGCCGACCGCGGCGCCGCCAAGGAAGACCGCGTGGTCATCGATTTCTGTGGCAAGAAGGATGGCGTCGCATTTGATGGCGGCACCGCCACGGATTACCCCTTCGTTCTCGGCCAAGGCATGATGCTGCCGGCGTTCGAAGAAGCCATCGAAGGTTGCAAGGCCGGCGAAAGCAAGACCTTCGACCTGACCTTCCCGGAAGACTACCAAGCCAAGGATCTGGCTGGCCAGACCGTGCAGTTTGAAATCACCGTCAAGCAAGTCCAGGCCCCGCGTCTGCCGGAAGTGGATGCTGATTTCGCCAAGATGATGGGCGTTGCCGATGGTGATGTAGCCAAGATGCGCAGCGAAGTCACGGCCAACCTGCAGCGCGAAGTCAAGCGCCGGATCGAGGCTCGCATCAAGGATCAGGCCATGGAAGCCCTGCTCAAGGCCAACAACATTGCCGTGCCGGCCGCCCTGGTGGATTCCGAAATTCATCGTCTGATGGAATCGGCACGCAGCGACATGGCGCAACGTGGCATGAAGGCCAAGGATTTCCCGCTGCAGCCTGCCTGGTTCGCCGATCAGGCCAAACGCCGCGTCACCCTGGGTCTGCTGCTGGCGGAAATTGTCAAGACTGCTGAGTTGCAAGCCAAGCCGGAACAGGTGCAAGACATGCTGAAGGAAATGGCAGCCAGCTATGAACAGCCGGAAGAGTTCATCCGCTGGTACAACAGCCAGCCGCAGCAACTCGCCAATGTTGAAGGGCTGGTCCTGGAAAACAACGTCGTTGAATGGGTGCTGAGCAAGGCCAAAGTCACCGACAAGGCGGTGGCTCTCGACGACCTGATGCAAGCCCCCGGACAGGCTGCCTGATTCGCGCCTGCCCTAGCTCCTGAAACACGCAACTGAAACAACTGCCTGCACAAGAAAGATCGCCATGCTGATTGACAACACCAGTCATCTCAACCCGCAAGCCCTGGGCCTGGTGCCCATGGTCATCGAACAGAGCGGTCGGGGCGAGCGCGCCTTCGACATCTATTCACGTCTGTTGAAGGAACGGGTGATTTTTCTTGTTGGCCCGGTCAATGATGTCAGTGCCAATCTGGTGGTTGCGCAGTTGCTGTTTCTGGAAGCGGAAAATCCTGACAAGGATATTCACTTTTACATCAATTCGCCGGGTGGCTCGGTGACTGCCGGCATGTCGATCTACGACACCATGCGCTTCATCAAACCGGATGTGTCCACGCTGTGTATCGGTCAGGCCGCTTCGATGGGCGCTTTCCTGCTGTCTGCAGGCACCAAGGGCAAGCGTTTTGCCCTGCCCAATTCGCGGGTGATGATCCACCAGCCGTTGGGTGGTTTTCAGGGACAAGCTTCCGACATCGCCATCCACGCCAAGGAAATTCTGTCGATCAAGGACAAGCTCAACCGCATGCTCGCCGAGCACAGTGGTCAGCCGCTGGAACAGATCGAAAAAGATACCGATCGCGATAACTTCCTTTCCGCCGAAGAGGCCCGGGAATATGGTCTGATCGACCAGGTATTGAGCCGCCGCGCGGCCGCTGCTTAAGCTTAGGAGAATCATTCGGTGAGCGATAGCCAAGACAAGTTGTTGTACTGCTCCTTCTGCGGCAAGAGCCAGCATGAAGTCAAGAAACTGATCGCCGGTCCGTCGGTGTTCATCTGTGATGAGTGCATCCTCCTGTGCGCCGACATCGTGCGCGAGGAGCCGGAGACCAGTGAGCCAGGCAGTTTCAGCATCGCCACGACGGATGAACTGCCGACCCCGCGTGAAATCAGCAGCATTCTCGATCAGTACGTGATTGGCCAGGATGTCGCCAAACGCATTCTTGCGGTAGCGGTGTACAACCACTACAAACGCCTGCGCCACGCGCGCAAAACGGATAGCCCGGTCGAGCTCGCCAAGAGCAACATTCTGCTTATCGGCCCGACCGGCTCGGGCAAGACCTTGCTGGCCCAGACCCTGGCCCGCATGCTCAATGTGCCGTTCGCCATGGCCGATGCCACCACGCTGACCGAAGCCGGCTATGTCGGCGAGGACGTGGAAAACATCATCCAGAAGCTGCTGCAAGGGTGCGACTACGATGTTGAGCGGGCTCAGCGCGGCATTGTTTATATTGACGAAATCGACAAGATTTCGCGTAAATCAGACAACCCGTCGATCACCCGTGACGTTTCCGGCGAAGGTGTGCAGCAGGCCCTGCTGAAGCTGATCGAAGGCACCGTGGCTTCGATTCCGCCGCAAGGTGGGCGCAAGCATCCGAATCAAGATTTCATTCCGGTCGATACCACCAATATCCTGTTCATCTGCGGCGGTGCCTTTGCCGGTCTGGAAAAGGTCATCCGCAACCGCTCCGAAAAAGGCGGCATCGGCTTTGGCGCCGAGGTCAAGAGCAAGGACGATGGCCGCGAGGTAGGGAAAACCCTGCTCGAAACAGAGCCGGAAGATCTGATCAAGTTCGGTCTGATTCCGGAACTGATCGGTCGCCTGCCGGTGGTGGCCACCCTGCAGGAACTGGATGAAGAGGCGCTGGTGCAGATCCTGACCGAGCCGAAGAACGCCCTAGTCAAGCAGTATCAGGAATTGTTCGGCATGGAGCACGTCGAACTGGAAATCCGTCCGGCGGCGCTGACGGCGGTGGCCAAAAAGGCACTCGAACGCAAGACCGGCGCGCGCGGCCTGCGCTCGATCATGGAACATGCCCTGCTCGACATCATGTATGAACTCCCGAGCATGGAAAATGTCGAAAAGGTCGTGATCGATGAGAACATGATCACCGGCACTACCCCGCCACTCCTGATCTACGCTGAACAACCCAAGGTTTCAGGGGGAAACTGAGGTTCGCGGCCCGGCGGGCCGCAGTCTCTTGAAACCTGGTAGTTTGCCCCCAATTGGGGGCTTCCTACTTATTGTGTAGCAAATTATAAAAGGCACTTCGATGACCCTCCCCAGCACCCTTCCGGAAACCCTCGAGCTCCCGCTTTTGCCTCTGCGTGACGTGGTTGTCTTTCCGCACATGGTGATCCCGCTGTTCGTGGGTCGCCCGAAATCGATCAAGGCGCTGGAAATGGCGATGGAGGCCGACGGCGAAGCGAGCAAGCAGATCATGCTGGTGGCGCAGAAATCGGCCACCAAGGACGAACCAGACGCCGAGGATCTGTTCCACATCGGTTGCCTGTCGAACATCCTGCAGATGCTGAAATTGCCGGATGGTACGGTCAAGGTGCTGGTCGAGGGGACGCAGCGCGCCCGCATCGAAGCGATTGATGTGCAATCGGAAGTGTTCATGGCAACGGCCCTGCCCTTGCCGCAGCAAGCCAGTGATGATCACGAAGTGGAAGCGATGCGGCGCACCGTGATCAGCCAGTTCGAGCAGTTCGTCAAACTGAACAAGAAAATTCCGCCGGAAGTACTCTCTTCCATTTCCGCAATCGAGGATAGCGGTCGCCTGGCCGACACCATCGCGGCCCATCTGCCGTTGAAGATCGAGCAGAAGCAGGAAGTGCTCGAAATGGAAAGCGTACGGGCGCGTATCGAGCGCCTGCTGTCGCAGCTGGAAGCTGAAATTGACATCCTGCAGGTGGAAAAACGCATCCGTGGCCGTGTCAAACGGCAAATGGAAAAAAGTCAGCGCGAGTACTATCTGAATGAGCAGGTCAAAGCCATCCAGAAAGAACTTGGTGAAGGCGAAGACGGCGCCGATCTGGAAGAACTGGAAAAGAAAATCACCGCTGCCGGCATGAGCAAGGAAGCGCTGACCAAGGCGCAAGGCGAATTGAAAAAACTGCGCCTGATGTCGCCGATGTCGGCGGAAGCCACGGTCGTGCGCAACTTCATTGAAACCCTGGTCGGCCTGCCCTGGCGCAAGAAAACCCGCATCAGCAAGGATCTGCGTGCCGCCGAGAAGGTACTCGATGCCGATCACTTCGGACTGGAGAAGGTCAAGGAACGCATTGTCGAATACCTTGCCGTGCAGCAACGGGTAGACAAGGTGAAAGCCCCGATTCTTTGCCTGGTTGGCCCTCCGGGGGTCGGCAAGACGTCGCTTGGCCAGTCGATTGCCAAGGCGACCAACCGCAAGTTCGTGCGCATGGCGCTCGGTGGCGTCCGTGACGAGGCCGAAATCCGCGGCCACCGCCGTACCTATATCGGCTCCATGCCAGGCAAGATCCTCAGCAGTCTGACCAAGGTCGGCGTACGCAACCCGCTGTTCCTGCTCGATGAAGTGGACAAACTCGGCCAGGATTTCCGTGGCGATCCCTCGTCGGCATTGCTGGAGGTGCTTGATCCGGAACAGAACAACACATTCCAGGATCACTACGTCGAAGTCGATTTCGATCTCTCCGACGTGATGTTCGTGGCCACGGCCAACTCGCTCAACATTCCGGCACCCCTGCTGGACCGGATGGAAGTCATCCGTCTGTCTGGCTACACCGAAGACGAAAAAATCAACATCGCCCTGCGTTACCTGCTGCCCAAGCAGATGAAGAACAACGGCGTGAAAACCACTGAACTCACGGTTGCCGAAAGCGCCATTCGCGACATCGTCCGCTATTACACGCGGGAAGCCGGCGTGCGTGCGCTCGAACGGGAAATTTCCAAGATTTGCCGCAAGGTGGTCAAAGCTCTGGTCATGAAGTCGCGCGACAGCAAGATCACCGTCAGCGCCAAGAACCTCGACAAATATCTGGGCGTTCGCCGTTACAGCTTCGGCATGGCGGAAAAGGAAAACCAGATCGGACAGGTGACTGGCCTGGCCTGGACCGAAGTGGGCGGCGAACTGCTCACCATCGAGTGCGCCAAAATGCCCGGCAAGGGCAATATCATCCGTACCGGCTCGCTCGGCGATGTCATGAAGGAATCCGTCGAAGCCGCCCGCTCGGTGGTTCGTGCCCGCGCTCAGCGTCTTGGCATTGCCGCCGACGTGTTCGAGAAAACCGATCTGCACATTCACGTTCCCGAAGGCGCAACCCCCAAAGACGGGCCCTCGGCCGGGATTGCCATGACCACGGCGCTGGTGTCCTCATTTACCGGCATTCCGGTGCGCTGCGACGTCTGCATGACCGGAGAGATCACCCTGCGGGGTGAGGTGCTGGCCATTGGTGGCCTCAAGGAAAAATTACTGGCTGCCGTGCGTGGTGGCTTGAAGACGGCGCTGATTCCGGAGGAGAACGCCAAGGATCTGACGGAAATGCCGGACAACATCAAGAACCGGATCGAAATCGTGCCGGTGCGCTGGATTGATCAGGTTCTGGAGCGCGCCCTTGAGCGTATGCCGGAAGCCTTGCCAGATACTGAAGAAATCGCTCCTGAGATCGCAGCTGAAGCTGTGGCCGAGGTCAAGAAAACGCCGCTTACCCATTGATTCGTAATGAATGCCAGATGGTAGTTCGCCCAGGCCTCGAAAAAACCTGCGAAATCCGCTTGACACAAGGATTTCCGAAAAGATATAAAGCCGCCTTCACAGCATTTTCCACACCGTAGACCTTAATTAGGGGACTTCAATGAACAAGACCGAACTGATCGATCAAATCGCTACCGCAGCCGACATTTCCAAGGCTGCAGCTGGCCGTGCGCTGGATGCCACCGTCGAAGCAATCAAAGGTGCCCTGCAAGCTGGCGACAGCGTCAACCTGATCGGTTTTGGCACCTTCTACGTCGGCGAGCGCGCTGCTCGTACCGGCCGTAATCCGCAAACCGGCAAGACCATCGAAATCAAGGCTGCCAAGTCTCCGAAATTCCGTCCGGGCAAGACCCTCAAGGACGCAGTTAACTGATAGAATTGCGCAATTCCTCTGCTGTCATGCAGACGGGTGCTTAGCTCAGTTGGTAGAGCGTCGCCCTTACAAGGCGAATGTCAGCGGTTCGACCCCGTTAGCACCCACCAAAATAAACCCGCTAATTCAATGAGTTAGCGGGTTTTTCTTTTGTGGCCCGCCGACTTGAAGCCCACTCTAGGCCACTTACATCCACCCACAAAAACGCGGTATCCTACCGAGCAACATTACAGCAAGGCGAATCTTGGCAATGGCGAGCAAGCGCAAAAAAGGGGATCGATGGGAGTTTACGGTTAAGCGGGCGGGGATACTAGTAGTCAGTCACCATGAATCGAACTGATCTTTGGCGCGCAAGTTGCTGAGCGATGGGTGTTACCCACCCCGAGGAGAGAGCGATGCCCGCGATCAAGTATCGAGTCATGCTAACGGACGATGAAGTTGAAATGCTGGAAGCCTTGCTGCGCAAGGGAAAGAGCGCAGCGCGCAAACAGACGCGAGCGCGGATTTTGCTGAAAGCGGCGGCAGGAAGCAAGGATGCACAGATCATGGAAGCCCTGGCAGTTTCTGCCACCATGATCTACAACACCCGGCAAAAATGTGTCGAGGAAGGCGTTGAGGCGGCCCTGCAGGACAGGCCTCGCCCAGGCAAAGCGCCGAAGCTGAGCGACAAGCAATGCGCCCAAATCATCGCGATAGCCTGTACGCCAGCTCCGGCCGGACATGACCATTGGACGCTGCGGTTGCTGGCCGACAAGGTCGTTCAGCTGGGCTATGCCGAGTCGTTCAGTCATGAGACGGTCACGGCTCTTAAAAAAACACCCTGAAACCGTGGCAGGTCCAGGAATGGTGCATTCCCGAGGTCAGCGCGGAGTTTGTCGCGGCAATGGAAGACGTGCTTGACGTGTACGCCGCCCCTTACGATCCGGCACACCCGGTGGTGTGCTTCGATGAAAGCCCAAAGCAATTGATCGGCGAGGTGCGCGATCCGCAACACTCGCACGTCTTTATCCTCGCGTTTCAGCGTGACTGACTACTAGAAAAACCCCTCTACTTCACTTTTGCCAGCGAAACCGAACCCTCAATTCAAGATTCTATCGAAGCGACAACTATTCTGACCCAGGGGGGGGTTACCAGTTCAAATCCTTGGGCTGGATGACTTAGCCGTTTAGCGAAGCAAATGCCGGGTTTCTGGAAACAGCACCGAGATAAATTCATCGTATTGCCTATCGTACTCAGTCTCTTCGTCGAGATAGGTAAGGAATTTTTCCAGCGTGATTGCCTGTGTTGCCGTGCGCTGAGGCTCGTAGGTTTGCCAGACTTTTAGAAATAGGCGTCGCAGCGGATGATGCCCATTTTTCCCTCTACATAAAGCTGCCGCCAGAACGTTAAATGGGCCATCAAGCCGACTACCAACGGTTCGTCCCAGTTGAAAAGATAGGAGCACAGGTAGGATTCCTTTGCCTCCCCAGAACGCTGGATTAAGCGCCGGCGCAAATTCATCTCGCCAGTAGCGATAGCGGGTCAACCGATAGATATCAGCAAAGAGTACCTGCTGTTGGTCCTTGGGGGAGCCTGCGTCATAGAAACGGGTGGCATGCTCAAGCAATGTGCGCATCGCCTGATCCCAAGATTCATTCGTATCACAGGGTTGTTTGTCGAGTTCGCTAAGCACCACCCGCTCCCAGGCCCCCTTTAGGCGCAGATGGTGTTCGACCAATTGGCGATCTGGATAACTGAAATGCCCTCCCCTCACCTGTTCGATGCCATGACGGATCATCATCAAAATGGTGACTTCGTTTTCGAGGTCTTCTGCTTCGCGGGTATTTCGTGTTCCCGTATTAATTGCGTGCATCACCCGGCGTGGCTTATGTAGGCGAGTCCATTCTGCACCAAACCCGTCACCGTCCCAGTGTTGTTGCAAGCGCTTGGCAAGGTCTGACGTGAGGCCGACGTAATAGCATCCATCGTTCAACTCAAGAACGTATAAATAGATATCTACGGGGTCAGGAGACCCACACCAAAATGTTTTCGGTTTCAATTTTATTCCATTGAGCTAGTACTGCCCGCGGCGAGCAAATGCCAAATCCCTATCCTGACTGTCTTGATCTGTAAGGAGGCAAGTATCTCGCCCAATCCAATACTCTTGTACTACCGCCGAACGGTATTTAAGGATCAAATTAAGCACGCCCCGGCACGGAGCATCTGCTGGAATTTCAGCTATCGCGTTCTGGACGCTTGGGTACTGATTCTGAAAAAGGTCCCTGCGACCTATTTGCGGCGATGAAAGCTGCTTACCAAGCGTAGGTAGGTCTGGAGTAACCATTCCTACAAGCCACGGCAAACTAGCGGCAATCACTACTCCTGCCAGATCGGCATCAACGAAAGCTAGGACTGGCAACTTTGCATCTCCTAGAAACATCAGAACGTTATCGATGCGACTCTCGTGCGGATCACCGCGATAAACCACCAAGGGAGAGCGATATTCCACAGGGAGCTTGAAGCTGGTCTCGTGAATCCGATTGAAGCTCTCGTAGTTCTCGACCACCATAATGCAACGATGGCCGATCTGACTGACGATCTTCGTCCAATCCACGTCCAGATGAGACTCTTCAGGCAGGTTGATAGGCTGACCACCGATAACGAGAGCTTGCCCAGCTAGCGCCTTGATCGAGATGCGGTTGCGTTTTACGGCTTCACCACCTGCCTTCTCGTGGGGAGTGACCTCAAGCCGCTCTGCACGGCTCATGCCGGACATATCCACCGGCTCGGTTGAGAAGCCCTTGGCCTCCAGCCACTCGCGCATCGCCTGACGATCACGTTCGTAAAAATAGACCGACTTCCCGCGCTTGGTGCCGATACCGTCATCAACCAGGCGCTGAAGAGTGGCTGTCAAAGTGAAACGCTCGTCCTGCCGAGACAGGATGCGCTGCATGGCTTCTGCGAGCTTTTGATCAAGCATCAGGCAGCCCTCTTGGAGATCACGACATCCTTGATGAGGAGGTTTCCGTCAAAGTCTGGATGTGGCCGAGAGTTCATGCGCAACTGCCACTTGCCGAGCTTCCCCTTGTTGTCGTGTTCAGCCAGGACGCGGAGAACCCAGATTTCCTCTTTGATGCTGCCGAGAACGATGGGATTGGCTGCCCACCAATCGCGGGCCGATATGCCCTCGGATGAGCGCTTCGCATCCTTGAAATACATCCGGATCGCCTTGCGGATTGGTGATTCTGGCGGCTGAATCTGCTGATTGCCAGGCTCCTCATCCAAATTGCCGGCCGGGCGGGCAGTACGGCTCTTGGCTCCCGCTGTATCGGGAATCGACCGAGCAATCTCGGAGAAAAATTCCTCTGCTTCCGGTGTCAATACGTCGGGGTGGGTCTGGATTTCGAGTGGGGTCGCACAACGCAGCCAGTCAGCCGGTTCAGCAACCTCATCCCATGCCTTCGGCTCCCAGTCCGGATTGCGGTTCAAGTGCAGAGCAAAAGCGCGAACCCGTTTGGCGCGTTCCTCGATCTTGCGGAACTCGAAGAGGTATTGGTTCAGCGTGTCTAGGATGGTCCATAGCGACTCGCGGAATGCAGGAATGCGGTCTGCCAGCAGTGACTTGAAGGACAGTGCCAATTCCTCGTGCCCGGCCAGCTGCTCACCAATGTCCGAGAAGTGGAAGCTTTCCAGAAGATTGACCAGTTGTTGAGTTCGCTTCTGGTAGTGGAGGTTCTGGCGCTTCTTCTCGGCGATGGTCGAAACGGCTGCAAAGCGGGTGGAGACCTGGGCCTGAAGGATGATCAATTCATCGTCGATAGCATCGGCAATATCACTGATGGCTTCGCGTGTTTCGACTTCATAGCGCTCGCAATCGGCATCACGCCCTTCCTGATAGGCCACAGAATGGCCCTCAACCAGATCGGACAGGCGCTGAAAATAGCCACCGATGTTGGCCCCCATCGAAAACAGACGCTCAGTGTTGAGCGCCGCATTCAGGAAATGGCGGAAGCTGGCCCGTAGCTGGAAGGCATCACGAATATCTAGCGACAGGAGACGAAGATGCCGCAAACGTTCGATGTCACGGAAGTTCTCTTCAGTCTTGTGTACCCTACCTTGATAATAGGTTTCGGCCACAGTTTTTGCACTGAGGCTGATTTTTAGCAGCAACTCCTGTACTGGATCACCTTTGCTCACAGTAGCCCCCGTTGCCCTGGCGCATCCTCCTGATCCTCAGCTGTTGGATCGGTAATGCCTTCGTTCTGAGCCGGGTCCATGAGGAATTCGATCACTTGATAGTAGTAATCGATCTTCCCCGTGAAGCGGTAGGACTCTTGCTCGCGATTGACCAGAATCAGATAGCCCCAGCTTTCCATTTGCTTAATGACTTTGTCCAGCATCCCCTTCGCTGAAGCGTCAGTGACGGTGAATTCCTTGCCCATTGTGGCGAACTCACGCAGTACCTCGAAGAGATGTGGATTTTCAGTGACCGCTTTCAGAAGCACCGCGTAGTCCAAGCGGTCACCCGCTGCCGGGCTGGAATCCTTCTTCTCCACCTCCATGCACAGATTGATGAAGTGAATGACCGGCCGGATCATCTGTTTGATGTTGGCAAAGACACGCTTTACCTCAGAGCGCTCATCGGAACTGACACGCTTCCAGGTAGCGTAGTAGGCAACGCCATTCGGGGTCTTGGTCAGACGACGCCCGATCCGGTCGAGGTAAACAGCAACATCCTGGCGTGACTCCTCAGAGTTGAGCCAGCGGAAGGCTTCCGGCGCTGTCGATTCACAGATGAACTTGCCTTCGAGTAGGCGAATGGTGACCTGATCAAACATGCGCTTCCTCCTCGTTGTTCTCGACTTCGTCATCAAGGTTGATCAAGCCGACCTTGCGGCCCGGGAGAATCTTGTAGTTCCGCTCGAACAGCTCGGCCAGGTCAAGATCGACATCCGGAAAAGCCGAAATCATGGTGATATTGTTCCGCGTCAGAAGATCGAGCAGCGTCTTGGCGTTGGCGAAACTCAAGTCTTTCAGTTCATCCACGACGAAAGGCACGACAACGTTCTCTGAACGGCGAATCCGGTTCACGAAGCCAATCAGGATCACGCAGAGAATGATGTAGGAGAGGCCGTTACTACTGATGTTGGCCAGCTCGTGCTCATTGCTTGCAGTCTTCACTCCTTGGTTGTTCACGTTGGCACTGATCTTCAGGCTGATTAGGTCAACCGGGTCAGCAACCAACCCCTTGTCCTCACCAACGACAAGCGCTACTTGCTTGGCGGCGTCAACAAAGCTGGCCGGCGGCAATGCAGGATCGCCATTGGCGTGCCAGGTCTCATATTCACGATGCAGGTTGCCGACCGCTTCCCAGTAGCCCTGAGTATCGACCTCGGCCCGGATTTCTGTGCTTACGTCAGCAATACTGTCGAAGATTTGGCCCTGCTCCAGATTGGCTCGAAGATCGGTCGCAAAGGTGCTGACATTGCGCTTGAAGTCATCAAGACTTTTCCAGAAATAGGAGATGTTCTGGGCAAGTGTTCTTCCGCGCTGAAGAAGGTCTATCCGATTGGTTTCGTATTCATGCTGGAACCAGGTGCGGAATACTTCAATCCACTCGTGTTCCATCCCAGGGCGCGGATAACCCGATGTCGCCACAGCGCTTGCATAGAACTTCTCGGGACCAGTGCCGACAAGCGAAATCATCTGCCGCCGGATATCTTCAACCCCTTGGCGAATCTTTTCCCGGAGGTTATCAAGGTCTGCCATCAAGCGGCGGCGCTCGGCCACGAGTGCATCGATATCGGGAATCTGCTCGAAACCGGCCTTCAGGGTTTCCTGATCCTGTGGCCAATGAACCAGATCGCGAGTTTGGCCAAGCGCCAGAATGCGCTTTCTCTCGTGCTTGTCGATCTTCTCGCCGATCTCTTTGATGGCAGTCTGCTTCTTGTCGGTAACTTCCTTGCGCTCCCTGAGCACCTCTTCGTTCTCGCGCTTCAGGCGAGCGGAATCTGCATCTGCTGTTTGCTGATCCTGTATGTGTGTTGGCCGTTGAGACCACAAGGTATCGAGCCAGTCGCGATACTGAATCACCTCTGAGCGTAGATTGTTGGCTTCCGCAATCTGGCCATCCAGTCTGAAAATGCGCGTCCGGAGTCCATTGAGGACATCAGTTGAATAACCCTTGTCGTGCAAGCTGGCGTCGCGATCCTTGGCGATCTGGGCGACTTTGGCAGCCAAGTCGGCATCGATAGTCCTCTTGCGGGCATCGATCTCATTGAGCGCGTTTGTCTCTTCGGGCTTCAGTTGAACGAGGTTTGCAGCGTGCAGCCTCTCGACCTCATCGATTTCTTTGCGGTGATCCTTCTTGAGTGATTCCAGCGCCTGAACAGCCAAGGAAAGATTCTTGGCGCATATATCAAGCTCTCCTTGGGCTTTTGTGGCTGCGGCCTTTTTGCTTTGCTCGACTCGGAGAAGTGCAGTCTTTACCGCCGTATCAGCAGACAGCTTCCGGTTCTTTGCGGTAGCGATGGCGGCATCGTGAAGGGTAATGGCGGTCTTGGCCTTATCCATTGCCTCCTTCTTCTTAAGCAGGAGTTTCCTGTCTTCTGCCACCTCACCTTTCCGCTTTTCCAGCCGGCCACGAACCAGTTTGATTTCCTGTTGGATTGCTTCTTCGGAGGAGTAGCGGCCCGCCTTGAGTTGCTCCAGATCGATAGTCACCCCGTACAGATCGTGACCATCACCCAGAACCGGAGCAAGATCAGTCCTCAGCAGCGTTTCAGGGGAAACCACGCGTCCGATGTCGGATGCCCAGTTCGGCTTGTTCCGGCGCAAGAACCCAAGGAATGTGTCTTCCCCAGCGGATTCGGCCGCCAGAAGTTCTTCAAGTTCAACCTCCGCCTTCTCGATGGCGTTTTCACCTTCATTGACCTGCAATTCCAGATCGTCGTATTCCCGCTTGGCTTTGATAAGGGCTTTTTGAAGCCCATCGGTTTTGTCGTGAAGTTCGGATAGATCGGTGTTGGCATTCGTTTGCTTCTCCCGTTCCATTTCCAAGGCCAGAACGGTTTCCGGATCAGCCTGGATTTTTTTGACCTCGACCTCCAGCCCGGCTTTTTGGGTCTTGAAGTCCGTAACTTTGGCGCTCGCCGCTTCGAGTTCGGGCTCATGGCGCAACCGGATCGCCTTGAGATTTTTCCCGTGAGCTTCAATGAGCGCTTCCTTGCGCTTTCCGAAAGACTCGTAGATGCCGGGCTTCTTGTCGTCCAGCTCGGACTTCTGATCGCGGGCCAGATTTCTGGCCTCGGTTTCCATTGCCGTGAACGTCTCCGTCAGCGATTTGACCTCTCGCTCCAGGTCATCCAACTGCTGCTTGAGCGGCTTCAGCTCAGCTTCCCATGCAGCAATTGAATCGACTTTCGTTATCTTGCCGGCGATGTTGTCCGTCTCGTATTTGCGCTTCCGGGCGTCCAGTTGCTCAATGGCCTGACGAGCCTGCTTGGCACGGGAGTCTGCTGCAATCTTTGCATCCGAAATGGTTTGCAGGCGCTTTCTGTACTCTTCCTCGGTCTCGGTGAGGTCAGTCTTGGCCCGCCCCTCGGCTTTCTCACCTTCTACAACCTGTTCTTGAAAGTAGTCGTGGAGCAACTGGAACTTCGCATGGAGGGTCGTAAATTCATGATTGATCAGCCGGCGGCCTTGATCGGCCTGCTCCAGATCAGCCATGACCGGCGCTTTTTCCATGACTTGCCGATGGGCCTCATGCTCATTGAGCCAGTGCTGCAAGTCGCGCCGGCCAGTGCGGAGCGCAAAGACTTCATCGCCGTTCAGGACGGACGACACAATCATCTTCTTTAGGTCGTGGAAGGTGGTTGCACGCTGAAGGATGCCGGTGACCACACGCTCAAGATGGGTCAGTTTTCCGGTGCCGCCCGTGAAGGAAAAACGGGCGGCCAAGTTGCGGTGCTCGCGGCCGGCGGTGTTCTGGATGATCTGCCGATAGGCGTGGAGTGTCAGCGGCTTCGAGTCGAAAACGCCCTGCTTGTCGAGATGCCGATAGAGGTCGCGGGTCTGGACAACCTGGCCTTCGTGCTTGAACAACGCCGGCTTGTACTCGCTATCGATCAGGCGATAAACCACGCCTTCGCCACTTTGACCATCTGGATGAATCACTGCCATGGCCTTATGTGTCCGGCGCAGATACTCGAAGATAACGTAGGAGCCAGTAGTCGGGAAATAGTAGCTGCCGAAACGCTCCGTGACTGCATCACCGCGAATGATCCGAGACGGGCTTTCGCCGAAGAACATAGGCAGCAACCGTAACAAGGTGGTCTTGCCGGCTCCGTTCTCGCCATTGATGGTGATGTGCCCGCTGACATCGAGTTCAACGATGCGGCTGCGGCAGTAGGAATCGATCAGGATGATGCGAGTAAGTCGGAAGTCCAAAGCTGGCCTCTTGGTGGTACGATGTTATCGTTAATGATATGTTATCGTATAAGATAAATGACAAACACTCAACAGGTTAAGTATGTCAAATAGGCCAGCACTTCGCGATCAACGATTGAGAATCATGGAAGGCGTTCTCTCCTGGGAGGGCGAGATCGGCAATGCAAGGGTTCGACAACTCTTCAATTTGCAACCCGTGCAGGCCAGCCGGCTGCTCGCCGATTTCAGGGCAATGCTTGGCGATCAGCTCACCGAAGACGGCCGAGCCAAGGTACTCCGCCTTGCAAATCCGCGTGAATTTGAGTGTTCAGTGCCGCTGGACGAATACGTTCTGCACACCATGGCCTCTGAAGGTGGGAATCCCGGCCTTGTGGATGCTCGCGTCGACCTGACGGAAGTTCGACCAGAGATATTCGCAACGCTTCGAAAGGCCGTGCTAGGGAAAACTGGGGTTGAAATCGCCTATGCGTCGATGACAAATCCTGCGTATGGGAAACGGGTTATTTTTCCTCATGCCATAGTGCATGTGGGTCGTCGATGGCATGTTCGTGCCTGGTGCATGAAACGACAGGACTTTCGTGATTTCACTATGGGACGAATTCACTCGGCAGAATCAACTCTTGAACGATTTCTGCTCAACCTTGATAAGGACAAGGGGTGGGAGACATTTGTTGAGCTCGAACTTAAAGCGCATCGCAAGCTTTCGCCTGATCAACAACAAGTTGTTCGAAATGAATTTTTTTCTGGGGAAAAAAATCGCTTTCTATCAATTCGCGCTTGCTTAGCTCAGTATGTGATTTTCGATCTTAAGGCCTCAATTGATCCTGTGCATGAGGAGCCACCAGAATTTCAGCTAGAAGTGGCGAATTCCGAAAAATTGCTTCCGTTGCTATTCAAATAAATTCGCTAGGCCGGTGTCCGTACTGCGGAAATTGGGGTTGGTCCCCTTCCCTACTTCGTTTGACATTACCCCCCACAATGTATGGTTGATGGGCGTTTGGTCAGGAGCCGTAGAGCCATTCTGCAGTTCGCAAGGAAACAAATAGGTAGCCGCGGAAGGCAGTCTACTTACGCTCGCCGCCAACAAAGCCCAAGGCTTTCAGCCACTGACGGTCGCGGCGAATGGTATCGAGGCGAATGCGCCGGTTCTGCCTTTCGGCCTTGCTCTGTGCATAGCGCACCAGGCCTTTGAGCAGTAGCGCATTGGGCGTTTCGGCACCGGGCAGGAAAGGCAGGCCGAGACGGACCAGGGTCGGGGTATAACGCTGGAATAGTTCGTCGCCCAGGCTGACGATGGCTTCGACGGAACCCGGATTGCCCTGACGGGCCGAGCGCCCGAACAACTGCCGGTCAACCCGGGCGCTTTCGTGGAATTCCGTCAGGATCACATGCAGGCCGCCGCGCTCCTCGACTTCCGGGGCCAGCTTGATATCGGTGCCGCGACCCGCCATATTGGTCGCCACGGTGATCCGGCCGGCCATGCCGGCCTGCCCGACCGCATCCGCTTCTTCCTTGTCCTGGCGGGCGTTCAAAACGGTATGGGCGACGCCGCGCGCGACCAGCAACTGACTCAGGATTTCGGAAGCTTCGACCGAGCGGGTGCCGACCAGCACGGCCCGGCCTTCCTCGGCCACTAACTGGGCACGCGCCGCGACCGCCTGCCAGCGCTCGTCCGATGTCCGGAAAAGCTGATCCGGCAGACGCAGGCGCCGCGTCGGCTTGTGTGTCGGAATGCGCGTCACGTCGAGGTCGTAGACACGTTTCAGTTCCGGCCCGACCTCCTCCGCCGTTCCCGTCATGCCGGCGAGCAGGAGATAACGCCCGAAAAACCGCTGGTAGGTGATTTGCGACAGGGTCCTACGCTGCCCTGTGATCTCGCAATTTTCCTTGGCCTCGATCATCTGGTGCAGGCCGCGCTCCCAAGTACGGTCGGGCATGACCCGGCCGGTGAACTCATCGACGATCTGGACCTTGTTTTCGACGATGATGTAATGCTGATCGCGCTGGAACATGTGCAGCGCCGACAGCGCCTTGCCGATCAACTCTTTCTGCCACAGTGGGGATTTCCAGACGCCGCCGAAATCCTTGACCAGCCCGGCCACGGTACTCTCACCGGCTGCCGTGAGCCAAATATCGCGCTGCCGCCCCTGGACATAATCGAGCCTGGGCTGCAGTTGTCCGGCGACGCTGATGGCCTGCTGGTAGATCTCTTCGCCCAGGTCGTCCGGCAGGGTTTCCGAAATGATCAGCGGCGTTCTTGCCTCGTCGATGAGCACGCTGTCGGCCTCGTCGACAATGGCCACATGCAGGCCGCGCAGGATGCCGTCGGCCGTCCCGCGTCCCCGGCTCAGGCGACGCAGCTTGAGTTGCGAGGCAATCGTCGCGCCGAGGGCGATGCGGTCCTTGAGGTAGTCGAAGGTCAGTTCCTTGTTGGAGACATAGACGACGTCCCGCGCATACAGCGACCGCCGGTCGTCAATCGACATGTCCTGCTTGACCACGCCGACGCTCAGGCCGAAGAATGCGAACAGCGGGGTGTTGTCCTCCGCATCGCGCTCGGCCAGGTAATCATTGACCGTCACGACATGAACCGCCGCACCGGCCATCGCCGCCGTGCATACCCCCAGGGTCGCTGCCAATGTCTTGCCCTCGCCGGTGGCCATCTCGGCGATACGACCGCGCAGCAAGGCCTGCCCGGCCAGCAACTGGACATCGTGATGGCGCATGCCCAGGGTTCGGCGCGATGCTTCGCGCACGATGGCGAAGGCGCGCGCCAGCAAGTCCTCGCGAAAGCCCGCCGTCTGCATCTGCGCGGTGACTGCGCGCATTGCCGCGCGCAAGGCATCGTCGCCCAGCGCCTTGATCTCCTCCTCGAGGGCGTTGACCTGGCGCACGAAACTGCTGTCGCGCTTGGCGGTGCCGCCGGCCAGACGGGCAAGCAGTGCGCGCAGCCACTCTTCGACGGCATGCGTGGGCTGGTCGGCGTGTTCGAGGTAGGCACCGTCGCCGAGTTCGATACCCCGACCGATCAGCAGGGCACGCGCGTCAGACATTGAAATGGCTCAACAGCAATTGGCGGAGACGACGAAAACCCTGCCAGGCGAGCGGTTCCCAACCGTGCCCGAAACGCACATGGACCCGTTCGCCGAAAGCGGTGGAAGGCACATCGGCCGGCAAGGCCAGATCGACCAGGAATACCCGCTCCGTGGTCTTGACCCCATTCTGATCGCTCGGCACCGTGGGAATCTGCCCGCCCCCGGCCACGCCGAGCGCCGGCGTCGGCAACTCCTCGACCCCGCCGGCCGGCGTGCGGACCAGCGTTGCCGAGTGGCTGGCGCCAACCCGGTCGGCCAGGCGCAGTTCGGCCGAGCGGAAATAGGCACGGACCAGGTCGATATTGCTCTGCGGCACCACCACACGCACGATGAGCGAATTCCTTTCGAGCACGTAGCCGGCCAGTTCACCCTTCTTGAGGTAGCGTCCCGGCATGTCCTGCGACACGGCAGCGGCCAGCACGCCATCGGTTTCGGCATAGGCGACCAGCTTGCCGGCCCTTTCCTCGAGCTTGGCCAGCACGGCTTCCTCCTGTTCGAGCTGGCGCCCCGACAAGGCCGCCTTGGCCTGATCCACGAACTGTTCCGAGCGGTATTTCGCCTCGGCCTCGGCAACTTTGGCCCGCGCCACTTCGAGCTCGGTGCTCAACAACTGGTCTTCCAGTTCGAACAACGCCTCGCCCTTGCTGACCGGGCTGCCCGGCTCGATCAGCCAGTGCCGGAAAAAGCCGTTGCCGCCGGCGCGCACGATGGCCTGATCGGGCAGCCAGACGACGCCTTCGGCACGGCTGTGCAAAGGCAGCGGCACGACGAAGAACAGGAACAGCACGGCAGCGGCCAGTCCCAGCGAAATCCGCGCGGCGCGCACCCGGTGGCGCTGCAGGCCAGGACTGCGGACAACGTGCTTGTAGGCCTTCCAGATCGGCATGCCGATCAGCGAAACCAGTCCCCAGAGTGCAATCAGCACACCGAAAATGAAAAACTGCCCGGCCACGAAGAGCATGATCGAGACCGTCACGAAAACGCGGTAGCACCAGGCCAGCGGCGTATAGGCCAGCAACCAGCGTCTTTCCGCCGTGCCTTCCTGGGGTTCGTCCACGTCATGCGCGCCGAAGACGTAGCGGTCCCAGAGGTAGGCCAGGTATTTCTGGCCGCGCTGGGCGAGATTCGGCATTTCGATGAGATCGGTCAGGATGTAATAGCCGTCGTAGCGCAACAGCGGGTTGCCATTGACGATCAGGGTGGAGACGCCGGCCACCACCATCACGTTGTAGGCGACCGCACGCACCACGCCGGGTTCGACCAGCAGCCAGACATAGAGCGCCAGCGCGGCGAGGAAAAGCTCGACCAGCATGCCGGCCGCCGCGACGACGGCGCGCCGCCATTTCGACGGGAATACCGACGAGGCCGAGGCATTGACATAGGGCACCGGGGCAAAGACCAGGAACATCACGCCCATTTCGTGCACCGGCCCGCCCCAGACCCGGCTGGCGAAGGCGTGACCCAGTTCGTGGAGCAGCTTGACGATCGGGAAGACGAAGGCCATGACCAGCAGGTTGCTCGACGAGAGCACCTGGTCCGACATGTTGCGGGTGAGTTCCGGCCAGTGCTGGCCCGCCATCACGAGCGCCGGCAGGACGACGGCCAGCCAGAGCAGACCGCCGGCCCGCGTGAAACACCAGGCCAGCAGCGGCGCCCAGCGCACCAGGAAGGGGTCCGGGTCGATGAGCGGCAGCTTGAGGCTCATCGGATTGAGCAGGAACTGCTTGAGCGTTGCACTGCGCTTTTTTCGATAGCGCTCGAACAGCGCCGCCGAATCCGGGTTGGTATCCGCCTGCAGGAGATCGGCGGCATGCAGCTGGACCAGCAGATCGACAATCTCGTTCTGCGTGCAGGCATCGCCATCGCCGGACTGGTTGGCCTTTTCCCACAACTGCTGCACGCTCTGCGTGCCGTCCATGCCCAGCAACAGGTTGTAGGCGGCCGGCGACAGCCGATGGTAGCGGCCGCCCGTCTGGTCCTGCACGACATGCCAGACCTGGCCGCGATAGACGTGACGATGAATGCGCGCCTGCGGCACCAGGCGCGGCCGGAGGTCGGCCACGCTATGCCAGGACGAACTGAACAGGCTGCGCGTCATAGGCGATCAGGGTAGCCAGGTCCACAGCGAGAGGATCAGCCAGTCGGTGAAGCTGTGGGTCAGCACCCACCACAGCGAGCGGTCGCCCACCTCGACCTTGCCGATGCCTTCCATGCCCGGCCGCAGGCGCGGCGAAGCCTCGGCCAGTGCCGCCTCGACGCGGAAGAAATTCCGGCCGTCCTGGGCCGTCGCCACGGGCGTCACCTTGGCCACCTTGAAATCCATCGGCTCGCCGGCAATGCCGGTCATCACCAGGCGGCCGTCCTGGCCCATGCGCAGGTGGCGGATATCGCGCTCATCGACCTGCAGGATGATGCGATAGCTTTGCAGGGGCGCGACCTCGAACAGCTTCTTGCCGGTTTCGACCGGCGCGCCGACCTGCTGGCTGAGATCGCCGGACACCACGATCCCGTCGAAGGGCGCACTCAGTTGGGCCCGGGCGATTTTCTCGGTGACCAGGGCAAGCTGCGCCGACGACTGGCGCAATTGCGCGCCCACCACCTGCATGGCGGTCAGGTCATGGTTGGCCATCGCCTCGCGCAGGCGATTGTCGTACTGGTCTCGCTCGCTCGACCACTTGGCCTCCTCGATGCGCAATTCGCGATCGTCGAGCTGGGCCAGCGGCTGGCCGGCCTTGACCGTATCGCCGGCCCGCGCGTAGGCGGCACCGACAAAGCCCTCGAAGGGAGCTGCGACGACACGCTGGATCTCACCCTCGATCACCGTCCGCGCCGAAACGCGATAACTGACCGGCACCAGGACCAGGATGGCGCAGGCCAACAGCACGCCCGCCGTCCCGGCCTTCCAGGTCAGGTGGCGCGGCCCGAAAATCTTTTCCAGAACCTGCCGGGCATCCCGGCCCAGACGGCGGAAGGCGCCGCGCTCGGCCGCCTGGCGTTGCTCGATGATCGGCGCGACAAGCGCGCCAAAGGCATCGAGCCAGACCAGATCGTCGTCGGAGAAAAGGGCCGTTTCGCGCTCCAGGGTCAGCACGCCGATGGCCTGCGCGCCCATCATCAGCGGAAAGGAAAGCGCCGCCCCAGCCCCGGAGACCGCGCGCAGGGCCTCGTGCTTGGGCCAGACGCGCGCACCGCTGGGTGAATCCGCCGCTGCCAAGGCGGGCGTGCGCACCGCCCCACCCTCGTCATGCGCCTCTTCCATGGCCTGTTCGTAGGCCTTGACCAGGAAGGCATGCTTTTCAAATACCGCCGCCTCGGACAGGGTGATCAGCCTGACCGTGGCCGCCGAAACCAGCCCGATGGCAACACGGGTACAGGAAAAACGCTGGCGCAGGGTATTGGCCACCTCGAACAGGGCCTGCCGCAACTTGCCGTGGCGCAAGGCCACGGCCGTCGTCTCGAGCACCGACCCGACGCGCTCGCGCGCCGAAACCGCCTCGGACAACTCGCGGCCGGCCAGCAGGTTGGCGAGCCAGGCGCTACCCCAGTGGATTTCGCGCAGCACTTCGCCGACTTCGTTTTCCGGGCAGTCCGCTTCCAGCGCCACGACGCCCGCCACGTAGTCGTCGAGCATCAGCGGATAGGCGATTTGCGTCGTACCCGGCGATTCGGCCACAGGCTTGATGACAGCGCGCCGATCGCGCAGCGTCGCCTCGACGACCGGCCCCAGGCGCCCCATGTCCGGACTCGCCTTGGGCCAGACCGCCATCGGCACGAAGGTGTGATCGAGGGTGTTCTCGATCAGCACGGCCGCCGCCCGGGCGCCCCGAACCTTTCCGCAGACCAGGGCAAGCCAGGCATGGCAGCGCCCTTCCGCGGTCTTGGCCGAAACGAAGGCATCCCAGGCCAGCAGCTCGGGCGGCACACCCTCGTTGTTTTCTGGCGAGACCAAATTCCCGTTCGCGCTCATCGTCCGGACACCTTGATCATGCGTGCATCGACAGGCGGTTCGGCAGCCTCCGGCGATTCGACGAGCAGGCCGTCGAGCGCCACCACGTCGCCATCGGTCAGCCGGCCGCTCGCCGCCAGCAGGCGCACGAACGCCACCACCTGGTCATAACGCCCCTTGCGGAAATCGCGCTGTCCGGCCCGCAATTGCTGCTCGGCCTGCAACACGTCGAGTTCGGTCTTCAAACCGTTTTCCAGGCCGGCCCTGGCCTGGGCCAGCGCCGAACGCGCCGCCTTGACCGCCTGGCTGCCGGCCCGCGTGCGGGCAAAGGCGCCATGCCAGCCGAACCAGGCCTGCTTGGTATTGAGAATCGCCGTGCGGCGGGCGGCTTCCAGATCAAGCCGGGCCTTTTCCTTCTGCGCCAGCGCCTCGTCCACCTTGGCCGACTGCGACCCGCCGGCGAACAGCGGCACATTCAATTGCAGACCGAGCGTACCCTGCGTGATGTCGTAGCCGGCCTGCCCGGGAAAACCGCCGACCGCCTGGCCGTTCTTGCCATAGCTGGCGACCAGGTCGAGGGTCGGGAAATGCCCGGCGCGCTGCTTGCGCACCTCGGCCGTGGCCGCTTCGTAAGCCTGGGTCGCCGCCAGGATATTGGGATTGCCCGTTTCGACATTTTCCAGCCACTTTTCCAACGAATCGCTGGTCGGCGAGGCCAATACCGCCTCGCCCAGCATGTAGGGCAACTCGCGCTCCGGCAAATCGCCGACCAGTTGTTCAAGCGCCGCTCGCTTCAAATGCACGTCGGTCTCCGCCACCACGGCGTCCGACAAGGCCTGATCGAGCTTGGTGCGCGCCTCGTCCACCTGCGGCTGACCGTAAACGCCCAACTCGGCGCCCCGGCTGACAATTTCCCACTGGCGCTGCAAGGCGTCGGCCTGGCGCCCGGTAAAAGCCACGGCATCGCGGGCCGCCAGCAGGTCGAACCAGGCGCCGACCAGCTTGGCGAACAACTCCTGCTCGGCCCCGGCCAACTGGTGCTCGGCCTGCCCGACCACCGCGCGCGCCTGGCGCCAGCCGACGATATTGGCGTAACGCAGCAGGGGCTGGGTCAGGTTGATCTGGGCCGAATAGCTGTCGTACTGGTCGCGCGCTTCCGGCACTCTGGAATTGCGCGTCTTGTAATTGCGGTCATTGTCGTTGGCGCTGGCCGTTGCGCTGACCTGCGGCAACATCGCGCCGATGGCCTGGCTGTTGCGCGCCTGGGCCGCCAGCACATTGGTCTTCGCCCCCAGATAGGTCGGCTCGCCGGTGCGCGCCCGTTCGAGCAGGACGGCAAGCGACTGTGCCTGCACTGCGCCGGCCAGCCCAAGGGCCAGCATCAAGACGGAAAAACGCCAGCCGAAACCGGCAGCGCCTGGACGAGGAAAGAAACATCGAAACAAGGGAAACTTCCGCGAAGAATATGACCGGGACAAACCAGGCATGGAGTCAGGTAACAGGATTTATTTCAGGGACTCCACGGCAAACAGGACCACAGAGGCGCAACGCGCCCAGCACTATACTCCAGCAGCATACTTCGGTCACTAGTTGGATTGCATAGCAAGAAATCGACAGATGAACCCCGCTGTGACATCTGCTGAGAAAAATCTCGCCCTCAGGCTAGAAAGGCCGTCCAGACTCACATTAGAATCCAGCTTAGGTCCTAATTCCGGACCACGCGGCCCGCATCTACCAAGCTTGCAATGGGCTTACCCGCTTGAATATTGGAGATATTGGCTGATCAAAGTTGATTTTCAGCAACTCTGAGTCATAGTCATTTGACTCGTAACCTACGATTTTCTTTTTCTGGAAAAAGGCGTTGAGGCGGACCCCCGTCGTCATCCCCAAGCCTTCGCTGACTTCGTATGCATACTGCCCTTTGTAAAAATATATGGATATCAGGCCAGCATGAGAAGCCTCGTCGGATTGTCTGACAATACCGGCTTTACTCTTAACGGAAGCGACCAGTTCAATTTCAACTTTTTCTACAGAACCAAATCGATAGACTATTGTTTCTAATGGTTCAGCCCCCTTGTTCCCGCACAGGGATAGAATTTTTTCGGCGTTACCCGGTTCAACACGATTCATTCGCGCATTAACAGGCCGTTGAATTTTCCCCTGACGCCTCCGGCAACCGAACTCTGACAAACATGAATCGAACATTCGAAACCCCTTGCTGCGCCTTGAAACCGGATTTCAGCCGGTTTTATGGCCCCGTACTGGGGTTTGGGCTGCCTTTCGGCAACCGGTGGGCGGATTTCGCCCTACACCGTGTTCAATCGCCAGCCAAAGATCGTCGCCATTCGCGTCAGGTTGTAAGCAGCCAGGGTAAAAGTCGTTTGCGCCTTCACCTTGGCCAATCCGATAAAACAGGTCTTGCGAAGTCCAGCGACTGTCTTCGCCCAACCAAAGATTTCTTCAATTCGTTTGCGCACGCGCAAGCTGACGCCGTAACCGGCATGGCGCGTCGTGCGTCCATCAATCGCCCCGTGGGTCTTTTGGGCAACGTGCGGGGTGATGCCTTGCGCTCGCATTGCCTTGACGAAACCAGCGGTGTCGTAATTCTTGTCGGCACCCAAGGTAGAACCCCGTTTCAACGAGCGTTTGGCCATCACCGCCGCCGCTTCGCGTTCGGCTTTGCCCGTCGCCAGCGTCGTTTCCAC
>NZ_CAJHOB010000012.1 GCF_905120355.1 Azonexus hydrophilus | reverse complement strand
CGTCGGTCTCATCGTCTACCTCATCTCCTTCTTCGTCAAAGGAGAGGAAAAGTAACCACTCAGTGATACAACCCTTCCTCATTGAGTCTTCGGGCGGCATTGGCCGCCCCTTTTTTTGCCTTCACGAACGCCCCACATTTTTTCTCGACGCCTTCTTAGTCTGCATCAAGGCCGGAGCGGTACAGCCTTTCTAGACTCACCGCATTACTGAAGCGAGGCGCAGCATGGAAGAATGGGTCGGCAAGCTCTGGCACCGCTGGATTACCAAAGCAGCAGGCGGCCACTATCCGGACGCTGCCGTGGCCCTGAAAACCATGGAGCGCCCTCTTGCCATTTTTTTCCGCGCCCTGGGGGGCGATGCCGGCCTGCGTGTCGCCGCCGCGACCGCTGATGCCTATGGCGACCGGCGCACCTGGCTGGCACGGGTGGCGGGCAGCGGCGAGCGCCTGAGTTTTGCCCGCCGCGACGAAAACACCCTGCGTCTGCCCCCACAGCTCGACGCTTTTCCCGATCCCGCACTGAACCGCGACCTCTATTACTGGCTGGCGGCACAGGCCGCCTGTCTGGATCGTCTGCCGGCCGAGATGACGCGCCCGGAAATCGGCTACCTGCGCCGCAATCAGGCGGCGACCCTGCTTGCCCTGGCCACCTGGCCAGGACTGGCCAGCCGCTACCGCCGCCTGGTCGCTGCCTATCTGCCCGAGCGTCTACCGCCAGGCAAGATGCCTCCCGACGAAGCCGAACGCGAACGCGCCATCCGGCGCGCGCTGGAAGACCCGGGTTCGGTCGACGTACTGCCGGAGGTCAGCGCCAAAGCGCCGCCACCGCAACCTGTCCTGCTTTGGCTGCAATGGCAGGACACCACCGACACAGCCGACAACCGACGCCAGCGCGAGGATGGCGGCAGCGAGGGCAGCGAACAAAGCGAAGGCGGCGCCAGGGATGCCTCGCAGGATGCACACCGCGCGGAACAGGTGGAGGCGCCGAAAGAAAAACACGGCATGCTGATTTTCTTCCGGGCAGAAAGCCTGCTGTCAGTTGCTGAATTCTTGCGCGTCAATCGCAGCGTTGACGACGATCCCGATCCCAACGCCGAAGATGCGGCTCGCGCCATGGAGCAGCTCGCACTCGCCGAAAACGATGACAACGAACGGATCGCCTCGCGCATCCGCTTCGATCTCGACCTCCCCTCCGCTGCCGAAGACGATATTCCGCTGGGCGAAGGCATTCCGTTGCCGGAGTGGGATTACCGCAAGCAAAGCATGCAGCCCGACCATGTCCGCCTGCAGGAAATGGCCTCCCGCCACGCCGAACCGACGCCCTTGCCGGAACGCCTGCGCCGCACGGCGCGCCGGCTGCACCAGCAGTTTTCTGCCATCCAGCCTGGCCGCCGCTGGCTGAAAGCGCAACCGGATGGCAGCGAGCTCGATCTTGATGCCGTGGTACGCGCCACCACCGATCGCAAAAGCGGCCTGCACAGCAGTGGCCAGCTGCATCTGTCGCTGGAAAAACGTGAACGCGATCTGGCCTGCCTGGTGCTGGCCGACCTGTCCCTCTCCACCGACACCTGGGTCTCGAGCGACGCCCGCGTCATCGATGTGATCCGCGATGCCCTGCTCCTGTTTGGCGAAACCCTGCGTTCGACCGGCGACCGTTTCGCCATCTGCGGCTTCTCATCGGTGCGCCGCAATCAGGTACGCTTCCACCGTCTGAAGGAATTTGCCGAACCCTTCAACGACGCGGTGCGTGGCCGCGTCCAGGCCATCCGCCCCGGCTACTACACGCGCATGGGCGCCGCCATCCGCCGCGCCAGCCAATTGCTCACCGAGGAAGCCGCCAGTCGGCGCATCCTGCTCATTCTCTCCGACGGCAAACCGAATGATCTCGACCTTTACGACAGCCGTTACGGCATCGAAGACACGCGCGCGGCAGTGCACGAGGCCCGCCGTCTGGGCCTGATCCCGTTCTGCCTGACCATCGACCGCGAAGGCGGCGGCTATCTGCCCCACCTGTTCGGCCCCACCGGCTACGCCATCGTCCGCAGCCCGGAAGAACTACCGCAGCGGCTGCCGATGTTCTACGCCCAACTGACGCACTGATGCGGCAGCAAAACAACACGCTGACATTTTTCTACAAACGGCGGCGCTGACATCCGCTAAGATGCGGGCCTGTCGACAAAATCCACTACCCCGCATGCCGAGGTCACTAGCCATCAAGCGCCGGAAAACGGCACACACTCGCTGTTCCAGGCATAAAAAAACCGGCTTGGAGCAAGCCGGTGAGCACACGCTGTTGATGACTGACAAGATGAATGTCAGGCTGGCGGAGAGGGTGGGATTCGAACCCACGGTACCTTGCGGTACGCCTGATTTCGAGTCAGGTACATTCGACCACTCTGCCACCTCTCCGCAGCGGGCCGCATCATAGCACAGCTTATGCTCAGGATTCATCGCCTATCTGCTTTTTGCGCAATTCTTTTCACCGCCCTCCTGGTGGCCGGTTGCGGCAACTGGCAATCGTCGCTCCCCTTTCCCACGCCGGGCAAGCAGGATCTTGTCGTGCTGCTGGAAAAAGGCCCGCTCACCCATCTGGACGATAGCGGCAACCCCAACAACGGCCTTGAACATGACCTGCTCCAATTGTTTGGCGAAGAACTGGGCGTGCCGGTGCGTTTCATCACCAGCCCGCGCAGCACCTTCGCCCAGCAGATCAGGCAGGGCGACTACCACATCGCCGCCGGCTGGCTGTCGCCCAATAGCGATTCCAGTAGCGTCAGCAGCGCCCCCTTGTTTTCCACCCACGACCTCCTAGTTCAGGACGATGCCTCGCTGCCGCTCACCGACTTGGCGCAGTTGGCGGACAAGACGGTACATGTGCTGGCAGGATCGCGCCAGGCACAGACTTTGCGACAACTGGCGGAAAAAATCCCCGGGCTCACGGTCGTTGCGGTCGACCGCAGCGACATCCTGGATCTGCTCGATGAAGTAGGCGACCACAAAATCAGCTATGCCGCCATGGATTCCCGCCTTGAGGACCTGGCCAGCCAGTACATCCCCAGCCTGCGCAGCACGTTGACCTTGAGTGAGGCAGCCCCCATCGTCTGGCAACTGGGCGCGCATCCCAATCCGGAGCTACAGGCCCGGCTGGACGAATTCATCCACCGCGTACGTGCCGACGGCACCTTGAGCCGCCTGGAAGAACGCTACTTCGGTCACGTGCACCGCCTGACGCCGCTGGATATCGAAAAATTCCAGACAGCCATCGAGCGCACCCTGCCCCGCCTGCGCCGCTTCTTCCAGGACGCCGAGCGGCAAACCGGGATCGACTGGCGGCTGATCGCCGCCCTCGCCTGGCAGGAATCGCACTGGGACCCTTTCGCCACCAGCTACACCAATGTGCGCGGCATGATGATGCTGACCGAGGACACTGCCGACCGTCTGAAAGTCAGCAACCGCCTCGATGCACGCGAAAGCATCCTGGGCGGTGCGCGTTATCTGAACATCCTGCGCGAGGGTCTGCCGCCCGACGTCCCGGAGCCGGACCGGACCTGGCTCGCCATTGCCGGCTACAACCTGGGCCCCGGTCATCTCAACGCCGGCCGTTCGATCGCCAGGCAGATGCAAGCCGATCCCAATGCCTGGGTCGACATGCGGCGCATCCTGCCCCTGATGGCCAAACCGGAGTACTACAGCCGGCTGAAATCCGGCCGCGCCCGCGGTGGCGAAGCCGTGATCATGACCGAGAACATCCGCAGCTTCTACGACATCCTGATGCGCCGGGAAGCGCCGTTGCCCAGCGACCCACTGGCAGCACTCAACGACACCCAGAAGAGCCTGAGCATTTCCCCCGCACCCCGCTCAGGGCAAGGCATCAAACCCTAGCCACACGCCTACCGGGCACGGTGCAAACGAAACGCCGGGGACGGGCCCCGGCGTGGTCACCGCCCGCTTACGGCGTCAGGACTGTCATGCCGCCCATGTAGGGACGCAGCACTTCTGGCAGGGTCACGCTGCCATCGGCGTTCTGGTAATTTTCCAGGATCGCCACCAGGGTACGCCCGACCGCCAGGCCGGAACCATTCAGGGTGTGGCAGATTTCCGGCTTGTTCTTCTCGTTGCGGAATCGCGCCTGCATGCGGCGGCCCTGGAAGGCGCCGAAATTGGAGCAGGAGGAAATTTCGCGGTAGGTATTCTGTGCCGGCAGCCACACTTCCAGATCGTAGGTCTTGGCTGCCGAAAAACCCATGTCGCCAGTACACAGTACCACCCGGCGGTAGGGCAGACCCAGCTTCTCCAGAATCACCTCGGCGTGCGCGGTCAATTCTTCGTGAGCGGCTGCCGACTGCTCCGGATGCACGATCTGCACCAGTTCAACCTTGTCAAACTGGTGCTGACGAATCATGCCCCGCACGTCGCGCCCCCCCGAACCGGCTTCCGAGCGGAAGCAGGGGGTGTGGCAGACAAATTTCAGGGGCAGCGCCTCGGCGGCAAGAATCTCGTCGCGGACAATGTTGGTCACCGGGACTTCGGCGGTCGGAATCAGGTAGAGCGGGTCCTGCTCGCCGCGCAAAACCTTGAACAGATCTTCCTCGAACTTGGGCAGCTGACCGGTACCGTAAAGACTGGCGGCATTGACCAGATAAGGCGCGTAAAGCTCGGTGTAGCCGTGCTCGGCGGTGTGCGTGTCCAGCATGAACTGCGCCAGCGCCCGGTGCAGACGGGCGATACCGCCCTTGAGCAGGGAAAAACGGGCACCGGAAATCTTGGCAGCAGTGGCGAAGTCGAGCTGTCCCAGTGCCTCGCCGACATCGGTGTGATCCTTGACCGGGAAGTCAAAAACACGGGGGGTACCCCAGCGTTTCACTTCGACATTAGCGCTTTCATCTGCCCCCACCGGCACGGACGGATCGGGAATGTTGGGCAAGCCGGCAAGCAGTGCATTGAATTCGTTCAATAGTTCACTCAGCCGGCTTTCCGATGCCTTCAACTCATCGCCCAGCGCCCCCACCTCGGCCAGCACGGCGGAGGCATCCTGCCCCTGACTCTTCAACTGGCCAATCTGTTTCGAGAGCGTATTACGCTGCGCCTGCAATTCCTGGGTACGGGTCTGCAAGGTTTTGCGTTCAGCTTCCAGCACGGAAAAGGCCGTGAAGTCGATGGGCTTGCCGCGTTTGGCGAGCGCGGCGGCCACGCCGTCAAGATCGGCGCGCAGTTGTTGGATATCGAGCATATTTTTTTCCTGATGCGGCAACGCCGGAGGCGCCGCCGCCAATGAATAAAGCGGCGATTATACGTGAGCGCTGGCCCCCGGTCGGGAGGCAAGCACAGCAAAAAAGAAGGCATGCGGCGGCACGGCATGGCGTCCCGGGAGTATCATGTCAGCCCCACAAAATAAGCCATCAGCATTCAGACCGCATGACACACCTCTTCCGGCGCACCTTTCTCACTGCCTTGTTATTCGCTGCGCAGACCGCCTGGGCAGCCCCGTCCACCGCAGCGGACACGCTCGACACCTGGTGCAACGATCTCGGCAAACGCTTGCGCAGTGTTAACGCCAGCGACTGCCGCAAGCGCAATTTCCAGATCGCTCCCGAGCGCACCAGCGGCCAGCGTGCCCTCGTCTGGCAGGATATTGCAGCCGCACCGCAAAAGGGCGCAACCCACGGCAAAACCCCGCGTGTTCTGGTGATCGGCGGCATTCACGGCGACGAGTTGACCTCTGTCTCGATCGTCTTCCGCTGGCTCAACTGGATTGACGAAGCAGCGCCTCGGCGCTACCACTGGCGCATCATTCCCCTGGCCAATCCGGATGGCCTCTACCAGCGGCCACCGACACGCGGCAATCTGCAGGGCGTCGACCTCAACCGGAACTTTTCCACACCCGACTGGGAAAAGGATGCTCACACTTACTGGCAAAACCGCACCCGCAGCGACCCACGCCGCTATCCCGGCCAGAGCGCCGGCTCGGAAATCGAGACCCAGTGGTTGCAGAAGCAGATCGAGACCTTCTCCCCGGACATGATCATCAGTGTGCATGCCCCGTACAACCTGCTCGACTACGATGGCCCCTCGCCGCATCCGCTGCGTTTTGGCCGCCTGGCACTCAACCGCCTCGGGGTATATCCCGGTTCGCTGGGCAATTACGCCGGACTGCACAAGAACCTGCCGGTGGTGACCATCGAACTGCCACACGCCACCAGCATGCCGACCCTGCGCGAGCAGCGGGCGATGTGGGACGACATGCTGCGCTGGATGGAAAAAAATCTGCACGGCATACGCGGCAACTAACCCGGCGCATGGTTTTTCCGGAAACGCACGATTACACTGCGCCGGTACCCACACTTCCTCGCACGTCCATGACCTCACGCTTTCTCGACGATTTCACCCCTGGCCAGCACTTCACCACCCCGGGCGTCACCCTGACCGAAGCCGACATCATCGATTTCGCCTGGCGCTACGACCCACAGCCTTTCCATCTCGATGTCACGGCCGCCGCCAATTCACCTTATGGCGGCCTGATTGCCAGCGGTTTCCAGAGTCTGGCCCTGTGCTTTCGCCTGTTCATCCAGAGTGGCCTGCTGGCCGAATCGAGCATGGGCTCGCCGGGCATCGATGAACTGCGCTGGCTGCTGCCCGTGCGCCCCGGCGACACGCTGCACGGACGGGTGGAAGTACTGGAAGTTCGGCCGTCGCGCTCGAAGCCGGATCGCGGCATCGCCCGCTTCAAATACCAGGCTGTCAATCAGCACGGCGAAACGGTGCTGTCCTTCATCGTCAATCACCTGCTGCGCTGCCGCCCTGCCTGATCGGTTCGCCGCTCATTTCCTGGCGGCGGCGTCCAGCTGCCGCAAATAAGCCAGCTTCTCGGCAATTTTCGTTTCCAGCCCGCGCCCTACCGGCTGATACCAGCCGGGCTCGGGCATGCCGTCGGGCAGATAGGTTTCGCCGGCAGCATAGGCCTCCGGTTCGTCATGGGCATAGCGGTAGGCATGCCCATGACCCAGTTCCTTCATCAATTTGGTCGGCGCATTGCGCAGATGCACCGGAACCTCACGGCTTTTGTCCTTCTGCACGAAGGCCCGCGCCTGGTTGTAAGCCATGTAACCGGCGTTGCTTTTCGCCGCAACGGCCAGATAAATCACCGCCTGGGCGAGAGCCAGCTCGCCCTCCGGCGATCCCAGCCGCTCGAACGTCGTGGCGGCGTCATTGGCAATCTGCATGGCACGCGGGTCGGCCAGGCCGATATCTTCCCAGGCCATGCGCACGATGCGCCGGGCCAGGTAACGCGGATCGGCACCACCGTCGAGCATGCGCGTCAGCCAGTAAAGGGCCGCATCAGGGTTGGAGCCTCGCACCGACTTATGCAGGGCTGAAATCTGATCGTAGAAGGCATCGCCGCCTTTATCGAAGCGCCGCCCGCTGCTCATCAACGCCTGTGCCACGAATTCACCATCCAGCACCGTCACGCCCGCCGCCTGCGCTGCCCGCTGCGCCTGTTCGAGCAGGTTCAGCATACGGCGAGCGTCGCCATCGGCCAGGGCGACCAGGCGCTCCCGCGCCGATGGCGCGAACTGCAACTCGCCTGGCAGCTCGCTGGCTGCCCGCGCAAGGAGTTGCGCCAGCTCGTCCGCATCCAGGGATTTCAGCACATAGACGGCCGCCCGCGACAACAGCGCCGAGTTCACCTCGAACGAAGGGTTCTCCGTGGTGGCCCCGATGAAGGTAAATAAACCGCTTTCCACATACGGCAGGAACCCATCCTGCTGCGCCTTGTTGAAGCGGTGAATTTCATCGACGAACAGCAGCGTGCGTTTTCCCTGTGCCCGCCAGCGCTCGGCCTGCGCCACAGCTTCGCGCACTTCCTTGATGCCGGAGAACACCGCCGACAGTGCAATGAATTCGCAATCGAATTGCGTCGCCATCATGCGCGCCAGGGTGGTTTTACCGACACCGGGCGGGCCCCACAGAATCATCGAGTGTGGCTGGCCGGCGGCAAAGGCCAGCCGCAAGGGCTTGCCCGGGCCGAGCAGGTGCTGCTGCCCGATCACTTCATCCGGGGTCCGCGGGCGCAGCCGCTCAGCCAGCGGCACGCTGTCGCCCGGTGTTGCAGCAGAGAACAGATCGCTCACTGGTCCTGGCCCGCGGGCAAGTCCGCTATGGCACGGCAACACGCTGCCAGCATCTGCTCCAGGGGCTCGACCTGGGCCAGCAGCGACTCCGTCGCGACATCGCCGCGTACGCCAAGCAGCAATCCGTTCGCCTGGGCAAACAGCGGATCCAGCGCCACGGCACCGGCAGCGCCTTTGAGCGCGTGCACCACGCGCTCGGCTGCGGCGCGATCTGCCGCCTGCAAATGCGCCCGGCACAACCCGCCATCGTCACGATGGCTATCGACAAACAGGCGCAACAACTGCACGGCACGTTCATGCTTGCCGCGCACGCAGGCCAGCAGCTTGGGCAAGTCAAGCCCGGGCACCGCCGCCAGCGCCGCCTCCATCTCCGGGGCAACCCTGGACATCACTGGCGGCGCCTTGGGCGTCTCCGACTGTGCGGTGCCCGCGGGCAACCAGCGCCGCAGGGTGGCATACAGGGCTTCGGGGCTGACCGGTTTGGCGATGAAATCGCTCATCCCGGCCTCAAGGCAGGCCTTGCGGTCTTCGGCGAAGGCGTTGGCGGTCATCGCCAGAATGGGAAGTTCCGCCTTGCCCGGCAACTGGCGAATCCGGCGTGTCGCGGCCAGACCGTCAAGAATGGGCATCTGCACGTCCATCAGGACCAGCGCGAAGTCGCCGCGCTGCACTTCCCGCACCCCGGCTTCGCCGTTATCGACCGATACGGCCTGCAAGCCGACATCTTCCAGCAACGAGCGGGCGACTTCCTGATTGATCGGATTGTCTTCGCAAATCAGCACGGGCGCCCCCTGGGCATACTGACGCAACCAGATTTCATCGGGCACGGCAGGCGTCAGGGGCAAAGCTTCCTCCGCCGGCGCCTGACCGGCAGTCAGCACGACATCGAGCCAGAAGGTGCTGCCCTGGCCCGGCACGCTGCTGCACCCGGCACAACCGCCCATGAGTTCAGCCAGCTGGCGGGTAATTGCCAACCCCAGCCCACTACCGCCATATTCGCGGGTGGTCGAGCTATCGGCCTGTTCGAAGGGATTGAAAATCCGTTCCAGCACCTGCGGCGCGATGCCGATACCGTTGTCAATCACTGAAAAGCGCAGCCTGTAGCTGTCCCCGGTCTGCTCCAGCAACTGCCCGCGCAGGGTGATGCTGCCCAGCGCGGTGAATTTGATGGCATTGCTCAGGTAATTGAGCAAGGCCTGCGACAAGCGGGTGGCATCGCCATACACCCAGATCGGCAAACCGGCCGTATCGACCAGCAGTTGCAGGTTTTTCGCCTGCGCCCGCTCGTGCACCAGATTGAGCACCTGGCTCAGCAGGGCCGGCAAATTGAAATTCCCCTGGGCCAGTTCCAGCTTGCCAGCTTCGATGCGCGAAAGATCAAGCACATCGTTGATCACGGCCAGCAAATGGTCGGCCGAGGCCTGGATCATTTCCAGATGGCTGCGCTGCTCGCGCGCAACATCCTGTTTGAGCAGCCGATGCGTGAGGCCGACGATGGCATTCATCGGCGTGCGGATTTCGTGGCTCATGTTCGCGAGGAAGACCGATTTCGCCCGGTTGGCCAGTTCGGCCTCCATGCTTGCCCGCTCCAGTGCCGCCGTACGCTGGCGGACCAGATCTTCCAGATGATTGCGGTAACGTTCCAGTTCTTCGCTGATTTTCTTGTTCTGCGTCACATCCTGCTTGACCGCCAGGTAGTGGGTGATTTCACCATTGGTCTGCCGGATCGGCGCGATGATGGCGTATTCGTAATACACCCCGCCGGCCTTGTTGCGATTGATCAGCTGCCCGGACCAGGTTTCGCCCCGCAACAGGGCTTCCCACATGGACGCATACTGCTCCTTCGGTGTCAGCCCACTCTGCAGGACGCGCGGATTCTTGCCCAGTACTTCTTCCACCGCGTAGCCGCTGATTTTGGCAAACGCCTGATTGGCGTATTCGATACGCGCTTCGAGATCGGTAATGACCACGGTGACCGGGCTTTGCTCAACGGCCAGCGACAATTTGCGCAACTGCATTTCGCTTTGCGTCCGTGCTTCCAGCACTTCGTGCAGATCGGCCTCGCGCCGAGCCTTTTCCATGGCAATCGAGGCCAGATAGCCGGCAGCAAAGACATATTCACGCAAGGTGGCACTGATCCTGGGCTGGGGCTGGGGCTGGCTCCAGTAGATCGCCAAGGTGCCGAGCAAGCCCCCTTTTCGCGACAGGATCAACGTGCTCCAGCATGCCCCGAGTTGATGTTCCACCGCCAGGCTACGGAAGTTTTCCCAGAGGGGGTCCGTCATCAGATCGCCTACGAACACCGACTGTCCGCGATAGGCAGCGGCGCCACAAGTACCGGATTGTGGCCCGACCGGCAGGCCATTGACTGCCTGGCAATAGCTTTCCGGCAGGCTGCTGGCTGCTGCGTGCTGCAGCGTATGCGTGGCACTGTCGTAGGACATGAAGCAACAGCGCACTGCGGGAATCCGTGCCTCGATACCCTGGCACAAATGCGCCAGCACGGAAGGCAGCGGCACATCGGCAGAAATGTCGGACAGGCCTTCGTTGTTGAATTCCAGACGCCGCTGCTGTTCCCGCTCCTTGGTGATATCGATGAAGGTCACGAGAATCTCGTCGCCCAGCAACACCCCAGCAACTTCCACCGTACGCACCAGTCCATTGGCACAGCAGACGAAGCATTCGAGTGGCGCAATCGTGTTCTGACCGCTGGCGCGCGCCTTATCGACCGCCGCCCGCCATTCGGCATTGACTGCGGCGCGCACCCCCGGGTCAGGGAAGGCGGAATGCGCCCAACTGCGCAGATCGGGAAAATCGCTCTGCACATAGCCAAACAATTGACTGAACGCACGATTCAACAGCACCGGTCGACCGGCGTTGATCCGCACCAGGGGAATGGGGGCATGTTCGAATAGCTGCCGCAGCCGATCCTCACTCTGCCGCAAGCTCTGCCGCTGCGCCAGCCAGGTCGTGGCAGCACTGACCACCCCCTGTAGCCGCCCGTCTTCATCAATCAATGCCAGATGCCGGATGCCACGCGTCTGCATCAGGCTTTCGGCCGCATCAACCTCCATCTCCGGCGACACGGCCACCAGCGGCGTACTCATCAATTCGCCGACAGGGCAGTTCAGCGGCGACTGTTCGCGCAGCAAACGCAGCCAGTCATGTTCCGTCAGGATTCCTGCCGCCTGCCCGGCAACCTGCACCACCAGTGTCGACACGCCGGCAGCGGTAAGCTGTGCCAGTGCCTCGCCCAGCGGCAGTTCCGCATCCACCGTCAGCACATCGCGTGCTGCCAGATCATGCAGACGAAGTGGAATCACGGAATCGGGCAAAATCGTCTCTCGCTGTTGAAATCGCAGGTAAACCTCGATTATATCCCTGTGCCAGCGAATTTACGCGCTATAGTCGCCGCCCAGTGCTGATCCCCGACCTTAAAGACCATGCCGTTCTCCACGCTCGACCCCAACCGCTACACCACACAATTGGCGGAAAAAAAATCAGCTTTTCAGGCTTTGTTTGCCGCTCTGACGCTGCCAGAGCCTGCCGTCTTTGCCTCTGCCAGCACGCATTACCGCCTGCGCGCCGAGTTTCGCGCCTGGCAGCACGACGGCGTCTGGGATTACGCCATGTTCGACCCAGAGAACCCGCGCCAGCCGGTCTTGCTCACGGAGTTTCCCGTTGCCGACGCAGCCATCTGTGCGCTGATGCCGCGCCTGCGCGCCGCCACCCTGCAGTCGCCACGACTCTGCCAGCGTCTGTACGGGGTGGAGTTTCTCGCCACCCTGCGCGGCGACATGCTGGTCACTCTGATTTACCGTCGGCCACTCGACACCGAATGGGAAGACGCCGCCCGCCAACTCGCCGAGACGCTCGGCATTGCCCTGATCGGGCGCAGTCGTGGGCAAAAAATCGTCCTGCAGCGGGACTGGGTGGAGGAAAGTCTGCACGTTGCCGGCGAAACCCTGCACTACCGGCAATACGAAGGGGCCTTCAGCCAGCCCAATGGCGGGGTGAATCAGCACATGCTGACCTGGGCCAGGACGCAAGCGCAGAACCTGGGCGGTGATCTGCTCGAACTCTACTGCGGCAACGGCAATTTCACCGTCGCCCTGGCCCCCTTGTTCGGGCAGGTTCTGGCCACCGAAATGAGCAAGATCTCCGTTGCCGCCGCCGAACACAACCTGACGGAGAATCAGCGACACAATGTCGCCATCGCCCGCCTGGCCAGCGAAGAGATCAGCGCTGCCCTGCAGGGTGTGCGCACGTTTCGCCGTTTACGCGATATCGATCTGACGCGCTACCGTTTCTCGACACTATTCGTCGACCCGCCGCGCAGCGGGCTCGACCCGGCCACTCTGGCGCTGGCCGCCGGATTCCCCAACATTCTCTACATTTCGTGCAATCCGCATACCCTGCGCGACAACGTCGAGGCTCTCGCAGCCAGCCACCACATCGCGGCCAGCGCCCTGTTCGACCAGTTTCCCTACACCCCCCATCTCGAGTGCGGTCTGCTGCTGAAAAAAAACTCCCCGTAAGCCAACACCAAGGCTGGATTCCAGCATTTCCTCAGTTAAACTCGGGCGCATGTCCTTGTTTCTGATCCTTGTTCTACCTTTTCTCGGCAGCTTGTGCGCCGCACTGTTGCCCACCAATGCCCGCAATGCCGAAGCCTGGCTGGCGGGTATCGTCGCAGCTTCCGTCAGCGCCCTGATCCTGTGGCAACTGCCGGCGATTGAAACAAACGGAGCGCTGTATTACGAACAAATCTGGTCGCCAACGCTGAAAATTGCCTTTCAGTTGCGCATGGATGGCTTCGCCTGGTTGTTTGCCCTGCTGGTGGCGCTGATCGGCCTGCTGGTGGTGTTTTATGCGCGCTACTACATGTCGCCGGAAGACCCGGTGCCGCGCTTTTTCGCCTTTCTGCTCGCCTTCATGGGAGCCATGCTGGGTATCGTGCTGTCCGGCAATCTGCTGCAACTGGCGATGTTCTGGGAATTGACTAGCCTCGCCTCTTTCATGCTGATCGCCTACTGGCATCACCGCCAGGATGCCCGCACCGGCGCGCGCATGGCGCTCACCGTCACCGGCATGGGCGGTCTGGCCATGCTCGGCGGCATGCTACTGATCGGCCATATCGTCGGCAGTTACGAAATCGATGCCGTACTGGCGGCCGCAGAACAGATCAAGGCACACGCCTGGTATCCCGCCATCGTCTGCCTGATTGCCCTCGGCGCGCTGACCAAAAGCGCGCAGTTCCCCTTCCATTTCTGGCTGCCGCACGCCATGGCCGCCCCGACACCGGTCTCGGCCTACCTGCATTCAGCCACCATGGTCAAAGCCGGGGTGTTTCTCCTTGCCCGCCTGTGGCCAGTGCTGGCTGGCAGCGATCTATGGTTCTGGCTGATCGGCGGCTCGGGTCTCGTCACCCTGCTCCTCGGCGGCTATCTTGCCCTGCTGCAGAACGACATGAAGGGCCTGCTGGCCTATTCCACCATCAGCCACCTCGGCCTGATCACCCTGCTGCTCGGCATGAACAGCGAACTGGCGCTGGTGGCGGCTGTCTTTCACATCGTCAACCACGCCACCTTCAAAGCCTCGCTGTTCATGGCGGCCGGCATTGTCGACCATGAAACCGGCACCCGCGACATCCGCCGTCTGTCCGGACTGCGCCTGGCCATGCCGCTGACCGCCGCCCTCGCCGGAGTCGCTGCGGCAGCGATGGCCGGGGTGCCGCTGCTGAACGGCTTTCTATCCAAGGAAATGTTCTTTTCCGAGACGGTGATGCTCGCCCGCCCCGAATGGCAACGCATTCTCCTGCCGGTCGTGGCGACACTGGCCGGCATGTTCAGCGTCGCGTATTCCTTGCGGTTCATTCACGGCGCTTTCTTCGGCCCGCCCACCACCGATCTGCCGCAGACGCCGCACGACCCGACCCGCTGGATGCTGCTACCCAGCGCCTTGCTGGTCGCCGCCTGCCTGCTGGTCGGCGTCCTGCCCGGCGCCACCGTCGGCCCCTACCTGCACCTGGCGACCGACGCCCTGCTGGGCGCCCAGGCACCGATTTACGACCTGGCGATGTGGCATGGCGTCAATCTGCCACTGCTGATGAGCCTGGTCGCCCTGTTCGGCGGCATCACCTTGTACCAATTCGTGTTGCAGCCCTATGGCCAGAAACTACCCAGTCTGCGCCAGCTGGATGGCAAGACGGCCTTCACCTGGTTGCTGCGCACGCTCAACGTCACCGCCGATCGCTTGCTGCAACTCATCAGCTCGACCCGCCTGCAGACCCAGATTCTCGTCCTCATTCTGGCCTGCCTTGCGGCGGGACTTCCCTTCCTCGCCGAGCCGCTGCTTCCCGGCACACAGGCCATGCCCTGGCCGCATCCGGCCTTCGTGCTGCTGTGGCTGATGGGCGGAGCATGCGCCTTGGGGGCGGCCTGGTTCGCCAAATACCAGCGCCTGGCTGCCCTGATCCTGTCGGGTGGCGCCGGGCTGGCCACCAGTCTGACCTTCGTCTGGTTCTCGGCGCCCGATCTGGCGCTGACACAACTGGCGGTGGAAGTGGTGACGGTGGTGCTGATCCTGCTCGGTCTGCGCTGGCTACCGCGCGGCAACCCCCCGCCTTCCGGCCGCGGCTCCCTGCGCGCCCAGTTGCGCCGCAGTCGCGATTTCCTGCTCGCCCTGCTTGGCGGTGGTGGCCTGGCCGCCCTTTCCTACGCCATTCTCAGCCGCCCGGCGCCAACCCAGCTGGCCGATTTCTTCACCCAAAACGCGCTACCGCTGGGCGGCGGCCAGAACGTGGTGAACGTCATTCTGGTCGACTTCCGCGGCTTCGATACTTTCGGCGAAATCACCGTCCTGGGCATCGTCGCCCTCACCGTTTACGCCCTGCTGCGGCGTTTCCGACCGGCACCGGAAAGCACGCTCCTGCCGGCACAACAACAACTACAGGCGGCCGAGGCACCGACGCCTTTCAGCCAGCAACTGGGCGACAAGTTGCCAGCCGGCTACCTGATGCTACCGGCAGTTCTGGTGCGCCTGCTGTTGCCGATGGCGGTCCTGGTGTCGCTGTATTTCCTGCTGCGTGGTCACCACGAACCGGGCGGTGGCTTCGTCGGCGGGCTGATTTTTGCCACCACCATCATCCTGCAATACCTGATCAGCGGCATCGGCTGGCTGGAGGCGCGCCTGCGCATCCGGCCGGTGTACTGGATTGCCTGCGGTCTGCTGGCAGCCGCCAGCGCGGGCTTGCTGGCGACCTTCAATGGAGCGCCGTTCCTCAAATCCCAGGGCTGGCATGGTGCATTGCCCTGGTTGGGCGAAGTACACCTATCTTCCGTACTCTTGTTCGACCTGGGGGTGTACATGCTGGTCGTGGGTGCCACGGTACTGATCCTGATTGCCATCGCCCACCAGACACTGCGAACCACCGCCGCCCGCACTGCAGCCGGTCAGGAGGCACGCCAATGGCACTGATCTTTTCCCTGGCCATCGGCATCATGGCCGGTGCCGGCATCTACCTGCTCCTGCGCCCACGTACTTTCCAGGTCATCATCGGCCTTTCGCTGCTGGGCTACGCGGTGAATCTGTTCATTTTCGGCATGGGCCGTCTGCAAACGGGCGTACCGCCGATCATTACCCCAGGCAGTGCCGCGCAGTACGCCGACCCGGTGCCACAAGCCCTGGTGCTAACCGCCATCGTCATCGGCTTCGCCACACTCTCGCTCTTTCTCGTCGTGCTGCTTGCCGCCCGGGGCCTGAGCGGCACCGACCACGTTGACGGCAAGGAAACAGACGAAAACTGACGCCATGGCTTTCCTGCTGACACACCTTCCCATCCTGCCCATCCTGTTGCCCATGCTGGCCGGCACGCTGCTGCTCTTCTCCAGCGACAGCCGGCATGGCCCGCGCCTGGCCCTGTCCATTCTCGCCCTGCTGGCGCAATTCGCCATCGCCCTGCTGCTCCTCGCCGGCAGCGATGGCCGTCTCACCCTGCCGTGGACGGAATCAATCGGGGTCTACGCCCTCGGCGGCTGGGTCGCCCCCTTCGGCATTGTCCTGGTCGTGGACCGCCTGTCCGCCATCATGGTGCTGCTGACCGCCACCCTCGGCCTAGCCGCGCTGGTCTATTCGGTGGCACGCTGGGAAAAGGCCGGCGTCCATTACCTGCCACTGTTCCAGTTCCTGCTCATGGGCCTCAATGGCAGCTTCCTCACCGGCGACCTGTTCAACCTCTTCGTCTTTTTCGAGATCATGCTTGCCGCCTCCTACGGGCTGCTGCTGCATGCTTCCGGCGGCCCGCGCGTGCGTGCCGGCCTGCATTACATCGTGGTCAATCTGGTCGCCTCACTGGTCTTCCTGATCGGCATCGCCCTGGTGTACGGCCTGACCGGGACCCTGAACCTGGCCGAACTCCCGCTGCGGATCGCCGCACTACCGGCCACCGACCGCGCCCTCTTCAACAGCGCCGCCGCCCTGCTCGGCGTGGTGTTCCTGACCAAGGCCGCCGCCTGGCCGCTCAATTTCTGGTTGCCGGCGGCGTACGGTCACGCCGTCCCACCGGTGGGTGCGATTTTTGCCATCCTGACCAAGGTGGGGGTCTATGTGCTGCTGCGTCTGGGCGTACTCTTTCAGGAGAGCGGTAGCCCGGCGCCGGCACCGTTCGGTGGCGACTGGCTGTTCTACTGCGGCCTGGCCACCATGTTCAGCGGCACCCTCGGTGTCCTCAGCAGCCAGTCGCTGGACCGGCTGGCGGCGTTTTTGGTCGTTGTCTCCTCCGGCACCCTGCTCACCGCCTTCGGTTTCACCGGCACCCTGCTCACCGGGCCGGCCATCTACTATCTGGTCAGCTCGGTTCTGGGCGGCGGCGCCTTCTTCATGCTGATCGAAATGGCAGAACGCAACCGCCGTGTCGGCGCCGATCTGCTCGCCATCAGCCAGGAGGCTTTCGGGGTCGAATTGCACGACGAAGACACGCCCGACGAGCAGGTCGGTGTCGCCATTCCCGCCGCCACGGCCTTTCTCGGCCTCTCCTTTGTCGCCTGCGTGTTGCTGCTCACCGGTTTGCCACCGTTGTCCGGCTTCGTCGGCAAGCTGGCACTGCTGGGAGCGGCACTGGCTTCGCTACCGGCGGCCCCCCTCATCCACACCGGCCTGTTCATCGCGGCCCTGCTCATTTCCGGCCTAGCCGGGTTGATTGCCCTGTCGCGCCTGGGCATCCGCGTATTCTGGGACATGGCCCGCCCCACCCCGCACCTGCAATGGCTGGAGGCCGGCCCGGTCGCCTTCCTGCTCACCCTCTGCCTCGGTCTGGCCCTGCTGCCGGAAGAGCTGCTCGCGCTGGCCGAGGCCGCTTCACGCAGTCTCTACGACCCCGCCGACTACATCGGCGCCGTACTTTCCCCAGTGCGAGGAGGCCAGCCATGAGACTTGGCCTGGTCCCCCTGCTGCTCGCCTTCTGGCTGTTGCTGAATCAATCGCTGGCACCGGGACACTGGCTGCTCGGCCTGCTCTTCGCCGTGGTCGTCGCCGCCTTGGCAAAACGCTTACGCCCCCTTGGTGCCCGCCCAAAGCGGCCGCTGCTGGCAGTGCAACTGCTCTGGCACGTCTTCTGCGATATCGTCCGTTCCAACATCGCGGTCAGCAGCATCATCCTGGGTGCCCCGCACCGGCAGCCCCGCATCGGCTTTCTCGACATTCCGCTCGACCTGCGTGATCCCCACGCACTGGCCACGCTGGCCATGATCGTCACCGCCACCCCGGGCACGGTCTGGGCGGGGCACGACCAGGCAAACAACATCCTCACCCTGCACATTCTCGACCTGCAGAACGAGAGCGTCTGGATCCACACCATCAAGGAACGTTACGAACGCCCCTTAAGGGAGATTTTCGAGTGAACATGCTACTTCCTGCCGCACTCTATTTCGCCCTCTGCTGCTTCGGCATCGCCGTCATTTTCGCCACCGTCCGACTGTGGCTGGGCCCTTCGGCGCAGGATCGCATCCTGGCGCTCGACACCCTGTACATCAACGGACTGCTGATCATCCTCACCCTGGGGATGGAACTGGGTTCGCTGCTGTACTTCGACATTGCCCTGCTGATTGCCCTGTTTGGTTTTGTCGGCTCGGCCGCGCTGGCAAAGTTCTTGCTGCGCGGTGAACTCATCGAACCGTAGAGGACTGCTCATGCCCTTATCCGAACTCCCCCTCTGGTTTGCCCTCCCCGCCGCCCTGCTACTGATCCTGAGCGGCCTGCTGACCCTGATCGGCTGCCTGGGCCTGCTCCGGCTGCAGGATTTTTACGCCCGCATCCATGCACCCACCCTGGGCACCACGCTCGGTGCCGGCGGGGTGCTGCTCGCCTCGATGCTGGTGTCCTCGGGCCTGAGCGGGCGCTGGGTCATCCATGAAGTAGTGATCGGCCTGTTCCTGGTCATGACGGCCCCGGTCACCACCTTGCTGCTGATGCGCGCAGCGCGTTTCCGTGAGCGGGCACACCTGGTTCGCCCCCCGGAACGGCAGGAAACGAAACGGTCTGCAGAGGAGGACACACCATGATGGCCGCCGCCCCCAGGCCCCCTCTGCTCGTTGCCACTGATTTTTCCCCCAGCGCCAACCTGGCAGTGGATCGTGCTGCCCTGCTGGCAGCCCAGCACGACTGGCCGCTGCATCTGGCGCATGCCATCGCCCCGGGCTTCCTCGATGAACTGCAGCGCCTGCTGACGCCACAGGTACCGGCAATTTCCAGTTCCCTGGTCGGAAAAGCCATGGCCGAACTGCAGACTCTGGCCAACGATCCGCGCCACACGCACGGACTGGACACCGACTGCCATGTCCTCCTGGGCAAACCTGTCGACGCCTTGCTACAGCACGCCAGCGATCTGTGCAGCCCTCTGCTCGTCGTCGGTTCTCGCGGCGAAACCAGCCTGCGCCATCTGACCGTGGGCTCCACCGCCGCCCGCCTGCTGCGCAAAAGCAGACAGCCGCTGCTAGTCGTCAAAGGGGCGGCGACAACGCCCTACCAGCATGCCCTGGTCGGTATTGATTTTTCGCCGAGCTCGCTCGCCGCGCTGCGCCTGGTGCGCCAACTCGCCCCCCAGGCCTGGCTGACCCTGCTGCACGTGCTGGAACTGCCTTTCGAGGGAAAAATGCGTTACGCCGGCGTTGACAGCGACATCATCCAGCAATACCGCATCCAGGCACAAAACAAGGGGATGCAACAGCTGCGCGAACTTGCCGAGCGCGAGCAGATTCTGCCGGAAAACAGCACCCTGCTTGCCCTGCACGGCAACGCTGCCGGCCTGATCCATGAAATCGAAAGCAACCAGGACTGCGATCTGATCGTCCTCGGCCGGCGGGGCAACCAGCTGGTTGAGGAATTGCTGATCGGCAGCACGACACGTTACGTGGTCGACGAATCACGGGGTGATGTACTGGTCTCGGTGTAACCCAGCATATTCCATAAAAAAATAACAAGATGCACCATAGTTCTTAATTAGTAATTAAGGGCGCGCTACAATGCGCCCCATTCGTTTGTGGACACCTTGCAATGAGCGCCTTCGATCTTATCCCCCCCCCTCTCTCCCACCTCGACTGGCTGGAAGCCGAAGCCATCCACATCATGCGCGAAGTGGCCGGCCAGTGCGCCAATCCGGTGCTGCTGTTTTCCGGCGGCAAGGACTCGATCTGCATGCTGCGCATCGCCGAGAAGGCCTTCCGCCCCGGCAAGTTCCCCTTCCCGCTGCTGCACATCGACACCGGCCACAACTATCAGGAAGTGGTCGCCTTCCGCGACAAACGCGCTGCTGAACTGGGTGAACGCCTGATCGTGCGTTCGGTCGAAGATTCGATGAAGCGCGGCACGGTCGTCTTGAAGCACGAAGGCGAATCGCGCAACAAGCACCAGTCGGTGACCCTGCTCGAAGCCATCGAGGAATTCGGCTTCGACTGCTGCATCGGCGGCGCCCGCCGCGACGAGGAAAAGGCCCGCGCCAAGGAACGCATCATGAGCTTCCGCGACGAATTCGGCCAATGGGATCCGAAGAACCAGCGCCCGGAACTGTGGAACCTCTTCAACGCCCGTACTCACAAGGGCGAGAACATCCGCGCCTTCCCGATCTCCAACTGGACCGAAATGGACGTCTGGCAATACATCGAGCGCGAAAAGCTCGAACTGCCGTCGATCTATTTCGCCCACAAACGTCCGGTGGTCATCCGCGGGTCTGGCGAAACTCGCGCCATCGTGCCGGTCAATGTGCCGCTGGTTTCCGGCGAGCTGACCAACCTGCCGAAGGCAGGTGAAGAAATCGTCGAAAAGCTGGTGCGCTTCCGTACCGTCGGCGACATCTCCTGCACGGCGCCGGTCGAGTCGGATGCCGACACCGTCGGGAAAATCGTGCTGGAAACCGCCACCACCACCATCACCGAGCGCGGCGCCACGCGTCTGGACGACCAGACCAGCGAAGCCTCCATGGAACAACGCAAGAAAGAGGGTTACTTCTGATGACCACCCGCGAAAAAATCCAAGACCACGGCCTGCTGCGCTTCCTCACCTGCGGCAGCGTCGACGACGGCAAAAGCACCCTGATCGGCCGCCTGCTCTACGACACCAAGGCGGTACTGGCCGACACCCTGCAAGCCATTGAAAAAACCTCGCAGAAACGCGGCCTCGGCGCGGTCGACCTGTCGCTCCTGACCGACGGCCTGCAAGCCGAGCGTGAGCAAGGCATCACCATCGACGTCGCCTACCGCTACTTCAGCACCGGCACGCGCAAGTACATCATCGCCGACGCGCCGGGCCACGAGCAATACACCCGCAACATGGTCACCGCCGCGTCCACCGCCAACCTGGCCATCATTCTGGTCGATGCGCGCAAGGGTGTGCTGACACAGACCCGCCGCCACTCCAAGCTGGCTGAGCTGGTCGGCATCCCGCACCTGGTGGTGGCGGTCAACAAGATGGACCTGGTCGATTATTCCCAGGCCCGCTTTGAGGAAATCCGTGCCGACTACCTCGCCTTCGCCGAAAAACTGGGCATTACCGACGTGCGCTTCATCCCGCTGTCGGCGCTGAACGGCGACATGATCGTCGAACGTGGCGAGGCACTGTCCTGGTATCAGGGCCCCACCCTGCTGGAAACCCTCGAAGCCGTGCCGGCGGCACACAGCGAGCACGCCGAACCCTTCCGCTTCCCGGTGCAATACGTCTGCCGCCCGCAGGACTCGGCCAACCCAGAGCTACACGATTACCGCGGCTTCATGGGGCAGGTCGAATCCGGCCATATCCAGGTTGGCGATGCCGTCACCGTGCTCCCCAGTGGCCTGCAATCGACCGTCAAGGCGGTGCAGATCGGTGGTGTCGACATCGGCAAAGCCACCACCGAGCAGTCGGTGACCCTGCTACTGGCCGACGAGATCGACTGCTCGCGCGGCGACATGATCGTCAAGAGCGCCGAAGCGCCGGCCACGGTCAAGGAAATCCGCGCTACCTTGTGCTGGCTCGCCGAAACACCGCTCGACCGCAATCGCACCTACCTGATCCGCCACACCACACGGGAAACCAAGGCCAAACTGACCAGCATCGCACATCGGCTGGACGTGAATTCACTGGAAAACCTGCCGGCTGAAAAGCTGGCCATGAATGACATCGCCGAAGTCAGCTTCAAGCTCGCCCAGCCACTGTTCATCGACCCCTATCGGGACAACCGCGCCACCGGTGCTTTCATCGTCATTGATGAAAGCAACAACAACACAGTGGGGGCGGGAATGATTGCGTAGTGATTCCGCAGGCGGCGCTTCACCACAGAACTTTACACTGACAGCACAAAAATTAGCCTGGAGACGCTTAACTACGTATATTGTTGCGGCCATGAAAATTCTGCGACTACTTGTTGCGTTCTGCGCGTCTCTCCCTCTCCTTCCGTTCTGCTCTGCCAACGCACTCGCCGCCACCGATATCGCCCTCTACTACGGGCAGCACATCCCGCTCAAGGAATTCCGTGTTTTCGACACCATCGTCGTCGAACCCGACCACGGGCACGACCCTCTCGTCTGGCGCGCAGCGGACACCGAGCTTTACGCCTATGTCTCGGTGGCCGAGGTACACGCCAGCCGCCCTTACTACACGAGCATTCCGGCTCACTGGAAATTAGCGAAAAACGCCGACTGGAACTCTGAAGTCATCGACCAGACGCCGCCCGAGTGGCCGGAGTTCTTTGCCAACGAGGTTATCGCTCCGCTCTGGAACAAGGGCTACCGCGGCTTCTTTCTCGACACGCTGGATTCCTACCGGCTGCTCCCGGATTTCAATGAGCAGGCGCAGCAGCAGGGGCTGATCCGCGTCATCGAAACGCTGCACAAGCGCTTTCCGGGGATCGCCCTGATCCTCAACCGGGGCTTCGAGATCGTCCCGGCCGTCAAGGACAAAATTCGCATGGTGGCCGCCGAATCCCTGTTCCGTCGCTGGTCGGCGGGCGGCGCACGCTACGACAAAGTACCCGAGGCGGACCGCGAATGGCTGCTCGCCCAACTGAACACCATTCGGCAGCGCGACGGTGTGGAAATCCTGGTCATCGACTACGTGCCACCGCACGAGCGCCAGCTGGCGCGCGAAACCGCCGACAAGATCCGCGCGCTCGGCTTCACCCCCTGGGTAACCGACGCCAAACTAGAAAGCATCGGCGTCGGGCGCATCGAGGCCGTGCCGCGCCGCGTACTGATCGTGTACGACAGCAAAGAATCGCCCTCGCTGAATTACTCCAACGCCCACCGCTACCTGCAACTGCCACTCAACCACATGGGCTACGTCGTCGATTACGCCGATGTCCAGAAACCACTGCCCGACGAGATTTTCGGCGACCGCTACGCCGGCGTCGCCACCTGGTTCTCCGGCAGTATTGCGGCAGGCAGACAGCGTCCGCTCATCCAGTGGCTCGGCAAGCAGATCGAACAGCGCATGCCGCTCGCCATCATCGGCGACCCCGGTTTTCAGGTGGATCGCGGCTTTGCAGCGCGGCTCGGCCTGAAAACGACGGACGCCCAAGCCAAGCAGCCGCTCAACATCAGCCAGCAGCACGCCATGATCGGATTCGAAGCCCCGCCGATGGTATCGCGCCATGACGCCCCCACCCTGCAAGCGGCTGGGACGCCGCCCGAACAGACCCTGCTCGAACTGCGCGACGCCGGTGGTCAGCGTTATCTGGCCGGTGCCATCTTGCCCTGGGGCGGCTTCATTCTCGACCCTTTCGCCCTGATCGAAGTCCCTGGCAGCGATCAGGCGCGCTGGGCCATCGACCCCTTTGCCTTCCTGCAAAGCGCGCTGCGCCTGCCGGCGATACCCATCCCGGACACCACCACCGAAAATGGCCGCCGCCTGTTCTTCTCCCACATCGACGGCGACGGTTTTCCGTCGCGCGCCGAACTGCCTGGCAGCCCGTTCGCCGCCCAGGCGCTGCTCGACGAAATCCTCAGCGCATACCGGATTCCCACCACCGTCTCCGTCGTCGAGAGCGAAGTGGCCCCGCATGGCCTGTACCCCAAGCTCAGCCCGCAGCTGGAGGACATCGCCCGCCGCATCTTCCGCCTGCCGCACGTCGAAATCGCCAGCCACACTTGGTCGCACCCCTTCGTCTGGGATACCAGCGTCACCGGCGTGACCGGCAACAAGAACCGCGAAGAAGGCCTCTACCATCTCGACATTCCCGGCTACACCTTCGACGCCGTGCGGGAAACCGTCGGTTCGGCGGCCTACATCCGCGACCGTCTGGCCCCACCGGGAAAACCCGTGAAAATCCTGCTCTGGTCGGGCGACACCGCCCCCGGCGCCGATACCCTGCGGCTCACTGAACAAGCCGGGCTGCTCAACATGAACGGCGGTGACACCTCGATCACCCGCGCCAATCCGAGCCTGACCGCGGTAGGCGCGCTGGGCATCGAGAAATCCGGCTTACTCCAGGTTTACGCGCCGATCACCAACGAGAACATCTACACCAACCTGTGGACCGGCCCCTACTACGGCTATGAGAAGGTCATCGAATCGCTCGAAATGACCAACGCGCCACGCCGCCTGAAGCCGGTCGACATCTACTACCACACCTATTCGGCAAGCAAGCGCGCCGGGCTCAATGCCCTGCACAAGGCTTTCGCCTGGACGAAAACGCAGGAACTGCACCCGGTATTCGCTTCCGAGTTCATCCGCAAGGTGCAGGATTTCCACGCCATCGCCATCGCCCGCGACAACGGCGGCTGGCGCATCCGCGGCAACGGCCAGTTGCGCACCCTACGCTGGAACGGCGGGGCGCCCCGCCTCATCGACGCCGTCTCGGTTGCAGGCTACAGAGACGGCAGCGAAGGCTGGTACATCCATCTGGGCGACGGCGCAGCATGGTTCGCGGCCGACGAGAAAAAATCGGACGCCGCGCCATCCAGGCCTTTTCTGCGCGACGCCAACGCCCGCCTGAGCGATTGGCAAGCCACGCCGACCCGTCTGGCTTTCAGGCTGAACGGCCATGTGCCGATCGAATTCAGTCTGGCCAACCTTGCCGGCTGCACCGTCCGCATCGACGGCAAGCAGGCCGCGCCCGGCCGCAGGAAAACACAGGACGCGCTGAGCGTTCACAGCTTTGGATCCCCCCATGCCAGCGCCCGCGTCGAAGTCGATTGCGCGCGCTGAAACGCGCCCGCTGCTCGCCCCGCTCTGGCTGATCGCGTTATTGGCCAGCATCGTCGGCGCGGCGCTTTTCCTGCTCTACCCGCGTACCGATCTAGAGCGCCGGCTGGCACGGATGCCGGAAAGCGACCTGTCGGCCGCCTACGTCGCCAACCTGCTGCGCAGCGACCCGAACAACCCGACGCTGCGCCTTATTCTCGCCCGCCGTCAGGCAGCGCTCGGCCAGTTCTCGCAAGCGCGTACCACCCTGCAACCGGCGCTCAGCACGAAGGATCAGGGCGTCCACCAGCAGGCGCTCTGGGTGCAGTGGGAACTTACCCTGCACGATTTCCGCAGCACCGCGACGACGAACGCCGTCGCCCGCAACGCCCTGCGTACAGATCTGCTGCGCCAGCTCACCACGCTCAGTGAACTGCCGCTGCCCGCCGATCAGAAAATCCAGCTGGCAAGCACCGCCTATTTACTGCAACAGCCCGCCCTCGGCAACCAGTTGTTCCAGGACATCGCGCAGACGCTCGACGACCCCAAAAAGGCCGGCCAGCTCTATCAGGAAGCCGCCAGCAAGGCTCTCGCCAACGGCGATTACCGGGGCAGCGCCGCGCTGCATCTGCTGGCAAGGAAGAACGCGAGTGATCCGGCCGAAGCGCGCCGGCATTTCCACCAGGCCCTACGTATCCTGCAATCCGGCAATCTGCTCGAAGAAGCCCTGAGCATGGGCGAGCGGGAAATCGGTCCGCTCGCCGACGACCCGGAAACCCTGCTTCTCATAACCCGACTGGCGCGCGCCGCCGGCCGCCCGGACGTGGCGGAACGCTACGTGCGCCATCTACTCAAACTTGCCCTGCTGCAACAGTGGCGCGCTCTGGAAATGGCCCGCGCCTGGGGCGACGGCAGCTTGCAGAAGGCGTCGCAACAGGCCAAAGCCAGCGGCCCCGGCATCGCCTTCGACGACAATATCTATACCCTAGGCTACGAGGTTTTCCTGGAAAACCGCAAACTTGAAGACGCTTGGCGGGTGGCCGATTCCGCCGTGCGGCAGGCGCCCGGAAACCAGGCCTGGCGCGAACGGCTGGCGCAGGTCGCCGAGTGGACGGGCCGTCCGCAGCAAGCTCTGAAAAACTGGCTTGCGCTGGCCCAGTCCGGCTACGGCGAAGCCGCCTGGGACAGCGTCCTGCGGCTGGCCCCCGGCCTGTTCGACGACAGCGCCCTGATTCCCGCCCTGCACCACCAGATCACGCGACGGCCGGGCGATTTCCGACTGGTGCGCGAACTCGTCGCCGCCTATGAGCGGCAGGGCAACCCGCAGGCAGCCATCCAATACATGCAGCGCCTGACGCAGAACGCGCGCCATCCGGCCCTGCCCGACGCCCTGCTGCTCCTGGCCGAACTGGCCGAGCGCGACGGCGACCTCGATCTTGCCCTGGCAAACTGGGAGCGCCTGTTCGCGCAACCCGGGCAACTCACCTCGGCGCGCGCCCTGCGCGTCGCTGTCATCCTGCTGATACGCGGTCGCCACGCGGAAAGTCTGACCTGGCTGGAACGCGCCCGCGCGCAGGCCGGCCTGGAAACGGAGGATGACGTCGAATACTGGCGGCTCAACGGACAGTTGTCGGCAATGCTCTACCGGGACGAGCAGGCCATCGACGCCTTCCGCCGCCTGATCGACGCCGACAAGGCCCAGCCGGCCGATTTCGACGCCTTGATCCGCCTGCTGGCCGACGACGCGCCGCTCGATGCCGCCCGCGTCGCCGCTCACGCCTGGGACAAATTCGATTCGCCGGCACATCTCATCCAGGCGCTGAGCCTGTACAGCAACCGCAACCACTGGACGGAAATCGGCCAGCTCATGCGCCGGCTCGACAGTCAGCCGGGCGCCACGCGGCACGCCTTGGCTCCGCTGCGCGCCAACCCGGAATTCCTGCGGCTGCTCGGCACTTACCAGCAAAACGTCGGGCAATTTGCGCTGGCCCGCCGCAACTTCGAAGCCGCCCTGCAACTGGCCCCGGACTCCGCCCCCCTGCAGCAGGCGCTACTCTGGCTGCACATCGACACCAACGACGCCGTCTGTCTGCGCAAGCTGCTCGCCACCCACGAAGCGCGCTGGGCGCAGGACCCGTCCATGCACGACTCGCTGGCCGCCAGCTATCAAGCGCTTTCCTTGCCGCAGGTGGCGCTGCAACGCTATCTGAAACCGCAGGCCGCGGCGCACCGCGACGATCTGTTGTGGATGATGAACTATGCCGACGCGCTCGATCAGAACCAGCAGAGCGATCTCGCCTGGCGTCTGCGCCGCCAGCTTCTGAGCGAGGAATGGCAGCGGACCGGCAAGCAGCGCGAATCCGCCCGCCGGCAGTGGCTGTCCGAGGAAGGGCTGGAAAAAACGCGGCAAATCGCCCGTACCCGGCTGATGCTGACGCAGCGTCCGGGCGATGCCGGTATCGACGTTCTGCGCGAATTGCTGCGCCTGGATCGCACTGAAAGCGACAGCTTCTCCAACGCCGCGGCGGAAACCGCCATCGGCTGGCTGCAAGACAATGCCGAATATTCCGCCGAGCGCGCCTTTCTCTGGCACCAGTACGCCAGGGCGCACGGCAACCGGGCCAACCGCCCGCTCTGGGCGGAAATCACCGTCGCCCTAGCCGAACGGGATACGGCGGCGACCGGGCAGTTACTGGAAACCTTCGACGAGCGCCTGCCACGCTACGACCGGGTCAATGCCGCGCGCGCCGTCGACGACCTGCGCCTCGCGCAGACCGCCGCGTTCGAGGCGCAAACCGACCAGACCGACGACGACGCGACGCATCTCCAGCTGACCGAAACCCTCCTGCAATTCAGCGACCACGCCGGTTTCACCCTGGGCCGCAACGATTTCGACTCGCTCGAGGAAACCCACGCCACGACCACCTGGCATCTGGCCATTGACCCGCGGCTGGCGCTCGACGTCGAACTCGGCCAGATCATGCGGCAGGCGGTGAAGAAGGAAATCATCCGCGCCGCGCCGGACGAAACGCTTTTCAGCAGCCGCCTCTCCTGGCGCCACCCGGACGGCGAAACCATTTTCCTGGTGGAGCGGCGCGACAGCTTCGCCAGCTACACGCCACTGCAAATCGAGCACGAGCAGCGCATCGACGACCGCCTCGCGCTGCGCCTGACCCTGGGCAAGGACATGCCGAGCCAGGAAAGCCAACCCCTGCGCATCGCCGGCATGAAGGATTTGGCGCGCGCCAGCCTGCGCTACCGCCCCACCCGGCTGGACCAGATCATCGCCGAGCACTGGCGCGAGGACTACCGCCTGCAAACCGGCGCGAAACTGGGCGATGGCCGCCACACCAGCCTCACCTACGCCCATACCTTGCGGCAGGAGGCACGTGACCTCGAATTTTCCGTGTTCTGGTCGAAGCACGAGTTCGACCGCGTCGGCAGCTACCAGGGCTTCAAGACGCGCGACGCCCGCATCGAACGCTACTATCCGCGTGATTTCATTTCCTCCGGCGGCAACCAGCCGCCCGGCCCGGATTACTTTCTGCCAGACAATTTCAGCTTCTACGGCATCCGCTTGTCCACCGATATGCGCTACGAACGCGAATACACCCGCGCCACCCGCCCCTTCGCCAGCATCGCCCGCACCTGGCACAGCATTCTCGGCGCCGGTTACGATCTGCGCCTCGGTCTTGCCGGCAGCGTCCTCGGGGCCGATCATCTTGCCCTCAGTTTCGGCATGGGCAAGGCCGGCACCCAGACCAACGCGCCCGTGCGCGACCTTTTCCTGAACTATCGAATTCATTTCTGAACTTCACGCCCAAGCTTTCACGTCTACAGAGGATTTCCATGAACATCGCCCATATCCCACGCCTCCGCTCCCTTCTGACGCTCTGCCTCGGCTGCTGCGCCGTTCTCCTCAGTGCCTGCTCGACACTTGAGCACGGCGCGGCTCCTCAGCTCGAGCGGCAAGCCACCTGGGCCGTCCTGCCGTTTGCCAACCACACCGAAACGCCGTTGGCCGGCCAGCGCGCCGAATCCATCGCCGAAGCCCTGCTGCGCGCCAGGAGCCAGGCCCAGGTCAGGCGCTATCCGGCCGCCAGCACCCAGGAAGCGCTGTTCGAAGCCAGCGAGCAGAAGCTCCAGGACGACGCCCTCATCTGGGCGCGCCAGCAGGGCGCACGCTACGCGCTGACCGGCGCGGTGGACGAATGGCGCTACAAGGTCGGCGTCGATGGCGAACCGGCTGCTGGCGTCACCTTGCAGATCATCGACGTGCAGAGCGGTGAAACCCTGTGGAGCGGCGCGGGCGGCAAAAGCGGCTGGAGCCGGGAAGCGCTTTCCGCCGTCGCCCGACAGTTGATCCGCGATCTGCTCAACGACGCGCTCTCTGGCTTGCGCTGAACGTCATCAGGGCACTCATGGGACTCTCCTCTCTTACCAGCCGCAAGCTATCTTCCGCCGCGGAAAGCGGGCTGGCCGGAATGGCGCTGGGCCGGTTAACCACGACCAGCGTCTCGCCCATCTCGGTGGCGCTGGAAATCGTGCTTCTGCCGCTCATCGCCCTCGGACTCGGTTTCATTTTCAGCCCGGAAGACCCTTTGTGGATCGACGCGGGCTTTCCCTGGAGCTGGCTCGCACCGGCTATTCTGGCGCTGCGCTACGGCCCGCTGGCAGGGCTGGGCAGCGCCGCCATCCTGTTGCTGGCTTGGCTGTTCACCCACGTTGGCCACTTCGACGCTTTCCCGAAACTGTATTTCCTCGGCGGCCTGATCCTGACCATGCTAGTCGGCGAATTTTCCAGCCTCTGGCTGACCCGCACCCGCCGCGCCGAAACCGTGCAGGTCTACCTCGAGCAGCGTCTGGAGCATCTCACCCGCCAGTACTACTTGCTGCGCCTTTCCCACGACCGTCTGGAACAGGATCTGATTGGCCGCCCGATGTCCATGCGCGACGCTCTGGAAACCCTGCACCAGCTTGGCGACCAGGGCGACCGAAAAGCGGGCGGGCAGACCCTGCTGCGCCTGCTGGCGCAGTATTGCCAGCTGGAAATCGCCAGCCTGCACCGGGTAGACGACAACGAAACAGTCGGCGAAGCTCTCGCCAGCATCGGCAGCAACACGCCGCTCGCCGCCGACGACCCGATGCTGCGTCAGGCAATGGACAGCCGCTCGCTCTGCCACATCGCGCAACTGGAAAACGAACAGCGCCTGCACAGCCGCTACCTGATCGTCGCCCCGCTCATCAACCTGAACGGCGACATTCACGGCGTCCTGACGGTGGAGGAACTGCCCTTTTTCTCCCTGCAGGACGAAACCCTGCAAACCATCAACCTACTGCTCAGCTACTACACCGACGGGCTGGCCATGCATGCGCTGTCTGCGCCCGTCTGCGCCGCCCTACCGGCCTGTCCGCCGGAGTTCGCCTTCGAGGCACAGCGCCTGTGGCATCTGCGCCAGAATACCGGCATCAGCAGCATCATCGTCGCCCTCGAATTCCAGCCACAGGCCGTGGCGCAAAATCTCCCCATCCAGCTGATGCGCCTCAAGCGCACCCTGGACGAGCACTGGCTGTGCGCCGGACAGAAAAAAATGGTGCTAGCGACGCTGATGCCGCTTGGCAACAATTCGACCGCCGAGGGTTTCCTCAACCGGCTGGAAACCTGGGCGGAGCAAACCTCGGAAAGCACGCTTGCCAGCCTCGGCATTTCTGCGCACAGCTTCATACTGGCCGGCGAAACGACCATCGACACCCTGCGCCGCATCCAGGAACTGGCCGATGGGTAGCCTGAAACTCGGACTGTACGCCCTCACCCTCGAACTCGCCGCCTGGGGCGGCGGGCTGCGGCTGGCCAGCGAAGCCTCGGATCAGGCTCTGGCCTGGTATCTGCTGGTGCACCTATTCGCCAGCTTCCTGCTTTCGGCCTGCGCCGCGCTGCTTCTGCCAGTCGGTTCGCGCCGCCAGCGCGGCCTGTTCCTATTCATGATGACCGGCTTCGCCTACGGCATTCCGGTGGCCGGCTTCATCGGCATCGCCATCGGCATTCTCTGGCTGCGCCTGTACCGCACGCCCAACGCGCCGCCCATCTTCGCTTCCCTGCAACTACCCGACTTCGACCCGCACCAGCGCCGCCAGAGCAATTTCCGCCAGGCCGGCCTGCGCGCTTTTCTGGGCAACGCCGCTATCCCCACGACCGCCCGCATCGGCGCCATGACCGCCTTGCAGCACGTTCCCAGCCGTGTCGCCACGCCGCTGCTGCGCGAGGTGCTCAGCGACGACAGCGAGGACGTGCGGCTGCTCGCCTACGGTTTGCTTGACAATCAAGAAAAGCGCATCAACCGGGCCATCGACGAGGCGCTGGCCAGCTTCTCCGCCCCAGAAAACGCCGCCGGCCGCCTGGAAAGCGCCCAGCGCCTATCCGATCTTTACTGGGAGCTGGTATATCAGGAACTCGCCCAAGGCGACCTGCGCGACTACGCCATCGCCCAGTCGCGCCGCTACTGCGAGATCGTACTCGCCGAGCAGCCCGACACCCCGGCCTTGCGCCTGCGCCTGGGCCGCCTGCTACACGCTTCCGGCGAGTACGAAGCCGCCGCCGCTGCATACCGGCAGGTGTCGGCGCAGGGCTTTCCGGCCACCCGCATCCTGCCTTATCAGGCCGAACTCGCCTTCGCGCAGCGCGATTTCCCGACCACCCAGGCGCTCATGGATCAACTCTCGAACTGGGCGGCGCTGCCGCGCCTGCGCCCGGTCATCGACTACTGGACAAGCCATCGATGATGACGCCGAACGACACCCTCCCGCCCTATACCCAGGCCACGCAGGCCGACATCGCGCTCCTGCTCGAAGGCACCTTTCCCTACGTCAGCGGCGGCGTGTCGAGCTGGGTGAACCAGATCATCCGCGCCTTCCCGGAGTACCGTTTCGCCATCGTCTTTCTCGGCAGCCGGCGCGAGGACTACGGCGCGATGAAATACGAACTCCCCGGAAATGTCGTGCATTTCGAGGAGCATTTCCTGTACGACACGCCGGTCGCCGACCGCATTCCGGCGGCGCGCCAGGGTGACGGCGCGGCTTTCGCACTGGCCAGCGATTTGCATGACCACATGCGCAACCGCAATGCGCCGGCCACCGCGCTCGCCAGTTTCCGTGAAATCTCCCGCGAGATACTGCCCACCGGCCGCCTGTCGCTCGACGATTTCCTGCATAGCGAAGCGGCCTGGGAGATGGTCTGCGAACGCTACCGGCGCTTCTGCGCCGATCCCTCCTTCGTGGATTTCTTCTGGACGGCGCGCATCATGCACCAGCCCCTGTGGCAGCTCGCCAAGGTGGCCCAGAACCTGATTCCGGTGCGGGCGTTGCACGCCGTATCGACGGGCTACGCCGGTTTTCTCGGCGCGCTGCTGCACCAGTCGCGGCAACTGCCGCTAATCCTCTCCGAACACGGCATCTACACCAAGGAACGCAAGATCGACCTGTTCAAGAGCGAGTGGATCCGCGACAACCGCAACGTGTTCCAGCGCGACCCCACCGAACTGTCCTATTTCCGCCGGATGTGGATCGGCTTTTTCGAGTGGCTGGGCCGCTTCTGCTACGACGCCGCCGACCCGATCATTGCCCTCTATGAAGACAACCGCCAGCGCCAGATCGCCGACGGCGCGCTGGCCGAACGCACCTGCAACATCCCCAACGGCATCAATCTGGCCCGCCTGTCGCCCTTGCGCGAGCAACGCCCGGAAACGCCGCCGCCCGTGCTGTGCCTGATCGGCCGCGTGGTGCCGATCAAGGACATCAAGACCTTCATCCGTGCCATGCGCCGGGTCGTCAACCGGATGCCGCATGCCGAGGGTTGGATCGCCGGGCCGGAGGACGAAGACCCAGGCTACGCCCAGGAATGCCGCGATCTGGTGCGCAGCCTGGGCCTGGAAAAACACGTCCGCTTCCTCGGCTTCCAGAAAATCGACGACCTGATGCCCAAGATCGGCCTCACCATTCTTTCTTCCATTAGCGAAGCACTGCCGCTGGTCATTCTCGAAGGTTACGCGGCGGGCGTTCCCACCGTATCGACCGACGTCGGTTCCTGCCGGCAACTGGTTGAAGGGCTGGACGACGAAGACCGCGCCCTCGGCGCTTCCGGCGCCATCGTCAAGATCGCCGATCCGCAGGCGCTGGCCGACGCGGCGCTTGCCCTGCTCGGCTCCACTGCAGCCTGGCAGGCGGCCAGTCAGGCCGGCATCCAGCGCGTCGAGCGCTATTACAGCGACGTACTGATGTTCAGCCGCTACCGCAAGGTTTACATGAATGCCCTCGAACGCGCGGAAGGAATCCGGTAATGGCGGGAATCGGTTTCGAGCTGCGGCGCATTCTGCGCAAGAACACCCTGATCGGCATTCTCGAGGCTTACGCCTACGCCGGCATCATTGGCTCCGGCCCCTGGGTGCTCTCCATCGTCGGGATTTTGCTGATCGGCCTGTTCAGCGTCAGCGTGGTCGTTCCCAGTTATCTGGTGACGCAGTTCCAAACATCCGTCACCTATCTGGTGGCAGGCAGCCTGATCTTTACCGGGTTGGCCCAGCTGGCCTTCACCCGCTTCATCTCCGACCGGCTGTTCGAGAAAAAGAAGGATGCCGTACTGCCCAACCTGCACGGGCTGATGCTGCTCGTCTCAGCCGGTGCAGGCCTCATCGGCACGCTGGGGATTTTTCTGCTGCTGCCCGGCGAGGGTATCCTGTACCGCCTGCTGATGCTGGCGGGCTTCGTCACTCTGTGCAGCGTCTGGGTCATGAGCGTCCTGCTCTCCGGCATGAAACGCTACAAAGCCATCGTCCTGCTGTTCGCCGTCGGCTACACACTCATCGTTGTCGGCGCGCTGTGGCTGCGCTACTACGGGCTGGAAGGCCTACTCGGCAGCTTCGTCGCCGGCAACCTGGTACTGCTCGCCGGCATGTGGGGGCTGACCATGCGCGAATTCAACGTGCGCCAGGAGCTGGTCCGCTTTGAATTCATCGACCGCCGCTTTCTGTATCCGAGCCTGATCGCCATCGGTTTTCTCTACAACCTGGGCGTGTGGATCGACAAGTTCATGTTCTGGTACTTCCCTCCGACGTCCGATCCCATCATCGGCCACCTGCGCGCCTCGCTGATCTACGACCTGCCTGTTTTCCTCGCCTACCTCTCCATCATTCCCGGCATGGCGGTATTCCTCATCCGCATCGAAACCGATTTCGTCGAGTATTACGACAAGTTCTACAACGCCGTGCGCGACGGCGGCTCGCTCGATTACATCGAAACCATGCGCGACGAAATGGTGCATTCGATCCGCCTTGGGCTGGGAGAAATCGCAAAAATCCAGGCCCCTGCCGTTCTCATCACCTTTGTCGCCGGGCCCTCGCTCCTGCGCGCGCTGGACATTTCCGAACTGTACCTGCCGCTGCTCTACATCCAGGTCGTCGGGGCCGGATTGCAAGTCGGGCTGATGGCGATCCTCAACGTCTTTTTCTACCTAGACCAGCGCCGCATCGTGCTTTTCCTGTGCCTGGAATTCGTCGTCCTCAACGTCGCCCTCACCGCCCTCTCCCTGTGGTTCGGTGCGGCGCTCTACGGCTACGGTTTCACCGTCGCCGTGCTCCTCACCCTGAGCACCGGCCTCTACCTCCTCACCCGCGCCCTGAACCGGCTGGAATACGAGACTTTCATGTTGCAGTAGGACGCCAGCCCGGAGCAAGCAGCCCTCTGGCCGCTTCGCAAACCACGGGCTTCTCAGGCCCCGCTTGCCTGTTGCTCGTTGCCGTTTTCTTCCGCTTCTTCCGGCAAGCGACTGGCCAGCACCTTGTCGATGCGTTTGCCGTCGAGATCGACCACTTCCAGAACCCAGCCTTCCCAGACCAGCTTGTCGCCGGTTGCCGCAAGTCGTCCAAGCAACAACATGAACATGCCGGAAAGCGTGTGGTAACGGCCTTTTTCCTCTTCTGGAACGGTTTTCAGACCAAGCGTATCTTTCAATTCAGGTAGCGGGATCAGGCCATCAAGCAGCCAGGAGCCATCCTCGCGCTGCACCACCCAAGCATCTTCCGTGTTGTGCGGCACGAATTCGCCAGTCACCGATTCGATCAGATCCTGCAGGGTCACCATGCCCTGCACTTCACCGTATTCATCGACCACGAAGGCAACGTGCGTGCCGGAGGTACGGAACTGATCGAGCAATTCCATGCCGGTGAGCGATTCCGGAACATATACCGCGGGCTGCAATTTCTCGGTCAGGCTGGGATTCTTGCCACGCAGCGTCTTGCCGAGCAGGTGGCGGGCGTTGAGCACGCCGAGAATATTGTCCAGGCCACCCTGACATACCGGAAAACGGGCATGTTCGGAATTGGTGATGATCGCCATGTTCTCGTCGAGCGGCAGACCCACATCGAGCCAGACCATCTCCGAGCGGGGCACCATGAGCGAGGCGATCTGCCGGTCATCGAGACGGAACACATTGCGCACCATGGTGTGCTCGTGCTTTTCGATGACCCCGGCTTCCGAGCCTTCGACCAGCATGGCGTGGATTTCCTCTTCCGTAACGCTGGGACCGGCCACTTCACGCTGGCCAAGCAGACGCAGCAGCAAGGCCGTGGAATTGGACAGCAGCAAGACGAAGGGGCGCGACAGCACGGCGAGCATCTGCATCGGGCGCGCCACCAGGCGAGCGATGCCTTCCGGATCGATCTGACCGATCCGCTTCGGCACCAGCTCACCTACCACGATGGAGACATAGGTGATGACCACCACAACCAGAATGGTGGCGCCGTATTCACTGACCTTGGTCTCAATTCCCAGACCTTGCAGCCATTCGGCCAACGGTCCGGCCAGTGCCGCTTCCCCGACAATCCCGTTGAGGATGCCGATCGAGGTAATGCCGATCTGAATGGTGGACAGGAAACGGGTCGGGTCTTCGCCCAATTTGACGGCAACGGCAGCAGCCTGGTCGCCTTCTTCGGCACGCTTGGCCAGGCGCGCCTTGCGCGCCGTCACCAAAGCGATCTCCGACATGGCAAACAAGCCATTAAGCACGATGAGGCCGATCAGGATGAAAATTTCCATGTCAGCACTCACTTACCATATCGAACAACCGGGACCCGCCTTGACGGGTCTCGACGTGCGGCTGCGCCGCGCTACTTGCAGGTTCAGGGTCGTCGTACATAGTGCGCGGCCCATGCCTGTCGGCAATGGCCCCGCCCAACCTTTGGCGAAATAATGAAGGTGCGAATAATGCCTCAATCCGGGCGGGCTGTCATGTCCGGAGACTATCGTCGTCCCCCCTGCCAGATGTTGCGACAACCGGTTTCCTTCACCCGCCAGCTGGCAATGGCGCCGATCAGCGCACACGCGGTGACGGCCAGCACCCCTTTCTGCCAGGCCGCCACATCGTAAATCGGCGCTCCATTGAGCATGGCTCCCTGCCAGTTCAGATCCATGATCTTGCCCACCACCGGCTGCATGATGGCGGCACAGAGAAACCCGCCCATGTTGGCCACACTGGTAGACATACCGGACAGCAAGGGCGGATTGACCTCCTTCGCACATGCCCAGCTCAGGCTGAAACCAGCCGTCGCCAGACCCAGCAAGGCAAACAGGGCGTACGACAGCACCAGCGGCATGGTGATGCAGGAAAGCAGGATCAGCCAGATCGCAACGTGCAGGTGCGACACGGCAATCACCACGGGCTTGCGTTTCCCCACGCGATCCGAAATGCCGCCGATGAACAGACAGCCCACGGCGAAACCACCAAACCACAGCGACAGATGACTGGCCGCCACGTTGCGCTCCAGGCCGTGCACCTGCATCAGGTAAGGTACAGCCCACAAACCGGCGAAAGTAAAAAACGCGCCGCACATACCAAGATTGACCAGCGCGGCCGGCCAGGTCGCACGATTCTTCAGCACCGAGAGCAGACCCGACAGGATGACGGTGCGATCCACTCGCGCTTTGGGAGCATCTGCCGCCAGCGGCGAATCACGCACTATCAGCCAGGAGAGCACCGACAACACGAGGGAAAAGCCACCCACGAACAGGAAAATCCCGCGCCAGCCGTAATTCTGCGCCGCCCAGGACAGCGGCGCGCCGGCCAGTACCGAGCCCAGGTTACCCACCAGCATGCAGATGCCGACCATGGTGGCAAAGCGGCTTTCTTCAAACCACACCGCAATCAACTTGAGCATGGCAATGAAGGTGACGGACACCCCCAGACCGATCAAGGTGCGCCCCACCAGCGCCAGCTCGAAACTGGGCGCAAAACCAAACAGCAGGCTACCGATCCCCCCCACGATGCCACCGAGAGCGACGATGCGGCGCGGCCCCAGCGTATCGGCGAGGATGCCGGTAGGAATCTGCATGACGGTGTACACGTAGAAATACGTTGCCGCCAGCAAGCCGAGCGAGGCTGCCGTCGTCCCGAAACTTGCCGCCAGATCCTGGGCAATCCCGGCCGGGGCAAAACGCTGGAAAAAAGACAGAATGAAGGCAGTGGCAACCACGCCGAGCGCCAGCCAGCGCCAGCGCATTTGTTCAGGACTCAGGGACAGCATGAAAACTCCGGAAAACGGGCAACTCCCCCACGCTGCGTAACCCTCGGTCGCAGCGACCGGAGTAACACGCGGGGGCGCTCACCGCCACAGGCTGGCAAAAAACACGACCGGGAAAATCAGCTGCAGACAGCGTGATTCACTGAACTCCGTGTTTTCCGGCGACACCCTGGCGGAGAGCATCTACAGCACAGCGTTCGAACTTACTTGAACGACAACACCCAGCGGGCCAGCGTCGCAGCCTCGGCATCGGTGACCTGATTGGGCGGCATCGGCACCTGCCCCCATTCATTCTTGCTGCCATTCTTGATCTTGGCGGCCAGGGCGGCTTCTGCCCCCTTCTCACTCGCCCGCTTGGCAGCAATGTCCTTGTAGCTGGGACCAACAATCTTGTTGCCGATGCCGTGGCACGTCGTGCAGTTCTTGGCCTTGGCCAGCGCTTCGTCTGCCTGAGCGGCAGTCCCCAAGAAAGTGCTGCAAGCGACCAAAAGAATAGCGAAGCGCATGTTTCTCTCCTCTCCGGAAACGGTTTGATTTTTTATCCCGGCGCGCTTGCCGGGCGTTGCAGTCTAACCCGAGTTGCACACGCTCAGGCAAGCAGTGCGCGCAGTCGTGCCACCAATTCACCCCAATTGACCGGTTTGGCAAAATGAATGGCCGACAATGCATGACAGCGGGCGAGAAAATCGTCGTCCTCGCGCCCGGTCAGCAGCACGATGGGCACGGCCGTGCCATGCCGCCGGCGCAACTCGGCCGCCAGGCTCAGGCCATCGAGCCCGGGCATTTCGACATCGAGCAACAGCACGTCGAAATCCGGACTGGCCTCCCAGGCCGCCAGCGCGGCCAGACCATCCGCCACCCAGTGCAGCTGGTGCGGTGGCGCAAACACTGCCTGGAGCAACACCCCCATGGTGGGGTCATCGTCGGCCGCCAGAATTTTCAGGGCATCGCACATCAGGCATTCTCCTCACGCACCTCAGCCAGGGCCGCAACCACTCGTGGCCACTCGCGGCGCAAGGCGGCATCCTGCAGCGATATCTCCGGCGCAACGCCTGTCGCAGCAGCAGTGCGGCACAACGCCTCGATTTCGCGGCACACGCCAGCCAGATGCAAGGCCCCCACATTATGGCTGCTCGACTTCAGGGCATGGCAACACGCGGCAATCGCCACCGCATCGCCCCGCTCGCAGGCGGCCAGATAATCCTGCCATAACTGCTCACCGCCGCGCAGATAGGCATCGATCAACTGCACGATCAACTGCCCGGCACCGGCGGGCGCCATCTGCCGTATCTGGGCAAAAGCCCCGGGGTCGATCACTATCGACTCGGCACACCCTCGCTCTTCCTGCAGCGGGCCTGCCTCCGGCGCCCGCCCCTGCAGCCCCCGGCGCTCTTGAGGCAACCAGCGTGCCAGAACAGCATGGATATCTGCTCCACGGTAAGGCTTGGCCAGATAATCATCCATTCCGGCCGCCAGGCAACGCTGGCGATCCTCATCACGAGCATTGGCGGTCAACGCCAGCACCGGCAGACGTGGCCTGCCACTCGCCTGTTCGAACTCACGCCAGGCACGACAGGTCGCAAAACCATCAAGCACCGGCATCTGGCAATCCAGCAATACCAGATCAAAACTATCCTCCTGCAACAGCTTGAGCGCCTGCTGACCATCGCCCACCACCAGCACGTTCAGACCATAGCGCTCAAGATGGGCGCGCGCCAGGATCTGATTGCTTTCGTTATCCTCTACCAGCAGCACTCGGCCACGCAGCAAAGGGGCCGCCACCGTTTCGTCCTGCGGCACCGAGCGCATTTCCGGCGGCAAAGCCTGTACACGCGGCAGGCTGAGATGCACGGTAAAACATGAGCCTTCCCCCTCTCGACTGGCCAGATCGATCCAGCCCCCCATCAATTCGACGAGGCTGCGACAGATCGCCAGCCCCAGGCCAGTCCCCCCATGGCGACGGCTGGTCGAGCCATCAGCCTGCACAAAACGCTCGAAAATCTCTGTCTGGGCGGATGGCGCGATGCCCACACCGCTATCGCTCACGCTCAACACCAGTGCCAGCTGATCGCTGTCGGCCTCGGAAAAAATGCGCAGCTTCAGCTCAACCTCGCCGCTGTCGGTGAATTTGATGGCATTGCTCAACAGGTTGCTGACCACCTGACGCAGCCGCAACCCATCACCTGACACCCACAGCTCACTCTCCGCCGGCAAATCCAGCACCAGCGCCAAGCCTTTTTTCTGCGCCAGCGGCAGATAGAGTTCATGCGTCTGCCGCAGCAGGGACTGCAGGTCGAACGCCTCCTCCACCAGACTGAAACGCCCGGCCTCGATTTTCGAGAAGTCGAGAATGTCATTGATGATGCCGAGCAAATGCTGACCTGAACGCTCGACCGCTTCGACAAACTGCCGCTGACTCGGCGTCAGCGACGTTGCCAGCAGCAATTCCGTCATCCCCAGCACACCGTTCATCGGCGTGCGGATTTCGTGGCTCATCGTGGCCAGGAACACACTTTTGGCCTGACTGGCTTCCTCCGCCTCTTCCTTGGCCGCACTCAATTCGCGCGTTCTTTGTGCCACCGCCTGCTCCAGACTGCCAAGATGCTCGGTCAACCAGCGGTCGCGCTCACGAATCTGGTTTGCCATCTGGTTGAAACCGGCACTGAGGCGGTCAAATTCCAGCACGCCGACTTCCTCTACCTGGACATCGTAACGACCGGCGGAAAGTGCCGCCATGCGTTCATTGAGACGCTCGAGAGGCAGCCACAACTGCTGCAGATGACGCGACTGCAAGCGCAGGGCAAGCCCGAGGATGGCCGCAAACACAGCGCTGAACAGCAGTAGCGAAAACAGCAGATGCTGCAGCCTGCTGCCGAAATCGGAGGCCCCGCGCAGCACATACTGCGAACCGTCGACGTGGCGGATGATTTTCTCAAAAGCCAGATGCCGCCAGCCCAGACGCTCACCTGCGGCCAGCGGCACAGTGGCGCCCAGCGGCAAGGCCACGTCGGGTCGCCGGTAATCGAGCCAGACCTGCGTTTCTTCGCCTGTCTCGGCAGACAACGGTGCCAGCGTGAGATAGAGCAGATCAGGCTGCGCCGCGAGGGCCTGCAAAAAATTGGGCGGTACCGGCTGGCGGGTGGAGAACTCCGTCAGTGCACTTTGCCAAACCGCCAGACGACTCCGGTTTTCCGCCCGCTCGGTGACCAGCAGCTGCCAGAATAGCGCCAGCAGCAGCACAACGAACAAGCCGGCAAAAAGTGGCAGAAAAACGCGCAGTTGCAGCCTGGAAACCTGCTGAGCCAAACCAGCCTGGTCAGCTGTCGTAACCATGCCCACTTCACGCTGCGTGGGCATGGGTGTCACCCCTCGGGCAATGTTGCCCCGGAACGCGTCCAGGCTTCAGCCGCCGATTCCCAGCACAAAGAAAACGCCGCCAACAGATGGATGCGCAACTCAGTGACCGTCCCCGGCACTCCGATAGCACCCACCAAAAGGATCTGCTCCAACCGCCGCGCTGCATCAGCCAGCTGCTGCGCCCCCACGTTGGCGGCGGCGCTGCGCAGGGCATGCACCACGCGCCGTTCGTGCTCGGCATCGCCCTGACTTGCCTGCCAGCGCTGCGGCCAATCGGCAAACTCATGCACGAAATAGCCCAGGGTCTGCCACCACAGCTGTGGCCGCCCCAGCATCCGGGCAATTGCATCATCTACGTCGAAACCTTCCAATAGGTGAGGAATCTGCATCATGCACCACTTTTCACTCATCAAGCCAGCATTGTCCCATCGGCATCTTGCCCTACGTGTAAAGAACTACAGCCGCAGGGTAAAGATACCGCCCATTGCCCTGCCGGGAAATGCTTCAGGCAACACAAAAATTTACTGTGCATTACAATTCGGGCTCTTTTTCTTCTTGGCTGGCTCCTTCCACCACCATGTCGCATACCGCACTGATTGTTGAAGACGACCCGGGCATGCGCCACTTGCTGCAGGAAACGCTGACCAGCGCCGGCATTGCCAGCCTGTTTGCCGAAACCGGTGCCGCCATGTGGCGGCAACTGGAACATGGCCCGGACCTGATCATTCTGGACCTCAGCCTGCCCGATGCCGACGGCTTGGAGCTGCTGCGCAAGCTGCGGCGACAATCGGAAATTCCCGTTCTCATCCACTCCACGCGCTCGGATGAGATCGAGCGCATCATCGGCATCGAAATCGGCGCCGACGATTTCTTGCCCAAACCCTGCAACATGCGCGAACTGCTGGCCCGCACGCGCAGCCTGCTGCGGCGCAGCCAGCAGCGGAGCAGCCCGACCGGACGTGCCGTATTGCGTTCGCTAAAGTTCGGTGACTGGACCCTCAACGGCGCGACACGCGAACTGGTTCACCACAGTGGCAAAACCGAAACCCTCGGCGTTGCCGCCTTCGCACTGCTCAGCTGCATGCTTGAGCGGCCGTTCGAACCGCTGTCGCGTGATTTCCTGTCACGCACGGCACTGCGCCGGGACTACCATCCTTTTGACCGCATCATCGATGTGCACATCAGTCATTTGCGGCGCCTGCTCGGCAAACAAGGCGACAACACGCCGTACATCAAGACCTTGCGCGCACAGGGCTACATTTTCGTCGCGGCAGTCACCCCCGTCGAATAAGCCACCGCCACTCGCGCAGAGCATTCCGCAACAGACCTCAGACCCAATGCAAAGAGCCGCTCGTGAGCGGCTCTTTTGATCGCATTCTGCCGGATGTCATTCCAACAGACTACGCCGACATCCGCCCACGGTATTGCCTTCGCACGGCCGCGAGCTTTCCCGGTTGATCAGCCAGCGGCCATTGCTGCGCACCATCTCCAGCACTTTGAACACACGGTCGCTGAAGACGTTGGAGTCGTAGTTCTGGGTAAATTCAGCCCGGGCACGATCAGGGCCCTCCATCTTGACCACAATCTGTTCAAGAGTGACCGAAATCGTCTCGCGGGGCGAAATACGCTGCCGGCGCAAGCTATCCCAGTCTTCCCGGCTGAGCCCGCCATCAGGCGTAAAACTCGGTGCATAGAATCCAGTGTAGGCTGCGTAATCCTTGGCTGACCAAGCGGCAGCCCAAGAACGCACGGCACTTTCAACTTCCCCACCGGGACCCGCCGACACTGCAGCCGTCGGCGCCGTCGCAAATACCGGACTGCGTGTCGCCACCAGCATTTCCTGCGCCCGTGCATCCAGTTCCTGGTACGACGCTGCCTTCACATCCACTTCTGCAACCGGGCACAGTGCCGCCGCGTCAACCTGTGCCAGCTCTCTGGCAGCAGGGGTTTCCGTTTCCAGTCGCTGCAGCCCCATGAACTCGAGCAAGGTGCCCATCCCGGCATAAGTCCGCAAATAAGCGAGACTCAGGTCGACCTCGGCATTGACCAGCGAGCGACGGGCAGACAGCAGTTCGTTTTCCGTATCCAGCAAATCGAGCAGGGTGCGCTGACCGACGTTGAATTGATCACGGTAAGCGTCACGCGTTTTCTGTTGCAATTCGACCTGGGTTTTCAGGTACTTCGCCTGCTCACCCAGGCGCGCCACATCGTTGTAGGCAATCTGCAGCGTCTGCCGGGTATCGCGACAGGCCTTCTCGCGCATTTCGACGGCGACGTTCTTGCGTTCCATGTACTGCCGTTCGCGAGCACGATCGGAGCCCCCGTTGAACAGGTTCCAGTTGAGCACCACCTCGGCGACGTTGTTGTCGCGGTCGCCACGTACCCCCTGATAATTGTTGATGGTCTCGGTCCGCGCCCGGAAATCGACCTTGGGCGAATACGCCGCACGGCGGGCGCTGATGTCGTACTGCGCCGCTTCGATGTTCTCTATTGCCGCATGCAGCGTCGGGTTGCGCTGGTACAACACATCCATCGCCGCCTTGCTGGACGCCGGCACACTGCTGCGCACCAGTTGCGGATCAGTAATGCTGGCCGGTGGCAGGGCACCTACCAGCCGCTGATAGCGGGCGGTCACATCGTGCAGGTTTGCCGTTTCCGTGGTCAGATTGACCTCTGCCAGTGCCAGACGGCTACCCGCCTGCTCCAGGTCAGCTCGGCGCCCCACGCCGGAGGCGGTACGGATTTTCAATTGCTCATAGGTTGCCTTGTGGCGGACGTAGTTGTCTTCCGCCAGTTGCAGCAGATTGCGGTAACGCAGCACATCCAGATAGGCACGCCCCGCTTCCAGCGCAACATTTTCCGAGGCTTCCAGCAGTTCGAAGTAACGCACCAGGCGGGCCTTGTCGAGCTTGCGCACTTCACTACGGGTGGCAAAACCGTCAAACAGCATCTGATTCAGCGTCAGCCCGTAGCCACGCCGGTTATACCTGTCGCGTTCAGCATCCGGTGTTTTCAGGCTTTCACGCCCGGCCCCGGCATTGAGATCGACACGCGGGAAGTAACCACCACGCGCCACCCCGATCTCTTCTTCCGCCGCCCTGTAGTTGTGCCATTTGGTCGTCACTTCCGGGCTTTTCAATACCGCCTGCTGTGCGATCTCGCGCAGTTCCTGCTGCACGGTCGAGGCCGGCACTGCGGGGCTTTGTGCCTGCACCCACAACGGCAACACACTTGCCACCAGAAACAGGGAAACTGTTTTCATCTTCATGTAGCCATCCATTCATGCATTGATTCCCCCGCCAGAAACCGTCGCAGGGAAGTCACAGGGAAACATCTTCAAGGGCTCTCTGCAACCAGACCGGAATCTCGTCACCAGCGACTGTGCCCACCCATTCGTTTTACTTTGAAATTTGATTTCAGCACTTGCGCCGAGCATCCTGACTAAACCAGATGTTCAATCGAGGCGAATTGTAAATAGAACATGCCCGTGAAATGTAATGTTTAGTAAATCGAGCACAAAACGGGCATTATCAGTACTCGCCGCCATAAACACGAACCAATATCCGTCATTTCCAGTTGTTTTTGGCACGAACGTTGTCCACACCCCGGCTTTCTGTTAATTTTTGGAAAAATCATCGTTCGCCCTTATGTCTGCTGTACCACCGCTTCCTCAACTTTTCCCCATGTCGCAGGTACTCGCGGGGCACGTGCGGGCCAGACTGCGCCCGCTGCTGCTTGTCCTCTGCGCCATCCTGCTGACAGCATGCAATCAGCCGACGAACGAATTACCTCCTCTGGACTACCGCAGTAGTGCTGAGGAAGGACCTGCGACTTTCCGTTTTGCCGTACACCCACTGCACAACCCGGGCAAACTCGCCGCCGCCTACCAACCCCTGATCGATCACCTGAACCAGCGCCTGCCGCAAGTACATTTCGTACTGGAGGCTTCCCGCGATTACCAGGCGTTTGAGGAAAAACTACGGGCGCGCGCGCCGGAATTCCTCCTCCCCAATCCATGGCAAACGCTGGAAGCCATCAAGGTGGGCTATCACGTCATCGCCATGGCGGGCGATGCGGAGGACTTTCGCGGCATATTCATCGTCCGCCGCGACAGCCCGGTACAAAAACCAGGCGACCTACGCGGCCAGCCTGTCAGCTATCCCTCACCCACCGCCCTGGCGGCCGCCATGCTGCCGCAACTGTTCTTGCATGAGCACGGGATCAACATCCAACGTGACATTGAAAACCGTTATGTCGGTTCGCAAGAGTCTTCCATCATGAACGCCTACCTCGGCCACACTGCCGCAGCCGCCACCTGGCCACCACCCTGGCGCCTGTTCCAGCAGGACCACCCCAAGGAAGCGGCGCAACTCAAGGTCATTTGGGAAACCAGACATCTGGTCAACAACTCGGTCATGGCGCGCGCCGACCTGCCCCACGAACTGGTTACGGCTGTGCGTGAAGAATTGCTGGCACTGAGCACCTCCCGCAATGGTGAAACCATCCTGCAGGGCATGGCAACGGCCCGCTTTCACCCGGCCAGCGACGCTGATTATGCCGTCGTCGCTCAATTCGTCACCCAGTTCGAACGCCACGTGCGCCCGGTGGAAATACCGTGAAAAACACCCTCCGCAACTTTCTCGCCAGCAGCCTGCAACATCAACTGACTCTGGGCTGCACCCTGTTCATTGCGGCGAGCATGCTGCTGCTGGTGATGAATCTGGTGCACCGGCAAGAACGGCACGCCATCGCCGAACAACGTCAGCAGGTGATGGCCTTGGCAGAAAGTGTCGCCGCCTCCGCCGCACTCTGGGTCGCTGCGCGCGATTTTGCCGGCATGCAGGAGAGCATTGGCAGCCTCAGCGCCTACCCCGGGCTACGCCATGCCATCTTGCTCGATACCCGCGGCGAAATCCTCGCCCACACCGATCGCAGCCGACGCGGCCTGTTCCTCCCCCTGCCACCGGCCAATGACACCAGCACGGTGCTGCATGCCCAGCACCTGGCACTGGAGGTTGCCGCCCCCATCCGGCTGCAGCAAGCCCACATCGGCTGGCTGCGCATCGGCATCAACAATGAGGCGCTGGCAGAAGAACTGCGCAATTCCCGGCGGAAAGCTTACATTTACGCTGCGCTCGCCACCCTGCTTGCGGCTTTCTTTGCCCATCTCGCAGCACGCTATCTAACCCACCGTCTGGCCGCTATCGAGCGTGTCACCGATGCCGTCCAGCGCGGCGAACACGGACAGCGGGTCGCACTCACCGGCAGCGATGAAGCAGCCCGTCTCGGCCGTGCCATCAACACCATGCTCGACGCTCTGGCCCGCAGCGAAGCTCGGCTCACCGAGCAACAAGCCTCCCTGGAACAAGAAGTCGCCCTGCGCACCAGCGATCTGGTGCAGGCACGTGATGCAGCGGAAGCTGCCAGCCGGGCAAAAAGCACCTTCCTCGCCAATATGAGCCATGAGTTGCGCACCCCGATGAACGCCATCATGGGTCTGACCAGCATCCTCCGCCGGCGTACCAGCGACCCGGTGACCGCCGAACAACTGGGCAAGATCGACCACGCTTCACGACACCTGCTGCACATCATCAACGACATCCTCGATCTGGCAAAAATCGAAGCCGAGCGCCTGAGCCTGGAGCAACGGGTCTTCCTCCTCGGCAGCATCCTGGAAAACACCCTCAGCCTGCTCAGCCATCGGGCCAGCAGCAAGGGACTTTCCCTGCGCACCAGCATCACTCCTGAACTGGCAGGCCGGCAGGTATTGGGCGACCCGGCCCGGATCGGTCAGGTTCTGCTCAACCTGGCCGCGAATGCCGTCAAATTCACCGACAGCGGCAGCGTCGAACTGGAGCTAAGTTGCCAGGAAGAACATCACGACCGCCTGCACCTGCGCTTCACGGTCCGTGACAGCGGCATCGGCATCGCGGCCGATGTCCTGCCACGCCTGTTCCGCCCTTTTGAACAGGCCGATAACTCGACCACCCGCGAACATGGCGGCACCGGCCTGGGGCTGGCGATCAGCAAACGACTGGTCGAGCTGATGGGCGGGCAGATTGGCGTCGACAGCACACTGGGCAGAGGCAGCACCTTCTGGTTCTCCATCACTCTGCCCACGGTCAGCGGCCCCGACAGGATGCACCCGGATAGCGCCAGCCAGGCTGCCGAGGCCTGTCTGCAACGTCGCCCTCCCGGCACCCGCGTTCTCCTGGTCGAGGACGAGCCGGTCAATCGTGAAGTCTCCCTGACCCTGCTCGAAGATGTTGGCCTGCGGGTCGATGTCGCGGAAGACGGTGAAGCCGCAGTAGCCCTGGCCAGTACCAACGATTACGCCCTAATCCTGATGGACATCCAGATGCCACGCATGAACGGCCTGGATGCCAGCCGCGCCATCCGCCAACTGCCACAGCATGCCACGACACCGATTTTGGCCATGACCGCCAACGCCTTTGCGGAAGACCGCCTGGCCTGCCTGGAAGCCGGAATGAACGAACACATCAGCAAACCGATCAATCCGGAACTGCTGTATGCCACCCTGGTCCACTGGCTCCCGGCCAGCCCCCCCAAACCATGAGTAAATCGATTCACGTTTCCGAGACCCCTGCCACGCAATTCCTCAAAGCACAGCAGGTGGCATTCACGCTCCATCCCTACACTTACGAAGAGCACGGCGGCACGCGCGTCTCGGCACGCGAACTGGGCGTAGACGAACACACGGTCGTCAAGACACTGGTCTTCGAGGACGAGAAAGCCAAACCCCTGCTGGTACTCATGCACGGCGACTGCAAAGTGTCCACCAAAGAGCTCGCCCGTCAGATCGGCTGCAAGAAGATCGAGCCCTGCAAGCCAGAAGTTGCGCAGCGTCATACCGGTTTTCTGGTGGGAGGCACCAGCCCGTTCGGCACCAAAAAGACCCTGCCGGTTTTTGTCGAAGCCAGTATCCTCGAACTCCCCAGGATCTACATCAACGGTGGCCGGCGCGGTTTCCTGGTGGGTATCGACCCCAGTGTCGTACCACGTATCGTCGGCGCACGTAGCGTTAACGTTGCCTTGCCCGGCTGATGCCCCGGCAGCACGCTTCTCCTGAGTCGCGCGCAGCCTGCCCAAGGGCCAGCATGTACAATCCGCAACATCCATTTTCACCGCTCCTGCAGCCATGATCGAAATTCTTGCCGTCGCCGCCGCCTACCTGCTGGGCTCCATCCCGTTTGCCGTGCTGTCCTCGCGCCTGTTCGGGCTGGCCGACCCGCGCACCTACGGTTCGGGCAACCCGGGCGCCACCAATGTGTTGCGCAGCGGCAACAAGAAAGCCGCCCTGGTGACACTGCTCGGCGATGCGCTCAAAGGCTGGCTGGCAGTATTTCTGGCACAACATTTCGGCCTGAGCGACGCGACCATTGCCCTGGTCGCGCTGGCTGTTTTTCTCGGCCATCTGTTTCCGCTCTTTCTCAAGTTCAAGGGTGGCAAGGGAGTCGCCACCGCTGCCGGCGTCTTACTGGCGCTCGATCCCTGGCTGGGTTTATTGACCCTCGCCACCTGGCTGCTGGTCGCCTATGTATCGCGCTATTCCTCGCTAGCCGCCCTCCTTGCTGCACTACTGGCACCGCTCTACGCCGCCACCCTGCATGGTGCCGACAGCCTGTTTGGCGTGGTCGTGCTGATTGCGCTGGCGCTCATTGCCAAACACTGGGGCAATCTGCAACGCCTGATGGCCGGCCAGGAAGGCAGGATCGGCGGCAACAAGCCCCCTGCCGCACAGGAAACGCCACGGAAAAAGAAAAAACGCTGAGACGTCTCGGTCAGAGCCAGCCGGCACGCCTGAAACGCCGGTACAGCACGAAACAGGTGATGCCGATGGCCACCAGCGCCACCGGATAGCCGTATTTCCATTGCAACTCGGGCATGACTTCGAAATTCATCCCCCAGACCCCGGCAAAAGCTGTCGCCACCGCAAAAATACCCGCCCAGGCGGCCAGACGCTTGCTTACTTCGCTATCGCCAATGGCCACCATCGACAGGTTGACCTGAATCGCCGTACCGATGGTTTCACGGATGCTGTCGATCGAGGCATTGATGCGCAACAGGTGATCATAGACATCACGGAAATATTCCCGGCTGGCGGCGCAACAGGCTGGCCCACGGCCGCTCGACAGTTTCGCCGCCACTTCCAGCAAGGGCACGACTGCATGCCGTACGCACATCACCTTGTATTTCAGGTCATACAGACGCTCAATGTTGCTGCGCGCCGCACCCTCGGTAAAGATGTTGGCCTCAATGCCTTCCAGCTCTGATTCGAGCCGATCGACGATGGGGAAATAACGATCCACCACCGCATCCATCAGTGCATACAGAACGAATCCGGCCCCCTGACGCAGCAGATGCGGCTCCCGTTCGCAACGCGCGCGCACACCCAAAAAACCCTGCTGACTGCGATTACGCACCGACAGGATGTAATTGCTGCCGACAAAAACGCTGAGATCGCCCACTGAAAACCCCTCCCCGTCCGGCTCGATCAAGTGCAGCACGGCGAACAGGGCATCATCGTATTCTTCGAGTTTGGGGCGCTGATTACCATTACGCGCATCTTCCACTGCCAGATCATGCAAACCAAACTCGATCTGCATCTGCGCCATTTCTTCCGGGCTGGCATCGCACAAGGCAACCCAGACGAACGTATCCGGTCGCTGCAAGAAATCGCTGATCTCCTCGACCGCCAGATCACGCAGACGGCTGCCATGCTCATAGGCCACGCAATTGATCAGCATGCTCCATCCTCCGTTTCTGCCACGGGCTGCTGCAGCAAAGGCCAGCGTGGCTGCACGGAAAAACTGCCGGCCACTTTCGCCGGCGTACCTGCTTGCAGGCGCAGACACCCCGCCAACGCAATCATCGCCCCGTTATCGGTACAGAACTCCAGCTCCGGGTAATACACCCGGAACCGCTTGCGCCGCGCCTGCGCATTCAACTGTTCACGTAACTGGCGATTAGCCCCGACCCCACCCGCCACTACCAGCGTTTGCAAGCCGGTCGCCTGGAGCGCCTTGAGTGACTTCTTCACCAGCACTTCGACAATGGATTCCTGGAAAGCGCGCGCAATATCTGCGCGCAGCTGCTCATCCAGCGGACCCTCCTGCTCGCGCACCAGGGTCAGCACCGCGGTTTTCAAGCCGGAAAAACTGAAATTCAGGTCCGCAGAGTGCAGCATGGGCCGCGGCAGACTGAAACGCGCAGGATCGCCTGACTCTGCCAGACGCGACAGCAAAGCCCCCCCGGGGTAGGGCAGCCCGAGCAACTTGGCGCTCTTGTCGAAGGCCTCTCCGGCAGCATCGTCGAGGGTTTCACCGAGAATCTCGTAGGCACCTACCGCAGACACCCGCATCAATTGGGTATGCCCACCGGAAACCAGCAGCGCGACGAAAGGAAAAGCGGGGGGATCGGCGGACAACAAAGGCGACAGCAAATGTCCCTCAAGGTGGTGCACCGGCAGCGTCGGCTTGCCCAATGCAAACGCCAGGGATTCCGCAAAAGCGCAACCAACCAGCAGCGCACCGGACAACCCGGGACCACGGGTATAGGCTACGGCGTCAATATCCGCCAGCGACTTGCCGGCGGCAGACAGCGCACCGCGTAGCAGCGGCACCACGCGCCGCACATGATCGCGCGACGCCAGCTCCGGCACCACACCACCATATTCGGCATGCATCGCCACCTGCGAGTGCAGGGTGTGCGCCAGCAAACCGGCATCGCTGTCATACAGCGCCACACCGGTTTCATCGCAGGAAGATTCAACGCCAAGGATCAACATGGCACGCATTTTAACACTTGATTCAATGAGCCCCCTGACATACAATCTCGCGCTTTCCGCAATTTGCCGGAACAAAAATTTTTGCGCGCACTGCCCTTTTACTTGACCTGGCAGGCGCCTTACGGGAGGGGGTGAAACTATGCCGAATATTCGAGTCAAGGAAAACGAGCCGTTCGAAGCTGCCATTCGTCGCTTCAAGCGCACGGTCGAAAAGACTGGTCTCCTGACCGAGCTGCGTGCCCGTGAGTTCTATGAAAAACCCACGGCCGAACGCAAGCGCAAGGCGGCAGCTGCTGTAAAACGCCAAAACAAGCGTCTGCGCAGCCTGACCCTGCCGCCCAAGATGTACTGATCGGGCTCTCCGACGCAGCACACAGCCGCCCGCCACAAGCCGGCGGCTGTTTTTTTGCCCCACGGATTTCCCACCCCATGATTCCCGATTCCTTCATTCAGGATCTACTTGCCCGGATCGACATCGTCGAACTGGTCGATGCTTACGTGCCGCTGAAAAAAGCGGGCGGGAACTACGCGGCCTGCTGCCCCTTCCATAACGAAAAAACCCCCTCCTTCACCGTCAGCCCGGCAAAACAGTTCTATCACTGCTTTGGCTGTGGCGCACACGGCTCGGCCATCGGTTTCGTCATGGAGTACCAGGGCATTGGCTTTGTCGACGCGGTCCGCGAACTCGCCGGCCGGCTGGGCATGAGCGTACCGGAAGACAGCAGCCCCCAGGCCGCACCCCACAGCGAAACGCGTCAGCTGACTGAAGTCATGGCCCGCGCAGCCGCCTGGTACAAGGAGCAGTTACGCCACTCTCCGCGCGCCATCGAGTACTGCAAAAAACGTGGCCTTTCTGGAGAAATCGCTGCCCGTTTCGGCATCGGCTACGCCCCGGATGGCTGGCAGAACCTGCAGGCCATTTTCCCCGACTACGACACCCCCCTGCTCAAACACGCCGGCCTCATCATCGACAACGACGCCGGCCGACGTTACGACCGCTTTCGCGACCGGCTGATGATTCCCATCATCAACCCCAAGGGTGACATCATCGCCTTCGGCGGCCGCATCATCGACCAGGGCGAACCGAAATACCTCAACTCCCCCGAAACACCGCTGTTCGAAAAAGGCCGCGAACTGTTCGGGCTACCACAAGCTCGCCAGGCGCTGCGCGAGAAGAACATTGCCATCGTCACCGAAGGCTACATGGACGTCATCGCCTTGGCCCAGAACGGCGTCGGCAACGCCGTCGCCACCCTGGGCACCGCCACGACCCCGACGCACGTCCAGAAACTGCTGCGCCAGGTCGACCGCATCGTCTTCTGCTTCGACGGCGACACGGCCGGACGCAAGGCTGCCTGGCGGGCGCTGGAAAACGCCTTGGAAATGCTGGCCGACAACAAGTCCATCGGTTTCGTGCTGTTGCCGCCAGAACACGACCCGGACAGTTACATCCGCGACCATGGCAAGGCCGAATTCGAGCGCCTGGTTACCCAGGCCACGCCCCTGTCCGATTTTCTCCTGCGCGAACTTGCCCTGCGCTGCGATCTGACCAGCGCCGAAGGGCGCGCCCAGCTGATCTACGAAGCCAAACCACTACTGCTCAAACTGCCGACGCCTCTACTGCGCCTGCAACTGGTCAAACGCCTGGCCGAAGCCAGTGGCTTCAGCCAGGGTGAAGTCGAACGCCTGTGCGAACTGAAATCCTACGCCACGCCCGCACCTGCCCGCGCCAAACGCAGCCCCCCCTCCCTGGCGCGCAACCTGCTACGCCTGATCCTACACAAACCATCCTTGGCCGCCGGATTGCCAGCCGCACTCCTGCCGGACACACCGGAACGCCCCGCCCTGCTGCGCCTCAAGGCCTGTCTGGAAAACAGCGGCGGCGCCAGCAACTATGCCCTGCTGCGCGAGCAACTACGCGGCCAGCCGGAAGAAAGCCTGATCGAAACCGCCGCAGCGGAACTTCTCGACCTGCCATTTGACGAAGACGAAGCTGACGCTGAATTTCACGCCACCCTCGAAAAGCTCAAAGGTAGCGCGGACATGCGCCGCTTCGCCGAATTGCAAATGAAAGCCCAGCAATTCGGCGTTGCCGGTCTGTCAGCAGAAGAAAAACAGGCGTACATCCAGTTTCTCACCCGCAAACCCCCCGCAACACCCTGATCACCAAACAGCCCGCACCACCGCAGCAGCACCGCCAGCCGTTGCAGCACACAGAGCACGGCCAACCCTTAAAAGCGTGGCTAAGTTATGGTATAATCAGCGGTTTTCCAGATACCCGGATCGTGTTCATGGCCAAGGCAAAAGACACCGCGAAGGAAACCCCCAAGGCACGCAGCAGTAAAGCCAAGGACAAAGCCGTCGACAAGGCAGCCATCAAGGAAGCCATCAAGGAAGCCATTGCGGAAACCCCGCAGCCGCTTGACGCCGAAGCGCGCAAAATGCGCCTCAAGGCGCTGATCAAGCTGGGCAAGGAACGCGGCTACCTCACCTACGCCGAAATCAACGACCACCTGCCGGACGACCTGGTCGACGCAGAAGCCATCGAAGCCATCATTTCCACCTTCAGTGAAATGAGCATCCAGGTCTTCGATGAGGCGCCTGCGGCCGAAGACATCCTGATGTCCGACACCAATGCCAGCAGTGCCGACGAGGAAGAAGTCGAAGCACAGGCCGAACAGGCGCTGTCCACGGTCGACTCCGAATTTGGCCGCACCACCGACCCGGTCCGCATGTACATGCGCGAAATGGGCACTGTCGAGCTCCTCACCCGCGAAGGCGAAATCGAAATCGCCAAGCGCATCGAGGAAGGTCTGAAGCACATGATCCAGGCCATTGCCGCCTGCCCCACCACGATCACCGAAATCCTCGACATGGCCAGCAAGGTCGAGAACGAGGAAATCCGTATCGATGAGCTGATCGATGGCCTGATCGACCCCAATGCCGTCGAAGCAGAACCGGCCCCGGAAGCCCCGGTCAGTGCCGCCAGCGATGACGACAGCGAAAACGAAGAAGCGGAAGAGGAAGAAGAGGAAGAAGAAGAAAACAACGCCGGCGCTGCTGCTGCCGCCTCCCTGCTACAACTGAAGACGGAGGGCCTGGCCCGCTTCGCCACCATCCGCACCCTGCACACCAAGATGCAGAAAACCCTGACCAGCAAGGGTAGCCAGGACAAAACCTATCTCAAGCTGCAAAACCAGCTACTCGACGAGCTGGTGCTGATCCGGTTCACCTCGCGCACCATCGAACGCCTGTGCGACAACGTACGCGCCATGGTGGATGAAGTACGCGCCTGTGAGCGCAAGATTCAGAACATCTGCGTCGACCGCGTACGTATGCCGCGGCCACACTTCATTCAGTCCTTCCCCGGCAATGAAACCAATCTCGACTGGGCGGATGCTGAAATTGCCGCCGCCCCAAAGAGCTATGTTGCCGTGCTCACCCGCAGCGCGCCCGACATCCAGGAAGAGCAGCGCAAGATTCTTGCCCTGCAAGAACGCATCGGCATATCGCTCAAGGAACTGAAAGACATCAACAAGCAGATGTCCACCGGCGAAGCCAAGGCCCGCCGCGCCAAGCGCGAAATGACCGAAGCCAACCTGCGCCTGGTCATCTCGATCGCCAAGAAGTACACCAACCGCGGCCTGCAGTTCCTCGACCTGATCCAGGAAGGCAACATCGGCCTGATGAAGGCGGTGGACAAGTTCGAATACCGCCGCGGCTACAAATTCTCGACCTACGCCACCTGGTGGATCCGCCAGGCGATTACCCGCTCCATCGCCGACCAGGCGCGGACCATCCGCATCCCGGTGCACATGATCGAAACGATCAACAAGATGAACCGGATCAGCCGCCAGATCCTGCAGGAAACGGGCCTGGAGCCGGACCCGGCAACGCTGGCCAAGAAGATGGACATGCCGGAAGACAAGATCCGCAAGATCATGAAGATTTCCAAGGAGCCCATCTCCATGGAAACCCCCATCGGCGACGACGACGATTCCCACTTGGGCGATTTCATCGAAGACCAGACCACGTTGGCTCCAGCCGACGCAGCGATGTTCTCCAGCCTGCGCGGCGTCACCAAGGACATCCTGGACAGCCTGACGACGCGCGAAGCCAAGGTGCTGCGCATGCGCTTCGGCATCGAGATGAATACCGACCACACGCTGGAAGAAGTCGGCAAGCAGTTCGACGTCACCCGCGAGCGCATCCGCCAGATCGAAGCCAAAGCCCTGCGTAAGCTGCGCCACCCGAGCCGCTCTGACAAGCTGCGCAGCTTCCTCGACCCGACCGGTAACTAACCCATGCCGGGCCTCTAGCTCATGCCTGGTTAGAGCAGCGGACTCATAATCCGTTGGTGCCGAGTTCGACTCTCGGGGGGCCCACCAACAAAAATCCCCGTATCTATTGATACGGGGATTTTTTTCATGGCGACGCGTGCGCCATACCGGCAGTTACGCAGCTGAGCCACCGACCCAGCAGCGGAGCGACTCAGCCATCCGCATTGATACGCTCGATCAGCGCCTGCAACACCTGCGCTGCTTCGTCGTTGGCCACCTGGCACGTGCCGGCATTTTCATGGCCACCGCCGCCATAGTGCAGCATCAGCTCGCCAATATTGGTCCGCGAGCTACGGTCAAGGATCGATTTGCCGGTGGCAAAAACGGTATTCTGCTTCTGTACCCCCCACATGACGTGGATGGAGATGTTCTGCGCCGGGAACAAAGCGTAAATCATGAAGCGGTTGGTCGCGTAGATGATGTCCTCGTTGCGCAGATCAAGTACCACCAGATTGCCATGCACGCTGGCGCAGCGTTGGATTTGCTCTTTGGCCCGGACGGCATGCTCGAAGTAAAGATCCACCCGTTCCTTGACATCGGGCAAGCGCAGGATGTCATCGATGCCGTGATTGCGGCAGTACTGGATGAGATCCATCATCAGCTGGTAGTTGCTGACACGGAATTCGCGGAAACGGCCAAGGCCGGTGCGCGAGTCCATCAGGTAGTTCAGCAGCACCCAGCCTTCAGGATCAAGGATTTCTTGGCGCGAGAACTGCGCTGAGTCAGCCTTGTCGACAGCAGCCATCATGTCGTCGAAGGCCGCCGGAAAACGCGCCTTGCCGCCGAAATGCTCATACACCACGCGCGCAGCGGAAGGCGCATCAGGCAGGATGATGTGTTCCGGACGCTCACCGGTATTGCGCACGGTTTCCGACAGGTGATGATCAAACGCCAGATGCACGCCCGGCACATAGGGCAGGTTGGTCGTGATATCGCGCCCGCTGATCTCGATCTTGCCGTCCTGCATGTCCTTGGGGTGGACGAACTTGATGTCGTCGATCATTTCCAGCTCATTCAGCAGTACGGCACAGACAAGGCCATCGAAGTCGCTGCGGGTGACCAGACGATATTTAGCTGCCGACATGAAGTATCTCCTGCAAGGATGTTGGGTTGAGGACAGCAAATTTAATCGATTTTCGGACGACTGTGGCAAACCGCCGCACGCCGGATAATCCCTGCGGCACCCGACGCGCTTCCAAGGCCACGGCCTGCCGCATGACGGCAGAGCTTATCCAGGAACAAACCCCCACTGATTCATGCAGTTAGCACAAAGATCCCGTGCCATTTGGCCCGCCTTTGTGGCAACACGGTATAATTGCGCGTTTTTTTCTGCTTTGGGATAAGTGCAACATGAAGATCGCTCAGGAACTCCGCTCCGGCAACGTCATCATGGTCGGCGGTCAGCCGCTCGTGGTGCAGAAAACCGAATACAACAAATCCGGCCGCAATGCTGCCGTGGTCAAGATGAAACTCAAGAACCTGCTCTCTGGCAATCCGTCGGAAGCAGTGTACAAAGCAGATGACAAGTTTGAAGTCGTCGTGCTGGAAAAGAAGGAAGCCAGCTATTCCTACTTTGCCGACCCCATGTATGTGTTCATGGACGCCGACTACAACCAGTTCGAGGTGGAAGCCGAGAACATGACCGACGCCCTCAAGTATCTCGACGACGGCATGGCCTGTGAAGTGGTGTTCTACGACGGCAAGGCCATCTCGGTCGAACTGCCGACCGCCCTGGTGCGCGAAGTGGAATACACCGAGCCGGCAGTCAAGGGCGACACCTCCGGCAAAGTCATGAAGCCGGCCCGCATCAAACCCACCGGTTTCGAACTGCAAGTACCCGCTTTCGTTGAAATCGGCGACAAGATCGAAATCGACACCCGTACCGACGAATACCGCAGCCGCACCAAGTAAAACACCCGGCCGCCCGGGGCGCTGCCTGGCAGTGCCCCGCCTTCCATTTACCTTTTCCCCATTTTTCCGCCATGCGCTACACAGTCTTTGTCGACGGCCAGGAAGGCACAACCGGCCTGCAAATCAACGAATATCTGGCCCAACGCGCCGATATCGAACTGCTGAAAATTGCTGCCGACAAGCGCAAGGATCTGGCCGAACGCAAGCGGCTGATCAATGCCTCCGACGTCACCTTCCTGTGCCTGCCGGATGCCGCCGCCAAAGAATCCGTAGCACTGGTGGACAATCCTCGCACCTGCGTCATCGATGCTTCCACGGCACACCGGGTGCATCCTGACTGGGTTTTCGGCCTACCCGAGCTGTGTCCGGAGCAGCGCGCCAAGATCCGCGCCAGCAAGCGCATCGCCAACCCCGGCTGCCACGCCAGCGCCTTCATCCTGGCGGTTCGCCCCCTGATCGACGCCGGCCTCATTGCCGCCGATACCCAGCTTGCCGCCAATTCCATTACCGGCTATTCCGGCGGTGGCAAATCCATGATTGCCGAATACGAGGCCGCCAGCGGCAGCACGGCGCTGAAGGCCCCTCGCGCCTACGCACTGGCTCTTGCCCACAAACATCTGCCGGAAATGCAGGCGTACACCGGCCTGACTGCAGCCCCCATTTTCCAGCCCATCGTCGGACCTTTCTACAAAGGCTTGGCCGTGACCGTTTACCTGCATCCGGCGCAGTTCACCCGCACTGCCGGGCCAGCCGACGTGCAGAAGATTCTGGCCGACTACTATGCCGACGAAGCCTTCATCAAGGTCCACCCGGTAGACCTCGACACCACCACCGTCAATGGTTTCTACGATGTCGAAGCCAATAACGGCAGCAACCGTGTCGACCTGGCTGTTTATGGCAATGCCGAACGCATGCTGCTCATCGCCCGCCTCGACAACCTCGGTAAAGGGGCCTCCGGCGCTGCCGTACAGGCCATGAACGTACACCTGGGCGTGACGGAAAGCCTGGGACTGGTTTGATTTCAAGGAAGCCCGTGTCTGATCGTCTCGCTGTTCTACCGCAATATCTGCTCCCCAAGCAACTTCTGACCCAGCTCGCCGGCAAGCTTGCCGGCGCTGAACTGGGCGGCCTGACCACTGCCCTGATCCGCCGCTTTATTGCCCGTTACAACGTCAACATGGCAGAAGCGGCCAACCCCGATCCTGCCAGTTACAAGAGCTTCAACGAGTTCTTCACCCGCCCCCTGCGCGATGGTGTCCGCCTGCCGGCCACCGCCGATTTCCTCTGCCCGGTGGACGGTGCCATCAGCCAGTTCGGCCCGATCGAACGCGACCAGATTTTCCAGGCCAAGGGCCACAGCTATTCAACCACCGCACTGCTTGGGGGTGACCGCGAACTCGCCGCGCCATTCGAGAACGGCAGTTTCGCCACAATCTACCTCAGCCCGCGCGACTACCATCGGATCCACATGCCTTGCGATGGTCGCCTGAGCCGCATGATTCACGTGCCCGGCGCACTGTTCTCGGTCAACCCGACCACTGCGCGCGGTGTTCCTGGCCTTTTCGCCCGCAATGAACGCGTCGTCTGCCTGTTTGATACCGCGGCCGGCCCGTTCGCCCTGGTGCTAGTCGGCGCCACCATCGTCGGCAGCATGGCCACCACCTGGCATGGCGTGGTCAATCCCCCGCGCCCCGGCGTCGTCCGCGAATGGCGTTACGACGGTGAGAACAGTGTCCTGCTCAAGAAGAGCGATGAAATGGGGCGCTTTCTCCTCGGCTCCACCGTCGTCCTGTTGTGGCCCAAAAACACGCTCGAATTCGACCCGTCCTGGGCACCGGCCAAAGCCGTACGCCTGGGCGAAGCCCTCGGCCAGCGCCTGCCGCGCGCATGAATTGAACGCCTGCCGCCGCGCAGCATGCCCACCCAATCCAAGCCAATGGAGATTGCCATGTCCGATTTACCCGCCTGTCCCAAGTGCGCATCTGCCTACACCTACAGCGACGGCCCGCTCTACATCTGCCCGGAATGCGCACACGAATGGCCCAGCGTAGCGGAAGAAATCACCGCCGAGGAAGCAGAAAAGGTCGTCCGTGACGCGGTCGGCAATGTCCTGCAGGATGGTGACGCCGTCACGGTAATCAAGGATCTCAAGGTCAAGGGCTCGTCGCTGGTCGTCAAGGTTGGCACCAAGGTGAAGAGCATCCGCCTGATCGATGGCGACCATGACATTGACTGCAAGATCGACGGCATCGGTGCCATGCAACTGAAGTCGCAGTTCGTCAAGAAAGCCTGAACGCTACCGCCTTCACAGGCTGCACATGTACACAAAAAAAGCACACAAAAAAACCGGGGCATGAAGACCCCGGTTTTTTGTTGGCGCAAACCGCTTACAGACTGTCGCCGAAATCTTTCTTGAACTGGGCGACCAGTTCGTTCTGCCAGTTCGACACCGGCGCCAGGCGGCCATAGAAGAAACGCAGGATTTCCGGCTCTTCGACGAAAGACAAACCACCGATCAGCTTGCGATTGGCGTACAGCCACTCCAGACGATCGACCGCATACTTGACCTGCGACAGGGTGAACACCCGACGCGGCAGGGCCAGACGCACCAACTCCATGTTGGCAAAAATCTCGGTACCGTCCGGCTCACGTTGTTCGGACAGGGTGCCGCGCTCCATGCCACGGATGCCGCTGGCGATGTACAGTGCCGAGGCCAGTGCGCCGGCCGGGTATTGCGATTGCGGCACGTGATCGACGAATTCCATGGCATTGATGTGGCAGCCCAGGCCACCCGCCGGCGTGATGACCGGAATGCCCCGCTTGACCAGTTCATCCACCATGTAGCCGATGAACTGCGGCCCTTGATTGATGACATCCTCGTCCATCGTTTCTTCCAGACCAACGGTGAGCGCCTCCATCTCGCGCACCGACATGCCCCCGTAGGTCAGGAAGCCTTCGTACAGCGGCACCAGACCACGCATTTTCCGGTACAGCTCTTCGCTCTTCATGCACATGCCGCCGCCCCGGGCGCAGCCGAGCTTGCGGGCGGAGAAGTAAATCACATCACACAGATCCGCCATGCGGCGGGTGATCTCGCGGATGCTCATGGCCTTGCAGGCTTCTTCGCGCGTCTTGATGAAGTGCAGGTTGTCGGCCAGCAGGCTGGCATCCATGATCAGCATCAGACCATGCTGGTCGCAGACCTTGCGGATATCGGCCAGATTCTGCAGCGAGAAAGGCTGGCCGCCGATCAGGTTGGTCCCGGCCTCCATCCGCACGAAGGCGATCCGCTCGGCACCGAAGCGGGCCACCACATCCTGCAGCTTGGCCACGTCCATATTGCCCTTGAAGGGATTGACACTGACCACTTCCAGGCCGGCGTCGCTGACGATTTCCTCGACCAGGCCACCATTCAGCGTGATGTGCGCCTTGGTGGTGGTGAAATGGTAGTTCATCGGCACCACCGAACCTTCGCTGACCAGCACTTGCGCCAGGATGTTTTCACAGGCACGGCCCTGGTGTGCCGGCAGGAAATAGTCCATGCCGAAGATTTCCTGGAGCTTGCTTTCCAGGCGGGTGTACGTGGCGCTGCCGGCGTAGCTGTCGTCGGCAATCATCATGGCCGCCATCTGCTGGTCGCTCATGGCGTTGACACCGCTGTCGGTGAGCATGTCCATGAACACATCGGCATTCTTGAGCAGAAAGGTGTTGTTGCCGGCTTCCGCCACCGCCGCCAGACGCCGCTCAACCGGCGGCAGATTCAGTTTTTGAACGATGCGGACCTTGTGCATTTCGAGCGGAAACGACTCCGCGCCGTAGAACTTCACTTTCGCCATGATGGCTAATCTCCCTGGTTGATGAAATCGATTCGGCCTGCGCGCCAGCCAGCACCAGCCCGCAGCCCACGGATAAAGCGGCACAGTTTACCCGAGAGGCGCCGGCATGACTGCCGTATTTGGCGGATAAATCCCTCTCTTTCAGACAGATCAAAAATACACCGTCCACTGCCCGCTAGAATCAGCCATCCGCAACCCATCCAGGAGTGCCGCATGCCACTTTCCCGTCATATTGGCCAAAAAATCGCCCTCGCCAGCGCCCTCTTTTGTGCAGCCATGATACTGCCGGCACTGCTGGCTTTTTTCTGGGTCTGGTTCGAGTACGGCCTCGCCGACACCTGGACCCCCAGCCTGCTCGCCTGCATCGCCTTTTTTGCCTGTTGCGCCGGTGTACTCTACGTCGTCAGCAAACCGCAACCGCCGCTGCCACAGGACGAACCCGCCACAGCCACACCCCACCCGTGACGCCATCCACGGCGCCCCCTCTCTGCCCGGGTCTAACGCGCTGACACAGAAACAATAATCCAGCCACTGTGGCTGCGCCTTGCCGCCCTGATGGACTGCAGCCGCCAGCAAGCCCAGGCCATCTGACAGAAACCCGACTATTTGCGCACTGTGCTTGCCGTGCGCAATTTTTTTCCCCATAATTCAAACGAACGTATGAATCACAGAGGATGTAATGCAAGACAACCGCTTGTCCGATACCCGCGCCCGTATCCTTGATGCCGCCGAACGCCTGTTCATGGCGCACGGCTACGATGGCACCTCGATGCGCCAGATCACCGGCGAGGCTGGGGTCAATCTCGCCGCCGTCAACTACCACTTCGGCTCCAAGGAAGCATTGATCCAGGAAGTTTTCCGCCGCCGCCTGAACTGGTTGAACGAAGAACGCATGCGGGCACTCGACGAACTGGAGGCGACTGCCGATGGACAACCGCTCAAACCCTCGCAGATCGTCGATGCCTTTTTCGGCACCATGATCCGCATGGCGGAAGACGAAGAGCGTGGCGGCGTGATTTTCTTGCGCCTGCTCGGGCGCACCCTGACCGAACCCTCGGATTTCATCCGCGCCTTTCTGGCGCACGAATACAAAACCGTGGTCGAGCGCTACAAGGAGGCGCTGTTCCGCTCACTGCCGGATGTCCCCAAGGCAGAAATCGTCTGGCGCTTCCATTTCATGCTCGGCGCGACCTCCTATGCCATCGCCGGCACCGACGCCCTGCGTCTGGTAACCGACTGGGGCATCGAAGCGGAAGATAGTGAAGACCGCCTCGACCGCCTGCTGCCTCGTCTCATTTCTTTCCTGATTGGCGGGTTGCGCGCCCCTTTGCCGCAATTCACCGATCACTGATCCTACAAAAACAAACCAGGAGACATCACCATGCCCGTTCATCCCGCCCTCTGGGCTTGCCTTGCCGTTGTCCTCGCCGTGGGCGCACTGTTCACCTTGCCGCCCTTGCGCCGTGCCATCCTCACCCGCGGCATCTTTGCCGCCTACCGCAAGGTCCTGCCGCAGATGTCGGATACCGAGCGCGATGCGCTCGAAGCCGGCACAGTCTGGTGGGAAGGCGAGTTGTTCCGCGGCAAGCCGGACTGGCAGAAGCTGCACGCCTACCCGGTGCCGAAGCTGACTGCCGAAGAACAAGCCTTCCTCGACAACGAATGCGAGGAAGCCTGCCGCCTGGTCGATGACTGGCAGGTCACCCACGAACTCTACGATCTCCCCGCCAACGCCTGGCGCTACATCAAGGAGCGTGGCTTCCTCGGCATGATCATCCCGAAGAAATACGGTGGCCTGGAATTTTCCGCCTACGCCCACTCGCAGGTGGTGACCAAGCTATCGACCCGCTCTTCCGCACTCTCGGTATCGGTCATGGTGCCCAACTCGCTCGGCCCGGCCGAATTGCTACTGCACTACGGCACCGAAGAACAGAAGAACCACTACCTGCCACGCCTGGCCAAAGGCATCGAAATCCCCGCCTTTGCCCTGACCAGCCCGTGGGCGGGCTCGGATGCCGCCTCCATTCCGGATGCCGGCGTCGTCTGCAAGGGCGTTTATCAGGGCAAGGAAGTCCTGGGCATGCGCGTCTCCTTTGACAAGCGCTACATCACCCTGGCCCCGCTGTGCACGGTGTTCGGCCTGGCGTTTCACCTCTACGACCCGGAAGGGCTGCTGGGCGACAAGAAGCACATCGGCATCACCTGCGCCCTGGTCCCTTACGATCATCCGGGCGTCGACACCGGCCGCCGTCACTTTCCCCTGAACGCCATGTTCATGAACGGCCCGGTGCGTGGCACCGAGGTCTTCATGCCGCTCGATTTCATCATCGGCGGCCCGGCGATGGCGGGCCAAGGCTGGCGCATGCTCATGGAGTGTCTGGCAGCTGGCCGCTCGATCTCGCTGCCCTCTTCCAACACCGGCATGGCGCAGATGACGGCGCGCGCTGTCGGCGGCTACGCCCGGGTGCGCTCGCAGTTCAACATGGCCGTCGGCAAGTTCGAAGGCGTCGAAGAAGCACTGACCCGCATCGGCGCCTACACCTACCTGATGGACGCGGTGCGCAAGATGACGGCCGGCGCCGTCGATCTCGGCGAAAAACCCTCGGTGGTGTCAGCCATTGCCAAGTACCACGTCACCGAACGCGCCCGCCAGGTGGTCAACGACGGCATGGATGTCATCGGCGGCAAAGGCATCTGCCTCGGCCCGTCGAATTTCCTCGGTCGTGCCTACCAGCAGGTGCCGGTGGCGATCACCGTCGAAGGCGCCAACATCCTGACCCGTTCGCTGATCATCTTCGGCCAGGGGGCCATCCGCTGCCATCCTTACCTGCTGCCGGAAATGCGCGCGGCGCAGAATCCGGATGCCCGCCAGGGGCTGATCGATTTCGACCGGGCGCTATTCGGCCACATCGGCTTCACCATCAGCAATGCCTGGCGAGCTTTCCGCCAGGGCATCACCGGCTCGCATTTCGTCAGCGTCAACACCGACGTGGCGCCGGAAATGCGCCGTTACTACCAGCAACTGACGCGTTTCTCCGCCGCCTTCGCATTCCTTTCCGATGTATCCCTGCTGGTGCTGGGCGGCAGCGTCAAACGGCGCGAAAAACTCTCGGCCCGCCTGGGCGACATCCTGGCGCAGATGTACCTGATTTCCTGCACCCTCAAACGCTATGAGGCGGAAGGCCGGCAACAGGCCGATGCACCGCTTGCCCACTGGGCCATCTGGGACGCCATGTACAAGGCGCAGCAGGCGTTCGATGGGGTGCTGGCCAATTTCCCGGTGCGTTTCATCGCTGCCCTGGTCAAGCGCGTGATCTTCCCCTGGGGCCATCCCTACGTGGTGCCGTCCGATGCCTTCGGCCACCAGGTTGCGAAATCGCTGCTCTCGCCCTCGGCGACACGGGACCGCCTGACGGCCGAATGCTTTGTACCGTTACACGAGGAAGAGCCGGTTGGCGCCATCGAACTGGCCCTGCAAGCCACCCTGGCTGCCGAGCCGATCGAAGCCAAGATCCGCGCCGCCGAGAAGGCCGGCCGCTTTGCCAACAACCCGCGCGCCAACGTCCGTGACATCGCCCAGGTCGCCGCTGAACTGGGCGTCATCACCGCTGCCGAATTCGAGATCATGCAGCGACGCACGCACCTGCGCGACATCGTGGTACGGGTCGACGATTTCCCCTTCGACTTCGGCGTAGCCACGGCGAACAAACCCGCCCCCGACCGGATGGCGGCATGACAGCACGCCCCCATGGCCAGCCGCAAACACTGGCAGCACGCACAAAGTCCGTGCCGCTATCAGCCATTTCCAGCGTTCGCAAAGGAAACCCATGACAACGATTTACGTAGTGGATGGCGCCCGTACGCCCTTCCTCAAAGCGCAGAAAGGCCCCGGACCGTTCGCCGCCTCCGATCTGGCGACGCAAGCCGGACGCGCGCTGCTGCTGCGCCAGCCCTTCCTGCCGTCCGATCTAGACGAGGTCATTCTCGGTTGCGCCGCACCGTCGCCGGATGAAACCAACATCGGCCGCATGGTCGCGCTGCGACTCGGCTGCGGCAAAAAGGTGCCGGGCTGGACGGTGATGCGCAACTGCGCTTCCGGCATGCAGGCCATCGACTCGGCCATCGCCAACATCCAGTGCGGCCGTTCGCAACTGGTGCTGGCCGGTGGCGTCGATGCGCTCTCCCGAGCGCCATTACTCTATTCGGATGCGATGGTGCGCTGGTTCGCCGGCATGATGACAATGCGGACGATGGGGCAGAAACTCGGTCATTTCCTCAAGCTACGCCCAGCCGCGCTGCTGACGCCGGTGATCGGGCTGATGAAGGGCCTGACCGACCCGGTGGTCGGCCTGCTGATGGGGCAGACAGCGGAAAACCTGGCCTGGAAATTCGGCATCGACCGGCGGCAGATGGACGAGTTTGCCGTGCGCAGCCACCAGCGCGCACTTGCCGCGCGGCAAGCCGGGCATCTGGACGAAATCGTGCCGCTGGTCGATGGCAAGGGCAAGATCTATGCCGAAGACGACGGGGTTCGCGCCGATGCCGATCTGGCCGGCATGGCCAAGCCGAAACCGTTTTTTGACAAGAAGTACGGCAACATCACCGCCGCCAACAGCTCGCAGATCACCGATGGCGCCGCCTGGGTGCTGCTGGCGTCGGCAGAGGCGGTGGAGAAATGGGGCCTCAGCCCGATCGGCAAAATCGTCGATAGCCAATGGTCTGGCCTTGAGCCAGAGCAAATGGGGCTGGGGCCGGTGCATGCATCCACCCCGATCCTGCAACGGCACGGCCTGGCGCTGACTGACATCGATTACTGGGAGCTCAACGAAGCTTTTGCGGCGCAAGTGCTTGCCTGCCAGGCTGCCTGGCGCGATGAGCGCTACTGCCGCGAACAGCTCGAACTACCGGGCGCCCTCGGCGACATTCCCAGCGAGCGCCTCAACGTCGATGGCGGCGCCGTCGCCATCGGTCACCCGGTCGGCGCCTCGGGTGCCCGCATCGTCCTGCACCTGCTGCACGTACTACGCCGCAACCAGGCGCGGCGCGGTATCGCAACGATCTGCATCGGCGGCGGCCTGGGCGGCGCCATGCTGGTCGAGGCCTTCTGACATGCGGATTGGAATCGTCGTCGATTCAGCCTGCGACCTGCCGCGCGAGTTCATCGACCAGCACGCCATTCAGATCATGCCGATCACCCTGCGCATCGGTGATGTTTTCGTCGAGGACTGGCGCGATCCGGTCGAAACCCAGAAGTTCTACGCCTGGCGCCTCGATCAAGGGCATGCCGACTACGCCGAATCCATCCCCTACTCACCGGAACAGATCGAAACCCTGTTTCTCGAACGCCTGGTCCTCGAATACGACTACGTGTTCTGCCTGACCATCAGCGGCATGCGCAGCCCCATTTTCATGCATGCACAGCAGGCAGCGCGCAGCGTGCTCGGCAAATACCGGGAGATCCGCCGCAGCGCAGGCTGCAACGATGCTTTCGGCCTGGCCGTGCTGTCCACCCGCAACCTGTTCACCGGCCAATCCGTGCCGGCAGCAGAAGCCACCCGACTGATCGCCGAGGGCTGCCCGCCCAGTGTGATCGGTGCGCGGCTGACGCAGCTGATCGAACATACCCACACCTACCTGGTCCCGGCCGATCTCCACCACATCTATAACCGCGCCTCGAAGAAGGGGGACAGCAGCCTGGGCTGGGGCGCCTACGCCCTCGGCTCGCTACTCGATGTGAAGCCCCTCCTGCATTACAACTGCGACACAACCCACACGGTCGGCAAGGTGCGCGGCTTTTCCAGTGGCGCCGAACATCTCTTCAACCGTGCTGCCGAACAAATCGAACAGGGACTGGACGCGCCGTGGATCTGCATCAGCTATGGTGGCCCGCTGGAAACGGTACGCGACCTCAAAGGTTATGGCCGGCTGGCACGCACTGCCATTGAACACGACGTCACCATCCAATTGGCGCCAATGAGTAAAACCGCCGCCATCAATGTCGGCCCGGGGGCACTGTCGCTGGCCTTTGCTGCCGCCAGTCACCGTATTCAATGAGAGAACCGATCATGCACGACACCTTCACCCACTGGCAGTTGCACCGCGAAAGCAGCGGCATCGCCATTGCCACCCTCGACCGCGCCGGCGAGAGCACCAACGCCCTGTCACAAGCAGTCATGACGGAACTCGGGCAACTGCTCGACCAGCTTGAAGCCTCGCCCCCCGCTGGGCTGATCATCCGTTCCGGCAAGGCGGCGGGCTTCATCGCCGGGGCCGACATTGATGAATTCTCCCGTCTCGACACGGCGGACAAAGGCCGGCAACTGGTCGCGCGCGGCTGGGAACTCTTCAACCGCCTGGCCGCCGTGCCCTACCCGACACTGGCACTGGTGCGCGGTCACTGTCTTGGCGGCGGCCTGGAACTGGCACTGGCCTGCCGTTACCTGCTGGCGGTAGATGAGCCAGGGACGAAAATGGCCCTACCGGAAGTCATGCTCGGCATCTTTCCTGGTTGGGGTGGCATGTCCCGCCTGCCGCAGCGCATCGGCGCCCCGGCGGCGCTTGATCTGATGCTCACCGGTAAAGGGCTGGATGCCCGCCGCGCCAGGAAAATGGGGCTAGCCGATGACTGCGTGCCGCCCCGGGTCATGGAGATGGCGGCGCGCCAGTTGCTGCTCTCCAATACCCCTCGCCGTCCCCTACCCTTCATGCAGAAACTGCTGTCCGGCCCGCTCAAGGCGGTGGTCGCCAATGGCGCCCGCAAACAGGTGGCGAAGAAGGCGCGGCCTGAACATTATCCAGCCCCCTACGCCATCATCGACCTGTGGCAAAAACAGGGTGGCAACGCCCTGGACGCACCGGAAGTGCTTGACCGCATCATCTCTTCACCGACCGCGAAAAACCTCCTGCGGGTATTCCGCCTGCAGGAGCGCCTGAAGAGCTTTGGCAAGAGTAGCGAACCCGGAGGAGATTTCGTGGCACGCCGCGTGCACGTCGTCGGCGCTGGCGTCATGGGCGGCGACATTGCTGCCTGGTGCGCCCTGCGCGGCCTGACCGTCAGTCTGCAGGATCAGGACATCAGCCGTATCGCGCCCGCCCTGCAACGCGCCCAAGCACTGTTCCAGAAAAAACTGCGTGACCCCCTGGCGGTGCGTGCCGCCTGCGATCGTCTGCTACCCGATCCCACCGGCGCCGGCGTGGTCCACGCCGATGTGGTGATCGAGGCAATTTTCGAGAATGCAGAGGCCAAGCACGCCCTGTTCCGCACGCTCGAACCGCGCATGAAACCAGGCGCCCTGCTGGCCAGCAACACATCCAGCCTGCGTCTGGAAGATCTGCGCCCGGTGCTGGCACGACCAGAACGGCTGGTCGGCATCCATTTCTTCAACCCGGTTGCGATGATGCCGCTGGTCGAGGTCGTTGCCGCCGAGGCAGCCGACCCCACCGCCATCCGTGCCGCCTGCGCATTCGTCCGCCAGATCGACAAACTACCGCTCCCCGTCCGCAGCGCCCCGGGATTTCTGGTGAACGCCGTCCTCGCCCCCTACATGCTCGCCGCCATGCGCGCAGTGGACCGTGGGATCGCACCGGAAAGCATCGACGCCGCCTTGCTCACCTTCGGCATGCCGATGGGCCCGATCGAACTGATCGACACGGTCGGCCTCGACATCGCCCTAGCGGCGGGGCAACAACTTGCCGATGGCGCCGAAGCACCACGCTGCCTGCAACAGCGGGTGGAAAAACAGCAACTGGGCAAGAAAAGTGGTCAGGGTTTTTACACCTGGAACAATGGCAAGCCGCAGAAAACCGCAGCAAGCAGTGCCCCCTCCGGGCTGGCGGAAGAACTGGTAGCCCCGCTCATCGCCCGCACCCAACGCCTGGTGGCCGACGGCATTGTCGCCGACGCCGATCTTGCCGACGCCGGCGTGATTTTCGGTACCGGCTTCGCCCCCTTCACCGGCGGCCCGTTGCACTGGCAAACCAGCCGCTGACATCCCCTGCCGGGCGAGTGTTGCACTAACACAACACACGCCCGGTTTTTTTACAAACAAACAGTATTTCAAACGTTTGTTTGATGTTTAATAGTTTCACCCATCGGGAAGAAATTCCCTAATCCATAAAACCAGGAGACAAACCCATGAACCAGCACCTTGCCGTACGCCTTCTTCCCGGCCTGATCAGCATGGCCTTCGCCGGCACCGCAGCCGCTTCCGGCTTTCAACTGCAAAACCAGAACGCTGCCGGCACCAGCGTTGCCTATGCCGGTGCCGCTGCCGTCGCCGAAGACGCCAGCACGATCTTTTTCAACCCAGCCGGGATGACCTATCTGCCCATGGGTCACAGCATTTCCCTCGGCGCGACAGCCATCCAGCGCTCGGTCCGTTTTTCCGACACCGGCACAACGCGCATGCCGGTACTGACTGCCGCCGGCGCGCCTACCGGCTTGTTCCATCCGGTCGGTGACAACGGCGGCAACGGTGGCGGCACTTCCGTTGTCCCTGCCTTTTATTACAGCTACGCCATCACCCCGGCCCTGCGCGCTGGCGTTGGCGTCTCCGTGACCTTCGGCAGCGAAACCGAGTATGACGACAACTTCGCCGGCCGCTTCTCCGGTAAATACACCTCCATCCACCAGATCAACCTCAACCCGTCGCTCGCCTACAAGGTCAATGACCTACTCTCCATCGGTTTCGGCCTCAACTTCGCCAAGAGCGAGATCGAATTCCGCCAGCACACCCCGGTCTCGCTGGCCGGCCCGCAGGGTACGCTGAAGGGCGACGACACGGCCTGGGGCTGGAACGTGGGTGTCATGTTGCAGCCGACCGAGCACACCAGAATCGGTCTGGCCTACCGTTCCAAGATCAAGTTTGACCTGGAAGGCAGCCAGAAAGTACCGGCTTTCATGATGAATCGCGACATCGAGGCAACGCTGGAAACCCCGGATAACTTTTCTCTCGCCATTAGCCACAAGCTGAATGATCGTCTCGAACTGCTGGCCGACGCCACCTGGACCGGCTGGAGTTCCGTTGACGCGCTGATGCCCGTTTTTGCCGATACCAAAGGCCGCGCGACGGCCCCGCTGCGCTACAACTTTGAAGACACCTGGCGGGTGGGCGTGGGCGCGAAATATCAGCTGAACAACGCCTGGAATCTGCGCGCCGGCATTGCTTACGATGAGTCGCCGGTACCGGATTCGAAGCACCGGACAATGACCGTGCCAGACTCCGACCGCACCTGGCTCGCTTTCGGCGCCCGCTGGCAGGTGAACAAGAATGCATCGCTCGATTTCGGCTATGCGCGCATCTTCTTCAAGAACTCGGATACGGCACGCCCCGTCACCGACACCAGCGAAACGGTCACCCTGCAAACCGTCCATGGCAAGTTCAAGACCCACGCCAACCTGTATTCGGTGCAGATGAACTACAACTTCTAATCCAGCGGAACCCTTATTCTCTGCCTTCACCCCGGCCACGGCCGGGGTCTTTTTTTGCGCGGCAAGTCAGCCCGCCAACTCCTTGGGAAGCGGAAAATAAACCGCCTCCTCCACGCCCTGCAACTGCGCGACGGGCGCACCGGACAATGCCTGCAGGCGCGCCACGACCTGCTGCACCAGCACATCCGGCGCTGATGCACCGGCAGTCACACCGATTTGTGTTTTCCCGACCAGCCATCCCGCATCGATTTCATCCGCCGCATCCACCAGATAAGCATCAATACCGCGCCCGGCAGCCACTTCCTTCAGGCGGCGGGAATTCGAACTGTTCTGACTACCGACGACAATCACCAGATCACAGACATCGGCCAGGGCCTTGACCGCATCCTGGCGGTTCTGCGTGGCATAGCAGATGTCGTCCTTCTTCGGCCCCTGAATCGCTGGAAAACGTGCGCGCAGAGCGGCAATCACCCGCCCGGCATCGTCGATCGACAGTGTCGTCTGGGTCACGTAGGCAAGATACTCGGGGTCTTTGACCTGCAGGGTTGCCACATCCTCCGGTGTTTCCACCAGATACATGCCGCCCTGCACCTGGCCCATGGTGCCCTCGACTTCCGGATGCCCCTTGTGGCCAATCATCACAATTTCACGCTCCCCCTTGCGCATGCGGCCGACTTCGAGGTGCACCTTGGTCACCAACGGGCAGGTTGCATCAAAGACCTTGAGACCGCGCTGTTCCGCCTCGCTCCGTATGGCCTGCGACACCCCATGGGCACTGAAAATCACCGTATTTCCTGCGGGAACCTCACTCAGTTCCTCAACAAACACTGCCCCTTTGCTGCGCAGATCATCGCAGACGAATTTGTTGTGCACCACCTCATGCCGCACGTAGATCGGCGCCCCGAATTTTTCCAGGGCGCGCTCCACAATGGCGATGGCGCGTTCGACGCCAGCACAGAAACCGCGCGGGTTGGCAAGAATGATTGGCATGGATTCGAATCTCAAAAGAAAAAGCGGTCACGTTGCCGCAACCGCTTTTAGGGGAAAAGCGCACAATCAGAAATGCAGAGCGCGTTTATCGCAGGCAAGTGCGGCTTCGTGCACGATTTCCGACAGCGTCGGGTGGGCATGGCAGATGCGGCCGAGGTCTTCGGATGCACCGGCAAACTCCATAGTGACCACGGCTTCCGCAATCAGTTCAGAGGCGTTGTTACCAATGATGTGCACGCCCAGGATGCGGTCAGTCTTGGCATCGGCCAATACTTTGACAAAACCGCTGGCGTCGCCATGGCCGAGGGCACGGCCACTGGCCATGAACGGCACCTTGCCCGGCTTGTAGGCAATGCCTTCGGCCTTGAGCTGCTGTTCGGTCTTGCCGACCCAGGCGATTTCCGGATGGGTGTAGACCACGCCCGGGATGGTGTCGAAGTTGCAATGACCAGCCTGACCGGCGATCAATTCGGCAACCATGACGCCCTCTTCCGAAGCCTTGTGCGCCAGCATCGGACCACGGACGACGTCGCCGACCGCCCAGACGTTGGGCAGGTTGGTCTGGCAGTGGCCATTGACTTCGACCTGGCCGCGCTCGTTGAGCTTGAGGCCTACGGCGTCGCCGTTGAGGCCATCGGTGTTCGGGATGCGGCCGACCGAAACGATCAGTTTGTCGCACTCAAGTGTCTTGGCACCGTCCTTGTCTTCATAAGCAACGGTGACGCCCTTCTTGGTCACCGTGACCTTGCCCAGCTTGATGCCGGTGGTGATCTTCAGGCCCTGCTTGGTGAACAGCTTGAGCGCTTCCTTGGCGATGTCCTGGTCGGCGAACGGCAGGAAGTCCGGCGCGGCTTCGAGCACGGTCACGTCGGTACCGAGACGACGCCAGACCGAACCCATTTCCAGGCCGATGACGCCGGCACCGATGACGCCCAGACGCTTCGGTGCAGCGTCGAAATCGAGCGCGCCGACGTTGTCGCAGATGACCTTGTTGTCGACCGGGATGCCGTCGAGGTGGCGCGGCTTGGAGCCGGTGGCGATGATCACGTGCTTGGCCAGGACTTCTTCCTCGCCCACCTTGACCTTGTACAGCTCGCCTTCCTTGCCGGCAAAGCTGGCGTGGCCGTTGAGGCCGGTGACCTTGTTCTTCTTGAACAGGCCGCGGATGCCGCCGGTCAGCTGGGTGACGATGGTGTTCTTGCGGCCGATCATGGTCGGCACATCGATGCTGACCCCCTTGGCCGAGATGCCGTGCATGGCGAAGGAGTGATTGGCTTCCTCGTACAGTTCGGAAGAGCGCAGCAGCGCCTTGGACGGGATGCAGCCGACGTTCAGGCAGGTACCGCCGAGACGCGGCTCGCCCTTCGGATCGGCATAGGCGTTGGATTCGGCGCAAGCGGTGTTGAAACCGAGCTGGGCGGCGCGGATGGCGGCGACATAGCCACCAGGACCACCGCCGATAACGAGCACATCGAATTGTTTACTGGACATTTAATTCTCCTGAGCGAACAGCCGCGCTGACATAACTTGAAATGCGGAAAACCGCTTCGCACTCAAGCTGCGCAGGGTGCAGCCATCCACTTTTCATAACGATTCAAAAAGCATGGGGAGCAAGGCGAGAAACCTGCGCCCTACCCCCCATGCCTGGTACTGCATATTCCGCGCTGGCAGTAATCAGACTGCGAGCAGCAGACGCGCCGGATCTTCCAGCGCTTCCTTCATCGTCACCAGACCGAGCACCGCTTCGCGGCCGTCGATGATGCGGTGGTCGTAGGACATGGCCAGATAGTTCATCGGCCGCACCACGACCTGCCCGTTCTCGACCACGGCACGATCCTTGGTGGCGTGAATGCCGAGAATGGCCGACTGCGGCGGATTGATGATCGGCGTGGACATCATCGAGCCGAAGATGCCGCCGTTGGAGATGGAGAAGGTGCCACCGGTCAGGTCCTCGATGGAGATCTTGCCATCCTTGGCCTTCTGGCCGAATTCAGCAATCTTCTTCTCGATATCGGCGATCGACATCTGATCAGCATTGCGCAGGATGGGCACGACCAGACCCCGCGGCGAACCGACGGCGATACCGATGTCAATATAGCCGTGATAGACGATATCGTTCCCATCGACCGAAGCGTTCAGGATCGGGAAGCGCTGCAGAGCGGCAACGGCCGCCTTGACAAAGAAGCCCATGAAGCCAAGACGCACGCCGTGAGTCTTCTCGAACTTCTCGCCATATTGCTTGCGCAACGCCATGACCGGCGCCATGTTGACTTCATTGAAGGTGGTCAGGATGGCATTGGTCTGCTGCGATTGAATCAGCCGCTCGGCGATACGGGCGCGCAGACGGGTCATCGGCACACGCTCTTCCGGACGATCACCCAGAGCCACACCGGAATTGGGTACCGGCAGGGAAGCCAGTGCGCTCTTGCCCGCAGCCACCGGACCAGACGGTGCTGCAGCCCGTGCCTGGGCAGCAACGGCGTCTTCCTTGGTCACGCGGCCGCCACGACCAGAACCGGCCACATCCGCAGCCGCAACGCCCTTTTCTTCGAGAATCTTGCGGGCGGCCGGGCTGGCGCTACCCGCCGGAGCACTCGCAGCCGGAGCAGCAGCCGGCGTCGGTGCGGCTGCTTTCGGCGCTTCCGCTGCCGGCGCCACGGCGCCCGCAACGGCGGTGGTATCGATCTTGGCGATCAATTCACCGGAAACCACCGTGTCACCATCACCCTTGATGATTTCCACCAGCACACCGGCACCCGGCGAGGGCACTTCCAGAACGACCTTGTCGGTCTCGATATCGACCAGGATTTCGTCGCGGGCGACAGCTTCGCCCACCTTCTTTTTCCACGTAGCGAGCGTGCCCTCGGCGACGGACTCGGACAGTTGCGGAACTTGAACTTCGATAATGCTCATGATGACTCCACTCTGCGGTAGTAGTTATTGGTAGTCGATCTTGCCCAGAGCGGACTCGATCAATGCCTTTTGTTGCTCGTTGTGCTTGGCGAGATACCCCACGGCCGGCGACGACGATGCCGGGCGCGCCACCAGCAGCAATTTCTGCTTCGGTCCGATCTGGCTCACCAGATGATGGCGCGAAGCCATCCAGTACCAGGCGCCCTGATTACGCGGCTCTTCCTGCGCCCAGACGATTTCGGTCGCCTTGGGATACTTGGCCATTTCCTTCTCGAGCGAATCTTTCGGGAACGGATAGAGCTGCTCCAGACGCACGATGGCGATGTCGTTGATCTTCTTCTCGCGACGGGCATTGACCAGATCGTAATAGACCTTGCCACTGCACAGGATCACGCGCTTGACCTTCTTCGGATCAAGATCATCCACTTCGCCAATGACACGCTTGAACTCGCCGTTGGCCAGTTCTTCCAGCGACGAAGCGGCATCTTTGTGGCGCAGCAGCGACTTCGGCGACATCACGATCAGCGGTTTGCGCTGCATGCGCACCGCCTGACGACGCAGCATGTGGAAGACCTGAGCCGCCGTAGTCGGCACACAAACTTCCATATTGTTTTCGGCACAGGCCTGCATGAAGCGTTCCAGACGGGCAGAGGAGTGCTCCGGCCCCTGGCCTTCGTAACCGTGCGGCAGCAGCATGACCAGACCGGAAGCACGACCCCACTTGGCTTCACCGGAAGCAATGAACTGGTCGATAACGACCTGGGCGCCGTTGGCGAAATCACCGAACTGGCCTTCCCAGATCACCAGTTCGTACGGGTTGGCCGACGAGTAGCCGTAATCGAAAGCCAGCACAGCCTCTTCCGACAGCACCGAATCGAAGCACTGGAAGCCGGCCTGCTTCTCCTGCAAGTTCTTCAGCGGATGATAGGTGCCGGCATCCCAACTGGTACGGTTCTGGTCGTGGAAGGCAGCATGGCGGTGGAAGAAGGTACCGCGACCGACGTCCTCGCCGGAAATACGCACACCGTAACCAGAAACCAGCAACGAGGCGTAGGCCAGGTTTTCAGCCATGCCCCAGTCAACCGGCAGCTTGCCCTCGCCCATGGCGGCGCGATCCTCGACAATCTTCTTGACCCGGGAATGCAGGGTAAAGCCTTCGGGAATCGTCGTCAGTCGCTGCGCCAGGCGCTGCAACTCAGCCATCGGCACGGTGGTGTCGCAAGTTTCGATATAACGCTTGGTCAGGAACGGAGCCCAGTCAATCGTCATCGGGTGCTTGTAGCCCGCGAGCACCGGGTTGTACAGCAGTTCCCCCTTGTCGAGGTGAGCGCGATATTCGGCGATCATCTGATCGGGGCCCTCGGCTACCAGGATACCTTCGGCAATCAGCTTGTCGCCGTAGAGTTTGCGCGTCCCCGGATGCTTGTTGATGATCTTGTACATCAAGGGCTGCGTCACCATCGGCTCGTCCTGCTCGTTGTGCCCGAGCTTGCGATAACAGATGATGTCGACCACCACATTCTTGTGGAAGGTCTGGCGATATTCGACCGCAATCTGGGTCACCAGCGCCACCGCTTCCGGATCGTCACCATTGACGTGGAAGATCGGCGCATCGACCATCTTGAAGATGTCGGTGCAGTAATGACCGGAGCGATAGTCTCGCGGGTCGGATGTCGTGAAGCCCACCTGGTTGTTGACCACGATGTGCAGCGTACCCCCCACACCGTAACCGCGCGTCTGCGAGAAGTTGAGCATTTCCTGGTTGACACCCTGGCCAGCCACCGCCGCATCGCCGTGAATGAGGATGGGCATCACCTTCTGCTTGCTGCCTTCACCGCGCCGTACCTGGCGGGCATAGACCGAACCTTCGACCACCGGATTGACGATTTCCAGGTGCGACGGGTTGAAAGCCAGCGTCAGATGGCACGGGCCTCCCGGCGTGGACACATCGGAGGAGAAGCCCATGTGGTACTTGACATCGCCCGCCGACAGATCGCTCTTTTTCTTGCCTTCGAATTCCTCGAACAGCATCGACGGGGCCTTGCCCAAGGTATTGACCAGCACGTTGAGGCGGCCACGGTGGGCCATGCCAACCACAACCTCATCAACACCAAGCGAACCGCCACAGCGGATGGCTTCATCCATGGCAACGATCAGTGATTCGCCACCTTCGAGCGAGAAGCGCTTCTGCCCGACATACTTGGTATGCAGGTAGCGCTCCAGGGTTTCAGCAGCGGTCAGACGTTCGAGAATGCGTTTTTTCTGTTCGCTGTTGAAGGTCGGCCGCGAGCGGATACTTTCCAGCTTGTCCTGCAGCCAGCGCTTCTCATCGTAATCCGTCATGTACATGTACTCGACACCGATGGTGCCGCAATACGTCTGGCGCAAGGTTTCCAGAATTTCCGACAGCTGCGAATTTTCCGGCAATCCCTTGAGCGAACCGACATTGAACACCTGCTTCAAATCGGCATCGGTAAACCCGTAGAAAGAGGGCTCCAGCTCATCGAGCTTGGGACGCGGCAAACGCTTGAGCGGATCGAGGTCGGCCCAGCGGGTGCCCAGTGAGCGGTAAGCGGTCACCATCTGGCCCACCGCCGACTGCTTTTTGTTTTCAGCACCCGCAGCTGGTGCGACGGTCGGGCGGAATCCGCCATCACGCGCCAGTTCTGCAAACGCCGAAATCACCGGCGTATGTGCCACGTCGCGTGCGACAAAACCCGGCATCTGGGCCAGGCGGTCAAAATAATCACGCCACTCGGCGGAAACTGAGCTCGGGTCGTTGAGGTAATTTTCGTAGACCTCTTCGACGAATGGGGCATTGCCACCAAAATAAAGCGAGCTATCAAACTTATCGTTCATCGTATTCATAGGCGCCTCCACCAGCGTTCCTTCATTTTGTGCAGAGCAACAAGACCCTACATGTGAAAAAGGCGGCCTTGCGGCCGCCCGTATTGCATGCGATCAACCGCGCTTGGCGAGAGGTACGACATCGCGCTTGGCAGCACCGACATAGAGCTGACGCGGGCGACCGATCTTGTATTCCGGGTCGGAGATCATTTCTTCCCACTGCGCCATCCAGCCCACCGAACGCGCGAGTGCGAAGATGCAGGTAAACATTTCGGTCGGGACACCGATCGCCTTTTGCACGATACCCGAGTAGAAGTCCACATTCGGATAGAGCTTCTTCTCGACAAAGTAGTCGTCTTCCAGAGCGATCTTTTCCAGTTCCATGGCAAGCTTGAACAGACGATCGTTCTGCAAACCCAGTTCGCCAAGAACATCGTTGCAGACCTTGCGCATCAACTTGGCGCGCGGGTCGAAGTTCTTGTACACACGATGACCGAAGCCCATCAGCTTGAACGGATCGTTCTTGTCTTTGGCGCGTTTGATGTATTCACCCACGCGCGAGACATCGCCGATTTCTTCCAGCATGTTGAGGCAGGCTTCGTTGGCACCGCCGTGTGCCGGACCCCACAGGCAGGCGATACCGGCCGAGATGCAGGCGAACGGATTGGCACCGGAGGAGCCGGCCAGGCGCACGGTGGAAGTCGAGGCATTCTGTTCGTGGTCGGCATGCAGCGTGAAGATCACGTCAAGCGCATTGACCAGCACCGGATTCGGCACGTACTTCTCGCACGGGCTACCGAACATCATGCGCATGAAGTTGGCGGTGTAATCGAGTTCGTTGTCCGGGTACATGAAGGGCATGCCCTTGTTGTATTTGTACGCCATGGCGACGATGGTCGGCAACTTGGAAACGATACGGTTGAAGCTGATGCTGCGATGCTCGGCATCGGAGAAATCCATCGCTTCGTGATAGAAGGCGGAAAGCGCACCGACGACCCCCACCATGACGGCCATCGGGTGTGCGTCACGGCGGAAACCATTGAAGAAGCGGGTGAGCTGATCATGCACCATCGAGTGCTTCTTGATGACCGTCTCGAAATCGACTTTTTCCTTGGCGTTGGGCAACTCGCCATTTTTCAGCAGGTAAGCCACTTCCAGGAAGCTACAGTTCTCAGCCAATTGCTCGATCGGATAGCCGCGGTAGAGCAGTTCGCCCTTGTCACCATCAATGTAGGTAATGGTGGATTTACAGCTGGCAGTCGAGAGAAAACCAGAATCGTAAGTAAACAAACCGGTCTTGGCCCCCAGGCTACGAATATCGATGCAATCGTTGCCATGGGTCGGGGTCATGATCGGGAATTCGACGGGGGACTGTCCGTCGATGCTCAGAGTTGCCTTGCGTTCGGTCGTCATGGGTTTCTTTCCCTTTACAGGTATTGGTTTATCACTGCACTGCCAAAACTATTTGTCTCGTTAGCAGGCGAAAGTTAATCCGCCAACCTTACTGAACACTTACGAATCTTTTCAACCAGCGGCGCGAAATGGGCGAGGTCGCCCTCGCACTCCTCCTTGCCGCTGACCAGATACCAGAGTTCATGATCCTCCAGCGCGACGAGATCGACGAAGGCCGCCTGCTCGGCTTCGCTGAGGTCAGCGAAGCCGGCATCGAGAAAACGCGTCAGCGTGATATCGAGCTCGAGCAGGGCACGGCGTATGCAACGCCAGCGCAGGCGTTCGTAATCAGCACGCTCCATCAGACTGCACGACTGACCATCATGTCCTTGATCTTGCCGATCGCCTTGGTCGGGTTGAGACCCTTCGGACAGACATCGACACAGTGCATGATGGTGTGACAGCGGAACAGGCGGTAGGGATCTTCCAGGTTATCCAGACGCTCGTTGGTGGCCTGATCACGGGTATCGGCGATGAAACGATAAGCTGCCAGCAAGCCGGCCGGACCGACGAATTTGTCCGGATTCCACCAGAACGACGGGCAAGCCGTCGAACAGCAGGCACACAGGATGCATTCGTAGAGACCGTCGAGCTCCTCACGATCTTCCGGCGATTGCAGACGCTCGCGTTCCGGCGGCGGATCGTTGTTGATCAGATAGGGCTTGATCGAGTGGTATTGCTTGAAGAACTGGGTCATGTCGACGATCAGGTCGCGAATGACCGGCAGTGCCGGCAGCGGGCGCAGCACGATCGGCTGCTTGAGATCCTCGACATTGATCAGACAGGCCAGACCGTTCTTGCCATTGATGTTCATGGCATCAGAGCCACAGACACCTTCACGACAGGAGCGACGGAAGGACAGGGAATCGTCCTTCGCCTTCAGTTTGACCAGCGCGTCAAGCAGTTTGCGGTCGGTCGGCTCGAGCTCGACCGAAATATCCTGCATATAGGGTGCGTCGTCCTTATCCGGATCGTAGCGGTAGATGCTGAATTGAACCGTACGTTTGCTCATTTTTTTCTCCGATTAGTACGAACGCGTCTTCAGCGCGATGGTTTCGACGGTCAGCGGCTGCATGTTCACCGGCTTGTAGCTGATGCTGTTATCCACTGGATTGAACAGTGTGTGCTTGAGCCATTCCGCGTCGTTACGGCCGTTCGGGAATTCCGGAGTATCCGGGGCATCGTCGCGCACGTGAGCGCCGCGCGATTCCTTGCGGGCCTCGGCGGAGAGCATTGTTGCCTTGGCAACCTCGATCAGGTTTTCCATTTCCAGGGCTTCGCTGCGAGCCGTATTCCAGGCCAGCGACTTGTCCTTGATCTCCAGTTCGCGCGCCGCCTTTTCGACTTCGAGGATCTTCTCGACGCCGGTTTTCAGCAAATCGCCAAAACGGAACACACCGGCATGGGTCTGCATAGTGCGCTGCATCGCGAGACGGGTTTCGTGCACATTGGCGCCACCCTTGCGGTTGTCGATCGCGGCGATACGCGACAACGATTTTTCGGCCGCATCCTTGGGCAGATCGCGGTGAGCTTTGCCTGCCTTGAGGTCTTCCACAGCCGAGTCACCGGCGGATTTGCCGAACACCAGCAGATCAAGCAGCGAGTTGGTGCCAAGACGGTTGGCGCCGTGCACCGAAGCGCAGGCACATTCGCCGGCCGCATAGAAGCCGGGCACGATGGTATTCGGATTGCCGTCCTGCGGCACGACCACACGACCGGAGTAATGCGTCGGGATACCGCCCATCTGATAGTGACAGGTCGGCACAACCGGCAACGGTTCCTTGATGCAATCGACGCCGGCGAACTGCAGACCGATCTCGCGGATACCCGGCAAGCGCTTCATGATCACGTTCGGATCAAGGTGAGTAATGTCGAGCAGCACGTAGTCCTTGTTCAGACCACAACCGCGACCTTCGTTGATTTCGGTGGTCATGGCGCGGGACACCACGTCACGCGACGCCAGATCCTTGGCGTTTGGCGCGTAACGCTCCATGAAGCGTTCCTTGTTGGCATTACGCAGGATACCGCCTTCGCCACGAACGCCTTCGGTGATCAGCACACCGGCACCGGCCACACCGGTCGGGTGGAACTGCCAGAACTCCATGTCTTCCAGCGGAATGCCGGCACGCGCCGCCATGCCCAGGCCGTCACCGGTATTGATGAAGGCATTGGTCGAGGAGTGGAAGATACGACCGGCACCGCCGGTTGCGAAAATGGTCGCGCGAGAATGGAAGATGACCACCTGGCCGGTTTCCATTTCCATGGCGGTCACACCGAGAACGTGACCTTCGCTGTCGCGGATCAGGTCAAGCGCCATCCATTCAACAAAGAACTGGGTGTTGGCCTTGACGTTGCGCTGGTACATCGCGTGCAGCATGGCGTGACCAGTCCGGTCCGCAGCGGCGCAGGAGCGGCGCACCGGCTTTTCGCCGAAGTTCGACATGTGACCACCGAACGGACGCTGGTAGATCTTGCCATTGTCGGTACGGTCAAACGGCATGCCGTAGTGTTCGAGTTCGACCACGCACTCGTTGGCCTTGCGCACCATGAACTCGATCGCATCCTGGTCACCGAGCCAGTCGGACCCCTTGACGGTGTCGTACATGTGCCAGTGCCAGTGATCTTCCTCGGAGTTGCCAAGCGAGGCAGCCACCCCACCTTGCGCCGCCACGGTATGCGAGCGGGTCGGGAAAACCTTGGATAGAACAGCAGTTTTCAGACCAGCTTCTGAAAGCTGGATTGCAGAGCGCAGACCGGCACCACCGGCGCCCACGATCACGGCATCAAATTTGAGAACAGGAATACTCACGCTTACAGCCTCCAGAGAATCGTGGCAACCCAAGCGGTGTACACCACCAGTACCACAACGGTCACAGCATGCAGGGTCAGGCGCAGGCCCACCGGTTTGACATAGTCCATCCACAGATCACGCATGCCGATCCAGGCATGGTAGAAAAGACTGACGAAGAACAGGAAGGTCGCCATTTTGAGCAGACCACAGGAAGCGAACAGCTCACGCCAGGCTTCGAACGTAGAAGGGCGCTGCACCAACAGGACAACCGGCAGGGCGACCGAGTAGAGCGCCATGATGACGGCAGTTACACGCTGAATGATCCAGTCTTTCAGGCCATAATGCGCGCCGACAACGATACGATTGATCACAGCAGAATCCCCCACAGAACAAGTGTCAGCGGAATGCTGACCGCCAGAACCACGAGCGCTGATTGCTGGGCTGCTTCTTTTTCGACGCAGATATGACGGTCAATCAGCAAAAAGCGGATACCGGCGCAGAAGTGGTGCGTAAACGCCCAGATCAAGCCAGCAATGATCACCTTGACGAGAATGTTGCCACTGACTGCAGCAAAGGTTTCCGGTGCGGTGAAGCTGGCACCAAACAACCAGATGATCAACGGCAGCATCAGGAACAAACCCGCGCCGCTAATCCGGTGAAGAATCGATACCTTGCCGCTCCACGGCAATTTGATCGTGGTGAGGTCCAAGTTTTTTGGACGCTTCTTCTTGATGGACATTTCTGCCATGAACGTCATCCCTCGCGTGTAAGAAGTGCGGTTTTCCGCTTCTACGTGGTTTGAAAAGAGCGGTAATTATACAGACAAAAACCGTTACAAAGGGCCACGAAACGCGCTTATGACGCTGTGGCACAGGCTGAAAATCACCCCAGATCATTCCTATAGTAATGCGCCGTCGTCAAATACAGACCGCGCCGCCACTCGACCGGCTGGTTACCATAGGTGTACGCCGTACGCTCAACCAGCAGCAGGGGCGATCCCTCGGCCACCGCCAGCAAGCCGGCACTTTCGGCATCTGCGGCGACAGCGCGCAGACGCTCCTCGGCGTGAATCATGCGCACGCCGAAATCATTCTCCAGGAGGCTGTAGAACGAGCGCTCACCCGCTCGCAAGGTTTCCAGGGTCAGCCCCGGAAACTGGCCGGCGGGCAGGTAAATCTGGTCATAGATCACGCTCTTGCCGGCAAAACTGAGCAAGCGCTTGATCACGATGACGGGCGCCCCGGTTTCCAGTTGCAGTGCCGCCGCCACTTCCGGCGCGGCCTCCTGAACAGCACAGGCAAATGGCTCGCTGTGCGACTCGACCATGCTGCCATCGTCAGGTATCAGGCGCAGGAAGCGATAGTGCGAACGGGGATCGTCATGCGAGGCCACGAAGGTCCCTTTGCCCTGACGCCGCACCAGCAAATTTTCCGCTGCCATTTCGTCAATCGCCTTGCGCACCGTTCCCTGGCTCACGTTAAACCGCTGTGCCAGCTCAGCCTCGCTGGGAATCGCCGCCCCCGGCCCCCATTCACCACGCGCCAGGCAATCGACCAGAAAATCCTTGATCTGGCGATAGAGGGGGCTGAAGGTCGGCGCCGTCGCACGCGCAACGGATGGAGAAATATCCTGTGTCATGGCCGTGGATTTCAGCACAAAATCATCCCAGCGTCCATAAAAAGCTGTCTTATATAAGACATAGAATTGACAGGCAGAAAGCGAGCTTCTACCATCGCGCTTCGTGTGTCAAAATTGTTGCACTGGTGACTTCAGACACTTCTGCTGCGCGATGCACGCTTACACCAGACACTAAATTTGCTGTTCAACCCAAGATTCCAGGAGCGATACATGTCCAAAGCCCCCATGCGCGTTGCCGTTACCGGCGCCGCCGGCCAGATCGGTTATAGCCTGCTGTTCCGCATTGCCTCGGGCGAAATGCTCGGCAAGGACCAGCCGGTCATTCTGCAACTGCTCGACCTGCCGCAGGCCCAGAAAGCCGTCCAGGGCGTGATGATGGAACTCGACGACTGCGCCTTCCCGCTGCTCGCCGGCATGGTCGCCACCGATGATCCGAACGTCGCCTTCAAGGATGCCGACGTCTGTCTGCTGGTCGGCGCCCGTCCGCGCGGCCCGGGCATGGAGCGTGCCGACCTGCTGCAGGCCAACGGCGCCATCTTCACCGTCCAGGGCAAGGCCATCGCCGAGAACGCCAAGGAAGACGTCAAGGTCCTGGTCGTCGGCAACCCGTGCAACACCAACGCCTACATCGCCCGCGCCGCAGCGATCAAGGTCGGCCGTACCAACCCGAACAACTACCATGGCATGCTCCGCCTCGACCACAACCGCGCCCTGACCCAACTGGCCCAGAAGGCCGGTCGCCCGGTCTCGTCGCTGAAGCAACTGGTCGTCTGGGGCAACCACTCGCCGTCGATGTACGCTGACTACCGTTTCGTCACCTCCAACGGCGACAACGTCAAGGCGATCATCAATGACGCCGCCTGGAACAACGACGTCTTCCTGCCGACCGTCGGCAAGCGTGGCGCCGCCATCATCGACGCCCGCGGCCTGTCGTCTGCTGCCTCCGCCGCCAACGCCGCCATCGACCACATCCGCGACTGGCACCTCGGTTCGACCGAGTGGGTCACGATGGGCATCCCCGCCCCGGCCGACAACGGTTACGGCATCCCGGAAGGCCTGGTCTTCGGCCTGCCGTGCGAGTGCAAGAACGGTACCTTCACGCTGATCAAGGGCCTGGAAATCGACGAATACTCCAAGGGCAAGATCGCGATCACCCTGAAGGAACTGGAAGACGAGCGCGCGGCTGTTGCCGACATGCTGAAGTAAGCGTTTTCACTCCTGTCCAAGCCGTGGTCTCGCACCACGGCTTTTTTTTCGTAAAATCGCCTCTTCATTCCAGAGAGTCTGCCGCATGCGCCACCCGAAGCACGTCCTTTTCGCCGGTGAAAAACCGTTTCCGATCCTGCCTGCCGTCGACCACTACGCCGGCTCGGAAAAACTGATGCTGAAAGCCATGCAACTGCAGCAGGAACTGGGGCCGGTGTTCGACATCACCTGCGACTGCGAAGATGGTGCGCATGCTGGCGCCGAGCGGCAGCATGCTGAAATGGTCGCCCGCCTGATCAACAGTGAGCACAACCGTTTCAATCGTGTCGCCGCCCGCATCCACGATGTCACGCACCCGCACTGGCAGCAGGATCTGGACATTCTGGTCGGCCAGGCCGGCAATCGCCTGCCCTTCATCACCCTGCCCAAACCGTGCAGCGCCGGCGATGTCGCGACACAGATCGAAGCCTTGCGGGCTGCGGAAAGCGAATACGGTATCGAGCGCCGTATTCCGGTGCATGTCCTGATCGAAACACACGGTGCCCTGCGCGAAGTATGGGAGATTGCCGCCCTGCCCAGCGTCGAATCGCTCGATTTCGGTCTGATGGATTTCGTTTCCGGCCACCACGGCGCCATTCCCGGCAGTGCCATGAAGAGCCCAGGTCAATTCGGCCACCCGCTGGTGGCCCGCGCCAAGTGCGAAATCGCTGCCGCCGCCCTGGCCTGCGGCGTGGTGCCATCGCATAACGTCACCACGGAGCTGCAGGACATCGAGATGATTCGCAACGATGCCCGGCGGGCGCGCCATGAATTCGGCTATCTGCGCATGTGGAGCATTCATCCCAAACAGATCGTGCCCATCGTCGAGGCCATGCGCCCCGATTTTTCCGAGGTCGAAATGGCCACAGCCATCCTCATCGCCGCCCGGGATACAGACTGGGGCCCCATCCAGCACGCCGGCACACTGCACGACCGCGCCTCCTACCGCTATTACTGGGAGCTCCTCGAACGCGCCCACATCACCGGCATGCAGATTCCCTCTACAGCCCGGGAAGCTTTCTTTGCCTGAATCCGCTGCGCTGCCCATTCTCTACCGCGATGCCGACCTGGTCGCCATCGACAAGCCAGCCAACCTGCTGGTGCATCGTTCCGAGATTGATCGCCACGAAACCCGCTTTGCGGTGCAGCTTCTGCGCGATCAGATCGGGCAAAAGGTCTGGCCGGCGCACCGACTCGACCGCGGCACGTCGGGCGTCCTGCTATTCGCCCTCAGTCCGCAAGTGGCTGCCGCAGTGGGCGAACAGTTCGCTTCCGGCAGCGTCAGCAAGCGCTATCTCGCGGTCGTGCGAGGTCACCCGGCAGAAAGCGGCAGCATCGACCACCCCTTGAGTCGTCAACGCGACGATTACGAATTCCAGGGAGAACGCAGCAGCCAGGCGGCACAGCCGGCGTTAACCCATTTCCGCCGGCTGGCGACCACGGAGATACCGGTCGCCATCGAGCGCTACCCGCACAGCCGCTATGCCCTGCTCGAACTGACCCCGGTCACCGGGCGCACGCATCAGATCCGCCGCCACCTGAAACACATCGCCCACCCCATCATTGGCGATTCCACTTACGGCAGAGGCCGGCACAATCGTTATTTCGCCGAACACCTGGGCTGCCAGCGTCTGCTACTGGCATGCTCGGCACTGCGCCTGCAGCACCCCGTCACCCAGGAACAACTCGCTCTGCGCGCTCCGCTCAGTGGCGAATTCGCCACCTTGCTGGAGCGCTTTGGCTGGCCAGCTCAATAAGCGAGCGTACTTTCCAGCCGCGAAAACGCTGTCATTCCCCGTCCGACTTCAATCAATTCGTGACCTAGCGCGTCGCGGGCCGACACCATGCCGACAGCCTGACCGCTGGCATCGAGGACGGGCACATGGCGAAATCCCCCATCGGCCATCAGCAGCAAGGCCTGGGTCAGGGGTTTGTCTTCCGTGATGCACACTGGATCAGCCACCATCACTTCGCCCACCGTCGTACTGTCCGGGTCACGTCCGGCAGCCAGAATGCGGGTCAGGGCGTTGCGCTCGGTGAAGATGCCGACAATACGCTTACCTTCCAGCACCAGCAACGCACCAATATGCTTATCCACCATCAGGCGACAGGCTTCACGCACACTCATGCCAGGTTGTGCACTGACCAGGGGATGTTCGGCGATTACCTCGCGAATGATCCGGATTGCCATCAATTGTCTCCTTTTAGTCTCCGATGACTGCACATTCGGAATATTTTGCTACAGGAAACACATTGTGGGCACCCAACCGAGATTGCGCAATAGATCGCCGCTTTTAATCTGCGGCCAATTTCAGCGCGACAGGTTGTGCACCACCCGCACCCGCGCATCGGTGCGTGACAACTCGGCAAAACCTATCGCCCCGGGGCGATTTGCCACCCAATCAAGGACCTCCTCGCTGCCATGCAAACGCACAGGCGGGCTGACACCACCGGTAAAGCGCTGGCGCGACCAGTAGGCATCAATCTCGGCCAGTTCTTTGCCCACCAGCAGACGGTAAAACTGCGCACGCAACGGGTGATCCCCCTGCAAATCCACGGGCACGGCTTCCTGACCGTTGAAAAACAGGCGGTTACGCCCAAGGAATATATGCACGATTTCGTTGCGTGTCATCGCCGCCACACCGCTGCGGGCATTTACGATCACCACCAGATCCGCCCACGCCGACTGCCACCCGGAACCCATACACAAAGCGAAGCAGAGGAAGAGGTGGCGCATGGGTTCAGAACACGAAATCCAGGCTCAGGGAGAACACATCGACCTTGCCATCCCAACGCCCCGGTATTTCCATACGGTAGGGAAAGACCGATGACGGTCGCCCGCGCACACGATCCCACTGCGCCTTGAGTGCCAGGTCGCGGGAGAAATCCCAGCGCGCCCCCAGGAACACGGTCTTTTGATTGCTATGCGATTCGGCGCGCACTGCCGCCACCACCGGCCCCTGAGCTTGACCTGCGCGCCGGGAATAGACGCGCGACACCCCCAGATAAGGCGTCCAAGGTCCCACGCGGTAGCCGGCCAACAGATACGCCGCACTCGAATCTTCCAGGGCCAGCGTTCCCTGATCGATCTGGTTGAGCATGGCCTTGACCAACACCGGCCCCTGATCGTAGACCAGGCCCAGCGAGTAATAATGGCTGCGCCGGCCCTCGAGCCGCAGCAAACGTGCATCCTGTGCCGACAGCGGCACTCCTGCTGCAGCCAGCATCGGCGCCAACGGCAGATCGTGGGCAAAACGAATGCTGGCGTACCCCAGGCGCCCGGTCCAGGGGCCATGCTGATATTCCAGATAGCCTCCCAGCATCGGCGAACCGCTGATATTCCACTGCTCGTCAGCCAGCGGCGCCTTGCCACGGGAAATTCCGTAGAACAGCTTGCTGCGCAGGACGCCCTCACCCAGCACCTGGTTCAGACTGGCATCGGCACCATCAATGACATGAAAAGGGAGATACCAGAAGTAGTCCCCGGGCGGACGCACACTGAGGAAGGAATAGCCGACCCAGCGCGAATCCGCCTGCATGAAGAATTCCGTACCCAGACGGCCAACGCGCAAACTGATGTTCGGATCCGGCTGGTATTTGATGAATGCCCACGAAAACTCCGGGCGGAAGGTCCGGTCGAAGCGGTAGCGGCTCAGTCCCTGCAGCGTTACCTGCCACTTCGGCGACGGTTGCCAGTCGGCCTGCAGACCGAGCATGCTGTCAGTTTTTGCACTCCATTCTGTGCTGGCACCGCGCGCTTGCGACAAGTCACGGACAAACTCGACATCATCGGACGTGGTACGCACCGCCCCCAGGGTACCGAAGCCGCTGATCCGGAAAGTTTCGTTGACGCCAGTACCACTGCTTTCGGCACGACCAGCCGAGGCGGCCAGACAACAGGCCAGGGTACATGCCAGAAGGCGCCACAGCCCACTCATACCCACACGCACCGCGCGTTACAGGAGTGCCGGCAGGGCGATCTGCTGTTCGGTACTGAACTGATAATCCTGAAAGATGTGTGCCGCCGAAGGAATGTGGTAACTACCATCGGCCTGGCGCACGGTGGTGTCTTTCAGGCGCCATGTCAGCTGGCCACAGGTCCAGATGTCAAAATTGCGCATATGCGTGCACAGGCAGGTCTTGTCCATCACCTTGACCTTGCGTGCACCAGGATGCGCAGCCACTTCCCGGTTGTAGGAAGCGATGTAGGAACACTTGCCGCTGGCATCGAGCAGATAACCATAGGCTTCGCAATTGGGGCGGATGCCATCGCCGATCCCGGGGCTTCCCTTGAGCATGCGCATCGGATAGCCAGTCGGCGAGATCTGGTTGACCTCAATGTCGTCCTCGGTGGCCTTGAAATACTCCTGTTTGACCTTGTCCGGCAGGCCGCATTCAGCCGCAACGGTAAAGCGTGTCGCAACCTGCACGGCACCAGCACCCGCGTCGAGGAATTGCGCCGCATCGGTACCGGTAAAGATGCCACCCGCCGGAATCACCGGAATATCAAGCTGCTCAGCCCGCAAATAGGTGAGAACTTCGGCCACGATGGCGGCCAGATCGTACTGCGCCCAATCCATGCCAAAACCCAGGTGGCCGCCAGCCAGCGGCCCCTCGACAACGATGAAATCAGGCAGACGGTTGGTCCGCTGATTCTTCTTCAGGAACAACTGTAAGGCACGTACCGAAGAGACGATGATGCCGAGTTTGGCATCGCGGAACCGGGGATGGTCCTCGATCAGGGCAAAGGAACCCAGGTGCAGGCCGGCGGCCAGGGTAATCCCCTCGATACCGGCATCGAGTGCTGCAGTCAGACGCACCTTCAAGGTTTCCTTGGGGGCGTTCATGGTCAGCTTTTCCATGCAATTGATGAAGACCAGGCCACTGCCGGTCTTGCGTGCCATGGTCGCCTCGACGTGTAAGCGGGTCGCCTCTTCCAGTCGACCGAGATCGAACTTGACCGGCGACTTGTCCTCGTTATTGACGTTGTACTTGTAGAACGCGAGCTTTTCCTTGACGTGCTTGGTGTCGTAGCGGCGGTCGGCGACTGTATTGATCATCGCATCGGAAATATGGCCAACCCCGCCCAGACGGGCGGCTTCCAGCGCCAGATCGGCGGTGGAAATATCCACCCCCATGCCGCCGATCATGATCGGAACCAACTCATGTTTGCCCAGTCGCAAGCGAAAATCATCCACACGCTTCATTGCTGTCCTTAAAAAGCCTGCGGGCCGGCGTCGACCGGCCCGGAAAACCCTGATTCTACGCGATTGCCCCCCCTCCTGTGGAGTACTCTGGGGTAAATCAAAACCCAGCCCCGGGCAACTTGTTATAGTTGCCACGGTTTTTCGACCTGAAACACACTTTCCCCAACGATCTGCCCATGTCCCTCATTCATCACCCCCTCTGGCTGGTAGGTTTTCGCCCGTTTTTTCTCCTTGGCTGTCTGTCCGGCGCCCTGCTGCCGCTCGCCTGGGCGATGTTTTTCTCCGGCCACGGAGGGCTCCCGGCGAGCCCGGTCAGCCCCCTGCAGTGGCACGCGCACGAAATGTTTTTTGGTTTCGGCTGGGCCATTCTGGGCGGCTTCCTGCTGACTTCGACCAAGAACTGGGTCAATGTCCGTGGCCACCACGGCGCCGGGCTGATCTTCCTGGTTGGCGCCTGGCTGTTCGAACGCCTGGGCATGGCCCTGGGCGCTCACTGGCCGCCCTCGCTGTTCCTGCTATCCAGCAACCTCTTCCTGGGCAGCATCATCCTCATGCTGCTCTGGACACTGATCCGCCACCGCAAACAGGACAGCTACGCCGACAACCCAGTTTTCTTCATCCTCCTGCCCGCCTTCATCCTGGCCAAGCAGATGATGCTCTTCGGCGATTTCAAAGCCGGTAGCGACATGGCGCTGGCGCTGTTCCGCCTGGCTTTCCTGGTCATGTTCGAACGCACCCTGACACAATTCATGAAAGGCGTTTTTCAGGTGCAGATTCTGCGCCAGCCAGCGCTGGACATGGCCATCAAGCTGCTCGGTCTGCTGCTGGTCGGCGGATTTCTCCTGCCGCCGCCAGTCAGCGCCCTGCTCTCGCTGCTCCTGGCCGTGCTGTTGCTGATTCGCTTTGCTTTCTGGAAGCCGCTGCTGGCTGCTCGGCGCATCGACATCGGCATCATGTACGTCGGCTACCTCGCCATCGTCGGCCAATTGCTGCTGGTGGCGGCCATGGCCTTCACCCATCTCGGCACGGTCGGCACGGTCGCGACCCACCTGTTCACCTTCGGCGCCATGGGCTGCATCATTCCAGCCATGATCGTCCGCATCGCCAACGGTCATACCGGACGCAAGGTGGTGTTTGGCCCGCTGGACAAGAGCGTCCTCTACCTCATGCTGGCCGCCCTGCTGATCCGCGTACTGGTTCCGCAACTTGCCCCGGAAAAATACCTCGCCACCGTGCACGCCGCAGCCACCTGCTGGCTGCTGGCTTTCGTGCTGCTGGGCTGGCGTTACACGCCTTACCTGCTGCGCCCCCGCATCGACGGGCGGGAGCACTGAGACAACGCAAAACACCCGGCGAATCGAACGACATGGGGAGGGAAATTACGCCTCCCCGCTCTGTTTGTCCTCAGCACGCTCTGCCTCGACCTCGATACCCCAGTCGCCGAAGGTATACCAGTCCTCCCCCAGTAGCTCCGCCGGGTGCTGCGTACGACCGGAGCCGTTGCCACACTTCATGTCGGCGCTGGCGCAGTACTGATCGCAGCCCCAGCAGATGCGCTCGGGATGCTTGGGATGCAACGGAAATGTCTTAGCCATGTCCATCTCCTGCGGGGCGGGCCTGCCGTCCGGCAAAACGGCACAACCACAATGAAAAAACGATGACCAGGCCACCCACCAGCATCCGTCGCAGGTCGGCATCGCGGTTCCAGATCAACACATTGACCAGCAGCCCGAGCGGCACGTGCAACTCGTTCATCACCGCCAACGTACCTGCGCTGACCTGGACGCTGCCTTTGACCCACCAGAACATGCCCAGGGCCGTGGCGAACCCGCCCATCCACAACAATACTGCCCATTGCGTCGCCGTCTGTGGCAGCAACGCCGGATCGCCAAAGAAAAACCAGGACGGAATGACGATGCACAGCGCCCCGAAAAAGAAATGTCCGAACAAATGCGGCAACGGCACCGCCTGCGGGTGCCACAGCAACAGGCGACGACACAGCACCTGGCCGGCAGCGAAGGTCGCATTGGCGATTTGCAACAGCAGGAATCCCCAGAGGTAATCTCCTGCCAGCGGCTGATAGCGGATCAGCACCCCACCCAGTACGGCCACGGCGGCGGCCAGCAGGGCGGGCCGATGCAGGCGACCAACCAGGGCATCCTCGAGCAAGGTGACGTAGATCGGCGTCAGCACCGTAAACAGCAGCACTTCCGGCACCGACAGCACACTGAAGCTGCGGTACAGGCACAGGTAGGTAATACCGAACTGCAAGGCACCTGCCAGCCAGAAACCGGCCAGCAACCGCCGCGGCAAACCGCGCCAGCGTACGAACGGCAGAAAAATCAGCGCCGCCACCAGCACCCGCACCAGCACCGCAAAATCGCTATCCACCCGCCCCGCCAGGTACACCCCGATGAGACTGAAGGAAAACGACCAGATGAGATTGACGATGAGCAGATAAGGCATGGTGTTTCGGAGCGGAAGTGACACGCAGGATGCCGGCTATGGCAGCGCGATCACAGCGGCAGTTCCCCCTGATCGCCCTGTGTCATGACCGGCACCCGCGCCTGCAGGCCGGAGGCGCGCACGCCGAGCAGGCGCATGCGTTGTTCGAAGATGATGCGTTTCAGGCATTGGCGCGCTGCCTGCCGGATTTCCCGGGCGCTGCCGACCGCCGCCTGCAAGGTGATATCGCGCGTGACACTGGTGAAATCGGCAAAGCGCAGCTTGATCCCGATGGTGCGCGCCAGCAAGTCTTTCTTGCGCAAGTCGTCTTCCAGACGCACACACAAATCATCGAGAATTCCCGTCAGCACCACCCGGTCGCGCAGCACATCGAGATCCCGCTCGAACGTCGTCTCACGACTGACCGACTTGCTTGCCCGCACGGTTTCCAGTGGTCGTTCGTCGATGCCACGCGCTGCCCGGTACAGCCAGCGCCCCATGCTGCCGCCAAATTCAGCGACCAGCACGCTTTCCGCCACCGCCGCCAGTTCACCCACCGTGTTCACTCCCATCGCCTGCAGGCGCGCCCCCGCTTTCGGGCCAATGCCATTGATGCGGCGGACCGGCAAAGGCCAGATGCGCGTTGGCACGTCTTCCACTGTCAGCACACAGATGCCGTCCGGCTTGTCGAGATCGGAAGCAATCTTGGCCAGCAGCTTGTTCGGTGTGATCCCGATCGAACAACTCAACCCGGTCGCCGCGCGCACGGCCGCCTTGATGCGCCGGGCCAGGCTGACGCTGTCTTCAGTGAAATCCGTCAGATCGATGTAGATTTCATCGATACCGCGATCCTCGATCACGGGCGCAATCCCCGCCACCGCTGCCTTGAAGCGGCGCGAAAAGTCGCGGTATGCCTCGAAATTGGCCGGCAGCAGAACGGCATCCGGTGCTTTCTGGGCCGCCTTCATCAAACCCATGCCGGAATGCACGCCAAATTCACGCGCTTCATACGTCGCCGTCGTCACCACCCCGCGTCCGACATAGTCACGCAGGCAGGCAAACTGCCAGCTGCCATCGGCCAGCTGCTGCGGCCGCATGACGGAACGCCCCCCGACCACCACCGCCTGGCCACGCAGCATCGGGTAGTGCAACAACTCGACGGAAGCAAAAAAAGCATCCATGTCGAGGTGCGCGATACGGCGGAGAAAAACCATGGGCAACAAGGATCAGCAACACATCAACGCCAGCAGCGGCAAAAACAAAACGCCCCGCAGAACGAGGCGGGGCATTTCCATTTCTGCCGGACCAGCCGGCACGACAAACTCAGACCTTGGCCACCAGATTGGACAGGGTGACGTTGGTGGTGACCTTGTTCAGCACCTTTTGCAGGCCAATGCGCTCCTTGAGGTTGATGATCAGCGGCGCACGCAGGCTGGGGGCAATAGTGCCGCCTTCGGCCTGCTTGTAGAGCACGATCATCACGGCCACGTCTTCGGCCGCCGGCTTCTTCAGCAACGCTTCTTCTGCGTCGCTCAGTTCCAGCTCATAGCCGAAACCAAGTGCTGTCGGGGCAATGATCTGGAACGCCAAGTTCGTATCATCCAGGGACTGCAGGGTAAAGCTGACCGGTTCACCGGCCTGCTCTTCAGAAGCCAGAATGAAACGGGTCTGGCCTTCAAAACCGATCAGGCCTTGCGGAAAGGTGATCACCCGCTCGGCGGGCACTTCGACAGTACCAAAAAGATAGGTTTGTACTTGCATCTGCTTCCTCCTCTTCAAGAATATGGGCATTTCGCCCACATCCTACACCACTCCACCTTGGGTTGTAATTTTCATTCGCCTTGCGCATCATTGCGCCCTTTTCTTTTGCTCCCTCGACCATGCTCGCACCCATCGAACATCGCATTGCCCTCGAACTCAACGTGCGTCCGGCGCAAGTCCAGGCCGCCGTCAATCTTCTCGACGAAGGCGCCAGCGTGCCGTTCATTGCCCGCTACCGCAAGGAAGCCACCGGCGAGCTCGATGACACGCAGCTGCGTACCCTGGCCGAGCGTCTGGGCTATCTGCGTGAACTGGAAGAGCGGCGCACGGCGGTGCTCACCAGCATCGAGGAACAGGGCAAACTGACGCCGGAACTGCGCCAGGAAGTCGAAAACGCCGAAACCAAGCAGCGTCTGGAAGACCTCTACCTGCCCTACAAACAAAAACGGCGCACCAAGGCGCAGATTGCCCGCGAAGCAGGCATCGAGCCGCTGGCGCTGGCGCTGCTGGACAACCCCGAACTGACACCGGAAGCAGAAGCGGAAAGCTACCTCAATGCCGATGCCGGTTTCGCCGACACCAAGGCCGTCCTCGACGGTGCCCGCCAGATCCTCATGGAAAAATTCGCCGAGGATGCGGAACTGCTGCAAACCTTGCGCACTTACCTGCTCGAACACGGCCATCTGAAATCAAGCGTGATCGAAGGCAAGGAAAATGAGGGGGCCAAATTCCGCGACTGGTTCGATTTCGCCGAAGCCATCGCCCACATTCCCTCGCACCGCGCCCTGGCCCTTCTGCGCGGGCGCAATGAAGGCATCCTCAATCTCGCCCTGGTGCTCGATTCCGAACTGGCGGCCGATGACAGCAAGCCGGCCAGCAACCCCTGCGAACAACGCATCGCGGCCCGCTTCGGCATCAGCCAGAAAAACCGTCCGGCGGACAAATGGCTGGCCGATACCGTGCGCTGGACCTGGAAGGTGAAGATTTACACTCACCTCGAACTGGAACTGGTCAGCGCCCTGCGCGAACGCGCCGAAGAAGAGGCCATCCAGATCTTTGGCAGAAACCTGAAAGATCTGCTGCTAGCCGCGCCCGCCGGCCAGCATGTGACCATGGGCATCGATCCCGGCATCCGCACCGGCTGCAAGATCGCCGTGGTCGACGCCACCGGCAAACTGCTGGCCACCGACACCATCTACCCGCACGAACCGCGCAACGACTGGGCCGGCTCGATCGCCACCATTGCCCGCCTGGCCAGTCAGCACGGGGTGACCCTGATCGCCATCGGCAACGGCACGGCCAGCCGGGAAACCGACAAGCTGGTGCAGGACGTCATGAAGAAGTATCCGGAAGCCCGACTGCAAAAAATTGTCGTCTCGGAAGCGGGCGCCTCGGTCTATTCCGCCTCCGAGCTGGCCGCCCGCGAATTCCCGGAGCTCGACGTCAGCCTGCGTGGCGCAGTATCGATCGCCCGCCGCCTGCAGGACCCGTTGGCCGAACTGGTCAAGATCGACCCCAAATCCATCGGCGTCGGCCAATACCAGCACGATGTCTCGCAGACCAAGCTCGCCCGCTCACTGGACGCCGTCGTCGAGGACTGTGTGAATGCTGTCGGCGTCGACGTCAACACCGCTTCGGTGCCCCTGCTGACCCGCATCTCCGGCCTCAACGCCGGGCTGGCGGCCAACATCGTCAGCCACCGCGACGCACATGGCGCCTTCCGCACCCGTAGCGACCTGAAAAAAGTGCCGCGCCTGGGCGAAAAAACCTTCGAACAGGCCGCCGGTTTCCTGCGCATCGCGCACGGCGACAATCCGCTCGACCGCTCTTCGGTCCACCCGGAGGCCTACCCGCTGGTGGAAAAAATCATCGTCGACCTGGGCCGCCCACTCACCGACCTGCTGGGCGACACACGCGCACTCAAAGGGCTGAACCCGGCCAAATACACCGACGAACGTTTCGGCCTGCCCACCGTGCAGGACATCCTGCGCGAACTGGAAAAACCCGGCCGCGACCCGCGCCCTGAATTCAAGACCGCCACCTTCGCCGACGGCGTCACCGAGGTCAAAGATCTGCAACCCGACATGATTCTCGAGGGCGTGGTCACCAACGTCGCCGCTTTCGGCGCCTTCGTCGACATCGGCGTACACCAGGATGGCCTGGTACACGTTTCCGCCCTGTCCAATACCTTCGTCAAGGATCCGCACAGCGTGGTCAAGGCCGGACAAGTGGTCAAGGTCAAGGTACTGGAAGTCGATCTGGCGCGGCAGCGCATCGCCCTCAGCATGCGCATGAGTGACGAACCGGGCAAGAGTGGCCCGCGCGATCGCGATACCGCTCGCGGTGCCCCGCTGTCACGCCAGCAGGCACGCCATAACAGCCCGCCCCCGGCCGGCAACGCCATGGCCGCGGCATTTGCAAAATTACGCAAATAAGGCGCAAGCAACGGCTCCCCCCCTCCGTACTGACAGATACAAACAACAAGCAACCGTCACTCATCTGTCGTAATCCTTGCGTTTTCTGGCGGGACTCATGCATGAGCCCCGCCTTTTTCATGCCCGCAGGGAAAACCTGAATATTCGCTGAACATGACTTTCAGGTTATGTTCAGGGGCAAAACGGCATAGTTCGCTGCGTCACTCATTTGCAGGATGTCAGCCATGAAACTTCGCCTTGCCCTGTGCTGCCTCGCAGCCTTGTGCCACTCCCTGGTCGCCAGTGCCGGCCCCCTGGAAGAGCAACTCACCACCTATGCCGCTGCCGCCAAGATCGCCAATCCGGCATTTGCCGGTTTCTCCGCTGCCCGCGGCGAAAAACTCCATACCACCCGCTTTGCCCTGGGCAAACCGGACACCCCTGCCTGCACCACCTGCCACGGCTCCGATCCGCGCAGTAGCGGCAACACCCTGACCGGCAAGCGCATCGAACCGGTCGCCCTGTCGGCGTCGCCTGGCCGCTATGCCGATCCAGCCAAAGTAGAAAAATGGTTCAAGCGCAACTGCAACGAAGTACTCGGCCGGGCCTGCAGCCCGCTCGAAAAGGGCGACTGGCTGACTTTCGTCAGCAGCCGCTGAACTTACCGGAGGACATCACATGACATTCCCCACCCGTCCCCTCGTCCTCGGCCTACTCGCCGTAGGATTTTCCGCCCTGATCTTCAGCCGCGCCCAAGCTGGTGGTGGCCACTACTACCCGCCCGTCACCGACCCCGTGGTCAAGGAAGAGTGCGGCAGTTGTCACCTCGCCTTTCCGGCTTCAATGCTACCTGCCGCGTCATGGCAGCGCATGATGCAGGAACTCGACAACCACTTTGGCGACAATGCCTCGGTCGATCCGGCCCTCGCCAAAAAAATCACCGCTTATCTCGTCGCCAATGCCGGCGACACCGGCGGCCAGGCTTATGGCAGCAAACTGCTGCGTGGTGTCACCCCGGCAAGTGCCCCCCAGCGCATCACCAGCCTGCCCAAATGGGTGCGCGAACACCGCGAAGTCCCGGACTGGGAATGGCGGCACAAGGATGTCCGCAGCAAGGCCAATTGCACTGCCTGCCACGCCGACGCCGAACTTGGCCACTACGAGGACTAAAGCCCTCCGCCCATTCACCACAAAAATCAAGGAGTCATCACCATGTCACTCATCTACCGCATGTTTTCACTGACACTCTCCGCAGGCCTGCTGGCAGGTGTCCTGATGTTTTCCCAGACAAGCCGCGCCGATACGGATACGTCGGGCAGCTGGCTACCGCTGTCACGCGTGATCGAAAAACTGGAGGCTGCCGGCTACCGGAATATCGAAAAGATCGAGCGCGAAGATGGCCGTTACGAAGTGCGAGCGACCAATAGCCAGGGCGAGCGCAGCAAACTGCTGCTGGATGCACGGACCGGTGAGATCGTCGCCAAACCGCGTGCGTACGAACGCCGCAGCAGACAGCAGAGCGAGCGCCACGGCGACCAGGGTAGCGAATGCAACAAACGTCGCTGCCGTGACGATATGCCCGTCACCCCTGCCGGGAGCCGCTGATGACCCGGACTGTCCTTGCCTTGCTGGCCACCCTGCTCGGGCTGGCCTGGGGCTGGGATGTGCTGCAGGCTGCAGCCTCACCCGCCCACCCTCTCTGGCTGGCACGCCAGGAAGCACTCTATCTGAGCGGTCTGCTCTCGATCGGCCTGATGTCGCTGGCGATGTACCTGGCGACCCGCCCGCTCTGGCTGGAAACGCCCCTGGGCGGCATGGACCGCGTCTACCGCACGCATAAATGGGCAGGCATCCTCGGCGGCAGCTTTGCCATCCTGCACTGGCTGGTCGAAATGTCCGACGACCTCCTCAAATCGACCATTGGTCGCGCAGGCCGCGTTCCCAAGGATAGCGCGACCGGATTACTCGACAGCCTGCAGGATCTGGCCGAGGATTTCGGCGAATGGGGCTTCTACATCCTGCTGGCGCTACTCGCACTCACGCTCTGGAAGCGCTTCCCGTATCGCCCATGGCGCTTCCTGCACCGGGCCATGCCGGTGATTTATCTCGGCCTCGCCTTTCATTCGGCGCTCCTAGCCCCACGCGACTACTGGACCCAGCCCGTCGGCTGCTTGCTGGCCGGACTGCTTGCTGCCGGCATTTATGGCGCTTTGCGCTCACTGCTCGGCAACATCGGCAAAGCCCGGCGAGTGCGCGGAGAAATTCTCGCCGTCACCCGTCCGGCAAGCGATGTCGTTTCCGTCAGCTGTCGCCTGCCGGCAAGCTGGCCCGGCCACCATGCCGGACAATTCGCCCTGGTCACCTTCTCCGCCGCCGAAGGCGCACACCCCTTCACCATCGCCAGCGCCAACCGCGACGATCGCAGCATCGAATTCCGCATCAAGGCACTCGGCGACCACACCCGGAAATTACCAACGCTGCTGTCGCCCGGCCAATCCGTCGACATTGAAGGCCCGTACGGTCGCTTCGACCTGCGCCGCATCAATCGCCAGGCGCAGCAACTGTGGGTCGCCGGCGGCATTGGCGTCACGCCCTTCCTGGCCTGGCTCAACGCCCTGCACAGCAAAGCAGACGACGCCCCGAGCGCCGACCTGCACTACTGCACGCGCAATTGTGTCAATGACCCCTTCGTGCCCGAACTGACTTCGCTGTGCGCCAGCCTGCCGACGATCCGCCTACATATCCACGGCGCGCAGCAGGGCGATACCCTGGACGCCAGCACCCTACTCAGGAACGTCGCCCCGGAAAATGCCAGCGAAATCTGGTTCTGCGGCCCATCCGGGCTGGCCGAAGTGTTACGTCAGGGAATCAAAACCCTAGGGCAGACACGCCTGCGCTTCCACCAGGAAGCCTTCGAGATGCGCTAAAAGGACTGCAGCGCAGCCGTTCGCCTTGCGCCAACTGAGTCAGCGGAAAACAAAAAAGTGCCTGAAGAGCGTTTTTTGTTGATTAGAGCGCGACACAGCCTTGCAGGCAGGGGGGGCACGTGAATGTCACGCCAAGCCGAGTACCGGAGTTACAGCTCGTTCAATGTCATCGACGATTTCAACCGGGAGGACTTGGCCATCAACCCACTCTACTTCTGACCGCTGCCAGAAGTGGGGAGATTACCCCCTTCCTGTAGATTATCGCTCCAAGCCATAGTACTCGTTGAAATATCGCACCAACCGAGTCGTTTCATCAGCAGTCAACTGCTCGACACCGCGCAGGTCACGATAGCTATGCATGCGCGTCAGGCTTGGCGTCCAATCACTGCGCCGCGAAAGCAGCAGGCGGCGGCTATCGTGGCAAATCAGACACTTCTGCTCGACGAGTTTCTCGGTGCCCTTGCCGTCCGGCTTGAAACGACCATTCCTGACTTCCTCGGCACGCTTCGCATCCATCTCGGCCTTGGCAGCAATACGCGCGCCGAATTGCACGTAGCAAACCTCGCCTTCCTTCACTTCGCGCTCGTCCTTGCGTTCATCGATGCTTACCAAATGTTCAACGTATTCGCCGTTCCTCGTCAGGCGATTGATGTTGTAGTTGTAGAACTCCGAGAACACCACATCACCTTTACGCGTCACCAGCAAGGCCATGGTGGTATCACCGTTTTCCGGTCGGTCAAGATAGGTCACGTCCCCATTCGGGGCAATGCGACCTAAGCGACTTTTCTCGTCGCCAGTGAACCAAAGCGTGCCATCCGGTGCCGCTGCCATTTGTTGAATGTAAGTTTTTCCCGGAAGACGCTGTTCCACGACTCTCTCTCCAGAGAACACACGACCAAGTATTCCCCGACAATGGTCAGAAAAAGCAAGCCCCCCGCCTGCATCGCGCGTCAACCAACTAGGGCAGCTATTTTTCCACGTCTCGACGATGGTCCACTGGCCAGAACGTGACAACCTCGCCAATTGCCCCTCCGGACTCCCCTCCTTGCCGCCAGGAATAAGCAACGTGACCCAAGCTTCATCACGCGGCCCCAATACGACAGAGGTCGGCCAACCTGCTGGAGTCGGATAAATATGCAGGTTGCCTTTGGTATCGATTCGCCCGATTGCAGCAACACGATGATTGCCATGACTGGCGTGGTCACCGTGTTCCTTGCCGTTTTCATTGCCCGCCATCTGGTTAAACCATACCTCACCACGGCTGTCGACTTTCACGGAAATCGGATGACCATTTGGTACGGGAAACTCAACGATGCTCCCATCTTTGTCCAGCCGACCGATCTTGGCCGCATCCGACTCGACGAACCAGACGTTGCCCTTGGCATCCACGGTCACGGACGATGGTTCAGCAGCCGGAGTCGGCAGCTTGTGCGCAATGACCGCTCCATCCGGCGCCAAGCGAGAAACTGAATTGTTGTCGCCCTCGGTGAACCAAATGCCGCCATCCATGTCTTCGGCAAATTGGTAGGAGCCAAAGGGGCGGCAGGCAGAAGCCGGAAGGGAAAGAGCGCCGAGCAGAACTGCTGTCATTAAAATGACGATTGTTGCTTTCATGCTTAAGTACCTCCATCAGTAACGCAAGATCAGTTCGCCGCGCAGAATGCGTGGCTCACCGTGCCAGAAGAACCCTTGGACGTAATCACGGTTGGTCGCGTTGTCCAGGGCAAGAGTGAGTTCCCACCACGGCCGCCGCCAGGTAGCAGCCAGATCGAGTACGGCATAACCTGCTTTTTTCCAGCGGTAACCCCGGCCATCGACGACGGTGTTCGCGTCATCGGTGAAGGCACTACCGACCGCCCGCAGTTTCATTCGCACGGCAAACCCGGCTGATGGCTCGTAAGTAAAAGAGAGATTTGCCTTGTGGCGCGGCATGTCTGGGAGTTCGTTACCGACCACTGACGGATCTGCTTCGTTTTTCAGGACACGGGTTCGGTTATAGGTGTAGTTCGCTGCCAACGACCAGCCATTCGCCATGCGCCGTGACCAGTTCGCTTCCACTCCCCGCGCTACCACTTCACCGACATTCTGCGGCTGGGAAACGTTGGGCATGCCGTAACTGACGATACGTGTAGCAATCTTGTCTTGCCAGCGTGTGGCGAAGAGTGTAAGTCCCCAATCGCCAGTCGGACCGGTATGTGCCAGCCCCAAATCAGCGGTCGCGGACATCTCGGGCTTCAGACCAGGATTAGCCAGCGTGACGCTACCAGCACTGACGTAGCCGTTGTAGAGTTGGGATGCCTGCGGCGGCGAAAAACCACTACCAAGGCTACCACGCAACCGGGTTCCATCCCCCAACGGCCAGGAGAGAGCGATCTTCGGGCTGGTCGCGGATTTCAGCGCACCTCCCCCTTCCGTTGTCTGCGCTGGCGGTCCAGCGTTGTAGACCCGCGATGACAGATAGCGCTGCAAGTCGCGACGCAGGCCCAGTTCCAGGCGGCCTGCGCCGACCGGGAACTCCGCAGAAGCAAATAACGCCTCCTTGCGGATAGTCGAGTCAGCCGACATTTTTTCCAAATGCGTCGCGTAATCAGCATTGGCGAAATTCTCCGCAAGATGAACGCGGTTGATGCCACTGCGTACGCTCCAAGTACGGTCGCGCATGCTTGCGGCAAGGGTCAACTCCCTCTGACGGTAACTGCTGACCAACCGATTTTGCGGAGCCAGGCCCACCGCGTCGACGCCGGTGCCACGGTCGCGCACGCCGGTTGTTTCGTAGCGTTCCTCACCAAGAGAGGCTTCGACCGCAAATCTATCGAATACCTGCCAAGTCATCTGGGCGCGAATATTGTCGGTTCGCCAATCGAAAGCCCAACTCGGGCGGCCGAAGAAAGACCAGCCATCAGTACGCTTGATGTTCAACGAAGCTTCCAGACTGCGGCCACGCCAACCGAATTTGCCATCAATCAACTGCGTCTTGCCGCGTTCATCGGCAACGGTAATCTGGTAGGGGAAGGGGGAGTCCGGTACGGTACGGAAGCCGTTGTCGACCTTGTCTTCCGCCATCAGCGACCAACCAAACCGGCCATTTTCTCCGCCACCAGCAATACGGGTGAAGCGACCATTGCGTGAATCGATACCCTGAGTCAGGTTACCGTGCACGCGGTGGGCGCCACGCGTGGTGATAGCAATGGCGCCCCCCATGGCTTCGGCACCGAAACGGGCCGAAGCAGCTCCCCGTAAGATCTCGATCTGCTCGACCTGTTCGGGACGCAACCGGGAAAATTCGGTGGACGAAGAGGCGAAGCCGTCGACGAAGACGGCGATACCCTTCACGCCGCGCATGGTGATAACGCTGTTGCTCACGTCCAGCCCGACGCGGGCTCGCAACATTTCCATCACATCCGCTGGTTTTTCACGTGCAATGTCGGCGGCGGTGATGAGTGAAATATCCTCCCCGCTACTTGCCCAGACAGCGCTCGCAAGAAACAGTATTGACCACCCACCGTTTCTTACCATGTGAAATTACTCAGGCGATGAGCCATTGTCCGATCTGCCACAGGGTGGTCTCGTTCATGCGCCCCCGCTGGCCGTATTCGCCTTCATGACCGTAGCAGTAGGCGCATTTAAGGTTGCACTCCTGCGACACGAACAGGTAGAGCCCCCAGACCTTGTCGGAGATGTCCCCGGGCGCCCGCAGTTTCCTGGCAGGCGGCGCCTTGCGGCAATAATCATCCATAAAGGCGGCAGCCTCTCGGGCCCGTTCACCTGCCGCACCCAGGGCTACGGACTCGCCTGCTTCCAGTTGCTGCAAGGCTGCTCCCGTCTCTGCATCCACCTTGAACAGGGCGACCGGCTGGGTCAGAAAAAGGTAGTGCTGGTCGCCCCTGGCGAATACGTGGAAGTCCTGACGCTGAATCATCGTGATGCTCCTGTAATGGGATGCCCGGCCATTTCGGGCTTTACTTCCTAAAGAACAGTTACTGCCTTACAGGGATCAGCGCTTCGGTCCACAACCACACATGTTGCCGCCTCGGGTACCACAGCAAACACAGGCGGTCAGTTCTTCACATGCTTCATTGCAGTCTTCGAGAGCTTCAAAAACGATTTCTTCGATTTGCATGATGGATCCCTTGATTCAAGAAAGAACTACGTTGTGAAATGGCCGGACAAAAAGGGGGGGGCGGAGTTGACGCCTAGAAGCGGGCAGACAAACCAAGCCAGACATTGCGGCGATCCGCGTACTCGTACTGCTGTTCGCGGTAGTGCCGGTCGAAGAGGTTGTTGATCGCCAGGCTGAGTTCGGCCTTGCGCATCAGGCTCAGTCCGGGCAGTTGCCAGCCGATCTTGGCGTCGGCGACGAAATGGGCGGGATTGCGGGCGACAGCGGTGTTACGATCGTTGAAGTAGTAGTCGTCCACATAACGACCCGAGACCCGGATATAAAATTGACCGGAGGGAGCATAGGTCACACCGAGGTTGAATTTATGTGGCGCAATCCGCTGCACCCTTTTGCCTTCGGTCAATGGGTCGCTGGGGTTTTTCTTGATGCGCGAATCCGTATAGCTGTAGTTAGCATAGGGATGCCAGTTACCCAGCCGCCCCTCCACGGCCAGTTCCAGCCCATCTACCTCCACCTTGCCAATGTTCTGGAACTGCCAACGATTGCCAACTCGGATGGAAGAAATTTTGTCCTCGTAGTCAGTATGGAACAGAGCAGCCCGTATCGACCAGTTCCCCTGGAGATGATTGGCACCAACCTCATAAGAAGTCGAGGTTTCCGGATCCAGCCCTGGGTTGTCGAGCCAGTTGGCATTGCTGCGGAACTTCAGGAAATTGAGCGCTGGCACATAGGCCGTGCCAGCGGTCACATAGAGCGATGAATTTTCATTCAATTTGTAGCGGACGCCCAGACGCGGATTAAAAACACTGTCACTGGAGTTCTTGCCGGTAGGGCGGCCATCCTGCGTATCCCCGTGGAATTTGAAATGATCCCAGCGTCCGCCAGCGAAGAGCGTCAAAGCATCAGAGAAATGGTGTTCATCTTGCAGGAAGATGCCGCTCAGGCGACTCTTTGAGACGCTCTTGCCACCGCCCCCAAAGATCACATCTTCCCAACGCGAAGTGTATTTCCCGACGTTGTAGGTATAACCCAGAGTCAGGGTATTGGCCGCATGCAGGCGCAGGTCTGCCTGCAAGTCGAAATAGTCGCTATCTTCGACACGATCATCCACTTCTGCCAGAATCAGGCTACCGGCATTGCCATTGACTTGTTCGTCGTCGAAAAGAATATGAGTCTTCTGACGAGTATGGCGATAGCGGACTTTAAAGGCACTTCCGCTGTCTGTCTCGTAGCGGTACCCCAGATCGTAGCTCTCGGATTCGTTATCGAATCGGTAATTAGAATGCCCTCCCAGCCAGTCGGAGCTGCCATCGCCACTGCGAGCAACCAAGGTCAATTCCTGATTATCAGTCGGCCGCAAACCTATCGTCAGGCCCATTTTCCTCTGCTTACCCTCCCGAGAAGACAAATCCCTTGAACCCCAGGGATCAGCATCGCGCTGAGGTTTATAGCCGTCAGTTTGGTAATTGCTCGCGGAAAGGCGAAAGTCAATCACATCCCAGACTCCACCTATAGCTCCTGCAAGCTGAGTGGCTCCATGGGAGCCTGCACCCAGATTGATCTCGGCCCCCGGAGCCCCCTGCCAACGTTTCGGAATGAAGTTCACTACACCCCCAACTGCACTGGGACCGTAGAGAGCCGAGGCAGGCCCCCTCAGAATTTCCACCCGCTCCAAATCCTGTAACCCCAGGGAATGCATACCCAGATGGATCCCTGCCACCGGCGATTCGATGGGCATGCCGTCAATAAGCATCTGACTGGTCGAACCACCAAATGAACCGCCCACACCACGTAAAGTCACGTTAGGAAGGGAGGCTGGAGAACCGTAGCCGAGCACGTCCACCCCTTCGACATTACGCAACAAATCAGCCACATGCTGCGGTTGCTGAATTGCGATATCCCGACTATCGATCACTGTAACGCTGCTGGGCACTTCATCTACCCGTCGCTCCGTCCGCGTCGCCGTAACCACCGTTTCCGACAGCACACTGTCGTTCGCTGGTCTGGAAACATCTGCTATCACGTAATTGCGCTCGCCTTCCCGCCGAAATTTCAGGCCACTGCCGGCAAGTAGTTGCTCAAGCGCCATCTCGACGCTCATCTCGCCTTTGACCGCCGCCCCCTGGGCAGCGCCAACGGTTTCCGGCGTAAATACCAGTTGTACGCCGGCCTGACTGGCTACAGCGCGCAAGGCCGAGGACAGCGGCTGCTCGGGAACGTCGAAACTGGCGGAAGGACCGGCCCAAGCCGGGGTGGCCCACAGTACCGTAATCAATAAAGTGGTGGCGATTGTGTTCCGCCCCCCGGCGGTCAACTTGCTTCGAAACATGTTTTCTCCCTGGATCAATGAATGCGAGGCAAAAAGCGCCCTCTACCCATACAGACGAAATTTTTCCCCCCTCCCCTATGTCCGCTTACGCTAGTGCGACAACGTGCCGCACTAGCACAGGGGGAACAAGCATTACGATCCAGCCATGTCTGACGTCACCGATTCCGTTACCTCTTCTGCCGAGACGCTACTGCCAGAGCTCTATCGAGAGCATTTCGGCGTAGTACGCACTTTTCTCGCCCGCAGGCTGGGATGCCCGGAGGCCGGGCGAGAGGCTGCCCAGGACATCTTTCTGCGCCTCCTGTTGCATCCACTGAGCGTTCCGATTGTGAATCCCCGAGGTTTTCTGCTGCGCGCGGCGCACAACCTTGCCGTTGATCTTATGCGTGCCCAACGCATACGGCCGACCATCGAACCCATTGAGGACTACGAAAGCGTACTAGTTGATCCGGTGTCCGATCCGGCGCGTATTGCCGAAGCACGCCAACGCCTGCGAGTCTTGGCAAACGGCATCGACACCTTGCCGGCACGATGTCGCGAAGTGTTTTTCCTGCATCGTTTCGAAGGGTTGACACAAACTGAGATATCTTTCCGACTCGGCATATCGGTCAAGGCAGTAGAGGCCAATTTTGCCCGCGCCATACTGTATTTGCGCCGTCTTTGGTCGACCTGAGCGTGTATTGCTTTTGACAGCCACCTGTGCCATGTCGGAAAATTCCACGCATGCCAGTTGCTTCTTCGCCACACACCACGAATTCTCCTGTCGACGAACGCATCCAGGAGGAAGCTGCGTTGTGGTTTGCGCGCTTGCGCGGCGACGAGGTTTCCGATTCCGAACATGCCGACTTCGCCGCCTGGCTCAGCGCCGATGCACGTCATCGCAGTGAATATGACGCTTTCCAGCGCATGTGGGATGCATCTGCCGAGCTTCGCCCAACAAAGCCCCGGCGAAGGCAGGTATTGCGGACGCTGTCCGGACTTGCCGGCATCACATTGATCAGTGGCTGGGTCAGTCTGGGATGGCTCGATGGTCAAATGGCAACCGATTCGGGCGAATTGAGGCATGTAACGCTAGCTGATGGCAGCATTCTAGACGTGGCTCCGGAAACGCGCCTATGGGTGAAATTCGATACTGAACGGCGTCGTATCGAACTCGACAAGGGACGGATCGTCGTCGCGGTCGCCAGCGACCGCTCGCGCCCCTTTGAAGTAGCCACCGACGCAGGCGTGATCCGAGACATCGGTACCCGCTTTGAAGTCGATGTCGACGAGGTTCGGACACGCGTCTCCGTGGCCGAAGGCATGGTCGAGATCGACCTTCCCTCTTCCAATACGCCGCCGCACAGAGTCGGTGCTGGCGAAATGACCGAATTTAACGCGCGGAACATATCCAATGCCCGCCCGGTAGATACGACTGCACTAGCCTGGGCAACCGGGCAGCTCCTGTTCGATGCCGCGCCGCTGGCGGCGGTCGTGGAGGAATTAAACCGCTACCGCAAAACCCCGATCAAACTCTCTGATCCGCCATTGGAGAGCATACGTATCAGCGGCGTGTTCCTGATTGACGACGAAAACATGGCGCTGCAGGCACTCCAACAAGTCGCGGGAGTGGAGTTCGTTACAAAATCGGGAAAAGTTGAGATCAGACAGAAACTGGAGCAACAGAACTGATCGGCGCACAAGCTGACACCAGCCACCTGCACCGGTTTTATTTGACCGCGCTTTACCGATTTGTTCCCGGCACAATGAACCGCTGATTCCATCGGTAAAGACCAGTCACTCCCGGTGCGACCGCAATCGGGATAGGGGGCAGCCATTGTAGACTGCGCCCCTGCCACACCACCCGGCATGCGGGCCCGCACCGGGCGGTTGGAATGGTTGAGGTGGTACGCAGGCAAACCCTCCCGCACACTCCCGGTTTCGCCAGTTCGAGTTCAGCAAGATTGGTTATCTCGCTGCCAGACCATTGAGGGCTTCACCCACCCTGAATATATGGCGAGCTCCAGGTTAGTGAACATCTGGGACTCCCCGCTCTCGAAAACTCGGTAGCCACTCCCCCATTCCTTCGGCCCTTCGCCCCAAACAGGCAACCACCATGGCCTCTGCTAACTTCTCGCTCCGCTTCACAGCACCTTCTATCCGATTCTTGTTCATCGGCTCGCAGATTACGTTCCACGCCGCCCACGGAATCCTTTGCACAGGATTCCAGCTGCGGCAGCGCAACGCATGCGTTGCGAAACCCTGCCTCGCCCTCCCCACGCTCGGTCAGCCTCACGCAGTTGGGCGGGACTTACACCCGCAGGAGTGCGCCCATGCTGGGCGCACAAAACAAAAAAACGCCCAAAAGGCGCTTTTTTGCAAAACTTCTGGCGGAGACGGAGGGATTCGAACCCTCGATGCAGGTTTTGCCCGCATGCTCCCTTAGCAGGGGAGTGTAAAATAGCTTAACCACAAGGATTATCGACGCACTAAAAATTTAATGGCACAATTTTGGCACAACACAACTTCCGAGTGTGCCATGGCGACGATTACCAAACGAGGCGAATACAGCTGGCGTGTGCAGGTCAGACGCAAAGGTCAGCCACCAATGTTCAAAACCTTCAACTACAAAAGCGATGCCGAGAAATGGGCGCGCCAGATGGAGGCCGAACTGGATCGAGGTCTATATTTGCCACGCCGGGAAGCAGAAAAAACCACCTTTGAAGAACTGGCCGAACGTTTCAAGGCCGAATTCGCCCCCCACCACTATCGAGGCAATGGCTGGAAATACAAGTTGCAACATTTGATAGCGGCATTTGGCAAATATTCGCTAGCCGCCATCACATCAGCGCTGGTGGCAAGTTACCGCGATGAACGTCTGCAACAGCCTGATCCACGTTTTCGTAGCGATCCCAAGGCTGCGCCTCGTGTGTCTCCGGCAACGGTCAAGACTGAAATTGACTTGTTGTCCAAGGTGCTTGATGTCGGCAGCAAGGAATTTGGCATTACCCTACCCAATGGCAATCCGGTCAAAGGGGTACGCAAACCACAAGGCGGGCAAGGCAGGGAGAGGCGCCTACACGGCGACGAAGAGCAGCGTCTTTTGGCGGAGTGCGATACTTCGGGCAATCCTTGGCTGGGAGCAGCCGTTCGCCTGGCGATTGAAACCGCAATGCGACAGGGCGAACTGCTCGCCCTCAACTGGAAGCATGTCGATTTCAAACGACGCATTGCCCTTCTGCCCATGACCAAAAATGGCGAAGCTCGCACGATTCCGCTGTCGCCTGCCGCGCTAGCCGTGTTGCAAGGCTTGCCGACAGCATTGACAGGAGAAGTCTTGCCTCTATCACGCATGACCTTGTACAAGGCCTTTGAGCGCGCCTGCCAACGAGCAGAAATCAGCGAACTGACGTTTCACGATTTGCGTCACGAAGCGCTTTCCCGCCTGGCGGAAAGAGGAGATTTTTCAGTACTCGAACTGGCCGCTGTCAGTGGGCACAAAAGCCTACAAGTCTTGAAACGCTATACCCACTTGCAAGCCGAGAAGCTTGCGGCGAAGTTGGCAATAGGCTAGTTGATGAGGGATCGCTGCTGGCAGCATGATTTTGGCTCGTTGGCCTCAGTATTTGGTGGCCTGTGGGGTGAAGTCGGGTAGCAATGTGGTGGTCGCCTGTCGCTCGACCGTCAGGCAACGGCGAACGACCACTCTTGCATCCTGCGAACTGGAGCCACTAACCTGTTGCCACCGCTGGCCAACGGCAGGTTTCTAAGTTGAGCAGTCGCACGATACTTCTGCTCACCGACAACTGATCGGCCTGAGCGGACGGTGAAGCCGTATTTCATGAACGACGGCTGGGCATCGGAATGCGGACATCATCCGCAACCAGACGTTCGTTCGCATTCGACGAATCGCTCACCTAAACGCGGGACTCTTGCGATTCCTTGCCGCTGGCGCGCTTTTGATCTGCCGCCGAGATGCGGTGCTATGCACTCACGATGCTCACGAGGTCGATTCAACACAGTGTGCGGTTGGGGCACAAGCCGACTTACAATCGTCCACTAGAGTGGAATATCACAGGATGTGCTGTGCCATCCGAGAAATTTTTAGGGAGTATTAGAAAATACAATGTTCGATCAACTTAAAGCGGATGTCATTCTTCTCACAGTCAACGCGCACGAACAAGCGCAGCTTCGCAAAGCACTGAAGGATAAAACTGGCTGCGATGGTGCTCCAGTGCAGGGGCCGAGCAACGAGATTTACTGGGACTACGGTGATTTGAACGGACAGAAGGTTGTCGTCGCCAAGTCTCTGATGGGCGCTACAGGAGACGGGGCATCATTCGATACTGTAAGCAATGCGGTTTCGGATTTTAGTCCCTTGGTAATAGTGGCTGTAGGTATTGCTTGGGGTGCGCGTGATGCTGACGGCCAGCAGATCGGTGACGTGCTTATCTCGACTCAAATCCGAGATGCCCAACACCACAAGGTGACTGATGGAGGGACCCACTTACGAGGAGACGTCTCGTCTGCCCGTGGCACTTTAATTAAGACTTTCTCTACTGCTGCGGAAATCAGCGGTAAACGCGTGCACGAAGGGCTGCTTCTTTCCATCGAAACTTTATTTGACAGCTTAGATGCGCGCACTGCGATTCTGAAAGCGGAGCCCACGGCTGTTGGTGGAGAAATGGAGGGCAGTGGCCTCCTCAGGGCACTTAAGAGAGTAGAACATACCGTTGATTGGATCATCGTTAAAGGTATCTGTGACTGGGGATACAAGAAAAACGTCGATCGCGCGGAGAAAGAGCGAAACCAAGAGCATGCTGCGCGCGAAGCTGCTGACCTTTGCGTAGCTACAATTTCCCGATTCCGACTGACTCGCAATTCGTCGCCTAGCAGGGATAGCAGCAGAAGCCTCCGAGCAGGCCACCTTGATCAAAATAGTAATTTGCTTGAAGTCGACCGGGGGGAGGCGAAGCCCGAACGGGGGATTCGAAGCACCGTTGATGCATATATTGCAAAGAACTCTAGTCTGACCATCGAAGTGGGCTATCCATTAGTCCGACGAGACTGGAATACGAATGTCATCTTTGAGTTTTATCTCTTGACCGATGAACTTGGGGGGACACGACAATTCCTGTATTTTCATGAGGAAGCAAGCCAGAGCGCTACTCACCAATATCTCATCAATAATCAGATCGTTTCAAAAGAATCTAACCTCGTCATTTTGACGGAGAAACCAGCAAGTGTTCTAGACGTCGAGAAGAGAAAAAACAATCTTCGCGCCCAGTTTGGGACGCCGACCGTCTATTTCATTGATGAATTTGGTAGTCAGTTTCTTTATCGTGACCACATTAAAGAATTCATCCCATTTACCTTGCCCGTCTACATCGAGGGCTCAGCAGAAACTTCGGCATCGACTCAATCTGCATCCGCTTTGCAAGAGCTGAAGAAATGGTACAAATTTGAAGCTAACCCTCTTTTGATCGTCAAGGGCCATGGTGGCATAGGTAAAACGACCCTCGTCAAGAAATTTCTAAATGAAATTTACAAAGAAAATAGCGAGGTCGGCATTCTATTTATCGATTCTCATGAAATCATCGGAGAGTTAGAGAAACGATCACGACTGAAGAAAAAAATCGACGACGTATATGACTTCTACCATGCACAACATGAAAGGCATTCGGTAGACGACACGCCGCTGTCGAAGGACCTATTATCGCTTTCGGTGGACAATGGTAGCCTCGTGATCGTTCTTGATGGCATCGATGAGGTCATCGCGAAACTCGGGCAAAAATTTGACAGCATCAGCTTCATCAACTCCATTTCTACCGGGTACTCGACCAATCTGAAGCGTGCCAAGATCTTGATTACTTGTCGCGACTATTTCTGGGACTCGAGACAGCACACTGCCCCTGTTGAGCACCTAGATTTGCAACCCTTCACTAGAGTCATGGCGGAGGATTTTTTCCGCCAGTCGGTCGAGGCTGGAAAAATCGATCGCGCGATGGCGACTGCCGACAAACTCGCACTGCGCAACAAGCAGCTACAAGATGAGATCTATATCCCATACATCCTTGACCTGATTGTTTATCTCATCAAGCGACGCCCCGACTCTCCCGCAAATGGGGACTTAAATGCGCTACCTGGCCCGAAAAGGCTGCTCAATTTTGAGCTATCCAATGACTTTCTGGTAGCAAATGTCTGCCATCGTGAAATCATAAAACTGGACAGTTTGTCGGTGGCAACGCAAATTGCGTTTTTCGCGGAACTGTCGGTTGCCGAGGAAGGAGAGATATCTATTTATGATGTGAAAAACGTTCTCGCGAAGGTATCCGGCCAAGGTGCAGAGCTTGAGGCAGATGAGATTCAGCGGTTGCAAGGTCATCCGTTGCTAGCGTTGCGCAATGATCGACTAGCCTTCCGATATGACTTTTTCAATGAATATTTCAAAGCACTCTTTGCGGTTGACTATTTCCTAACGTGTTCAATAGACGCTTTGGACTGGAAAATGATCAATATTGCCGCAGACTACTTGCGTTTTGATAGCGAATTCGTCAAATCAATTTGTGACCGCATAAGTTTGAATGATGAACTTTTTCTGTTCCTTTCAGAAACGATTGAGGCGATTCAGTTCAGCAACCCAACGCTGAAAGAGAAAGATGAAACTCTTCAGCAGAGGGCGTGCTCTGGCGTATTTTCGCTTTATCTGAGCTTGCTGAGAAATTCTAAAAATAAATTTGACATGAGTCTCTGCACAGAGGCGATGAACGATTTCTTCAAGGAAAAGAATATCGTGAGCAGGCTGTCTCTTATCAATGTTGGAAGCAATTCTGCAACTAAGCCAATATTTGATTTTCGCGGCCTTCGTCTAGAAAATTGCCACTTCGAGCGGTTTGATTTCTTTTGGGAATGCTCCATCGACGAATTTACCCGCTTTGAGGAATGTACGTTCAACCTCCTTGAACCAAGAAAAGGCGTCAATCCGACTTTTTATCCAAAGACATTCTCGAACACCTGCAACACTTCTGGCATCGCTCACATTATTGCCAAGAGAGAAGAGTCTGCTGAGAGACGAACAGATGAAGTCCGAGCAGGCCTAACCAAGATGTTCAACCTCTTTCTGTCGAGAGGCAACTTCTACCCTCAGAAACAAGAGTTCATCAAGGGCAAGCCGTTCTCAGGAGCATATCTCCCCACGCTGCTAAAGGGCAAAGTGATCGAAGAGTATGTTGACCCCAAAAAGCCGACACTGAATCAATACCGCGTCACGGCTGAATATGTGGCAATTCTGAAACATATTGAGCAAGGTACGCCGTCTGTTGAGTTTGATCGAGTGCTTCAACTGTTCTCTCGATAGTTCAAGAACTGCACCTAGGGATTCTCTGAACAACCCGTTGTTTTTGCGGAGGCTGTCATAAAGAGGATGAAAAACAGAGGGTTTTCGACGGTCGACCGTGAAATTTCGGAGTTTTCCCCGGTATTTCCCACTTCACGGACGTACCTCGCCCAGCAGAGGCAGCAATCGCCTGCGCACCAGCCACAGATTGGCCAGCGCAAACAGCGTTACGATCTGCCCCCCCGAGTTCGACAGTTCATCCCCCCAAACGGCCATTTTGGAGAAGTTTCCCACGCAGCCCCCCTGGGTCAGAATAGTTGTCGCTTCGATAGAATCTTGAATTGAGGGGCGATA
>NZ_CAJHOB010000011.1 GCF_905120355.1 Azonexus hydrophilus | reverse complement strand
TCCGTTTTCGATCATTTTACGAAACGTTGGACTCCACTTTTTTCAGCCTACCTCACCCGAGGTGGACTTCAAAGGGCAGGAGCGCTGCAACGACACCCACGCCAGCACCACGGACGCCGATGCCCGCCTGTTCAAGAAGAGCCAGGGCGACAAGTCCCGCCTGTGCCACATGGGCCACATCCTGATGGAAAACCGCAACGGGTTGATCGTGGACGTGGAGATCACCCATGCCAGCGGCACCGCCGAGCGCGAGGCGGCGCTGGCCATGTTGAAGCGTCGGGACAACAAGAACAAGCGGGCTACGGTCGGGGCCGACAAGGGCTACGACAGCAAGGCCTTCATCAAGGGCTGCCGAAAGCTCAAGGTCACGCCGCACGTAGCGGCCAAGGACAAGCACTCGGCGGTGGATGCCCGGATCACCCGACACGAGGGCTACAAGACCAGTCAGAAGGTGCGCAAGCGCATTGAGGAGGCCTTTGGCTGGATCAAGACCGTGGGTGGTCTGGCCAAGACCAAGCTCATCGGTCAGGCCAAGCTCACGGGTCAGGCGCTGCTGTGCTTTGCCACCTACAACCTGGTGCGCATGGGCAGCATCGGCGGCTGGTGGGACGCGCATCATGCGTGAGCCCGGGGATACGTGCGCCCGAAATGGGCGAGATGGCCTGCAAACAGGCCAGATTGGCTGGTACAATCGCTGCGCAGACGCGTCTGGGCCACTCGTTTCTTCGAAAACAGCGTCCCTGATGCGTTCGATGCCCACTTTTTCAACGGCCTGTTAAATGCGATGTTTTGTCGCCTTATTTGGCGACTTCTGAGTAAGAGAAAAACGCCATGACTATTAAAAATCTTTTCCTCGCCTTGCTTGCCGCCCTTACTTTGCTTTTGTGCCTTGTGCTGTTATCCGTAATTTCTCTCAAAAGCGCGTCTGACGAAGTAGCCCGTTCCGCCGATCTGCGCTACCGCTCGTATCTATTGGCTGACGAATTGCGGCAGAGTTCTGACGATCTGACCCGACTGGCGCGAACCTATGCGGTGACCGGCGATGCGAAATACGAGAAGCAGTATTTCGATATTCTTGATATCCGTAACGGGAAAAAGCCGCGACCGGAACATTACGAGCGCATCTACTGGGATTTCGTCGCAGCAGGAATCGACAAGCCGCAACCGGATGGCGCTACAGCCTCATTGCAGGCGCTGATGAAGGAAGCGGGATTCAGCGAGCAGGAATTCGCCAAGCTCAAGGAAGCGCAGAACAACTCGGATGCGCTGGTAAAAAACGAGACGATCGCAATGAATGCGGTGAAAGGTCTGTTCGACGATGGCACCGGCCAATTCACCAAGAAGGGCGACCCCGATCTTGAACTGGCGCGCAAACTGACGCACGACGAGAATTACCACAAGTACAAGGCTCAGATCATGAAGCCGGTAGACGAGTTTCTGGAGCTTCTTGACAAGCGTACGAGTGCCGCCGTCGAACAAGCGAAGCAGGCTGAAACACGCATGCAATACTGGGTCACAGGACTTGTTCTGTTTTCCATCGCGTTTCTTGTTGTGGCGTTGTTAACCGTCTATCGCCGAATCATCGCCGCCCTCGGTGGCGAACCTGCGGTCGCGAGTGAAGTGGTCAAACAGGTGGCTGCCGGCGACCTTTCGGTAGAAATACCCGTGGCGAACACCGATAGCACCAGCTTGCTCGCCGCAATGAAAGTCATGCAGTCAAATCTTCAGAAACTGATCGGTGAAATCCAGACCAATGCCGACATGGTTGCCAGCGCTGCCAAGAAAATGACCATCGCTGCTGAGGATGTCGCCTGGTCGTCCAACCAGCAGTCGGCATCGTCCATGGAAATTGCTGCGGCGATGGAGCAGTCAACGGTGAGCATCAACCTGATGAGCGATAGCGCCAACCGGGCGCAAACGATTTCAGGCGATTCTGAATTGCTGATGAATGAGACGAGTGGCGTTGTTTCGGAAGCGGTTAATCGCATCGCCAAGATTGCGACCGTTGTCGAACAGGCTTCGCAGACGGTGCGGACGCTTGGACAGGAGTCCGAGAATGTCTCCAAGATTGTTCTTGTCATCAAGGAGGTAGCGGATCAGACCAACCTTCTGGCATTGAACGCCGCCATCGAGGCGGCGCGCGCCGGCGAGCAGGGGCGCGGTTTCGCGGTCGTGGCGGATGAGGTGAGAAAGCTTGCCGAACGAACCACGCAGTCGACCCAGGAAATCACTACCATGATCAGCTCCATGCAAAGCAGCGCTCGCGATGCCGTGACCTGTATCGAAGATGCGGTCGCCAATGTCAACGAAGGCGTGATTCTGACCAAGCGTGTTGGCGAATCCGTGTCACGACTCGGCGCCAGCTCACACGAGGTCAAGGGAGTCATTATCGATGTTTCGAGCGCACTGCGCGAACAGAACGCGGCGAGCAATGAAATCGCACGTAACGTGGAACAGATCGCCCAAACCGGCGAACGCAACAGTGGCGCTGTCGGCGCAGTGGCCAAGGCGGCTACCGAATTGCAACAACTGGCGAATTCGCTGACCGACTCGGCACGGCACTTCACCACTGTGAAGCGCTGAATTGATGGCCTCCCAGCCCCCTGGGAGGCCTCCTCGATTCAACGTCTGTTTCAAGCCCATTATTTTCAGGGCGTGCCTGCGCAATCACGACAAGCGAGCGGCGCAAAGTGACGCGCCTAGTGTCGCTTAGTCTTACTGTGCCATTACCAGGACGTTGTAATTTCCTCTGACGCCTCCGGCAATCGACTCTGACAAACCTGAATCGAACGCTTGAAGGCAGTCAACCGCCGCTACCGCAACCGGCGGATTGGGGAATTCCTGAAGGAGTTGGAGATGACCGAAGGACGCTCCACCGGGATCCCCAAAATTCTGAAGGAAATGGCAGCCAACGGCTCGCCCACGCCATTGTTCGAGACGGACGATGACCGCCTCTCGTTCGTGATTCGTCTCCCACGGCACCCGCTGGCGCTTGTCCCACCAGGGGAGCCTGTGCAAGTCACCACGCAAGTCGGGGTGCTGTTGTCGCGGATAGCCGGTGAAATGACCCGGCAGGCCATTCAGGATGCGCTGGGGCTGACCAACCGGGAGCACTTCCGCAAGACCTATCTGGTTCCCGCGCTGGAACAGGGCGTCATCGAAATGACTCTGCCCGACAAACCCAACAGCCGTAGCCAGCGTTACCGCCTGACTCCCCTCGGGCAGCACTGGCTGGATACGCATTCCGGTGGCGGTGCCAGTTGAAAACCGGATGAATGACACATGACTGTTGAGGCACTCCCCGATTTCAGCCGCCCCGCCCGCCAGCGCTGGGAGTCCATCCCCGCCGATATCCGCCAGCGTCTGCTGGCCAACGTCTGGTGCGGGCAATGTCGCCACGAAGTGACGATCACCAATTTTACCGGGACCATCAAGGGTGGCGATCTACTACTGTTGGGTAAATGTGCCGAGTGTCACGGCGACGTGGCACGAGTGATCGAGGGCTCGTGAGCACGTTGCCGCAGCAACCCGCGCCAGTGCTCATTGGCCCGAACAGCGAGTTGTTCGGTAGTAAACTGCACGCCACCACTAGAACAGACAGTCAGGCCAATCTTTCGGGATTGGCCTTTTTGTTTTCATGTTCCGCGCAGCCTGCAGCCGGACAAGATCGGGCGCCACCTCAGCGTCTCTGCAGGCCGTATCGATGGACAAATAGGCCAGGTCGGCTATAGTTAGGTCATACCGTGACTTCACAAGGAGATTGCCATGTCCATCTTTGACGCTCCCATTGCTCGTTGTGAAGCCGCCCATGCCATGGTGCTGACGGATTCGACCCAGCGCGAGTGTGCACGTGAGCATGCTTGCCCGAAAAATCGCCAATGTCCGCTGGATGGATGTTTCGCCGAGGTGAGCGGAGTCGAGTCGGCAACGGCACGGGACTGGCCGGCTCTGGCCCAGCATTAGTCGGTCTGGCCGTTGCGGCGTTGCGAGCGTCAGCCGGATGGTGGCTGACGCGGTTTGCGCGGGGCGCGCAGGAACAGGCGGTCGTAGAGCGCGTTCGGCAGGAGGCGCAGGCATTTGGCAACGATGGCCATGGGCCACGGAATGACCCGGTAGCTGCTGCCGTTGTCGATGGTCCGTGCGAAGCGGCGTGCCGCTTCGTCGGCAGGTAGCAGGAAAGGCATGCGGTAGGGGTTGTGCGTCGTCATGGGGGTCGCGATATAACCTGGCGCGATGGTGACGACGGCGATGCCGTGCGGTTTCAATTCCAGTCGCAGGCTTTCCAGATAGGCAATGACGGCAGCCTTGGATGCGGAGTAAGCCTCGGCGCCAGGTAGGCCGCGGATTCCGGCGACCGAGGCCATGCCGCACAGCCGGCGTGGCCCTCCGGCTTCACGCATGGCGGGTATAAAGGCAGAAAAGGTGGCTGCCATCCCGTAAACATTAGTGTCCATGACCTGGCGGAAAGCAGGCAGGTCTTCCGGGTATTCGCTCAGTGTGCCGACAGAGACGCCGGCGCTGGCGATGACGATATCCGGCACACCGCAGCGGGCCATGAAATCGTTTGCCGCCGCCTGCACGGCAGCGGCATCGGTGACATCCAGCGGGTAGCAGACGTGCCTGCCTCCCAGGCGTTCATTCAGTGCCTGCAATGCCTGTGCTTTGCGGCCAGATAAGCCGAGCCGCGCACCTTGGCTGCTATAGAAAACAGCCAGCGCCTCACCGATGCCGGAAGAGGCTCCCGTGATGAAGATGGTGCGTGGCTGGGCGGGGGCTGTGGGTTGCTGTGGCAACGCGGTGCTTACTTGTTACCCGTGGTGCGGCGTTCCTGCGCAATCAATTTGTCGGCCACTGCCAGTTGCTGTTCGAACTGCAGGGTGCCGATCAGGTATTTGCCATTGACGGCAAGGGCGGGAACGCCTTCGATCTTGTAGGCGTGTGCGAGCTGATCGCCACGGCGGACCTTGCTCTGCACGCCGAAAGAGGAGAAAGCATCGGCAAATTTGCGTGCGTCTACGCCGTTTGCTGCCACCCAGGATTTGATGCTCTTTTCCTCGAACAGGTTGGTGCGATCCTTGTGAATCGCTTGGAACACCTTGTTTTCCAGCCGTTGCAGATCGCCAGTGGTCTGCAGTGCGTAATACAGTTTGGCGGCATTGCCCCAGGCCGCACGGCCAAAGCTGACGGGCACTTTTTTCAGGACGACATCGGCGGGCAGTTTGTCAGCCCACAGGTTGAGCAGGGGGTTGAAATCTGCGCAGTGCGGGCAGCCATAGCTGAAAAACTCGAGAACCTCGATCTTGCCGGCGCTTTCAGTTGGCTGGGCCGGGTTGAGCAGAATGAACTCCTGTCCTGTCGTTTGCGCCCACAAGGGGCGGGCCAGGCTGCTGGCGCCAAGCGCCAGGGCAGCGGTGAGAAAATGGCGGCGTTCAAGATGCGGGTGGTTCATGCATGACTCCTGCTGGGGTTATTTCGACAGTTGGGCTTCGATGCCGGATTTGGCCAGGCTGGCGCGGGTTTTGTTCAATTCTTCGAGCTGGAAATAGGGGCCGATGCGCACCCGGTACCAAGTGCGGTCTTCGATCATTACCTGCTGTACGGTTGATTCGATGCCCATGAAGGCCAGTTTCACCTTCTGGTTGTCCGCGTCTTCCGCATTGCTGAAGGAGCCTGCCTGCAGGAAGAGCGGCGAACGACTTTCCTTGCCTGCCTTCGCTTCGGGTTTGCTCTCCGGCTTGTCGGCGGGTGTCGTGGTGGCGGCCTTTTCGGGAACGGCATCGGCTTTGCCGGGCAGAATGTCATAAAACTGGAAGCGTTTTTCCATGGCCGGATCACCCGGTTTGCCCGGGAGAGCCTTTGGCTCCTGACTGGTGGTGGCCGACGCCGGACGGGTGTCGCCATTCTGCACATTCTGGTTGAAGGGCAGCGGGGCCTTGTTGATGTACCAGACCACGCCGGCAGCGATACACACGCCGAGGACCAAGCCGATGAACATGCCGATCAGCGTGCCGCCAGCGGATTTCTTGTGCGTGGTTTTGCGGGATTTCATGTCGCGGCTCATTTCAGTCCTTCACATGCTTTCCGGGCAGGAAACACCCAGAATCGTCAAACCATTGCGAATGACCTGACGTACCGCAGCGGCCAGGGCAACGCGCGCCTGGCACAGGGCAGCATCTTCGACCAGCATCCGCTCGGCGTTGTACCAGGCATGGAATTCCCCTGCCAGATCCTTCAGGTAGAAGGCGACGGAGTGCGGGGCCAGATCGCGGGCAGCGGCTTCGATCACTTCCGGGAACTGGCCGATGAGATTGGCCAGCGCCTGCTCACGCGGATTGTCGAGGCGGCCGAGATCGGCTGCGCTCAACTCTGCCGGGCTGCCCGGCCATTGCTTGAGTACCGAGCAGATACGGGCATGAGCGTACTGGATGTAGTACACCGGGTTTTCATTGCTCTGGCTTTTGGCCAGATCGAGGTCGAAATCCAGGTGCTGATCGGATTTGCGCAGGGCGTAGAAGAAACGGCAGGCATCATTGCCCACTTCGCCGCGCAGTTCGCGCAGGGTGACAAATTCGCCCGAGCGGGTGGACATCGATGCCTTCTGGCCGTTGCGGTAGAGCACCGCGAATTGCACCAAGGCCACCTGCAGCTTGTCGGAGGGCAGGTCGAGCGCCTTGACGGCGCCGGTGACGCGGGGAATGTAGCCGTGGTGGTCGGCGCCCCAGATATTGATGATCTTGTCGAAACCGCGCTCGAATTTGTTGAGATGGTAGGCGATGTCGGAGGCGAAATAGGTGTACAGGCCGTTTTCCCGCTGTACGACGCGGTCTTTTTCATCGCCGAAAGCGGTGGAACGGAACCATTTGGCACCATTTTGTACGTAGATGTGCCCTTTTTCTTCCAGCAGCGCGACGCAACGTGCGACCAGGCCGGTGTCGTAAAGGGCTTTCTCGGAGAACCAGACTTCGAATTCGACGCCGAATTCCTGCAGATCGCTGCGGCAATCTTCCAGCTGCTCGTTGAGTGCATGCTGGTGCACATAGTGCCAGTCTTCGCCGAGGAGCGTCTTGGCCCGGGCGATCAGGGCGTCGAGGTGGGCCTCGCGCTGGGCTTTCGCTTCGTCGTCCGCGCGGTCAGCAGCGGGTAATCCCGGGGTGTCTTGCAGCACATCGGTTGCGCTGCGCCGGTACTTGTCGCCGTGGGCATGCTGCAGCTGTTCTGCCATGCGTCGGACATAGTCGCCCTGGTAGCCGTTGGGCGGGAACGGGATCTGTTCGCCGAGCAGGCCAAGATAGCGCAGCCAGGTGGAGAGGCCGAGAATGTCCATCTGCCGGCCGGCGTCATTGACGTAATACTCACGCGTCACGTCCCAGCCGGCAAAGGCGAGCAGGCTGGACAGCGATGCGCCATACGCGGCACCCCGGCCATGGCCGACGTGCAGGGGGCCGGTGGGGTTGGCAGAAACAAACTCGACCTGGATCTTCTGCGCGCCCCCCTGGGTGGAGCGGCCAAAGTCAGCGCCCTGGTTGAGGGCCGTGCGTACGACTTCGGTTTTCTCACCGGCGGCCAGGCGGAAGTTGATGAAACCGGCGCCGGCAATTTCAGCGCCGCTGATGCGCGGCGAAGCCGGTAGCTCGGCCAGCAGTTGCTGGGCGATTTCGCGCGGATTCTTCTTCAGCGCCTTGGCCAGCAGCATGGCCAGGTTGGTGGCGAAATCACCATGCGACGGGTCGCGTGGTCGCTCGATCTGGATGGGGGTGGCGCTTGCCGTAGGGGCAACACTGTCGCGGGCCTGGGTGAGCAGGGCAATCAGCTCGGTTTTGACATCATGGGCCATGGTTTGGCGTGGGGAAAATAACAAAGGCGGCATTATACGCTGCCCCTGCCAGCCGGAATGTGCGCAATGGTAAGTAGAGCGGGGACAGCCGCCCGCCTTGCGTGCTAGCATCGCCGTTTTTCCTGCAGCCCTTTTTTCATCCCGGGCATTTCTCGATGCGCCTCTTCCGCCTGCTCAAGATTGCCACTGTCGCCAGTCGTTTCGGACTCGATCAGATGGTGCTCGAACATGAGCCGAGCGGCCGCCTGATGCGATTGGCCAATGCGCTGCAGTTCTGGCGCCGGCTGCAGGCGCCGCGGGCCGAGCGCCTGCGTCTGGCACTGGAAACCCTGGGGCCGATTTTCGTCAAATTCGGTCAGGTGCTGTCGACGCGGCGTGACCTGATGCCGGCAGATATCGCCGATGAGCTGGCCAAGCTGCAGGACCGCGTCCCGCCCTTCGATTCGGCGCTGGCGCTGGCGGAAATCGAGAAAGCCTATGGCCGTCCGGCACACGAAGTATTCGCTGAATTCGATCCGCAGCCGGTCGCCTCGGCGTCCATCGCGCAGGTGCATTTTGCCCGTCTACGCCCGGAAGACGGAGGCCACGAGGTTGCTGTCAAAATTTTGCGCCCCAACATGCGGGCAGTCATCGAGCACGATCTGGCCTTGATGGACAACGGCGCCCTGCTATTGGAGAAACTCTGGGCCGATGGCAAGCGCCTGCGGCCGCGCGAAGTGGTGGCGGAGTTCGCCAAGTACCTGCGTGATGAGCTTGATCTCATGCGCGAGGCGGCAAACGCGTCGCAACTGCGGCGCAATTTCACCGATTCATCGCTCTTGATCGTTCCCGAGGTGCATTGGGATTTCTGTACCTCGACGGTGATGGTGATGGAGCGCATGCATGGCATCCCCATTTCCCATACAGAGCGTCTGCTGGCAGCCGAGATCAGCTTGCAGAAATTGTCTGCTGCCGGCGTGGAAATTTTCTTCACGCAGGTGTTCCGCGACGGCTTTTTCCATGCCGACATGCACCCAGGCAATATCTTTGTGGCCGCCGATGGTCGCTACATCGCCCTGGATTTCGGCATTGTCGGCACGCTGACCGACCGCGACAAGAACTACCTGGCGCAGAATTTCCTGGCTTTCTTCCGCCGCGATTACAAGCGGGTGGCCGAGGCGCACATCGAATCGGGTTGGGCGCCGAAGGATACCCGGGTCGATGAATTCGAGGCCGCCATCCGTGCGGTTTGTGAGCCGATTTTTGATCGGCCGCTGAAGGATATTTCCTTTGGCAAGGTGCTGTTGCGCCTGTTTCAGACCTCGCGCCGCTTCAATGTGGAAATCCAGCCGCAGTTGGTGATGCTGCAGAAAACCCTGCTCAATATCGAAGGACTTGGCCGCCAGCTCGATCCTGATCTGGATCTGTGGCAGACCGCCAAACCCTTCCTGGAGCGGTGGATGAGCGAGCAGGTTGGCTGGCGTGGCATCTGGCGCAACCTGCGGCACGAAGCTCCGAATCTGGCGCGCACCCTGCCGCAATTGCCACGTCTCGTTCACCAGCAGCTCAGCCAGCCGCAGGCAGCTGACCTGCGTCCGCAACTGGCTGCCCTGAGCCGGGCGCAGATCCGCCAGAACCGTTGGCTGGCCCTCATTGCCCTGCTGCTCGCCCTGATTGCCGGCGCCCTGATCTATCCCTATTTCTGATTTTTCCGTTTCATGACCACTGCTGCAGAATTGCTCAACGCATACCAGGAAGATGATGTCGTCAGCTGGCTTGGCGCCGATACCGTCAAGAAGGCGCGCCCCTACGTGGATCTGGTGCAACAGCTTGAAGTCGGCACTGAACGTATCAGCGCGCAGGTGCCGGGTTCGGCCCGGCAGGCGTATCGGACGGATATTGTTTTCATCGATTTCAAGCAGCAGGTCAGCTTGCTCACGACTTGCTCCTGTCCGGTGCGGCGTAACTGCAAGCATGTGGCGGCGGCCCTGCTGCGGGCGATTGCCGAGCGCAATCCGGCGGTGCGGCTGAGCAGCAGCGTGCTGTCCTGGGTCGAGGATCTGCGCCGTGCTTCGGTTGCCGTGGCCAAGAAGAAAGCGCGTAGTCCGAGTGTGCGGACCAGCTTGTTTTACATCCTGCACTGGGCGGAAGATGGTCGTCATTTCGGCGTGACCTTGCGTAAAGGCAAGCGGGCAGACAAGGCTGAAGAGTGGTGGAATATCGAGCGGGCGCTGCTCACGACACCGCAATTCGTGCAGGAAGACGATCTGCCGATCCTGCATCAGCTGTGGAATGCCCGCCACCACGCCAGTGGCATTCGTGCCTATGGGCTGGGTGACAAGCAGCCACTGGAAATTCTCTCTCGCCTGCTGGCGACTGGGCGCTTTTACAGTCAGAGCGATCTGGAAATTCCGCTACGGGAGGGGGCGGGGCGACCGGGAAGTTTTGGCTGGATGGTCGATGGGCAAGGATTCCAGCGGCCGCACCTGCGTGCGGAACCGCCCTGTCAGCTGGTGCTGCCGACCACGCCGCCCTGGTATGTCGATGTGGAGGAGGGGGAGATCGGGCCGTTGCAGATCGAGGCAGAGCCCAGCCTGATCAAGCGTCTGTTCGATCTGCCGCCGCTGTCGGAAAAGGAAGTCGCGCTGGTGGCCGAGGCATTGTCCGAGCTGGCGCCGAGCATGCCCTTGCCGGTGGAGAATGCCAGCGAGCGCTTGCGCAAGATCGATGTACCACTGCAGCCCTGTCTTTATCTGGGCACCTTGCAGACCCACGGCAACCGTCCGTGGCGCGATTATCCGTACAGCTATGGCGGCAGTGCCTTTGATTATGCACAGGTCTATTTTCGCTACGGTGAAGTCGACATCACCCCCGGGGCAAAAGCCGGCTTCGTGACGCTGCCGGAAGGTGAAACCGTGGCCCTGGTGCGGCGCCCGACGGAAGAGGCGCAGGCCTTGCAGGCGGTCCAGGAGGCGGGTTTCCTGCCGCTGCCGCCCTACATTCTGAATACTTTTGGTGCGCCGCCGCAGGAGATTTTCGGGCTGGCCAACGAGGCCGCGTGGCCGGAGTTCATGCAGAACGGCATGAAAAATCTGCGGGTTGCGGGCTGGCACATCGATTTTGCTGATGATTTCCGCCATCACGTCGTTGAAATCGAAAGTTGGGATGCCGAACTGACGGAAAGCGGTGACGGCTGGTTCGATCTCGACATGGGTGTGGTGGTCGAAGGACAGCGCCTGCCGCTGGCGCCCCTGCTGGCCCTGCTGTTCCGGCGCGATGCGCGCTGGCTGGACAGTATCGACTTGAGCAATATTCCCGACGACGAGGCGGTCATCCTGCTGACGCCGCAGGGGCAGCAGTTGAAAGTTCCGGCCGGGCGGATCAAGCCGCTGGCGGCGACGCTGATCGATCTGTTCGATGGCTTCTCCGGTGGCGAAACCCTGCGCTTGTCGCGTTTCGATGCGCCGCGTCTGGCTGAGTTGACCGATACCAGCCGCTGGGATTTCCGTGGGCAGCAGGATGTGCTGGCGCTGGCGGAGCGTTTGCAGGCGGCGCAGGGGATCAGCGACATCGCGCCGCCACAAGGCTTGCAATTGGAGTTGCGTGCTTACCAGAAAGAAGGGCTGGCCTGGTTGCAGTTCCTGCGCGCGCAGAATTTGTCCGGCATCCTCGCCGACGACATGGGCCTAGGCAAGACGGCGCAGACGCTGGCCCATCTGCTGCTGGAAAAGGAGGAGGGGCGGCTCGACCGGCCGGCGCTGATCGTGCTGCCGACCTCGCTGATTTTCAACTGGAAGCGTGAAGCAGAACGCTTTGCGCCGGCCTTGCGTGTGCTGTCACTGCATGGGCCGGGGCGCAAGGAAAGATTCGGCGATATCGGTGCCCATGATGTGGTGCTGACGACCTATCCCCTGCTCTGGCGGGACATCGATGGTCTGGTGCAGCACGATTACCATCTGCTCATCCTTGATGAGGCACAGACGGTAAAGAATGTTGCCAGCCGCAGTGCCGAGGCGGTGCGGCAGATCACGACCCGGCATCGACTGTGTCTGACCGGGACGCCACTGGAAAACCACCTGGGCGAATTGTGGAGTCAGTTTGATTTTCTGCTGCCGGGTTTTCTTGGCGCCAGCAAGCAATTCACCAAACACTGGCGAACGCCGATCGAAAAGCACGGCGACAACGATCGTCGCTCCCTGCTTGCTCGCCGTATCCGGCCCTTCATCCTGCGCCGCAAGAAGGAAGACGTGGCCACCGAGTTGCCGCCGAAAACCGTGATCGTACGCACCGTTGAACTGGAGGGCGGGCAGCGCGATCTGTACGAAACGGTACGGGCGGCGATGGATGCCAAGGTGCGCGACGAGATCGCCCAGCGCGGTTTTGCCCGGAGTCAGATCGTGATCCTCGATGCCTTGCTGAAATTACGGCAGGTATGTTGTGACCCGCGCCTGGTGAAAAGCGCGGCGGCGCGCAAGGCAAAGGAGCGGGCCAAACTCGATCTGCTGATGGAGATGCTGCCCGAACTGGTGGATGAAGGCCGGCGCATTCTGGTGTTCTCCCAATTCACCAGCATGCTTGCGCTGATCGAAGCGGAGCTGGAACGGATCGGCTTGCCCTACAGTCGTCTGACGGGGGACACCGTTGATCGGGAAACACCGGTGCGCCGCTTCCAGGAGGGTGAGGTGCCGGTGTTCCTGATCAGTCTCAAGGCCGGTGGTGTCGGCCTCAACCTGACGGCGGCCGATACGGTGATCCACTACGATCCGTGGTGGAATCCGGCCGTGGAAAATCAGGCCACGGACCGCGCGCATCGTCTCGGCCAGGACAAGCCGGTGTTCGTGTATAAACTGATCGTCTCTGGCAGCATCGAAGAAAAAATTCTTGCCCTACAGGAACGCAAGGCGGAGTTGGCGGCAGGCATCCTGTCGGAAGACCACTCGGTCGAAGTCAAGTTCGGTAGCGACGATATCGCCGCGCTTTTTGCGCCGTTGCCGGAGTAAGTCCAGCAGTCAGGCGTAATCGCTGGCGCCTTGCAGCAGGTGAATCAGGCCGCGCAGGGCGTAGGCGACGGATTGCGCCCGTATTGCACTGCGATCGCCGCTGAAGCAGCGGGTTTGCGCCTGACAACCGAGATCGCGCCCGGCCCAGGCAAAGCAGACCGTGCCCACTGGTTTGTCGGCCGAACCGCCGGCCGGACCGGCGATACCGGTAATTGCGACCGCCCAGTGTGCCGGGCTGTGGGCGAGTGCTCCCTCGGCCATGGCGCGGGCCGTGGCTTCCGAAACTGCGCCATGGCGTTCGATGGTGATTTCCGGCACGCCCAGCAGTTCGCTTTTGGCGGCGTTGGAATAGGTGACGAAGCCGCGCTCGAACCAGGCCGAGCTGCCGGCGATTTCCGTGACTGCACAGGCGAGCCCGCCGCCGGTGCACGATTCGGCAAGGGTCAGAGATTCATTGCGGGCGAGGAGTAACTGGCCGGTGGTTGCGGCCAGATCGAGCAGGTTTTCCATGGGCAACATCCCGATGCGTGTGCGCGACACTCTGTTACATAACAAGACGAAAGGGCGACAGACAGCGTCCGGCCTGGACCCTACACTGCAAGGGCATTGAACCCCTCCTCTCGAATTCCCCCATTCGAGAACTTTCAGCCCCGCCACCCCCCGGCGGGGTTTTTTTATGCGTGATCGCGATTGTGGCTCCGGGATGGTTTTTGTCAATCCTGCGTGAGCCGCTATAATTGCCGTCTTTACTCAATCCATTTACGGAGTACCAGCATGGCCGAGCAAAACGCATCCGGAAAGATCATGTGGACAACCATTCTCGTTGCCGCTGTTCTCACCGCTAGCATCTATGCGCTGACCAACAAATCTTTCGATTCGGCGGCCAACAGCGGCGCGGGTGCGGACGAAGCCGAGCTGCGGATTCAGCCGGTGGCGAAGTTCGAGCTGGCCAAGGTCGACGTTGCTGCCGAAGCCAGCGGTCCCAAGGATGGTCCGACCGTTTACAACAGCGTTTGCGGCGCCTGCCACAATACGGGAGTTGCCGGGGCACCGAAGATCGACGCCAAGGCTGACTGGGCTCCGCGTCTGGCGCTGGGTGAAGACGGCCTGCTCGCCAGCGTGATCAACGGCAAGGGTGCCATGCCGCCGAAGGGTGGGGCCGCCGCCATGTCTGATGACGAAATCAAGGGGGCGCTCACCTACATTCTGGAAAAGGTCAAATAAGCTTTTTCCTGCGCCCATCGGGGGAGGCTGTGGCCTCCCCTTTTTTGTGTGCTGTCGCTCAACGCTTGCCCGACAGAAGGGCCTTCATGGCGTCGAGGCGGGCGTTGCTGGTGGCTTTGTCCGGCAGGGCGGCCTGCTTGCCGCCGCTGAAGCGGATGTCTTCGCCCATTTCGGCGATGAAGCGCGAGGGTTCGACCGGGATCAGCTCGCGTGCCTGTTTGCGTTTCTCGCAGTAACTGAGGTGCAAGGAGCGCTGGGCGCGGGTGATGCCGACGTACATCAGCCGGCGCTCTTCCTGCAGTTTGGCCGGGTCGAGCGATTCGCGGTGCGGCAGGATGCCTTCTTCGACACCGACCAGGAAGACATGCTTGTACTCCAGCCCCTTGGCGGCATGCAAGGTGGACAGCTGTACGGCGTCGATGTCTTCGCTGTTCTGTTTGTCGAGCAGGTTGATGAGGGCGATGCTCTGGACCAGGTCGATCAGGGTTTTGCCGTCCTCTTCCCCCTTTTTATTGATCCATTCCGTGAATTCACAGACATTGGCCCAGCGGTTGCGTGCCGTGCGCTCTTCTTCGCTGTCGTAAAGATAGGTTTCGTAATCGATGGCAGCGAGCAGGTCGGGCAAGACCTGCTGCGCTGGTTCGCGGGCAGCACGCTCCTGCAGGCGGGCAATGAACTGGCAGAACTCGCGCAGCGGTTCCAGTTGCCGTGCTGCGCAGCGCTGGGCGAAGCCTTCTTCCCCGGCGCCCTGGAAGAGCGAGACATGACGTTCGCCGGCATACTGCCCCAGCGTTTGCAGGGTGGCCGCACCAATGCCGCGCTTGGGCGTGGTGGCGGCGCGGATGAAGGCCGGATCATCGTCGGTATTGGCCAGCAGGCGCAGGTAGCAGGTGAGATCCTTGATTTCGGCTTTGTCAAAGAAGGATTGGCCACCGGAAAGCAGATAGGGGATTTTCTGTTCGCGCAACTGGGCTTCCAGCAGGCGAGCCTGGTGGTTGGAGCGGTAAAGGATGGCGTAATCGCGGAATTTGCCGCGCTGCTCGAAGCGGTGCGCCTGCAGCTTCATGACCACGCTTGCGGCTTCGCTTTCATTGTCGCGGCAGACGCTGACCTGGATCGGGTCGCCGTGGCCCAGCTCCGACCACAGGGTTTTCTCGAACAGCTTCTCGTTATGTGCGATGACGTTGTTGGCAGCCTTCAGGATACGCACCGTCGACCGGTAGTTCTGTTCCAGTTTGATGACTTTCAGGCGAGGGAATTCATCCGGCAGTTTTTTCAGATTGGCGATGTCGGCACCGCGCCAGCCGTAAATGGCCTGATCGTCATCGCCCACCGCAGTGAATTGCTGGCGTACGCCGGTGAGTTGCTTGAGCAGCTGGTACTGGCAGGCGTTGGTGTCCTGGTATTCATCGATCAGCAGGTAGCGCAGGCGGTTCTGCCACTTCTCGGTAATGTCCGGATGCGCTGCGAACAGTCGTACCGGCAGGCCGATCAAGTCGTCGAAATCAACCGCCTGGTAGGCTTTCAGGGTGGCTTCGTAGCTCAGGTAAGCATTGGCGGCGAGCGTTTCGTGTTCGTTGCTGGCGATCTGGCGGGCGGCTTCCGGGCTGACCAGCGCGTTTTTCCAGTTGGAGATGATGGATTGCAGGTGGCGCAGTGTTGATTTGTCCACCGTCTTGGCGCAATCGCCAATGATGCCGGCGCAATCAGCTGCATCGAAAATGGAAAAGCGGGGTTTGTACCCCAGGGCGCGCGCTTCTTCGCGCAGGATGCGCACGCCGAGGGAGTGGAAGGTGGAAATCTGCAACTCGCCGGCTTGCGCTGCCGGCAGCAGTTTGCCGACGCGTTCCTGCATTTCCCGGGCCGCCTTGTTGGTGAACGTGATGGCGGCAATGTTGCGGGCCTGCAGACCGCAGTTGTCTACGAGGTGGGCGATTTTTTGCGTAATGACGCGGGTTTTCCCCGAACCGGCACCGGCCAGTACCAGCAAGGGTCCGTCCAGGTACTGGATGGCGGCGCGTTGTTGTGGGTTGAGTCCGTGCATGTGAGGAACGAAGGGCGACAAAAATAAAACCCGGCCATCTGGCCGGGTGGGGCGATTTTAGCGCATTCGACCGTCAGATATTCTCGTCGATCTGTCCGGGCCGTCGGCCGCGGGTGTCCATGGCCCGCACCAACTGGCGCACGTTGCGCTGTTCCAGCAGTTCGTCAGCCAGGGCGCGGGCCTCGGCACGGCGTCGTTCGGCGCCCTGGTAGGGGCCAATGGCCTTCTGATCGATCAGGGCCACTTCCTGCTGCAGCGAACGCTCCCGCTCATTGCTTGCTGCTTCCATGGCTTCGACCCGGCGAACGGCCGGCGCCTGTGCCTGCTGGGTGCGCCCGACAGTTTCCGGGCTGGGCTGGCGGGTGGTTGAAGCGAGTCGGGATGTGTTCATGACCGGACCTCCTGGCCCGGTCTACGTCAGTTCTTTGCGGGAACTTGAATCACCCCGCGCTTACAGCGCGCCGAAGACCTTCTTCAGCAGCGCGCTACCGGCCTGCATCGGGTTGCTGCGCAGCTTTTTCTCTTCCTCGGCGATCATCAGGAAGAGGCCGTCCATGGCTTTTTGCGTGACGTAGCTGTCAATATCGGCGTCTTTCTTGTCGATCAAGCCCATGCTGGCCGCTTTGCCGGCAAAGGTGTTGTACTGCTCGGCGAGTTGCAGTTTGGCGGTGGCCGCTTTGACGATGGGCAGGAATTTCTTCGTCAGCTGGTCGCTCGACGAGCGCTGGAAGTATTGCGTCACGCTATCGTCACCTCCAGTCAGGATGGCTTTGGCATCCTGCAGGGTCATCTTGCGGATCGAGTCCGAAAGGATGGGCATGGCTTCGGCCACGGCATTTTCTGCAGCGTGGTTCATCGTGTTGACCAACTGGTCAGCCTGCTTGCCCATGCCGAACATGCGCAAGCCGCCTTCCACTTTCTGCAGATAGCCCGGAAGGGGGATTTTTACCTTGTCGTTGGCGAGAAAGCCGTTGTCCTTGCCGAGTGACGCCACGGCGAATTCGGCGCCTTTGGCCAGTGCTTCGCGCACGCCGGAGCCGGCGTCGGCATTGCTGATGGCGTCCAGTCCTGCATGCGCTTGCCCGATCAGAAGGCTGGCAAGAAGCGGGAGCAGGAGGCGGGAAATGCGAGAGAGCATGATGTGATCCTTGCGGGGTTAAACGATATCGAGGTGGCTGATGCCGGCGCCGAGGTCGCGGTCGCGTGATTCCTTGGCGTTGAGCTTGATCTGCAGGCGCAGATCGTTGAGCGAATCGGCATTGCGCAGGGCGTCTTCGTAGGTGATGCGGCCGGCATCGTAGAGATCGAACAGCGCCTGGTCGAAGGTCTGCATGCCCAGTTCGCGCGATTTCTTCATGATTTCCTTGATTTCATGCACTTCGCCCTTGAAGATCAGGTCGGAAATGAGGGGCGAGTTGAGCATGACTTCGATCGCCGGTAGGCGTCCCTTGCCGTCCTTTTTTGGCAGCAGGCGCTGTGAGACGATGGCGCGCAGGTTCAGCGACAGATCCATCAGGAGCTGGTGGCGGCGCTCTTCCGGGAAGAAGTTGATGATGCGGTCGATGGCCTGGTTGGTACTGTTGGCGTGCAGCGTCGCCAGTGCCAGGTGGCCTGTTTCGGCAAAAGCGATGGCGTAATCCATCGTTTCGCGGTCGCGGATTTCTCCCATCAGGATGACATCCGGCGCCTGGCGCAGGGTGTTTTTCAGCGCCGGCCCCCAGTCGTCGGTGTCGACGCCGACTTCGCGCTGGGTGACGATGCAGTTCTTGTGCTCGTGCACGTATTCAATCGGGTCCTCGATGGTGATGATGTGACCGAAGCTGTTCTCGTTGCGGTAGTCGACCAGTGCGGCCAGCGAGGTGGTTTTGCCGGTGCCGGTGCCGCCGACGAAAATCATCAGGCCGCGCTTGGTCATGGCCAGATCCTTGATGACCGGGGGCAGGCCCAGCTCGTCCAGCGTGGGAATGGTCATGTTGATGGTGCGGCAGACCAGGGCGACGCGGCCTTGCTGAATCAACGCATTGGCACGGAAGCGACCGATGCCGGAGGGCGAAATGGCGAAATTGCATTCACGCGTGGCCTCGAATTCGGCGGCTTGGCGGTCGTTCATGATTGCGCGCGCCAGCTCGGCGGTGTGCTGTGAGTTCAGAATCTGATTGGATACCGGGGTGATCTTGCCGTCCACCTTGATTGCCGGCGGAAAGCCGGCGGTGATGAAAAGGTCCGAACCGCGCTTCTGCGTCATCAATCGCAGAAGGTCGTGCATGAATTTCATCGCCTGATCGCGTTCCATCGTGTTCTCCGTAGTATGTGTGCGACCTGGCTCAGGCCGGGAAAGCATCCTTGTTGGCGGCGCGCAGGCGGGCTTCGCTGCTCGATACGATATTGCGCCGCACCATGTCCACCAGGCACTGATCGAGGGTCTGCATGCCCATGGCCTGGCCGGTCTGGATTGACGAATACATCTGCGCCACCTTGTTTTCGCGGATCAGGTTGCGGATGGCCGGGGTGCCGATCATGATTTCGTGCGCCGCAGCGCGGCCCTGGCCGTCCTTTGTCTTCAGCAGGGTTTGCGAAATGACGGCACGCAACGATTCGGAAAGCATGGCGCGCACCATGTCTTTTTCCTCGGCCGGGAACACGTCAACCACGCGGTCGATGGTCTTCGCTGCCGACGAAGTGTGCAGGGTGCCGAACACCAGGTGGCCTGTTTCAGCCGCGGTCAGGGCGAGGCGGATGGTTTCCAGGTCACGCAGCTCGCCGACCAGGATGACGTCCGGGTCTTCGCGCAGTGCCGAGCGCAGCGCGTTGGAGAAGGACAGCGTCTGTGGGCCGACTTCGCGCTGGTTGATCAGGCATTTCTTCGATTCATGCACGAATTCAATCGGGTCCTCGATGGTGAGGATGTGGGCGTAACTATTTTCGTTGACGTGATTGACCATGGCAGCCAGCGTGGTCGATTTGCCAGAACCGGTCGGGCCGGTGACGAGCACGATGCCACGCGGATATTCGGCAATTTCGCGGAAGATTTTCGGGCAATTGAGCTCATCCAGCGTCAGCACCTTGGTCGGAATGGTCCGGAAGACAGCGGCGGCGCCGCGTTGCTGGTTGAAAGCATTGACCCGGAAGCGTGCCAGATTGGGAATTTCAAAGGAAAAGTCGCATTCCAGGGTTTCTTCGAACACCTTGCGCTGGGCGTCATTCATGATGTCGTACACCATGCCGTGCACGTCTTTGTGTTCCATTGGCGGCAGATTGATGCGGCGAACATCCCCGTGCACCCGGATCATCGGCGGCAGGCCGGAAGACAGGTGAAGATCGGATGCCTTGTTCTTGACGCTAAAGGCCAGGAGTTCAGTAATGTCCATGCAAAGATTCCCCGAAGTGCGTGCAAAATGCGTGCGTCCAGCGCGCTTGTGTATACTTTTCGCTTGAAAAGAATTCCTAATGAATTATGAGTGCAATTGCCGACAAGCTGCAAGCTGTACGCCAGCGCATCATAGCGGCGGCGCGTGCTGCCGGCCGTGCGCCTGAAAGCGTGCGCCTTCTTGCGGTCAGTAAAACCAAGCCGCTGGCGGCGATTGAAGCCGCCATCCGTGCCGGGCAAACCGATTTTGCTGAAAACTACGTCCAGGAAGGAGTGGAGAAATGCCTCGCACTCAAATCCAATGGCATTTTAACGTGGCATTTCATTGGCCCGCTGCAAAGTAATAAAACCCGCTTGGTCGCCGAACATTTTTCCTGGGTCCATAGCGTCGATCGCCTGCGCCTGGCGCAGCGTCTGTCCGAACAACGCCCGGAGCAGTGTGCGCCGCTCAATGTCTGTGTGCAGGTCAATATTTCTGACGAAAAGAGTAAAAGTGGCTGTGCCCCGGCGGAAGCCTGTGCCCTGTGTCAGGCTATCGCGGCCTTGCCCGGATTACGCTTGCGCGGCCTGATGGCCATTCCGGCGCCGACTGCCGATGTGGCGGCACAGCGGGCGGCATTTCGCAGCCTGCGCCAGTTGGCGCAAAGTATTTCGCAACATGCATCCCTGCCGCTTGATACCCTGTCGATGGGCATGAGCGATGATCTCGAAGCAGCGATTGCCGAAGGCGCGACCATGGTCCGCGTCGGCAGCGCAATTTTTGGTGAAAGAAACTACGCATGAACATTCTCTTCCTTGGTGGCGGCAATATGGCCTATGCCCTGATCGGCGGCATGCTCGACAAAGGCATTGCCGCCAGCGAAATTCAGGTGATCGACCCGGGCAGCGAAGCGCGCGCCCGCCTGCATCAGGCCTACGGGGTGGTGAGTTATGCCCAGGCTGCAGACGCACCGGCCGCGCCGGATGTGCTGCTCCTGGCCGTCAAGCCGCAGCAGATGCGGGAAGCGGTGGCGCCCTGGCAGGGGCGTCTGGGTAACGCGCTGGTCATCAGCATCGCTGCCGGCCTGGATTTGGCGACACTGGCGCGCTGGCTGGGGGGGCATCAGCGGCTGGTGCGGGCCATGCCGAATACGCCGGCGCTGGTCGGTGCAGGGATGACCGGCTGCTGCGCCACGGCGGCTGTGGATGAGGCCGGGCGCGAACTGGCTGACAAGCTGTTGCAATGTGTTGGCGCGACGGTGTGGGTTGAGCGTGAGGCGCAGATGGATGCCGTAACGGCCATCTCCGGCAGCGGCCCGGCCTACGTATTTCTGTTCATCGAAGCCCTGCAGCAGGCTGCGCTGGAGCTCGGTTTGTCGGCCGAGCAGGGACGCCAGCTGGCGGTGGCGACGGTACAGGGCGCCGGAGCGCTGGCGGCGACGAGCACGGAGGACGTGTCGGTGCTGCGCGAGCGGGTGACTTCGAAAGGCGGCACGACGGCGGCGGCACTGGAGGTGATGCAGGCGCAGGCGGTGCCGGCGGGCATTGTGGCCGGCTGTCACGCGGCGGCGGCACGCGGGGCCGAGTTGGGTCGTTTGCTGGGGGCGGAGTGATGCAGGCGCTATTCTTCTTGCTTAATGCGATCGCAGGTTTTTTCGCTTTTCTCTTCCTGCTGCGTTTTCTCATGCAGTGGCTGCGGGTGTCGTTTTCCGGGCAGCTGGGGCATTTCGTCGTTACCACCACGAACTGGGCGGTGAAGCCGCTACGCCGGGTGATTCCCGGCTGGCGCGGATTCGACTGGGCAAGCCTGCTGGCTGCCTTTGTCGTACAGCTGGCACTGACCTTGCTGGTGGTGATCCTCAGTGGTGCCGGCGAGTCTCTGCCTGATGCGCTGCCGTTTCTCTTGCTGGCGGCTGTGCGTGGTGTCCTGCGCCTGACGATCTATATCTTCATCGGTGCGCTCATCATGCAGGCCGTGCTGTCCTGGGTGAATCCCTTTTCGCCGCTGGCTGCGCCCGTGCAGCAGCTGACCCGGCCGTTGCTGGATCCCTTGCGGCGGGTCATTCCGGTGATTTCGGGTGTCGATCTGTCATTGCTGGTGGCCATTTTGCTGTTGCAGATGCTGCTGATCTACGTCTGAGCGATGACCTGGTTTCGCCTGACCGCAGCGGGTGGCGCCACGCTCAGTCTGCATATCCAGCCTGGCGCAAAAAGAAGTGAATGTGCCGGGCTGCATGGCGAGGCACTGAAAATTCGCCTCGCCGCGCCGCCTGTGGACGGTAAGGCAAACGAAGCCCTGCTGCGCTTTCTGGCACAGCGGCTGGCAATCCCCCGGCAGCAGATCAGCCTGAAAAGCGGGCAGGCATCGCGGCAGAAGGTGGTTGAAATCGAATCCGTCACGGCAGAGCGGCTTGTTGCGCTGTTGACGTGAAAACGGCGGGATATTCCCGCCGTACATGCAGCTTTCGATTCAATTTACTGCCTCATTTCCTGACCGGCGTCTTGGCCGCAGTTTTTGCCGGCGTGGGCCCGACGGTGAGTTCCGGCCGCAGTTTGTCGATGCTCTTCTTGCCGAAACCTTTGACGTTTTGCAGGTCATCCACCGATTTGAAGGGGCCGTTCTTGTTCCGGTATTCAACGATGGCGCTGGCCTTGCTGGGGCCGATGCCATTGATCGCGTCGAGTTCGGCCACGGTGGCGGTGTTGAGGTTGACCGCTGCCACGGCCATGCTGGCGGCGGCAAACAAACTGAGTAATGACATGAGCAGACGTAGCGACAGACGTTTCATTGCGAACTTCCTCCAGAATGTGTGAACGATTGGATACGGCCGGCAGTGATGACTGCCGGAAAACATTCTATTGGAATAACCAGACTATGTCACTCGCATTTAATTTGCTGCGATTCAGCCATGGACAATACGTCCGCCGACCAGGGTTTTCTGCACTTTGCCCGGCATGGGATGGCCGAGCCAGGGCGAGTTTTTGCCTCGGCTCCTGAGCACTTCAGGGGTCAATACCCATTCTGCGTCCGGGTCGAAAATGCAGATGTCGGCACTGGCGCCCACGCTCAGGCTGCCCGCAGCGAGGCCGAGCAGGGCGGCGGGGGCGCAGGTGATGCTGGCGAGGGCGGTGGGCAGGTCGACGCTTTCCTGGGCCGCCCATTTCAGGGTCAGCGGCAGCAGGACTTCAAGACCGGTTGCCCCGGATCGGGCTTCGCCGAATGGCATCATCTTGTCGTCGGCGGCCAGTGGCGTGTGGTCGGAGCAGATGGCCGCCCGACCATTGCGCACGGCATGGCTGAGGCTGTTACGGTCGGCTTCGGTGCGTAACGGCGGCAGAAAACGCGCCTGCGGGTTGAAATAGCCGATGTCGTATTCGGTGAGCAGGAGGTGGTGGATGCCGACGTCGCAACTGAGCGGCAATCCTTCTGCCATGGCTGCTTCGACCATGGCGATGCCGGCGGCCGAAGAAAGGCGGGTCAGATGCACACGGCAGCCGGTGTGGCGGACCAGCTGGGTCAGAGTGGCGATGGCAATGGTTTCGGCGGCCACTGGAATGCCGGACAGGCCCAGACGGGCCGCCACTTCGCCGTCGTGCGCATTGCCGTTTCGCGCCAGATAGTATTCCTGCGGGTGCAGGAAGACAGTGAAGCCAAAGGAGGCCGCGTATTCGAGTGCGTGCATCAGCGACTGCGTGTCGACCACCGGCACCTTGGCCTGCGAGAAGGCGACGCAGCCGGCCTTCCTCAGGCCAGCCATTTCCGTCAGGCGTTCGCCCTTGAGGCCGAGGGTGAGGGCGCCCAGCGGATAGACACGCGCTTTGCCGATTTCCTTGGCGCGGTGCACCAGGCGGTCTGCCAGTTCCGGTTCGTCGAGCGGTGGATCGGCATCCGGGGGGACCACCACGCTGGTGACGCCGCCAGCAACGGCGGCAGCGAGTTCGGCCTCGATGGAATTGAGGCGGGCGCCGAGATCGACAAAGCCGGGGCAGACGACATGGCCCTGTGCATCAATCGTTTCGGTGGCTTCAAACCCGGCCGGGGGGGCACCGACACCGACGATGCGGCGGCCGCTGATGAACAGTGAAAGGTTGTTCTGGTCGATGCCGTTTTTCGGGTCGATAACGCGGCCATTCCTGATTTCGATGTTCATGTGCTCAATTCCCTGCAACGATGCTCATCACCGCCATGCGCACGGCGATGCCGAAGGTGACCTGATTGAGGATGACGGCCTGTGGTCCGTCGGCAACCGCAGAATGAATTTCCACGCCACGGTTCATCGGGCCCGGATGCATGACGATGGCGTCCGGTTTGGCCAGTGCCAGTTTTTGCGGCGTCAGGCCGTAATGGCGGAAATACTCGCCGGCGGAAGGGAGCAGGGCGCCGTTCATGCGTTCGTTCTGCAAGCGCAGCATGATGACCACGTCGCAATCGCGCAGACCTTCGTTCATGTCGTGAAAGACCTGCACGCCAAGTTTGTCGAGATGCTTGGGCAGCAAGGTTTCCGGGCCGATGGCGCGCACTTCCGGGACGCCCAGGGTGGTGAGGGCATGAATGTCGGAGCGGGCGACGCGCGAATGCAGAATGTCACCAACCACGGCCACCCGCAACTGGCTGAAATCTTTCTTGAAGTGGCGGATGGTGTACATGTCGAGCAGACCCTGGGTCGGGTGTGCGTGGCGTCCGTCACCGGCGTTGACCACATGGATGTCGTCGCGGCCGATGCGGTTCAGGTGCTCGGCGATCAGGTAGGGGGCGCCGGAGGTGGCATGGCGGACGACGAACAGGTTGGCGTCCATGGCGCACAGGTTGTCGATGGTGTCGAGCAGCGTTTCGCCCTTGGAGGTGGAGGAACGCCCGATATCGAGGTTGAGTACGTCAGCCGAGAGCCGCTTGGCGGCAATCTCGAAGGTGGTGCGGGTGCGGGTCGAGTTTTCGAAAAAGAGGTTGAACACGCTCTTGCCGCGCAGCAGGGGGACTTTTTTCACGGCCCGCGTGGAGATTTCCATGAAGGATTCCGCCGTGTCGAGAATCTGCGTCATGATGGCGCGCGGCAGCCCTTCGGTAGAGAGCAGGTGCACCAGTTCGCCATGCTTGTTCAACTGCGGGTTATGCATGCTGCAACCTCCAGGTGAGTTGTCCGGCCGTGTCAGGCGCCTGCTGCTGTTCCAGTTGCAAGCTCTGCCCCGGGGCAAGGCGCACATCCCAGACTTTCCAGGTCGCTGCAATCGGCAGTTCGTGTTCGCCGCGGTCGGCCAGCACCGCCAGGTCGATGGCGGCCGGGCGGCCGTAATCGAAAAGTTCGTTGACGGCCGCGCGCGTGGTGCGGCCGGTATAGAGCACGTCATCCACCAGCACGATGTGGCGGCCTTCGACGTCGAAGGGAATGATGGTCGGCTTGACCTTGCTCTGCAGCCCCTTGAGCGCGAAATCGTCGCGATAGAAGGAGACATCGATCAGGCCGATTTCGTCGTGCAGACCGAGCAACTGGCGCAGGCGCTCGGCGATCCAGGCGCCGCCACTGTAGATGCCGACCAGGGCGGGGTTCTTGGGCAACAAGGGGCGCAGCTGTTCGGCCAGCTGCCGGCACTGCGCTTCAGGATCGGGCAGGGCAGCAGATAAAACGAGGGTCTCAGGAGGCGACATGCGGTGTGCTTTCCAACCAGGTTTGCAAAATGAGTTGCGCCGCCACGGCATCGAGCAGCGGCTTGGCAGTTTTGGCGTTACGCCCGGTTTCCCGCAGCCGGCTTTCGGCATCGCGCGAAGTCAGGCGTTCGTCGGCCAGGGCGACGGGCAGGGCAAAATGCTTGTGCAATCGCTCGGCAAATTTTCTCGCCAGCTGGGTCATGGCATGTGGTGTGCCATCGGCGTGCGTGGGCAGGCCAACCACCAGCTGCTGCGGTTGCCATTCGGCGACCAGCTTGCCGATTTCAGCCAGGCGCTGGGCGTTGCTCTCGGCATGAATGACGGTCAGGGGATGGGCGGTGCCAAGCAGGGTTTCACCGGTGGCGACGCCGATGCGTTTCTCGCCGAAGTCGAACGCCAGCACCGTGCCCACGTCAGGCGTGCCCAGCGACGTCGGAGAGCTGGGCAAAGCTGATGCCCAGGGTTTGCAGGGCGGCCGGCAGGCGACCTTCCGGCGGCAGATCGAACAGGATGTCGGCGCGTGCCGGCACCGTCAGCCAGGAGTTCTGCGCCATTTCCTCTTCGATCTGTCCGGCATCCCAGCCGGCGTAACCTAGGGACACAATGATTTCCGAGGGAGCACCTTCCTTGGCGACGGCGTCGAGCACATCGCGGGAGCTGGTCAGGGCGATTTCCGGGCTGATGGCCAGGGTGGATTGCCACGTGCCGCCCGCTCGGTGCAGGACGAAGCCGCGATCCATCTGCACCGGCCCGCCGAAATAGACAGGCAGGTCAGCCAGATCCTGACGCTCGAAGGTGATGTTGACCTTCTCCAGCAGGCTCGCCAGATTGAGTTCCAGGGGGCGGTTAACAATGATCCCCAGGGCCCCGTTGCGGGTATGTTCGCAGACATAGATCAGCGCCTTGGAAAAGTACGGATCTTCCAGGGTGGGCATGGCGATGAGGAAATTGTTGGTGAGATTGAATGAATCCATGCGCCGATTTTACCGTGAAACCCGCCGCCGATGCGGCCGTGCCGGCAGCCCGGCAAAAGCCGCGGTAAATCAAGGCGTGCGCCGCCCTGCGGGCTAGACTGCACAGCAGTTCGATACGTATTCCACCTTTTGTTCTGGAGACTGCCGATGAAACGTCACGTCACGTTGCAAGATCTCTCGCGTGAGCATCATCACGCCCTCAAACTTGCCCTGGACTGCCGCCGGGCCGCCGCTGCGCAAGATGCAGCCCAACAGAATGCGATGATCGCTGCCTGCAGCGCCCGCTTCGCGAGTGAGCTGGAGCCGCATTTCCAGATCGAAGAACGCGACCTGTTGCCGCGTCTGGCGGCAGCAGGTGAAACGGCGCTGGTGGAGCGCACGCTGGCGGAACATGCGGCCATCCGGCAACTGGTTGCTGCGTTGCCGCAACGCGGTGCGGGCGGTCTGGAGGAATTTGCCGTCTTGATGAATGCGCACGTGCGCTTTGAAGAGCGGCAGCTGTTCGCCGCCCTGGAAAAACTGCTGCCGGCCTGAGGGCACCCTCTGCCGTTACAATGCGCCCTTTTTCAAGGGGGCATCCATGTCCACCACGCAGACCATTACCGATCCGCTGGCATCTCTCGTTGCTGCCGATGTGCAGCGGGTGGGGGCGGCGTTGGCGCAGGATGTGTTCAGCCAGGTCTTCCGCCATGCGGTGAACGCGGAAGACACCGACGAGCTGGCGGCGCAGGCCGCGTGGCAGCAGGGCATCCAGCGCTGGCTGGATGAAGGTGATAGTCAGGGCGCGCGCACTGCCCGCCTGGCGTTTCTGGTGTATGCCCTCGATGCCTGGGGGCTGGCCTATACCCAGGCCTTCCGCTTGCAGGCCATTCCGCCTTTGACTGCGTTGCTCGGCAGTTTGCGCACGCGGCTGGATCCGCAGGCCGAGGCACAGTTTGCGCAGCATTTTGCGGCGTTGTCGACACAGGAAACCGCCGCCATCGATGGCAAGATTGCCTTGCGCCGCAGTATTCACCTGGCCTTGTGGCATGCCATGGCCGCCTGCTCTGCGGCGGAAGAAAGCACGCCCATCGTGCAGGCACTGGGTGGCCTGATGCTGGCGCTGGATGCACAGATGCCGGAAAACGGCTGGCGGCTGCTGGCCGACAGCATGGCCACCCTGCAGATGGCGCTGCTGGAGCAAGGCAACGCCGCCCGTGCCCAGGAAGGCACGCAGCAGCTGTTTGCGGCCTTGCAGCATGCACTGCCCACCGAGCGCTATCAGGCAGCGCTCAACCTGTCCAGCCAGGCGCTGATGGGCTGGATGCAGGCACGGCGGGCTGCCACGGAGTGACAGGATGCTCGGTCAGCTCGTCGCCAAGGCCCGGCTGACCACTTCACGCACGTCGCTGACCAGATCGGGCAGATCGAGCAGTCCCTGCAGGGCGCGGCGGGCGTGCTGCTGGCGATGGGCGTCGAATTGCCGCCAGCGATCGAAGCAGCGCGCCAGACGGGAAGCCACCTGCGGATTTTTCTGCTGCAGCAGGGCGATTTTTTCGGCCAGGAAAACGTAGCCGCTGCCGTCAGCGGCATGAAAATGCAGGAAATTGGCGCCGAAAGTACGCCACAGGGCATAGACCTTGTTCGGGTTGCTCATGTCGAACGCGGCATGGCTAGATAGTTCGCGCACCCGCGCCAGGGTCGCCGGGTGCCGGCTGGCGGCCTGTACCTGCAGCCATTTATCGACCACCAGCGGCTCGTGTTGCCAGCGGGCATGGAATTCCGTCAGCGCCGCGTCGCGTTCGCTGCTGTCCGCTGCCGTGACATTGGTCAGCGCAGCAAGGGCAGCGAACTGGTCGGTCATGTTGTCGGCGCTGCGCAATTGCTGCAGGGCCAGCGTCCGGTAGTGCGGCGCCGCGCATTCGAGCAGGTAGCCCAGGCAGACCTGGCGCAAGGCACGGCGGCCGACTTGCGGGCCTTCCGGCGCATAGGGTTCGCGGTTTTCCAGTTGTTGGTAGAGCCGCTCGAAATCCTTTTCCAGTGCCTGGGCCAGACTGTGCCGCAACCATTTGCGTGCCGCGTGCAAGGCATCGGGGTCGATGGGGGCGGGTAATTGTTCAGCTAGAGTTGCTTCGCCCGGCAGGGTCAGCACTTCGGCAACGAAGGCGGGGGCGGTGTCAGCTTGGGTGCGCAGCAAGTGGCGGCAGGCGGTGATGAAGGCGTCCGCGGCGGGCAGGGGCTGCTGTTGTTGCAGCGCCCGCAGGGCCGAGATGATCAGATCGCTTGCCAGTCGCTGTCCGGCTTCCCAGGCGCTGAACGGGTCGTTTTCGTGGGCCAGCAGGAGGCTCAGCTGTGCCGGGGTGTAGCTGAAATCGAGGTAGACCGGCGCGGAGAAGTCGCGCAAAAAAGACGGGATGGGAGGCGCGGCGACGTTGTTGAAGACGAAGCACTGCCGGCTTTCGTTCAGCAGCAGCGTGCGCTCGGTTTCCGGTAGTAGCACGCCGTTTTCGTCAAAGAGCGCGACGCGCAGTGGAATCAGGTACGGCGCGTCATCGCTGGCGCGCGGATTGCTCTGCGCGCAGTCGAGGGTGTAACTACGGTTGGCTGCGTCGTAGTGGGCGCTCACGTCGATGCGCGGGGTGCCCGGTTCGTTGTACCAGCGCATGAACTGGCTGAAATCGAAGCCTGACGCAGCGTGCATGGCGGCGATGAAATCCTCGCAGGTGACGGCCTGGCCGTCGTGGCGACGGAAATACTCGTCCATGCCGGCACGGAAGGCGTCGCGGCCGATCAGGGTCTGGATCATGCGGATGACCTCGGCCCCTTTTTCATACACCGTCGCGGTATAGAAATTGTTGATTTCGACGTAGGAGGCCGGGCGCACCGGATGCGCCATCGGGCCGGCATCTTCCGGGAACTGCGCGGCGCGCAGGTTGCGGACCTCGCGGATGCGGGCGGTTTGCCGGTCGTGCATGTCGGCGCCGAATTCCTGATCGCGGAAGACGGTCAGTCCTTCTTTCAGGGAAAGCTGGAACCAGTCGCGGCAGGTGACGCGGTTGCCGGTCCAGTTGTGGAAATACTCGTGCGCCACCACCCGGTCGATGTTCTCGAAATCTACGTCGGTGGCGGTATCGGGGCGAGCGAGCACATACTTCGTGTTGAAGATGTTGAGCCCCTTGTTCTCCATCGCGCCCATGTTGAAGTCGCCGACGGCGACGATCATGTAATGGTCGAGGTCGCATTCCAGGCCAAAGCGTTCCTCGTCCCAGCGCATCGACTTCTTCAGCGCCGCCATGGCATGCGGTGCCTGGTCGAGCTTGCCCGGCTCGACGTACACCGCCAACTGCACGCAGCGGCCGCTGGCGGTGGTGAAAGTGTCGCGCAGCACATCCAGGCGGGCCGCCACCATGGCAAACAGGTAGGCGGGTTTGCGGAAAGGGTCGGCCCAGCGCGCCCAGTGCCGGCCGGCACCGGCATCACCCTGTGCGACCGGGTTGCCGTTGGCAAGCAGCACGGGAAAACGTGCCTGACCGGCCGTCAGCGTCACCGTGTAGGTGGACATCACGTCCGGGCGGTCAAGAAACCAGGTGATGGCGCGGAAACCCTGCGCTTCGCACTGCGTGAAATAACCATCCTGCGAGCGGTAAAAACCGGACAGCGAGGTGTTGCTGTCGGGATGGATGCGCACTTCCGTCTGCAGGGTGCATGTCGGCGGCAGGTCATGCACGGTCAGCTGTGTGCTGTCGAGGCTGTAGCGGGCGGGCTGGCCGTCGACCAATACCGCCAGGGTTTCCAGGTTTTTCCCATCGAGCACCAGGGGTTGCGCAGGCTGTGCCTCATTGCGGCGCAGACTGAGGCGGGCGGTGACGTGCGTCGCTTCGGGGGTGATATCGACGGCAAGATCGACGGTATCAATCCACCAGGCGGGTGGGGTGTAATCCTTGAGATGGATGGTCTGCGGGGTGTCGGTTTTCATTGCGTATTCGGCCTGCATCTGGAAACCGTTGATGGTACTGCACTTGTCCTGACCGTGTTTTCTCGCCAGGTGTGACGATTTGTCACATTCTCAATTTTCGGGAAGTCTCTACTATCCAGGCTCTATTTTTAACAGGGCGCTGAATGGGTTATTCAGGGCTATATTCAGCGGGGATGGTTGTGATGCATGCAGGTTCGATCAGACGGGGTGATCTGAAAATCCTTCACGTGACGATTTTGCTCACGTTTGCCTCCGGGGGGCATGGTAGCGAGGCAAATCCCGTTGTTCTGGACGCTGTCAGCGTCACCGCCAGTTCGTTTGGCCAACCGCTCGATCTGGAACAGAAAAACCAGACGGCAAGCCGTCTCGGGCTGAGTCTCAGGGAAACACCGGCTTCAGTCTTTGTCGTTGATCGTGAAACGATGGAGCGTCGTGGCGTCGATAACACACAGGAGGCGCTGAAAAGCGTGCCCGGTATCACCAGCTCGGCGGCACCAGGTTCTCCCGGTGCCGTGTTTTATCGCGGGTTCTCCGGTGCGAGTGTGACCCAGCTTTTTAATGGCATCACAGTGCAGTACGACGCCGTTGCGGCGCGGCCGGTCGATAGCTGGATTTATGATCGGGTCGAGGCGATCGGCGGGGCGTCGAGTTTTCTGTATGGTGCCGGCGCCGTTGGGGGGACCATCAACAACATCACCAAACTGGCCCACCGGGATGGCAACCATACCGACTTGAAGGCTTCTTATGGCCGTTTTGATGCTGTGCAGCTGGCGGCGGGGACCAATCGGGTACTTGATGAGCGTAATGCGGTCCGCCTTGATGTGAGTCGCAATACGATCAATGGCTGGAGTGAGGGTGTCAAGCGTGAGGCCTGGCAGGCTGCGGGCTCCTGGCAGGTTGATCTGACTCCCGCGCTGCGGCACACGCTGGCGCTGGAATATCAGAATGAGCGTGTTGATCGTCCCTACTGGGGGACGCCCGTCCTCAAACCAGTGGGGGATCGCGTCCGCATAGATGAAGATACGCGATTCAAGAACTACAACTCGGTCGATGGGCTTTATGAACAACGGGTGCGCTGGGCGCGCTCGATTACCGAGTTCAAGGCGACAGATAGCCTCAGATTACGCAACACCCTGTACCACTACAGCGCCTTGCGTGATTTTCAGAATGTCGAAACTTACGCATTTAACGCCAGCAATACGGCAGTCGTGCGTTCCAACGCATTGCTGCAGCGCCATGACCAGACCCTGAATGGCAATCGTCTGGAGTTCACGCTTAACGGCCAGCTCGGCGGACACCGCAGCAACTGGGCAGGCGGTATCGATTACAGCGTGAACAAGCAGACGCGTTTCCCGCTTTCGGTCAGCGGCCCCTTCGGCAGCGTAGATCCCTACAACTTTTCGACAGAAAAGTTTTTCAATCTCCCAGGGGTGACAGGGGGTTTTAATCCACAACGGACTAATCGCGTCAAAACGCTTGCCATTTTTCTGGAAAATCAGACTTTCCTGACAAACAAGCTTTCGCTGCTTACCGGTTTGCGGCATGACAGGATAGATCTCGAGATAACCAATCACCGGACCGTGACGGCGACCGATCCTGCTTATTTCAAGCGCCGCTACCATCCACTGACGGGCAGGCTTGCCCTGGCTTACGAGCTGACCGACAACGCCAATGTGTATGCGCAGTACAGTACAGCGGCTGATCCACCCGCGGGCATCCTGACCACGGCTTCCTTCTCCCAAGTCAGGGATTTCGATCTGACGACCGGCAAGCAGTGGGAAATTGGGAGTAAGTTCAGTTTTGCCGACAAGCGTGGTAACGGTACGCTGGCCTATTACGAAATCACGCGTCGCAATATCGCTGTCAGCGATCCGGCTAACCCGGGTACGACGATTCCGGTCGGCCAGCAGTCGTCGCGTGGTATTGAGCTTGCGCTTGGCTACCAGGTGAATCGCAGCTTGCAGGTGGCCGGCAATATCGCGTTCGTGGACGCGCAGTACGATAAATTTAACGAGAGTGTTAGCGGCGTCGTGGTCTCACGTGCCGGTAATCGACCAACCAAAGTTCCCAAGCGAGTTGCCAATCTTTGGCTGACGTATAGCCCGTTGCCGGCGCTTGAGCTGGGCGCCGACCTGCGCTATGTCTCGGCGCGCTATGCTGATACCGCCAATACGCTGCGTGATGATGCGTACACCCTGGTTGGCGCTTCCGCGAGTTACAAGCTCAACCGGACGACCCGACTTGTCCTGCGCGGCAAGAATCTGACGGACAAGATTTACGCGGATAGTTTCTCGGGTTCAACCATGGTCTATCTGGGTCAGCCGAGAACGATCGACTTGTCGATCCAAAGTAGTTTCTGAACCCGGGTCTGAAGTGAAGCGGCTGCTTTTTCTCGCCCACCGTTGGTTGGGAATCGTGCTGTGTCTGTTCATGATGCTCTGGTTTTTTTCCGGAGTGGTGATGATGTACGTTGGCTACCCCAAGCTAACGCAGCAGGAACATTTGCAGCATTTGCCGAAGTTGAGTGGCGATTGCTGCCTGCCGGCGCAGGCAGTGCTGGCCGCCTTGCTGCCGGGTGAAAGCGCGCAGGGACTGCGTTTGACTAGTACTGGCAACGGCCCTGTTTACATCGTGACGCTGGAGAAGAACCGCTTTGTGGCGCTAGATGCGCGGACAGGCGCGGTTTTGCCGGCGGTAGACAAAGCGGTTGCCCTGAAATCTGCCGCCTTGTTTGCACCGAACCAGCCGCTGCAGTATCGCGATCTGATGGTTGAGGATGCCTGGACGCATTCGCGAGCGTTGGACGGGTATCGGCCCTTGCATCGGATCGAGGCGGGAGGGCAGGGGGAGACCTTGGTCTACGTTTCTGGCAAAACCGGTGAGGTGGTCCGTGATGCCAGCTTGACGGAGCGGCGCTGGAACTGGGTGGGGGCCTGGCTGCACTGGCTTTATCCCTTGCGTGGCGGAAGCCTGAATGGCTGGTGGACCGCGATCGTTGTTTATTCATCGCTGGCAGCGACCTTGCTCAGCGCGCTCGGTTTGTGGATCGGCGTTCTGCGTTGGCGTCGCCGGTGCTACAACAATGGGAGCCACAGCCCTTACCGGACGCAGGTGGGCCGCTGGCACCACTGGTCCGGCCTGATATTCGGGGTGCTGGTAGTGACCTGGATACTCAGTGGCCTGATGTCAATGAATCCGTGGCGGATTTTTGACAGCTCGACGGCAAGGCCGGTGCGGCAGGCGCTGCAAATGGCCCCAGCGAGCCTGGATAGTGCGGCTCAGCTTGCCTGTTTGCAGCGCAACGGTTTTACTGCGGTGGAGTTGGTCTGGACCCGGCTGGGAGATGCCGGTTTTGTCCTGGCGCGAAATGCGCGCGGAGAGAGCAGGTTGCAGCCGGAATCACGCTGTGACCCGATGATCCGGCATGATTTTTCAGCGCTGGAAACTGCAGGAGCGGCTCTGTTGCCGGCGGCCAGTGTGAAAAGTGCGACGATTCAGGAGATGTACGACTGGCATTACTACACGCGCGACGAACATACGATGAGCGGACATCTGGAGCGGCCTCTGCCGGTGCTCAGGCTGCAGTTCGATGACGCAGCAGGCACCTGGTTGTACCTCGATCCGCATAGCGGCAATGTGGTGCATCGCAGTGACCGGCCGGGCCGCGTCAAACGGATTCTCTTTGCCTTGCTGCACAGCTGGGATTGGGGCCCCCTGCTGGCTAACCGGCCACTTTGGGACGTTCTGATGATTCTCGGCAGCCTGGGCGGTTTCATTGTCAGCATGACGGGTGTGCTGCTCGGTTGGCGCCGATTGGTGCGCTGCGGCTGTTAGCGCCGCTGCCACACCTGCCACCGCTCATGGCCGGCAAAAACCGGGATGGAATCCGTTACGGGGCGGTCTTCCAGGCGCTGGAAATGCGGCAGCAGCAGGGTGTCGAGTTGTTCGTCGGTAATGCCGAAAGGGGGGCCCTTGAGTTGTGGGCTGACGAAAAAATAACCGGCCAGCAAGCCGCCGGCAGGCAGGAGTTCGGCGACGCGGTGGCCCCAGTCGGGCCATAGTTTGCGCGGCAGGGCGCAGAGAAAGGCGCGTTCATAGATGAGGGCGAGCGGTTGTGTGGGTTGCCAGGTGAAGAAATCGGCGCAGACGACATCCACGGCCTGTCCGGCAAGCACCTGGCGCGCCTGTTCGACTGCGGCCGGGGAAAAGTCGAGGGCCGTCACCGGCCAGCCGTGTGCGGCCAGCGTGGCGGCTTCCCAGCCATTGCCGCAACCGGGAATGAGGGTGGTGCGGGGCTGGGGGTGCGCGGCGACGAAACGGGCAAAATCCTCTGGAACGCAGCCGGCGTCCCAGGGCGTCTGGCCTGCCTGAAAGCGTTTGCACCAGAAATCCGGGTGTTCCGGCCGCTGATGGCTGGGTTTTTCGTTGCTGTCCATGGGCATGTGCGGGGAGTCGGGCGGGAGGGCTGATTCTAGCGCGACGCTCCCGGCATGGGCTGCTAGAATCGCCAGCTGTGTCTTCAACGAACATTCTCAGGAAACCATGGCTGCTCTCGCGAAAATCATCATTGCCTCCCGTGAATCACGTCTCGCCATGTGGCAGGCCGTCCATGTGCAGGGGCGCCTGGCCGCACTGAATCCTGACAGCCAGGTCGACATTCTCGGCATGACGACGCGCGGTGACCAGATCCTCGACCGGCCGCTGGCGGAAATTGGCGGCAAGGGGCTGTTCATCAAGGAACTCGAAGTGGCCATGCAGGAGGGGCGGGCGCATCTGGCCGTGCATTCGATGAAGGATGTGCCCATGGTGATGCCGGACGGGTTCGTGCTGGCGGCCATTTCGGCGCGCGAGAATCCGTGCGATGCCTTCATTTCCAACACGTATTCCGGGCTGGACGAGCTGCCGCCGGGGGCGGTGGTCGGGACTTCCAGCCTGCGCCGGGAAGCGGTGTTGCGTGCCCGCTATCCGCAACTGGTCATCAAGGCCCTGCGCGGCAATCTCGATACCCGCCTGAAGAAGCTGGATGCCGGCGAGTACGATGCCATCATTCTTGCTGCTGCCGGCTTGATTCGTCTCGGACTGAAAGATCGCATCAAGGCCATGCTGACGCCGGAGCAGTCGCTGCCGGCGCCGGGGCAGGGCGCGCTGGGTATCGAAGTGCTGGCCGGCGATGCCACCATGGCGGCGGTTGTTGCGCCGCTCAACGATGCAATGACTGCGCACTGCGTCAAGGCCGAGCGAGCCCTGTCGCGTGCCCTGGGCGGTTCGTGCCAAGTGCCGCTGGGCGGCTATGCGGTGATCGACAACGGGCAGTTGTGGCTGCGCGGCTTTGTTGCCAGTGTCGATGGGCAGCGCATGGTGGCGGCGGAAGTTCGCGGCAATCCGGCCGATGACGAAGCACTTGGCCTGCAGCTGGCGGCCGATCTGCGGGCGCAGGGTGCCGATGCCATTCTGGCCGGACTGGCCTGCGGCTGACTTCCTGCCACGCACATGACACAGGGTACGCTGACCGGTCGCACCATCGTTGTCACCCGCCCGCGCGAGCAGGCGGCGGGACTGGCTGCCGGAATCGAGGCGGCGGGTGGGCATGCGCTGCTGTTTCCCCTGCTCGAAATCACGCCGGTGGCCGACCTCAGCGCCGTACATGCGGTGGCGCATTGTCTGGATGACTACGCGCTGGCCGTATTTGTCAGTCCCAATGCCGTGGCGTATGCCCTGCCGGCCTTGCTGGCCAAGCGCAACTGGCCTGCCGCTCTGCAGGCGGCAGCGGTTGGCCCGGGTACGGCACAGGCTCTGGCTGCGGCCGGTGTGACTCGTTGCCTGCTGCCCGCGGAACGTTTCGATTCGGAGGGTTTGCTGGCCCTGCCGGAACTGGCGGCGGAGAAGGTGAGCGGGCAGCGCGTGGTGATTTTCCGGGGTGACGGCGGGCGCGAACTGCTGACGGATGTGCTGCGTGAGCGTGGCGCCAGTGTTGAGCGGGTGACCTGTTATCACCGCAGCGGGCCGCGCGACGGCTTTGCGCCGCTCGAAGCGGCCTGGGCGCGGGGCGCGCTCGATGGCATCGTGGTGTCCAGCAGCGAAGCTCTGGACTACCTGCTCAGCGGGGTGTCGCCAGCGGCGCGTGCCCGCTTGCAGGACACGCCGCTGTTCGTGCCGCATCAGCGTATCGCTGAAATCGCCCGTCAGCGCGGCCTGACCCGCATCGAACAGACCGGGCCGGCGGATGCCGGCCTGTTGCATGGTCTCGTGACCTATACGAGGTGGACTCAATGACGACCGAAGAAACCGTTATGCCGCCAGCCGCGCGGCCCCGTCAAGCAGGAGTATGGCTGGCCATTCTGGTACTGCTGGCCGCGTTCAGCTGGCTGGCCTGGTCTGCTCGGCAGCAGCAGGCGGAACTGGCTGACCTGCGCACTGCCCGATCGGCTGTCGTGCCGCCTGCTGCCGCCAGCAGCGTGGCGCAGGCGCTGACGGAACTGAATCAGCGGCTGCAGATTCTCGAGCAACAGCAGGGTGCCACGCAGGAAGAGCGGCAGGCAGCCAGCGCCGATCTGTCCGAATTGCTGCAGAAACTGCGCCAGGGGCGTGAGGAAATTGCCCTGTTCGACATCGAGCAGAGCCTGGCTCTGGCTACGCAGCAACTGCAACTGGCGGGTAATACGCCGCTGGCGCTGGTCGCCTTGAATACGGCCGACCGGCAACTGGCCGATCTCGATAATCCGCGCTTCGTCCCGTTGCGCAAGGCGTTGGCCGCCGACATTGCGCGTCTCGACGCCCTGCCGCGCCTGGATGTGACCGGCATCAGCCTGCGTCTGGAGCAGTTGCTGACCCAGGTGGATGCCTGGCCTCTGGCGGCGCATGCCCGCCCGCCGCAGGAAACTCCGGCCGCGGCCCCCGTGCCGGTGGCGGATGGTCCGGAAAGCACGGGCTGGCGGCAGCTGTTCGAGCGTTTGTGGCAGCCCCTGCAAGGGTTGGTACGCATTCAGCGCATCGAAGCGAACACGCCCGTGCTGCTGGCGCCGGAGCAGGCGGTGTATCTGCGGGAGCAGCTCAAGCTGCGTCTGCTCAATGCCCGTCTGGCCCTGCTGGCACATGAGGGCGAAGTGTTCAAGGGCGATATTGCGGCCATCAGCGATGCCTTGCCGCGTTTCTTTGCTCAGGAAGATGCCGCCGTGCGTGCCGCCATCGATTATTGCCGCCAGTTGCAGGCGCTGGAAATCAGCAACGAACGTCCGGAGTTGCGTAGCAGTCTGGAAGCGCTGGCGCGCTTGCGTAACGAAAACCGTAGCGGCAATTCGGCGGCGGCAGCGGAGGTGGCACCTTGAAAGCGCTCGCCTGGCTTCTTCTGCTGTTTGCCGCTGCAGTGGGGGTGGTGTGGGGTGCCAGCAGCAACGGCGGGTATGTTCTGCTGGTGCTGCCGCAGTGGCGGGTCGAACTGTCGCTGAATTTCACGATTCTGCTGCTGGGGGTGCTGTTTCTTCTGGCCTATGCCGGTTTGCGCCTTGTGTCCTGGGTTGGGAGCATTCCCCGGCGGGCCAGTGCGTATCAACGGCGGCGGCGACGGGAAAAATCGGGAGAGGTGTTCCAGGACGCCGTGCGTTTTTTGTTTGAAGGACGCTATGGTCAGGCGCTGAAACGCGCGGATCAGGCGCATGCGGCGGGTCGGGCGCCGGCGCTGGCGGCCTTGATCGCGGCCCGTTCGGCGCAGCGTCTGGGCGATCCCGTGCGTCAGCAGGCGTGGCTGGACAAGGCGAAAGCGGAGGACGCGCGCACGGAATCGGCGACGCTGATGCTGGAAGCTGAAATGCTCATCGAAGCCCGCGACTTTTCTGCCGCGCTGGCCGTGCTGGGACGTCTGCAAGGTCGGGAAGGCCGTCACATTGCCGCGCTGCGTCTGGAATTGCGCGCGTATCAGGGGCTTGAAGACTGGGATGGCGTACTCAAACTGCTGCGCCAGCTCGCCAAACGTAATGCGCTGTCGCCCACACTGGTGCCGGTGCTGACCCGGCAGGCCCTGCTGGGCAAAATCGCCCAGTGCGGTCAGGACGGCTCCGCCCTGCGTGCCTTGGAGAGCATTCCACGCGATGAGCGGCAACTGCCGGTGGTGCTAGCGCTGGCCGAGAGTCTGGCCGCGGCGCAGGAAACCAGCGCCGCCCAGGCGCTGATCGAAGAGACTGCGCAGCGCGGCCTGGAAGGATTCTGGGAAAGCCCGCTGATTACCTTGTACGGACAACTCAGCGGTGGCGACCAGACTGCCCGCATCGGCCAGGCGGAAACCTGGCTGCGCAGCCACCGCCATCACGCCGGGCTGCTGCTGGCCCTGGGGCGCATGTGCGCCCGCCAGCGCCTGTGGGGCAAGGCCCAGAGTTATCTGGAAGCTTCACTCGGGCTGGCGCAAAGCCAAGCGGCGCACCTGGAACTGGCCCGCCTGCTTGAACAGCTGGGGCAGACCGATGCGGCCAACCAACATTACCGTGCTGCCGTGGCAGCGCACAACACACACTGACCAGGGGACATCAACATGCTGAACATCGATTTGCGCAAGATCTACAAGTTTTATCCGATCGAACCGGCGCCTGCCGCCGGCGCGCTGCCGACCGGCGGCGATGTGTACTACGAATGCCTGGACTGCACCGCCATCATCAATTCGATGCCGCACATTCCGTCTGCCTGCGTTTGCGGTAATTTGCAGGGCAATAGCGGCAAGGTCGAGATCAAGCTCGAAGAACGCGTGCGGGCAGTCAAAGGCAAGCTGAAATAAGCGCTCCGCGCGCGGCTTACAGCCAGTCGCGCGGCTGCAGGAAGAGCTCGTAGAGTTCGGCTTCCGGTGAGCCGGCTGGCGGCTGCCAGTCGTAACGCCATTTGACGACCGGCGGCAGCGACATCAGGATCGATTCGGTACGCCCGCCCGACTGCAGGCCAAATAGTGTGCCGCGGTCCCACACCAGATTGAACTCGACGTAACGTCCCCGGCGGTAGGCCTGAAAATCGCGCTCACGCTCACCATAGGGCGTGTCGCGTCGTTTCTCCAGTACCGGCAGATAGGCCGGGATGAAGGCGTGGCCAACGGCTTGCGTCAGGGCGAAACAGCGTTCAAAACCGCCCGTGCTCAGGTCATCGAAAAATATCCCACCCACACCGCGCGGCTCGTTGCGGTGCTTGAGAAAGAAATAGTCATCGCAGTTGGCCTTGTACTGCGCGTACACATCGGTGCCAAAAGGCTGCAGCGCCGAGTGGCAGGTGCGGTGAAAATGCTGCACATCTTCGATCTGGCCGTAATAAGGCGTCATGTCCATGCCGCCACCAAACCACCAGATGTCCGCTTCGCCCGGTTTGCGTGCCACGAAAAAGCGCACATTCATGTGCGCCGTGGGGCAATAAGGATTGCGCGGATGCAGCACCAGCGACACCCCCAGCGCTTCCCAGGCGCGCCCGGCCAGTTGCGGCCGTGCTGCCGTGGCCGATGCCGGTAGCGATTGTCCGGTGACGTGAGAGAAATTCACGCCGCCCCGCTCAAAAAAATCCCCTTCCTCGATCAGGCGCGAAACCCCGCCCCCACCTTCCGCACGCTGCCAGGTATCGCGCTGGAAATCCTGCCCGTCGAAGGCAGCGAGGCGGCAGACAATATCCTCCTGCAAGGTGGTGAAGAAAGTTTTGATCGGTTCGAGTTCCATGAGGGCGCGAGGAGGAGGTGAAGGTGAGGCGATTGGTCAGCGTGGCGCAGCCTAGGTTCCCCGCAGGAGTGACTTATTGTGGCCGGGCAAGCGTGCCATATAGGTCTGGGAGATGCAGTTTTGTTTTTATCGCTAAAAATGCACCCCGCCGCTTGCCTGTTCGCCCGGCACTCCCTATAATGCGCGCTTCGTTTGGCCAATTAGCTCAGTTGGTAGAGCAGCGGATTGAAAATCCGCGTGTCCGTGGTTCGATTCCGCGATTGGCCACCAGAATTCGAACCCCAACCACTCTCGGTTGGGGTTTTTTCTTAGGTGCTCCCGCCAGACCCCGCGAACATGCGCGGAACGCTGAGTAGGTTTGCGGACTTCGACAGTCCGGCTGCCAGCCTCCCTCTGGCCACATGGCGCTCTCTCCGGGCCATTCCTCTCTCCTTTCTGTCCGGCTCAAAACTGCCCGAAGTCCGCAGGCATCACGCCGGTGGCCTATTTAAATCAACGGGTTACCCGTTGATCGATCAAGCGGTTGTTTTCCGGCATTGGTGAGCGAATGCGATATGAATCGTCCTTGGCAGGTAGAAGTGCTTGCGATTTGTCAGAAACTCGACTACATCTTCATACATGAAAACAACCCGCAAAACTGCCGATCTGATTCGCCAGCGCATCGAGGAGATGCCGGTCGGGGAGCCTTTTACCCCGACGGTACTTCTGGAGTGCGGCACCCGCGCGTCCGTTGATCAGAACCTGTCGCGCCTGGTCAAGGCGGGGGTGATCGAACGTGTGACGCGCGGTGTCTTCGTGCGCCCCGAGATCAGTCGTTTTGTCGGTAAGGTGATGCCTGAGCCACTGAAGGTGGCCGAGACTGTTGCCAAGACCACGGGCGCCATTGTTCAGGTTCACGGCGCTGAAGCTGCCCGTCGACTTGAGCTGTCCACACAGGTTCCAACGCAATCGGTCTTCGTGACCTCTGGTCCGTCGAAGCGAATCCGTGTGGGCAAGATGGAGATTCGTCTACAGCACGTCTGCCAACGTAAGCTGGCCCTGGCTGGCCGACCGGCAGGCCTTGCCCTTTCAGCTATGTGGTATCTCGGCAAAACGGAAGTGACACCTGCCCTTGTCGAAAAGATTCGGCGCAAGCTGGGCGCGAGCGAATTCGAGGTTCTGAAGTCGGCGACTTCCTCAATGCCGGCATGGATGAGCGATGCCATCTACCGCAGCGAGCGAATGGCGGCTCATGCCTGAATTCTTCCTGCGCCTCGGCGCTCAAGAGCAGCCTCAGATCTAGCGGGTGCTGTTCCCTCTGTTTCCATAGCCGGTCGGCTACTCACCCTACCCCTGACAGGCGATCTCAGGAGCGACTTTTGACGACGCCAAGTTGCTTGACGAGGTAAGGAATAATCCTTACTATAGTCTTGTTTTCAGGAGAACTGCTATGCCAACCATTCATGAAGTAGCCACCATCACCGCAAAAGGTCAGATCACGCTTCCGAAGCCTATCCGCCAGGCCCTTGGCGTGGACTACGGTGGCAAGGTGGCTTTTGACCTGCGAGGCTCACAGGTCATCGTGACCCGTGCTGAAGATCCTAGCCATGAAGACCCGGCCATCGGTAGCTTTCTGGAATTGTTGGAGACAGACATTCGAAACGGTCGACACTTGACAAGCTTGCCAGACGACCTCGTGCAAGCCATGTTGGCAACGCTGCCGAAGTCGGTCGACATCACCGCAGATATTGAAGGCGATGTTGCACTGTGATCCAGCGTGACGGGTGGAACCTGCTCTTTCACGAATGTTTGGTTGAGCAGTTACGAAAACTACATGCCGCTGCAGAACGCGCTCAAAAGCAAGACCCAAAGGGCTCCGAGTCCAACGCCAACGTTCGACTGTTTGCCGCGCTGTCAAAGTTGATCTTCGAGGCCGTGCCCAGCGACCCGAACCGCGAGGAGTATCGCCAAGGCAATACGATGGGGGCCGCATATCGGCACTGGCGGCGCGCAAAAATCGGTCGGCGATTCCGCTTGTTTTTTCGTTTCGATTCAAAAACCCGAATCATCATTTTCGCCTGGGTCAATGATGAACACACTTTGCGAGCATCCGGCAGCAAAAGCGACCCTTACATCGTTTTCCAACGGATGCTGGAGCGTGGGCACCCACCGGATGATTGGGCAGATCTCTTGTCGGCGAGCCACACGGACTGGAAGTAGATAGCCTGACGAGGCCTCTGTCGTGAACCATCTTCCAGAATCCATTCTGTCTGCTGCACAAGCCCAGCCCGAGGGCAGCTTGCTATCGGCCAGAGCGTTCTTGCATCTAGCGTCCAGAGCTGCGGTGAATCAGGCACTCACCCGTTTGACGCGAAAAGGCAACCTGATGCGCGTTGCGCGCGGTATCTACGTCGCACCTGTATTTAGCCGGTTTGGCGCACGTACACCGTCAACCGATGCTGTGATCAAGGCTATTGAGTCAACCAGCAGTGAGGTAATCGTTGCCGACGGTGCCGCCGAGGCCAACGCGCTCGGTTTGACCTCCCAGGTGCCCATTCGTGAAGTGTTTCTGACGTCGGGGCGCTCCCGCGAATTACAGCTCGGCAACCGATCTGTCGAACTCAAGCATGGCCATCGGTGGCAGCTTGTCCTTGGGAAACGTCCGGCCGGAATGGCGATCCGTGCCTTGTACTCGCTGGGCCCTGAGCAGGCAGAGACGGCACTGGAAATATTGAAGACCAAACTGCCGCCGGTGGAATGGGCTGCTATGCGTGCGGCACGAGCCGTTTTACCTGGCTGGATGGCGCGCGCGGTGACGGAGGCCGGTGAATCCCTAACCAATGCGGTGGAGACGGCTGCAGCACAGACACCTGCCAGCTGTCATCAGGTCGTGCTTGATGACGTGCAGTGGCAAGTATTCGAAAAAGCGCTGAATCGTCCAGCGCAAGCCAAGCCCCGCTTGAAGAAGTTGCTGCGTGAGCCCGGGGTGCTGGGCTAATCCGGCGATACCGTAGTCGGTCCCATGCTGCCAGTTGCTGGGCCTGGACCGTAGCTTCAAATACAGCCAGGGCAGCATGGAAAATCTCGCGGCACTGGCCAACGCCTGTCGCAGCCCGGCGGTCGCACGCGCTCGGCTCTTTAGCTGGCTCGTGTTCAATGTCCTCGTCGGCAAGACTGCAGACAACTTCGTGTTCTTGCGGAACTCGGCAGTTGATGACAAGAGGCACTCATTTTCGAAAGTTTCGATGTCCCGGGGTTTAAAAATTACCCGTTCGGGAAACGTCTGCTTATTGGGCTTACTCTTTCACGAAAAATTCCCGAACGGGAAATATGGCTTGCCTCTTTCCTTGAACTGGCTGATAATTTCCCGAACGGGAAACAAGACCAGCAATGAGCTCCATACAGACTACAGAACAACTCGGTGACGCGCTGCGTGCTGCACGCAAGCAACTGGGCTTGACACAGCCTCAGCTGGCTCTGGCGGCAGGCGTTGGTGTGCGCTTCATCGTTGACCTTGAAGCGGGCAAGGCCACTCTGCGTCTGGAAAACGTGCTGCGCGTGATTGACGCGCTGGGGGGGACGCTCCATCTCATCGGCCTGCCATCATCCGCCCCTGAAAATCACCCTGAGGGCAACCCGCATGGCGCGTGAGCTTGAAGTCTGGCTCTTCGCCGAGAGGGTTGGCACCCTGGCCCTTATCCATGGACGTCTGAATTTTCGTTATGCACCGGATTGGCTCTCACGCCCTCAGGCAGTGACCCTGTCTCGCTCGCTGCCTTTACAAGCAGAACCGTTCGACGATCACCACGCGCGCCCCTTCTTTGCAGGGCTGTTGCCGGAGGGACAACTCAGGCGCCTCATTGCCCAGCAATTTCAGGTGTCGAGCCAGAACGATTTTGCGCTGCTCGATCACATCGGTGGGGAGTGTGCCGGGGCAGTCACCTTACTCGAGCCAGGGCAGTCGTTGTCCAGTTCTGAGCAAGGCGACGACGTTCAGTGGCTGAGCGACGAAGAGATCGTCGCCATTCTCGATGAACTGCCGCATCGGCCGATGTTGGCCGGCAAGGATGGCCTGCGGCTCTCACTGGCGGGTGCTCAAGACAAGCTGCCCGTGGTCTTCGATGGCGACCGGATCGGTCTGCCGAGAAACGGTACGCCCAGTTCGCATATCCTGAAACCAGCCATCCGAACCTTAGCGGACACCGTGATCAACGAAGGCTTTTGCCTGGCGCTGGCTGAGGCCATGCAACTCAAGCCGGCCAAGTCGCAGGTACGATCCGTGCTGGGGCGACAGTTCTTGCTGGTCGAGCGCTATGACCGGATGACCAATGTGCAAGGTCAGCGGCGGCGCCTGCATCAAGAGGACTTTTGCCAGGCGCTGGGGGTGGTGCCTGAAATGAAATATCAGAACGAAGGTGGCCCGGATCTGGCGCAATGTTTCGATCTGGTTCGGCGCGTTACGCGCCCCAGCGCACCGCACATCCTGCGCATGCTCGACTACGTGATCTTCAACGCGTTGATCGGCAATCACGACGCGCACGCCAAGAATTTCTCGCTGCTCTACGCGGACAAGTCCGCTGTCCTGGCGCCGCTCTATGACGCGCTTTCGACGGCGGTCTATCCAAATCTGACGCCCAAGATGGCGATGAAGATTGGCAGCAAGTACAAGTTCAGCGAAGTGCAGGCAAGGCACTGGGACCTGTTCGTGGAAGCCGCTGGCCTCAGCAGGGCTCAGGCCAGAAAGCGGATTCTGGCCTTGGCAAAATCGATGCCGACTACCGCGCGTGAACTGCAGTCACACCCGAAGCGTGGCTTCACCGGTCAGGGCGTGATTGAGCAAATTGTGACCTTGATCGAGCAACGCTGCGCCCTGACTGTTCGAAGGCTCAGTGAACCTGCGGCAGACACGGAGGATGAGCCTGACCCATCCACATGAGCCAAGACGTTTACGATTACGGGCTATCAGGGCAGCGTGGTGGTCACAGAATGGTCTGACCGCTTCGTGTTTTTGCGGAACTCGGCGGTCGACGACACGAGACACTCGTTTTCATAGGCTTCGATGTCGCAGAGACGAGAGATGACTTTGCCAGGCAGCCGGATGTACTTTGGTCCGGTGCCGAGGACGCGCCACCGCTCCAGCGTTTTGGGTGACAGGCCCCAGCGGTCGGCAAGTTGCTGTTGGTCAAAGTGGGTGGTGGTCATGCTGAACTCCTTGTGGTGATCGGGAGTCCATGAACGCTCTGTTTCGGGAAGGTAGCAAGTCCTGAGGGTGGTCAGGGAGGCTTGGCGGAGTACGTCGACACCACGGCCACCTGTTGGGAAGGTAAATTCGGTGACCAGTCTGGGGCGTCAAAAGATCATTGAACCAAGCTGGTTTTGCGGTAGGATGCGGACTCGGTTAAACCTTTCGAATCAGCTCGCAAGAGTACGTGCAGCCTGTTTTGCGTACGTTCATGCTGCTGTCGGTGGCGGGCGAGTGTCCCACCACCAGAATTCGAACCCCAACCATTCCCGGTTGGGGTTTTTTATTGTTTGTGCCAACAGGCGAAAATGTCACTGCTACCCCACTATCTCTTTCGGGGTGAAGCAAGGTTGGTTGAAGGTTTTCCAAAGTCAGTCGCTATGGCAGAATCCATCCTTCGCTGAGCGCCAGTGCAGAAATCTGCTGTGGTGAGTACAGTGTGCTTCTTCCATAATTGCAGTCCGCGTTTGTCGACCGTGAAACGGCAGGGCGGTAGCGTACTGAAACCACTACATCATGAATATTTCTAGCGGACCCATGGCCGTCATTGGTTTGGGCTATGTTGGGCTTCCCTTGGCGGTTGAGTTCGGCAAGCAACGTGAGGTCGTTGGTTTTGATATCAATGCTGACCGAATTCTGGAGTTGCAAAGTGGTCATGACAGCACTCTGGAAGTTACTGCCGATCAATTGAAGGCGGCGAGACGGCTTTCTTTTTCGTCACAACTCGATAGCTTGCGTCGGTGCGATGTGTTTGTCGTGACGGTGCCGACTCCTGTGGACCAAGCCAATCGCCCCGACATGACTCCGTTGATCAAGGCGAGTGAAACGGTAGGAACGGTACTCCGCCCAGGTGCTGTGGTGATTTATGAGTCTACGGTGTATCCAGGGGCGACGGAAGAAGTCTGTGTTCCCGTGCTGGAGCGGACAAGTGGTCTGAAATTCAATGTGGATTTTTTCTGTGGGTATAGTCCTGAGCGCATCAACCCTGGGGATAAAGTAAATACGCTGACGACCATCAAGAAAATCACGAGCGGCAGTACGCCTGAAGTTGCTACTGCGATTGATGCCATGTACGCCAATATAATCACAGCGGGTACGCACAAGGCGAGTAGCATCAAAGTCGCCGAGGCGGCCAAGGTGATCGAGAATACGCAACGTGACCTCAATATCGCCCTGGTCAACGAGCTGTCGGTCATTTTTCAGCGACTTGGCATCGATACGCTGGAAGTGCTTGAGGCCGCCGGCAGTAAATGGAATTTTCTGCCGTTCCGTCCCGGCATGGTGGGGGGGCACTGCATCGGTGTTGATCCGTATTACCTGACGCATAAGGCGGAACAGCTCGGTTATCACCCGCAGGTGATTCTTGCCGGCCGCCGGATCAACGACAACATGGCTCGCTATGCGGCTCGCAACGTCATCAAGCTGATGCTGCGTAATGGCATCGATGTCGCCCGGAGCACGGTGGGCGTACTGGGAGTGACCTTCAAGGAAAACTGCCCGGACATCCGCAACAGCAAGGTCGCTGATCTGGTGCGGGAATTCGAGAGTTGGGGGGTGCGGGTGGTGGTCGATGATCCCTGGGCCAACCCGGACGAAGTGCGGCACGAATACGCCATCACCCTCAGCCGGATCGACCGTACGCAGCAGGTGGACGCTCTGGTTGTCGCCGTAGGGCATAACCAATACCGGAAAGCCGATGTGCGGGAGCTGAAAACCCTGTGCCGTGGCGACATGCCCGTGCTGGGCGATCTGAAATCCCTGTACGACCGTCACCTGGCCGCTGCTGCCGGCTTTACGGTTTTCCGTCTGTAAGGAATCGAAGCATGCGCCTCTACGAAAAAATCGAGAACCGCAAAATCCGGGTGGCCCTGGTCGGCTGTGGCCGGATTTCCGCCAACCACTTTGCGGCTATGGCGCAGCACGCCGGGAATATCGAGCTCGTCGACGTGTGCGATATCGATCCGGTGGCCCTTGGTCAAGCCGTAGCACGCACCGGCGCCCGCGGGCATGCCAGCTTGACGCAAATGCTGCAGACGACGACGGCCGACATTGTCGTGCTCACCACGCCAAGCGGTTTGCATCCAGAGCAGACGATCGAGATTGCCAGCTCAGGGCGCCATGTCATGACTGAAAAACCGATGGCCACCCGCTGGCACGATGGCCTGCGCATGGTCAAGGCCTGCGACGATGCCGGTGTACGTCTCTTCGTGGTCAAGCAGAACCGGCGCAATGCCACTTTGCAACTGCTGAAGAAGGCGGTGGAGCAGAAGCGCTTTGGGCGCATTTACATGGTGAACATCAACGTCTTCTGGACCCGGCCGCAAGAGTATTACGACAGCGCGAAATGGCGCGGCACCTGGGAGTTCGATGGGGGTGCATTCATGAATCAGGCCAGTCACTATGTCGATCTGCTCGACTGGCTGATCGGGCCCATCGAGAGCATCCAGGCCTACACCTCGACGCTGGCGCGCGACATCGAGGTTGAGGACACGGGCGTGCTCAGCGTCCGCTGGCGCTCTGGCGCGCTGGGCTCGATGAATGTGACCATGCTGACCTATCCCAAAAACCTCGAGGGCAGCATCACCATCCTGGGTGAAAATGGAACGGTGCGTGTGGGCGGTGTTGCGGTCAACGAAATTCAGCACTGGGAGTTTGCCGAGAAGCAGCCGGAGGACGAGCAGATCGCCGCCGCGAACTATGCCACGACCTCGGTTTACGGTTTCGGGCATCCGCTCTACTACGACAACGTGATCAAGGTGATGCGCGGCGAAGCTGAGCCGGAAACGGACGGACGCGAAGGGCTGAAGTCGCTTGAAGTGCTCATCGCGGCCTACCTGGCGGCACGTGACGGCAAACGGATTGCCTTGCCGCTGGATTACTGACCATGGCCGTGACCATCCATCCCAGTGCCATCGTGGACGCCGGGGCGCAGATTGGCGATGGTAGCCGCGTCTGGCATTTCGTACACGTCTGCGCGGGCGCGAAAATCGGCCGGGGGGTGTCACTGGGTCAGAATGTCTTTGTCGGCAATAAAGTGGTCATCGGCGATCACTGCAAAATCCAGAACAACGTCAGCGTGTACGACAACGTCACCCTGGAAGAAGGCGTGTTCTGCGGCCCCAGCATGGTGTTCACCAATGTCTACAACCCCCGCTCGCTGATCGAGCGCAAAAGCGAATATCGCGACACGCTGGTGAAAAAAGGCGCCACCCTTGGCGCCAATTGCACCGTCGTTTGTGGCGCCACCATCGGCGAATACGCCTTTATCGGTGCCGGTGCCGTGGTCAACCGGGATGTTCCCGCTTACGCCCTGATGGTCGGCGTTCCCGCCCGGCAGATCGGCTGGATGAGCGAATACGGCGAACAACTGGACCTGCCGCTGCAAGGGCAGGCGCAGGCCACTTGCATTCATACCGGCGCCTGTTACCAACTGAGCGGTGACACGCTCCACAAATTGCCCGAGTGAACATGGACTTCATCGACCTCAAAGCCCAGTACCAAGGTCTGAAAGCGCAGATCGACGCCAATATTCAGAAAGTACTGGAGCATGGCCAGTACATCCTCGGCCCGGAGGTGGCCGAACTGGAAGAAAAGCTCGCTGCCTTCGTCGGTGCCAGATACTGCATCAGCGTGGCCAATGGCACCGACGCCCTGCAGATCGCCCAGATGGCGCTGGGCATCGGCCCGGGCGACGAGGTCATCACCCCTGGCTTCACCTACATCGCCACCGCCGAAACTGTGGCCCTGCTGGGTGCCAGACCTGTGTATGTGGATATTAACCCGCGCACCTACAATCTTGATCCGGCACTGCTCGAAGCCGCCATCACGCCGCGCACCAAGGCGATCATTCCGGTGTCGCTGTACGGTCAGTGCGCCGATTTCGATGCCATCAATGCCATCGCCGCGAAACATGGTATCCCGGTCATCGAAGATGCCGCGCAGAGCTTCGGGGCCACCTACAAGGGCAAGCGTTCGTGCAACCTGACGACCATTGCCTGCACCAGCTTCTTTCCCAGCAAACCGCTCGGCTGCTACGGTGACGGCGGAGCGATCTTCACCAATGACGAGGAACTGGCCAAGGTTCTTCGCCAGATTGCCCGGCATGGGCAGGACCGCCGCTACCACCACATTCGTGTCGGGGTAAACAGCCGCCTGGACACCCTGCAGGCAGCCATCCTGCTGCCTAAGCTGGAAGTTTTTCCGCGCGAACTGGAGCAGCGCGAGCAGGTCGCTCAGGGCTATGCCCGCCTGCTCAGCGAAGTTGGCATCGCTGCACCCTTCATCGAGGCGCACAACCGCAGTGTCTGGGCGCAATACACTGTGCAGGTTGAGCTGCGCGATCAGGTCCAGGAGCGGCTCAAGGCAGCGGGCGTGCCCACCGCCGTGCATTACCCGATTCCCCTCAACCGCCAGCCGGCCGTACAGGATGCGGCTGCCCGCCTGCCGGTCGGCGATGCAGTCGCCGCACGGGTCATGAGCCTGCCCATGCATCCCTATCTCGACGCCGTTGCACAGGCGTCGGTCATCCATTCCTTGCGCGAAAGCCTGCAGCCATGACCTGCAAAATCGTCACCATCGTTGGCGCCCGCCCACAATTCATCAAGGCAGCTGCGGTCACGCGCGAAATTCTCAGGCATCCGGGCCAGCTTGAAGAAGTCATGGTGCATACTGGCCAGCACTACGATCCAAACATGTCCCAGGTGTTTTTCGACGAGCTGGAAATCCCGGCCCCGCGCTACAACCTGGAAGTCTCCGGGGGCGGTCATGGCGCCATGACCGGGCGCATGCTCGAAGGCATCGAGCGCATCCTGCTCGATGAGAAACCGGACTGGGTACTGATTTACGGTGACACCAATTCAACCCTGGCTGGCGCCCTGGCGGCCGCCAAGCTGCACATTCCGGTGGCGCACGTCGAGGCTGGTTTGCGCTCCTTCAATATGCGCATGCCCGAGGAAATCAACCGCATCCTCGCCGATCGGGTGTCGACCCTGTTGCTCTGCCCGACGGCCGTCGCTATCGACAACCTGGCCCGTGAAGGCGTCACCCAGGGTGTGCACAACGTCGGCGACGTCATGTACGACGTGGCGCTGCATTACAGCGAACGTGCTAGAGCCGGCAGTCGCATCCTGCAGACGCTGGCGCTGCGTGAAAAGAATTTTGCCCTGGCCACCTGTCACCGGGCTGAAAATACCGACGACCCCGTACGTCTGGAAGGTATCGTCAGCGCGCTGGCGCAGATCGCCGCTGACATGCCGGTAGTACTGCCGCTGCACCCGCGTACCCGCAAGCTGCTGCAGCAGTTCGAGCTGGAACAGCATCTGGCAGCGCTGACCGTAGTTGAACCGTTAGCGTTTCTCGACATGGTGGCGCTGGAACAGGCGGCTCGGGTCATCCTCACTGATTCCGGTGGCGTGCAGAAAGAAGCCTTCTTTTATCGGGTGCCCTGCATCACCATGCGCGATGAAACCGAGTGGGTGGAGACGGTGGAGCTGGGCTGGAATCATCTGGCCGGGGCTGACCGGGTAACGATTCTTGCCGCTTATACAGCACTGGGCGCGGGCGCGGCACACACTCACTGCCAACCCTACGGCGATGGCCAGGCCGCAGGTCGGATGCTTGCCTTGCTGCAGGCGGCAAGCACCTGAAGCGGCGATGAATGATGTGGATAAAAATAACCTCCCGCTTCCAGCGAGGCAGTGCCGCGCGGGATGTTGCCACCTTGATGGTGGGGACCGCCATCGCCCAGGCCATTACCATAGCCTCCACCCCACTGCTGACGCGGCTCTATACGCCTAGCGATTTTGGCTTGTTGGCAGTATTTTTGGCGGTAGTCAGTGTGGCTGCAACGCTGATAACACTGCGGTATGAAACCTCGATACTTGTCCCCAAAGAAAACACTGAATCCGCCAACTTGGTGCTTTTAAGTTTGCTTCTTAGCGCTGGGCTATCTGTAGTTCTGGCCGTGTTGGGTGCGTTGCTTCCTATGGGCTTGCAAGAAAAATTGGGCCTAGGCATTTTGGGAAATTGGATGCCCATTGCTTTTTTAACGGCTGCAGCCACATCAGTCTTGGCGATCATGCAAGGGTGGATGAACCGACAAAAAAAATACCAACACATGGCGTGGCTGCGCGTGGGGCAAAGTGCCGCTCTGGCCGGCTTGGCAGTTTTTTTTGGATTTTTTCACAGCGACAATGGGTTATTGATTGCTCAAATTTGCGCAAGCGCGTGTCTTTGTTTGGCTGCACTGTGGATTGGACGTTCTGCCGCGCACCTGTGGCAAAAGCAGGAGTTACAAGCAACAGCATTAGCACATAAAAATGCCCCTAAATATCTGCTACCAACCGCCTTGCTGGATGTGATAACGCTGCAAATGCCCGTGTTGCTGATTGCTGCGTGGTTTGGTTCTGATGATGCAGGGCAGTTCAGCATGGCATGGCGCTTATTGATGATTCCCATGGCGCTTATTGGTGGAGCTGTGGGACAAGTTTTTATGCGGCGATTTTCCAATATACTTGAAAATCCAGTGCTTGCAAAAAAAACAATCAGACAAAGCTGGCTCTTTTTGTTTGCTATAGGCTTGATTCCATTTGCTTCAATTTTGATCGGCGGCGACTCTATTTTTGCGATAGTTCTAGGCGATAAATGGCTGGGTTCTGGAACTATTGCAATGACGCTTGCGCCTATGGCGCTTGCGATGTTTATTTCTTCACCTACCTCGGGAGCTTATGTGCTTCTTGGGCTTCAAAAATATAGTTTTTTATTTGGTATTATTACTTTTATCTACAGGCCGTTTTGTATTTTTTTGGGAAAATATTTTAATAGCATATCTTTGGGTTTGTGGGCTTGGGTGGTGATTGAGATTGTTACAATAGTTGGCTATCAATATTTAATTTGGCGAAAACTAAAATATTAAATTACAAGTTTGGATTTTATCATGAGTGAAATAAATTCTTCTGGATCTATAAACCTGTATAACGAAAAATATTTTCTTGAGGCTGTTGATGGATTTCGAGAGTATTCTGAGTTCAATGGCGAATTTCTGAGTCTCTTTGATAGGTATCAGAGGAATGTTAATTTAATGAAATTAATGCCGGGGCATAAATATCTTGAGTTTGGCTGCGGTCGTGGGGAAATATGTATTTATCATGCCTTACAGGGTGGTACTGCGACTGGTGTTGATTATTCTGCGGATGCAATTAATTTGGCCATTGAAAAGGCAAAATCATTAGGCGCTCAAGTTGGTTTTGTAGTATCTTCTTTTGCTGATTTCAAGGCGTTGGAGAATCATTACGATAGAATACTGGCTTCAGAGTTCATAGAGCATATTTCTGCTGCTGAGGGATATAAATTTGTAGAAATTGCGTATAAATCCTTACGGCCGGGTGGGCGAGTTTTGATATTTACCCACCCAAATACAATCCAGAGAAGGTTTGGCTATCCTTTGGTTAGGCTTTTTAATCGACTGCAGGGCGTTATTTTGCCCAAAAAACAATCCGATACGCTTGATGAGCATTACCGACTTTATCATTTGAATGAGCAAAATTATTTTAGTTTAAAAAAAATGATAAATGCATTCGGTTTTAAATATATTGAAGTTGGATACGATGTTGATTTTAGCAAAACAAATGGATTCTTTAAAAAATTAGCATTTAAAATAATAAAAAACACTTTCCTTCGGCACTTGTTTTTAACAAATTTATATGTTGTTGCTGAAAAGTGAATCTCTTCCTCCTCCCCTCTTGGTACCCCAGCCCTGACAGTCCGCTCGCTGGCACCTTTACCCAAGAGCAAGCACAGGCCATTGCCGAATTGGCACCTGATATCCGCGTGCTGGTCAGTCTATGGGGGCACGCAGATGCCGTGCTGTCTGCCCGCAGCCCATGGCGTTGGCCCCAGCGTTTGGCTTGGTGCCTTAAGCAGACCCGGGATCAGGTGCGCGAGCGAAACGGCGTGCATGAAACATTCAACGCCAAAATCCACTGGAGCGATCGCCTGCCCTTCGGCGGTGTGCGGCAGCTGGTGGCCGTCAACCGCCGTAACTTTCGCCTCGCCCAGCAGCGCTTCGGCAAGATTGACCTGATCCACGCCCATGTCAGCTACCCTGGCGGCTATATTGCATCGCTGCTGGCACAAGAGCATGGTATTCCCTATGTGCTGACCGAGCACATGAGTCCTTTTCCCTTTCCCAACCTGCTGTGCAATGGTCAACCACTGCCTACGATTGCCCAGGCATTTGAACGGGCTGCAGCCTCGATTGCCGTCAGTCCATCGCTGGCCGACCGCATTGCCTCGTTTGGCTACCCCCGACCCGTGGTCATCCCCAATGTGGTGGATGAACGCGTTTTTGCCCTGGGGCAGCCCAACTCCAGCAAAACGGTGTTTTTCACCCTGTGTGGCATTTCAGAGCAAAAAGGCATCGATCACTTGCTCGACGCCATCGCCCTGTGGAATCCGCCCGCAGATCAGTTTGAATTTCGCATTGGTGGTGACGGCCCGCAGCGTACTGCTTACCAGGCCAAGGCGCAGGCGCTGGGGCTGGCTGACCGGGTGCGCTGGTTGGGGCCAGTCAGCCGCGCACGGGCGCCAGCGCTGTTCCAGGACTGCCACATCTTCGTCATGCCCTCACGCCACGAAACTTTTGGCGTGGTCTATGCCGAGGCCATTGCCTGTGGCAAGCCCATCATTGCCACGCGCTGTGGCGGACCCGAATCCATTGTCAATGCCATCAATGGCCGGTTGGTGGATGTGGGCGATGTGCCCGCGTTGGCGCAGGTCATGCGAGACATGGCGGCAAATTGGCACAGCTACAGCCCGCAAGCCATTCGTCAAAACTTTGAAGCGCGTTTTTCGCGTTACGCCGTGGTGCAGCAACTGTGTGCGCTCTACCAACAAATATTGAAAGAAAAATAGAGATATGTGCGGAATCGCCGGAGGTTGGTGGAGCCAATCTACGCAAGCAGACAGCAGCTTACCCAAAGCCCTGCACGCCATGCGCCGGCGTGGGCCAGACGACAACGGCCACGTGCTGTATCCCATGGGGGCAGCCGCCGTCGGGCTTGGGCATACGCGGCTGTCGATCATCGATCTTTCAGCCGCAGGACATCAGCCGATGCATTCCGCCGATGGGCGCTGGGCGATTGTCTTTAATGGCGAGATCTACAACTACCGCGAATTACGCGACGAATTACGGATCCTGGGACACCAATTCGTTTCCGATTCCGATACCGAGGTGCTGCTCGCTGCCTGGGCGCAATGGGGCGCAGCGGTGCTCCCCCGCCTGACAGGCATGTTCGCGTTTGCCTTGCTCGATAAGGTGCGCGGCCAACTGACCTGCGCCAGGGATGCGTTTGGTATCAAGCCGTTCTTTTATACGGCAACAGAGAGCGGATTTTTTTTCGCCTCGGAAATATCTGCGCTGATGGAACTGCTCCCTGGAAAGCCCATGCTCGACTGGCAACGTGCCTACGATTATTTGGTGCATGGGGATTACGACAGTGGGCCGCGAACCTTTTTCGAGGGGGTGAGCCATTTGCTGCCAGGGCATCTCCTGGTTGTCGACCTGAATAGGGGGCAGGTGGCCGAGTCAGAACGTTGGTGGGTACCAAGTATTGTGGAGCGACATGATCTGTCGTTCTCCGATGCGGCGGAAATGGTTCGTGAGCAATTCTTGCAAAATATCCGTCTGCATCTGCGTAGTGATGTACCGCTGGGTGCAGCACTGTCAGGTGGCATCGATTCATCGGCTGTGGTTTGTGCGATGAGACATGTCCAGCCCGGACTTCCGATCAAGACTTTCAGCTATATTGCTCGCGGTAATGCAATATCCGAAGAGGTATGGGTAGATAGGGTCAATCAGTTTGTGGGCGCACAGTCGCACAAGGTTGTGGTCAGCGGTGAAGAGTTGGCGAGTGACCTGGATGACATGATTGCAGTCCAGGGGGAACCGTTTGGCAGTACCAGCATATATGCCCAGTACCGGGTTTTCAGAATGGCCCAGGAACAGGGAGTCACTGTGACCCTGGATGGCCAAGGGGCAGATGAAATGCTCGCCGGTTACAACGGCTATCCGGGACAACGAATACGCAGCCTATTGGAAAAAGGGAGGTTATCTGAGGCATTGCATTTTCTAAACCAATGGGCCAAGTGGCCGGGTCGTGGTTACGTTGCTGGCGCCAAGCACTTAGTGGCAGCAACGGCGCAGGGGAAACTACATGACATGCTGCGTCGTCTGGGCGGTATGCATGACCTCCCCGCTTGGATTAATGCCGAACCTCTAGAGGCAAGAGGGGTTATTTGTCGTTATCCATACCAGCGCCCAGACATTAATGAGGTCGGGAGGCGCGTGAGCGCTGAATTGCTGCTTTCCTTGACGAGACGGGGTTTGCCGGCCTTGCTCCGCCACGGTGACCGGAATTCCATGCGTTTTTCGGTGGAGAGTCGGGTTCCATTCCTGACACTTGATTTGGTCGAATTGCTATTGTCCCTTCCAGAAACGTACCTGATCTCGCGAGCCGGCGAAACAAAATCGGTGTTCCGCGCGGCGATGCGAGGAATTGTCCCTGACGACATTCTCGATCGGCGCGACAAAATTGGTTTTGTCACACCAGAACAAGATTGGTTGTTGCCGATGGCAGATACAGTACGTTTATGGTTGAGCGAGGATCTGCAAATTCCGTTTCTCAATCAGGCAGAAGTGTTGCGCGAGTTTGCACTGATCATCGCCGGCAAAAAAGCCTTTTCCTGGCAGGTGTGGCGATGGATTAATTTTTGCCGCTGGTACAGCCGTTTTGTTGCGTAAGAAAGCATAAGATCGCTATGAAAAATATTCGTTTCTTGCATAGCGCAGCCCTGCTGCGCCCTCCATCAGGCATATGCACACAAATGGACTGGGAACAGGAAGCTGCCATGGAGTTGGGGCTGAATTGGCGGGTGAAAATGTTTTGCCCGCAGGGAACACGAGGTGGATTCAAGACCATGTTGTTTGACGAAAAGACAAACTGCCATGAACTTGAGAACAAAGCCGATGCATTGAAATCCTGGCTCAAACTTAGAAGGAATTACCACAGGTGGTTGCTAAACCAGCAATCGGAGGTGGACGTTTTTCTGTTGCGCTACTACGTCCATGATCCTTTCCAGGCTTATTTTGTGCGTAAGTGCAAAAAGCCGGTTTTTTTCGTTCATCACACGCTGGAAGTTCCTGAATTAGCATTGCCCGGGAAGTTGTCAAGCTTGATTCGTGCGAGATTGGAATCTTGGATTGGACCGAGCACACTCAGAAAGGCAACGGGGATCGTTGGCGTTACTCAAGAAATTGTTGACTACGAATTGAGCAGGTCAGGCGTGCATGAAGAACGAGCGACCGTATACCCGAATGGTGTCTTGTACCGGGATTTGCAGTTGATGGATTGTCGGGGAAAAGATGTTCCAGAGATGCTGTTTGTTGCTAACTTTGCCCCATGGCACGGCCTTGATAGGCTATTGCTGGCCTTGAAAGACAGCCGTCATGATTTTGTCTTGCACTTGGTTGGGCGAATCCCGGAAGAGTACAAGCAGATCGACAATGACGCGCGCATCAAGGTGCATGGTGAGTTATCGAGCCAAGAGATTTTTGAGCTTAGTCAACGCTGCTGGATTGGGTTGGCCTCTTTTGCACTGGATAGAAACAAAATGAAACAAGCCTGTCCGCTCAAGGTGCGCGAATATTTAATGCTTGGATTGCCTGTTTGCGGGGATTACACCGATACGATTCCATCGGGAAGGCTGTTTAAAAAGGTGGAAAATACGGATTTTGACGAAATAATCATGTTCGCAAGAGAGTCTAGGAGCATGGCGAAGGAAGATGTTTCTGTTAGCGCAAAAAAATTAATCGACAAAAAAAACTTACTACATGCATTGGTGGCAGATCTTGTTGGAAAAGATCGTCTTGGTGTACACCCGGTATAAGCGCGGAGTTATTTTGAAATCTATTAGCATAGTTTCGCATTATTCACATTCGTTGATAAATTTCCGTGGCCCGATGATCGTGGACCTGCGAAAACGGAGGGTCAATGTGTTTGCGCTAGCTCCTGACTGGCAGCCAGATGCTGTCAAGGCTGTACAGGGTATGGGTGTGCGGACAGAGGGTTACCGTTTGTCGCGATCGGGACTGAACCCATTGACCGATCTAAGAACCCTTTGGCAGCTGTGGCGCTGTTTCAAAGATCAAAAACCTGAGGCGGTGTTTACCTACGCTGCCAAAACCAATGTCTGGGGGATTTTGGCAGCCACCTTGGCTGGCGTGCCACGCCGTGTGGCTATGGTGGAAGGCATGGGCTATGCGTTCACCGAGGGGGTAGGAGGACGTTTGCTCAGCCAACGCCTCTTGGCTTGGGTCATAACTCGTTTATATCGTGCGGCGTTTCATTTCGCACACAAGGTTGTGGTGCTGAATCCAGACGATGCTGCCGATCTTGAACGCTTGTGCGGCCTTGATCCTGAAAAAATTGTTGTCTTGGGGGGGATAGGTGTCCCTTTGCAAGAATGGCCTGTGCAGCCGCCGCATACTCACCCCATTACATTTACGCTCATCGCTCGTTTGCTTAGAGAGAAAGGGATCATGGAATATCTGCAAGCTGCGCGTTTGGTGAAGGCTCGGTACCCTCATGTGCGTTTTTGTTTGCTGGGTGGGCTGGACGATAATCCTGGTGCGCTTGGTCGTGCGGATATTCAGCCGTGGCTTGACGACGGCACAGTGGAGTGGCCCGGTCAGGTGGATGTTAAACCCTGGTTGGCGCAGACCAGCGTCTTTGTTCTGCCATCGTATTACCGGGAAGGCGTTCCGCGTAGTACGCAAGAGGCGATGGCAATGGGGCGACCTGTAATCACGACGGATGTGCCCGGGTGCCGTGAAACGGTGGTAAATGGGGTGAATGGGTTTATGGTCCCCCCACGTGATGTTGAAGCCCTTGCTTCAGCCATGATGCAATTTGTTCAAACCCCAGATTGTGTGGCAAGCATGGGGAGCGAGAGCCGTAGGCTAGCAGAGGAGCGGTTTGATGTGGATAAAATCAACCCGGTACTTCTGCGGATACTCGGTTTTGCTGAGCTGAGCCAAGGCGAGGGAAAATGATTCGCGCGGTGGTTAATGGAGAAACATAAAATACACCTCACCATCGCGCTGGGCGGTGGAGTATTTGCGCTCTTAGTGGCAGCGTTACTACAGCTTATTGTGATCCCATTGACTCCATGGCACGGGGGAAATGGCCTGCTTGCTGGGGGGGATTGGGTTTACTTCCACGAGTTGGCCGTTCAAATGGCTGACCAAATACACTTAGAGGGATGGCAGGCTTGGAGTGCGCGGCCTAAGGGGCAGGCGCCAGCAGGGGTCGCCAGTTTCTTGTATGCGTTAACTGGCATTCGTCAGCCATGGGTAGTGCTTCCAGTTAATGCGATTCTTTATGGTGTTGCTCTGGCCGCTTTGTACTCGATCTTGCACGACATTTCGGGCCGGATACGAGAAAGTTTGCTGGCGTTATTGCCGATGTTTCTGATGCCTTCGTTAGTTATGGTCTTCGGTCAGATTCACAAGGATATATGGGTATTAGCCGGTCTGTTCTCAATATTAGCTGTTTGGGTGCGGATGCTGACTCGTGAAGTGCCGTTTACAGCTATTGGCTGCGTGATTTTGCTATTGGGCAATCTGGCCATAGGGTATGTGCGACCGTATGCACTCGAATTGTTGCTGCTGGGCCAGTCTGTAATGCTGCTATGTGCTGTGACGATATGGATCCGGTTGCGCAAACCGAACTTGCTGCTGGCGGCGGGACTGGCAATTACCATTAGCATGAGCGTAAATTTTGGCCTTGGTACTGGTACTGGTGCTGGTGCTGCTACGGGACCAGATCCTGTTGTGTGTGTTCAATGGAATTACACCTTGCCGTTGCGAATGTTTGACCAGAAGCTGGAAAATATTGCACGTGCACGAAAGCATCTCATAAGTGGTTACCCTGAGGCAGGGTCTAGTATCGATACTGAGAGGGTTTTCAGGCAGGCTGCCGACGTCATTGGTTATTTTCCTCGAATGCTGCAGGTGGCTTTGTTAGCCCCTTTCCCATCGCATTGGTTCGATCAGGGGAAGGCTCCGGGCAGCAAAGTCATGAGAGCAGTCGCTGCACTGGAGATGTCAGTTCTCTATTTTTCTTTTGTCGGCTTAGGTGCTGCTGCATTTATTGATCGCAGAAGGATTGCGCCAATGGAGCAACCGCGACAATTGGCTGTGGTGATGTTGCTGTTGTTCACCCTGTCATGGGTGGCGATATATGTCCTGGCGACGGTAAATATCGGCTCTTTGTACAGAGTACGTATGCCGGCAATGCTGCTGTGGATAAGTTTCGGGGTGCTGGCGTGGCAGTTGGTTTTACGACGTGTGAGGCTAGATCGTGGTCTTTGACTCTGTCATGCAGGTTGGAAAGTTCTTGCGATTTATGATCAAACGGTTTTTAGACATCATAGGCTCGGGGCTCGCTTTACTAATACTTGCCCCAGTGATGGCGATCATCGCCTGGCAAATTCATAAGAAATTGGGTTCGCCTGTTTTCTTTCGTCAGATCCGCCCGGGGCTGCACGGTAAGCCCTTCCAGATGGTCAAATTCCGCACCATGCGCGACGCGCTCGCCCCGGATGGGCAGCCGCTGCCCGACTCCGAGCGCATGACGCCCTTCGGTAGTTTCCTGCGTGCGGCAAGCCTGGACGAGCTGCCCGAACTTTGGAACGTACTCAAGGGCGACATGAGCCTGGTGGGGCCGCGGCCACTGCTGATGGAATACCTGCCGCTGTATTCGCCCGAGCAGGCCCGTCGGCACGAGGTGCGCCCTGGGGTGACCGGCTGGGCGCAGGTCAACGGGCGCAATGCATTGAGTTGGGAGGAGAAGTTCCGCCTCGACGTTTGGTATGTGGACAACCGGTCGTTTTGGCTGGATCTGAAGATCTTGGCGTTAACGGTGAAGAAGGTATTCGTGCGCGAGGGGATCAGCGCTGAAGGTGAGGCGACGATGCCTAAGTTTACCGGGATGCCTGAAGGAGAAGCCAAATGAAGGAGGCACTGTATGCGGTTTACGGTGCGAGTGGGTGCGGCCGAGGGGTCATGCCACTGGCACGAGAGCAATTGTGTCGCCAGGGGGTGGCGCCCGATTGTCTGGTATTTGTGGATGATGCGCCTGTCGTACCGAGCATCAATGGACAGCGGGTGCTGGCCTATGGTGATTTTCTGGCGGAGCAAGCACGCGAGCGTTACATCGTACTGGCTATTGCCAATAACACCGTACGTCGGCGGTTAGCCGCCCGGTGTGCGGCCGATGGCCTGCGTACTTGGTCGCTAACTGCGGCTAATGTGGTTGTGATGGATGACGTCGTAATTGGGGAGGGGGGGGTGTTAAGCCCCTTCGTTACCATCACTTCGAATGTCCGGATCGGAAAACATTTTCACGCCAATCTCTACAGCTATGTCGAGCACGATTGCGTGATCGGCGACTTCGTAACCTTTGCCCCAGGGGTTAAATGCAACGGCAATGTGGTCATCGAGGATCACGCCTATATCGGCACCGGCGCCATGCTAAAGCAGGGAAAGCCGGGGCAGCCGCTGGTCATTGGCCAGGGTGCCGTGGTCGGCATGGGTGCAGTGGTGACTAGAGACGTACCGGCTGGCGCCACGGTGGTGGGCAACCCGGCGCGGATCATGAACAAGGATTGATAGATGCTGAACACACCCTTTAGTCCGTGGCCCTCCTTCACGCAGGAAGAGACCGATGCGGTACGCGACGTGCTGCTGTCGAACAAGGTGAATTACTGGACGGGCACCGAGTGCCGCGCGTTCGAGCAGGAATACGCCGCTTGGGCGGGCACCCGCTACGCGGTGGCGCTGGCCAACGGCACTCTGGCGCTGGACGTGGCGCTGCATGCGCTGGGCATTGGCCCTGGTGACGAGGTGGTGGTGACGCCGCGGACCTTTATCGCGAGCGTGTCGTGTGTGGTCAATGCGGGGGCGACGCCGGTGTTTGCGGATGTGGCGCCGGAAAGCGGCAATCTGACGGCAGAGACCATTGCCCACGTGCTGACGCCGCGCACACGGGCGGTGATCTGCGTGCATCTGGCGGGCTGGCCGTGCGACATGGACCCAATCATGGAACTAGCCGAACAGTACGGGCTGAAAGTGATCGAGGATTGTGCTCAGGCACACGGGGCGCGCTACAAGGGGCGCTCGGTGGGCTCGATCGGGCATGTGGGGGCGTGGTCGTTCTGCCAGGACAAAATCATGACCACCGGCGGCGAGGGCGGCATGGTAACCACTAATGATGAAGCCTTGTGGCGCAGCATGTGGAGTTTCAAGGATCACGGCAAAAGCTATGCCGTAGTTTACGAGCGTGAACATCCACCGGGATTTCGTTGGCTGCATGAATCATTTGGTACCAACTGGCGCATGCTCGAAATGCAAGCTGTGATCGGGCGTATCCAGTTGCGGCGTATGGCGGAGTGGACGGCGAAACGTACGGCCAACAGTGAGCAAATCCAGACCGTTTGCAGGGAATTCCAGGCGTTGTACGCGCCTCAATTGCCGGAAGGAAGTCAGCATGCGCAGTACAAGTGCTATGTTTATGTGCGCCCTGAATGCTTGGCGACGGGTTGGAGTCGCGACCGGATTGTCGCCGAAATCAATGCTCTTGGAGTGCCTTGCTACCAGGGCTCCTGCTCGGAGGTGTATCTGGAAAAGGCATTCGACAATACGGGATGGCGGCCAGGCACACGGTTGCCTGTGGCGCAGGGCTTGGGAGAAACGAGTGTGATGTTCCTAGTGCATCCTACTTTGTCCGCTGTAGAAATGGATCAGACTTGCGCTGCGATCCGGCAGGTCATGCAAAGGGCTCAACACGGATGAGCGAGCGAGCAGGTAAATTGCGCTTTGTGTCGAGTTATATGCGGCAACTGACGATCCCGGTCCTCGCGTTGCCACGGTTTGCCAAGCGCTTGGTAGCCCTGGGTCTGGATGTGTCTCTTTGTGTCCTCGCTGTGTGGCTGGCCTATTATTTGCGCCTAGGCGTCTTCGTGCCGCTGACCGGGCAACCATTGTGGGCTGCGGTTGTGTCGGTTGGTTTGGCCGTACCAGTGTTCATCATTTCAGGGCTGTACCGGGCTATCTTCCGCTATAGCGGCTGGCCCGCCTTGCTGGCGGTAGCGCGTGCAGTGGCAGTGTATGGTGTGGCGTATGCGGCAGTTTTCATGGCAATCGGTGTGGCCGGGGTGCCGCGCACTGTGGGCATCCTCCAGCCGATTCTGTTGCTCCTTCTGGTCGGGGCCTCGCGGCTTATGGTGCGCCTGTGGCTGGGGGATGAATATCGTAGCCTGCTACGTCGGGCATCGCGGCCCAGGGTGCTGATTTATGGGGCCGGCACCACCGGGCGGCAACTGGCGCAGGCGATGATCCACAGCACGGAAATGCAGGTGGTGGGTTTTCTCGACGACGATGACCGTTTGCACGGCCAGGTCTTGAATGGTCAGCCGATTTATCGCCCGGACGATTTGCCGGAACTGGTCCAGACGCTCGGTATTGCCGATGTTCTGCTGGCGATGCCGCGTCTGTCGCGCCATCGCCGTAATGAAATTCTGGCACAGATTCGTCTGGCGCAGGTCGCCGTACGTACTCTGCCCAGTTTGGTTGATCTAGCGCAGGGCAAGATCAGTGTGTCGGATTTGCGCGAGCTGGATATCGACGACTTGCTCGGGCGCGAATCGGTGACGCCCAATCACATCCTGCTGGCCAAGAACATCGTGGGCAAGGTGGTGTTAGTGACCGGCGCCGGCGGATCCATCGGCAGCGAACTTTGCCGCCAGATTTTGGCGGTGAATCCCGCCAAGCTGCTGCTGATTGAGCAGAGCGAATTCGCCCTCTATGCGATTCACCAGGAACTGGAAGAGAAACTGGCTAGGCTGGACGTTGCCACGCCACCCATTCTGGTGCCTCTTCTGGCTTCGGTGCAGGACGACGACCGCATGCGCGAGATCATGTCCACCTGGCACCCGGACACGGTCTACCACGCCGCCGCCTACAAGCACGTGCCGCTGGTGGAACACAATCCGGCCGCAGGCATCAAGAACAACGTGCTGGGCACGCTACGCACCGCCCAGGCCGCCGCAGAAAACGGCGTGAGCGACTTCGTGCTCATCAGCACCGACAAAGCCGTGCGCCCCACCAATGTGATGGGTGCCAGCAAGCGCCTAGCGGAAATGGCGCTGCAGGCCTTGGCAGCAACCCAACTGGGCACGCAAAGCGGCACCAAGTTCAGCATGGTGCGCTTTGGCAACGTGCTGGGCTCGTCGGGCTCGGTCGTGCCCAAGTTCCGCCAGCAGATCCGCGACGGCGGGCCCATTACCCTCACGCACCCGGAAGTCACCCGCTATTTCATGACCATCCCGGAAGCGGCTCAACTGGTGATCCAGGCCGGCGCCATGGCCAAGGGGGGCGACGTGTTCGTGCTCGACATGGGGCAGCCGGTGAAAATCATCGACCTGGCGCGACGGATGGTGGAGCTCTCGGGGCTGATGGTGAAAGACGAACAGCATCCCGACGGTGATATCGCGATTGAAATTTCCGGCCTACGGCCCGGAGAAAAACTCTATGAAGAGCTGCTGATCGGCGACAACCCCAAACCGACCCAGCACCCGCGCATCATGAAGGCGCATGAGGATTTCATCCCTTGGGCCGAGTTTGAGCCCAAACTTTCCGCGCTGGAGTTGGCGCTGAATGTCAATGACGTCGGGGTCATCCGCTTGATGCTGCAGCAGCTGGTGGCGGGTTATAGCCCCAGCGATGACATCGTCGACTGGGTTTACCTGGAGCAGGAAGCGATGGCGCAGGCTCAAGGCTGAAGTAGCACTTGAGTGTTGGCCGTCGTCAGAAACGCCAGTCGTAATCGATGCTGAGCGGGGCGTGGTCGGAGAAGCGTTCGTCTTTGTAAACACTGGCTTGACGGGCGCTGGCGGCGATGCCGGGCGTGGCGATCTGGTAGTCGATGCGCCAGCCGACGTTCTTGGCCCAGGCCTGGCCGCGATTGCTCCACCAGGTGTAGGCACTCTCGCCGGCATCCGGGTAAAGGTTGCGATAGACATCGACCCAGCCCAGTTCGTCGATGACGCGGCTCAGCCAGGCCCGCTCTTCGGGTAGGAAGCCGGAGTTCTTCTGGTTGGATTTCCAGTTTTTCAGGTCGATTTCATGGTGGGCGATATTCCAGTCGCCGCAGATGACGATTTCCCGGCCCTCGGCGCGTAGCGCTGCCAGATGGGGCAGGAATGTCTCCAGGAAGCGGAATTTGGCGGCCTGGCGCTCCGGAGACGCCGAGCCGGACGGCAGGTAGAGTGAAATGACGCTCAGATTGGCGAAGTCGGCACGCAGGTAACGCCCTTCGGCATCGAATTCGGGTACGCCAAAACCGGCGCTGACATGGTCGGGGGCTTGTCGCGCCCAGATACCGACGCCGCTGTAGCCCTTTTTCTCCGCTGCGTGGTAGTGCGCATGCAGGCCGTCCGGCGACAGCATTTCCGGGGAGAGGTCAGGCAATTGGGCTTTCAATTCCTGCAGGCAGACAATGCTGGCTTCTTGCAGGCATAGCCAGGGCAGCAGGTTTTTGCTCCATGCTGAGCGAATACCGTTGAGATTCAGGGAGATGATGCGTAACATGGCGGGCATTCCGGGCTTAACCGGATTTGTTTTGAGGTGATATGGATTTTCGCCAGGATTTCATCGAATTCGCCCTTGCCTGCAAGGTGTTGCGCTTCGGCGAGTTCAAGACCAAGGCTGGGCGCATGTCGCCCTACTTCTTCAACGCCGGGCTGTTCAATGACGGAGCGTCGCTTGGCCGGCTGGCCGGATTCTACGCCAAAGCAGCGCAAACCGGCGGCGTCGCCTTCGACATGCTGTTCGGGCCAGCCTACAAAGGTATTCCGCTAGTGGCGGCGATTGCAGTGGCGCTGGCGGCGCAGGGGCAGAATTACGCGTTTGCGTTCAATCGCAAGGAAGCCAAAGATCACGGCGAGGGCGGCAACATCGTTGGTGCGCCACTCAGCGGTCGGGTGCTGATCGTCGATGACGTGATTTCCGCCGGGACCTCGGTGCGTGAATCGGTGGAGTTGATCCGTGCGGCCGGGGCGACACCGGCGGGTGTGCTGATTGCTCTGGATCGCCAGGAGCGGGGTACGGGTGAATTGTCGGCGGTGCAGGAAGTGATGCGCGACTACGGCATTCCGGTCGTGGCAGTGGCGGGCTTGAAGGACTTGCTCGATTACCTAGCCCAGCACGCGGAGTTTGCCGAATATCGGGAAGCTGTTGCACGCTACCGGGAAAACTATGGGGTGGATGCCTGAGATGAAGTGCTGCTGCGCTCTTTCCTGCCTCGCGTTGCTGCTCCCCTTACCGGCGGCGGCACAGCCTGCCTCTGCGGCAAAGAGCATGTACTGCTGCCAGGACTCGGCTAGCGGCCGCAGTGTCTGCGGCGATACCCTGCCGGCGCAGTGCCGGGGTCGGGCTTACCGTGTTCTTGATCGCGCCGGCAACCTGGTGCGCGAAGTGGCCGCGCCATTGACGCCGGAGCAGAAAGCGGCGGCCGCCGCTGCCGCCGCCGAGCAAAAACGCATCGAGGATGCCCAGCGCGAGCAATGGCGCAAGGACCAGGCGCTACTGACCACCTACCCGACGCTGGCAGATATCGATTACCTGCAGAAAAAGGCTGAGGGCGAGGCGCGCCGGGCGCTGCAGGAAGCGCGTGATGAAATGGTCGAGTTGCAGCACAAGCAGCGCAAGCTCGCCAACGAGGCAGAGTTCTACAAGCGACGCAGCATGCCCGTGGATCTGGCGAATCAGCTGCGGGCGAACGGGCACGAAATCCAGTTGCAGCAGGAATTGATCGCGCTGCGTAACAAAGAACTGGTGGCGACCAGTAATAAATACGAGGCTGATCGCAAGCGCTATCTGGAACTGACCGGAGGGCGGCCGACAGGCACGCGCTGAGCGCCCGGCAGGGGACTGACGGGCGGGTTGCGCGGCGGGGCGGATCAGGCGTCCAGTTTGGCCTTGAGCAGGGCGTTGACCTGCTGCGGATTGGCCTTGCCCTTGGCGGCCTTCATCACCTGACCGACCAGCGCATTGAACGCTTTTTCCTTGCCGGCGCGGTATTCGGCGACGTTGGCGGCATTGGCGGCGAGCACCTCATCGACCAGGCTGGCAATGGCGCCACTGTCCGTGATCTGCTTCAGGCCCTGGGCGTCAATGATGGCGTCGGCGGAAGGGCCTTCACCCGTCCACAGTGCTTCGAACACCTTCTTGCCGATGTTGTTGGAAATGGTTTGGTCAACGATGCGCGCCACCAGTCCGCCCAATTGTGCTGGCGTGACCGGTGCCTGGGTGAACTCCAGCCCGTCCTTGTTCAGCCGTGCGGCGAGGTCGACCATGACCCAGTTGGCGCAGGGCTTGGCCGCGCCAGCACCCGCGGCGTCAACCGTCGCTTCGAAATAGTCGGCGATTTCCTGGCTGGCGGTCAGCGTCGTGGCGTCGTAGGCGGACAGGCCGAAGTCGGCCATGAAGCGCTGGCGCTTCTGGGCGGGTAATTCGGGCAGCTCGCCGCGCACGCGCGCAATCCAGTCGTCGCCGATGGTCAGTGGCAGGAGGTCGGGGTCGGGGAAGTAGCGGTAATCGTGCGCGTCTTCCTTGCTGCGCATCATGCGCGTTTCGCCGCTGTCCGGATCGAACAGGACGGTGGCCTGCTGGATGCTGCCGCCGTCTTCCAGGGTTTCGATCTGCCAGCGGATCTCGTATTCGATGGCTTCCTTGAGGTAGCGGAAGGAGTTGAGATTCTTGATCTCACGCCGCGTACCCAACGGAGCGCCGGGGCGGCGGACGGACACGTTGGCGTCGCAGCGGAACGAGCCTTCCTGCATGTTGCCGTCGCAGATACCGATCCAGCGCACCAGGGCATGCAGGGCACGGGCGTAGGCGACTGCTTCGTCAGCGGAACGCATGTCCGGTTCGGTGACGATTTCGAGCAGCGGGGTGCCGGCGCGGTTGAGGTCAATGCCGGATTTGCCGTGGAAATCCTCGTGCAGCGATTTGCCCGCATCTTCTTCGAGGTGGGCACGCGTCAGGCGGATGGTTTTTTCGTAGGCCTGCTCACCGCTGCCGACCTGTACCGTCAGCGCGCCACCCTGCACCACGGGCAGATCGAACTGACTGATCTGGTAGCCTTTGGGCAGGTCAGGGTAAAAGTAGTTCTTGCGTGCAAAAATCGATTTCGCAGCGACTTGCGCATCAATGGCCAGACCAAAGCGGATCGCACATTCGACAGCTTGCCGGTTGAGTACCGGCAGCACGCCGGGAAAGGCGAGATCGATGGCGCTGGCCTGGGTATTGGGCTCGGCGCCGAAGGCGGTGGCAGCGCCAGAGAATATCTTCGAGACTGTCGCCAGTTGTGCGTGCGTCTCGATGCCGATGACAACTTCCCACTGATTCATGGTTTCATCCGTTCAATGACAGCGCCCGGTCCGGGCGTCGATGACGACCGGCCATAGATAATCGAAAGCCTTGCCTTCGCAGGATTGCGGGCAGCTGTTGAAGGCAATGGTCACATCCTTGCCTTGCTCCCACATGCGCACGGTGCAATTCTTGTCCTGCTTGTGGCGCAGCAGCACTTGCGGCAGTTTGGCGTCCTGCGCGAATTCCTTCAGGGCGAAGTGGCAACTGCCTTTTCCCTTGATGTTGATGCGGGCGTCGAAGTTCTTGACGTCGGCTTCCTTGACCAGAAGGTTGAGGCGGGTCTGCGTGCCGACGGCGTCCCGGTGCGTGCACCGGGAGCGCACGTTGAGCGCTCGTGTTGGCTGCGGTTGCAGGTTGCGGTTGTGCAGGTACTTGAGCTTGGCGTTCGGGATTTTCTGTTTTTCTTCGATCACCGGCGGGGGCGGCGGGGCTTCGGCGGCGGGCTTCGGCGGCGTGCTGCAGGACACAAGCAGCACAGCGGCCAGGCAGGGAAAAATGAAATGCCGGTGCATGGTTTACTCCAGTCCGGTCGGATGCTGCCGATGCCAGTCGGTGGCCTGCTGAAAGCGATGGGCAACGTTCAACAGCCGCGCTTCCGAGAAATAGTTGCCGATCAGTTGCAGGCCGACCGGCAGACCGGCGGCCTGCCCGCAGGGCAGGGAGAGCCCCGGCAAGCCAGCCAGATTGACCGAGATGGTGTAGATGTCGAACAGGTACATCTGTACCGGATCGGAAATTTTTTCGCCGATACGGAAGGCCGGGGTGGGGGCCGTGGGGCCAAGGATGACATCGCAGGACTTGAAGGCGGCGACGAAATCATTGGCGATCAGGCGGCGGATGCGCTGCGCCTGCAGGTAGTAGGCATCGTAATAGCCGTGCGAGAGGACGTAGGTGCCGATCAGGATGCGCCGTTTGACTTCCTCGCCGAAAGCCTGTGAGCGCGACTTCATGTACATGTCGTCGAGGCTGTCGTAGCTCGGGGCACGGTAGCCGAAACGCACGCCGTCGTAGCGGCTCAGGTTGGAACTGGCTTCCGCCGAGGCGATGACGTAATAGACCGGAACCGCAAGATCGGTATGGGGCAGCGATACGTCGACCAGGGTGGCGCCCAGGGCTTGATATTGCTTGATGGCTTCCTGTACCGACGCCATCACCGCAGGATCGCAGCCGGGGCCAAAAAATTCCTTGGGCAGGCCGATGCGCAGGCCGGCCAGCGGTTGCTCGAGGTCGCGGCGGTAATCTTCCGGGGCGCGCTCAAGCGAGGTGGAGTCGCGCTCGTCAAAGCCGGCCATGGCGTTCAGCATCAGCGCACAGTCTTCGGCGGTGTGCGCCATGATGCCGCCCTGGTCGAGGGAGGAAGCGTAGGCCACCATGCCGTAGCGCGAAACCACGCCGTAGCTGGGTTTCAGGCCGGTGAGGTTGCACATGCCGGCTGGCTGGCGGATGGAGCCGCCGGTATCGGTGGCCGTGGCAACCGGTGCCAGCCCGGCAGCAACGACGGCGGCGGAGCCACCGGAGGAACCGCCAGCAACGCGGCTGCTATCCCAGGGGTTCTTCACCGGGCCGAAATAGGACGTCTCGTTGGATGAGCCCATGGCGAACTCGTCCATGTTGGCCCGGCCAACGCAGACCATGCCGGCCTCGGCATGCAGCTTGCGGATGACGGTGGCGTCGTAGGGGGCGACAAAATTCTCCAGCATCTTCGAGCCACAGGTAGTGCGCCAGCCTTCGGCGCAGAACAGGTCCTTGTGGGCGATGGGCAGGCCGGTCAGCGGACCGGCGTTACCGGCGGCCAAGCGGGTATCGGCAGCCTGTGCTTCGGCCAGCGTTTTTGCGCGGTCGACAGTGATGAGGGCGTTGAGCGACGGGTTCAGGCGCTCGATGCGGTCAAGGTAATGCGTGGCCAGTTCGACGCTGGACACCTTCTTCGCGGCAAGCGCCTGGGACAGTTCGGTCAGGGTGGCGAAGGCGGGGGTGGAAAAACTCATTCGATCACCTTCGGGACCAGATAAAGACCGGCTTCCGTTTCCGGCGCCACTGCTTGATAGGCTGCGCGTCGATCCGCTTCGCTCACTACGTCGGCGCGCAGCCGCTGGGAAACGTCCTGGGCGTGCGCCATGGGCTCGATGCCCGTGGTGTCGATGGCCTGCATGCGGGCGATCAGGTCGAAAATGCCGTTGAGCTGAGCGCTGCTGGCAGCGGCCTCTGTTTCGCTGATTTCCAGGCGGGCGAGCCGGGCAATCCGCTGGACTTGTTCCGATGTAAGCTGCATGAAATGTAAAAGCCCGAAAAAGAGGGGTTTTGCAGTGCACAAAACCGGATGAAGGAAAGTTTTATAAGGTATCATAAAAGCTTTCCCAGCCGCACCTGACCTAGTGCAAAACGCGGAGCCTTAATTAGATGTTCGGTTTTCTTTCCAGATACTTTTCCAACGATCTCGCCATTGACCTGGGTACGGCAAATACCCTGATCTACGCCCAGGACCGCTCGATCGTCCTCAATGAACCCTCGGTGGTCGCCATTCGCCTCGAAGGCGGACCGAATGCCAAAAAAACCATTCAGGCGGTCGGCAAGGAAGCCAAGGAAATGCTGGGCAAGGCGCCCGGCAGCATCACCGTGATCCGGCCGATGAAAGACGGCGTGATTGCCGACTTTACCGTCACCGAGCAGATGCTCAAGCAGTTCATCAAGAAGACGCACGACTCCCGGCTTTTTTCGCCCAGCCCGCGCATCATCATCTGCGTGCCTTCCGGTTCGACCCAGGTGGAGCGTCGCGCCATCCGTGAATCGGCGCTGGGTGCCGGTGCCAGCCAGGTGTACCTGATCGAGGAACCAATGGCAGCGGCCATCGGCGCCGGTCTGCCGGTGTCGGAAGCGACGGGTTCAATGGTGGTCGATATCGGCGGTGGTACCACCGAAGTCGGTGTGATCTCGCTGGGCGGCATGGTCTATGCCGGCTCAGTGCGGGTCGGTGGCGACAAGCTCGACGAGTCGATCAGCAATTACATCAGCCGCAACTACGGCATGATGATCGGCGAGAATACCGCCGAGAACATCAAGAAGCAGATTGGCTCTGCTTTCCCGGGGGCGGAAGTGATGGAGATGGAAGTCTCCGGCATCAACAAGGCCGAGGGGATTCCGCGCAAATTCACGATTTCCTCGAACGAAATCCTCGAAGCACTGACCGATCCGCTCAATCAGATCATTTCTGCCGTCAAGTCGGCGCTGGAAAAGACGCCGCCGGAACTGGGTGCGGATATCGCCGAAAAAGGCATGGTCCTGACCGGTGGCGGTGCACTGCTGCGCGATCTCGATCGTCTGCTGATGGAAGAGACCGGCTTGCCGGTGATCGTTGCCGATGACCCGCTGACCTGTGTGGCGCGCGGCTGCGGTCTGGCGCTGGAGAAAATCGACAAACTCGGCAGCATCTTTGCTTCGGACTGAGATTCTGTGCCTCTTGTTTCCTGACTGATTCCGATGGCAGGCACTCACCACACTCCGCCGCCTTTCTTCAAGAGAGGGCCAGCACCGCTGGCCCTTTTGACGTTCTATCTGGCGCTTTCCCTGGCTCTGTTCGTGATCGATCTGCGCTTGCAGAGTCTTGATCCCCTGCGGCAGCTCGTGGCCGCGGTGACTGATCCGGTGCAGCGCGTTGCGCAGATGCCGGGCGGCCTGGTTGATCACGCCAAGGATTATCTGCGCGGGCTGGATGACCTGCTCAGTGAAAACGCGCAGTTGAAGCAGACGCAGCTGCGGCTGGCGCCCGACCTCGCCCGGCTGGAGCACCTGGAAACCGAAAATGACCGTCTGCGCAAATTGCTCGCGGTCAAGGAGCGGGAAAAAGCACAAGGCGAGGTGGCGCAGATCATGTACACCGCGCGTGACCCGTTTTCGCACCGCGTCGTCATCGACAAGGGGCAGCAGTCGGGAATCACTGCGGGCCAGCCGGCGATCGATGAGGCCGGGGTGGTCGGGCAGGTGACGCGCGTTTTTCCGTTCTCGGCGGAAATTACCCTGATTACTGACAAGGATCAGGCGGTGCCAGTGCAGGTCGTGCGTAGCGGCCAGCGGTCGGTGGTCTTCGGCCTGGGGGGCGGTCAGCTGGAACTGCGTTATTTGCCGGCCAACGCGGATATCAAGGAAGGCGATTTGTTGGTGACATCGGGTCTGGATGGCATTTTCCTGCCAGGTTTCCCTGTGGCCCGAGTGAGCAGCATCGAGCGTGAAAACTCCTATGCCTTTGCCCGCATCCGCTGCGAACCGCTGGCGGCGGTGGAGAATTTCGGTGAAGTGCTGGTGCTGGCACCACGCCAGCCGCTGCCGCCGCGTCCGCCGGAATCGGCCGGGCGCGGTGGCAACACCGGTGCACCGGTGAAGGAAGACAAGAAATGATTCAGCCGACGTTCACTTCTTCGCGCATCCTGTTGCCGGTGCGCCCCGGTTTCATCTGGTTCTCCATGACGCTTGGCTTGCTGCTCAATTTTCTGCCGACAGCGCACTGGCCCGGCGTACCCGATTGGGTGGCTCTGGTGCTGACTTTCTGGTGCATCCGCGAATCACGTTACGTGGGCATGGGCTGGGCTTTCGCGCTGGGGTTGTGCATGGATGTGGCGGATGGCGCCGTGCTTGGACAGCATGCCTTTGCCTATGTGCTGCTGGCGTACACGGCCACCCGCCAGGCCCGGCGCATTCTTTGGTTTCCGCTGGCGCAGCAGGCGATTCAGGTGCTGCCGATGCTGGTTGCGGCACAGGTGATCCAGCTGGTGTTGCGGCTGCTCGCAGGTGCCGAGTTTCCCGGCTGGAGTTTTCTGCTGGGGCCGGCGCTGGCGACCTTGCTCTGGATTCCTTTGACCTATCTGCTCCTGCTGCCGCAATACCAGCCCCTGGAGCATGATGCCAACCGGCCGTTGTAAGGGCCGCGCATGAACAGTTTTCAACATGCCGAGCAGGATATCGAGCGTTTCCGCCGGCGCATCCTCCTGAGCGGTGCATTTGTCTTTCTCTGCTTCTGCCTGCTCTTTGCCCGCTTTTTCTATCTGCAGGTCATGCGGCATGAGTACTACGCCACGCGCGCCGAGAGCAACCGCATTTCGTTTGCTCCGGTCATGCCCAACCGGGGCAGCATCGTTGACCGTAATGGTGTCGTGCTGGCGCGAAACTATGCGGCCTTCACCCTGGAAATCGTCCCGTCAAAGACTAATGGCCTGGAAGAAACCATCGATGGCTTGAGTGAAATTGTCGAGATCCAGCAGAAAGATCGGCGACGCTTTAAGCGGCTGCTGGAGGAGTCGAAGAATTTTGAATCGATTCCCATCCGGACGCGCCTGACGGATGAGGAAGTGGCCCGTTTCGCCGCCCAGCGTTATCGTTTTCCCGGCGTCGAAGTCAAGGCGCGGCTATTCCGCCAATATCCGGAAGGTGCCCTGGCAGCACACGCGATCGGGTACATCAGCCGCATCAATGCCAAGGACAAGGAAAGGATCGAAGCTGACGATCAGGAGGCCAACTACAAAGGCACTGAGCATATCGGCAAGATCGGGCTGGAAGCGCATTACGAATACGAGTTGCATGGCACCGTCGGCTATGAAGAGGTTGAGGTCGATGCAGGCGGGCGGGCCGTGCGGGTGCTGTCGCAGACGCCGCCGACGCCGGGCAATAACCTGACCCTGACCCTGGATGCAGGCTTGCAGCGGGTGGCCGAGCAGGCGTTCGGTGGCCGGCGCGGCTCCCTGACGGCCATCGATCCGAATAACGGTGCGGTGTTGGCACTGGTGTCCTCGCCGGCTTTCGATCCCAATCTGTTTGTTGATGGCATCCGTTTCGATGATTGGGATGAGCTCAACAACCATCCGGACAAACCGCTGCTCAATCGCGCCATTTACAGCACCTATCCGCCCGGGTCGACGTTCAAGCCACTGATGGCGCTGGGGGCCCTGACCACGGGCAAGCGCACGACTTACCAGGCAATCAACGATCCCGGCTATTTCAATTTCGGCAACCGCCGCTTCATGGATGACAAGGTCGGCGGGCATGGCACGGTGGATATGCTCAAATCCATCGTGGTGTCGTGCAATACCTACTACTACGTGCTGGCCAACGACATGGGGATCGACAACATCGCTCGCTTCATGGGGGATCTGGGCTTGGGGCGGCGTACTGAAATCGATATCCCGGGAGAAGCCCGGGGGATTTTGCCGTCGCCGGAGTGGAAGCGGCAGCGGTTCAAGAAACGCGAGCAACAGAAATGGTATCCAGGTGAAACCATTTCCGTCGGTATCGGCCAGGGGTACAACGCGTACTCCACGCTGCACATGGCGCATGCGCTGGCCAACGTGCTCAGCTATGGGCGGGTATTTCGTCCGCATCTCGTCAGCAGCATCACCAACCCCAGTAGTGGCGAGGTGCGTCTGGTCGAGCCGCAGCCGATCCGGCAGGTGGCGCTGAAGCGTGAGCACGTCGATTTCATCAAACGCGCCATGGCCGGCGTCGTGCAGTCGGGAACCGGGGCCCGGGCATTTGCCGGCGCGGCCTACACGTCGGGTGGCAAGACGGGGACTGCCCAGGTTTTCAGCCTGAAGAGCGGCCAGAAATATGTTTCCGGTCAGTTGCGCGAACGACTGCGCGACCATTCCTGGTACGTTGCTTTTGCGCCAGTCGAAGAGCCCAAGATCGTGGTCGCAGTCATGGTGGAGAACGGGGGATTCGGTGCGCAGTCAGCGGCGCCCATCGCGCGCCAGGTGTTTGATTATTATCTTGCCGGCCAGCCGCCGAGCGGCCCGGCCGCCGAAGATGAATCAGGCGAGGACGAAGGCGCCGAGCACGACTTGGTCGAGGAGCACGCGCATGAAATGGATTAAGGCACAGTGGCGGGAAACACTGGCGCATCTTGACCTGCCACTGCTACTGATCGTCTGCGTCCTGAGCGGGATTGGCCTGGCGAGCATTTATTCGGCGACAGCCAGCGATGGGTTCTGGAAACTGGACCGGCAGATCATCAACATGCTGGGGGCGGCCGCCGTCATGCTGACGGTTGCCCGGACACCACCGCAGACCATGATGCGCTATGCCGTGCCGCTCTATGTCCTGGGTGTGGTGCTGCTGGTGGCGGTGGCCCTGTTCGGGATCGTGGTGAATGGTTCGCGGCGCTGGATTTCGCTCATTGTCGTGCGTATTCAGCCGTCCGAGATCATGAAAGTGGCCATGCCGATGATGCTGGCCTGGTATTTCCATAAACATGAATCCGTGTTGCGGGCTCGTCATTACGCAACGGCCGCCCTGCTGTTGGCCGTGCCGGTGGTGTTCATTCTCAAGCAGCCGGATCTGGGAACGTCCTTGCTGATCATTGCAGCCGGATTTTTCGTCATCTTTTTTGCCGGTCTGCCGTGGAAGGTCATGTTTGCACTGGCGGCAGCTTTGGGTGCAGCATTGCCGATGGTGTGGACCATGTTGCATGACTACCAGCGGCGCCGGGTGATGACCCTGCTCGATCCGACTTCCGATCCACTCGGTGCCGGCTATCACATCATTCAATCGACCATCGCCATTGGTTCCGGCGGCACCCTCGGCAAGGGCTGGTTGAACGGCACCCAGACCCACCTTGAGTTCATTCCGGAAAAACACACCGATTTCATTTTTGCGGTGTTTTCGGAAGAGTGGGGACTGCTCGGTAATGGCGTACTGCTGATCTTGTTTACCCTGCTGGTGGGGCGCGGCCTGATGATCTCGGCGGCTGCGCCTACCATGTTCTCCCGCTTGCTGGCGGGCGCCGTGACACTGACACTGTTCATTTATGCTTTTGTGAATATGGGCATGGTGTCCGGTATCCTGCCGGTGGTCGGGGTGCCTTTGCCCTTCATCAGTTACGGCGGTACCGCCCTGATTACGCTGATGCTGGGCGTGGGCATCCTGATGAGCATCCATACCCATCGCATGCTGGTGAAAAAATGAACAACACAGTGATTCTTGCGGCCGCGCTTGCCGTCTTCCTCGCTGCCTGTGGCAGCACGCCCGAGCCCTCGGCGACGACGTCGGGTGGTCCGGCTGCAACGAGCAAATCGTCACCCGCCACGGGAGGCAAACGTGCCGGAGGCGGCTACTACAAGGATGACGGTCCGGCTGACGACATTCCTGCCAACCTCGAGCAGGTGCCGGATGCGGTGCCGCGCTGGGAGCCGCTGCACAAGCCGGCGTTGCGCCCCTACGAGGTGTTTGGCACGCGCTATGTGCCGCATACCAGCGTGCGACCGTACAAGGCACAGGGCATCGCCAGCTGGTATGGCAAGAAATTCCACGGGCAGAAAACGTCGATTGGTGTGCCCTACGACATGTTTGCCATGACCGCAGCGCATCCGACCCTGGCGCTGCCCTCCTATGCGCGGGTGACACGGCTCGACACGGGCAAGAGCGTTGTCGTGCGGGTGATCGATCGTGGTCCGTTCCATGCCGGCCGGGTCATTGATCTGTCCTATACCGCGGCCTACAAACTGGGCCTGATTCAAGGGGGGAGCGGCATGGTGGAAGTGGAGGCGATCATTCCGGATGCCGGCCAGACTGCCACCTATGCCCAGGTCGCGCCACCCTCCGTGCCGCAGGCTGCAGCGCCGGCGCCGCTGGTGGAGAACCGTTTGCCGGCGGGGGTATATCTGCAGCTGGGGGCCTTTGCCAACGCCGACAATGCCGATAATCTCAAGCGACACCTCGAACGCGAACTGGATTGGCTGAATGAACGCATGCACATCGTGCGTAATTTGCCGCTGCACCGCGTCCAATTAGGCCCCTATGCCGACCGCCAGGCCGCAGAGGCGGTGGCCGCCCGCATTCAGCAGGCACTGGGGTTCAAGCCGGCAGTGGTGAACCGCCCGTGAGTGTGGATTTGGGGGCGGTCAGGGTAAATCGACCCAGGCGCTGACGATGTTGCCGCGCCCGGCGTATTCCAGGTGTGAAAAACTGGTGGCGCGGGCCATGGCGATGCCGCGGCCATTGGCATCGAAGGCGCGCTCCGGATCGAAATCCAGATAGTTGGCCCAGGCAAAACCCGCCCCTTGGTCGACAATGCGAAAAACCAGATGGCCGGGATAGCGTTCCAGCGTGATGACTGCGCGGCGGTCACGATACTCCGGGCGCTGCAGACGGCGGCGGATCTCATTTTCCCAGCCGCCGTCCCATTTCAGAGCGGCTTTTTCCGCGTAGGTAATGCCGAGGTTGCCATGCTCGATGGCGTTGACCATCAGTTCCGATAGTCCGGGAGCCACCCGGTCCGGTTCCGGACAGAGCGCCGCCAGCATGGGGACGAGGGCGGAAACGTCGGCCAGCGTGGCAAACTGGTATTGCGCATTGATCAGCAGTTTCTGCACCTCTTTCTGGCCGCTTTCGAGACGAGCGGCGTGCTCGCGCAAGGCGGCCCGGGTGGCGCGGTCATCCAGAGCGGCCTGCACGATGGAGAGCAGGGCCGCGGCGGAGCTGGGTTTGGTCAGGTAGTAATGTGCGCCGGCAGCAAGGCCTTCGCGCACTTCCTCCGGCGAGTCAGCCGCAGTCTGCATGACGATGGGCAGGTCGGCAAAGCGCGTTTCCGCATGCAGGCGGCGCAAGAACGCCAGACCGTCGAGGTCGGGCAGGTAGCGGTCGAGAATCAGCAGGGAAAAATCACTCGCCGGATCGATCAGGCGTTGCCAGGCGGCTTCCGCATCGGTGAAGGTTTCCAGCAAAAAACCTTCGGGCACCAGGCAATCCTCAGCCAGCATCAGGCAGAGGGGTTCGTCATCGACAACCAGGATTCGTTTATTTGACATGATGGAGGGGTTTTTTCGGCATCCTAGCATGGCTTTCTGTTTGATACGGATCAATGGGCGGCGGCGCTGGCTGGCTATACTCGCCTTCTCCCCAACTCCAAGTGACGCTCATGCACGCATTGCCTGATCTCGTTTGCCCGGCTGGCAGTCTTCCCGCGCTGAAGACGGCGGTGGATCAAGGGGCGGACGCTGTCTATCTCGGTTTCAAGAATGACACCAACGCGCGCAATTTTGCCGGTCTGAATTTCGATCACAAAAGCATGGTCGAAGGTATCCGTTACGCCCACAGCAAGGGACGCGAGGTACTGCTGGCCATCAACACCTTCGCCCAGGCGGGCCGGGTGGCGGACTGGCGGAAGTCGGTGGATGCGGCCGTCGATCTCGGTGTCGATGCCATCATCCTGGCCGATGTCGGCCTGCTGGATTACGCCGCCAACAAGTATCCGCAGCAGCGCCTGCACCTGTCGGTGCAGGGGTCGGCGACCAGCTACGAAGCCATCAATTTCTGCCAGCGTGAATTCGGTGTGCGCCGGGCGGTGCTGCCGCGCGTGCTGACCCTGGCGCAGGTGGAGCATGTCATCAAGAACACGGACGTGGAAATCGAGGTGTTCGGTTTCGGCAGCCTGTGTGTGATGAATGAAGGTCGCTGCTGGCTGTCTTCCTATGCCTGCGGTGAATCGCCCAATACCGTTGGCGCCTGCTCGCCGGCCAAGTACGTGAAGTGGGACAAGCAGCCAGGCCAGATGGAAACGCGCCTGAACGGCATTCTCATCGACCGCTTTGGCGACGATGAGCCGGCCGGTTATCCGACCTTGTGCAAGGGGCGTTTCGATGTGCAGGGTGAAACCTATTACGCTCTGGAAGAGCCGACCAGCCTCAATGTGCTGGAAATCCTGCCGGACATTCTCAAAATCGGCGTGCGTGCGATCAAGATCGAAGGCCGCCAGCGCAGCCCGGCCTATGTTGCCCAGGTCACCCGCACCCTGCGTGCGGCCTTGGACAGCCTGCGTGACAGTGGTGAGCGCTACCACGTCAAACCCAGCTGGCAGGCCGAGTTGGCGAAGGTTTCCGAAGGCAATCAGGCTACCCTGGGGGCTTATAATCGCCCCTGGCGCTGATGCAGGTGCGGACGATCTGCGGCACAACCTGTACGCTTTATCTGGCACATCACTCATGAAACTTTCCCTTGGTCCCCTGCTGTATTTCTGGCCCAAAGCCGAAGTCCTCGATTTTTACGCGGCGATGGCGGACAACCCGGCGCTCGACACGTTTTATGTCGGTGAAGTCGTATGCTCGCGCCGCCAGCAATTGCGTACTACCGACTGGATCGGACTGGCGCGCGACCTGACCGATGCCGGCAAGGAAGTGGTGGTATCGGCGCAAGCGCTGCTGGAATCGGAAAGTGATCTGAAAGCGCTGCGGCGGATCGTCGATGAGGCCGGCTGCAAGGTGGAAGCCAACGATCTCGGAGCGGTCAATCTGGTCAGCGGCCAGCCCTTTGTCGCAGGCGCGCATCTGAACATCTATAACGAAGCAACGCTGGCCACCTTTGCCCGCTATGGCATGTGCCGCTGGGTGCCGCCGCTGGAAGCGAGCGGGGAAATGATCGAGAAACTGCACCGCAGCCGCCCGGCCGGTGTCGCCACCGAAGTGTTTGCCTTTGGCAAACTGCCGCTGGCGTTTTCGGCACGTTGCTTTACGGCCCGCCACTACAACCTGAACAAGGACGACTGTCAGTTCAAGTGCCTGGATCACGCCGAAGGGCTGACCCTGCGGACCCGCGAGGGGCAGGATTTCCTCACCATCAATGGCATCCAGACCATGTCGGCGCAAACCTATTGCCTGCTCGATGAAATGCCGGCGCTGCGGGCCATGGGGATCGATGGTGTGCGCATCAGTCCGCAGAAAGAACACATGCCCGCGATCATCGCTGCCTTCGATGCTGCCCGCCGGGGAGAATCCGTCAGCGCGGACACCTCGGCCTGGAGTGGCTGTGGTCTGGTCAATGGTTACTGGTTTGGCGATGCCGGTATTGCGGAACACCATCACCGCCTTCTGCAGGAAATTGGAGCCGACGCATGAACCAGAAAATGACGATTCCCCGCTTCCGTCTGCCGCAGTTCGTCGCCAGTCTGGGCCAGAAACTGCCGCAATGGCCGCATTCCCTGGTGCTGACCGGAGCGCTCAATGCCGCGCTGAAACTCAAACTGCTGCCGGAAAGCGAACTGGCGCTGCTGGAAGACAAGCTGTTCCGCGTACGGGTACTGGATACCGGTGGCGAAGCCCTCTACACCTTTCGCTCCGGCCTGTTCCGCCCGGTCTTTCAGGCGACGCGCGAACCGGATCTGGCCTTTGCCGCCAACCTTTCCGCCTATCTGCAATTGCTCACGCGGCAGGAAGATCCGGACACCCTGTTCTTCAATCGGGAACTGGAAATCACTGGTGACACCGAGCTGGGGCTGATCGTCAAGAACATGCTTGATGCTGTCGAGTGGCCCAATCTGCCGCAGTTGCCACTGCTCAGGGGCTGACCCGCACGCCTGCAGATTTCTGTGGTTGCAGATTAAAGAAACGGCCCGCTTAGGGCCGTTTGCTATTCACCGGCGCCGGCTTCAGTTCTGCTCGGCGATGAAGATTTCGACCCGGCGGTTTTGTGCCCGACCCTGTGGCGTCGCATTGTCGGCGACAGGTTCGCGCGCGCCACGGCCATCGACGCTGATGCGCGAACTGGCGACGCCACGCGGGACCAGGTAATCACGCACGGCGGCAGCACGGTTCAACGACAAAGGATTATTCACTGCGTCCGAGCCGGAAGCGTCGGTATGGCCAATGATGGTGACGCGTGTGCCGGGATGTTGCGCAAGATTACTGGCCAGATTGTCCAGCACCGGGCGCAGCGAGGGCTTGATGGTGGCACTGCCGGAATCGAAGGAAACATCGCTGGGGATTTCGATTTTCAGGCGGTTGTCCTGGGTTTGCGATACCTCGATGCCAGTGCCCTGGGTGGCCTGCTCCATGGCCGCCTGCTGTTCCTGCATGCGTTTGGACCACAGGTAGCCACCACCAGCGCCAAGCGCGGCACCCGCCGCCGCGCCGATGGCAGCGCCCTTGCCACGGTCTTTCTTGCTCGCGGTGGCGGCGCCAATGACAGCGCCCGCGGCGGCGCCGATGGCGGCACCGGTGCCGGTCCTGCGTTGCGTGTCGTCCATGTTGGCGCAGCCGGAAAGGACACTGGACAGTGCCAGGGTTACGGCACTCAGGGTAATGAGGGTTTTTTTCATGGTGCGATTCCTTTTGTGTGGGGTGTGCCCGTAGCCTAGCACTGCCTCGGGCGAGGCTGTTGGAGGGCGTTGTAACAAAAGGAAAAACAGGCTTTACATATGTCGTCTACAGACGACAGCTCCAGTAATTTTCGTAAAGTGGAAAAACAAAAGGCGGACTCGCGGTCCGCCTTTTGCTATATCAGCCCGGCTTACTTGCTCTTTTGCGTATCCAGGCGGAACTTGACGAACGAGCCCGGCGCCGGTTCGATGACCTTCAGCGGGCCGGCATCTGCCGGGCGCGCCTTGACCTTGGCGTCGCCGCCGGGGAGGGTGGTGACCCAGTCATGCCAGTGGGTCCACCACGAACCAGCGTGCTGTGTCGCGCCAGCCAGGAAATCTTCCGGGCTTTCCGGCAGGTTGCCGTCAGTGGCTTCGTTGATCCAGTAGCCGTATTTGTTGGCAGCCGGTGGATTGACGATGCCGGCGATGTGGCCGGAGCCGCCCAGCACGAACTTGGTTGGGCCGGAGGGCAGGCGGGCGCCCATGTAGGTGCTCTTCCACGGTGCGATGTGGTCTTCGATGGTGGAGATGAAATAGCACGGCGTCTTGACCTTGCTGATATCGATCTTGACCCCGCCCAGGGTCAGTCCGCCCGGCTCCTTGAGCAGATTGGCCAAGTACATGTTGCGCAGATAGTAGCTGTGCATCGCCGCCGGCATGCGGGTGGAGTCGGAGTTCCAGTAGAGCAGATCGAAGGGGAAGGGGTCCTTGCCCATCAGGTAGTTGTTCACCACGAAGGACCAGATCAGGTCGTTGGCGCGCAGCATGTTGAAGGTGCCGGCCATTTCTGAGCCTTCCAGGAAGCCGCGTTCGTTCATGCGTTTTTCCAGGCCGGTGACAGCGCCTTCGTCGAGGAATACACCCAATTCGCCCGGATCGGAAAAGTCGATCATGGTGGTGAAGAAGGTGGCCGAATTGACGCGCTTGTCCTTCTTGGCGGTGAGGTAGGCGAGCGTGGTCATCAGCAGGGTGCCACCAAGGCAGTAGCCAGCCATGTTGACGCTGTCTTCACCGGTTTGCTTGCAGACCTGGTTGAGCGCTTCGACCGAGCCCTCGAGCAGGTAGTGTTCGAAGGACTTTTCAGCTAGCTTTTCGTCCGGGTTGACCCAGGACATGATGAAGGTGGTATGCCCCTGGCTGGTGGCCCAGTTCACCAGCGAATTCTTCTCGCGCAGGTCGAGGATGTAGTACTTGTTGATCCAGGGCGGCACGATCAGCAGCGGTTTCTTGAACTGTTCTGGGGTCTTTGGATCGTACTGGATGAGCTGGAACAGATCGTTCTGGAAAATCACCTTGCCCGGCGTGGTGGCGACGTTTTTGCCCATTTCGAAGGCGTTGGTGTCGGTCATGCGGATGCGCAGTTGCCCGTCGCCGGCCTCCATGTCCTGCAGCAGGTTGTTGAGACCCTTGATCAGATTCTGGCCGTTGCTCTTCACCGTTTCACGGAAGACTTCCGGATTGGTCATGGCGAAGTTGGACGGCGACAGCGCATCGATGTACTGGCGGGTGAAGAAATTGACCTTCTGCTGCGTCGCCTCGTCCAGACCCTCGGTACAGCAGACGGTGTCATGGATGTGGCGGGCGGCGATGAGGTAAGACTGCTTCATGAAGTCGAACAGGAAGTGCTCTTCCCATTCCTCGTCCTTGAAGCGTTTATCGTCTTTTTTCGGGGCGGCGACCGGGGTGGCGTTGGGCATCCCCATCATCTTCATCATGGAGCCCTGCCACAGCGAGAAGTAATCCCACATCATGTTCATCTGGGTTTGCGCCAGCTTGTAGGGATTGGCGAGCAAACGTGCCGACAGGTCCATGAAGGCACGGGCCACACCGAGTTCGTCGGCCGGCACGTCAACACCGGCTTGCGCCTTCTTTTCCATGAATTGGCCGATCAGGCGGGAGGCGCGTTGGGCGACCTCGGCATAGGTCTTGGCCATTTCGGCCGGGTTGGGCAGGTTGTTCCCGACTTCTTCCGTTTTTTGTGACATGTGATGACTCCTCTCTCAGTGGGCTGTGCTCGATGGGCTCGAACACGTGTAACGGATTATCCCGGCGGCGTCAATGTGGCGCAACAAGCGGCCGGCATGGTGTAGATGGTTCAGGTGGGCGATGGCTTCGCCCATGGCGAACATGGTCTGATGGGTGTCGAGCGTGCGGCCAAACAGCACGTCCAGCAGTTCGGCGGCAGCTCGGGGGGTGCTGGCGCAACTGGCCTCCAGCGCCTGCAGCCGTTCGCGATGGTGTTCCTGCAGGGCGGTGACGCGGGCAGCGACGCCGGTGAAGGGACGGCCATGCGAGGGCAGAACGAGTGTAGCGGCCGGAAGTTGCACGGACATTTCAGTCAGGGAGGCAAGGTACCAGCCGAGTGCGTCGGCATCTGGCGTTGCGGCGAAGACGCTGATGTTGGTGGAAATGCGTGGCAGCAGCATGTCGCCGGAAATGCACAGGCCCAGTTCGGGGCAATGCAGTGCCAGATGTTCCGGGGCGTGGCCGTGTCCGATCAGGGTGTGCCAGTGCCGGCCGTCGATGGTCAGCGAATCGCCGGCTTTCAGGCGGTCGTAATGATCCGGCAGGCTGGGCATCGCCTTGCGGTAGCCTGAACCGCGCTGGGCGAATTTTTCCAGGCGTTCGGCGTCCAGTCCGTGCTGGCGGAACTGTTCAACCATGAAGCGTGCCCCATGTCCGCCGACTTCGTTCCATACCGCATGGGCGGTGAGGAATTCGCCGCTGGTCATGAGCAGGCGTGCCCCGGTTTCCTGCAGCAGCCAGTCGGCCAGGCCGAGGTGGTCGGGGTGGAAGTGCGTGACGATGATGCGTTTGAGTGGTCCCTGCAGAGTGGCGAGGACGCTGCGCCAGATGGTGCGGCCTTCCTCATCTGGAAACCCTGTGTCGACCAGAGTCCAGCCGTCGCCATCGCGCAGCAGCCACAGGTTGATGTGGTCCAGCTGGAACGGCAGGGGCAGACGGAGCCAGAAAACGCCCGCGCAAATCTGAAAAAGCTCGCCAGGGGCAGGGGTTTCGCCGAATGGGTAATGCAGGGACATGAAAAAACCGGAAGGGTGTGCGGAGTGCCAATGCGGACAAGTTACCATACGGGTGCGGATTGAAAAACAATTCGCTTTGCCAGTCATAATGTGGATACAAAGGAGAAACAATGCGACCGTCGGGCGCTGTGTTCAGCATTTCCGATCTCGCGCGTGAATTCGCCATCACCCCGCGCACCATCCGTTTCTGGGAGGATCAGGGCATCCTGGCGCCGCAGCGGGAGGGGAATAAACGAGTGTTTACCCGCCGTGATCGTGCCCGCCTGAAAATGGCCCTGCGCGGCAAGCGCCTGGGGCTGAGCCTGGCCGAGATCAAGGATCTGATCGGCATGTATGCTTCGACCGAAGACGAAACGCCGCAACTCGTCGAGTGTCTGCGCATCATGGAAAAGCGTCGGGCGGCGCTGGAGCAGCAGCGCGAGGATATCGAGGCGATGCTGGCCGATATCGCCCAGTTCGAAACTCTGTGTCGGACAGAGCTGGGGCGGCGGGCGACGATCCGCTAATTTGCATGGTGTGGGTGCTTGATTTTGTGGTCGGTTGCGCCGGAAAGCAGGTTGAGACGGCAAGCCGGTGTGCTTCAATAAAGCTATTTCCAATCTCCAGAGACAACGCATATGGTTGAGCCAATCCGCTTGGGGCTGATGTCTCCCCTGACAGGCCTGGTCGGTTTGTACGGGCAGGAGATCGTCAATGCGGCGCGCATCGCCAGTGAGGAAATCAACCAGCGGGGCGGCTTGCTTGGGCGGTCGCTCGAGCTGGTCGTCGAGGACGATGGCAGTGTGCCCGCGACGGCTGTTCCGGCGGCGGAAAGATTGCTCGATCAGCACGGCTGCGTTGCGCTGATCGGCAATCTGCTGTCCAGCTCGCGGATTGCGGTGGTTGCCCAGGTGGCCGCGCCGCGCCAGATCCCCCTGCTGAATTTCTCTTTTTACGAGGGGAGTATCAGTAGCCGCTACTTCTTCAATTTTGCCGCCCTGCCCAACCAGCAGATCGACAAGATGATTCCGTTCATGGCGCAGCGCTACGGCGTCAAGATGTTCTTCGCCGGCAATAACTATGAGTGGCCGCGCGGCTCCATCGATGCCGCCAAACGGGTGCTGCAGCGGCTGGAAGGCACCGTGGTCGGTGAGGAATATCTGTCCATCGGTGCCAGCAAGGATGAAATTGAACACCTGCTGGAGCAGCTCGCCTGCTCAGGGGCCGATGTTTTTGTGCCGTATTTCGCAGGCAGCGACCAGCTGGCGATTCTCACGCGCTTTGCCGAGCGCGGCTTGAAGCAGCGCATGACGGTCGTGATGGGGCATTACGACGAAATGCTGGTGAGCCAGCTGCCCCCTGCGGTGCGCGAAGGTTTGTATTCCAGCAGCACCTATTTCATGTCGCTGCGCACGGCGGAAAATCACCGTCTGCTGCAGCAGCTGGCGCGCCAGCCGGGGGTGACGGGCATCTGGCCGCACGGCAATGGTGTGCTGACTAATTTTGGTGAAGCCGCCTATCTGTGCGTGCATGCGTTTGCCCGCGCCGTCGAGGCCGCCGGCAGTGTTGCCGCCGAGGCCTTGATTGGCGCGCTGGAGCAGGTCTGGGTGAGCGGCCCGCAAGGCGTGGTCGAGATGGACGCCGCCACCCATCACGCCAGCGTGAATGCGTATCTGGCCTGCTGCAATGCCGACGGCAGCTTCGACGTGGTGCAGAGCTTTGGCCGTATTCCGCCGCAGATTCCCGAACGTTACCGGCGGCATGCCGACGAGGCGGTTGCCAGCGCCGAAGCGCCGGCTGTGCCGGCAGCGGCGGCACGACTGGTAGTGGAGATGGGGCAGGGCCGGATGCGCCATGAAAATGCGCAACACATTCTGTCGGTGGCGGATATGGCAATCATCGCCACGGATGGTCGTGGTGTCATCACTGAATCCAATCGTTGCGCCGAGTCCCTGTTCGGCTATGAGCGGCAGGAATTGCTTGGCATGTCGATTCATCTGCTGCTGCCGCCGCATTTTCGCCAACGGCATGCCGAACTGCTCGCTGCATTTGTTCAGGGTGACGAGCAGGAACGGAAAATGGGCGGCCGCAATGATGTGGTCGGTTACCGCAAGGATGGCACTTTCTTTCCGCTCGAGGCCTCGATTGCCAAGTTCCGCGATGGTGACGACTGGTTGCTGGTGGTGACCTTGCGCGACATTACCGAGCGCAAGCGGGCGGAGGAAGAACTCACCCGCCGGGCGACCCATGACGCGCTGACCGGATTGCCGAATCGGGTTCTGATCCGCGAGCGCCTGACGCAGGCCTTGCAGCGTTCGCGGCGCAGCGGTCTGAATGTGGCCTTGCTGTTCATCGATCTGGATGGCTTCAAGCTGATCAATGACACCTATGGTCATGAGGTCGGGGATCTGCTCCTGCAAAGCGTTGCCCGACGCTTGATCGAGCAGGTGCGTCCAGGCGATACCGTTGGCCGGCTGGCCGGCGATGAATTCATCGCCCTGTGCGAGCAGGTCGAGGAGCCGGTCAGCATGTCCTTGCTGGCGGCGCGGATCAACGACATATTGCGGCAGCCGGTCGTGTTTCAGGGCCACGATCTGTTCGTGACGGGCAGTGTCGGGGTGGCGATTGGGAATGGCAGTACGCATTCGGCGGATGATCTGCTGCGCTATGCCGATACCGCGATGTATGCGGTCAAGGAAAGTGGCCGCGATGGCTGGCAGTTCTTCAATGAGAGCCTGCAGGCGCAGGCGCAGCAGCGGCTGACGATCACCAATGGGTTGCGGCAGGCGATCGAGCGGGATGAATTTTCCGTGCGCTTCCAGCCGATTGTCGGTGCTGAAAGCGGCCGTATTGCAGGTGCCGAGCTGTTGTTGCGCTGGACGCCGGCCAGCGGCGAGGTGTCGCCCGCCGTCTTCATTCCGATTGCCGAGCTGACCGGTGCCATTGTGCCCATCGGCCTCTGGGTCTTCCGCCAGGCCTGCCGGGCCGAGGCGGAGTGGCGGAATCGCTGGGGCAATGAGGCGCCGTATATTTCCGTCAATGTGTCCGCGCGTCAGCTCAGTGAAACTACGCTGGTCGAAAATTTCAGTGCCATTTTGCAGGAAACGGGTGCCGAGCCGACGCGGCTGTTGCTGGAGATCACTGAAACTGCCCTGATGGCGGATGTCGAGACCAATCTGCGCATTCTGCGGCGGCTGGCCGATCTCGGCTTGCGGGTTGCAGTCGATGATTTCGGCACCGGCTATTCCTCGCTGGCGCAATTGACCCGTCTGCCGGTCAATGTCCTGAAAATCGATCGTGCCTTTGTCGACGGCATTGAAAGGAGTGAGGAAAGCCGGGCCATCATCCGTGCGGTGATCGGCATCGCCCGTTCGCTGGGTCTGAAGCTGGTGGCGGAAGGGGTGGAAACGGGGGCGCAGCAGCGCGAGTTGTGTACCTACGGCTGCGATCTGATCCAGGGTTATTACTTCCACCGCCCGCTGGAGGAACAGACCTTCTGCGCGACTTTCGAGCGCGAGCAGGGCGAGTTTGTCGGTGAGACCCGGCCACCGCTGTACTACCTGCTGTATGTCAGCCGCAGCCGGGCGCTGATGACGGAAGAAGAGTTGCTTGACCTGTTGCAGCGTGTCCGGCGGCACAATCGCTTGACCGGGGTGTCTGGCTGCCTGATCTACCACGAAGGTGAATTCATGCAGTTGCTCGAAGGCCGGCAGGAAGACCTGCAGGTGTTGCGCGACAAGATTGCTGCCGATCAGCGCCACGAAGGCTTCCGGGTGGTTGCCGAGGGCCCCCTGCAGCGGCGTGTTTTCAACGACTGGGGCATGGTGCTGCGGCATGTCCGCACGGCCGACAACGGCGAGCAGCCGGATTTCTCCGCCTGGCAGAAGCGCCAGATCCGCTTTGCCGATCTGGCCGACGATCCGCAGCTCTGTTACGCCTACATCAGCGCCCATGCGCAGTAGGCGCGGTTGTTGGTGCGTGGTGCCGCAGTAACGTTGCGGGCTGTTGCAGTGGGTGCAGATCTGGGGGTTGGGTCAGGAAAGGCTTGTTGACGTTAACGTAAACGTCAATAAAATGGACAACCATAAAATCACGACACTAGAGGAGACGCTAGATGAGCCAAGAGAGCAGTGATCCCGGTTTTGCCGAGCGCGTACGCGCCAGCTTTGCCAAGCAGCACGCGATGGAGCTGATTCGTGCAACGCTGCCGGTTGTCGACACCGGGCGCACGGAAATTCACCTGCCGCACTGGGCCGGCGTGGAGCAGCAGCATGGCTTCGTGCATGGCGGTATTGTCGGCATGATTGCTGATTCGGCGGCAGGTTATGCCGCCATGAGCATTCTGCCGGCCGATGCGTCAGTGCTGACGGTGGAGTACAAGCTGAATCTGGTGGCGCCCGCCGATGGTGAACTACTGATTGCGCGTGGCAAGGTGGTGCGACCGGGGCGTACCCTGATCGTGACGCAGGCCGAGGTGTATGCGCTCAAGACTGGGCAGGAAAAGCTCTGTGCCCTGATGCAGCAGACCATCATGGTCATGTACGGCAAAGCAGAAAAGTAAGATTTACATAAAACAAAATAGTGGAGACAAACCGATGAACATTCCCAGTCTGGACTTCGCCCTGGGCGAAGATATCGCTGCCTTGCGCCAAGCCGTGCAGGCGTTTGCGGCAACGGAAATCGCGCCGCGTGCGGCGGCGATTGACCGCGGCAACGAATTTCCCGCTGATCTGTGGCGAAAGTTCGGCGACATGGGCCTGCTCGGCATGACTGCGCCGGAAGAATATGGCGGCACCAACATGGGCTATCTGGCGCATATCGTCGCGCTCGAGGAAATCTCGCGCGCTTCGGCTTCGGTGGGTCTGTCCTACGGTGCCCACTCGAATTTGTGCGTCAACCAGATTCGGCGCAACGGTACGGAAGCGCAGCGTCAGAAATACCTGCCCAAGCTGATCTCGGGTGAACACGTCGGCGCGTTGGCGATGTCCGAGCCAAATGCCGGTTCCGACGTCGTTTCGATGAAGCTCCGGGCCGAGAAGAAAGGCGACCGCTATCTGCTCAACGGCGCCAAGATGTGGATCACCAACGGTGGCGACGCCGACACCCTGGTGGTTTACGCCAAGACCGATCCGGCGGCCGGCGCCAAGGGCATGACCGCCTTCATCGTCGAGAAGGGTATGCAGGGCTTTTCGCATGGGCCGCATCTCGACAAGCTGGGCATGCGCGGCTCGAACACCTACCCGCTGTTCTTCGACGACTGCGAGGTGCCGGAGGAAAACGTGCTTGGCGGCGTCGGCAACGGCACCAGGGTGCTGATGTCCGGCCTCGACTACGAACGCGCCGTGCTCTGCGGTGGGCCGCTCGGGATCATGGCGGCGTGCATGGACGTGGTCGTGCCCTATCTGCACGAACGCAAGCAGTTCGGCCAGGCCATCGGCGATTTCCAGCTGATGCAGGGCAAGGTCGCCGACATGTATTCGACCTGGCAGGCTACCCGCGCTTACGTCTATGCCGTCGGCCGCGCCTGCGACAGCGCCGATCATGCGCGTACCCTGCGCAAGGATGCTGCCGGGGCGATTCTCTACTCCGCCGAAAAGGCGACCTGGATGGCCGGCGAGGCGATCCAGACGCTGGGCGGCGTCGGCTACACCAACGAATACCCGACGGGCCGCCTGTGGCGCGACGCCAAACTGTATGAAATCGGTGCCGGCACTTCCGAAATCCGGCGCATGTTGATTGGTCGCGAGCTGATGGCAGAAACGCGGTGAAGGTCGACGGGATGCTCCGGGTAAAATACGGCGTTTGCGCAACCGCGCAAATCAAGATATGCCGTGGCGGCACCTTGCCGCCTGTCGGGTAAACCGGAGTGAATCCCGCATGAATTTCAAATTACGCCGCTTGGGCCCTGAAGATCACGAAGCCCTGGAACAAGTCCGCCAGTATTTCCGCAATTACGCCGCCTGGCTGGGAGTTGATCTTTCCTATCAACATTTTGACGAAGACATGGCCACCCTGCCAGCGCCTTACGATGGGGCCAATGGCCGGCTGTTCTTTGCCGAGCTCGACGGCGAGCCGGCCGGCTGCGTTGGTGTCAGGCCCCTGCCGGACAGCGAAGGCGTGGGCGAAATGAAACGCCTGTACGTCACGCCGGAAAAGCGTGGCCGCGGTGTCGGGCGCCGTCTCGCCCTGGCTGCAATCAAGGCGGCCAAGGAACTGGGCTATCGCAAACTGCTGATCGACACCTTGCCAAACATGCGCCTGGCAGTGAAGCTGTATCGCGAACTGGGTTTCAACGAAGCGCCCAATTACTACCAGACCCCGGTTGAAGGGGCCATTTTCATGGCGCTGGATCTCGATAATTGGTCGGAAGAAGAAATTCGTAACGAAAACCTCTGCCACCTGTTCGATTTCAACCGTGCCTGGGCGCGCCAGATGCAGGAAGTCGATCCAACTTACTTCAAGCGTCTGGCCGATCTGCAGGCGCCGGAATTCCTCTGGATCGGCTGCTCCGATTCGCGGGTGCCGGCCAACCAGATTGTCGGCCTGCTGCCGGGCGAGGTGTTCGTGCACCGCAACGTCGCCAATCTGGTGGTGCATACCGATCTCAACTGCCTGTCGGTCATCCAGTACGCGATCGACGTGCTCAAGGTCAAGCACATCATGGTGGTTGGTCACTATGGTTGCGGCGGGGTGACCGCTGCTTTGCAGAAGAAGCGCGTCGGCATTGCCGATTTCTGGCTGCACAATGTGCATCAGGTCATCAATCTGCACCAGGAACTGGTCGATGCGACGCCGGAACATCAGCGCATTGACCGCTTGTGCGAAGTCAATGTGCTCGAACAGGTGGTCAGCCTGTGCAATACGCCGGTGGTGCAGGATGCCTGGGCGCGGAAGCAGAAACTGACCATACATGGCTGGATTTATGGCCTGAAGGATGGTTTGATGCACGATTTGGGCATTACCGTCGATCAGCCCGGCGATCTTGTGCCACGCTACCAGGCCGCGCTGCTGGCTCTGGAAGGCAAAAATATTTCTACCAACCCACAATAAACCGCAAGGAGAAAACAGCATGAATGACCCTATCGTCATCGTATCCGCCGCCCGCACTGCCATGGGTGCCTTTCAAGGGGGCTTTTCCAGCCTGACCGCCGCCAATCTCGGTGCGGAAGCGATCAAGGCGGCTGTTGCTCGCGCCGGCATTGACGCCAACCTGATCGAAGAAGTCCTCATGGGCTGCGTGCTGCAAGCCGGTCAAGGCCAGGCGCCTGCCCGTCAGGCAGCCTTGCAGGCCGGCCTGCCGCTGTCCGCCGGTTGCGCCACCATCCACAAGGTCTGCGGCTCGGCGATGAAGGCCACCATGCTTGGTCACGATGGCATTCTGGCAGGTTCCTACGGTGTTGCCGTGGTGGGTGGCATGGAGTCGATGACCAATGCCCCGTATCTGCTGGCCAAAGCGCGCGGCGGCTATCGTCTGGGTCATGGCCAGATGTTCGACCACATGTTCATGGACGGTCTGGAAGATGCCTACAGCAAGGAAACCCGCGGCCGCCTGATGGGTACTTTTGCTGAAGAATGCGCTGAAGCCTACGGTTTCACCCGCGCTGCCCAGGACGCCTACGCGGTGCAGTCCACCACCCGAGCCATCGAAGCCAGCAATAACGGTTCCTTCGACTGGGAAATCGTTCCGGTCACCGTGGCCGGCCGTAAGGGCGATGTCACCCTGAGCAAGGATGAAGGCCCGTTCGCCGTCAATGTCGACAAGATCCCGACCCTGAAGCCAGCTTTCAAGAAGGATGGCACGGTGACTGCCGCCAACTCGTCGTCGATTTCCGATGGCGCCGCAGCGCTTGTCCTGATGCGTGCTTCGCAGGCAGAAAAGCTCGGCCTCAACCCGCTGGCCCGCATCGTCGGCCACGCCACGCATGCCGGTGTGCCGGCCAAGTTCCCGTCGGCACCGGTCGGCTCGATCGAGAAGCTGTTCGCCAAGACTGGCTGGAGCGCCGACAGCGTCGATCTGTTCGAAGTCAATGAAGCCTTCGCCGTCGTGGCCATGGCCGCGCTGCACGATCTCAAGCTCGATCCGGCCAAGGTCAACGTGCACGGCGGCGCTTGCGCCCTCGGTCACCCGATCGGCGCTTCCGGCGCCCGCATCCTGGTCACCCTGCTGGGCGCGCTGAAGAAGTACGGCAAGAAGCGCGGTGTTGCTTCCCTGTGCATCGGCGGCGGCGAAGCCACGGCCATGGCCGTGGAAATGCTCTGAGCCTGACGCATAGCGGCCTGCCGGATACGATTGCCCCGTGCGCACCGAATCTTCGACCCTGACCTACGCCAAGCTGGTGATCGCCATGGCGTTGTGGGGCGGCACCTGGGTCGCTGGTCGTGTCATCGTCCAGGAGCTCGCTGCCCCGCTCGCCGTCAATGCCTTGCGCTTTCTGGTTGCGGGCTTGGTGATCGGTGCCGTCATGGTGTTTTCCGGGCAGACCATTCCCTGCCCGGAAAACCGGCAGGACTGGCTTCTGGTCTGGGGACTCGGCTTTTTCGGCATCTTCCTCTACGGCATGTGCTTCTTCTTCGGACTGCAGCACATTCCGGCCGGGCGCGGGGCCCTGGTCGTGGCACTCAATCCGGTCGTCATCGTTCTCCTTGCCTGGCTCGCCGGCAAGGAGCGCATGACACCGCGCAAGGCGGGTGGTTGTCTCATGGCCCTGGTCGGTTGTCTGACCGTGATCGGTAATGGCGACCCGCTCGCCCTCCTGCACGGCAGTATCGGCACCGGGGAGATGCTCATTCTTGGCTGCGTGGCCGCCTGGACAATCTACACCTTCATCGGCTGGCGCAGTACGCACCGTTTTTCGGCGCAGGCCACCACCCTTTATGCGTGCCTCACCGGCGCCAGCCTGCTCGGACTGGTGGCGCTCGTGCAGGGCGACATTCACCCGACGCAGTGGTCGTGGCGGGTGTGGTCCGGCATGCTTTTCCTCGCCGTTCTCGGCACTTCCGTCGCTTACACCTGGTTCACGGCTGCCGTGCACCAGCTGGGCGCCGGGCACACGTCGGTTTTCATCAACCTGGTCCCGGTGTTTGCTGTCCTCCAGGCTGCCTGGCTGCTGGATGAGCGGCTAGGCTTGTCGGTCCTGCTGGGCGGGCTGCTGGTGATTGCCGGGGTGGCGTTAACCACGATGCACACTTCACAAAAAACGACTTCTCTGGAGAAAACAGCATGATTCTTACGCAAGAACAGGAAATGATCCGCGATTCCATGCGCGCCTTTGCTCAGGAGCGCCTGGCCCCCTTTGCCGCTGAATGGGACAAGACCCACGCCTTTCCGGCCGAAGCCCTGAAGGAACTGGGCGAACTGGGCGCCATGGGCATGTGCGTGCCGGAAGAATGGGGGGGCGCCGGCATGGATTACATGTCGCTGGTGCTGACGCTGGAAGAAATCGCCGCCGGTGACGGCGCCACGTCGACCATCGTCTCGGTGCAGAACTCGCTGGCCTGCGGTATCACCCAGAAATACGGTACTGACGCGCAGAAGGAAGAATGGCTGAAGCCGCTCGCCCGCGGCGAGAAACTCGGCTGCTTCTGCCTGACCGAACCGCACACCGGTTCTGACGCTGCCGCCATCACCACCCGCGCCGACCGCGACGGTGATTTCTTCGTGCTCAACGGCGTCAAGCAGTTCATCACCACCGGCAAGCACGCCCACATGGCCATCGTCTTCGCAGTTACCGACAAGGCCGCTGGCAAGAAGGGCATTTCCTGCTTCCTGATCCCGACCAATACACCGGGGTTTGTTGTCGGTCGTACCGAAGACAAGATGGGTCAGCACGCCTCCGACACCGTGCAGATCATCCTGGAAAACTGCCGCGTGCCGGCTTCCGCGCTGCTCGGCAAGGAAGGCGAAGGCTACAAGATCGCCCTCTCCAACCTTGAAGCCGGCCGCATCGGCATCGCCGCCCAGAGCATCGGCATGGCGCGTGCCGCGTTCGAGGCCGCCGTGCGCTACGCCAAGGAGCGCGTCACCTTCGGCGTGCCGATCATCGAGCACCAGGCGGTCAACTTCAAACTGGCCGACATGAACACCCTGCTCGACGCAGCCCGCCTGATGGTCTGGCGTGCCGCCCAGTTGAAGGACGCCGGCAAGCCCTGCCTGAAGGAAGCCTCGATGGCCAAGATGTTTGCTTCCGAAGCCGCCGAGAAGATCGCTTCCGACGCCATCCAGATCCACGGTGGCGTCGGCTACACCAGCGATTTCCCGGTCGAGCGCATCTACCGTGACGTGCGTATCAGCCAGATCTACGAAGGCGCCAACGACATCCAGCGCCTGGTGATCGGCCGCACCATCGCCAGCGAGTAAGGGCGGACATCATGAGCAAACACAGGCTGCGTCCCGAAGTGACCCTCGATGCGCTCAATGCGCGCAGCGCAGGGCATCTGCCCGGCTGGTTCGGCTTCGTGGCCAGCGCCATCGAGCCGGGCCGCCTGTGTGCGCACATGATGGTGCGTCCGGAAATGCTCGCCCCCAATGGCTTCCTGCATGCCGCATCAGTCATTGCCCTGGCTGATACGGCGGCAGGTTTCGCCACCATCGCGCATCTGCCGCAAGGGGCCGAGAGTTTCACCACCATCGAACTGAAGAGCAACTTTTTCGCCACGGCGACTGCGGGTCGGCTGGATTGTGTCGCCACCGCCGTCCATACCGGGCGTGCCACGCAGGTCTGGGATGCCGAGGTGATGAGCGAGGACGGCCGCCGTCTGGCGCTCTTCCGCTGTACCCAGATGGTGCTCTGGCCAAGAAACAACTAAGCAGGCGGTCTGTCCTGCCTGCCCGGAGCCGGATCGGCGACTATGCCGAGAGATGAATCAGGAGCTGCCATGACTGCACCGCTGGAGTTTTATTTCGATTTTTCCTCACCCTATGGCTACCTGGCGTCCGAACGTATTGACGCGCTTGCTGCCCGATTCGGGCGCAAGGTTCGCTGGCGGCCGATCCTGCTCGGCGTTCTGTTGCGCGAAACGGGGGGAACGCCGCCGACGCAGGTGCCTGCCAAACGCAGCTACTTCCTGTGTGATTTCGCCCGCTCGGCGCGTTTCATGGACATTCCCTACGCCCAGCCGCAGCCCTTTCCCGTCGCCACGCAGCATGCCGCCCGCGCCTATTACTGGCTGCTTGACCAGGACCATGCCCTAGCCCGCCGTTTCGCACGTGCCGTGTTCCGTGCTTATTTTGTCGACGGGCAGGACATTTCCACCAGCGAATGCGTCCTGGCGCTGGCTGCCCAGGCGGGGGCCGAGCCAGCCGCCCTGGCGGCAGCGCTGCTTGAGCCGGTGCTCAAGGAACGACTCAAAACCGAATGCGCGACAGCTCTGGTCAAAGGTGTCTTCGGCTCGCCGCACATCATCATCGACGGCGAACACTTCTTCGGCGCTGACCGCCTGCCGCAGATCGAGCGCTGGCTGGTCAGCGGTGGTTTCTGACCTGCCATGAAACTGGCACGACTGCTTGTCTGGTGTGTATTACTCGGCCTTGCCGGCTGGGGCTTTGTCATCGAGCCCAGCATGTTGCGCCAGCGCCAGTTACAACTTGCCGTGGCGGACTGGCAGGGACCACCGTTGACGATTGCGCTGGCCTCGGACCTGCACATTGGCGCACCGCATGCCGGATTGCCGATGCTGCGGCGGGTTGTCGACCAGCTGAATGCCAGTCAGCCCGACCTGATCCTGTTGCCCGGGGATTTCGTGATACAGGGGGTGCTGGGCGGTGATCCAGTCTCGCCGGCAGTGATTGCCACCGAGCTCGGCCGCCTCAAGGCGCCGCTGGGTGTATTCGCAACCCTGGGTAATCATGACTGGTGGCACGGTGGGGAAGATGTGCGCCAGGCACTGAGCGATGCGGGGATCACGGTGCTGGAAAATTCCGCCATCCGCTTGCCAGGGACGGCAGCGCCGCTCTGGCTGGTCGGCTTCGGAGACGACATGACCGATCACGCCCAGCCGGAAAAGGCGTTGGCCATGCCTCCAGCGGACGCCCGGCTGATCGTCATGATGCACGATCCCGCCAACGCATCCGCACTACCTGCTCGGACACTGGTTGCCTTCGCCGGTCATACACATGGAGGTCAGGTGCGGCTACCGTTCTACGGCGCCCTGCTGACTCCGGGTCGTGCCCCGCGTAAACACGCCTATGGCTGGATTCCCGATGTTCCGGCACCCACGTTCGTCAGTGCCGGCGTGGGTACCAGCATCTTGCCCGTACGCTTCAACTGCCCACCCGAGACGCTGGTTCTACGCTTGGGTGATAAGGAACTCTCATGAAAAGCATCTGCGTCTTCTGCGGCTCCAATGCCGGCAATCAACCAATCTACCGCAGCGAGGCCGAAAAACTCGGCCGGCTGCTTGCTGCCCGCGGCATCGAACTTGTCTATGGCGGTGGCAATGTCGGCCTCATGGGGGCGGTGGCTGATGCTTGCCTGGAGGCCGGAGGCACGGTCGTCGGTGTCATTCCGCAAGCACTGATGGGCAAGGAAGTTGCCGGGCGCCCGGTGGATCACCGGACACTGACCCGGCTGGAAGTGGTCGATTCCATGCACACGCGCAAGGCGCGCATGGCCGAACTGGCGGAGGGCTTCATTGCCCTGCCGGGTGGTTTTGGCACGTTCGAGGAATTCTGTGAAATCCTGACCTGGGGTCAGCTCGGCTTTCATGCGAAGCCGATGGGCCTGCTCAACGTGAACGGTTTCTACGATCCGTTGCTGGCGATGTTCGACCGCGCCGTAGCCGATGGCTTCCTGCGTTTACAGAACCGGGCCATGGCGCTCGCCGATCGTGACATCGAGGGTTTGCTGGCGGCGATGGCGGCCTATCGGGCTGAGCCGGTCAGTAAATGGCTGAAAGAGGAAAAACAGTTGTAGCACCGGTGAAATTCAAATTCAGGTAACGCACACACAAAAGAAGCGAGGAGACATGACCATCCTGAAATCCCAATTGAACCCGCGTTCGGCCGATTTCCAGGCCAACGCGGCGGCCATGCAGGCGGTTGTTGCCGACCTGCATGAAAAGGTCGAGAAGATCGCCCTCGGCGGCCCGGAAGCGGCGCGCCAGAAGCACCTGGCGCGCGGCAAGCTGCTGCCGCGCGAGCGGGTCAGCGCCCTGCTCGATCCGGGTACGCCCTTCCTCGAAATAGGACAATTCGCGGCCTACGGCATGTACGGCGGCGCCGATCCTTTCGAAGTCCCGGCCGCGTCGGTGATCGCCGGCATCGGCCGCGTCGAAGGCGTCGAATGCATGATCGTCGCCAACGACGCGACGGTGAAGGGCGGCACCTACTACCCGCTGACCGTCAAGAAGCACCTGCGCGCCCAGGAAATCGCCCTGGAAAACCGCCTGCCGTGCATCTACCTGGTCGATTCCGGCGGTGCCTTCCTGCCCATGCAGGACGAGGTCTTCCCGGACAAGGAACACTTCGGCCGCATCTTCTTCAACCAGGCCAACCTGTCGGCCCAGGGCATCCCGCAGATCGCCGCGGTCATGGGTTCATGCACCGCCGGCGGCGCCTACGTGCCGGCCATGTGCGACGAGTCGATCATCGTCCGCGACCAGGGCACGATCTTTCTCGGCGGCCCGCCGCTGGTCAAGGCGGCGACCGGCGAGGTCGTCACCGCCGAAGACCTTGGCGGGGCCGACGTGCATACGCGCATCTCCGGCGTCGCCGACCATCTGGCCGAGAACGACGCGCACGCGCTGGCTATCGCCCGGCGCATCGTCCGCGACCTGAACTGGAAAAAGACCCCGCCGGTCACCCTGACCGCCCCGAGCGCCCCGTTGTTCAGCCCGGAAGAGTTGTACGGCGTCATTCCGACCGACACCAAGAAGCCCTTCGACGTGCGCGAGATCATCGCCCGCATCGTCGACGGCTCCGATTTCGACGAGTTCAAGGCGCGCTACGGCACCACGCTGGTCTGCGGCTTCGCGCGCATCTACGGCTATCCGGTCGGCATCGTCGCCAACAACGGCATTTTGTTCAGCGAATCGGCGCTGAAAGGCGCGCATTTCATCGAACTCTGCGCCCAGCGCGGCATTCCGCTCGTCTTTTTGCAGAACATCACCGGCTTCATGGTCGGTCGCAAATACGAAAACGGCGGCATCGCCCGCGACGGTGCCAAGATGGTGACCGCCGTTGCCACCGCCAAGGTGCCGAAATTCACCGTCGTCATCGGCGGCTCGTTCGGCGCCGGCAACTACGGCATGTGCGGCCGCGCCTACTCGCCCCGCTTCCTGTGGATGTGGCCGAACGCGCGCATCTCGGTGATGGGTGGCGAACAGGCGGCCGGGGTGCTAGCCACGGTCAAGCGCGACGGCATCGAGGCCAAGGGCGGCAGCTGGTCGGCGGAAGAGGAAGAAGCCTTCAAGGCGCCGATCCGTGAGCAGTACGAGACGCAGGGCCATCCCTACTACGCTTCGGCGCGGCTGTGGGACGACGGCATCATCGATCCGGCCGATACCCGGCGCGTGCTTGGGCTGGGGATTTCGGCGGCGATGAATGCGCCGGCGGAGGAAACGAAGTTCGGCATTTTCCGGATGTAGTTTTGATGCGCATACGCTTTCCGTTGATTGAGCGTGGGGTTCCGCCTTGCGGGCGGGCGTACTTTCTTTTGCTTCGCCAAAAGAAAGTAGCCAAAGAAAAGGCGACTCCCAGGTCAGCGCCGGGCTGCGCCCGGTTCCTTGCGCTACTCGGCGCTCCGGGCGGTTGGCTAAACTCGCCTGCGGCTCGGACAACGCCAGCCGAAGGCCCCCGGCTCGCCTGCGTTGCTCAGCGCCTCTCAGGGGGACCCCAAAACCAGCCCAGGAACTCACTGCTGTGCTTGATTGGCGATAAACCTCAAAGCCTGGATTGTTTTCTCGTGCCCCTTGGAAGGTCCCGAGTAGCGCAGGGAACCGGCGTAGCCGGCACCGACCCAGGGTCGCCTTCTTTTTGCTTTCTTTTTCTTGGCGAAGCAAGAAAAAGTAAGACGCCCCGCAAGGGCGGAACCCCTCGCTAAAACAACGACAACGCAGGAGACAAAACAACATGCCCTTCACCTCCCTGGAAATTCAACTAGAAGGCCCGGTCGCCACGATCTGGATGAACCGGCCTGACCTGCATAACGCCTTCGACGAAACCCTGATCGCCGAACTGACCGCCGCCTGCATCGCCCTCGACGACGATGCCGATGTCCGCGTCATCGTCCTCGCCGGGCGTGGCAAGAGCTTCTCGGCCGGCGCCGACCTGAACTGGATGCGCCGCGCCGCCAACAATGGCCTCGACGACAACCTCAACGATGCCCGCGCCCTGGCCGGCATGCTGCGCACCCTGGCCGAGATGAAGAAGCCGACCATCGCCCGCGTGCAGGGTGCCGCGCTCGGCGGCGGCATGGGGCTGGCCGCCGCCTGCGACATCGCCGTCGCCTCGACCAAGGCGGTGTTCGCCACCTCTGAGGTCAAGTTCGGCATCATTCCCTCGGCGATTTCGCCCTACGTGCTGCGCGCCATCGGCGCCCGCCAGGCGACGCGCTACTTTCAGACTGCCGAGCGCATCGATGCCGTCCGCGCCCGCGAGATCGGACTGGTGCATGAAGTCACCGAACCGGAAGCGCTCGACGCCAAGGTCGCCGAGATCGTCGCCGCCCTGCTGGCCGGTGGCCCCAACGCACAGGCTGCCGCCAAGGACTTGATCCGCGCTGTCGATCACCAGCCGGTCAATCACACCCTGGTCGAGGAAACCGCCCACCGCATCGCCCATTTGCGGGCGACGCCGGAAGCTAGGGAAGGCATTGCGGCGTTTCTCGAAAAGCGCCAACCGAACTGGATGGGGGAATGAGCATGTTCACCAAGATACTGATCGCCAACCGCGGAGACCAGCCGCGCAGCGGCGCTGCGACGAAGTCAAACTGCCTGCGTGCGCAGCACGCTCAGGCGATTTCTCCGCGGGAGACCACGCATGTTTAACAAGATACTCATCGCCAATCGCGGCGAAATCGCCTGCCGCGTCATCAAGACCGCCCGCCGCATGGGCATCCGTACCGTCGCCGTCTATTCCGAGGCCGACGCCAACGCCCGCCACGTGCGTCTGGCCGACGAGGCCGTGCTGCTCGGGCCGGCGGCGGCGCGCGAGTCCTATCTGGTCGCCGACAAGATCATCGAGGCCTGCCAGCGCACCGGCGCCCAAGCCGTGCATCCGGGCTACGGTTTTCTCTCTGAAAACGAAGAGTTCGCCGATGCGCTGAGCGCCGCTGGCCTGGTTTTCATCGGCCCGCCGGCGTCGGCCATCCGTGCCATGGGCTCGAAGTCGGAAGCCAAGAAACTGATGGGCACGGCCAAGGTGCCGCTGACGCCGGGTTACCACGGTGACGAGCAGCGCCCGACGCTGCTCCATGCCGAGGCCGAGAAAATCGGCTATCCGGTGCTGATCAAGGCGGCGGCCGGCGGTGGCGGCAAGGGCATGCGCCTGGTCGAGAAATCCGAGGATTTCCCCGACGCGCTGGCGTCGTGCAAGCGCGAGGCGCTGTCGAGCTTCGGCGACGACCATGTGCTGATCGAGAAATACATCACCAAACCGCGCCACGTCGAAATCCAGGTCTTCGCCGACACGCTGGGCAACTGCGTCTATCTGTTCGAGCGCGACTGCTCGGTGCAGCGCCGCCACCAGAAGGTGCTGGAAGAAGCCCCAGCGCCGGGCATGAGCGAAGCGCGTCGCCGCGAGATGGGCGAAGCCGCCGTGGCCGCCGCCAAGGCCGTCGGCTACGTCGGAGCCGGCACCGTCGAGTTCATCGCCAACCAGGACGGCAGCTTCTTCTTCATGGAGATGAACACCCGCCTGCAGGTCGAGCACCCGGTCACCGAAATGATCACCGGCCAGGATCTGGTCGAATGGCAGTTGCGCGTCGCCGCCGGCCAGCCGCTGCCGCTCCGGCAGGAGCAACTGGAAATCCGCGGTCACGCGCTGGAAGCGCGCATCTACGCCGAGGACGCCAGCAAGGGCTTCCTGCCCGCCACCGGCAAGCTGGTGCGCCTGGTGCCGCCGGCCGAGTCGATCAACGTCCGCGTCGATACCGGCGTCGAGGAGGGCGACGAGATCACGCCCTTCTACGATCCGATGATCGCCAAGCTGATCGTCTGGGACGAAACCCGCGACGGCGCCCTGGCCCGCATGCGGAAGGCCTTGGCCGACTACCGCGTCGCCGGCCTGACCACCAACATCGACTTCCTCTCCCGCCTGGTCGCCTGCCCGGCCTTCGCCAAGGCCGACCTCGACACCGGCCTGATCGAACGACAAAAGGATTTCCTCTTCCCCGCCGCCCAGCCAGTGCCGCGCGACGCGCTGCTCGTCGCGACGGTCGGCGAACTGCTCTGGGAACAGCACGCCGCCAGGCAGGCCGCGCAGCACAGTGGCGACCCGTTCTCGCCCTGGCACGCGCGCGACGGCTGGCGCATGAACCTGTCGGCCGCACGCACGATCAGCTTCATGGACGGCGAGACGCTGGTCGAAGCCCGCGTTCGTTACCTCGGCGAACGCTGGGAAATCTCGCTTGGCGGCGAAACGACGGTGGCCAGCGGTCGCAAGCTCGAAGGCGATCGTTTCGCCGTTGAACTCGACGACCGCCGGCTGATCGCCTCGGTGGTCGCGGTAGACGACAAGCGCACTGTGTTTTTGCAAGGGAGCACGTACTCACTCCTGCGCGACGACCCGCTGCACCGCGTCGATGCCGGCGACAGCCACGGCGGCGGCCTGACCGCGCCGATGCCCGGCAAGGTCGTCGCCCTGCTCGCCCAGCCCGGCCAGAAGGTGGACAAAGGCACGCCGCTCTTGATCCTCGAAGCGATGAAGATGGAACACACCATCACCGCCCCCGCTGTCGGCACCCTCAAAGCCTTCTGCTACGCCGCTGGCGAGCAGGTGGCAGATGGCGCGGCGTTGGTCGAGTTCGAGACTGGAGTTGTGTAACTTGCTTGTTATGGAGCGCGGTGCTACCTTGGTAACACCACGCTCTGGAGTGCACCCATGCCCACCACATCGCTCAAACTCCCCGCCGACCTGAAACAACGTGCCATCGCAGCCGCCGAGCAGCAAGGCATTTCACCGCATGCCTTCATGGTCAGTGCTATCGAACATGCCGCTTCAACTGCTGAACTCCGCCAGCGGTTCATCAATGACGCCCTGGCGGCGCGCGATCAGATGCTGCAAACCGGCGAGGGCTACGACGCTGATGATGTGCGCGCATATATTCAGGCGCGTATCGCCGGCCAAAACCCGCAACGTCCCGTGCTAAAAAAATGGCGAGCCTGAACTATTCGGAAGCGGCTGTCGCCGACATCGAATTTCTGACCGGTTTTCTCGCCGAAATCGATCCCATTGCTGCCGGAAACACGTTTGCCCTGATCGACGAAGCTATTGCCATTCTGGCGCACCACCCATTTATCGGCCGCCCGGTTGATGATTTCCTGCGGGAGCTGGTCATCTCCCGGGGCAAAAGTGGCTACATCGCGCTGTACAGCTTCGAGGTGCAAGAAGATGCCATTCTGATCCTGTCCATCCGCCATCAGCGGGAAGCCGGTTATTGGCATGCAAATGAGCGTTAAAGCCCAACGCTCTGGGCTCGTCTTCTTGTCGGTGCTGTCGTGCATCTTGCTCTCGGGTTGCGGCGACATTTCACGCGATGCCGTATTTGCAGTCAAACAAGGCAGCATGCTGAGTCATGGTCAGCGCCTACTCATTTTGCTCAGCGAGGCGCCCTCTCAACCCATTGATTCCCCGAGACTCTCGCCATGATCCTCCCCACCCACGTCAAAATCGTCGAAGTCGGTCCGCGCGACGGCTTGCAGAACGAAAAACAGGTCGTCCCGAGCGAAACCAAGATCGAACTGATCGAACGCCTGGCCGCGGCCGGGCTGCCGGTGATCGAGGCGACCTCCTTCGTCTCGCCGAAATGGGTGCCGCAGATGGGCGACAACGCTGTCGTGCTGGCCGGCATCAAGCGCCGGCCGGGCGTGACCTACACTGCGCTGACGCCCAACCTGAAAGGTTTTGACGGTGCGGTCGCGGCCCAGGCCGACGAAGTGGCGATTTTCGGCGCCGCTTCCGAGGCTTTTTCGCAGAAGAACATCAACTGTTCCATCGCCGAAAGCCTGAAGCGCTTCGAGCCGGTGGTGTCCGCCGCCTCGGCGCTGGAAATCCCGGTGCGCGGCTATGTGTCCTGTGTTGTCGGCTGTCCTTACGAAGGCGTCGTGGCGCCGGAGAAAACCGCCGAAGTGGCGAAAATCCTCTTCGACATGGGTTGCTACGAAATCTCGCTCGGCGACACCATCGGCGTCGGCAACCCGGCTTCGGTCGCCCGCATGATCGACGCCTGCGCCCGCGTCGTGCCGATCGAAAAGCTCGCCGGGCATTATCACGACACCTATGGCATGGCGATTGCCAACATTTACGCGTCCTTGCTGCAGGGCATGGCGGTTTTCGACGCCTCGGTCGCCGGCATCGGCGGCTGTCCCTATGCGAAAGGCGCCTCCGGCAATGTCGCCACCGAGGACGTGGTCTACCTGCTCAATGGATTAGGCATTGAAACCGGTATCGATCTGGGCAAACTTTCTGCGGTGGGTGACTGGATTTCCGCTACCATCGGACGCCCGAACGGCGCCAAGGCCGGACGGGCTCTGTGTGCGAGGTCGGTGAGTTGAGTTTTTTTTCCAGCCTGAGTGAATTGTTCAGATCGCCTGCTCCCCCCGATCCGGCGGTGCAGGCGGCGCTTGAGCGCATCCTGCAGTGGGTGGACCCCATGGTGCGGGCAGCGCCGCGCCTGGAAAAACACCTGACCGATGCTGTCGCGCACGCCCTGGCGTATTGTCAGAACGTGGTCGGGCAATTACCCGGGCCGCTGGCGATCAATCGCCAGAGCTTCAGTCTTGACCCCCTGATTCATGCGCTGTTTGCCACGCCAACTGACATCGGTGAAATGCTCGGGCGCAGCGAGGCAGTTCGCGATTTCCTCGGGCGCAGCGAAAGCTGGGCGGAAAACGAGTTTTATGCCTTGCTGGCGGCCCGCCGGCGGCAGAAAACCCAGTTTGGCATGGCGCAGCAGGGCGAGGTGATCCGCAACGATGTGCCGCAAAAGGTGCTGTACTTTTCCGACCATATCCTGATCGAGCCCCACTGCGATCTGCAGGTGACGCGCGAACGCCTGTGCTGGCAGGCGCTGGAAAGCCTGATGCGGACCTTCAACAACCATGTCGAACAATTGCGCCAGGACCGCGAAACGCTGCGTGCCGATATATCGGTGGAGAACGCCATTCTGCATCCCTGGCAGGAACACAGCAAACTGCATTACCACCCGGCGCCGGAGGATCAGTACGCGCGTCACCTCGGGCAGCTCGATCAAAGTCTGCGCGAGAATGGCGCCTTGCTGACACCGGAAAACCTGGTCGCGCAACTGGCGGATTTCCTGCGGCAGCCGGAAAGCGCCTTGAACACCTCGCAGATGAAGTTCTACATCGACCGGCTGGGGGTCATCCACGAACCCGATCAGGCCGGGTCCGATGTACAGGAAATCAGTTTTGCCGAATTCGTCAGCCGTGACCGCCGCCAACATTTGACCACCCTGGTCCGTATTTCCCGTGAAGAAGCCCGTCAGGCCGTTGAAATGGAACAGAGCCGACGGGCGCGAAGGATTCTGATCTGATGAGTGCCTCCGCATCCCCCTGTCGCAATTTGTGTGGTATCGATGAGGTGAGCGGCGAGTGTGCCGGCTGCAGCCGCACGCTTGAGGAAATCGCCGCCTGGTCGGGCATGAGCGCGAGTGAAAAGGCCCGGGTATTGGCGCGAATCGACAGCAAGCAAAAGAAGGAGTCTTCTGAAATGACGAAAGAAAACAACACTCAGACTGCGCAAGAGGTTTATCTCTGCATCGGAATCTGCACGACTGATCCCGAGAGTGGTCAGTGCATCGGCTGCGGACGACCGCCGGAAGGCAGTGTCGCTGCCGACGAGGATAAAGAGACAGCATGAGCTATGCCCTGCCAGCCAGCATGCGGGTGTTCGAGCGTGGCTGGCTGTCGGCGAACAATATCCTCTTTCTCGAGGGCGAGGGGGCCACGCTGGTGGATAGTGGCTACCACAGCCATGCTGCACAGACGCTGGCGCTGCTGCGGCAGGGGCTGGATGGCCGCCAGTTGCGGCGACTGTTTATTACTCACGCCCATTCCGATCATATGGGCGGCAATGCTGCACTGCAGGCAGAACATGGCTGCAGCATCACCATTCCGGCCGGTGCCGCAACGGCCGTGGTCGGTTGGGATGCAGACGCTCTGATGTTGTCGCCGCTGGGGCAAAGTGCTCCGGCGTTTTCCTACGACAGCCTGATCGCGGCCGGTGCCGAGGTCGAGATGGGGGGGCTGACCTGGCGGGCACTGGCGGCCCCGGGGCATGACATGGATGCGCTGGCCTATTATTGCCCGGAAAAGCGCCTCCTGATTTCGGGTGACGCCTTGTGGGAGAACGGTTTTGGCCTGATCTTCCCGGAATTGCAGGGGCAGGACGGCGGGCTCGCCGGCGCGCGCGCCACTTTGGAACACTTTGGTCGCCTTGCCATCGATTACGTTATCCCCGGCCATGGTGCGCCGTTTACGGACGTCGGCCCGGCGCTGGAACGCGCCGGCAGGCGGCTGGATGATCTCAGCCAGAATGCGGAGAAGTTTGCCTGGCATGCCTGCAAGGTGCTCGTTGCCTTCGTGCTGCAGGAAAGGCAGCGTCTGCCCAGTCGCGAATTCGCTGACTTCGTGCGCGCTATTCCCATGGTCGGCCGCATCAACCGGCGCTTCCTCGATCTGGAAGAAAACGACTTGATTCGTCGTCTGTTCGACGATCTGCAGCGCAGTGGCGCGCTGCGTCGGGAGGGGGAAGTCCTGCTCGCGCGTTAACCGGCCCGGGGCAGCAGTCGCTTGACCAGCGTGCTCCAGTAGGTGATGCCCAGCGGCAGCAGGGCGTCGTTGAAGTCATAGTGCGGGTTGTGCAGGGTGCAACCGCCGGTGCCGGGGCCGTTGCCCAGCCAGACATAGCAGCCGGGTTTTTCGCGCAGCATGTAGGCGAAATCCTCGGCCCCCATGGAAGGCAGTTCGTCCGCCAGGACGTTGGCGGCGCCAAACACATCCTGCGCCACTTCCTGGCAGAGCCGTGCTTCGGCGGCGCTGTTAACCGTCGGCGGATAGCGGTGATCGAACAGGCTGCGGATCTGCGCGCCGTTGGCGGCGGCGATGCCGCTGCACAGACGTTCGATGGCACGTTCCACCGTCTCCTGCACTTCGGCCTTGAAGCTGCGGATGGTGCCGCGCAGCAGTACGCTTTCCGGAATCACGTTCCAGGCATGGCCGGCGTGAATCTGCGTCACGCTCACCACGGCCGCATCGCATGGGTGCAGGTTGCGGCTGACCACGGTCTGCAGGGCCTGTACCAGTTGCGCGGCTGTGACGATGGCGTCCACCCCCTGTTGCGGCATGGCGGCATGGCAACCGTGGCCGCGGACTTCAATTTCAAAGCCGCAGGTGCCGGCCATGATCGGGCCGGGCATCACTGCCATCTGGCCGACCGGAATGCCCGGCCAGTTATGCAGGCCGAACACCGCCTCCACCGGAAACTGCTCGAACAGGCCGTCTTCGATCATCACGGCGGCACCGCCTTCCGCTTCCTCCGCTGGCTGGAAAATGAACACCACCGTGCCGTCGAAATCGGGTTGCGCCGCCAGATGCCGTGCCGCACCGAGCAGCATGGCGGTATGCCCGTCGTGGCCGCAGGCGTGCATCTTGCCGGGCTGTTTCGAGTGGTGCGGGAATTCGTTCAGCTCTGTCAGCGGCAGGGCATCCATGTCCGCCCGCAGGCCGATCATGCGCGGCGAGTCACCTGCCTTGAGCACGCCCACCACGCCGGTTTTCGCCAGGCCGCGATGCACTTCCAGACCGTAGCGTTCCAGTTCGCGCGCCACGATGTCGGCGGTGCGCGTTTCCTGAAAGGCCAGCTCCGGATGCGCGTGCAGGTCGCGGCGCAGGGCGGCCAGTTCGTCGATGAAAGCGTAGGGGGAGGTAGGCATGGTGGGTCTCCTGAATGGTGTTACATCAGCACGATATCGTACTGCTCCGGCGCATAGCTGGCTTCTGCCTGTAGCGATACGGTCTTGCCGATGAAGTCGCAGAGCATGGCGAGCGACTGCGATTCCTCGTCGAGGAACAGATCGATCACTGCCGGGCCGGCCAGGACGCGGTATTCGCGGGCGTTGAACTGACGGGCTTCGCGCAGCAGTTCGCGCAGGATTTCGTAAGCGACGGTGCGTGCCGTCTTCACTTCGCCGCGTCCGTCGCAGGTGGGGCAAGGCTCGCACAGAACGTGGGCAAGGGACTCGCGGGTACGCTTGCGCGTCATTTCGACCAGCCCCAGATTGGTGAAACCATTGACGGTGAGCCGGGTGTGGTCGCTGGCCAGCGCTTTGTTGAATTCTTCCAGCACGGCGGCCTTGTGTTCTTCGTTTTCCATGTCGATGAAGTCGACAATGATGATGCCGCCCAGATTGCGCAGTCGCAGCTGGCGGGCAATGGTGACGGCGGCTTCGAGGTTGGTCTTGAAAATGGTGTCGTCGAAGTTGCGGACACCGACGAAGCCGCCGGTATTGACGTCGATGGTGGTCATCGCTTCAGTCTGGTCGATGATCAGGTAGCCGCCGGACTTCAGGTCGACGCGTCGGGCCAGCGCCTTCTGGATTTCCTCTTCGACGCCATGCAGGTCGAACAGGGTGCGCTGGCCGGTGTAGTGTTCGAGCAGGGGTAGCACGGCCGGGGTGTATTCCTGCGCAAAGGCGCTGAGTTTCTGGAAGTTTTCCCGCGAATCGATGCTGATACGCGCTGTTTCCGGATTGACGAAATCGCGCAGCACGCGCTGGCCGAGCGAGAGCTCCTGATAGAGCAGGCAGGGCGGCGGGCTGATGCGCGCTTTTTCGCGCAGGTCGGCACAGGTTTTGCGCAGGTAGGCGATGTCGGTGGAAAATTCGTCGTCGCTGGCATTTTCCGCCATGGTACGGACGATGAAGCCGCCTTTCTCATCTTCCGGCACCAGCCGGGTGATCCGCTCGCGCAGTGTTTCGCGCTCACTTTCCGACTCGATGCGCTGAGAGATGCCGATGTGTTTTTCCTGTGGCAGATAGACCAGCATCCGGCCGGCAATCGAGATTTGCGTCGACAGGCGTGCGCCCTTGCTGCCGATGGGGTCCTTGATGACCTGGACGATCAGGCTCTGGCCTTCGTGCAGGATTTTTTCGATCTGCCGCTCGCTGCTGTTTTCGCGTGCCTGCCAGATATCGGCAATGTGCAGGAAGGCGGTGCGCTCCAGGCCGACATCAATGAAAGCCGACTGCATTCCGGGCAGGATGCGCACGATGCGCCCGAGATAAATGTTGCCGACCAGGCCCCGGCTGGCCGTGCGCTCGATGTGCAATTCCTGCACCACGCCTTGCTGCAGCACGGCGACGCGGGTTTCCTGCGGGGTGAAGTTGATGAGGATTTCTTCGCTCATGGCGCTCGTAAAAGATAAAATTTGTGATTTTTCAGGATTTTACTATGCGTCAGGCTCCCGAACTTCTCGCTCCTGCAGGATCGCTCGCCATGATGCGCGCTGCGTTTGCCTTCGGTGCCGACGCCATCTATGCCGGTCAGCCGCGCTACAGCCTGCGCGTGCGCAATAACGAATTCGGCGATCTGGAGACGCTGGGCAGCGCAATTGCCGAGGCCCATGCGGCGGGCAAGCAGTTTTTTGTGGTGAGCAACATTTTCCCCCGCAATGCCAAGCTGAAAACCTATCTTGCCGACATGGCGCCGGTGGTGGCACTGCAGCCGGACGCACTGATCATGTCCGATCCCGGTCTGATCGATCTGGTGCGTGAGGCCTGGCCGGAACAAACCATCCACTTGTCGGTGCAGGCCAACACGGTGAATTGGGCGGCGGTGCGCTTCTGGCAGAAACTCGGTGTGCGCCGCATCATCCTGTCGCGCGAACTGTCGCTCGACGAAGTGGCGGAAATCCGCCAGCAGTGCCCGGATATCGAGCTGGAAGTGTTCGTGCATGGCGCGCTGTGCATCGCCTATTCCGGCCGTTGCCTGCTCTCTGGCTACTTCAACCACCGCGATCCCAATCAGGGTACCTGTACCAATTCCTGCCGCTGGGATTACAAGGTGTCGACCTCCGACGGCGCCCCCTTGGCGCCCGGCCAGCCGGTCAATTTTTACAACAGCCCGGAGCAGGAAATCCTGCTCGAAGAACGCCAGCGCCCCGGCGAGCTGATGCCGATCGAGGAAGACGAGCACGGCACCTACATCATGAATTCCAAGGATCTGCGTGCCATCGAGCACGTGCACCGGCTGACCGAGATCGGTGTCGACTCACTGAAGATCGAAGGCCGCACCAAGAGCCCCTACTACGTTGCGCGCACCTGCCAGTCCTATCGTCGTGCCATTGACGACGCGGTTGCCGGCCGCCCGTTCGACCCGGGTTTGCTGGCCGATCTGGAAAACCTCGCCAACCGTGGCTACACCGACGGTTTTTATCAGCGTCACCACGATGCGGAGCACCAGAATTATCTGCGCGGCCATTCTGAATCGGCAAAGAGCCAGTACGTCGGCGACGCCGTGGCCTACGACGCCGGACGGGGCCTGATGGAAATCGTCGTCAAGAACCGTTTTGCCGTCGGCGATACCCTTGAATGCGTATTGCCTGGCGGTAATTTCCGGCAGCGCATCGAACGCATGGAAAACGCCGACGCGGCGCCGGTCAATGTCGCCCCGGGCAGCGGCCACCGCGTCTGGCTGCCCTTGCCGCAACACGCCCAAGGCGCTTTCGTGGCACGCTTGTTCGGCTGATTACTCCCGAGAGCGCCGCCATCCCGGCGGCAGGGTTGGCCGAAAGGGTTTGTCCTGGCAACGGCTGGTCGGCAAGACGCTGGCGCGCCCATGATCCGTGCGTGAAAAAGACGTCGGGTGCGCGCTTTCTTTGTGGTTTGAATCCGCATGATATGTGGATAGAATGCGAGTCTTTCCACATATCAGCGGACGATGATGATGCCTGCCACCCTTCGCAACCTCCTTTGCTGCGCCAGCCTGAGCCTGCTGCTCGGGGCCTGCGCCACCGAACAATCCCGCTCGCTCGAAACGCCCAAGGCGCTGTCGCAGGCGACCGCCAAGCTGTATCAGGGCGAGCGCAGCCCGATTTCGGTGGGCAAGTTCGACAACCGTTCGAGCTTCATGCGCGGCGTGTTTTCCGATGGCGTCGACCGCCTGGGCGGGCAGGCCAAGACCATTCTCATTTCCCACCTGCAGCAGAGCGGCCGCTTCAACGTCCTTGACCGCGACAACATGGTGGAACTGAAGCAGGAAGCCGGCCTGACCGGTGCGCAGCAGAAACTCAAGGGCGCGCGCTTCGTGCTGACGGGCGACGTCAGCGAATTCGGTCGCAAGGAAGTCGGCGACCGTCAGTTGTTCGGCCTGCTCGGACGCGGCAAGGAGCAGGTCGCCTACGCCAAGGTCACGCTCAACGTCGTCGACGTCGGCAGTTCGGAAGTCGTGTTCTCGGTGCAGGGCGCGGGCGAATACAGCCTGTCCAACCGCGAGGTGATCGGTTTCGGCGGCACGGCCAGCTACGACTCGACCCTGAACGGCAAGGTGCTCGACCTCGCCATCCGGGAAGCGGTAGACAAGCTCGTTGCCGGCATCGAATCCGGCCAATGGCAGCCGGCACGGTGAAACGGGAGCCGATGATGCGTTTTTCGCCGAGCCGTTTTCCCCGCGCAGCTTTGCTGCTGGCCGGCAGCCTGCTGGCCGGGTGCGCGCAGCAGGCGCAGCCCTTGTATTACTGGGGCAGTTACCAGCAGCAGGTGTATGGTCATCTGAGCAGCAAGGCCAGCCCGGACGAGCAGCGCGAGAAGCTCGAAGCCGGCATCGAGGAAGCCCGCTCGAAGAATCTGCCGCTGCCGCCCGGCTACCGGGCGCATCTGGCGCTGCTGTACGGCGAGAACGGGCAGGTCGACGACATGCGCCGGAATCTGGAAGCCGAAAAGACGCAGTTCCCGGAAAGCGGGGGCTTCGTCGATTTCCTGCTCAAGAACATGTCTTTGTCCCAAAAATAACGGCAACAGCGGCAGGTTCGGCATCAGCCGATCTGCCCGCCCCGCCGGGCGCGGCTCGCCACCGCCTTGCGTCTGCCGAACCTGAGTGATCCTTGCGATGCAACAGAAAGCCGCCTTCTCCCTCGCCACGCGCCTGCTGCTGGTCGCCGGCGTCAGCCTGCTCACTGCCTGCGCCACGCCCAGGCAGCAGGCTTCCTTCGATTACACGGCGCTGCGCGAGAGCCGGCCCGCCTCCATCCTCGTCCTGCCGCCGCTCAACAACTCCCCCGAAGTCGAAGCCAGCGACAGCGTCTATTCCAGCGTCACCATGCCGCTCGCCGAATCCGGCTACTACGTTTTCCCCGTGACGCTGGTCAGGGAAAGCTTCCGCCAGAACGGCCTGGATCACCCGGCCGACATCCACCAGGTGGCGCTGGACAAGCTGCGCGACATCTTCGGGGCCGACACCGCGCTCTACATGACCGTCGAGCAATACGGCACGCAATACCGCCTCATCGACAGCGAATCCCGCGTCAGCGTCACCGCCAAGCTGGTCGACCTGCGCAACGGCCAGACGCTGTGGAGCGGCGGAGCCTCGGCATCGAGCGCCGAAGGCCGCAACAACAGCGGCGGCGGCCTGGTCGGCATGTTGCTGACCGCAGTGGTGAGCCAGATCGTCGAAAGCGTCGGCAACCGCAGCCACGAAGTCGCCGCCATTGCCAACTACCGTCTGCTCAATGCGGGCCGGCCAAACGGTTTGTTGTACGGCCCGCGCGCGCCGCGTTATGGGACGGATGGGAAGTGACACACTGCTCAGGCATGCCCCAGGGTGGTTTTCATGAGGCTTGCCTGTCAGCGGGTAGGCGCATTAGAATTCGACGATATTTGTTCAGAATAACGCCGTATTCATAAATAAACCAAACGGCAGCGATTCATTTCAGGGGGGGTGGGGGATTCATGCCGGTAGATCGACGTGCAGCCGCGCGGGGGTGCGCGCGCGGAAGGTGGTTTGGGGGACGCCTTCTGGCGCTGACGATTGCGCTGCCCTGCGCCCTGTTGCTTCCGCAGCACGGCGTTGCGCAGACCAACGACGCCGCCATCCACCTGGATCAACAGGAAGCGCAGCGTGCCCGTGAACGGGAACGCCTATTGCACGAACAGCAAGCGCCCGGTGCCGACGTTCGCCTGCCGGGCGTGAAAACAACAGATGTCGGGCGTTTGCCGGCGACGGAAACGCCTTGCTTCGTCATTCAGCGCATCGAACTCATCGACGACAGCGGCCATTTCGCCTGGGCGCGCGCCGCCGCCGATCCGCCGGGCGATCCCGCTACCGGGCGCTGCCTGGGCAGCCAGGGCATCAATCTCATCATGGCCCGCATCCAGAACGCCATTGTCGAGCGCGGCTACGTCACCACCCGCGTCCTAGCCGAAGCGCAGGACCTGACCGCCGGCACCCTGGCGCTGCGCGTCATCCCCGGTCGGTTGCGCAGCGTGCGCTTCACCGCGGACAGCAGCCCGCGCGCCAATGCCTGGAACGTTTTCCCGGTCCGCCCCGGACAGCTCCTCAACCTGCGCGATCTCGAACAGGCGCTGGAGAATTTCAAACGCCTGCCCAGCGCCGAAGCCGATCTGCAAATCGTGCCGGCCGACGCGCCCGGCGAGAGCGACGTCGTCGTCACCTGGAAACAGGCTTTCCCCCTGCGCCTGACGCTCTCAGCCAACGACGGCGGCAGCAAGGCCACCGGCAAATACCAGGGCAGCGTCACACTGTCCGGCGATCACCTGCTGGCACTCAACGACCTGTTCTATTTCAGCTATGGCCACGACCTGGGTGGCGCGCAACAGAACCACAGCGGCACCGACAACCACTCGTGGCATTACGCCCTGCCCTTCGGCGACTGGCTGCTCGGGTTTTCCGCCAACGATCACGCCTACCGGCAAGCAGTGGCGGGCAGCAACCTGACCTACATCTATCGCGGCACCAGCGACACCAGGGAAATCAAGCTCAGCCGCCTCGTGTTCCGCAATGCCACGCAAAAGACCACCCTGTCGCTGCGCGGCTACCGCACCGCCTCGCGCAATTACATCGACGACACCGAAATCGAAGTGCAGCGGCGGCGCATGGCCGGCTGGGAACTGAGCGCAGACCATCGCTCGTATCTGGATATCCTGCCCGGCGCCGTGCTCAACGCCAATCTGGCCTATCGGCGCGGCACCGGCGCTTTCGACGCCCTGCCTGCCCCGGAGGAGGATTTCGGGGAGGGCACCGCGCGGCCCCGCCTGTGGTCGGCAGAAGCCGATTTCAGCGCGCCCTTTTCCATATTCGGCCAGCGCCTGACCTACACCGGCCAGTGGCGCGGCCAATGGAATCGCTCGCCGCTGGTGCCGCAGGATCGTTTCTCGATCGGCGGGCGCTACACCGTGCGCGGTTTCGACGGCGAAACCATTCTCTCCGCCGAACGCGGTTTTCTGGTGCGTAACGAACTGGCCGTGCCGCTGTTCGAGAGTGGCCAGCAACTCTACCTCGGCCTGGACTACGGCCGGGTCGGTGGCCCCACCGCCAAGCTGCTCATGGGTCGCAGCCTGACCGGCGGCGTAATCGGCCTGCGCGGTGGCGGCAAAGGGTTCTTCTACGACGTGTTTGCCGGCAAGGCACTCACCAAGCCCGACGGCTTTCCAACGCACCGTGTGAGCGCCGGTTTCTCCCTTTCTTTCACTTACTGATCTTTAACCGAGGCACCCCCATGAATCGCGATGTACACCGGATCGTTTTCAATCAGGCGCGTGGGCAGTCGATGGCGGTACCGGAGAGCGCGGCGGCCAGAGGCCAGACGACGAACCGCCAGCGGATTCGGCGACACGGGACGGGGTATTTTCTGGCGACCTTGAAACCGCTGTGTTTTGCGCTGCTCTGGAGCTTCGGCGCCGCTACCCTGGCTCCAGTTCATGCCCAGGTCGTTGCCTACAAGGCAGCGCCGGGGAATCTGCGTCCCACCATTTTCAATGCCGGCAACGGCGTGCCACTCATCAACATCCAGACGCCGAGCGCGGCAGGCGTCTCGCGCAACCAGTACGAACGGCTCGATGCCGGACCGCAAGGCGTCATCTTCAACAACTCGCGCACCGACGTGGCGACCCAACTGGGCGGCTGGGTGCAGGGCAACCCCTGGCTGGCCAAGGGCAGCGCCCGGGTGATTCTCAACGAAGTCCTCTCCGGCCAGCCCAGCCAGTTGAACGGCTACCTCGAAATCGCCGGCCAGCGCGCCCAACTCGTCATTGCCAACCCGGCGGGCGTGACCTGCGACGGCTGCGGGTTTCTCAACGCCAACCGCGTCACTTTGACGACGGGGACGCCGCTACTGAACGGCGGCAATCTTGAAGGCTACCGGGTCGATGGCGGGCAGATTCGCATCGAAGGCAACGGCCTGGACGCCAGCCGGGTCGATTACACCGACCTCATCGCCCGCGCCGTTCAGGTCAATGCCGGACTGTGGGCGCAGCATCTGGCCGTGACCGCGGGGGCCAACCGGGTGGATGCCGGGCACACGCAAGCCACCCCGATTGCCGGCAGCGGCCCGGCCCCGGCCTTTGCCATCGACGTGGCCCAACTGGGCGGCATGTACGCCGGCAAGATCACGCTCCTCGGCACCGAAGCCGGCGTCGGCGTCAGAAACGCCGGCACACTCGCCGCCAGCGCCGGGGAGGTCGTCGTCACCAGCGAAGGCAAACTCATCAATGCAGGGGCCATCGATGCCGGCAATGCCCGCATCACAGCCGCGACGCTGACCAACCAGGGGCAGATTTACGGGGATCATCTGGCCATTGCCACGCAGGACTTGCATAACGCCAACACCGCCGTCATCGCTGCCCGCAACCGGCTCGACCTGGGCGTCGACACCCTCAACAACCACCCCGATGCCCTGCTCTTCTCTGCCGGGGATCTGGCCCTGGGCGGCGCGCTGACCGCCGAGGGTCTTGCCGCCGGCCGCGCCACCCGGGTCAGCAATGACGGCGCCCGCATCGAAGCCCTGGGCGAAATCAGCCTTGCCGCCGAGACGATAGACAACACCAACGCCCATCTGGAAACCCGTACGGTCATCGTCGATCAACGCGCCTTCGATGAATACCAGGGGGTCGGCAGCGGCAACCGCTACACCTACGACGCCATTCAACTCGTCCCTCACGAGGATTTCACCCGGCTGCAGGCACCGGACGGGCTGTACAACGACTGGTATCGCTACAGCTACACCCGCACCACCTCCGAAACCCAGGTCGTCTCCAGCCAGCCGGGGCGGATTCTGGCGGGCGGCGACGTCAATCTGAACGCCGACATACTCAACAATCTCGACAGCCAGATCGTTGCCGGCGGCACGCTGCACGGTAATTTCGGCACGCTCAACAATCAGGCCACGCCGGGCAAGCGCACCATTCAGGACGACGGCACGGCGTACTACTATTGGCGTGACAAAGAGGATGGCGATGACGACCAGGGGCTGAGCGTCAGTCGCTACCTGCCAGCGCCGACGCTCCAGCACATCGACCTGGGCGCCTTTGCCTATCAGGACGCCAGTGCCGGCGGCGGCGCGCAACCCGCCGCGCCCGGCGCCGTGCTGCCCGCCAACCGCCTCTATCGCCTGCACGCCGGGGGCGGCTACCTGCTTGAAACCGATCCGGTTTTTGCCAATTACCGGACCTGGCTGTCCTCGGACTACCTGCTGCAAGCGCTCAGTCTCGATCCGGCGCAGATGCAGAAACGCCTGGGCGACGGTTTCTACGAACAGCGACTCATTGCCGAGCAGGTGGCGCAACTGACGGGCCGCCGCTTCCTGGCTGGCTACGCCGACGACGAAGCGCAGTATCAGGCGCTGATGGCGGCGGGCGTCAGCGTGGCGCAGGAATGGCAACTCATTCCCGGCGTGGCGCTCTCCGCGGCGCAGGTCGCCCAACTGACCACCGACATCGTCTGGCTGGTGACCGAAACCGTCACCCTGCCCGACGGCTCGACGCAACAGGCGCTCGTGCCGCGCGTCTATGCCCGCCTGCAGGACGGCGACCTCGCCCCGAGCGGCGCGCTGCTGGCCGGCAACACCCTCCAGCTCGACACCACGGGCGATCTGACCAACAGCGGCAGCATTGCCGGCCGGCAAGCGGTGTCGATCACCGCCGAGAATCTCAGGAACCTGGGCACGATCCAGGGCGAGGCGGTGGCGCTGGCCGCCCGCCAGGATATCGACATTGAAGGTGGGGCCGTGGTGGCGGGCGATGCGCTGGCCCTGCTGGCCGGGCGCGATCTGCGCGTGACCAGCACCACCCAAAGCCAGGCGAACGCACAAGGCCAGCGTACGAACCTCGACCGGGTGGCCGGCCTCTACGTCACGGGCGAAGCCGGCCTCCTGCTGGCCAGCGCCGGGCAGGACATCTCGCTCACCGGAGCCGAACTGGTCAGCCGGGGCGATGCCCTGTTGCAGGCCGGGCGCGACCTGAACCTGGACACTGTGCGCGAATCGGCCCGCCAGCGGCTCACCTATGATGCCAGGAACGCCCGTAGCGACCACCAGAGCCAGGACATCGGCAGCACCCTCCTGACCGGGGGCAAGCTCACGCTCCTGGCCGGCCATGACGTGACCGCCCGAGCGGCCCAGGTCGAGGCTGGCCAGGCATTGACCGTGGCCGCCGGCAACGACATCCGCCTCACCGCCGGCGAAGCCGCGCTGGGGCTGGACGAAGCGCACCAGCACACATCGAAAGGCAGCTTCTCCCGCACCACGCGCACCACCCGCGACACGCTGGAGCAGACCACGGCGATCGGCAGCAGCCTGGGCGGTGAAACCGTCCTGATCCAGGCCGGGCGCGACCTCACCTTGACCGGCAGCAACGCTGTAGCCGATGCAGACATCGCCCTGATCGCCGGACGCGATCTGACGCTGGAAGCAGCCACGGAAACCTATACAGAAACGCACTTCAAGGACAAGAAGAAATCCGGTTTCTCTGCCAGCCTGACCACGGGCCTGAGCTACGGCAAATCGAGCCTGAAGGAGGGCGGCGAAAGCACCACGGCCACGGCGGTAGGCAGCCAGATCGGCGGCAACGACGTGCTGCTCTCGGCCGGACGCGACGCCACCGTCGTGGGTTCTTCCGTGCTGGCTGACCGCGACCTTGACGTCATTGCTGGACGCGACGTTAATCTGCTGGCGGCCGAGAACCGCTTTACCGAAGACTACCGTTTCAAGA
>NZ_CAJHOB010000010.1 GCF_905120355.1 Azonexus hydrophilus | reverse complement strand
TCCGTTTTCGATCATTTTACGAAACGTTGGACTCCACTTTTTTCAGCCTACCTCAAGAGGCTTTGGCACCCCAGTAAAGCCCCGACGGGTCCAACCCGTCCTCGCCAACCGTGCCGTTGGCCAAGCGGTTCACAAAACCCGAGAACGCTTCGTGTGGAGTGGAGAAAAGGTCTTTGTTCGCGGCAAGGTATTGGATTAGAAGACTCACTCCCTGAGCCAGCTTGCCCCGCCACGAGTGGCTCTTGCTGTTGATGCTCCACAGCATGTAATCGACCAGGGGTAATAACGGACCCTGGTCGGTCAGAATCACAGGGATCGAGCACTCGACACCGTGTGAATCTCTGACTACCCCTGCTTGGATGATGGTGTGGTCCATCGCCTTCGGCCTAGACCCAACACGCCGAGGGGATCGGATACTCCGTGCCCCAGACCTGCCGCGCTGTCGCTTGGACTCCTGGCACATTCGGCTTTGCCGAAAGCGCCCAGTGGGAAATCTTTTCTAAACCCGGTAGATTCATAGCGAAGATGAAACCCGATCCTTGACCATGGAAACACCGAGTAATAGTAATCGCACAACCAATAGTAAGGCAACCGCTACTGTTATCGAGCACCTGGGCCCCACTGCCAGATGCGTTATAGCCACAAAACAGCGCCTAGGCTAACTTATAGTAGCTAGATTCGACTACCGATAAAGGTTCCGGGGATAACCCACAGCACCCATCCGGGCATAGTCATTTAACCAAGCGCGTGGTGATGACGTTTTCCAGAGGGAATCAATCCGCCGCATGAAAGCCTCTCCGGCACCATCGACTGACCGTGCCGGAGAGGTTGAACCACGTTATTGCGGCGTGTACCGAATGCCGATGAAGGCATTCATGCCGGGCGTGTTGTACCCCTGAGCCAGTTCGTAGTTCTTGTCGAACAGGTTGTTGATCCGTCCCTCGATCGACAGGCTCTTGTTGATGGCGTAACGCCCGGTCAGGTTAACCAGGCCATAGCCGCCCATCTCGCCAGTTTCGTTATTGCTGTTGTAACGCTTGCCCACACCCAGCGCTTCCACGCCGGCCTCGAAGGCACCCCAGGTGCGACTGACGCCGACCATGCCCCGGTGTTTGGCACGACGCCCCAGTACTTTATGGTTGTCAGCATTCTCGGCATCCAGCCAGTCGTAACTGGCCTTGACGTTCCACTCACCGAAGCGCCCGGCATAAGTCACAGTCACCCCTTCCAGACGCGCCTTGCTGACATTTTCATAAGTACCCACCCTGGTCACGGGATCGGAAACCCAATCGATCAGGTTAGTGATCCGGTTGCGATACCAGGTGGCGTTGACCGTATGCGTGCCATTGTCCCAAGCCAGCCCAAGCTCCTGGTTGCGCGATTTTTCCGGTTTGAGATCGGGATTGCCGCTGCCCCACGGAGAATTCATGAACAACTGGTAAACCGAAGGTGCCTTGAAAGCAGTGCCATAGCTGACATGTGCCCGCAGTGCCTGGCTCAGACGGTAGCCGTAGGCCGCGCCCCAGGTATTCTGGCCGCCGAACTCGGAATGCTCGTCGCGGCGAGCGTTCAGCTGCCAGCTATGGTCACCGGCGCTGGCGGTCCAGCCAAGCAGGGCGGAATTGTTGTCGATCTCGGGCTGCCGCATGAAACCGGTGACTGGGCGAATCTCCTGCTCATGACGCTCAAGCGCGAACAATGCCTTACCCAGCGGCAGGATCACATCGTTCTGCCAGCTCATCTGGCGATTGCGCGTATCCTGCTGTGTCTTTTCCTCGGCCCAGGCATCCCTCCGCCAGGAAGTCTGGCGATCTTCCGCTTCGGCATACTGGAGGCGGCTGACCCAGTGCTCAGTCAAACGGTTACGGCTGAAAACCTGCCATTGCTCGGCGGTGAAATCGACCCGGTCGTCGTAGTTGCCATTGGCCGGTTGATTGCCACTGTCGTAGTGCGCCCGGCCTTCATTGCGCCGGTATGCAGCGCCGATTTCATGGCCGGCCGCCGGCATGAAGGATAGCGACGCCGCGCCCCCCGTGTTGCGGTAAGCATCATCATCAGCATCACGGTTGCTGGCCTTGCGCTGCGAAGAAAAACCATCGCTGGTACGCTGATCCGCTTCAACACGGAAACGCCACTGTTCATTGCCGCCGGACAGACCGGCGCTGGCCTGACGGGTGTTTTTACTGCCATAGCCGACGAAACCATCGGCACGCAGCCCTGGAGCGCCGCGCCGGGTGATGACATGGATCACCCCCCCGACGGCATCTGCGCCATATAACGTCGACCCCGGACCACGCAGGACTTCGATGCGCTCGACATCAGCGAGCGAAATGAAGCGCAGCGGCGAACCGGACAAATCAACTGAATTGATGGCAACCCCATCAACCAGAACCTTAGTATGCGCCGCATTGGCGCCACGAATGTAGAAGCTGGTTGACGTCCCGGGGCCGCCGTTTTGCACCGCCTGAATGCCCGGTTGGCGAGCCAGCAGTTCAGTGATGGTCCCGGCGCCGTGACGCTCGATTTCTGCCCGGTCGATCACGGTCACATCAGCCAGCACCTCAGACACGCGGCTTTCACTACGTGTCGCAGTGACGACGACAGGATCGAAGCTTTGCTCGGCCCGGACCTGGGTGTTTAAGGCGAACAGCGGCAGCAGCAAGGCCGCCAGCGGCTTGAGTCGGATATGCATGAGTTTCCCTCCGCCGGCAAGCGTCCCCGCAAGCCGGTGCATCATTGAATATGAATGCTGGGGAAAAAGGGCAGGCCACGACAGCCTCAGCGGCTCGCGACAGCCAGCACCGCCTCCCCGCAGCACTCTTGACGTGTTTGTCGCAGGCCGGTCTCCGGGCTTGCAAGTCTTGACGTATCGCCTTCCCGGTGTAACCCAGTGGCTTTGTGATACGCCCGCACTCGCTTACCGTTGCGGGGGCAGCAGCGGAATTGCCTCCATGGAGGCGCACCGCTTTCCCGTTTCACCGCGGTGGAATCGATCCACCAACGGCACCTGAAACGCGACGGATTCTAGCAGCAAAAGAGGCGGCCACGCATCCGGAGGGCAGATCCATACGGGTCTCTGTCATCCATCACCGCGTTTCCCCTCCTCCTTCTTTTACGCCACAATGCCGCTTTTGCCCCACCGCGGTAACTCGACCCCCATGCAACCACTTGCCTTCGTTGACCTTGAAACCACCGGCGCCACGGCGGCGGTCGACCGCATCACCGAAATCGGCATCGTCACCGTCGATGCCGATGGTCGGGTGGATGAATGGCAGCAGCTGGTCAATCCCGGGCAACCCATTTCACCCTTCATCGAACAACTGACCGGCATCAGTAATGCCATGGTCGCCACTGCGCCACCCTTCGCAGCAGTTGCCGGAGAAACCCTGGCGCGCTTGCAGGGGCGGTTGTTTGTAGCGCACAACGCGCGTTTCGATCACGGTTTCCTGAAACATGAATTCAAGCGCGCCGGCGTCCGCTTCCGGGGCCCAGCCCTATGCACGGTCAAACTGTCACGCGCCCTCTATCCGGAACATCAACGGCACAGTCTGGATGCACTGATCGAACGGCACCGTCTGCAGGCCGCGGCACGTCACCGGGCTTTGGCCGATGCGCAACTGGTGCACCAGTTCTGGCAGATTGCGCACCGGGAACGCACGCCGGAGCAGATCGCCGCCGCCATTGCCGCGCAGAATCCGCCCTGCGTTCTGCCGCCGCAGATCGACCCGGCACTAGCGGAAGAATTGCCGGAAACACCGGGGGTATTCGAACTGCGCGACGCGGCGGGTCAAGCCCTGTGGATCAGCCGCGCCGGCAACATCGCCCGGCAGTTGTCGCAATTTTTTGCCGCACCGGAAAAGACCAGCCGCGACCGCCAGGTGCGGGAACGGGTACAGCATATTGTCTGGCATGAAACTGCGGGCGAAATCGGCGCCCGCCTGCTCGAAGCGCGTTTGCGCGCGTTATCTCCCCCCAGCCTGCAACGGCCCCGACGCAATCACAGCGGGCCGGCGCCGCGCTGGCCTTTTGCCGGGCCGGCAGCATTACGCGAACTCTCGACCCTGCATCTGGTCGATCAGTGGTGCTACCTGGGCACCGCAGAAACACCGGATGCCCTCCCGGCTCTGCTCACCGCCCCCCGCCCGGGGTTTGACGCCGACATCTACGCCATCCTGAGCAAACACGCCGGCCAATTGACCTCGCTCGAAGCCCGCTCATGAAACTTAAAAACCATCTCCCCGACTGGGCCATGCCCTGGCTGGCTGACATTACCCTGGCACTGCAGATCGGCGCCGCCGTACTCCTGGCCTTTCTGCTACGAGCTGTACTGCACTGGCTGATCCGCCGCATCGTGCTGCGTCACAACCTGCCACTGGAACTGATCGTTGGCGGGGGCCGCATCAGTACGGCGCTTATTTTCGGCGGACTTCTGCTGTTCATCCTCGATCGTTTCGGGGTCTCGAGCATGGTGCTGTGGGGCGCCATCACCGGTTTCACAACCGTGGCGGCAGTCGCTTTTTTTGCCGCCTGGAGCGTCCTGTCCAATCTGTTCTGCTCAATATTGATCTATACCACCCGGCCATTTCGCCTGCACGATCACATCGAAATCCTGGAAAACGGCGACAAACCCGGACTGGGCGGCGAGGTGCTCGACATTCACCTGATCCACACCACCCTCCGGGAAAACCTGCCCGACCGCGAGCCCAGCCTGCTGCAGGTCCCCAACAGCCTCTTCTTCCAACGCATGGTGCGAGTCAAGATCAGCGCCCCGGAATAGACTGGCTGAACGCTGGCCTTAGCCCAGGATACCGATCACGTTGAGGAAGATGATCGCAATGGCCACCGGCGACACAAAGGCCACCACCCGGTACCAGAAAGAGAAACTGCGGCCAGACAGCCCGATTTCATCGGCCACATGCCGACGCTGCATAACCCAGGCGGTAAACACCGCAATCAGCAGCCCGGCCAACGGCATCATGATCTTGCTCGTCAGGGTATCGAGCAAATCGAAAAAACCAAGTCCGAACAGGGTGACACCGCTCCAGGCGTTGAACGACAGGGCTACCGCCACACCCAGCAACCAGATGCCCAGCGTCACCAGCAGCACGGCCACCTGGCGGCCCAGACCAAAACGCTCGACAACCAGGGTAACGCTGGGTTCCAGCAGGGAAATGGAGGAGGTCCAGGCGGCAAATACCACCAGCACGAAAAACAGGAAACCGACCACCTGCCCCCCCGGCATCTGCGAAAACGCCAGTGGCAGTGTCTGCAACAGCAAACCCGGCCCAGCGGCCGGTTCCAGTCCCTGGGCGAACACCACGGCAAAGATCGACAGACCGGCCAGCAGGGCCACCAGGGTATCGGCCACTGCCACCTGCAGGCAGATACGCGGAATCGAAGTAGCCCGGTCAAGATAGGAGCCATAGGTAATGATGGCCCCCATCCCCAGGCTCAAGGTAAAGAACGCGTGTCCCATAGCAGCGAACAACACGCTGCGGTTGATGGCTGCCGCATCGAAGTGGAACAGGAAACGAAAGGCCGCCGGCAGATCCGCAGCGAAGGCGCCGTAGCCCACCAGGAACAGCAGGATCAGGAACAGGCTCGGCATCATGATCCGGTTGGCGCGCTCGATACCGGAAGTCACCCCACCCAGCACGACTGCGGCGGTCATGGCCATGAACAGCGTATGCCAGAAAATCAGGCGGCCTGGATTGGCGAGCAGATCACTGAAGGCCTGTCCGAAGGCTTCCTTGGGCGCCGGGGCGAACCCACCCGCTGCCTGCCACGTATATTCCAGCACCCAGCCGGCGACCACGCTGTAGAACGACAGAATCAGGAAAGAGCCCATGATGCCGATGTAGCCGATAGCCAGCCACGCCTTACTAGCCCCGGCTTCGGCAACGAGCAGGCGCATCGTCCCCACTGGACTTGCCTGTCCACGCCGCCCCAGCAGGGTTTCCGCCATTAAAAGCGGGACGCCGATCAGCAGAATGCAAAACAGATAAACCAGGACGAAGGCACTGCCGCCATTGCTGCCGGTCATGTAGGGGAATTTCCAGAGGTTGCCCAGCCCTACCGCCGAACCGACCGTCACCAGAAAGAACCCCCAGCGACTGGACCAATGCACGCGCGCCTCTGGCGCCTGAGCAGTTTCCTGATTTTTCATTTCACCCTCTCCGGATTGAGCACGCCATGGACGTATTCGGCGCTCGATAACTTGGCAGGGGGCAGATTTTACGCTGCTAATCCGGGGATGCTGACATCGCACGCATGCAACGACGGCGTAAACGACAAAACCGGGGTTGCCCCCGGTTTCGGCCTGCGTGACGCAGTAAGTCTGGCTTAGGCAGCCTTCTTGCTGCTGGCCTTCGGGGCCGCAGCAACACCAGCCGCCTGAATGGTCGCTTCGGTCGCGGCAGCAACCGAGGCTTCGGTCACTTCAGCAGCCTGCTTGGCCACCTTGTTCAGGTTGCCCATGGCTTCGTTGGCCGACTGCATGGCCGACTTGACGGCAGCAACAGCCACTTCCGAACCTGCCGGCGCCGATTCCAGCGCCTTTTCGACCAGGCCGGAAACCTTGGCCTTGGTGTCGGCAACGTGGATTTCCACTTCCTTGGCGATCTTGTCCTTGGCTTCGGTCGCAATGGCGATCACGTTGCGCGAGTACTCCACACCCTTCTCCAGGCTCGGCGTGGCAATGCTTTTCTGCAGTTCGATCAAGCTGGGCAGATCCTTGGCACCCAGAAGGATGTTCAGGTTGCTGATGCCAGCTTCCAGAGCCGAACGGCTAGCGGCCAGGTTGAGCACAGCCAGGCGCTCGACACCGTTCAGCACGGTATTGGCGACGAACAGGGAAAAATTGATGCCGGACTGGGCGAATTCTTGCGGTTTGAAGTTCATTTCAGTTACTCCGTTGAGTTGTTTTATATGGCAGGCACACCGCACTTGCTGCGATGCAACATGGCGCAATTGTATCTACAGCAACCAGAGTGTCAAGCAATTTGTGCGGCGCAGCAAAATGTATCCAAAAAAATCCCCGCAGCTTCTGACTGCGGGGATTTGCCCTGTTTCCTGCCAGCGCATCAGGCCATCACAAACGGAAGCGGCTGACGATTTCCTGCATGCGCTGTGCGGTTTTATCCATGCTACGGGCTGCAGTTGCCGTTTCGTGCGCAATGGCGCTCGCCTCTTCCGATTGCGTAGCCACCTGCTCGATTTTCACCGCCACATCGGTTGAAGCCGCCGACTGTTCGCGCAGACCGTTATTGACCTCGTTCACCACCTCCGCCACCTGCTGCGCCATTTCCTTCAATTGTGCAATCGCCGTCCCTGCACGCTGCGCCAGTTCGACGCTGCTATTGGACAGATCAACCCCACGCTGCACACCGACCACTGCCTGCCCCGTTGATTGCTGGATGGAACTGACCATGGCGCGAATTTCGCCGGTCGACACCGCCGTACGTTCCGCCAGCTTGCGTACTTCATCGGCCACCACGGCAAAACCACGCCCGGTCTCACCCGCACGCGCTGCTTCAATGGCAGCATTCAGGGCGAGCAAATTGGTCTGGTCGGCAATTTCACGAATCACTTCGACGATGCTGGAAATTTTTTCCGATTCGTCGCGCAGGCTGTTGATGGTATCTGCCGCCTGATGCACCACTCCGGACATCTGGGTGATCTGGTCAACCAGTTCCGCGATGGCCTCGTGCCCTTCTTCGGCCTGTTCATCCGATGCATTGGCAAGACGCGCAGCCTCGCTCGTGTTGCTGGACACATGGTTGATCGAAACGGTCAATTCCTCGACATTGGCGGCGATGGCGGAGGCTGCTGTACTCTGCACGGTAGCCGACTGATCGATCAGATCCACTGCGTGGTTGAGCGATTGCGAGGCGGCAATGATTTCATCGGCACTCTGCCGGGTTTCCCCCATGGCTTGGCGTAGTGCCTCCTGCATGGTGCCGAGTCCGGCAAACATGCGCCCGATTTCATCCCGGCTGGCCGCCGGCAAACGCCCACTCAAATCGCCACTGGCAATCCGCTGCGTCGCTGTCACGGCTTCATTCAACTGCCGCTCCATGCGCCTCGAAACCAGCCAGGAAACCAGCAGCGCCAGCACCGCCCCGGCAACCAGACTGGCGACACTGGACTGGATGCCGGCAGTGACGGCGGCATCAGCCACCTCTGATGCCTGGGCTGCGCCGGCATGATTGATTTCAATCAGTGCATCCGTCTTGTCGCGCACCAGATCGGCGGCTTTGACCCAGGTTGTACGGCGCAGGGTCTGCGCCCCGGCCTCATCGCCCGCCTCGGCCAGGGCAATGGCTTTGTCCACTTCAGCTTTGTACGCCGCGATGGCCGCAATCGCCTCGCCATGTATGCGCCGCTCATCTTCACTGGTAATCAAGGGTTCATAGGCTTTCAAGGCCGCATGCAGCGAAGCGTCAAGCTTGTTCAATCCCTGACGGATTCTTTCTTTTTCTTCCGCGCTCCCCGGCAGCATGTACTCCAGGCTACGCACCCGGAAACGCAGCCGCAACTGGCTGATTTCGCCCGCCGTGCCAAGCGCCGGCAACCAGATCTTGGCGATTTCCTGCGTATGCCCGCCCACGGTACGGATCTGGAAACCAAGAAACACCAGCGCCAGCAGCAATACACCGCCACTCGCCACAAAGTTCACCAGCAATTTGTGGCGCAGCGATAAATGATCGAACCAGCCCATGGTTTTCCCCATCCTCAAATGATTTACCAGACCAGAAAATTCTAGCCCAACGGCCATGGCACGCAATGACTATTTAACGCCCCATTTCTGACAGCTGCACGGGGTGACACAGCCTCTTTCGCCCCCCGTCTTGACGTCAGTAAAAAAACGCTTGACCCCAGGTGCGCCCTGTCTATAATTCAAACGTTCGTTTTATTTTTGACGAAATCAAAAAAAGGAGACATATCTTGAACACATTGAACGTCAAGAAAGCAGCCGTTCTGGGCGCCGGGGTGATGGGCGCACAGATTGCCGCCCATCTGGCCAATGCCGGCGTACCTGTGCTGCTTTACGATTTACCCGCCAAGGAAGGCGATCCGAACGGTATCGTAAATAAAGCCCTGGCCGGCCTGAAGAAACTCGATCCCGCACCGCTGTCCAGCAAGGACAAGCTGGCCTACATTGATGCCGCCAACTATGACCAGCACCTGCCCCTGCTGGCTGACTGCGATCTGATCATTGAAGCCATCGCCGAGCGCATGGACTGGAAGCACGATCTCTACGCCCGCATCGCGCCCTATCTGTCACCAACCGCCATCGTCGCCTCCAACACCTCCGGCCTGTCCATGCAGGCACTGGGCGCTGGCCTGCCGGCGCAGGTGCAGCCGCGCTTCTGCGGCATTCACTTTTTCAACCCGCCACGCTACATGCACCTGGTGGAAATCATCGCCACCCCCAGCACTGACGCGACCACTCTGGACCAGCTGGAAACCTGGCTGACCTCGCGCCTGGGCAAGGGCGTCATCCGTGCGCTCGACACACCCAATTTCGTCGCCAACCGCATCGGCGTGTTTTCCATACTCGCCGTCATGCACCACACCGCCGCCTTCAAGCTCGGTTTCGACACCGTCGACGCCCTCACCGGCCCCCGTATCGGTCGCCCGAAGAGCGCCACTTACCGCACCGCCGACGTCGTCGGTCTGGACACCCTGGCGCATGTGGTCAATACCATGCGCAACACCCTGCCGGACGATCCCTGGCACGCCCATTTCAACACCCCCACCTGGCTGACCGCCCTGATCGAACAAGGGGCCCTCGGCCAGAAAACCCGCTGCGGCATTTTCCGCAAGCAGGGCAAGGAAATCCAGGTACTCGACCTGGCTACGCAGAATTACCGCAGCTCGGCCGGCGAAGTCGCCGAGGAAGTTGCAGCGATTCTCAAGATCCGCAATCCCGCCGAAAAGTTTGCCGCGTTGCGGGCCTCCAGCCACCCACAGGCACAATTCCTGTGGGCCATCTTTCGCGACGTCTTCCATTACTGCGCCGTGCAGCTCGAACATGTGGCCGACAATGCCCGCGATCTGGATTTCGCCATGCGCTGGGGCTTCGGCTGGGCGCAGGGGCCGTTCGAAACCTGGCAAGCGGCCGGCTGGGCTGACATTGCCCAAGCCATTGCCGCTGACATCGCCGCCGGCAAGAGCATGACCAACACACCGCTGCCGGCCTGGGTACTGGAAAACGGGCGCCAGGGCGTACATGGCAGCGCCGGCTCGTACTCGGCGCGGCGCAATACCTATGCCGCCCGCTCGACGCTGCCGGTTTACCAACGCCAGCTGTTCCCAGAACGGGTGCTGGGCGAAGCCGGGCTGCGCCCGGAACACGCCGGCGAAACGCTGTACGAGAATGACGGCGTACGCCTGTGGCGCCTGCCCGAGCAGGATGCGGGCATCGGCATCTTGTCCATCAAATCGAAGATGCACACCATCGGCGACGAGGTGCTCGACGGCGTGATTGCTGCCGTGCGCCAGGCGGAAACAACGCTCGCCGGCGTGGTCGTCTGGCACGAGGCACCGTTTGCCGTCGGCGCCAATCTGGCGCAGGTCACGCAGGCCATCGCCGCCGGCCAGTTCGATCGCCTCGAACAGACCGTGGAAAAATTCCAGCGCGCCTCGCAAACGCTGAAATATGCGCAGGTGCCCGTGGTCGCTGCGGTGCAGGGAATGGCCCTGGGCGGCGGTTGCGAATTCGTCATGCACGCCGCTAAACGCGTCATGGCGCTGGAAAGCTATGTCGGCCTGGTCGAAGCCGGCGTCGGGCTGATTCCAGCCGGTGGCGGCTGCAAGGAATTCGCTGTCCGCGCCGCCGCCTGGGCAGCGCAATCGGCGGTACCGGGCGAAGTCTTCAACTATCTGCAACCAGTCTTCCAGACCATCGCCATGGCCAAGGTGGCAAAAAGCGCCCAGGAAGCGATCGATTACGGTTTTGCCCGGCCCAGCGACACGGTCCTGTTCAATGCCCACGAACTGCTCTGGGTCGCCATCCGCGAAGCGCGCAACCTAGCCGACGCCGGCTGGGCACCGCCACCGATGGCGCGCAACATTCCGGTCGCCGGCCGCACCGGCATCGCCACCTTCGAGATGATGCTGGTCAACATGCGGGAAGGCGGCATGATTTCCGCGCACGATTACCAGGTCGCCAAAGCCGCCGCCATCGCCCTCTGCGGCGGCGACATCGAAAGCGGCAGCCGGGTCGATGAAGAATGGCTGCTGACCGTCGAACGTCGCTTGTTCGTCGACCTGCTGAAAAACCCGCTCACCCAGGCCCGTATCCAGCACATGCTGGACACCGGCAAACCCCTGCGCAACTAAGCCCGGCGAGGAGACATACATAATGAACAAACAGATTCAGGACGCGTACATCGTTGCCGCCACCCGCCTGCCGGTGGCCAAGAAAAACGGCATGTTCCGGAACATCCGCCCGGACGACATGCTGGCACACGCCATCAAATCGGTGGTGGCGCAGGTACCGGGCATTGATCCCGCCCGCATCGGCGACGTTATCGTCGGCTGCGCCATGCCGGAAGCCGAACAAGGCATGAACGTCGCCCGCATTGGCCTGCTGCTGGCCGGCCTGCCGATCACCGTGCCTGGCCTCACCATCAACCGCTTCTGCTCATCCGGCGTGCAGGCGGTGGCTGACGCCGCCAATCAGATCCGCCTTGGCCTGGCCGACGTGATGATCGCCGCCGGCACCGAGTCGATGAGCATCATGCCGCAGATGATGGGGAACAAGATGGCGATGAATCCGGCCATCTTTACCGATGAGCACGTCGCCATTGCCTACGGCATGGGCCTGACCGCCGAAAAAGTGGCGAAACAATGGCAGATCAGCCGGGACGATCAGGACGCCTTTGCCGTCGCCTCGCACGCCAAGGCCTGTGCCGCCATTGCCGCGGGCCATTTCAAGGCGGAAATCAGCCCGTACCAGGTGCGTGAGCAGCTGCCCGATCTCGCCCGCGGCACCGTCACCACCCGAGAGCGGCTGGCCGACACCGACGAAGGCCCACGCCCGGATTCCAGCCTGGAAAAACTGGCCAAGCTGAAACCGGTGTTCAACGTGCGCGGTTCTGTCACCGCCGGTAACTCCTCGCAGATGTCGGACGGCGCCGGCGCGGTGATGCTGGTCTCTGAAAAAGTCCTGAAAGAACACAACCTGACGCCGCTTGCCCGCTTCGCCGGCTACGCGGTCGGCGGCGTCGCGCCGGAAATCATGGGCATCGGCCCGATTGCGGCAATTCCGCGCGTGCTGACACAAGTCGGCATCACGCAGAATGACCTCGACTGGATCGAACTCAACGAAGCCTTCGCCGCGCAATCGCTGGCGGTGATGCGCGAACTCGACCTCGATCCGGCCCGGGTCAATCCGCTCGGGGGTGCCATCGCGCTCGGCCACCCGCTCGGCGCCACCGGCGCCATCCGCACGGCAACCGTGGTGCATGGGTTGCAGCGCACCGGTGGCAAGTACGGCATGGTGACCATGTGCATCGGCACCGGCATGGGTGCTGCCGGCATTTTCGAGCGGGTCTGAGCGGCTACGATGAAACCGGCCTGGCTTGCCCGCCTGTCGCCCACCTGGCGTGCCCGCATGGTACGCCTGGGCTTCAATTTCCATCCCGCCTTTCGCGGCACGGGCGGGCGGGTGGTGCATGTGGCGCGCGACCTGCGCCACATCCGCATCGCCCTGCCCTGCTCGTGGAAAACGAAGAACATCGTCGGCTCGCTCTATGGGGGTTCGCTATTCGCAATCACTGACGGCGCGCACCCGATGATGCTGATGGCCGCGCTGGGCGAAGCGTATGTAGTGTGGGACAAATCCGCCAGCATCCGCTACCGCAAGCCGGGCTACACCACGCTGTATGCCGATTTTTCCATCGACGAAGCGGAACTGGCCTGCATCCGGGAACAACTGCTTCGCCATCCGGAGCTGGAACGAACCTACACGATCGAACTCAAGGACGGGCATGGCACGGTACACACCGTCGTCGAACGTACCGTCTATATCGCTGAAAAAAATTACTACTGGAAGAAATCCGGAGGAGACAAAGATGCGGACAACACATTGGACCCGGGCGACCTGCAGCCTCGGCCTCAGCCTGCTACTGGCCTGCAGCACGGCACTGGCACTTGAAGTAGCCGGCACCCGGATTGCCGAACAACAGAATGTCGATGGACAGACCTTGCGGCTGAACGGCGCCGGGTTACGCAGCAAACTGTTTTTCAAGGTCTATGTCGGCGCCCTCTATGCCGGCGAAAAAAGCACCTCGGCCTCCGCCCTGATCGACGGCAAGGGACTGCGCCGCATGCGCCTGCACATCCTGCGCGAACTGGAGGCCGACAGCTTCCATGCCGCCCTCGACGAAGGCATGCGCAACAACCTGACCCCAGCGCAACTCAGTGCCCTGCAACCCAGAATCGACCAGCTAGGCACCTTGATGCGAGCGCTGGGCAAGGTGCGCCCCGGGGATGTCATTGACCTCGACTTTTCCAGCGCTGGTGTCTCCCTGCTGCGCAACAATCAAAACGCCGGTATGGTGGCAGGGGCCGACTTTGCCGCTGCCCTGCTCAAAGTGTGGCTGGGCGACCAACCGGCAGATGCAGCGCTGAAAAAAGCACTGCTTGGTCACTGAACAAAAAACAGACAAACGAATACCCAGCGACATATCCAGGAGGAGACACCATGGAAAAGATCTGGTTACAGAGTTACCCCCAGGGCGTACCGGCGGAGATCGACATCGATCACATTCCTTCGCTGGTCGCCCTGTTCGAAGACGCCTGCCGCAAATTTGCCGACCAGGTGGCCTACATCAGCATGGGCAAGGAAATGACCTATGCCGAGCTGGAAGCAGAAACCCGCGATTTCGCCGGCTGGCTGCAGTCGATCGGCATGCAGAAGGGCGACCGCGTCGCCCTGATGATGCCCAACCTGCTGCAATACCCGGTCGCGCTGTTCGGCACCTTGCGCGCCGGCTGTGTCGTGGTCAATTGCAATCCGCTCTACACCCCGCGCGAACTGGAACATCAGCTCAAGGATTCGGGAGCGACGACCATCGTCATCGTCGAAAATTTCGCCCACACCCTGGAACAGGTGATCGCCCACACCCAGCTGCGCCATGTCGTGGTGACGCCGCTGGGTGAGATGCTGGGCGCCGTCAAGGGCACCCTGGTCAACTTCGTCATCCGCCACGTCAAGAAAATGGTGCCCGCCTGGAAACTGCCCGGCAGCCTGTCGTTCAAGGCCGCACTGGGCGCCGGTCGCCGGCATGGCTGGAAAGCCGTCCCCCTGGCCCAGGACGACATCGCCTTCCTGCAATACACCGGCGGCACCACCGGCATTTCCAAAGGGGCCATGCTCACCCACGCCAACATTGCCGCCAACGTCACCCAGGCCTATAGCTGGATTCGTCCGGTGGTGCATGAAGGGCAGGAATTCATCATCACCGCGCTGCCGCTCTACCATATCTTCGCGCTCACCGCGAACTGCCTGACCTTCCTGATGATCGGCGCGCGCAACCTGCTGATTGTCAACCCGCGCGACATTCCCAATTTCATCAAGGAGTGGGGCAAATATCCGGTCACCGTGGTCACTGGCGTCAACACCCTGTTCAACGCCCTGCTCAACCACCCGGATTTCGCCAAGCTCGATTTTTCGACCATGAACGTCACCCTCGGTGGCGGCATGGCAGTACAGGCGCCCGTGGCAGAACACTGGCGACAGGTGGTCGGGGTGCCGTTGCTGCAGGCTTACGGGTTGACCGAAACCAGTCCGGCGGCGACCATCAATCCGCTCGACATGAAAGACTTCAATGGTGCCATCGGCCTCCCCATCTCTTCGACCGAAATTTCCATCCGCGACGACAACGGCAATGAAGTACCCGGCACCCAGGTCGGCGAAATCTGCATCCGTGGTCCGCAGGTGATGAAGGGCTACTGGAACCGCCCCGACGAAACAGAGCATGTCTTTTACCCCGATGGTTTTCTGCGCACCGGCGACATGGGCTACATCGACCCCCAAGGTTACGTGTTCCTGGTGGACCGCAAGAAGGACATGATCCTGGTCAGCGGTTTCAACGTCTATCCCAACGAAGTCGAGGAAGCCGTGGCCATGCACCCCGGCATCATCGACGTCGCAGCGATCGGCGTACCCGATGAACGGGCCGGCGAAGCGGTGAAAATTTTCGTGGTGCGCAAGGATCCCCGCGTCACCGAACACGAATTGATCGAGCACTGCCGGCACCTATTGACCGGCTACAAAGTCCCGAAATATGTCGAATTCCGCGACGACCTGCCCCGTACCAACGTCGGCAAGATCCTGCGTCGCGCCTTGAAAGAAGGAGCCTGACCCATGCCCATCCCCGCCGCTCTGAACAAGAACCTGCAACTGCCCGTGATCTGCGCGCCGATGTTCATCGTTTCCAATCCGGATCTGGTGATCGCCCAGTGCAGAAGCGGCGTCATCGGCTCGTTTCCGGCACTCAACGCACGTCCGGAAGCCCTGCTCGATGACTGGCTGCTGCGCATCAAGCGCGAACTGGCGGCCAGCCCCGGAGCGGCACCGTTTGCGGTCAACCAGATCATCCATGCCTCCAACACCCGTCTTGAACACGACATGGCGCTGTGCATCAAACACGAGGTGCCGTTGATCATCACCAGCCTCTCGGCACCCACCGCCATCGTGCCGCGCGTGCATGCCTATGGCGGGCAGGTGTTCCATGACGTGATCAGCGTGCGCCATGCCGAAAAAGCGATCGAAGCCGGTGTCGACGGGCTGATCCTGGTCTGCGCCGGGGCCGGTGGCCATGCCGGCACCCTCAGCCCCTTCGCCCTGGTCAGCGAAATCCGCAAATTCTGGGATGGTCCCATTGCCCTTTCCGGCGCCATTGCCAACGGCGCCGCCATTCTCGCCGCACAAGCCATGGGGGCTGATTTCGCCTACATCGGCACCCGCTTCATCGCCAGCAGCGAAGCCAATGCCGTCTCTGCCTACAAGGACACCCTGGTCGCCGCCACAGCGAAAGACGTGGTGTACACCCCGTACTTCACCGGCGTGCACGGCAACTACCTGCAGCAAAGCATCGTCGCGGCGGGCCTGGACCCGAACAACCTGCCGCACCGTGACAAGAGCGTCATGAACTTTGGTGCCGCCGATGACGGCAAGAGCGCCAAAGCCTGGCGCGACATCTGGGGGGCCGGCCAGGGCGTGGGCAGCATCGACGCCATCCTCCCGGCCGCCGACATCGTTGCGCAGCTGCGCAGCGAATATCAAGCCGCCAGAAACCGCCTCACCCAGCAACTTTTCTAAAAACCCGAAAAAGGAGACACCCTCATGAGCGACTACCGCGCTCCCGTCAAGGACATGCGTTTCGTCATGGACGAAATCGCCGGTTTCAACGAACTGGCCCAGCTGCCGGCCTTTGCCGAGGCCACCCCGGACCTGGCCGATGCCATTCTCGATGAAGCCGCCAAATTTGCGGGCGAAGTCATTGCTCCGCTCAACCGCATCGGCGACCAGCAAGGTTGCCAGCTCGACGCCGGTGGCGTGCGCACGCCCCCCGGCTGGAAGGAAGCCTACAGCCAGTACCGCAAGGCGGGCTGGAACGGCATCACCCTGCCCACCGAATTCGGTGGCCAGGGCCTGCCCAACACGCTGGGCATCGCCGCCAAGGAAATGCTGTGCGCCGCCAACATTTCCTTCAGCCTGGGGCCCTTGCTCACCACCGGCGCGGTGGAAGCCCTGCTCACCTGCGCCAGCGACGAACTGAAAGCGGTCTATCTGGAAAAGATGGTCTCCGGCGAATGGACCGGCACCATGAACTTGACCGAACCGCAAGCCGGTTCCGATCTCGCCCTCATCCGCAGCCGCGCCGAACCCCAGGCCGACGGCACGTACCGCATTTTCGGCCAGAAAATCTTCATCACCTACGGCGACCACGACATGACCGACAACATCGTGCATCTCGTCCTGGCCCGCCTGCCGGACGCACCGCCGGGGGTCAAAGGCATCTCGATGTTCCTGGTGCCGAAATTCCTGGTCAATGCCGACGGTTCACTCGGCGCGCGCAACGATGCCTGGTGCGTATCGCTCGAACACAAGCTCGGCATCCACGCCAGCCCCACCTGCGTCATGGCCTATGGCGACAAGGGCGAAGGGGCGGTCGGCTATCTGCTGGGGCAAGCCAATCGCGGCCTGGAATACATGTTCATCATGATGAACGAAGCGCGCCTCGGCGTCGGCCTGCAAGGCGTTGCCCTCGGTGAGCGCGCCTATCAACAGGCGTTGGCCTATGCCCGCGAGCGCCAGCAGGGACGCGACGCCCTGACCGGTGCCACCCTGGTCACCCTCGACAAACACCCGGACATCCGCCGCATGCTGCTGCTAATGAAATCACGTGTCGAAGCCGCCCGCGCCCTCACCTACTACACCTCCGGTCTGCTCGACCGGGCCAGTCACCTGGAAGATGCCGAAGCACGCAAAAAGGCCCTTTACCTCGCCGAATTCATGATTCCCATCGTCAAGGGGGGCGGCACCGAAATGGGCATCGAAGTCACCTCGCTTGGCATCCAGATCCACGGCGGCATGGGCTTCATCGAAGAAACCGGCGCCGCCCAGCACTGGCGCGATTCGCGCATCACCACCATTTACGAAGGCACCACCGGCATCCAGGCCAACGACCTGCTCTTCCGCAAACTCATGCGCGACCAGGGCGCCACCGCAAAAATCGTCTTTGGCGAAATCCACACCACGGTCAAGACCCTGATCGCCAGCGGCAAACCGGAACTCGCCGGCATCGGTCAGAAACTCGGCGTCGCCCTCAAAATGTGGACCGACAGCACCGAATGGCTCGCCGCCAACGCCCAGAAAGACCTCGCCGGGGTGCTCACCGCCGCCGTGCCCTACCTCAGCCTGGCGGTCGTCGCCTGTAACGGCTGGATGATGGCCAAAGCCGCCCTCGCCGCCAGCGCCCGCCTCGCCGAAGGCAGCGGCGACACCGCCTTCTACCGCGCCAAACTTGCCACGGCCCGTTTCTACGCCGACCAGATGCTGCCCCAGGCCATTGCCTGTGCCGAGACAGTCAAGGCGGGCGACAGCGGCAACACCGCGCTAGGCGATGCGATGTTTACGGCCTGATCAAGCCGCAGCCAGTAAAAAAGCGCCGCAAGGCGCTTTTTTCATTTACCAACACAAAAACAAAAAGCTCTCAAAAATCTCCGAGGGCTCTTTTGCACGCTGGGCGGTAACCCAGATTACAAAGGAATCAGGCGGCGACGCCGAGTGCCTTGATCTGCGCCGACAAACGGCTCTTGGTGCGAGCTGCGGCATTTTTGTGCACGATTTTCTTGTCAGCGATACGGTCGATCACCGAAACCGATTCTTGGAAGACGCCTTGGGCGGCGGCTTTGTCGCCGGCGAGGATCGCCTTGCGCACACGCTTGATCGCGGTGCGCAGGGTCGAACGCAGGCTTGCGTTATGGGCGCGCTGCTTGTCTGCTTGACGGGCGCGCTTGCGGGCTTGTGCGCTATTGGCCATGAATTAAATCCAGAAGGTAAATAATCAAAGACGGGAATTGTATCCTGAAACCCCTGCAATGCACAAGTACAGTACAGGGCATTTTCGACGACCGAACACTTACTTACCCCAGCATTCGCTGATTTTGTCCCCCGATGTAACGCCAGCCGCACCGCGTACCCCTGCCTGCGTCAGGGTGTAGCTGCCACATTTGTCACTCGACTGCGCCCCTTGAGGGGCCGCAGTCAAGGTATATGTCGCACCGTCTGCCGAAACTATTCCAATGGTGTAACGACCGTTAGGCACGGTTTTAAGACTCGCGGGAAAAGCTGCCGCCAAGGGATAAGTTCCTGTTGCAGTCGCCGCACGCTCCATCCACTGCGCTGCTTGCAGCAAACCAGCGCGCGCCTCGGCGCGATGCCCTCGGCGCACATACTCGGTGTAGCTCGGGTAAGCAATTGAACCAAGGATACCCACAATCGCCACGACAATCATCAGCTCTATAAGCGTAAAGCCGATCGCTTTAGGATATTTTTTACTCAAAAGCATATTCTTTCCTTCACTTCAATTGACGCCAACTGGGGCGCAAAATCTGCACCGGGGCACGATTAAGATCAATGGGATCGCCCCCTGCTCCGCTCCCGCCCTTGCCTGAAATAAGGCGCCCGGTAGATTTATCCAAGTTCATAATGCTATGCGCCCCCTTGCCTATAGCAAGCCTCGTCTGATTTGCTGCACCTGCTGACTTGAAAATCGGAATCGAAGGTGGAGCACCGTCCATGATGTTCATGAACTGCAGATATTGCCGCTCATCATCAACGGAGATCACTTCACAGCTCTCTACATCCGGATCGGCATCGGAGCCTTTTGCTGGAACTTGAGAAAACACCGCCAGCACATTACTGTCGTCATAAAATTCAGTTGGTTTAAGCAAGCGCTCCCCGATAGCTGGAAAATCGAGATACCAACCATTATGGCTTGCCCAGTTCAGGGCCTCATCTTTTTGCAACTCCTGAAACCCTGCTGTATTTGCAGTAGACGAGAATGAGCGTTTGACCAATTTGGCAGTCGCCACACCCTCACCCAGCGCTTTGGGAACAGGTGCGCAATCGTCTTGTGGAATTGGAGAACAGGTACCGCCACCCGGATGCACTTCGAGACGCTTACCCAGCGTGCCCGTCACAGTGCGGTAACGTGTGTTATCAAGAACCGAGTACAGCGTTTCGACCTTGGTGCTTTTCTGATCATTGACGTCAACGTTACGCCCCGTGCCAAAGGCCACCATCATCCCTCCAACCCGCGCAACCGTCTGGCTAGTGCCGCTACCAACCACCTTCAAACGATTATTGGCACGCGCAATAGGTGGAGCAGAAATTGCCTGTTTCAAAGTGCGCGCACTCCCGAGAGAAGCGGGCCCTGTAGCCGAGAATAACGGCTGACCAGCGAATGCCACCTTCCAGAGGCTATCATTCTCATTGGTCAGGTCAAATTTCCATAAATTCCCCTGGTTATCCCCCGCATAAACAATATCAGCCCGATCATCACCATTGATATCAACAACGCGCGGCGCAGCCAGCCCATTATCTTTGGCCATGCCCGTACCTTGCGTATCAGTGGTAGCTGCAATACGGACCAATTTCTTATCCCCATCCAGGTACTGAATCAAAAGTACAGGGCGCTGATTATCACTGTTGTATCCATTTCCCAAAACAACAGCCCAGCGGTTATTGTTCATCCGGGTAACCTGAGAGGAACGCATTGGGTTCTCAAGCGAACGCACGGGCTTTGCCGTAATGAACCCGATATCCCTATTCTCCTCTTCAGCAGCATCACAGGCGGTCTTCTGCGCTCCTGTCAAAGCGCCACAATTAGGCTTGGCACTTGCTTCCGCACTGATACTGCGATCCATCACGACCAAATTGCTGGCACCACTCTCCGAAAAAGCAGCGGGCGAAGTCACGTCAAGAACAAAGTAACCCTTACCGCCAGCCCCTAGTGTTCCCACCAAATAAGATTTCCAGTTCGGCGTATAGGAATCGTTACTATCAGACAAACCAGAGCTATTAAGATCAATATCACCTACCAAAGGCGAGCCATCAACAAAATAGCGGTGCTTGGTATTAAAATCTGGCTCTGCAAGAAGTTTCAGCGTAGGAATCACTCCACGTGGCACATAGGCAATTTTCTCATCTCCATCATGCGCAGAAAATCCGTGCAACATACCGTCATTCCCGCCCACATAAAGCATTGGCAAGCGATTTTTATTATTTTTAATAAAATCAACATAGCCTTTTTGACCGTAGTTGCTAACCGGAACTGAAGCGTACCAAATTTCTGAGTTTACAATATCACCCTGAATGGAGTAGCGCTGACGGAAAGGTTTAGCTGCCGTATAACCTGAACCACCGGAAAGCTCGGCACCTTCGTAACTACGCTCACCTCGGACATAATTAAGCACATTCTGACCATTTGTTTTTACGGTAACACCTGAAGCATTTGTATTCAGCCCTAGCCAAGACTTTTGTTGTGCACTCAGGTAACTCTGATCATTACTCCATTTGAAAGCAACCCCACCCTTATCCTTACTCCCTGACCATTGATCGCTCCAGCTTAAAATCAGGCGTGCACTAGCTCCTTTTGCATCCAGCTTGGCTGCCGTGTCCTTCCCCCCCCATTCCGCTGGGAAACCTTCTGTTCCATCCTGTTTCCACACTGATGCCTTTACAAATCCTTTCCAGGCATTTTTTGGCTCGTAGTTGGCCACATATGCCCCAACATCGCCAGAGATTGTGCTGAAGCCGCTCGTCGCCAGTGACGACAGATCAGGATCAGTTTGACTGTTGATTTGCTGAAAAATATCACGGAATGCTTTCGCCAGATCCTCCCCCTTTTCTACCGCATAGAAACGACCACGGCCATTTAGTGCTGCGTGCCAAAGATCGAGCGAACGTTTGTTCTCATTATCCATTGCTGGCCATTCAAGCGCCCCTGTCACCAAGCTCGGAAAGCTTCCGTCATAACCAAATGGTACCATTTGCGTCGGCGCGATAATATCCGGAGCTCCAGGCCACGTATACGCCATCGCACTGAAACCTATGGTGTAGGTCACCATATGCGGCCAATCTGCTGGATTGTATTTTGGATTCCAGTAACGCTCCAGCGAAGCAAGCTTTCCATCCTTATCATTACCAAAACTTTCACTCGCAGGGGCTTTACGATAATCCGCTGCGGGCTCAGGGTCGCCTGTCAATGCCCCTACTGGCTGCAATCTTTGCGACCAGCTCTTAAACGCCCAATCTGCCAGCGTATTGGCGTAATTATCAGAATATAATTCATTGTTTGGTCTATTCGCTGCTGTAGAGGAGCTATAGACGGTGCCATCCGGCAATGTTTTATTGGCACCTTTGGCGTCTGTATTACAATTACTGTAAGGGGCAGCACAATCCTGATGCCCCCCTGATGCGGTCCCATTCCAGCGACCGTCCGTCATGAAGATATGATAGTTACGTCGACAACCCAGGTAGGTTGAGGCGGCTGTATCATTACCCCCTGGATTACCCGACCATGGACCACTCTTGCTTGGCGGGCGTCGCAAATAGGCATCTGCTTGAGAAAACATCGTATGTGATGGCGTACCACCACTCGCATCTAGACTATTTACAAAACTAATAAAATTCGTACGATGCTCCCCTTCCAAAGGTCGCATGGAGTTATTCTTCAGTGACTCACTGTCAACACTCTTCGCATCTGTTGATCCGCCGTTATTGTGCATCACCTGCCAGGCCAGTCGTATCTTCCCATCTGGCAACAACGTATTATCGTACTTAGGATGGCTCGGATCAAAAACAGAGCGCAGCGCATATTTCAATACATTCATTCGTCGGCTTGTGCTAGGCCAACTACCGTTAGCATATGGAGTTTTTTCATTCGTCGCGCCACTTGTACTTTCTTTATCCAGACGAAAATCCATACTCCCCGAGTCATCAACCGAGATGATCACGTTCGGCCGCACATAGGGCTGTACCGTTCCCGGAGGTGCCTGAGCAAAATCGAGCGCCTTTGCGACGTGAGGCACCAGAGCAGCACTTACGGCAATTGCTAATAGCGTTGGGCGCAACACCTGATCTGCTGAAATTCTTTTGGGCATGATCTGCTCCTTTTATAGATTATTCATAGCACAACTTAACTACAGAGCTAAAACTCAGTTTCATCCAAGTTATCGCGCTGCTCAAGGTGAGTTTGTTGCAGTACCACCATCGTTCCTGGCTTTCTGCCATACGCAAGGGATGTTATCCTATAAACGATCGCATCCCCCTTATCTTTATCAGCCCTAACCATCATAAAATTATTTGGCTCATCCGTTATCAAACCAGGCTGGACAACAATACTTTTGAACACCTCAATCCAATACCAACCACCACGATTGTCCGCTGTAACGTCTGATAAAATTGGATTGCCTTTTCCTGTAACCGCAGCCCCAGTCACTTGCCCATAGCGCATACCGACACCGGTTTTGGCAAACCCAGCCAAAGCCGTTTCATCATTCCAGAAATCCTGCTTTGGATTACCACGTCTTACGCAAATACCTTTACTGCACCCCGTAGTTTCAGTGGTCAGCCCCAACAAGGAGGCCAACAAATTATCTGAGCTCAATTTATACGTATGGGTTACACGACAAACGTCCCCTCCACACACACTCCCTCCCAGCGGTTTGGGTGGGTTTTCGCTAGACATTTCAATGTCGCGCTCTGCATCCTGCAATAAGGCTTGAGCAGCTTCGTGTGCTCGCTGGTAGTCAGCATCATTCCCCACAACCAATTCATTAAAAAATGAGGAACGTGCCGACCACAAAGCAAGAAGCATGGAAAGAAGAACAAACACCACAACCACAAATAGGGCAACCCCACGCTGGTGGTTTGGCGTTAAAAACATACCTCTAACGCATATTTTTTTTGTTTGATTATTCACAGTCAAATCCCTTCACTAGCAGCTAAGCCTTGGCTACGCATTTGGAAGGTGTTACGAAACACCAAATGCAGACGTCGCGCGCGAACGCCCGTTAGTGAATTCAAGTCCACGTTATTCCCATCACAACCAACATAAGAGCTACCCACCGGGATTTCGATGGGTTCGTTACCGTACATAACAAGGCAAACCTCTACCCCCTGGATTTGCGCCCAGTTCGCAACGGCAGAGCCAAGCACCCGCTGCATTTTGCTGTTACCTTTTTCTGAGTTGTCTTGGCGAAGGTAACGGATCTGAAAATCCGCCACGTTATTTGCAATTGGCTGAGCGCCTGCGCCATTGCCATCACATCGCAACTGGCTTCCATTCACATCAAATATGCTCTCAAGCCGCTGATCTTCACTCGCATCGGCGGGCCCACCCAAGCAATTACGACTCAAGGACGTATCTGCCGCAGCGCTGAAGCTAGCTTCCTTATAGCGGCGATATGCTAAAGAAATAAAATTATCAGTCCCTGAAATTGAGTCTTTTTTTGGAAAAAACCCATTACCTCCACCGACTGCAGGCGCTTTTGTTTCTATTCCAACCTGAGTCAGATACTCAATACTTCCTGTGCTTCGTGCATCAAGATTTAACCGTAATGAACCGGCCTGACGTATCTGTGATCCAATAACGCGCATCGCATAAGCCGCTTGCTGTTGAATCATCGTCGCATCACTAACGGTGCCTGATATGTTCCTTGACACCATTAATGCACCTACAGCCACGGAGACAACCAATAACCCAATTGCAACACCAACCATCAACTCGACTAGTGAAATTCCAAGTTGAATTCGTTTGGCATAAATATGAGAATTTTTTCTATTCACAATTATTCTCCTGGGCAAACATGGCCATTTAATGGCTGGTATGCAGCGCAGCGCGTGGGGACAGGAAGATATTGCAAATGGCACGTGTGGTTCACGGGGCAAGACACCACCCCCCCCGCCCCATCACTCAGGCTTCCATCTGCTGCCCGCTCTTTGGTGGCGTCAATCTGGTCTTTGTACGCGCTGCTGCTATCTCTTTCGTTTTCGCGCCAGGCAATCATGACCCCCAACTGTCGCCTTTGGTCTGCCACTAAACCCGTTTCCGCCTGAGGTACAAACACCGCCACCTTGCCGAGTGGCAAAGTATTACGAACATTCTGCTTCCAGACAGCAAGATCGTAAGTAGCCTGCTGATTTTTATTACATCCCACAGACGGACAAGCCACAACAGTCGGCTCATCCGCAAATGCGGTCACGTAGGTGTCTATAGCTGCCAAGGCACTGGGATTGATTCGCATACGCTCGCTGAGATCTTCAATCAAACGGATAGCCTGGGCGCGGCGTACCGTAGTTTGAGTGTCAGCCAATGTACGCACCTGCGTGCCGACAACTCCGAGAATCCCCAGTGCAGCCACCACAATAGCCACAACGGACTCAATCAAGGTCATCCCGCGCTGTTGCCGTAGATTGACAGCCGATTGTTTATTTGACTTCAATTGCTCTTCTCCCAAATCACATCAAGCACAGCTCTCACTGCCTTTGACTCGCCGCACACGCCCCCCCAATCCCGCGCACAAACGCGCTGCACTCGCATCGCTTGCCGTTTTTCCGGCTGGCACAATCGTGAAATCAAGCAGAACCGGCAAACCACCGCTATGGCCCATCATCCCCCAACGATCAACGGCAATTTTTCCATTACTCCCAGCCAAAGTAATACTCACCTGCCCTGAAGCCGCTTTTTCCTGCAGTGTTGTACTGTTGGCCCCTTGGGTGTGCACAATGCTCCAGCCATCTTGCCAACCGCTCCCTTTGGCCTCAAGGGTCACAGAACCACCACGTTTGATTGCTTCGGAGCGTGCGTAATAAATACTGCCTTCGAGCTCCTCCGCCACCAAACGCACCCGCCATCGTTCGATGAGAGACTGAAAGCTTGGCGCAGCAATTGCTGCAAGAACTGCCAGAATGGCAATCACCACCATCAGCTCAACCATGGTGAAGCCGCACTGGCGAGAAGACTTTGGGAAGGGGATGGTATATGAGTAGCGCATGATCTCATTCTCTTCAGTGCACCCAAAAAAAACCATACTTCCAGATCGACGGTTACGGATACAGGATCAGCGGTCACTGCCTGGCTTGCTTGATTCGAACAACAACTTGTTCATCAAACCTTACCCCCGGTAATCCCCCAAAACCCACCCACACCCCCTACAATGAAGCCCTTACCACAGCGGAGAAAACACATGAAAGGCGACAAGAAAATCATCGAGATTCTGAATGAATTGCTGGCCGGCGAATTGACGGCGGTGGATCAGTATCTGCTGCACGGCGAGATGTATGCCGACATGGGGCTGAACGTACTGGCCGAGAAATCGATACACGAATCGGATCATGAACGGCAGCATGCACGCGCTCTGATTCAGCGCATCTTGTTCCTGGAAGGCAAGCCAAACCTGGCCAAGCGCGAAGCCTTGAAAGTCGGCAAAACCGTGCCGGAGATGCTCAAAGCCGATCTGGATGTGGAATACAAGGTGGATGCCGAACTGAAGAAGGCCATCGTCGCGTGCGAGAAGGCCCATGATTTCGTGACCCGCGACATGCTCAAGGTGCAACTCGAAGACACCGAGATGGATCACGCTTATTTCCTGGAACAACAATTACGCCTGATTGATCTGACCGGTCTGCAAAATTACCTGCAGAGTCAGATGGGCTCGGGCAATCCGGCATAAGGAGGGAACATGAAAGGCGACAAGAAAATCATCGACACCCTCAACAAGGTGCTGAAAAACGAGCTGACAGCAATCAACCAGTATTTCCTGCATGCCCGCATGTTCCGTAACTGGGGCCTGGAAAAACTCAACGATTACCAGTACAAGCAATCGATCCGCGTCATGAAGGAAGCCGACGAACTGATCGAGCGCGTGCTGTTTCTGGAAGGGCTACCCAATCTGCAGAATCTGGGCAAACTGCTGATCGGCGAAAACGTGGTCGAGTGCCTGCAGGGCGACCTCACCTACGAACAGGACATCCAGCGCCCGCTGTTGATCGAGGCAATCACCCTGTGCGAGGAAAACAAGGATTACGTCAGCCGCGAACTGCTGGAAGAACTGCTGGAAAACTGCGAAAAGGCCATTGACTGGCTGGAAACCCAGCAATCGCTGATTACTGACATCAGCCTGCCCAACTATTTGCAGGCGCAGATCGCAACAGACGAATGAGTTTTGTCTGGCCCAATAAAAAGGCTATATGCAAGCCACGTGGTGTTCGTCAGCGCATGGAGGCCGGCAGATGATTTCGACGCTTCGACTGTTCTCCCTCAATCGCTTCCCTATGGAAGCTAGCACTGCGTGGTATTTGAACGATCTTGGTGAATATCGAGGCAAACAGGAACTCTACACTCAGCAATCACCGCAACGGCTGAAGGCGCTGCGCGAATCGGCCATCATTGAAAGCGCTGTTTCGTCGAATCGAATCGAGGGCGTCACGATTGATCCGAATCGCGTCCGCGATATTTTGGTCGCACCAAAACCCCTATTTCGTGACCGCGACGAGGAAGAGGTGCGCGGCTATCGTGATGCACTAACCCTTATTCACAAGGATGCCGCTCTACTGCCTATCTGCAATGAAACAATCTGCCGCTTGCACGCGCTGACGCGCGGCCAGATTTGGGATGCCGGGAAGTACAAGGAGCGGGATGGCGACATTATCGAGCGCTATCCGGATGGATCGGAGCGTGTCCGGTTTCGCACCATTCCTGCGGCGCAAACTCAGGACGCCATGGATACGCTGATTGCAGACTGGCAGCAGTGCCTTGAGGAACGCTGGTTGCCGCCGCTCATTGCCTTGGCTGCCTTTAATCTGGACTTTCTGTGCATCCATCCTTTTCGAGACGGCAATGGTCGTGTTTCTCGTCTGCTGTGGCTGTTGCAAAGCTATCAACTTGGCTATGAGGCTGGCCGCTACATCAGCCTGGAACGTCTTGTTGAGCAAAACAAGGGGCGTTATTACGAAACCCTTGAGCTGAGTTCAAAGGATTGGCATGAGGGGAAGCACAACCCTTGGCACTACATCAACTACGTTCTATCAATCAAAAAGACGGCTTACCGCGATTTTGTAGAGCGTGTCGGAGAAATCAAGGCGCCTCGGGGAGCGAAGCGCGAGATGGTTATCGCCGGCATCAACCAGCTGCTTTCCCGCGCCAAAGGAGAGTTCAAGATTAGCGAACTCGAACTGGTTTGCCCTGGTGTTAGCCGGGACATGGTGCGCCATGTCTTGCGCGAACAACAAGAGCTAGGCGTCATTGGCTGTTCCGGGCGTGGCATTGGCGCTTTGTGGTCGAAGACCAATAACGGCAATGAGGGTAATCCATTACCTCAATATAAGGGTAACAAATGAGGTAATGGCGAATGAGTCATGACACGCCTTGCCCTGCACGTTTCCCCGACAAAAAACCCGCAGCTTGGACTGCGGGTTTTTTTTGGGCCAGCGAGTTCAGTGCTTACCGTGCTGCACGGGTTGCGGCATGCTCTTGCCCGCCATCATGTTGACCACCTTGGCATCCACCTGCTTGCTGCTACCGTCCTCGAACCCCAGGGTGATGGGGACGATCTGGCCTTCCTGCAACGGTGCTTTCATTTCGATCAGCATCACGTGCAAGCCGCCCGGCTTGAGTTCGGCCTGTCCCTTGGCGGGAATGTCGATGGACGGTACCTGACGCATGCGCATCACGCCTTTGTCGTTGATGTGGTTATGCAGTTCGGTCAGTTTGGAGGTGGGATTTTCCGCCTTCACCACCTTGACCGGGCTGTCGCCGGTATTCTTGATCACCATGAAAGCGCCGGTGGCCGGGGCGTTGGGCGGCGCCAGGCGCACGTAGGGCTCGTGCACTTCAACTTGATCTGCAGCACCGGCGAAAGCCGCGAGCGATACAAACAGACCGGAAACAAGCATGCTCAGACGTTTCATGACAGACTCCTCATTGCGGGTTTAAATACTGACGAATAATGGCCACGACCTCTTCCGGCTGCGTACCATGGGCAATACGCGCACGCACCCGGCCTTCCGGCCCAACCAGAAAAGTATCGGCGGAATGATCCATGCTGTAAGCGCCCGTTGCAGAATCAGCCGCCTGCTTGCTATAAAACACGCCATAGCGCCGGGCAACATCGGCGATTTGCTCGGCCGTGCCGGTCAACCCGACGGCACCGATAGAAAAGAAGTCGAGGTAGGTTTTCAGGTGCGCTACCGTATCGCGTTCAGGATCGACCGAAACGAACAGCACGGCAACCTTTTTCCGTTCGTCGGCGGTGAGGCTGGAAAGGCTTTCTGACAGCGTGACCAAGGTTGTCGGGCAGATATCCGGACAGAAGGTGTAGCCAAAATACAGCATGACCAGTCGCCCCTGATAATCGGAGAGGGCAACCGGGCCGCTGACTGATTGCAATCTGAAGTCTCCCCCAGCAGGCAAACTCGAAGGACGGACAGCGGGCGGTGGCTCGGGATGCCAGAACACGGCCAAAGCAGCAATCAGCGCCGCCACAAAAACTGCAAGAATGACGAGGAAACGCTCGCTCACCTGACCACCCGACCGCTTATCCACCGCCGTCACTCCCCGGTCACGAAGCGGAAAGGCACGGCAATGCGCGTCCGGCCAATTTCCACCAGGACGGTTGCCTGCCAGGTCATGCGACCGGTGACACATACCGGGAGAGTCGCTTCACCCTTGAAAACACCGTCTGTGGCTTCCTGCAATAGCGGGCGGTTGTAGCCCATGTCCATGTCGACACCGGCAAAATCGATTTCCACCTTTGCCGCGCCGGGCATATCGACCATCACAGGAAAAGGCTTGACCAGCGGAATCGGCTGCGTGCCGACGGAAAATTTCAACACCCCCAGTTCAGGCACGGCAACACTGCAGGGAGTTTTCTGCACATCGCAAGCAGGGTCGGGCTCAATTGTCAGATCAGCCTTGGGCAACAAGCTCGGTGAGAGCTTGTAACCGATCAGCACAACCAGAACGATCAACAACACACCTACGATATCAAGCAGAATTTTTTTGTTCACTGAATGCTTTCTACAAGAAAAAACGGACGAGCCAGATCAACACGCCCCGTCCTGTTCTCGTCGTCGATTGTGGCACGCAGTGCTGGCCGCAGCTTGCGGCAAATTGTCGCACCCCTATGCGCAACAAAACTCAGGCCCGCCGCACCCCGACCACGCCCTGCACGTCATGAATCAGGCCCAGGGTACGCTGCAGCTGGCGCAAATTGGCGATTTCCACGGTAAAGCTCATGTGCGCTTCACCTTGACGCGACTGTGTATTGACGCCGATGACATTCAGCTTTTCACGAGTGAATATCTCGGAGATATCGCGCAACAAACCCTGCCGGTCATGTGCATCCACCACAATGTCGCAGGCAAAAACGCCCGTAGTTTCCTCGCCCCAATCCGTTTCGATCACCCGTTCCGGATGCAGAGCGGCAAGATTGGCAAAATTGGAGCAATCGGCGCGGTGAATGGAAATCCCCTTGCCGCGGGTGATGAAACCGAGAATTTCGTCGGGCGGTGCAGGCTTGCAGCAACGTGCCAGCTGTGTCAGAAGTTTGTCGACACCCACAATCAGGATCCCCTGATTACCTTCGACCGGCTTGCGTGGACGTGTCGGCACAGTATCCGGCAGCAGATTCTCGAGCGAGGCATCGCCGCGCAGCGCCAGCTGCAACTGGCGTTGCCCCAGCTCACCGCGTGCCGCCGCAATATAGAGATCGTCGGCCTTGGCAAATTCCATCTTGCGCGCCAGTTCGTCAATATTGGCGCCGGTCTGACCAGCACGCTGCAACTCCTTGGCGATCAGGGCCCTGCCTTCGCTCAGGGTTTCCTCAAGTGCCTGATGAGCAAACCAGTTGCGCACCTTGGTGCGGGCACTCTTGGTATGGATGTAGCCGAGCGTTGGGTTGAGCCAGTCGCGCGAGGGGCCACCCAGCTTGACCGTGACGATTTCCACCTGCTGCCCGGTTTCCAGGGGCGTATTGAGCGGTACCAGTTGCCCATCCACCTTGGCGCCACGGCAACGGTGGCCGAGATCGGTATGCACGCGGTAAGCGAAATCAACCGGCGTCGACCCCGAAGGCAGGTCGACCACGCGCCCCTGCGGAGTCATCACGTAGATGGTTTCATCAAGTGCGGCTTGCTTGTAGTGTGTCACCCAGTCAGAGCTGGCGACCTCATTCTTCCAGGTCAGGAGCTGCCGCAGCCAGGCGATTTTTTCATCGTAGGCATCGGCACCCGGTGCCTTGCTGCCTTCCTTGTAACGCCAGTGGGCCGCCACGCCGAGTTCGGCATGGCCGTGCATCTCCTGGGTCCGAATCTGGATTTCCAGGCTCCGCCCATCCGGGCAGTGCACAGCAGTATGCAGGGAGCGGTAGTTATTACCCTTGGGATTCGAGATGTAATCGTCGAATTCCTTGGGTATCGGCGTCCACAGGTTGTGCACGATACCCAGGGCGGTGTAGCACTCCTTGACGTCCTTCAGGATGATGCGCAGCGCCCGCACATCGTAGACTTCGGAAAACTCGACCCCCTTCTTGCGCATCTTGTTCCAGATGCTGTAAATGTGCTTGGGGCGGCCGTAAATTTCAGCTTCATGAATGCCGGAAGCCGCCAGCTCTTCACGCACGCGGGTCACGGCGTTGGCGATGAACTCCTCGCGCTCGCTGCGTTTTTCATCGAGCTGTTTGGCAATCGAGCGATAAATATCGGGATGGATGAAACGGAAGGACAAATCCTCCAGCTCCCATTTCAACTCCCACACCCCCAGCCGGTTGGCCAGCGGCGAATACAATTCGAGCGTCTCACGCGCCACCTGGGTACGCAGGTCATCCGGGTTGGACGCATAGAAACGCAGCGTCTGGGTGCGGCTGGCCAGACGCAACAGAACGACGCGGATGTCTTCCACCATGGCCAGCAGCATCTTGCGCAACACTTCAATCTGGGCCCGCATTTCCGCTGGATTGCTTTCACCGGCTTCCAGATCGACCGCGACAAAACCCTTGCTGATCGGGCGCAGGCGATTGAGACGATAAACCCCTTGCACCAGATGCGCTGCCGGTTTACCAAAACGCGTCTCGACATGCGCGATGGCATGTTCGTCCTGCGCCGGCACGGCAAAAAGCAGCGCCGCAACCCGCGATTCGAGATCAAGCTCCAGCCCGGCAATGATCACCGCCATACCCAGGGCATGCGACCAGATCCGCTCGCCGCTCCCCAGCAGACGATCGCCATAAATCTCCCAGGCATAGGTGACGGCATCGTTCAGCCGTTCGCTTTCGGCCGCCGTCAGGCCCGCCGAAAGAACGGAAAAGAATTGCGCGAAATCGCTCTGGGCGGCGACAGAATGAACAACGGATACCATGCCGTAATTATACCGACAGCCGACTGCCTCTGCGCAGCCTCGGGCATAATGTGTCGACGATGATGAAATCGCTGAAAAACCCTTATCTGCTCCTCACACTCACCGCCCTCTTCTGGTCCGGCAATATGGTTGTCGGGCGCGGCATCCGGGCAGACGTGCCGCCGCTGGCCATGGCGTTCTGGCGCTGGCTGCTGGCCTTCCTCCTGATCCTACCCCTGGCCGCACCGCATTTCAGGACACAATGGCCGCTCCTGCGCCGTTCCTGGCGCTCGGTGACCCTTCTTGGCCTGCTTGGGGTGGGCGGATACAACACCTTCGCCTACCTCGCTTTGCAAACCACCACGGCAACCAATGCCGTCCTCCTCAATTCCTTCATCCCCGTCGCCACCATGGCCATTGCCTGGCTTGTCCTGGGCAAGCGTCTGTCACTGCCGGCCTGTCTGGGCGTCGCGGTTTCACTGGCGGGGGCACTGACCATCGTGGCCCGTGGCGAGCTTGCCGTGCTGCTCAATTTCAATCTCAATCAGGGCGACTTGTGGATGCTGCTGGCGATCACCGTGTGGGCGCTCTACACCATCGGCCTCGCCTGGCGGCCCGCGGGGGTTGATGCCATGCTGCTGCTCGCCGCCTTCACCGCTGTTGGCCTGGCGGCTCTCCTGCCGGCCTATCTCTGGGAAATGGCGCAAGGCCACCATATTCACACACACGCAGGATCTCTCGCCGCGCTGGCTTATGTCGGAATTTTCCCCAGTTTCATCGGCTACATTTTTTACAACCGCGGTGTCGCCGAAGTCGGCGCCAGTCGGGCCAGCCTCTTCATCCATCTGATGCCGGTTTTTGGCACCCTGCTCTCTGCCATCTTCCTCGGAGAACAGCCGCAGCACTTTCACTACGTCGGCATCAGCCTGATTTTCATCGGCATCTTCCTGACCATGCGCAAAGGCTGAGATGGGCATGTTTGCATGGCTGGCGCGCTGGCTGAGCCAGCCCCCGCGCCCAATTCCCCGGGCGCTCTGGTGCAGCACCATTGAACGCTACCCTTTCCTGCGCGTACTTGGCGAACAGGAAAAAGCCCGGCTCAAGACCTTGTGCGAAGCCTTCCTTGCCAGCAAGGAGTTTTCTGCCGCAGGCGGCTTGGTTCTGAACGATGCCATCTGCGTGGCCATCGCCGCCCAAGGCTGCCTTCCCATCCTGGAGTTGGGGCTTGCCGCCTACCGTGACTGGGTCGGCATCGTCGTCTATCCGGACGAATTCATCGTCACCCGCAGCGAAATGGACGATGCCGGCGTGGTACACGAATACGCCGACGTCTTGTCCGGTGAAGCCTGGGCTGGCGGGCCACTGCTCATCTCCTGGCACGATGCCGCGATGGCGAGCGCGGACTACAACGTCGTCATTCACGAGTTCGCACACAAGCTGGACATGCTGAACGGGGAAGCCGACGGCATCCCCGAGCTACCGGAAGGACTCTCGCGCCAGGCGTGGCTGCAGGATTTCATTCCAGCCTACAGCGACTTCTGCGCCCGGGTTGATGGCGGCGAAACCACCCGCATCGATCCCTACGCCAGCGAAGCGCCGGAAGAGTTCTTCGCCGTCAGCAGCGAGTGTTTCTTTGGCGCCCCCGACATTCTGGCGGCGGAGTACCCGGCACTCTACCGGCTCCTCGTTCGCTATTACCGACAAGACCCGCTGGCGCGCCAGCAGCTTGCCAGCGATCAAACTTCGCGCACCTGCAACGCCGGCATCTGTGCCGGATCGTAAACATCGGCCAGCACCTCACCGCGCCGGATCGGCGCGGCATCGCCCTGAAAGATGGCACGGACGAAATTGGGCTGCGCCAACATGGCCTGGTGCGTCGCGCCGTTATACAGCTGCAGATCACGCAGGGCATTGGCGGCGATACGCGCCTCCACTTCCGTCGCGGTGAGGGCCAGTGGATCGACTGTATCGGAGGCCATGGCCATGCACCACAGGGCGCCGTACAGGGGAACGTACTGCAGGTAGGGACGCACCACGGCGAAATTGGCTGTCAGCGACGCATGAATCCGCGCCATCGCGCCGGCCCGATGAATTGGCGACCCCAGATGCAGGGAAAGCACGCCGCCCGGATTCAAGGCGCGCCGGCAAGCTGCGTAAAACTCGACGGTGTAGAGATCGGTGGCTGGGCCGAAGGGGTCGGTAAGATCAAGAATGATCTGGTCGAAGCGTTCCGTACCCGCCTCAATCAGCGGCCGTGCATCCCCCAGACGGATTTCCAGGCGCGGATCATCAAAAGCACCGCGATGAATCTCCGGTAGCCAGCGGCGCGCGGTTTCGATCACCGCGCCGTCCAGTTCGGCAAGCACCAGTCGCTGCAGCGAACGATATTTGAGCAATTCCTCCGCCGCCCCCCCGTCACCGCCGCCCACGATCAAGGCGGAGCGTGGGCCACCCTGACTGACGGCCGGCAAATGCACCATCGGTTCGTGATAAAAGAATTCATCACGCTCGGACGTCATGAAGCAGCCGTCAATGCGCATCACCCGACCGAACAGGGGGTTCTCGAAGACCTCGATCTCCTGCCAGGGCGACTCGATGCGCGCCAGAGTGTGCGTATCGCGCAGATAAAAACCGAAATCCGGCGTCAGACGCTCGGCAGCATAGCGTGGCGCCCCCATCAGGCGCGCTCGACACGATGCAGATGCGGATCGGCAGGATTGAACGCCGTCAGAATGGTTTCGAACAGCTTTTCAGCCTTCGGCCGATTGTTGGTCGAGTAATTGCAGACGTAAACATCCAGCGTCACGTAACCCGCTTCGGGCCAGGTATGAATGGAAAGATGCGATTCCGCCAGCACCACGACGCCGGTCACGCCATCACCTTCCCCAAAGCTGTGGAACAGGCTACCTACCGTCGTCAGCCCCGCTGCTTCGACGCTTTGCTTGCAAAACTCTTCCAGGTAGGGGGCATCAAGCATCAGCCGCTGATCACAGCGACAGACATAGAGATCGCCAATCAGATGCAGGCCGGTCGCGCTGCGGGTGATGCTGGTGGTGGCGGCTGTGGCTACAACAGCAGAAATCGCGGGGGTATTCATGCGGCAGGTCTCTCCCTGTATTACGGTGGTCAGGTTGCTGCCCGGCAGATGCCAGACAACCCCATGCCGCAAGCGCCACGCAGGCTAGAAGAATTTCCCGGAGAGACTTACGCCGGCTGTTGCCGAGCCCTCGTTCCGTTGTGTGTCCATTCTTCTACACGCCAAAGTAACGCTGACAGCAGTCCACCCGGCCGGCCGGGCGTTTTTTTCAAGCGCGCGAGTATAACGCGCTTGCGCCTCCCGACCAACAGGCCACACGCTTATTTCGTCGTTACTGCTCGACGAATGCCCGCTCGATCACGTAATCGCCCTGCACGCCGATATGCGGCGAAATGTGGAAGCCATAGCCATCAAGCATGCTGGAAATATCCTTGAGCATGTGCGGGCTGCCGCAAATCATGCCGCGATCGGTCGCGGGATCAAGCGGTGGCTCACCGATATCGGCAAACAGCTTGCCGCTGGTGACGAGATCGGTCTGCCGTCCCTGGTTGCGGAACGGCTCGCGCGTTACCGTCGGGTAGTAGATCAGCTTGGCGCGTACTTCCTCACCCAGAAACTCGTTGTTCGGCAATTCATTCTCGATGTAATCACGGTACGCCAACTCGCTCACCCAGCGCACGCCATGAATGAGGATGATTTTCTCGTACTGCTCATACATTTCCGGATCGTGGATCAGGCTCATGAACGGTGCCAGGCCAGTGCCGGTGGCGAACAAAAACAAACGTTTGCCGGGTTTGAGATCGCGCAGCACCAGCGTCCCCGTCGGCTTGCGGCTGACCAGCAACTGGTCGCCAGGCTGCAGGTGCTGCAGCCGTGACGTCAGCGGACCATCCTGCACCTTGATGCTGAAGAATTCCAGATACTCTTCGTAATTTGCGCTGGCCACACTATAGGCGCGCATCAGGGGCTTACCGTTGACCTCGATGCCGATCATCACAAACTGGCCGTTGATGAAACGCAGTGCCGGATCGCGCGTAGTACGGAAGGTAAACAGGCTGTCATTCCAATGATGAACAGAGGTGACGGTTTCGCTGATGAAAGCGCTCATGGTGCGGTGTACTCGGACAGGAAAACAGAAGGGCGCAAGGATAAAGCAAAATCATCTATCGAAAAAACGGTTAATATCGATCAATCTTATCTGTTTTATAAATATGAGATACACCCTGCGCCAACTGGAAATCTTCGTTGCCATTGCCCGCACAGAAAACGTGTCGCGCGCCGCCGCGCAGCTGAAGCTATCGCAATCCGCAGCAAGCAGCGCCCTAGTCGAACTGGAGCGCATGTTCGACCGTCCCTTGTTCGACCGCGTTGGTAAATCGCTGTACCTCAACTCAACCGGTCGTGGTTTGCTCGACAAGGCCGAAGCCTTGCTCATCCAGGCCAGCGAGATCGAAACCTATCTCACCGGCAGCGGCCCCGGCCCGCTGGCCATCGGCGCCACCATGACCATCGGCAACTATCTCGCCACGCTGATCGTGGTCGAATACATGCGGCGCTATCCTGATTCCCCTGTCCGCCTGCAAGTGGCCAACACCGCCGCCATCGCCGAGCGCTTGTTGCGTTTTTCCTGTGACTTTGCTTTGCTGGAAGGCGAATTCAGCCATTCCGAACTCCTGCTGGAACCCTGGCTGGCGGATGAGCTGGTGATTTTCTGCGCCCCCAGCCATCCGCTCGCCGGGCAAGGCCCGATCGACAACAACACGCTGTCCCGGCAATTCTGGATTCTGCGGGAAGCTGGCTCCGGTACCCGCACCCGTTTCGAACAAGGCATTCGCGGTCAGTTGCAGGAAGTCCGCGCCGGGCTGGAGCTGGAACACACCGAAGCCATCAAGCGCGCGGTGGAATCCGGTCTGGGTATTGGCTGTCTGTCACGCCTGGCCTTGCGTGAAGCGTTCCGGCGCGGCAGCTTGATGGAAATTCCCACCCCACAATTCGATTTCAGCCGCCAGTTCTATTTTGCCTGTCACGCCAGCCGCCGCGGCAGCAAGGCCATCAGCCTGTTCCGTGCCCTGTGTCGGGAGATGACGGAGAACGCCAGCAGCACCGAACACATCCGCTTACCCTACATTCCATAGGGTTCGCCGTAGGAGCTCAGTCCTGACGACCGTGCCGGGTCGGTTTTTGCGTGGCGCTCAGAATACCGCGCAGGATATTCACCTCGTCACGCTCCAGCCCCGCCCGCCCGAACAGGCGGCGCAGCTTGGCCAGCAGCCGTCCGGGCTGCTGCGGATTGTAGAAGCCCGTGTCCTGCATGATCTGCGTCAGGTGCGTGTAAAAACCCTCGATTTCAGCATGACTCGCTGGCTCCCCGCCCAACGGCGTCACACCTGCATCCGGCAAGGGCGCCGCACCGGCAAAGGCCGTCATGCGGCACTCATAGCACAGAAGCTGCACTGCCGCGCCCAGATTGAGCGAGCTGAACTCAGGATTAGTGGGAATAGTCACCGCCGCCTGGCACTGCATGATTTCCTCGTTCGCCAGACCGCTGCTTTCGTTACCGAATACCAACGCCACCGGGCCGTTTGCCGCACACGCCAGCAGTTCCGCGACTACCGCACGTGGCGCCCCGAGGCGCGGCCCAAGGTCACGCTGACGGGCGCTCAGCGCAACAGAAAATACGCTGGCCTGCAGTGCTTCCGCCAGGCTATCGACCTGTTGCGCCCGTTCCAGGACATCCACTGCCCCCGTCGCCCGCGCTGTTGCTTCCGCATCAGGAAACTGGCGCGGCGCCACCAGACAGAGGTCATGCAGGCCCATGGTTTTCATTGCCCGCGCCGCAGCACCAATATTGCCTGGATGACTGGGGCGGCATAACACCACCCGAATGCGGGACAACAGTGCCTCTGGCTTCATGGTGTAAAATTCGCGCTTTCCAAAATTTGTATCGATCGCCACCGGCGACCGGTCGCTCTTTGCCAAATCGCCATGCATCCCATCATCAACATCGCCGTCAAGGCCGCGCGCCGTGCCGGTCAGATCATCAACCGCGCCTCCAACGACCTGGACTCGCTCAAGGTCAGCAGCAAGCAACCCAATGATTTCGTCACGGAAGTCGATAAGGCGGCGGAACAGGCCATTATCGAAGTGCTGCGCGAGGCCTATCCGGCGTACGGGATTCTAGCAGAGGAATCCGGCGCTTCTCCGGCGCTGGATGGGAGTGACAGCGAATATCAATGGGTGATCGACCCACTCGACGGCACGACCAATTTCATTCACGGCTTGCCGCAGTATGCTGTTTCAATCGCCCTGATGCGCGGCAAGACCATCGAGCATGCGGTGATTTTTGACCCGAACCGCAACGAACTCTTTACTGCCAGCAAAGGCGGCGGCGCCTTTCTCAACGACCGGCGCATCCGCGTTTCACGCCGCACCCGCCTGGGTGAAGCCCTGATCGGCACAGGTTTCCCTTACCGCGAATTCGACAAGGTCGACCTCTATCTGTCCATCTTCAAGGAGCTGGCGCAGAAAACCGCTGGCCAGCGCCGCCCCGGAGCCGCATCGCTGGATCTGGCCTACGTTGCCTGTGGCCGCTATGACGGATTCTGGGAATTCGGCCTGGCACCATGGGATATGGCAGCAGGTGCCCTGCTCATTGCGGAAGCCGGTGGCCTGATTAGCGATCTGCGCGGCGAAGCAAATTACCTTGAAACCGGCAATGTCATCGCCGGCACACCCAAGGTGTTCCTGCCGTTGCTCAAGCTGATCGAAGAAAAACTGCCCGCCAACCTGGCAGGCTAGGCACTCCACTGCAGCCAGCTATCACGCTGGCTGCAACAGCCTAAGCGTACAGATCGATCGGCACGCCTGGCGAAGCGGAAGGCTGAGCGCCAACCGCACCCGCATCCACCGCCTGACGCTGATAAGCCGCTATGCCTTGGTTTTTTTGCGCTGCCACCGCCTGCGACTGCTGCGCAGCAGGATCTGCATCGGCCACCCCGGCTTCCACCGGCGCGCCTCCTTGTTCCTGCTCTGCTGCCGCCAGCTCCTGTCGCGCCTGGGCCGCCATCTGCGCCGCCTGCGCCGCCACACTCCGGTCCTGTGATGAAGGCTCAGCAGGCGCCAAGGCGGCAGCCTGAATGCGCTCTGCCCGCGCGATGGTCTCTTCCGGTGTACGACCAGGCGAGGTATCGATACTGACTTCACCCGCCACCGCGTAATTCTGCCCATCAGGACCACGCGTATAGGTGTAGCTGGCACCCGAGGTGACCATGCCCGCACCAGCAGCCATGTGTGCCATTTCGTGTTGGCGGACTTCCCTGTCGATTTTCTGCAGCTTGCTGACTTCCGCTTGCTGCTCGGCTGTCAAACTCGCCTGATTCGCATGTGTACCGCCCTCCGCCTTTTTCCCGGGATCAGACTGCGACACGCCCCCCTGTTCCTGCGGAGCACGCAGTGACCAGTTTGCCACAGTGAATGAAGCGTAAATCGTCGTCATCATTGGTACCGATTATGCCGATTGATCTCAGGGCAGCGGACAGACTCCATCTTAGAACAAAATCACGCCACACAGCCGGCGTCCGTTTCCAGCAGCCTCTTCTGCTAGAATGCGGCAAGAGACAAGGTCGTCATCACATAACACGCAGAGTGCACAACAATGACAACACAAGAATCGACCACTTTCATCATCATCGGCGTTACCAAGGAAGGCCGGAAATTCCGCCCTAGTGACTGGGCAGAACGGCTGTGTGGAGTCATGTCCGCCTTTGGCGCCGAGCGCAAGATGAAATATTCGCCCTATGTCGGCCCCGGCGATTACAACGGTGACAAGGCGGTATTCGTCGATGGTCGGCTGGGTGAAATCGAACCCATGGCCTACCGCTTCATGCTCAATTTCGCCCACGACAACGACTTGCAAGTCATCGACGGGGTGTGCCCGATTACTGGCAAAAAATAATTACCCGCTGCTCGACAGAAAAGGCCGACTTGCGTCGGCCTTTTGCGTTCAGGTTTGCAGTGCCGCCGCCGCCATGGCAGCAATTACACCGTCTTCCTCACCGATCGCCCGCGCCAGCGAGAACTCGATTTTCGGCCACTGCGACTGCAGTTCGGCCACCAAGCGGGGCAAATCGTGCCGCAGATGTCCTCCCTGTGCGATGAAAAGCGGGACGATGCGGATGCGCCCGGCCCCTTGTGCAATCGCCGCATTCACGCTATCGACAAGCCTGGGGGCAAGGAATTCGAGGAACGCCAGATCAACATACACATCGCTCGCCATGGAACGGACGCGCGCCTCTACCTGACGCAGAGGCTGCGCCCACTCAGGGTCACGTGCACCGTGAGCAAACAGGATCAGGGCTTCGCGCATGGGCTCACTTGACGCGCTGCAGATAAGGCCGTCCGGAAGGTGGCCGTGGTGGTTCATCCGGGTCGGTATTTTCATTGCTGGCGGATGGTGCCGCTACATCCTCGACTTCAAACGACATACCTGCGCCGTTTTCGCGGGCATAAATCGCCATCACGCGATCCACCGGGATCGACAGTTGGCGCGGCGTGCCGGCGAAACGTGCCTGGAAATCAATCAACTCATTCCCCATCTGCAGGCGATTGCTGGCATCAGGACCGATGTTGAGAACGATCTGACCATCCTGCACATACTCGCGCGGGGCCAGCGTCCGCTGATCCACCTTGACCGCGATGTACGGTGTAAAACCGTTGTCGCAGCACCACTCCCAGATGGCGCGCAGCAGATAGGGTTTGGTTGATGGTAGTTCCATGGCTTTATTTGCGCATCGCTTTTTCGGACGGGGTCAGGGCTTCGATGAAGCCAGGGCGGCTGAAAATACGCTCAGCGTATTTCATCAGTGGCGCCGCGGCCTTACCCAGATCGATGCCGTAGTGATCAAGACGCCACAGCAGCGGTGCAATGGCCACATCCAGCATGGAGAAATCATCACCCAGCATGTATTTCTGCTTATTGAAGATGGGCACGATTTCCGTCAGACGCGCCTTGATTTCCTGCCGCGCCTTGTCAGCACCCTTGCCGTTCTTCTCAAGGATTTCCATGTGCGAGAAGATCTCCCGTTCCATGCCGACGAGCAATTGCCGGGCCCGCGCCCGCATGATGGGGTCCGCTGGCATCAGCTGCGGATGGGGAAAGCGTTCGTCGATATATTCATTGACGATGTTCGGCTCGAACAGGACCAGATCGCGCTCGGCCAGCACCGGCACCCGGCCGTGCGGATTGATGGCGGCGATCTCATCGGCCTTGGAGAACAGATCGACATCGATCACCTGAAAGTCCATGCCCTTTTCGTAGAGCACGATGCGGCAACGGTGGCTGAAAGGGCAGGTCGTACCCGAGTAGAGATTCATCATGATTCATTGTCCTTAAAACGAGATTCGGCACCGCGGCCGGTAGAACCGGAACCGCGGTGCCGTTGCGCGATCAGGAAGGTATTAGTGGATATCTTTCCAATATTCCTTCTTCAGCGCATAAGCAACGACGAACAGGAGCGCCAGGAAAGCCAGCACGATGTAGCCAAGCGTCTTGCGGAATTCCTGCTGCGGTTCGGCCATCCACACCATGAACGAAACCAGGTCGGAAACCGCCTTGTCATATTCGGCGGGGCTCATCTTGCCAGGCACAGCCAGAGACAGCTTGTGCGTCGCCGGATCCATGACCTGCGTTCCTTGCAGTTCCCACAGCACGTGCGGCATACCGACTGCCTCGAAGGCCAGGTTATTCCAGCCAGTCGGACGGCTATCGTCACGGTAGAAGGTGCGCAGATAGGTATAGAGCCAGTCCGCACCCGCCTTCGGTGCCCCGGCTTCACCCCGGGCCCGAGCAACGATGGTCAGATCCGGCGGCGTTGCACCGAACCACTTCTTCTGCTCATCGTGACGGGCTGCCACCTGCATCAGGTCACCGATCTTTTCGCCGGTAAACATCAGGTTTTCCTTGATCTGTTCTTCCGTCAGACCAATGTCCACCAGCGTCTTGTAACGGATGAAGGAAGCACTGTGGCAATTCAGGCAGTAATTGACGAACAGCTTGGCCCCGTTCTGCAGGGCAGCCTTGTCGGATACCGAGCCTGGCCACTTGTCGAGGTGGACATTACCCCCTGCGGCAAGGGCGAGAACCGGCGCAAAGAACAGAGCGATCAGAAATTTTTTCATTTTATGCATCCTCTCACTTCATCGTGACGCGCTCAGGCACCGGCTTGAACTTGTCCATCCGGGACCACCACGGCATACCGAGGAAGAAGGCGAAATAGAAGACCGTGCAGACCTGCGAAATCAACTCGCCCATCGGGGACGGGGACAGCGTGCCCAGATAGCCGAGGATGAAGAAGCAGATCACGAACAGGGTAATCATCACCTTGGTGATCGGGCCGCGATAGCGGATCGAACGCACCGGACTACGATCCAGCCACGGCAGGAAGGCGAAGATGACAACCGAAGCACCCATGGCAACAACACCCCAGAACTTGGCATCGAGACCGAAGAAGTTCCAGACCATGGCACGCAGGATCGAGTAGTACGGCGTGAAATACCAGACCGGTGCGATGTGGTTCGGCGTCTTCAGCGGATCAGCCGGGTAGAAGTTCGGCGTTTCGAGGAAGTAACCGCCACCTTCCGGCGCGAAGAACATGATCGCCGAGAACGCCATCAGGAAAACCACCACCCCGACAATGTCCTTGACCGTGTAATACGGGTGGAAAGGAATGCCATCGAGCGGAATGCCCTTTTCGTCCTTCTTTTCCTTGATGTCGATACCGTCCGGATTATTGGAGCCGGTTTCGTGCAAAGCCAGGATGTGCGCAGCAACCAGACCGATCAGGATCAGCGGGAAGGCAATCACATGGAAGGAGAAGAAACGGTTCAGTGTCGCATCACCCACCACGAAATCGCCGCGGATCAGGATGGAAAGGTCGTTGCCAACCACAGGGATGGCGCCGAACAAGTTGACGATCACCTGTGCGCCCCAGTAAGACATCTGTCCCCAGGGAAGCAGATAACCGAAGAAGGCCTCGCCCATCAGCACCAGGAAAATGCCGACGCCAAACAGCCAGGTCAACTCCCGCGGCTTGCGATAGGAACCGTAGATCAGACCACGGAACATGTGCATGTAAACCACGATGAAGAAGGCAGATGCCCCGGTCGAGTGCATGTAGCGGATGATCCAGCCACCCGGCACGTCACGCATGATGTATTCGACGGAAGCAAAGGCAACCGGAACACCGGCGGCGTTGAGCGAACCATCCGGCTTGTAGTGCATGACCAGGAAAATGCCGGTCACGATCTGGATGACCAGAACCAGCAGGGCGAGCGAGCCGAAGAAATACCAGAAGTTGAAGTTCTTCGGTGCGTAGTATTCGGACAAATGGCCCTTCCACATGGAAGTTGCCGGGAAACGGGCATCCACCCACTCCAGGACGTTACCGCCCAGCGAGCCGTCCGATTTGTATTTTTCGTAAGTTCCACCAGCCATGATTATGCCCCCTTCTTGTCTTCGCCGATGAGGATGCGTGTATCGGTGAGATACACGTGCGGCGGGACTTCAAGATTGGTTGGTGCCGGCTTGGCCTTGAACACGCGGCCGGCAAAATCGAAGGTCGAGCCGTGGCAGGGGCAGAGGAAGCCACCCAGCCAGTCGGCGCCCATACCCTCTTCGTTGCCCGGTTTGAATTTATTCGATGGCGAGCAACCGAGGTGGGTACAAATACCGACCACCACCAGCACTTCAGGCTTGATCGAGCGCGTTGCGTTGGCAGCGTAAGGCGGTTGCTGCGTCGCCACTTCGGATTTCGGGTCAGCTACCTGGCCATCCAGTTTGGGCAGCGTATCGAGCATGGCCTTGGTCCGATTGATGATCCAGACCGGCTTGCCGCGCCACTCCACAGTCATCATCTGACCGCTTTCCAGCTTGCTGATATCAGCCTCGACTGGCGCCCCTGCAGCCCTCGCACGCTCCGATGGAAGCAAGCTGGACACGAACGGCACCAGAGCGCCCACCGCGCCGACACCCCCGACGGCTGCCGTAGCGACGACAAGCCGCCGCCGACCGCAGTCCATCTTCCCTTGATTGCTCATAACGCTGACCCCTAAAGGAATTGAATGGGTAAAAAAACAAAGGCGGAATTATAAGGCATGGCCGCCAACGATAGAAGATGGAATTTTTCTTATAGATCCACCAGAAGCCGCCGCTCCCGCAATGCCTGCGCCAGGGTGCCACTATCAACAAACTCCAGCTCCCCTCCCACCGGAACGCCACGGGCAATGCGCGTTACCGCGACACCATGCGTTTTCAGCATGGCGCTGATGTAATGCGCGGTCGCCTCACCTTCGTTGGTGAAATTGGTCGCCAGAACCACTTCCTTGACGACACCATCGAGTGCTCGTGCCAGCAAGGCATCCAGCCCCAATTGACGCGCACCGACCCCATCCAGCGGTGAAATCCGCCCCATCAGGACGTAATACAGTCCGTTGTAAGCGTGGGTCTGCTCCATCATGTTGAGATCGACCGGAGACTCCACCACGCATAGCAGGCTCTGATCGCGCTGCGGTGAGGCACAGCACTCGCACAACTCGAGCTCGGTCCAGGTATTGCAGCGACCACAGCGGCGCACGACGGCCAGCGCACGCTGCACCGCCTGCCCCAAGCGCTCTGCCCCGCTGCGATCGTGCTGCAGCAAGTGATATGCCATGCGCTGCGCCGACTTCGGACCCACCCCGGGCAGGCAACGCAGCGCCTCCGCCAGCTCGACGATGCTACTGGTCGGCACGTCAGAACGGCAGCTTGAGACCCGGCGGCAGATTCAAGCCAGCAGTGAAACCGGCCATTTTTTCCTGGCTGAGCGCCTCGCCACGCCGAACAGCATCGTTCACCGCCGCCGCGACCAGGTCCTCCAGCATTTCTTTGTCATCCATGACGGAAGGATCGATACTGACGCGCCGCACATCATGCGCGCAGGTCATCACGATCTTGACCATACCGGCACCCGCCTGGCCTTCGACCTCCATCTGCGCCAACTGCTCCTGCGCCTTTTTCATGTTTTCCTGCATCATCTGCGCCTGCTTCATCAGGCCACCCAAACCACCTTTGATCATTTACTGACTCCGTCAATCGATCGGTTTAATGGAAGCTTCAACCACCGAGGCAGCAAACAAATCTTCCGCCTCGCGTACAAAATCATCGTTCCTGATCGCCATTTCCGCCTGCTCCTGGCGTTCCTGGCGTTGCCTTCCCTGAGCCGCTGCCGGCGTTTCCACCGCCGTCACCCCTGCTTCTATGGTCAGGCGAATCGTCCGACCGAGATAATCAGATAGCGCCTGCTGCAATTTATCGGGGTTGGGTTTCATCTGCAGATGCGAAAATTCGCTTGGCAGACGCAGCAGACAGTGCCCTTCACCCAGTTCGCGCAATTCACAATTTGCCGCCAGAGTGCGTACCAGGCCGCTGACTGGTAGAGCGGCCAGCAGCGCTGACCAATCCGCAGCCGACCCCGTCATGGTTTGCCCAGCCGCAGGACGGGGCCGCTCCTCCGCTGCCGACTCGGCCGCCACGACAGCCGGAGGCGCTGTCACTACCGGCTGCATGGGCGGAGCGACCGGAGCAGCACTTGGCGGCGCCTGGCGCACCGGTGGCGTTACGGCGGGCCGGTACGCTTCGACAATTTCGCCCACGCTACGCGGGCGGAAGGCATGCAGGCGGAGCAGGGTCATCACGAAGCCGGCGTGCTCATCCGGCGCCAGCGCCAGCTCGCTGCGCCCGACCGTCACGATCTGATAGGCCAACTGGATGAATTCGGCAGACAGCGCCCGCGCCAGCAACTGGATGCGTTCGCGATCGGGATCATCGTCATCGCCCGCTTCCGGAACGCACTGCACGATCTGAATCCGTGTCAGTAGTGCGGCCAGTTCCTGCAAGGCGACAGCAAATGACAACCCCCGCAAGGCAAGATTCGCAGCCACCTGAAGCAAGGCACCAGCGTCGCCTGCGGGCAAGGCTTCGAGAATGGAAAAGAGGTGATCCTGATCGACGCTACCCAGCATGCTGCGCACCTGCGCCTCATCGACCTGCCCGGCCCCATGCGCAATCGCCTGATCGAGCAATGACAGGGCATCGCGCATGCTGCCGCCGGCCGAGCGCGCAATCAGATTGAGCGCGCCGCCCTCACCAGGAATTCCTTCCATCTGCAGGATGTGCGCCAGATGGCCGGCAATCGCCGGCACGGGCATCTGCTTGAGATTGAATTGCAGACAGCGCGACAGAACCGTCACCGGAATTTTTTGCGGGTCCGTCGTGGCCAGAATGAATTTCACGTGCTCAGGCGGTTCTTCCAGGGTCTTCAACATGGCGTTGAAGGCGGAAGTGGACAGCATGTGCACTTCGTCGATCACATACACCTTGAATCTGCCCCGCGTGGGTGCGTAGGTGGCGTTCTCCAGCAGCTGGCGCATTTCGTCGACGCGCGTATTGGTCGCAGCATCAACTTCCAGCAGATCAATGAAGCGCCCGGCGTCGATTTCCTGGCAGGCTGTGCACTGACCACACGGCGTAGCCGTGATGCCCGCTTCGCAATTCAGCGATTTGGCGAGGATGCGGGCAATGGTTGTCTTGCCGACCCCGCGCGTCCCGGTAAAGAGATAGGCGTGGTGCAGACGTTGCTCGGTGAGCGCATGATTGAGTGCACGTACGACGTGTTCCTGACCCACCAGGGTCGAGAAGTTGCGCGGTCGCCACTTGCGCGCGAGAACCTGATAACTCATGCGCCTCACATAAAGCAGAAAATGAAAGTGGCGAGCCTAACCCCCGGCACTTGCAGTAAATGGCTGTGGCTGCTTCCTTCCGGACCTGACCAGGTTCACCACCCTGCAATGCGGGGAGACCCGCCGGCGCGAATGATAGCACAGGGGCGCGATGTACCGGATGTTTATCCGCACTCTTTGGCAGAAACATGTATCCAAACGCACAACGCCCCGCACTAGGCGGGGCGTTGTAAACACGGAGTTTCCTTCAATCAGAACGATGTCAGCAGAGCATAGGCACACAACGTCATGATGACCTGCGGGAAAATTCCAAGCACAGCAACCGCCAGTCCATTGGCCGAGAGCAGCAGACGCACATGAATGCCTGCCTCGATCGGCGTTTCCGTTTCGGGCTTGTCGAAATACATCAGCTTGACGACTCGCAGATAGTAGAAGGCACCAATCAGCGAGAAAATAACCGCCACCACGGCCAGCCAGATCTCACCGGTCGCCACGACCGCTTGCAGAACCGAAAACTTGGCGAAGAAACCAATGAACGGCGGCACGCCGGCCATGGAGAACATGACCATCAACATGATGAAGGCGAACCACGGACTCCGCTTGTTCAAGCCTTTGTAGTCACTGAGTTCTTCTGCTTCGAAACCGGCCCGCGCCATCAGGAGAATGACCCCGAAAGCGCCAAGCGTCATCAGCACGTAAGCAATGACGTAGAACATCGCCGAGCTGTAAGCGTTGAGTGCATAGCGCGGATCACCGCTGACGACACCGGTAACGATGCCGAGCAGCATGAAGCCCATGTGGGAAATTGCCGAATAAGCCAGCATGCGCTTGATGTTGCTCTGTGCAATGGCAGCCAGGTTACCGATGGCCATGGACAACACCGCCATGATCACCAGCATGCCTTGCCAGTCTTGCGCCAGGGGCAGGAGCCCGCTGACCAGCAAGCGCATGATCAGGGCAAAGGCGGCGAATTTGGGTGCCGAACCGATCAACAGGGTCACCGGGGTCGGCGCACCGTGATAGACATCAGGTATCCACATGTGGAATGGCACCAGCCCCAGCTTGAAGGCCAAGCCACTGACCATGAACACCAGCCCGAACACCAGCACGGTCCGGTTACCCTCAGCAGCGCCGAAGGACTGGGCAATTTCGGTGATTTCCAGGCTACCGGTCGCACCATAAATCATCGACATGCCATAGAGCAGCAGACCGGAGGCGAGCGCACCGAGAACGAAATACTTCATCGCAGCTTCGGTTGCCTGAACGGAATCGCGATTCATCGCGACCAGCGCATACAGGGACAGCGACAGGAGCTCCAGGCCCACGTACACCGTGATGAAATTGTTGGCGGAAATCATCACCAGCATGCCCAAGGTCGCCATCAGCGCGAGTACGTAGTACTCCCCCTTGTTCATATCGGGGCGGTCACTCAAGTAAGTCCGCGAATAGAAGAAGACAACGATCATGGTCAGATAGACGAAGATCTTGAGCAAATCGCCCAGGCTGTCATCAACGAAGGTATTGCTGAAGGTGTAAACCACCCCCGGGGTGCTGGTGTAGACCTGAATGAAGGCGCAACCGAGGAGGGTCAGCTGCGCCAGCCAGAAAGCGATCGAGTGGCGCGCATCCTTGGCGAACAGATCAATCATCAGGATGGTCATGGCCATGATGGCCAGGAACATTTCCGGCGCCGCCGGCAGAAAATCGGGAATGACGAAATTTTCAAACATGACGGCTACCGTTTATTGAATCTTGCTGACGGCGACATGGCGCAGCAGGTCGTTGACCGAGGTGTGCATGACTTCGGTAAAGGGCTGTGGATACAGGCCCATCCACAGGGTGCACAAGGCAAGCACGGCGAGAATGATGAATTCACGACCGCCGATATCGGTCAACTCCTTCACATGGTCATTCGCCACATCGCCAAAGATCACCCGCTTGTACATCCACAGGGAGTAGGACGCAGCCAGGATCAGCGAGGTCGCAGCCAGGAAGGCCACCCAGAAGTTGAATTTAACGGCTGCCAGGATGATCATGAACTCACCGACGAAGCCGGAAGTGGCCGGCAAACCGGCATTGGCCATGGTGAACAACATGAACAGGGCAGCAAACTTCGGCATGGTATTGACCACACCGCCGTAATCGGCAATCTGCCGGCTATGCACACGGTCGTACATGACACCGATGCAGAAGAACATGGCTCCCGAGACAAAACCGTGGGAGATCATCTGCACCAGAGCGCCTTCGATCGCCAGCGGACTGAACATGAAGAAACCGAGGGTCACGAAACCCATGTGAGCGATCGACGAATAAGCGACCAGCTTTTTCATGTCGGTCTGAATCAGGGCGACAAAACCGATATACACCACTGCGATCAGAGACAAGGCGATCAGCAGACCGGCAAGCTCATGCGACGCATCCGGTGCAATCGGCAGGGAGAAGCGCAGGAAACCATATGCACCGAGCTTGAGGGCGATGGCTGCCAACACAATGGAGCCTCCAGTCGGCGCCTCGACGTGCGCGTCCGGCAACCAAGTATGCACCGGCCACATCGGCACTTTCACCGCAAAGGCGACCATGAAGGCGAGGAATACCCAGATCTGCGGGGTCAAATCCAGCGGCAGCTGGTGCCAGTCGAGAATGGAGAAACTGCCACCGGCCTTGAAGAACAGGTACATCTGCGCAACCAGGAACAACAACGAGCCCAGCAGGGTGTAAAGGAAGAACTTGATCGCCGCATAAACACGGTTGGGGCCACCCCAGACACCGATGATCAGGTACAGGGGGATCAACGAGGCCTCGAAGAAGACATAAAACAGGATGCCATCGAGCGCCGTGAAGATGCCGTTCATCAAGCCGGACATGATCAGGAAAGCTGCCATGTACTGCGCAACCTTGGTCTTGATCACTTCCCACCCAGCCGCCACCACGATGATGGTGATGAAGGCGTTGAGCAGTACGAACAGCATCGAAATGCCATCAACGCCCAAGTGATAGTTGATGTTGAAACGGGGAATCCAGTTGTGCAACTCGACAAACTGCATACCCGAGTGACTGACATCAAAGCCAGTCCACAGGGGAATGGTGACGAGGAAACCGGCAATGGCACCGATGAGCGCCAGCACCCGCGCCAAAGGCGCGTTGCGGTCACCACCGGTCATCAAAACGATGACCCCGGCCAGAATGGGCACCCAGATGGCGAGAGAGAGCAGCGGGTAGTTCGACATGTTGTTCCTTGCTTTTCTGCGAGCGGTTCAGCTTATGCGTGGTTCAGCCACAACGTCATCAGCACCAGCAGGCCGATGATCATCGTAAAGGCGTAGTGATACACGTACCCAGTCTGGAAAAGGCGGCTGATCGTAGCAACCCAACCAACCACTTTGGCCGAGCCGTTGATGATGATTCCGTCAATCAAGCCGACATCCCCACCCCGCCACAATGCCTTGCCAAGAACGCGGGCACCGCCGGCAAACACGAACTCGTTGATCTTGTCGAAATAGTATTTGTTTTCCAGTATTTCATTGACCAATGCAAAGCGACGCTGGATCGCCGCCGGGATGTCGGGGCGCTTCATGTAGAAGAACCAGGACAGCACGACCCCGGCAAGCCCCAGGTAGAAGGCTGGCGTCTGGAAGGCGTGCAGGCCCATCGCCGCTGCACCGTGGAAGTGCTCCAGGAACTGAGACAGGGCCGGATGTGCAGCAGCGTCGACGTAAATCACATCCTTGAAGTAGTCACCTGCCACCATCGGGCCGATACCGATGTAACCGATGACCACCGACGGAATCGCCAGCAGGACCAGCGGCAGGGTCACCACCCATGGCGTTTCGTGCGGTTTCTGACCCGGCGCCAGACCGTGGTGATGGTCGTGCGAGGCTTCTTCGTCGTCGTGGTCGCCATGATGGTCGGCATGCTCACCCTTGCCGAAGCGCTCCTCACCATGGAAAACGAGGAAGTACATGCGGAAGGAGTAGAACGCGGTGACGAACACCCCCGCCAGCACTGCAAAGTAAGCGAAGCCGGAGCCGGGTATGCTGGAGAACTTGACGGCCTCGATGATCGAATCCTTGGAATAGAAACCGGCAAGGAAAGGGGTACCGATCAATGCCAGCGAGCCAATCAACGACGTCAGCCAGGTAATCGGCATGTACTTGCGCAGGCCGCCCATGTTGCGGATGTCCTGATCATGGTGCATGCCAATGATGACCGAGCCAGCGGCAAGGAACAGCAGCGCCTTGAAGAAGGCGTGTGTCATCAGGTGAAAGATGGCCACCGAATAAGCCGAGGCGCCGAGCGCAACGGTCATGTAGCCCAGCTGCGACAGGGTCGAATAGGCCACGACGCGCTTGATGTCGTTCTGAATGATGCCGAGGAAGCCCATGAACAGCGCGGTAATGGCGCCGATGATGAGAACGAACGACAGTGCAGTGGTCGACAGCTCGAACAGCGGTGACATGCGCGACACCATGAAGATGCCAGCGGTCACCATGGTCGCGGCGTGAATCAGCGCCGAGATCGGGGTCGGACCTTCCATCGAATCCGGCAGCCAGACGTGCAGCGGCACTTGCGCCGACTTGCCCATGGCGCCAATGAAGAGGCAGATACAGGCAACGGTCATCAACGACCATTCCTGGGCGCCCCAGATGTTGATGGTGGTATTGGCGAAATCCGGAGCCTGCTTGAACACTTCGACGTAATCAAGCGAGCCGAAATGGGCCAGGATGAGACCAATACCGAGAATGAAACCGAAGTCGCCGACGCGATTGACCAGGAAAGCTTTCATGTTGGCGAAAATCGCCGTCGGCCGGGTGTACCAGAAACCGATCAACAGGTAGGAAACCAGACCCACCGCTTCCCAGCCGAAGAACAGCTGCATGAAGTTGTTGGCCATCACCAGCATCAGCATGGAGAAGGTGAACAGCGAGATGTAGCTGAAGAAACGGTTGTAGCCAGGATCTTCCTGCATGTAGCCAATCGTGTAGATGTGCACCATCAGCGACACGAAGGTCACCACCAGCATCATGGTTGCCGTCAGTGAGTCGATCAGGAAACCGACCTCGAAGCTGTAGTCACCACTGGTCATCCACTGGTAGACCGTACCGTTGTAGGTATTGCCGGCCATGACGTCCATGAAGATGAGGACGGAAGCGCCAAAGGCAGTTGCCACCCCGAGGATGGTCACCGTGTGGGCCAGCCAGCGGGGAATCACACGACAGAACAGGCCGGCGACGATGGCACCGAACAGAGGCGCGAGGGGAACGAGAAGATAGAGCGATTTCATGTCCATGTTTAACCCTTCAGGCTACCCAGGTCATCCACATGGATGCTCTTGAGATTACGGAACAGCACGATCAGGATGGCCAGGCCGATGGCGGCTTCAGCCGCCGCGACGGCAAGGATGAAGAAAACGAAAACCTGCCCGGAAAGATCACCCAGGAAATGGGAGAACGCCACGAAGTTCATATTCACGGCGAGCAACATCAGTTCGATCGACATCAGCAACACGATCAGATTCTTCCGGTTGAGGAAGATGCCGACGACGGCGATGGCGAACAATATCGCGCCGAGGATCAGGAAGTGGGAAAGGGTTAGTGTCAGCATGTTTGCCCCGGATTAGTCTTTTTCAACCGGCATCTGCAGGACGCGCACACGGTCCTTGGCCTTGACGTACAGTTGCGTGCTTGGGTTCGGCACCCGCGAGCGCTTGGGTCCGCCGCGGAAAGTCAGCACCACGGCAGCGACCATACCCACCAGCAGGATCACGGCCGCCAGTTCGAACGGAAAAACGTAATCCGTCACCAGCAAGGCACCCAGTTCGCGTGTATTGGAGATGCCCGGTTCAACCACGGCTTCGCTGAGCGGTACCTGGAAATACTTGCTGCCCAGCACCAGACCCATTTCCAGCACCATCACCAGACCGAGCATCGCACCCAGTGGCAGATAGCGCCAGAAGCCTTGGCGCAGCTGATCGAAGTTGGGATCAAGCATCATCACCACGAACAGGAACAGCACCATCACGGCGCCAACGTACACCACAATCAGGGCAATACCGAGAAACTCGGCCTGCATCATCAACCAGATCCCGCCGGTAGTGAAGAAGGCCAGCATCAGATGCAGCACGGCAGTCACCGGATTGCGGGCGGTAATCACGCGCAGGGCGGCGTAGATCAATATGGCCGCAAGAAAGAGGAAAACAGCAGTTTGAAATTCCATCGCAGGCACCTGTCAGCGGTAAGGCGCGTCGAGCGCGCGATCTTCGGCGATCTGGGCTTCGTAGCGTTCGCCATTGGCCAGCAGCATCTCCTTGGTGTAGTAGAGATCGCCACGCTTTTCGCCGTGATATTCAAAAATACGGGTCTCGACGATTGCGTCCACCGGGCAGGCTTCTTCACAGAAACCGCAGAAGATGCACTTGGTCAGATCGATGTCGTAGCGTGTGGTCCGGCGCGAACCATCGTCACGCGGCTCCGCCTCGATGGTGATTGCCATGGCCGGGCAGATTGCCTCGCACAGCTTGCAGGAGATGCAGCGCTCTTCACCATTCGGATAGCGGCGCAGAGCGTGCAGACCACGAAAGCGGACGCTTTGTGGCGTTTTTTCCTCGGGATATTGCACGGTGATCTTGCGGGCAAAGAAATATTTGCCGGTCACCGCCATACCTTTCAACAGCTCCTTGAGGAAGAGGCTGCCGAAGATTTCCTTCATCGAACCCATTCTTCTCTCCTCAATTCCAGATGGTCAGCGGCGAAATCATCCACGCGCCAACAATGATGACCCAGAAGAAACACAGTGGCAGGAACACTTTCCAGCCCAGACGCATCAACAGGTCGTAACGGTAACGCGGGAAGGTGGCGCGGAACCAGAGGAACAGGAAGAGCACGAACGACATCTTGGCGAACATCCAGAGGATGCCATCGGGCAGGAAACCGACCGGCGACAACCAGCCCCCCAGGAAGAGGAGCGAGGTCAGCGCCGCCACCAGAATCATGTTGGCGTATTCGGCAAGGAAGAACAGTGCGAACGCCATCCCCGAATATTCGACGTGAAAACCGACGATCTCCGATTCGCCTTCAGCCAAGTCGAACGGGGCACGATTCAACTCAGCGGTACCGGAGATCAGGTAAACGAGGAACATCGGCAGCAATGGCAACCAGTTCCAAGACAGGAACCCCAGGCCCATGTCGGCGAAACGGCCTTCGGCCTGACCATTGACGATGTCGATGAAATTCAGGCTGCCGGCAATCATGAGCACCGTGATCAGGGCAAAACCCATGGCGATTTCGTAGGAAATCATCTGTGCCGCCGAACGCATGGCGCCGAGGAAAGCGTATTTGGAGTTCGATGCCCAACCGGAGAGGATGATGCCGTACACCCCGATGGAGGTCATCGCCAGGATGTAGAGCAGGCTAGCGTCGATATCGGCCAAGACCAGTGTGTCGGTGAAGGGAATCACCGCCCAAGCTGCCAGTGCAGGCGCGATGGCCAGCATCGGCGCAATGATGAACACCTTCTTCGATGCATTGGTGGGAACGACAACTTCCTTCAGCAGCAGCTTCAGGCCATCCGCGATCGGCTGCAGCAAGCCCCATGGACCCACCCGGTTGGGGCCGATACGCACGTGCATATAGCCAATCACCTTGCGCTCGAAATAGGTCAGATACGCCAGGCCGAGCATGAGCGGAGCAACGATGGCAACGATCTTGAGCAGGGTCCATACCGCCGGCCAGGCCACGCCAAAAAGGCCTTGTCCGAAATTCATCAGGGCATCCATTTATGCACGCTCCACAGAGATGTCACCGAACATTGCACCCAGGCTTGCGGTTGTCGGATGAGCAGCAGCGACGCGCAGGCAGTTATCGGGAACCGCAGCATCCAGGGCAACGGTCAATACTGCACAACCACCTCCTTGGCGTACTTTGGCTGACTCACCGGCCTGCAGCCCCAAAGCCTGGAGGGTTGCCACATTGGCACGCAGTTGCGGTGCCCGTGCATCGGCGGTCTTCTGCAGCGCCGGGGCACGCCGGGCCATGGCGTCGGCAAAGTGAATCGGCACATCGGCAATACGCTGCAGCCCCTGCTTCACTTCTGCCGGCACGGCGATTGCTGCGGCGTTAAGCGCATTGTCGAGACCGTTGGCGAATTCTGCCGTGGCGCCAAGCACCTCGTTGCGCACCTCTTCACTGCTCTGATACTCAAAACCAGGCAGGTTGAGGACATTGCCCAGCACGCGCAGCAGTTTCCAGGCCGGACGGGTTTCACCGCGTGGCTTGACTACGCCGTTGAACGATTGAACACGGCCCTCGGTATTGATGAAGGTACCAGCCGTCTCGGTGTAAGGCGAAACAGGCAGGATGGCGTCGGCGTATTGCAACGCGGCATCGCTCTTGAACGGCGACAGGGAAACGACGAAGGCCGCCTTGTCCAGAGCCGCCTGCGCAACCTGGGGATTGGCACAATCAAGCTCCGGTTCCACCCCAAGAAGCACATAGCCCTTGCGCGGAGTTTCGAACATGCTGCGAGCGTTGGCACCGCCTTGCAGCAACCCGCTCAGATAACCGCCGACCGTATTGGCGCCCTCGCCAAGGAAACCGACCGTCGCCCCGGTGATACGGCCGAGTTCGAGTGCCAGACGCTGAATCTGCATTGCGTCGGGTGACTGGGTCGCGACATTACCAAGGAATACTGCCTTCTTTTCCCCTTGCAGCAGACTGGCTGCAATCTTGCGACAGTTGTCGCAGACCGCCACGTTTTCCAGGCCGGCGGGGACGGCTTCACCCTTCGCTTCGGCTGCAGCACGCACCACGCCAGCCAAGGCGGCGGCAAGTTGTGCCGGTGCCACGCTGACCTGATTCGCCAAGGCGATCAGTTGATCATCGGCTGTGACCGACAGCATGCTGACCTGGGTATTCTTCTTGGCGGCCTGACGCAGGCGTTGCGCGATCAGAGGATGATCCTTGCGCAGGAACGACCCCACCACTAGCGCCGCATCAAGTTGTTCGATTTCAGCCAGACGCATACCCAGCCACGGTGCACCCGCACGCTGGGCATCGGCCGAGAAGTCACTCTGACGGGGACGGAAATCGGCATTCTTGCTGCCCAGGCCCTGCATCACTTTCCCCAGCAGGTAAAACTCTTCCAGGGTGGACGATTGCGCCGCCAGCGCCGCCAGTGCATCGCCACCGTGTTCGCGGGCGATGTCCTTCAGGGCATGGGCCACGTAATCAAGAGCCACGTTCCAGCTGACCTCCTTCCACTCTCCGCCCTGCTTGACCATGGGCTTGTCGAGGCGCTGCTCGGAATTCAAGGCCTGGTAGGCGAAACGCTCCTTGTCGGAAATCCAGCATTCATTAACTGCTTCGTTTTCGCGCGGCAGGACACGCATCACGGTGTCGTGTTTGACTTGAACCACCAGGTTGGCGCCGACGGAATCGTGCGGGCTGACCGATTTCCGCCGCTGCAGCTCCCAGCTCCGCGCGGTATAACGGAACGGCTTAGAGGTCAGGGCACCGACCGGGCACAGGTCAATCATGTTGCCAGACAGTTCGGAGTCCACCGAACGGCCGACAAAGGTCATGATCTCCGCATGCATGTTGCGATTGGCCATCCCCAATTCCATCACCCCGGCGATTTCCTGGCCGAAGCGCACACAGCGCGTACAGTGGATGCAACGGCTCATCTCTTCCATCGAGATCAGGGGGCCGACATCCTTGTGGAAGACGACACGCTTTTCCTCGGTGTAGCGGCTTTTCATCGGGCCGTAACCAACCGACATATCCTGCAGCTGGCATTCACCGCCCTGATCGCAGATCGGGCAATCCAGCGGGTGATTGATCAACAGGAATTCCATCACCCCCTTCTGCGCCTTGACTGCGAGATCTGAGTGGGTGAACACCTTCATCCCATTGGTCACCGGCGTGGCACAGGCCGGCAGGGGCTTGGGTGCCTTCTCGACTTCCACCAGACACATGCGGCAGCTGGCGGCAATGGAAAGTTTCTTGTGATAGCAGAAATGCGGAATGTACACGCCCAGTTGCTGCGCGGCGTCCATCACCGTGCTGCCTGCGGGTACCTGTCCCTTCTTGCCGTCGATTTCAATATCTAGCATGTCGCTACCTTGTAGCCAGTTTTCTTAACGGACCAGGCCTTCAGGCCGTGATCTTGTGGAAGCCGCTGCCTGCCCACTGCACATCCTTGGGCACCAGACAGGTCTTGTGCTCGATGTGGTGTTCAAATTCAGCGCGGAAATGCTTGATGAAACTCTGCACCGGGAAAGCTGCCGCATCACCCAACGCACAGATGGTGCGGCCAGCAATGTTGCCCAGCACACTGTTGAGCAAGTCCAGGTCCTCCGGCTTGCCCAGCCCATTCTCGATGCGATGCACCACCTTGTACATCCAGGCCGTGCCCTCGCGGCAGGGTGTGCATTGGCCACAGGATTCTTCATGGTAGAAATAGGACAGACGCTCGAGCGCCTTGACCATGCACACCGTTTCATCCATGACAATGACAGCACCCGAGCCGAGCATCGAACCGCCTTTGCTGATCGAATCGTAGTCCATGGTGCAGTCCATGATCACCTCAGCCGGCATCACCGGCGCCGAGGACCCCCCCGGAATCACCGCCTTCAGCTTGCGCCCGCCGCGCATGCCACCGCACATTTCGAGCAGTTTGGCGAACGGGGTACCCAAGGGAATTTCGTAGTTCCCCGGGCGGTTGACGTGGCCGGAAACCGAGAACAGCTTGGTGCCGCCGTTGTTCGGTTTACCCAGATTGAGGTATTCCTCGCCACCCATCTTCAGAATGAAGGGAATGGAAGCGAAGGTTTCCGTGTTGTTGATCGTGGTCGGCTTGCCGTACAGGCCAAAAGAAGCCGGGAAAGGCGGCTTGAAGCGGGGCTGTCCCTTCTTGCCCTCGATCGACTCAAGCAGCGCCGTTTCTTCTCCGCAAATATAGGCACCGTAACCGTGGTGGGCGAAGAGATCGAAACTGAATTCGGTGCCGAGAATCTTCTGCCCCAGGAAACCTGCTGCACGCGCCTCATCCAGTGCTTCCTCGAAACGCTTGTAAATTTCCCAGATTTCACCGTGAACGTAGTTGTAACCCCGCGTCGCGCCCATGGCAAAACCGGCAATGATCATGCCTTCGATCACCGCATGCGGGTTGTAGCGCATGAGGTCGCGGTCCTTGAAAGTTCCCGGTTCACCTTCGTCGGTGTTGCAGACGACATACTTGTCACCGGGGAAGGAGCGCGGCATGAAAGACCATTTCAGGCCCGTCGGAAAGCCAGCGCCACCCCGTCCGCGCAGCACGGACTTCTTCACCTCTGCAATGACGTCTTCCTGCGTCATCCCGCTCTGCAGGATGCGTTTCAGCTGCTCATAACCGCCGCGCGCCACGTAATCCTTGAGACGCCAGCTATTGTCGCCATCGAGACCGGCCATCAGGACCGGGTTGATTGCCCCCATCATGGCCATTACTTGCACTCCTCGAGCAGCTTGTCGATCTGATCCGGATGCATGTGGCTGCACATCGACCGGTTATTGACGATGAACACCGGCGCATCACCGCAGGCACCCATGCATTCCCCTTCTTTCAGGGTGAATTTGCCATCCGGCGTCGTTTCATTGAAACCGATGCCCAGCTTTTTCTGCAGGTACTCGGCCGCATGATTGCCCCCAGACAGCGCGCACGGCAGATTGGTGCACACCGTGAGCTTGTACTTGCCGACCGGTTTCAGATCATACATGTTGTAGAAGGAAGCCACCTCGTACGCCGCCATGGGGGGCATGCCGAGATAGTTGGCAACAGCCTCGATCGCCTCGGGTGGCAACCAGCCTTTTTCTTCCTGCGCATGCGCCAGACAGGCCATCACGGCAGACTGTTTCTGGTCAGCAGGGTACTTGCCGACCTCACGCGCGAATTTTTGTAGGGTGTCAGCGGAAAACATCAGCGGTCGATCTCGCCAAAAACGATATCTTGAGAACCGATGATCGTGACGACGTCAGCCAGCATGTGGCCCTTCGCCATCTCGTCCATCGCAGCCAGATGGGCGTAGCCCGGTGCACGGATTTTCATCCGGTACGGCTTGTTGGCACCATCGGAAATGAAATAGATGCCAAATTCACCCTTGGGATGCTCGACCGCAGCATAGGCTTCGCCCGGCGTGACGTGAATCCCTTCACTGAAGAGCTTGAAATGGTGAATCAGCTCTTCCATGTTTGACTTCATGGCTTCCCGTTTGGGCGGCGCCACCTTGAAATTATCCGTGATGACCGGACCGGGGTTTTTACGCAACCAGTCGATGCACTGCTTGATGATGCGGTTCGACTGCAGCATTTCTTCCATGCGCACCAGGTAACGGTCGTAGCTGTCACCATTGACGCCGACCGGCACATCGAAGTCCACCTTGTCATAGGCCGCGTAAGGCTGCTTCTTGCGCAAATCCCAGGCCACGCCAGAACCGCGCAGCATGGCGCCGGTAAAGCCAAGCTGCATGGCGCGCTCCGGACTGATCACACCCACACCGACCAACCGCTGCTTCCAGATACGGTTGTCGGTCAGCAGGGTGTGGTACTCAGCGTGGTATTTCGGGAAGCGCTCGGTAAAGTCTTCCAGGAAGTCCAGCAGCGATCCGCTGCGGTTCTCGTTGAGCGCTTTGGCCTTGCTGGCACTGGTCCAGGTCGACTCCCGGTACTGCGGCATGCGCTCCGGCAAATCGCGATAAACGCCACCCGGACGATAATAAGCTGCGTGCAGACGGGCCCCGCTGACCGCTTCATAAGCGTCCATCAGATCTTCCCGCTCACGGAAGGTGTACAGCGCCATGGCCATGGCGCCAACGTCGAGCGCATGACAGCCGATCCACAGCAGGTGGTTGAGAATGCGGGTAACTTCGTCGTACATGGTACGGATGTACTTACCCCGCTCCGGCACTTCGATCTGCAGAAGTTTCTCAACACCCAGGCAGTAGGCGTGCTCATTGCACATGGGCGAGACGTAGTCCAGGCGATCCATGTAGGGCATGGCCTGCACCCAGGTACGATGCTCGGCAAGCTTCTCGGTCCCACGGTGCAGCAGACCGATATGCGGGTCAGCGCGGCGCACCACTTCACCATCCATCTCAAGCACCATGCGCAACACACCGTGGGCGGCCGGGTGCTGCGGCCCGAAGTTCAGCGTATAGCTCTGAATATCAGCCATGTTTCGGATCCCCGTAGGTATCTTCGCGCACGATGCGCGGGGTATTTTCGCGAGGCGCGATGGTTACCGGCTGGTACACCACTCGCCCCTGATCCGGGTCGTAACGCATTTCGACGTGCCCCGTGATCGGAAAGTCCTTGCGGAAGGGGTGACCGATGAAACCGTAATCGGTGAGCAGACGGCGCAAGTCGTGGTGGCCGGTATAGGCAATCCCGAACAGATCGAACGACTCACGCTCGAACCAGTTGGCAGAACTCCACAATGTGGTCACCGAATCAGTTACCGGGAACTCGTCATCTTCGGCAAAAACCCGCACTCTCAAGCGAACGTTGTGCGCGATCGACAGCAGATGCACCACTGTGGCATAGCGTTTTCCAACCCAGGCACCATCGCCGTAAGTGGAGTAATCCACACCGCACAGATCGATCAGTTCCTCGAAGGAAAATTCTTTCTCATCACGCAAGGCCTGCATGGTGGCGTAGTAATCACCTGCAGCGACCTCGACGGTCAGTTCGTTCAGGGCGATTTTCGTGGATTGAAGTGCATCCCCGAATCGTTCCTGCAATTTTTGGCAAAGCGCATCCAGCTTGGCTGACATAGGGATCGGCCTCGAAATTTAGCGGGCAATGGTATTGGTGCGACGAATCTTGTTCTGCAGCTGAATCAAGCCGTAGAGCAACGCCTCCGCGGTGGGCGGGCAGCCCGGCACATAGATATCAACCGGCACCACGCGATCACAACCGCGCACCACCGAGTAGGAATAGTGATAGTAGCCACCACCATTTGCGCAAGAACCCATGGAGATCACCCAGCGTGGCTCAGCCATCTGGTCGTACACCTTGCGCAGGGCCGGCGCCATTTTATTGGTCAAGGTACCCGCCACAATCATCACATCGGACTGCCGCGGACTGGGGCGAAAGATGATACCGAAGCGATCCAGGTCGTAGCGCGAGCAGCCGGCGTGAATCATTTCCACCGCGCAACAGGCGAGACCAAAAGTCATTGGCCAGATCGAGCCAGTGCGCATGTAGTTGATCAGCTTGTCCGCCGTCGTGGTGACAAAGCCTTCCTGCAGAATTCCTTCAATGGCCATGGCGCCGCCTCATTCCCAGTCCAGAGCACCCTTGGCCCAGGCATAAATATCACCCAGTGCCAGAATGCCAATAAAAACCAGCATTTCGACGAAACCGAACACCCCGAGACCGTCACTGGCTGCCATATCGGAAAACACGGCACCCCAAGGAATCAGGAAAGCGATTTCAAGATCGAACAGAATAAACAGGATTGCAATGAGGTAGTAACGCACATCGAATTTCATGCGCGCATCTTCGAATGCCTCGAAGCCACACTCATAGGGGGAGAGTTTCTCGGGGTCGGGACGCCGGGGCGCCAACGCAAAACCCATGGCAACCGGCAAAACACCAATCGCCACCCCAACCAACACAAACATCAGGATTGGAAAATACGCTTCCATCATCCGCCGCCAATTTGTCAGTTTTTATCGAGCTGGATGAAAATCAACCAACCCCGTTATGGTGCCGACGGCGAGACTCGAACTCGCACAGCTTGCGCCACTACCCCCTCAAGATAGCGTGTCTACCAATTTCACCACGTCGGCGTATTGCTTTTACTACTCTTCACCCACCGGTCAAAACACAAATTGACAGTGGAATAAACAGCTTACTTTGGCACCTGCTGCGCCTTGGAACCCGCGCCAGCTGGTTCATTCACCCCTCCGGCAGGAGCCAGCGGGACAGTCTGCGATTGTACCGAATCCTGCATCAGACTACCAGACGTTTTTGGCTTTTCGGACGCGAAGTAGGCCAGGGACAGGCTGGTCAGAAAGAAGACCGCAGCCAGCACACCCGTCGTCCGGCTAAGAAAATTAGCCGACCCGGACGCACCAAACAGACTACCGGAGGCACCGCTACCAAAGGCAGCCCCCATGTCGGCACCCTTACCGTGCTGCACCAGGACCAAACCGATAATGGCGAGCGCCACCAGAATATGAATCGTCAACACCAAGGAGAACATCCAGCTCATTTTTACTTACCCACTTTCTTCGCTATGAAGACGACACGCCGGTCGCCCGACAAATCGCCAGAAAATCCTCAGCCACCAAGGCCGCCCCGCCAATCAACCCACCATCAATATCCGGCTGGCCGAACAAGGCCGCTGCATTGTCTGCTTTCACACTACCTCCGTAGAGGATGCGTAATTTTGCTGCCACCTCATCATCACTCGCCGCCACCCGCTGGCGAATGAACGCATGCACCAACTGCGCCTGCTCCGGAGTAGCCGTTTGGCCAGTACCAATCGCCCACACCGGTTCATAGGCAACAATCCCGCACCCCAAAGCAGCCACCCCAAGACGGGCGAGCACTGCATCGAGCTGACGCCCAACGACCATTTCGGTCTCCCCCGCCTGACGATCCGCCAGGGTTTCACCGACACAAAGCACCGGAACCAGACCTTCGGCCAGCACGGCCTCGAACTTGGCGGCTACGGTAGCATCGCTCTCGCCATATATGGCGCGCCGCTCGGAGTGCCCAAGCAGCACATAACGACAACCAAACTCCCGCAACATGCTGACTGACACCTCGCCGGTATAGGCACCCGCGGGGTGTTGACTGACATTCTGCGCCCCCAGCTTCAGCGCCGAACCGGCCAGCACCTGCTGCGCCTGCGCCAGATAGGGAAATGGCGGGCACACCACCACCTCGCACGGCAGCGTATCGATCTCGGTCAGCAGCGCCGACAACAAGGCCGCATTGGCGGCCAGACCACCATGCATTTTCCAGTTACCGGCAACAAGCTTGGAACGCACGCACTAATCTCCGTGGGCAAAAACCGCGGAATTATAACGATGGCGGTCTCCCTGGGTCAATGTGAAGCTCCCGCGAGGCACTCCATCAATTCCCTGCAGCCAGCCGTACGGCTGCCGCAATTTCCTCGGCAGCCGTACGGACCAAAGCAGCATCCTCGCCTTCCACCATGACCCGCAGCAGCGGTTCCGTACCGGAAGGACGCAGCAATACCCTGCCCCGCCCGGCGAGACGCGCTTCCACTCGCTGCTGTGCCACCTGAATTTGTGGCGCCTCCTGCCAGGCAAAAGCACGCGCCAGCGGCACATTGATCAAGACCTGCGGATACAGCACCAAATCGCCCAGCAAAGCCTGCAGGTCGCCACTACTTTCCCGCAGTGCAGCCAGCACCTGAAGCCCGGCAACGATGCCGTCACCGGTGGAGTGGCGATCAAGCGTCAGAATATGACCGGAGTTTTCACCACCATAGAGCCAGCCTTCTTTCTGCAGCATTTCCACCACATAACGGTCACCAACCGCGGCGCGGGCGAACGGGATGTCCAGTTTGGCCAGGGCATGCTCAAGGGCCAGATTGGTCATCAAGGTCCCCACCACGCCGGCCACTTTGCCTTTTTGCGCCCGGTGCCTGACGATGGCGTAGAGAAGTTGGTCACCATCGTAAAGGCGACCTGCCGCATCCACCATCTGAATACGATCGGCATCGCCATCCAGGGCAATCCCCAGATCGGCGCCGTGTTCCCGTACGGCCTCCGCCAGCGCCTGTGGTGCTGTCGCGCCAACGCCGGCGTTGATGTTCAAGCCATTCGGTTGTACACCGATGCTGATCACCTCGGCCCCCAGTTCGTGAAAGACATCCGGCGCAATGTGATAGGCAGCACCATGCGCGCAATCAACGACGATTTTCAGTCCGCGCAGATCCAGCTCGTTGGGGAATGTGCTTTTGCAGAACTCGATATAGCGTCCACGGGCATCGTCGATGCGCCGCACCCGCCCTAGGTCGGCCGAATCGACGCAGTGCATTTCCTGCTCGATACCCGCTTCGATAGCGCGCTCCAGACTATCCGGCAACTTGCTACCCTGTGCCGAGAAAAACTTTATTCCGTTGTCGTAATATGGATTGTGCGACGCCGAGATCACGATCCCGGCCTGCAGACGCAATGCTCGGGTCAGATAGGCAATGGCCGGAGTCGGCATCGGACCGACCAGGCAGACATCCACACCCGCAGCAGAAAAACCCGCCTCGAGGGCGGATTCCAGCATGTATCCGGAAATTCGCGTGTCCTTGCCAATCAATACGCTGGGACGTTCCCCCGGCGGCATCGGGCATTGCGCCAGAAACACCTTGCCGGCCGAGTAGCCCAGACGCATCACGAAATCCGGCGTAATCGGACTTTGTCCAACCCGACCGCGCACCCCATCAGTGCCGAAATACTTTCTACTCACGCTCTTTCCCCTTCCTTGACCGCTTGCCATACTTTCAGTGCGTCGCAGGTCGCCGCCACATCGTGCACGCGCAAGATTGCCGCCCCCCGTTGTGCTGCCAGCAACGCTGCAGCGACACTGGCATACACCCTTTCCGTCACCGGCCGCCCGGTAATTTCACCCAACATCCTTTTGCGCGAAACACCTACCAGCAGGGGCAAGCCCTGCCAAAGATCGCCCGAAAGTGCGCGAAATAAGGCCAGGTTGTGCCCCAGGTCCTTGCCAAAGCCGAACCCGGGATCCAGAACCAGCCTGCCACGGGCGATACCGCTAGCTACGCAAGCCTCTGTCGCTTGCTGGAGCCAGGTACTCACCTCCCGAACCACGTCCTCATAAACGGGCGCATCCTGCATGGTGGCCGGCTCGCCCTGCATGTGCATCAGACATACAGCACAGTCCGAATCCACGACTGCCGCGCGCGCTTCAGCGCTACGCAGCCCACTGATATCGTTGATCATGCTGACACCTGCCGCCAGCGCTACACGCATCACGCCAGGCTTGTAGGTATCCACGGACACCGGCACGCCCCAACCGCACACCTCCTGCAGTACTGGCAACAAGCGCCGCAGTTCTTCCTGTTCCGATGTCGCCGCGATACCAGGTCGCGTCGATTCAGCACCAATATCAAGAATGTCCGCACCCGCCTGGTATTGCTGCCGGGCATGCTCAATCGCCAGACGGGTATTGTGTGCCAGACCATCGCCCGAAAAGGAATCCGGCGTCAGATTGACAATCCCCATCACCAGTGGGCGATCAAGTGTCAGGCGGTAGCGACCGCAGTGTATTTCGCGCATGAAAAAAGGCCGGAAGCAAGGCTTCCGGCAAATAGGTCAGTCGGTTATCAAGCGGTCGCCGGAGCGCTGGGTTCGGCGCCCGGAGTTTGGTCCGGTGAGGCCGGCGTGGACAGACTCTGGGCCGGTTTCGGTGGGCGCGGCGGCTTGCCGGCCATGATGTCATCGATCTGCTCGGCATCAATGGTTTCCCATTCAAGCAACGCTTTTGTCATCGCCTCCACCTTGTCCCGATTTTCCTCGAGCAAGCGACGAGCCAGTGCGTACTGCTGATCAATGATGCGGCCGATTTCAGCATCCACCTTCTGCATCGTCGCTTCGGAAACGTTCTTGTGCTGCGTCACCGAGCGACCGAGGAAGACCTCACCCTCATTCTCACCGTACACCATCACCCCAAGATCGGACATGCCGTAGCGGGTGACCATATCGCGGGCCATGGCGGTGGCACGCTCGAAATCGTTCGAGGCACCGGTGGTCATCTGATTCATGAACAGTTCTTCGGCGATGCGCCCACCAAACAGGACGGCAATACGCGACAGCAGATACTGCTTGTCGTAGGCATAGCGATCCTGCTCCGGCAACTGCATGGTCAGGCCGAGGGCACGGCCACGCGGAATGATGGTGACCTTATGCACCGGATCAGACTTTGGCACCAGCTTGGCGACCACAGCGTGGCCGGACTCATGGTAGGCCGTATTCATCTTTTCTTCCTCGGTCATCACCATGCTGCGGCGTTCGGCGCCCATCATGATCTTGTCCTTGGCCTTCTCGAAGTCCTCCATATCAACCAGACGCTTGTTGCCGCGGGCAGCAAACAGGGCAGCCTCGTTGACCAGGTTGGCCAGGTCGGCGCCGGAGAAACCCGGGGTGCCGCGAGCGATGATGTCGGCCTTGATGTCACCGGCGATCGGCACCTTGCGCATGTGCACCTTAAGGATTTCCTCGCGGCCACGGATGTCCGGCAACGGCACCACGACCTGGCGGTCGAAACGGCCCGGGCGCAGCAGCGCCGGGTCGAGGATGTCCGGACGGTTGGTGGCGGCGATGACGATGATGCCCGAGTGCCCCTCGAAGCCGTCCATCTCGACCAGCAACTGGTTCAGCGTCTGCTCGCGCTCGTCGTTGCCGCCACCAAGACCAGCGCCACGATGGCGACCGACCGCATCGATTTCGTCAATGAAGATGATGCACGGCGCGTGCTTCTTGGCGTTCTCGAACATGTCGCGCACACGCGCGGCGCCGACGCCGACGAACATTTCGACGAAATCGGAACCGGAAATCGAGAAGAACGGCACCTTGGCCTCACCGGCGATCGCCTTCGCCAGCAGGGTCTTGCCCGTACCTGGATTACCAACCATCAGCACGCCCTTCGGGATGCGTCCGCCGAGCTTCTGGAATTTCGATGGATCGCGCAGGAAATCAACGATTTCCTGGACCTCTTCCTTGGCCTCGTCGCAACCGGCAACATCGGCAAAGGTGATGACATTGGTGGACTCATCCATCATGCGCGCCTTCGATTTACCGAAGGAGAACGCGCCACCCTTGCCGCCACCCTGCATCTGGCGCATGAAGAAAACCCATACACCAATCAGCAGCAGCATCGGGAACCAGCTGACAAAGATGCTCATCAGGAAAGACGGTTCTTCATCCGGCTTGGCCTCGATCTTGACATCGTACTTGAGCAGATCGGAAACCAGCCACAGATCAGGCGGTGCGTAACTGGTGATGCGTTTACCGTCATTGGTGGTCGCCTTGAGCGTGCGCCCTTCCATCACGACCTTGCTGATCCGCCCCTGCTTCACTTCCTCGAGGAATTGCGAATACTCCATCGCTCCCGGGGCGGCCTGGCGTGTGTTGAACTGGTTGAACACCGTCATCAGCACCAGACCGATCACCACCCAGACTGCGAGATTTTTGAACATATTGTTCAAGCGAGTACTCCTTTGTCTTCGACAAGCAACAAAACCGTCATTCTAAACAATTTCTCAACGCAAACCGCGTCCCAAAAGGTAAACCTCCGCACTACGGTCACGCGACGCATCGGGTTTGCGCACCACGACATTCTGAAAGGTCTCACGCATCGCCCTGACGAACGCTTCGTAATCGCGCCCCTGGAAAACTTTGACCAGGAAAGCACCTTCGGGTTTCAGATGGGCTCGCGAAAAATCCAGCCCCAGTTCTGCCAGATGCATTACCCGCGCCTGATCCATGACCGCAACACCCGACATATTGGGGGCCATGTCCGACAGCACAACTCCCACTTCACGCTCGCCGAGCGCCTCTTCCAGCTGTGTCAGCACAGCATCCTCGCGAAAATCACCCTGAATGAAATGGACACCGCGGATCGGGGCCATCTCCAGCAGATCGAGCGCGAGGACCAGACCTGATTCACCCACGCACTGTACGGCCACCTGTGACCAGCCGCCCGGGGTTGCCCCCAGATCCACCACGACTTCGCCCCGCTTGAGGAGTTTGTCCTTGGCGTCGATCTCCAGCAGCTTGAACGCGGCCCGCGAACGCCAGCCATCTTTCTTGGCCTGCTGCACGTAGGGATCGTTCACATGCTCCTGCATCCATGCCTTGCTGGTTCTGGTTCGCTTCATTCTTCGGTAAAATGCCGTTTTTAAAAAGGTTTAATCACATGCCGCAACTGACTTCCACCCAGGTTCGCGAACTGCGCGCCCGTGCCCACGGTTTGAACCCGGTCGTTTCCATCGCCGAGAATGGTCTGAGCGACAGTGTCCTGAAAGAAATCGATACCTGTCTCACCGCCCACGAACTGATCAAGATCCGTGTCTACGGCGACAGCCGGGATAATCGCCTGAGTTATCTCGCCACCATCTGTCAGGAACTTGACGCTGCGGCGGTACAGCATATCGGGAAATTACTGGTCGTGTATCGGGAAAATCCGGAAAAAACAGCTGCCGCCAGCAAAAAATCCGCCCCGCAACAGGCTCCTGCACGGCGGACCAAGCGCAGTTTTCAAAGCTGAAACACCTGCGGGCGGCAACCCCGCCCGACTGGTCTCGCTTTACTCGTAACGTACGTCAATGATCTCGTATTCACGAATTCCACCTGGCGTCTGAACCTGTGCCAGGTCGCCGGCGTACTTGCCAATCAGACCGCGCGCCACCGGTGAATTCACGGAAATCTTACCGGCCTTGATGTCAGCCTCATCTTCGCCGACGATCTGGTAGGTGACGCTGTTTCCGGAGTCCTGATCCTCCATCTCCACGGTCGCCCCGAAGACGCAGCGGCCATCGGCATCCAGCAATGCCGGATCGATGATCTGCGCATTCGACAGCTTACCCTCGACTTCCTTGATGCGCCCTTCGATGAAGCCCTGGCGCTCCTTGGCGGCATCATATTCCGCATTTTCCGACAGGTCGCCATGGGCGCGCGCTTCGGCGATGGCGGCGACCACAGCAGGCCGTTCGATTGTCTTCAGACGCTGCAATTCGTCGCGTAGCAGTTCAGCACCTTTGACGGTCAATGGAACCTTGTTCATTTTTCTCCCCAAAAAGCAAAACCGCCGGCACCCGTCAAAGGGCAAGCCGGCGGCAATATAAGGTTGGATTAAGCGAGTTCGGCGTGCAGTTCCTGGATCGGATAGACCACGATCTCGCCCAGATTGCGAATACCTTCCGCCGCAGCCTCGGCACCCCAGATCGTGGTGTAAATGGTCACCCGGGCCTGCAGGCCGGAGGTCCGGATCGAGCGTGAGTCATTGATTGCGGCGCGCTTTTCTTCCACCGTATTGATGATCAAGGCGATTTCATTGTTCTTGATCATGTCGACGATGTGCGGCCGCCCCTCGGTCACTTTGTTGACCACCTGTACCGGCAGACCGGCTGCCTCAATGGCATGGGCCGTGCCGCGCGTGGCCACCAACTGGAAGCCTGCATCAACCAGATGCCGGGCAATCTCGATGACTTTCTGCTTGTCGCTGTCCTTGACCGACATGAACACCTTGCCCTGACGCGGCAGGCGCACGCCCGCAGCCAGTTGCGATTTGATGAAGGCTTCGGCAAATGTCTTGCCCACCCCCATCACCTCACCGGTGGACTTCATCTCCGGGCCAAGAATGGTATCGACGCCGGGGAACTTGACGAAGGGGAAGACCGCCTCCTTCACCGAGAAATACGGCGGAATCACCTCTTTGGTCACCCCTTGTGCCGCCAGGCTCTTGCCTGCCATACAGCGGGCGGCAATTTTCGCCAGCTGCAGCCCGGTCGCCTTGGACACGTAAGGCACGGTGCGCGACGCGCGCGGATTGACTTCGAGCACGTAAACGTCGTTGTCCTTGATCGCAAACTGCACGTTCATCAGGCCGCACACGTTGAGCGCCTTGGCCATCAGCTTGGTCTGTCGGCGCAATTCATCCTGAACTTCCTTGCTCAACGAGTACGGCGGCAGCGAGCAGGCCGAGTCGCCCGAGTGCACGCCGGCTTGTTCGATGTGCTCCATGACGCCGCCAATCAGCACTTCCTTGCCGTCGGAAAGGGCATCGACGTCGCACTCGATGGCATCGTTGAGGAAGCGATCCAGCAGCACCGGAGAATCGTTCGACACCTTGACCGCCTCACGCATGTAGCGTTCGAGGTCTTTCTGCTCATGCACGATCTCCATGGCACGACCACCCAGCACATAGGATGGGCGGACCACCAGCGGGTAACCGATCTCCTGCGCCAGGCGCAAGGCCTCCTCTTCGGTACGTGCAGTACGGTTGGGCGGCTGCTTCAGGCCGAGATCGTGCAGCAGTTTCTGGAAGCGCTCACGGTCTTCGGCGATATCGATCGATTCCGGCGTCGTGCCAATGATCGGCACGCCATTGGCTTCCAGCGCCAGCGCCAGCTTCAGTGGCGTCTGGCCGCCATACTGAACGATCACGCCTTCCGGCTTCTCGATGGCACAAATCTCGAGTACGTCTTCCAGGGTCAGCGGCTCGAAGTACAGGCGATCCGACGTATCGTAGTCGGTCGACACCGTCTCCGGATTGCAGTTCACCATGATCGTTTCGTAACCGTCTTCGCGCATGGCCATCGCCGCATGCACGCAGCAGTAGTCGAATTCGATGCCCTGACCGATGCGGTTCGGCCCACCACCGAGCACCATGATTTTCTTGCGATCGGTCGGATTGGCCTCGCACTCGTCCTCGTAGGTCGAGTACATGTAGGCGGTACCGGTCGAAAACTCACCCGCACAGGTATCGACCCGTTTGTACACCGGGCGCACACCCAGCGCATGGCGCTGCTTGCGAAACTCGGCCTCGCTTGCCTTGAGCAAATAGGCCAGGCGCCGGTCGGAAAACCCTTTTTGTTTCAGGAAACGCATTTCCTCGGCAGTCAGAGAAGACAGCTGGCGCTTCTCAACAGCCAGTTCAAGATCGACGATTTCCTTGATCTGGGTAAGGAACCAGGGATCGATCTTGGTCAGCTCGAACACCTTGTCCACGCTCATGCCGACACCGAAGGCGTCGGCGACATACCACAGGCGATCCGGCGACGGGATGGCCAGTTGTTCATCGATGGTTTCCGGATCGACTGAGCGCAGGTTAAAGCCGTCCACACCGACTTCCAAGCCACGCAGTGCTTTCTGCAGCGATTCCTGGAAGGTGCGCCCCATGGCCATGACCTCGCCGACCGATTTCATCTGTGTCGTCAGCGTCGAATCCGCTTGCGGGAATTTTTCGAAAGCAAACCGCGGCACCTTGGTAACGACGTAGTCGATCGACGGCTCGAACGACGCCGGCGTCTTGCCGCCGGTGATGTCGTTGGCCAGTTCGTCGAGGGTGTAGCCAACGGCAAGCTTGGCGGCGATCTTGGCGATCGGGAAACCGGTGGCCTTCGATGCCAGCGCGGAAGAGCGCGAGACACGCGGGTTCATCTCGATGACGATGCAGCGACCATCCTTCGGATTGATGGCGAACTGCACGTTGGAGCCACCGGTATCGACGCCGATCTCACGCAGCACCGCAATGGAAGCATTGCGCAGCAGCTGGTATTCCTTGTCCGTCAGTGTCTGTGCAGGCGCGACGGTAATGGAGTCGCCGGTATGGACCCCCATCGGGTCAAGGTTCTCGATCGAACAGATGATGATGCAGTTGTCCGCCTTGTCGCGCACCACTTCCATCTCGAACTCTTTCCAGCCGAGCAGGGATTCCTCAATCAGCAATTCGTGTGTTGGCGACGCTTCCAGACCACGCTTGCAGATGGTTTCGAACTCTTCCATGTTGTAAGCGATACCACCACCGGTCCCCCCCAGGGTGAAGGACGGACGGATGATGGTCGGAAAACCAACCATCGCCTGCACCTGATAGGCTTCTTCCATGCTGTGGGCAGTCGCCGAACGCGCAGAGCCAAGACCGATCTTGGTCATGGCGTCCTTGAATTTCTGCCGGTCCTCGGCCTTGTCGATGGCTTCCTTGGAAGCGCCGATCAACTCGACACCGAACTTGGCCAGCACGCCTTCGCGGTCAAGGTCGAGCGCGCAGTTGAGCGCGGTCTGACCGCCCATGGTCGGCAGCAGCGCGTCCGGACGTTCTTTCTCGATGATCTTGGCGACGACCTGCCAGGTAATTGGCTCGATATAGGTCACGTCGGCCATTTCCGGGTCGGTCATGATGGTCGCCGGATTGGAATTCACCAGGATGACCTTGTAGCCCTCCTCGCGCAGTGCCTTGCAGGCCTGAGCACCGGAGTAGTCGAATTCACAGGCCTGGCCGATGATGATCGGACCGGCGCCAATGATCAGGACGCTTTGAATGTCTGTACGTTTCGGCATTTTCTCTTGGAAGGGATATGTGAGGGATACGGGATTGCCCCAGCCTCGTCACGCCATCCTCTTCGCATCTCCATAAATATTCGTTGGCTTCTCATTCCGGGAGCTGACCGGTCTCACCCTGCGCCAGCCCCCTCGATCTTTTCTCAAAGTGCCGCGACACCACGCGTCATGCAATCGAGGAAACGGTCGAACAGATGGGCAACATCGTGCGGCCCCGGAATGGCTTCCGGGTGCCCCTGGAAGGAAAAAGCCGGCACATCGGTGCGGGCAATACCCTGATTTGAACCATCGAACAACGATACATGCGTCACCCGCAGATTAGCCGGCAAGGTGGATGCATCGACCGCAAAACCGTGATTCTGGCTGGTGATCAGCACCTTGCCAGAATCCAGGTCCTTCACCGGATGGTTGGCACCATGGTGACCAAATTTCATTTTCATGGTCTTGGCGCCGGAAGCCAGGGCCAGCAGCTGGTGCCCCAGGCAGATGCCAAAAGTGGGCACGCCCGCATCGAGAATCTCGCGGATGGCATCAATGGCGTAGGTACATGGTTCCGGGTCGCCAGGGCCATTGGACAGGAAGACACCGTCCGGCTTCATGGCCAGCACTTCGGCTGCCGGCGTCTGGGCCGGCACCACAGTCACGCGTACGCCACGATCTGCGAGCATACGCAGGATGTTGCGCTTGACACCGAAATCGTAGGCCACCACATGGAAACGGGTGTCACCTTGCTGACCAAAACCGTTCAGGGTCCACTCGGTTTCCGTCCATTCATAGGGCGTAGCGGTTGACACCACCTTTGCCAGATCCATCCCTGCCAGTCCCGGAAAGGCCCGGGCCATCGTCAAGGCTTTTTCCTCGTCGACATCACCGGCAAGGATGCAACCGGCCTGCGCACCCGAATCGCGCAAGATGCGCGTCAGCTTGCGGGTATCGATACCCGCAATGCCGACGATGCCGTTTCTGCGCAGATAGGCGTCCAGCGTTTCCTCGCTGCGCCAGTTCGAAGCCGGCGGCAAATCCTTGATGATCAGCCCGGCAGCAAAATGATCGGCGGACTCACAATCTTCACTGTTACAACCGGTATTGCCAATATGCGGATAGGTCAGCGTGACAATCTGACGCGTATAGGAAGGATCGGTCAGAATTTCCTGGTAACCGCTCATGGCGGTATTGAAGACGATTTCGCCACTCGCGAGGCCGTCTGCGCCGATGGAATACCCCTTGAATACCGTCCCGTCGGCGAGGGCGAGGATGGCGGGGGTGAATGATGGCAGCAACGACACGTCGGCTCTCCTGATTTTTTTGCTTGCGCGCACACAAAAAGGAGGGATGTTCATCCCTCCACGGCGCGCTTAACCGGCGTATTTTAGCTGAGAAGCCCTTTTGCAGGCAAATCCAGCAAGCTTTTCAGTCGACCGAACGCTTCTCGACAAAGCGCATCAATTGCGGGCGGATACGTGCCATTTCGCTCTGCAACGCAGAGAATTCATGGCCCACTTCATCCCAGTCCTGGCTTTCTCCGGTCATCGCGCCCTCGATCATCAGCGCGTGGGCGCGCGCCACCTCGGCGTTGAACATGGCCAGCAATCCCTTCAAGGTGTGCGCATGCAGACGCGAGTTGGCCGCATCCCGTGCGTGCAGAGCACGCGCCAGCTTGTCGATGTAGTTCTGCCAGTCCTCCAGGAACATGCTGGCCATGGTCACCAGCAGATCCACATCACCCAGGTTGGCCAAGGCCCCCGGCAAGTCAAGACAGCCATCAGCGAGCACACCACCAACACTGCTGGCACTCACCCAGTTGCCATCGCCGGCCGCTGGCACCTTGGCCAGCGCAGCGTGCAATTCATCCAGAATCAGGGGCTTCACAACGTAGTCGTTCATACCGGCCGCCAGACACTGCTCCCGGTCGCTTCCCTGTGCGTTGGCGCTCATGGCGATGATATATATCGGCTGAAATTCACGCGACACCACCCAACTGCGCCGCAGTTCGCGCGCCCGGATCGCCTCCGCCGCCTCGACCCCTCCCATTACGGGCATCTGCATATCCAGCAGGATCACATCGAATGACCCTTGCTCGAACATATCCACCGCCTCGCCACCATGGTTGGCAATCTTGATCCTGTGCCCCTGTTTTTGGAGCAGACGGCGAGCCACTTCCTGATTCACCGGGTTATCGTCCACCAGCAAGATACGCAGACTACGGCTTGCCTCCGGCTGCGCCGGGCCGAAATCACTTTGCCGCTCGCGCCCCTGTTGCTCCAGCAGCATCAGGGCAGCACTGATGTCACCGCGCCCCACCGGCTTCATCAGATGTACCTGTACACCCAGTTCCCGTAAGCGGCCGATTTCCCGGCGCTGATTATCGGTCGTGAGCAAGGCCAGCACGCGCTCATGCTGACCGGCCTGGCGCCAGCTTTCAATCAGGGCCATGCCACCTGGCGCGGGCATGTCGACATCCACCAGCAGATAGTCAAAAGCCTGATCCAAAGTGCGGTTCATGTCGATCGCCGTAACCGCCTGCGCCGGCTCTGCCAGAACAGCCGTCTTGATCCCCTGGCGTTCAAGCATGGTCTGCAGGCACAAGGCCGCACCCGCGTTCTTCTCGACCACAAGCGCCCGACGCCCGGTAAAACTCTCCTCTGCGTCCGGCTGTTCGCCGGCATCATCGACATAGCCCATCCGCGCCGTGAAATGAAAACAGGAGCCCTTGCCTTCCTCGCTTTCCAACCAGATCTGACCCTGCATCAACTGCACCAGCTTGGTACAGATCGCCAGTCCCAGACCCGTACCCCCAAAGCGCCGCGTCGTCGACGCATCAGCCTGGGTAAAGGCAGCGAAGATCGCCTGCTGCTTGGACAATGGAATACCCATCCCGGTGTCGCGCACCGTCACGTGCAGCAGCACGTCACCCGCCGCCCCCGTTTCAATCTCGACGCGTACGCACACCTCACCCCGCTCGGTGAATTTGATGGCATTGCCCACCAGGTTAAGCAGCAGCTGACGCAGGCGGGTCGGATCACCGACCAGACGTTCGGGCACGCCCGGCGCAACATCGACCACCAGTTCCAGCCCCTTGCTGTGCGCATCAACTGCCAGCACCCGCACCGCCTCGAAGATAACCTCCTCGACGGGAAAGGCAACCGCCTCGATATCCATCTTACCCGCTTCGATCTTGGAAAAATCGAGCACGTCATTGACGATGCCGAGCAAGGATTCGGCCGAAGATTTGACCGTGCGCAAATAGTGGCGCTGTTCGGCATCCAGATCGGTATCGAGCGCCAGCTCCGTCATGCCGATAATGCCATTCATCGGCGTGCGGATTTCGTGGCTCATGTTCGCCAGGAAAGTGCCCCGCGCCTGACTGGCGGATTCGGCCAGGTCGCGCGCCTCGATCAGTTCGGCCTGAGTCCGTTTGAAGGAGGCAATATCGCGCTGCAGGAGCAGCAATCGAACAGGCTGCCCAGCCGCATCACGGGCGGCCACTGCACCGCGCATCAGGCACCAGCGCCAGCCACCGTCCTTGCCGCGCAAGCGACATTCCAGTTCGAACCAGCGGTCCCGCCGTTCGACATGAACCGCCAGCGCTTCCTGAAAGCGCCGCGCATCTTCCGGGTGCAGCAGCTGCTGCCACTGGACAACGCTATCGCCCAGCTCCGTTTTGTCATAGCCCAGCATTTCCTTCCAGCCGCGCTTGACATCGATGGCCCCGGTCAGCAGATTCCAGTCCATCAAGGCGTCGCCAGAGAGGACCGTAGTCCACTGATTCAGATTGACATAGGCCGCATAGGCACTATCGACCTGCTCAATCAAGGGCTCCAGTTGCGCCAGCAGGGGCGCACTATTGCCATTTCTGGCCTGCGCCAGCGCCAGACGAAAACCCTCATCTTTCTCGCCACCGAACAGACTTTGCAGCTGACGGGCAAGCAGACTGGATTTCATGGCTGCTGGCGCATCCGATCAGCGCAGGCCGAGGACGTCCTGCATGTCGAACAGACCGTTCTTGCGGCCAGCGATGAAGCGGGCGGCGCGCAGGCTGCCCAAGGCATACGGCATGCGACTGCTCGCCTTGTGGGTGATTTCAACACGTTCGCCCAGGCCGCAGAACATCACCGTATGATCGCCGACGATATCGCCGCCGCGCACGGTCGCAAATCCAATCGTGGAGGGATCGCGCTCACCGGTAACGCCTTCGCGCCCATACACCGCACAGCTTTCCAGATCACGCCCAAGGGCCGCTGCCACCACCTCGCCCATGCGCAGCGCCGTACCCGACGGCGCGTCAATTTTCATGCGGTGATGCGCTTCAACCACCTCGATGTCATACCCCGTGGACAGGATGCGTGCCGCCGTATCAAGCAGTTTGAACACCAGATTCACGCCCACGGCCATGTTCGGCGCAAACACCACCGGGATATCACGTGCCGCGTCGGCAATCGCCTCCTTGCCAGCCGCATCGAAACCGGTCGTCCCGATGACGATGCCCACCCCCGCCTGTCGGCACAGTGCCAAATGCTGCAGGGTGCCTTCCGGACGGGTGAAATCGATCAGGCAATCGATCTGCTGCATGCCCGCTGCCAGATCGGCGCTCACCAAGACATCGCTGGACAGCCCCACCAAGGCGCCCGCATTGACGCCAATCGAAGAACTGCCAGGCAGATCAAAAGCGGCGCCCAGCGCCACATCCGCATCCTTCAATACCGCTTCAAGCAACATGCGGCCCATACGCCCGCTGGCACCCACGATGCCGATACGCGGCCTGACTACTTGATTCATTTTTACAACCCTACCCAGTTCAACATCCGCCGGAAAAAGCCCGGCTGCTCAGATTCCTCTTCAACCGGCGCCGGCATACCCGCTGCCGCATCCTGCTCGCTGATCGCTCCCAGGTCGATGACCCGTGTACGCGCCTGCGGCGTCGTCAACTCTTCCGTAGCAGCAACCTCAACATCGCCGGACACCCGGCTCAAGCGGTGGTCCGCATCGAAAAATACGGAAAACTGGCGCCGCTGTACCTTGCGCGTACTGCCATCGCGAAAATAGTAGACGTAGTCCCAGCGCTCCCGGTGGAACACGTCGGTCAGCAACGGACTGCCCAGAATGAAACGCACCTGTTCGCGCGTCTGCCCCGGCTTGAGTTGCGCCACCATGTCCTGCGTCAGCACGTTACCCTGCTGCACGTCGATCTTGTATTCGTTGATGAAACTCGGTTTATAGGCGCAGCCCGTCATGAAGAGAGCAAACGCCGCCAGAAGGGAAAAGCGTGTGTGACGCATGGAAGATTCCGGGGATAATTTCATGGCAGCAAGGAAGCGGTATATCATACCCGAACCGCCAGCCAGCGGCACCGATAACGCACAACGAAACAGGAATCCCACCATGAGCAACCCCCAGAGCCTCAAGGATATCGGTCTCAAGGCCACCTTCCCCCGCTTGAAAATTCTCGAACTGTTCGAAAAAAGCGATTTGCGCCACATGACGGCGGAAGACGTCTATCGCCTTCTCCTAGCCGACAACATGGACATCGGATTGGCTACCGTTTATCGCGTACTCACCCAGTTCGAGCAGGCCGGGCTGCTCGAACGGCACTTCTTCGAATCCGGCAAAGCCGTTTTCGAGATCAACCACGGCAAGCACCACGATCATCTGGTGTGTGTCCAGTGTGGCAAGGTAGCCGAGTTTTACGACCCCGAAATCGAAAAGCGGCAGGACCGGGTGGCACTGGAGCACGGGTTCAAGATTCAGGACCACGCCCTCTATCTCTATGGCCAGTGCCGCGATTGTCAGAACAAATAACTGACACGACGCAGTCGGTAGCCGGCCACTTTCTCCTTGTACCCCGCCTTACTGGCGCGCCAGCATTTCCTGCGCGTGCTGCAAGGTGATTTCCGTCAATTCGACACCGCCCAGCATGCGGGCGATTTCCTGAACCCGCTCTGCGCTGTCCAGCAGCTGAATCGACGACAGCACCTCCCCGGCGCGTGTCGTTTTCGCCACCCGCCACTGCGCATCGGCACGCGCCGCGACCTGCGCTAGGTGGGTCACGCACAGCACCTGACGCTCCAGCCCCAGTTCGTGCAGCAGACGTCCGACGATTTCGGCCACACCGCCGCCAATACCGACATCCACTTCATCGAAAATCAGAGTCGGCACCGCCGCCGAACGTGAAGTCAGCACCTGAATGGCCAGACTGATGCGGGACAGCTCACCACCGGACGCCACCTTCGCCAGAGGCCGCGCCTCCTGGCCCGACAACCCGGCAATGCGGAATTCGACCTGCTCGAGACCATGGACTGTCCCGGCGGGTTGCGGCAGCAACGCCACCTCGAAACGCCCGCCACCGAGCGCCAGTTGCGTCATGCTCGCACTGACCGCCACGCTCATCGCCTGTGCTGCCTCCTGACGCGCCTCGCTCAGTCGCCCCGCCAGCAGACGGAATTCCTGTTCTGCCGCCTGCGCCTGGCGTTCCAGTGCCCCGAGATCGCTGGCGGCAGTGAGTGCATCCAGCCGCTCGCGGGCAGCACGCAATACTTCCGGCAAAGCTTCCGGCGCCACCCGGAAACGCCGCGCCTGCGCCAGCACAGCCCCCATCCGCTGCTCGACTTGACTCAGACGCGCCGGGTCCAGATCCGCCCGCTCGGCATAACGCCGCAGCGATGACACCGCATCGCTCAACTCAGCCTGGACCGAAGCCAGCACGCCGGCAACCTCCGCCAGCGCCGGATCGAACGCGGCCAGACTGTCCAGTCGTCCGGCAACCTGGTCTATCGTTTCCTGGCACGCCGCATCGCCTTCGGCGAGCGCCGCCAGGGCAAATTGCGCGCCTTCGATCAGGCTGGCCGCATGCGCCAGACGACGATGCTCGACATCCAGCGCCGCCCATTCGTCTTCACCCAGATCAAGTTGCGCCAGTTCTTGCACCTGCCAGCTCAGATCCTCACGCTCACGGCCCAGCGCCTCGGCCTGAGTACTGGCCTCGCGCCAGGCACCATCCGCCGCCCGCCACTGGCGCCAGGCTTCACCGACCGCCCTGACCTGTCCCTCAAGACCGGCATGCGCATCCAGCAATTGCCGCTGCGCATCACCGCGCAACAAGGACTGATGCGCATGCTGGCCATGAATATCGACCAGATGCTCTCCCACCTCACGCAACTGCTGCACCGTCGCTGGCGTACCATTGATCCAGGCCCGCGAACGGCCGTTGGCATCGACCACCCGACGCAACATGAGGTCATCATCGGCAGCCAGGTCGTTAGCCTGCAACCAGGCAGCCACCGCCGGCAGCGCAGCAATATCGAACAGGGCAACGATTTCGGCCTTGTCGCAGCCCGCACGCACCACGCCGGCATCTCCTCGCTCGCCCAGAGCAAGCGCCAAGGCATCGATCAGAATCGACTTCCCCGCCCCGGTTTCCCCGGTCAGAACGGAAAAACCCGAGGAAAACTCGAGTTCCAGCCGATCGACAATGACAAAATCACGTAGTGATAATTGGCGCAGCATCGCTTTCCTTTTCGCTTGCCATTCAGCTGCCTTTGGGCCGTTCGCTCCACTGGAGCTTCTGCCGCAGCATCGAGAAATAACTGTAGCCCGGCGGGTGCAGGAACGAGATGGCATGATCCGAGCGGTGAATACGCACGCTATCGCCCACCTGCAAATCCTGCGTGACCTGGCCATCGAAGTGCACCCGCGGATCGTCGGCATGCGTGATGCGCAGTTCGATCTCCACCGTGTCATTCACCGTCACCGGCCGATAGGTCAACGCATGCGGGTACAGCGGCACCAGGGCAATCCCGGTCAGCGTCGGGTGCAGGATGGGGCCACCGGCAGACAACGCATAGGCCGTGGAACCCGTCGGCGTGGAAACAATGAGGCCGTCCGAACGCAAGTTGAAAATGAATTCACCGTCAATAAACAGCTCGAATTCGATCAGGCGGCCAATGGCCCCCTTGTCAATCACGACATCGTTCAAGGCGAGATTGGAAGCAATTTCCCGCCCCCCGCGCAACACCTCAGCCGCCAGCAACATACGACTTTCCGGCTGGAAATTACCATCCAGCAGATCGTCCATGCAGGTCAGCATGTCATCGCGGGCGATGTCGGTCATGAAGCCAAGCCGTCCCTGATTGACACCGACCAATGGCACGCAGTAACGCGCCAGACGACGTGCCGCGTTCAGCATCGTGCCATCGCCGCCGAGCACGATCGCGACATCGGCATGTGCGCCAATGTCGTTGAAACCGCAGGTCACCCAACGTGCCAGATCCACCAGCTTGCCAATATGCCCGGCCGTTTCCCGCTCGATGAACACCGACACACCCCGTTCGTGCAGATATTGCGCCAGGCGCGACAAAGACTCCGCGATTTCAGGGCTGTTGTATTTGCCCACCAGGGCAATGGTGCGGGGCTGGCGCAATCGATTCATGGGGACGTCATGGCGGCGAGTTCAGGCACAAATCGCTGGCGGAAGCGGTGAGATTCGAACTCACGAACGGTTGCCCGTTGCCGGTTTTCAAGACCGGTGCAATCGACCACTCTGCCACGCTTCCTTGCGCTGTTTCGGTGGTTCAAAACGCGGCGGATGATATCACAAGGCAAGCCAGCTTCCGGCTGCTTCGATGATTTTTCTACTGTGTTCTGCATAGCGAAACGTCACCTCCGGTTACACATTCGCCATACAAAATTCGTCATGAATATCTTGCTCTTCGTCATATCCCCCTCTACAATTCGGCATATGACTTAAGTCATAGTTAGAAAGCACAAATATTTATATCAAACTTCCTTGCATAGGAGAAAACCATGGCATCCACCAAAGTGATCGAAAAGATCGACCCGCGCGAAATCCGTCGCAAACTCGGCCTGAACCAGCAGCAATTCTGGTCTGCTCTGGGCGTGACGCAGAGCGGCGGCTCCCGCTATGAAAGCGGTCGCAACATGCCGAAACCGGTGCGCGAGCTGCTGCGTCTGGTGCACGTCGAACAAATCGACGTCAAGAACATCAAGCAGGAAGACTGGGAAGTAGCCGAGTACCTGCGTTCACAGGAACCGGAACTGTTCAAGACCCTGAAGAAAGCTGCTCGCAACCGCACCAAGAAAGCAGCCTGATTCCGCAGCATCCCGGCACGACAGGGCTCAAGGTGAAACAACGACCTTGAGCCCTGTTTCTTTGCGCACAACGGCGGCGATCGCATCCAGTTCGGCAGCCGTTAACGCACTCAGGCGCGGCGCAGCGGCCTGCCGCGAAGGGCGCGCCAGGCCATAGAGATGCACGCCTTGCAGCTTGTCGGCCAGTGGTTTCAATGCGGCGCAGTAGGCAGCGACACTATCATCCTGCGGCAGCACACCGTCCAGACGGAACCAGCAACTCTGCACCCAGGTCGGTGCTAGGCCGGCACAACGCTCCAGATTCGCCACAGCACGCTCCAACGGCCAGGCGATACTATTCACCTCGGCAATTTCCTCGCTGCTGCCACGATCAAGCTTGAACCACACCTCGCCTCCCTGCGCGGCAATCTGCCGGATGCCCGCCTGCACCCCGGGGCGATGCAGGAAACTGCCATTGGTGATCAGGCGCAACGGCACCTGTAGCGCCCGCCGCTGCATCAGCGCACACACCGCCTGCACCGCCGCAGGAAACTCTGCCGCCGCAGTCGACTCACCATTACCGGAAAAAGCGATATCAACCAGCGCCGCACCCGCCGCGGCACCACTACCATTTCCTGCCTGAATCGTGGCGAGCAGGCTATCCAGTTCGGTCGTCAGTTGCTGCAGATCAATCGGCGGCGGCCCGCCGCGCTGCAGGTTGTCCACCTGGCAGTAGAGGCAAGCCCAATTGCAGGCGCTGTTGGGATTGAGATTGACCCCTACCGACACGCCTCCGGCACGACGTGACAGCACAGGGTAGACATAGGTAAAACCGGCTTCGGCACGGTTGTGGTCATCAATGCGCAGCATCCGCGCATTGTATAATTCCCGGCCATTTCCGCGATCTTTTCCGCTCATGTTGATTACCCGCCGCCTGGAATTCGATGCCGGCCACCGCATTCCCGATCATAAAAGTCAGTGCCGCCATCTACACGGTCACCGTTACGCCATCGAAATCACCCTGACCGGCAGCGTGATCGACCGGGCGGGAGATCCCGCCAACGGCATGGTAATGGATTTTTCCGAAGTCAAGTCGCTGGCCAAGGCACATGTGGTGGACCTGTGGGACCACGCCTTTCTGGTCTACCGTGGCGACCATTCCGTGGTTGATTTTCTCGCCACCCTGCCCGACCACAAAACCGTGCTGCTGGACTACATTCCGACGGCTGAAAACCTCGCCCAGCTAGCTTTTACCTTGCTCGACCCGGTATACCAAGACCGTTACGGCAACCACTTGCGCCTGCAGCAGGTCCGCCTGTACGAGACGCCCAATTGCTGGGCTGACGCAACGCGCCCGCCGTCATCCTGATGACGGTCGCAGGCAGCAACGGCACACGTGCCCTGATCCTGACCGGCGGTGGCGCCCGGGCTGCCTACCAGATCGGCGCTCTGCTTGCCATCAACCGCCTGCGCGGCAAGTCGAAGCGCAACCCCTTTCCCATCATCTGCGGCACCTCAGCCGGCGCCATCAACGCAGCGGGGCTAGCCTGCCAGGCAGATAATTTTCGCCAGGCAACCGGCAGCCTCAACACGTTCTGGCGACACATGCGCACCGCCGACATTTACCGTGTCGATGCCGCCAGCGTTGCCGCAGCCGGCGCCCGCTGGCTCGCCGTACTAACGACAGGCTGGCTGACCGGGCGAGCGCCGCGCTCCCTGCTCGACAACGCGCCACTGGCCAGCTTGCTCAAACGCCACATCGACTTTCCCGGCATCGAGCGCTCAATCGAATCCCGCGCCCTGCGGGCGCTCAACATCACGGCATCCGGCTACGATTCCGGCGAGAGCATCAATTTTTTCCAGGCTCTGCCCGAGGTGCTACCGTGGCAGCGCAGCCAGCGCCTGGGGCTGCGTACGACCCTCGGCACCGAGCATCTGCTGGCGTCCAGCGCCATTCCCTTCATTTTCCCGGCCGTCCGCATTCACCGTGAATATTTTGGCGACGGTTCCATGCGCCAGTTCGCCCCGCTAGCGCCGGCCATTCACCTGGGCGCCGACCGGCTGCTGGTGATCGGCGCAACACGGGCAAGCGAACAACGCCGGCGCGGCGAATATGGCGACAGCGACTATCCCAGCCTGGCACAGATTGCCGGCCATGCCCTCTCAAGCATATTTCTTGACGGCCTGTCGGTTGATATTGAACGCATCCAGCGCATCAACCGGACGCTTGCTGCAATGCCAGAAGCCCTGCGGCAGCAACAGGGCGTCAGCCTGCGCCCGATCGAGACTTTGGTGATTTCACCCTCACAAAGCCTCGACCGCATCGCCGCCGAACAGGCCTCCAGCCTGCCGTGGACCATCCGCAAGCTGCTTGGCGGCCTGGGCGCGATGAATCCGCAAGGGGGTGCGTTGACGAGTTACCTGCTGTTCGAAAAAAATTTCACCCGCCGTCTGATCGACCTCGGCTACGCCGACACACTGGCGCAGAGCGAAGCCGTCGGCAGCTTCCTCGAACTCACCTGAACAGCGGACACCCGCGCAGCGGAGTACACACACTACGCCCCGGCGTACATTTCCTCCTCCGGGGTGAAGCGCTCTTTCAGTCGGCCTTGACCAAGCGCCGCGCGCGCACTGCGGCAGCCAGACGCTCCAGCACCGCCAGGCTGTCTTCCCAGCCGATGCAGGCATCGGTGATGCTCTGCCCATAGGTCAGCTCCTGCCCCGGCGTCAGATCCTGCCGCCCCGGGCATAGATGCGATTCAACCATCACCCCCATGATGCGTTCTTCACCCGCAGCCAGTTGCGCCGCGACGCTGTCGCAGACTTCCATCTGCAAGGCATACTGCTTGCGGCTGTTGCCATGGGAAAAATCGACCATCAGCCGTGCCGCCAGTCCTGATTTGGCAATTTCCTGGCTGGCTGCTTCCACACTGGCCGCATCGTAGTTGGGTTCCTTGCCGCCACGGAGAATGACGTGGCAATCTTCATTACCCTGCGTGGACACAATCGCGGTATGACCCGTTTTAGTCACCGACAGGAAATGGTGCGGCGAACTGGCCGAGCGGATGGCATCGACCGCGATGCGCATGTTGCCGTCGGTCCCGTTTTTGAAACCGACCGGACAGGACAAACCGGAAGCCAGTTCGCGGTGCACCTGCGATTCAGTGGTACGCGCGCCGATCGCGCCCCAGGCAATCAGGTCGGCCGTGTACTGCGGAGTGATGGTATCGAGAAACTCGGTGGCGCAGGGCACCCCCATTTCATTGATTTCGAGCAGGATGCGCCGCGCCAGGCGCAGACCTTCGTTAATACGGAAAGTGTTATCCAGACGCGGATCGTTGATCAGGCCCTTCCAGCCCACCGTGGTACGCGGCTTCTCGAAATAGACACGCATCACCACGACCAGTTCGTCCTGGTATTTTTCCGCTTCCTTGGCCAGTCGCGTTGCGTAATCGATCGCCAGTTCGTAGTTATGGATGGAGCAGGGGCCGATGACCACCAGCAGGCGGTCATCGGCACCGTGCAAGACGCGGTGGATCGCCTGTCGGGCCTGGAAAGTCGTGGTGGCCGCCCGCGCAGTGACCGGATACTCCTTGTTGATCAAGGCCGGCGGAACGAGTTCCTTGATCTCCTTGATCCTGACATCATCAGTTACCGGCTTGTCCGCTGCGCGTGTCCCCATGACCAACCTTCCAGAAAAATCGTCGAAACGCCCGATTCTACCGGAAGATCAGCCTGATTCAGGGCAATTGCGCCAGGAAGTGCGACAGGGCGAGGATGTCCTCATTCTTCAAACCGGCCGTGGCAATCGACATCAGCGGGTTGTTGCGCACCCCGGTGCCATCGCGGTAATGAGTGATCGATTTCAGCAGATAGGGCTGCTGCTGACCGGCCAGACGCGGGTAAATTTCAGTACCACGCGCACCGGCGCCGTGACAGCGGGCACACAGCTTTTCAAACAGCACCTTGCCCTGCTGGGTATGCGCCGGATCCGCCTTGGCGGGCGGCACCTTGACGTTGGCGTAATACAAGGTGATCTGGGCACGCTCTTCGTCGTTCAGCACCTTGATCAGGCCCTGCATGAACGGATCCTTGCGTTCCCCCGCGCCAAACTTGCGGATCTGTTCCAGCAGATAGGAAGGATGCTGCCCAGCCAGGTTGGGTACATCACTTGTTTTGGCGATGCCATTTTCACCATGACAGTTGGCACAGAAAAAACTGGCCTTCTTGCCTGCCGCAATGGCGTTCTGCAACGCGGCGGGATCGACCTGCAGGACTTTCATGCGCTCGTGGGCGGGAGTTTGTGCCAGTACGGGGAAAGCCGTCAGCACACTCAACAGGGGAACCGCCAGAAACGAGGAGAAACGCATGTTTTTGCTCCGAATAATGACAAGGCGGAATTATGCCGTCCCGCCCACGGTCAGTCCATCAATTCTCAATGTAGGTTGCCCGACACCCACCGGCACACTCTGCCCTTCCTTGCCGCAAGTCCCCACCCCCGGATCGAGGCGCAGATCGTTGCCGATCATGCTGACGCGGGTCAGCACATCCGGGCCATTGCCGATCAGGGTCGCGCCCTTGATCGGGCGGGTGATCCTGCCGTTTTCGATGAGATAGGCTTCGCTCATGGAAAAAACAAATTTGCCGCTGGTGATATCGACCTGTCCACCACCAAAATTGGCGGCATAAATCCCCTTATCCACCGACGCAATGATTTCCTGCGGATCGTGAGCACCCGCCAGCATCATGGTATTCGTCATGCGCGGCAACGGCAGATGGGCAAACGATTCGCGCCGGCCGTTACCGGTCGGCCCCACCCCCATCAGGCGGGCATTGAGACTGTCCTGCAGGTAGCCCTTGAGGATACCGTTCTCGATCAGCACTGTGCGCTGGCTGGGGTTACCTTCATCATCGATATTGAGCGAGCCACGCCGCTGCGCAATGGTGCCATCATCGACCACCGTGACACCGGCCGCCGCCACGCGCTCGCCGACTCGGCCACTGAAGGCCGAACTGCCCTTGCGATTGAAATCCCCCTCCAGGCCATGCCCCACCGCCTCGTGCAGCAGGATGCCAGGCCAGCCTGCCCCGAGCACCACGGTCATCTGCCCCGCCGGCGCCGCCTCCGCCTTGAGGTTGACCACGGCCTGATGCACCGCTTCCTCGGCATAGCGACGCAGCACGGCATCGTCGAAATAGGAAAAATCGAAACGCCCGCCCCCCCCGGCGCTTCCCTGCTCGCGCGCGCCATTTTCTTCGACGATGACGGAAACCGAACAGCGCACCAATGGGCGGATATCCGCCGCCAGACGGCCATCGGAACCAGCCACCAGAATCACCTCGTATTCGCCTGCCAGCCCGGCATTCACCTGCACCACCCGAGGATCGGCCGCGCGGGCAAAGCCCTCCAGCCGTTCCAGCAGCGCCACCTTGGCCTCTGCCGACAGCGACGCCAACGGGTCTTGTGGCAGGTACAAACCAGCCTGCTGTGCCTGCGCCTGCAGCAACGGCGCCCGCGCCGTCTGACCGGCACTGGCGATGGCCCGCACCGCGCCAGCAGCGTCGGCAAGTGCCGCAGCGCTGATGTCGTCGGAATAGGCAAATGCCGTCTTCTCGCCGGACAAGGCGCGCACGCCAACCCCCTGATCGATGTTGAAGCTGCCCGATTTGACGATCCCCTCGTCCAGGCTCCAGGCTTCCGAACGCGCGTACTGAAAATACAGGTCGGCATAATCGACCCGATGGCTGAGGATATTGCCAAAGGTGCGCGCCAGATCGCCCTCACTCAGGCCAAAAGGTGTCAGTAATACGGATTCTGCTTGCTGCAGGAAGTTTTGTTCAGTCATGGATTCTCACAATTTGCGATGGGCAAGTGCCGGCAATTTACCGCGCACATGGGACAAGCGCGCGTGATCGAGTTCAGCCAGCACCACGCCCGGCCCCTTGAGTTTACGGTCAAGCACTTCGCCCCAGGGATCGACGATCATGCTGTTGCCGTGGGTCAACCGGCCATTGGCATGCCGTCCGCCCTGCCCGGCCGCCAGCACGTAGCACTGGTTTTCGATGGCACGGGCGCGTAACAGGATTTCCCAGTGGGCACGCCCGGTAATTTCGGTAAACGCTGCCGGCATCAGGATCAGATCGATTTCTCCCAAGCCGCGATACAACTCCGGAAAGCGCAGATCGTAGCAGATCGACAAGGCCACCCGGCCAAACGGCGTCGTCACCGCCACCGGCTGCTGGCCGGCCTCAATCACCGCCGCCTCATCGTAAGCCTCGTTGCCCTGGCGAAAACCGAACAGATGAATCTTGTCGTAACGCGCCACACAGGCGCCAGCAGGATCGAACAGCAGGCAGCTGTTGCGCATCTTGTCGGCGGCATCGGCAGACAAGGGCAGCGACCCGGCCACCAGCCAGATGCCATGCCGCTGCGCGGTTGCCGCCAGCCAGTCCTGGATCGGACCCTGACCGAAAGCTTCGCGCGCTGCCAGCCGCGCCGCATCGGTCGCCCCGATGATGGGAAAATACTCCGGCAACACCACCAGTTGTGCGCCCTGGGCAGCCGCTTCGGCAATCCAGTGCGCTGCCGTGCGCAGATTGTCAGCCACATCAGGGCCGGAAATCATCTGGATCGCCGCCAGCCGGCAATTTTTCGCTTCGCTCATGGCTTTTTCTCCGCCCCGGCAGACGGGGTCATGGCAGCCAGTCCGATTTTCTCGACCTTCGGTTCGGACCAGCTGCCGGTAATCCGGTAATCGTAGGCCAGCGCCTTGTTCAGCGGATTCTTCAGCACCGTGTTCGCCACCAGCGCTGCAGCACCGGCCACCGGATTGATCAGTGCCGTCGCCCCCACCGCCAGCATGCTGATCTCTGGCCGTACCTGCACGCTCAGATCCTGCGTTTCACGCTGCAGATGGGTACTGCCATCGATATTCACCTGCGCCGCCGGACCGTTGATCTGCAGCCCTCCCAGGGTCTTCATCTCGCCGTTCTCGACAATCAGCTTGCCGCTGATGCGGTCGAAAGCAAAACCTTCGCTGAACAGATCACGAAAATCCAGCGTCAGCCGGCGCGGCAGTGACTGCAGGGAGATCAGTCCAAGCAGACGCCCGGCCCCCGGCTTCAGCTGATTGAACTGGCCATCTCTGGCCTCCACCTGCAGATCACCGCTCAGACTGGCGTAATCGAGATCGGTCAGCGCCCCGCGCCAGTGCACGTTGCCGGAAAGATTGGCGGTCCCCTGGCGCACGGCGTCCTCGTAGCCCAGGCGGGTGAGCAGCTTGCCAATGTCTTTCGCCGTCAGCGTGAAATCGAGATCGGTGCGCTGCTGCGCGCCACGCGTCCAGCGACCGCTGGCGGTCAGTTCCCCGTCCGGATTGGCCAGGCGCACCGACTCCAGCAGCCAGGCCCCGCGCAAATTGCGGGCTTTCAGCTGCAGACGCCCCAAGGCCTTGTCGTCCAGCCACAAGTCCTCAACCGTCAGCTGCATGCCCGGCAGGGTTTTTGTTTCGACACTGGCGGGTGCGCTACCCGGCGTCGTTTCTCCCTCACGGCGCACGCGCAAGTAGCGTAGATTGCCCGCCAGCCAGCCATCGCCAGCGCTGCGCCAAAGCAGCTCGCCGTCGGCCTCCTGCGCCCGCAGCCTGATTTTCCAGCCATCCGGCTGGGCTGACAGGGCGACATCGAGGGCGTTGTAGGCACTGCCAAGCAGTTGCAAGTGCGGTGTTTTCACCTCCACCTGCGTCAGTTGCAGACCGTCGCTGTCTGCGGCCACCGCTGCCGCTGCGCTGCCCTGACTTTCTGCCGGTGCAGCAGCCAGTGCAGCGCGCCAGGCATCTCCATCGATCCGCGGCAGCGCGATCCGCACACCCAATCCGCTCGCCGGCGGAGCGCCACCGGCACCACCGACATTGATGATGCCATTGGCCCAGCGCCCGTCTCGACGCACCAGCAAGCCACTCATCACCTTACCCAGCGTGATGCGGTAATTTTCCTGTCCGGCCACCGGCTCGCTGCGTTCGATGCGCAGCGGCAGCGTGGAATCCGCCGTTTTTTTCAGGGGCTCCGGCCAGGGCGAAACCGCCCCCAGCAAATCGGACGTCACCAGCACATAGGCACGCCGTTTCTGGATGATGATGTCGCTCTTCCACTGCGCGGCCCCACTGACACGGTCGAGCAGGGGCCAGGCAAAATGCCGGCCGACCTCGCCCAGATCGGCTTTGCCGGAAGCCTTGATCAGAACCTTGCCACCGTCTTTGCCCGCTTCGCTGCCGACCTGCACCCGGACCGGACCAGCAAATGCACGCCCGTTGATTTCCTGGGCAGTGACTGAAGCCTCGGTGATGTCGAGTGCCCCCTGCACAGCGGTGATGGGCGGCAAACCCTCCACCACCTGCAAGGTATTGTTGGCGAACTGATAACGTCCGCGCACCTTGGTGTCGTCGATGCGTCGCAGCGGCAGGTCGATGGCCAGATCCAGCTCACCCGGCCCCTGCGCCTGCATGCCGGCGGTGAAGTGATCGATGCTGGCAGCCACCGGACTGCGTTCGATGAATTTGAGAAATTCCCCGGTCGGCCCTGCGGCCTTGCCCTTGATGATGAGCATTTCGTCCATCACGTCAAAATCGGGCATGCTGACCTCCACGGGCCCGATGGTCGCACCGAGGATGCGGCCGCGCTGCGCCTTGATGCGCATGCCGTAATCAAACTCCATGTCGGCCTCGATATGCTCGATGACCGGCCAGCCCTCGGCGTAATCAATGCGGGCATCGTGCGCCTTGGCCGTCACCAGGAACTGCCCCTGCTTCGGATCGCGGAAGGGAAAATCACGCAGGTTGCCGCGCAGCACCAGTTTGGCATCGCTCGCCGTACCGCCGGTAATCCCATGCTGCAACCAGGCGCGCGCATCGGCATTGACCGCATGCGGCATGTAGCGCCACACCGCCCGCCCGTCGGCTTTGTCGATGCGTGCGCTGAGATTGATCTCGCCAGGCCCGTTACCGTCAAAGCGGTAGATGCCTTGCGCCGAACCGGTGGCGTCCGGGCTGGCAAACTGCACCCGCTCGATCTGAACATCGATCACGCCGGCCTTGACGCTCCATTGCGTATCCGCCCGCAGGCGGTCAAAACGGATCTGGGCCTCGGGAAATACCGCCGGCAGGAACAGGGAGGCCGCCCGGGCATCGATATGCACCGCACCGCCGCGCTCCGTCAGATCAATCGTACCGCGCAGATTTTCCGCCCCGGGGAAATAGCTCTCGGCCCGCACGCCCAGGCCACTGAATTCGGCTTTCACCCCGTAGCGCGAAAGGCCGTCATTTTCCCAGCGCCAGTGACTGCGGATCTGGCTGATCTCACCCTGCGGCGCATACGCCTGCAGCAGGTTCCTGGTCTGCGGGTCGAGCGGCAGGTAATCCGACAGATGGGCCAGTTTATCGAGACTCAGGCGGTCGGCCGTGAATTGTCCTTCCTGTGCGCCATCCTTTGCCTGCCAGTCGAGCAGGAAATCCATCGGCGCCAGCTGCATGCCGCTGTGCGTACGCAACTCTAGGCGTTTTGCCGCCAGTTGCCAGCCCTGTGCCCGCCAGGTCGCCAGCAGACGCCCCCGCAGGGTAGCCAGATCGAGTACCGGCCGGGTCTGCCCCAGCTGCACGCGCACACTGTCGAGCGCCAGATCCATGGTCACACCGATGTCACCGTCTCGCAGTTCGGCCCACAGGCGCAATGCGCCCTGCCCGTGGGTCAACGGTACCGGATAATCAAACCAGGGCCGCCAGGCATCAAGGTCGGCATAGGGCAAATCCAGGTAGATCCTGCCATCCACTTCGCTCCCCTGCAGCGACCAGCCCTCCTGCACATTGCCGTACAGATCGCCGCGTACATCCAGCCGCCCCGCCAGGGCCGCTGGCGGCAGGGCCGAGAAGGCAAACCGGTGGCGACGACCGCTGTTGTCCAGACGCATCTGCACATCTTCCAGCACCAGCGCCGGCGCGCCACGCAGGGCGTCCTCCCAGAGCAGGGTGGCATCAGTGATGCGAATATGTTTCTGGGCCAGCAGCCAGTCCAGGCCATCGCTGCCGCCCCCTTCGCTGCCGCGGATGCCGGCGATTTCGAGCTGGCCGTCTGTTCCCCGGCGCACATTGAGCACCGGCCGTTCGATCGCCAGCAGCGCCAGAATCGGCCGCCAGCGCCAGAGGGTGTGCCAGGACAGCACGGCATCGACGCTGGACAAGGTCAATCCCGGACTGCCATCGTCGGCCAGCAGACTCAAATCTTCCAGCACCAGCTCCGGATTAAAGCGTTGCCACTGCGCGGCGATTCGGCCGATCCGTACTTCCTGCCCCAGCGCCGCGCCAATGCTACGCTCCAGCGCCGGCCGGTAATCGTCGATGGCCGGCAGGACAAAGAAACGCAGCCCCAGAAAAACAGCCACGAACAGCAGCCATGCCGCCAGCAGCAACCAGCCCAGGACGCGCAGCACGCCCCCCACCGACACGCCGCAACAGGAGCGCGCCAGCAGCTGCCGCCAGGCATGCACGCGGTAATAGACCGCCTGGCGCACCTGACGACGCTCGGGCGTCGGCAACGAAGTCTGCGGAGAACTCACGCCACGGGATCAATCCGGCTTTGCCAGAAAATGAAATTGCTCACTAGAATGCAACTCTCGACGATACAGCCGTTCCCGGCCGGAACATGAACAGGCCGGCATTTTACCCTCACCCGCCCCCGATCCGATGACCGCCACCCTCGACCCGCGCTGGCACACCGCCTTGCGCCACAGCCGTTACCTGAGCCAGCTTCTTGCCGCCCAGCCAGCCCTGATCGACGAACTGAGCGCCCACTGGGAACAGCCGCTGGACTACTCCGCCCTGGAAGCGCCCCTGCTCACCGGCGACCACAGCGACGACAGCCTGCGCACCGCCCTGCGCCGGTTGCGGCACCGGATCATGGCGCAACTCATCCTGCGCGACCTGGGCGGCCTGGCGCCGCTGAACGAAATCATGCAGGCCATGAGCTGGCTGGCCGATTTCACCACCAACCTGGCGCTGGCGCACCATCACCGGCAACTGGCCGCCCTCTACGGCGAGCCGCTCGATAGCGAAGGGCGGGCGCTGCGGCTGCTGGTCGTCGGCATGGGCAAGCTGGGCGGACGCGAGCTGAATGTCTCCTCCGATGTCGATTACATCTTCGTGTACCCGGAGGATGGCGACACCGACGGGCAGCAAAACGGCAAGAAAAGCATCGAAAATTTCGACTTCTTCACCCGTCTGGGCAAAAAACTGATCCAGACCCTGGGCGACATCACTGCCGATGGGCAGGTCTTCCGCGTCGACATGCGGTTGCGCCCCAACGGCGACTCCGGACCGCTGGTCTGCTCGCTCGACGCACTGGAAAACTATTTCATCACCCAGGGCCGGGCTTGGGAGCGCTACGCCTGGATCAAGGCGCGGGTCATGAATGACGGCGCCAACCGGCAGGAGCACTGGGCCGAGGAACTCGCCGATACCGCCCGCCCCTTCGTGTTCCGCAAATACCTCGATTTCGGCACCATCAACGCCATGCGCGAACTGCACGCCCAGATCCGCCGCGAAGTGGCGCGCAAGGACCACATCGACCACATCAAGCTCGGCCCCGGCGGCATCCGCGAGATCGAATTCATCGCCCAGGTCTTTCAGCTCATCCGTGGCGGCCGCGATACCGCCCTGCAGATCCGCCCCACCCTGCACGTCCTCGCCCTGCTGGCCGAACGCCAGATCATCACCGCCGAGGCGGAAGCCGAACTGCGTACTGCCTATGTTTTTCTGCGCCGCCTGGAACACCGCCTGCAGTACGTCGATGACGCGCAGACGCACCTGCTGCCGACAACCGACAGTGCCCGCGAAGTGATCGCACAGAGCATGGATTTCCCCGACTGGGCGCATTTTGCTCCCGTCCTCGCCGCCCATCGCGCCCGCGTCAGCCAGCATTTCGACAACGTCTTTGCCGATCCGGAAGCAGGCGAACATCCGCTGACCGGCCTCTGGCTCGGCCAACTCGACGAAGACGCTGCGCATCAGCTGCTCGCCACGCAACATTTCCGCGATCCCGCCACCGTGCTGCAGCGCCTGTCCGAATTGCGCCAGGCCAGCCGCTATCAGCAACTACCGGCAAGCAACCGGCAACGTTTCGACGCCATCGGCCCGCGCCTGATCGAAGCCGCCGCCAGCACCGCCGACCCGGACCTCACCCTGCACCGGGCCTTGCTGTTCATCGACCATATCGCCCGGCGCGGCACCTATCTCGCCCTCCTGCAGCAATACCCGCTGGCGCTGCGCCGCCTCATCGACCTGCTCGGCGCCTCGGAATGGGCGAGCGAATATCTCAAACGCTACCCCCTGCTGCTGGACGAACTGCTCAATCCGCGTCTGTACGACACCGCCACCGACTGGCCTGCCTTCCGGGCCCAACTGCGGCAGAACCTCGCCGATCATGCCGGCGACACCGAGCGCGAAATGGACATCCTGCGCGAAATGCACCACGCCCAGCTGTTTCGCCTGCTGGCGCAGGATCTGGCCGGCCAGCACAGCATCGAATCCCTCTCCGATCACCTCACCGAACTGGCGGATACACTGATCCAGGAAACCCTGCCCCTGGCCTGGAGCAAAATCCGCCAGCGCCACTGCGCCGACCCGAAAATTGCCGTCATCGGCTACGGAAAGCTTGGCGGCAAGGAACTGGGCTACGCCTCCGACCTCGATCTGGTCTACATCTACGACGATGACGACCCCGACGCCCCGGACAACTATGGCCGTCTGGTGCAACGCATGAACACTTGGCTATCCAGCCAGACCGGCGCCGGCACCCTGTTTGAAACCGACCTGCGCCTGCGCCCCAATGGCGACGCCGGCCTGTTGACCGTCAGTCTCGACGCCTTCCGCAACTATCAGCTGCACAGCGCCTGGACCTGGGAACACCAGGCCCTCACCCGCGCCCGCGCCTGTGCCGGCGACCGCGCGCTGGGCGAGCGCTTCGAACGACTGCGCTGCGAAATCCTCTGTCAGCAACGCGACCTGGCCACACTCAAACAAGACATCCTCGCCATGCGCGACAAGATGCATGCCGCCCACACCCGCGACGCCCCGCAGTTTTTCGACCTGAAACACGACCGTGGTGGCCTGATCGATGCCGAATTCATCGTGCAATATCTGGTCCTCGGCCACGCGCACCAGCACCCGCGCCTGACCGGCAACCTCGGCAACATCGCCCTGCTGCGCATCGCCGCCGAACTCGGCCTGATCCCAAGCGCTGCCGCCCAGGCTGCGGGCGATGCCTACCGCGAGCTGCGCCGGCAACAACACCTGACCCGCCTCTCCGCCAACCCCAAGGCCCCGGTCGAACGCGCCCAAGTACAGGCTGCCAGCGGGGCAATCCGCGCGTTGTGGCGGATGCTGTTCTGAAAACGACAAGCCCCCGGAACGCCGGGGGCTGGTTCAGTCTGCACTGCTTATTTCTTCAGCGAATCACGAATTTCGCGCAGCAGCTGGACTTCTTCCGGCGTTTCGGCCGGTGCCGGAGCCTCTTCCTGATCGGCCTTGCGCAGGCGGTTCATCTGCTTGACCATCATGAAGATGATGAAGGCGAGGATGATGAAATTGAGCAGGATGGTGATGAAAGAGCCGTAGGCAAAGACGGGAATCCCCGCTTTTTTCAGGTCAGCCAGGGCCGTCAGGTTTTCCGGGTTGTTGCCCAGCACGAGAAACAGGTTGGAAAAGTCCAGCTTGCCCACCACCATGCTGACCAGCGGCATGATCAGGTCGCCCACCACCGAATCGACAATCTTGCCGAAGGCCGCGCCGATGATGACACCGACCGCGAGGTCCATCGCGTTGCCCTTGACGGCAAATTCCTTGAATTCTTGCAGCATACCCATGGTCTTGTTCCGGTGAAGTTGATGACAGGCCGGATTATTCCGAGGCCAGACGGTGAGCGCAAGCGCTTTCCGGTCGGCCGGCCCGGCATGCGCCGGCCGGCTTCAGTGTGTATGATCCGCACCCATAGCGGCAACCACTCTCACGGCAGCACACACCCCATGAACGTCAACGGCATCCCTACCCGCCCCCTGCGCCCGCTCACCGCGGACGGGGCGATTGAAATCATCGACCAGACTCAATTACCGCACCGCCTCGTCTGGCAGCGCATCGACAGCCTGGACGGCTGCGCCTGGGCGATCTCGAGCATGCAGGTGCGCGGTGCGCCGTTGATTGGTGCCACCGCCGCCTATGGTGTCGCCCTCGCACTGGCGCAGGATGGCAGCGATGCCACCCTTGCCGCAGCGCTCGACTGCCTGGGCGCGACCCGCCCGACCGCGGTCAATCTGCACTGGGCATTGACCCGCATGGCGCAGACCCTGCGCCCGTTACCGCAGGCTGACCGCTGCCCGGCAGCCTGGGCAGAAGCCGCCTGCATCGCCGAGGAAGATGTGGCGCAGAATGCCGCCATCGGCCAGCATGCGCTGGCGCTGTGGAAAGACCTGATCATCGCCGACGATCAGGTCTTCAATGTCATGACCCATTGCAACGCCGGCTGGCTGGCCACCGTGGACCACGGCACCGCACTGGCGCCGATTTATGCGGCGCACGACGCCGGCATTCCGGTGCATGTCTGGGTATCCGAGACCCGGCCCCGCAATCAGGGGCTGCTTACCGCCTGGGAACTAGCGCAGCATGGCGTGCCGCATACGCTGATCGCCGACAATGCGGCCGGCTTCCTGCTGCGCCAGGGCAAGGTCGATGCCGTCATCGTCGGTGCCGACCGCATTGCCGCCAATGGCGATGTCGCCAACAAGATCGGCACCTACCTGAAAGCGCTGGCCTGTGCCGACAACGGCATTCCCTTCTATGTCGCGGCGCCGCGCTCCACCCTCGACTTTGCCTGTCCGGACGGCGCCGCAATTCCCATCGAAGAGCGTGCGGGCGACGAACTGCGCCTGGTCACCGGACTGGATCGCGCACAGCAACCCGCCCACCTGCGCCAGCTGCCGGCCGATGCGGATGTCGCCAACCCCGCCTTCGACGTCACTCCCGGCTGGCTCGTCAAAGCCATCATCACCGAACGCGGCAGCTGTCCGGCCAGCCGAGAAGGCTTGCGGGCCCTGTACCCCGACGAGGTGGGCGATGACTGACCCGCGCCAGCAGCTCATCGCTGCCGCCCTGGCCACGCAGGCGTCCGGGCTCAACCGGGGGACCGCTGGCAACATCAGCCTGCGCGCCGACGACGGTTTCTACATCACGCCCACCGGCATGCCTTACGCCGCGCTCACAGCCGCTGACATCCCGCACATGACCCTGGCGGGGACGATCAGTGGCCAGCGCAAACCCTCTTCCGAATGGCGCCTGCATCGTGACCTCTACGCCGCCCGGCTGCACGTCGGTGCCGTCGTGCACGCCCATTCGCCCTTTGCCGTCAGCCTGGCCTGCCAGCGCTGCGACATTCCCCCCTTTCACTACATGATTGCCCGCTTCGGCGGCGACACGGTGCGCTGCAGCCGTTACGAGATTTTTGGCTCGCAGGAACTGTCCGCCGCCGCGCTTGACGCCATGACCGACCGCCACGCCTGCCTGCTCGCCAACCACGGCCTGCTCGTTGCCGGCCGCGACCTTGAACAGGCACTGGCCCTCGCCGGCGAACTGGAGGAACTGTGCGAACAGTACTGGCGCACCTGCCAGCTGGGCACCCCGGTGCTGCTGAGCCCGGCGGAAATGGCTGCGGTAGGCGAAAAATTCAGCAGCTACGGGCAGCAATAACAACGCCGTCGAACCGGGCAGAGCGATGAACACACCACACGATCTCTCACGCTGGGCGCATTCACACGATTTTGCCAGCAGCACCCGGCACGCCGAGGCGGGTACGCGCCGGGTGCTCTGGATCACCCTGTTGATGATGCTGATCGAGATCAGTGCCGGCTGGTGGTTCAACTCCATGGCCTTGCTCGCCGACGGCTGGCACATGAGTTCGCACGCCCTGGCAATTGGCCTGGCTGTCTTCGCCTACAGCACCGCCCGACGCTATGCCGACGATCCAAGTTTCGTCTTCGGCACCTGGAAGATCGAAATCCTGGCCAGCTATACCAGCGCCCTGTTCCTGCTCGCCATCGCGGCGCTGATGGTCGCGGGCGCGGTCGAACGCCTCATCACGCCGAGCCCGATTGCCTACGCCGAAGCCCTTGCGGTTGCCGTCCTCGGCCTGATCGTCAACCTGGTCTGCGCCGTGATCCTGCTGCGGGCCGGCCACGACCACGATCACGGACACCACCACGATCATGGGCATGAGCATGAGCACCACCACGATCTCAACCTGAGGGCGGCCTACGTCCACGTCGTCACCGACGCCCTCACCTCGATCCTCGCCATCACTGCCCTTGCCGGCGGCTGGTGGCAGGGCTGGTCCTGGCTTGACCCCGCCTGCGCCCTGGTCGGCGCCGCCCTGGTCGCCCTGTGGGCAAAGAACCTGCTGCGCGACAGCAGCCGCATCCTGCTCGACCGCGAAGTCGAGTCACCACTGTCCACACGCCTCCGCCAGCAACTGCACAGGTTCAATGCCGATCTGCTCATCACCGACCTGCACCTCTGGCGTGTCGGTAACGGCCGCTATGCCGGCACCCTGTCCCTGCTCTCGCATGATCCGACGCTGACACCGCTCGCCATCCGCGAACTGCTGGCAAACGAACAGGCCCTGGTGCATCTCACGGTCGAAATCCACCCCTGCGATACCTGCCGCTAAACCCGACCCTGCACTGGCTCGAAACTGTACCGACCAGGTCGGGACGTTGACGTTTTTTTCACCTTTCCTTGACGTTTTATTGACGCCCGCCGGCCAATACTGCCTGCGTGTTCATCCCTCGTGCCCGTCATGCAGCGTCCAGACATCGTCCGTACAGCTCCCCTGTTTTTGCCGCGCCACGCGCAAACGCGCTACCTCGCCCTGTTTGTCGCCTGCTGGCTGGGCATTTTTTTCTGTACCCGCAGCCTGCTCTGGCTGACTCATCTGCAAGAAGCTGCGGCCGGACCACTGGCGGCGGCGCAGCTGTTTTTGCTGGGGACGGCCTACGATCTCGCCTTTCTCGCCTACGCCGTGCTGCCGCTGGCCCTTTATCTCCTGCTCTGCCCCCGCCGCTGGTGGCAGACTCGCTGGCATCGGCACACCCTGACGGTGCTGTTTGCCCTGCTGCTGTTCCTGATGTTGTTCGTCGCCACTGCCGAATGGCTGTTCTGGGATGAATTCGGCGTGCGCTTCAACTTCATTGCGGTGGATTACCTTGTCTATTCCAAGGAAGTAATCGACAACATCATCGAGTCCTACCCCCTCTATCGACTGCTGGGCTTGCTGGCGATTCTGGCCGGCGTGTTCACTCTGCTCTTGCGCCGCACACTCAGCGCCTGCTTTTCCGCCCCACCCCTGGCCCTGCGCCCAGCCGTGAAAACGTTTGCCGCCCTGCTCAGCCTGGCAATCGTCAACAGTCTGGCCATTGGCCAGGACTTTCCCCATCACAGCGGCGGCAATGTTTATCAGCGCGAACTGGCGAGCAACGGCCCCTTCCAGTTTTTTGCCGCATTCCGCAATAACGAACTCGACTACACGCAGTTTTACGCCACCTTGCCGCAAGCTCAGGCAGCAGCGCTGCTGCGCGCGGAAGTAAGCGAACCCAACGCGCGCTTTCTAAGCGATGCGCCATTTGACATCCGGCGTCAGATCGACAATCCCGGCCCGGCCCAGGCGCGCAACGTCATTCTGGTCACCATCGAAAGCCTGAGCGCCCGCTACCTGGGCAGTTTTGGCGACCCACGTCAGCTGACGCCCAATCTCGACCGCCTGCGCCGGGAAAGCCTGTTCTTCTCCAACTTTCAGGCCACCGGCACGCGCACCGATCGCGGCCTGGAAGCAATCACCCTGTCCATCCCGCCCACCCCGGGGCGCTCCATCGTCAAGCGTATCGGCCGCGAGAGCGGTTACGCCAGCCTCGGCCAGCAACTGGCTGCCCGCGGCTACGACAGCGCTTTCATTTATGGTGGCCGCGGTTATTTCGACAACATGAATGCTTTTTTCAGTGGCAATGGTTACCGCATCGTCGACCAGAGCAGCGTACCGGAAGCAGAGATGAAGTTCACCAACGCCTGGGGCATGTCCGATGAAGACCTTTACCGCCAGGCGCTGCAACAGGCCGATAACGCGGCAGCCAGCAAACGCCCTTTCTTCTTCCATCTGATGACCACGTCGAATCACCGCCCCTTCACTTATCCGGACAACCGCATCGACATTCCTTCCGGTAAAGGGCGCGATGGGGCGCTGAAGTACACCGACTACGCCATTGGCGAATTCCTCGCCCAGGCGCGCAGCAAGCCGTGGTTTGCCAACACCGTGTTCATTTTCGTCGCCGATCACACGGCCGGCAGCGCCGGGCTGGAGGACTTGCCGGTAGCCAATTACCACATCCCGCTATTCATTTATGCGCCGGGCTTCATCCCTGCCCGCGAAGTGGATACCCTGGCCAGCCAGATCGACCTTGCCCCCACCTTGCTCGGCCTGCTCGGGATCAGCTACGAATCCACCTTTTTTGGCCGCAACCTGCTGCTGCAACACTCCTTGCCGGGCCGTGCGCCGATCGGCAATTACCAGCATCTGGGGCTCTTCGACGGCCACGACCTCGCCATCCTCAGCCCCCGCCGCGGCTTGCGGCAGCACCGCGACGCCCTGGGCGCGAGCGACGAACAAGCCGGCGCACCCACTGATCCCTTGATTGCCCGCGCCATTGCCTACTATCAGGGCGCCAGTTACGCCTTCCGCAACCACCTGCTGGGCTGGCACTGAACAACGCCGGGGGCTGTCCCCAAAGCAACATTCACCTCCCGGCCGGCGCCAGCGCTGGCCGGGTTCACCCGCTCAGTCCCGGTGACTGCAGACGATACAGCAGCAGGCGGTAGAGCAGCAGACAGATCGTCCAGTCGATCAACATGGTCCACAGGTTATGTGAGAAAAAGTGCTCGCCGCGCATGATCTGGGCCGTACTGAGCACAGCTCCGCCGGCCAGGACCGCGTACAGCACCCAGCGGGCCTGACGCGGCCGCCGGTCGCGCAAGACGAAGTAAAGCGCAAACAGCGAAAATGCCGTCGCCGCATGCCCGCCCGGCCAGCAGCGCCCGGTATCGTGCGGTGCCGCAACCGGCGCCAGCAGCGGAACGTAGGGCTGCACGCCAGCGAACTCTTCCAGTTGCTGCGGACAGTAGACCTTGGTCGCACTTTTGAGAAATGGCATCGAAGCAGCGGATAAGGTAATCGCCAGCGCCAAATACAGCAGGGGGCGCCGCCATGCCCTGGCACGCGGATGCAGGAAACTCCCCGCCAAACACAGCAGCAGGCCGACTGCGCCGAGAGCCGCCACCTGGCGCACACCATCATGCAGCACGCGCTCCAGCCAGAAATCATGACGCAAGAAAAACCCGGCCGTCGGGCGATAAAAAATACGGCTCAGATAAAAATCAAGGCGCTCCGGCGGCCAACAGAGCAATCCCGCCATCGCCAGCAGTGGCAGCAACAGACTACCAGCCCTGGTCAGCGGACGACTGGCCGGTTGCTCCGGGGAAGCCCTCACCAGTCCGCTCGATGTCCCGGCTGACAGGACACGCCCCCCATCAGCGCACGAAACGCCGGCTTTCATGGCTGACCGCCGTCAGCAGGGGCTGGGCGGCAGCCACCACCTCATCGCGCTGCGTGCGGGTGACGGGGTGATCGTTCTCGTCATAGACGCTGTAACGGAAATGGTCGCGCCCGGTATAGGGAAAAACGATCTTGTGTTCGCCGTCATCGACGCCCATGTGGTCGTATTCACCAAAGACGAAGTAAGGCATTTCCTGCTCCAGCGGCAGCGCCGAGCTATAGGTCTGCGGCGCCTGTTGCACGCCCAGCCAGTGCAGCAAGGTGGGCGCGACCTGCAGGTGTGAGGTGCGGTGGCTGACCACGGCCGGTTCGACTCCCGGACGCCAGAGCACGAGCGGTACGCGGATCTGTTCTTCCGGGAAGGTGCTGCCATGACCGTGACCCCAGCGCCCTTTTTCCATGAATTCCTCACCGTGGTCACCGGTAAAGAGCACAGCCGTCTTGTCGAGCATGCCGGTACGTTCCAGGTGTTCGAGCAGACGCCCGAACTGGGCATCGATGTGATGCGCCGCATTGACGTAGCGGTTGTGGATGCCGCCGATGTTGTTGCGCAGATCGAGATCGATGTAGTTCATGTCACGCAGGTAGTCCGGACGCAGCGCGCTGTCTTCCGGGAAACTGTACGGCGCATGCGTCGATTCGAAGAACATGAAGCCGAAGAAGGGACGCTTCGGATCGCGCTGATCGATATGCCGGCTGAGATCGTCGATGTTCTGGATATCGCGGCGCCAGGCATCGCCCTGCTGGATGGCGTGCATATTCTCCGGCGGCACATCGACGAACAGGGTGTGGTGCAACTCGGGATAGGTGAAGCTCTGGCTGGTATGCAGGGCCATCTGATACCCCTGTTGGCGCAGCACCTGCATCAGCACCGGCGACACCCGCTGTTTTTCAAAGCTGTACCAGTAGGGCGCGTAAATCCCGTAGAAAAGCGAGAACATGCCCATGCGGGTACGGTTGCCACCGCTGTAGTGACGCTCGTAACGCGTCGCGCGCTGGGAAAAGCGCCACAGGTTGGGGGTGATTTCCGGGTCGAGCAGATCCCAGCGGAAGGATTCGGCCACCAGAATGATCACGTTATCCGGCCGTACCTTGCTGCTATCGACCGGCTCTGCCGGATAGACCACCTCACCGCCGGCCAGGCGCATGTTTTCCTTGCCCCGCGGTTCGACGCCCAGACGCTTGAACAGCTTGCTGGCGCCGCTCTTGAGATGGAAGGGAATCGCATCCGCCGCCGCCAGAATGTTCTCCTGACCGGTATGCACGCTGTAGGCGAAACCCAGTTCAACCACGCCCAGCAAACAAAACAAGGTGGCCGCCGTCCGCCGCCAGGTCCGCCGGGGCAATTGCCAGCCGCGGTCGTGATAGCGGTGCAGCAGCCACAGCACGGCCATATTGGCCAGCACGATGCCGGCCACCTGCATGGCCACCGTACGCTCCGTCGATTCGGTCGCACCGAGTGCCGCAATCCCCCCCGGCGTCGTCAGCAGGTTCCAGACAAAACCGTTGAAGTGATACTGGTAGAGCGAAAACAGCCGGTAATCGGCATACACCGCCAGCAGCACCAGGCTGCCGCCCAGGCCTGCCGCGCCGGCCAGCCACAGATCACGTCCAGGCAGACGGCGTGGCAACAGTGACAACAGCCCCAGCGGCAGGGCCGCCAGCAGCAGATAGGCGCCAGAGTACGCCAGGGTACTGAGCAGGACATAGCCCCAGGCCTGCGCCCCCTCAATTTCGACCTGCGGCCAGAACAGGCCGATCATGACGCACAGCGCCACATAGAGCAGGGCAAAATAACGGCGCAGCGGGCTCACAGCTGCGGGCGCCGCAGCCGCATCAATGGCGAACGACATCGTCTATTCCTGTAAAAATCAGGCTTTGCGCAGGGTATAAACACGCCACATTGCATAGCGCGGCAGGAAATCCTGGCTCGCCAGCACCTTGAAACCGGCAGCGGCGAATTCCGCTTCGACGACGGCAGCCGAAACCATGAACCGGTTCTGGTTTTCGCCCGGACCGCGCAAGGCACGCCGAGCTTCCAGGCGGCGGCGTTTCCAGGCTTTGTAATTACCATCCACCCACAGGGATACGATCAAGGTGTCGCGCGTCACCCGGTGAAACTCGCGCAGCATGGCCAGACGGTGCTCCGGTTCGGCAATGTGGTGCAGGAGGCGCATGCTGAAAACACAGTCGACCGCGCCATCCTCCAGATCAATGGCGAACGCCGAGGTCTGAAACGTCTTGACCCGACTGACCAGTTCCGCTGGCTGGCAACGCCGCGCCACCTCAAGCATGTGCGGCGAATTGTCCGCAGCCAGGATGACACGCTCCGGCTGTTCTGCCAGCAAGGACCAGAACCGTCCGGCGCCACAGGGCAGATCGAGCACCACCCCGGGATTGCCGGCAATCTGCAGGGCCCGGCGTGCCAGTTGCTGATCCCGCCAGTCGGATAAACGACGCGCCAGGCCATCCTTGTGCTTGCGGAAATACTGCAGCGAATGTTCGTCGTCGTATTTCTTGGAAAACTCGAGTTCGATCGGTGTGCGTTTAGTCACGGTCAGCCCGTCAGTAAGTAATGGCGACAACGATAGACATGCGGCAATCAAAGCCACGTCAAAAAAATGTGAAATTTTTGTGAAATCAGGGCCGCAAACGGACCCGGAAACAGCTGCCGCCCGCCGCCAGCGCCTCGGCGGTCACACTCCAGCCGGCCTGGGCGCATACCCGGCGCACCAGGGACAGCCCCAGGCCGAGCCCTTCGCCACGCGCATGCCGACCGCGCTGGAAGGGTTCGAAGATGCGGCCCAGTTCTTCCGGCGCAATGCCGGGACCGGTATCCTCGACACGAAAACCATCAACATCCAGACATAAACGGATCTCGCCCTGTTCGGTGTAATGCAGCGCATTGCGCAGCAGGTTGCCCAGTACCACGCGCAGCAGCGTCGGGTGCCAGCGGCCGGACACCGTGCCTTCCTGGCGATACACGAAGGACAAACCGCGCACTTCGATCAGCGGTTGCCACACGGCGACCTGTTCTGCGGCAATCTGCTCGAGGCTGACGCCGTCGCCCTCCGCCAGCCGGGTTGTCTGCACCCGGGCCAGTTGCAGGAAGGTTTCCACCAGCGCCTGCATGTCGGCACCGGCCTTGGCGATCCGCGCAATCTGCCGCTGGCTGTTGTCCGGCAGCGGCCCCTGCGCCAGCAATTCGCAGGACGTCGACACGATCATCAAGGGGGTGCGCAATTCATGGCTGACGTCGCTGGTAAACAGCCGCTCACGTTCGAGTGCGGCCTGCAGTTCGTTGAATGCCTGATCGAATGCCTGCGCCAGCTGCCCCAGCTCGTCATCACCATAGGCTGTCGCCAGTGGCCGTGCCGCCCCCTGCGTCCGGACGGCGGCGGCAAGGCGAATCACCGGATCGATGACCCGGCGTACAGTCAGGCGCCCGATCAGGTAGGCCAGTGCGATGGCCAGCAACACGCCGCCCGCGACCACCTTGTAAAACAGCTTTTCACGCGCCTCGAAGGCATCCTGATTGCGCACCAGAATGAAACGGTGACCATCGATTTCTTCTTCCAGCACATGCCAGGCGACACGCTCCGTGACCACTTCCTGATACCCCGGGTGCGGTGTTTCGAGCTCCCGCGGCAAGGGTTTCTGCGGCCGCAGCGTCGGCGCGTACAGGGCGCTGCCACCCGTCAGGTCGGGAATCCGGCCTTCGGTGAGGAAGACGTTTTCCACCGCCGCCATATCCTGGCGCAATTCCTCGCCGACCAGATCCTCTTCCACCTCATGCAGGACGGTAATGATGGCCCAGGCATTGATGCCGGCGACCAGCGACGTGAGCAGGATGAAGGAAAGCAGGATGCGCCGCGCCAACGGCTGCGGCATGCGTTCACTGCGCATGCTCGGCCGCCAGGCGGTAGCCCATGCCATGCACGGTGTGCAGCAGGCTGTGTGCAAAAGGGCGATCGACCGCCTGGCGCAGCAGATGCAGGTGGCTGCGCAGACTGTCGCTCGGTGGCGGCTGATCGCCCCAGAGGGCAAACTCCATTTCTTCCCGGCGCACCACGCCAGGACTCTTGCGCATCAGGAGTTCGAGCAATTTGAGGCAGGCCGGATTCAGCTTCAGCGGCTGGCCGGCGCGAGTGACCTGCCAGGTAGCGAGATCGAGCAGCAGATCATCCACCTGCAGACGCGACTGAAAACCTTCGCTGCGCCGCAGCACGGCATCGATACGCGCCGCCAGTTCGGCCAGGGCAAACGGCTTGACCAGATAGTCATCGGCGCCTTCGCGCAACCCTTGCAGACGGTCGTCGAGCGTATCGCGCGCGGTCAGCATGATGATCGGCGTGCGCTTGCCGCTGGCGCGCAGGCTGCGGCAGAGCTGAAAGCCATCCATGCCCGGCAGCATGATGTCGAGCACGATCAGGTCATAGCTGCCGGTCAGCGCCAGGTGCAGGCCGCCGGGACCGTTGTGGGCGCAATCGACGACATGCCCTGCCGCCGTCAGGTAGTCGGCAATATTGGCCAGGATGTCGGGGTGGTCTTCGATGACGAGCAAGCGCATGGCAGTCTCAAGGCGGGCAGAGATCGGGGTGACGTTCGGCCACGGCGGGCCAGTCGAAACAGGGCCCGGGATCGGTTTTACGCCCGGGGGCAATGTCACTGTGGCCGGCGATGGCGGTGACAGGATAACGCTGGCGCAGGGCGCGCAGCAGCGGCCATAACGTGACGTACTGAGCGGCGGCGAAAGGCGTGTCGTCGCTGCCGGCCAGTTCGATGCCGATGGAAAAATCGTTGCAGTTCGCGTCCCCCCGCCAGCACGACTGGCCGGCATGCCAGGCTCGCAGATCGGCGCCGACAAACTGAAATAACGCACCATCGCGGGCAATGTAAAAATGCGCCGAGACCTGCAGCGATGCGATTTCCGCAAAGTAAGGATGAGCGTCGACCGCCAGCCGGTTGAGAAAGAAATCGACCACCGGTTGCGCCGAGAATTCGCCCGGCGGCAGGCTGATGTTGTGCAGCACGATCAGCGATACCGGAGTTGCCGGCGGCCGCGGCCCGAAGTTGGGTGAAGGATGGTGGCGCGCCGCTGACCACCAGCCCTCCGCCAACCAGATGCCGTCCTCCTGCGTCATGCGTTGCGGGCCAGCCGGGCTTGCAGCGATTCGACACTGACGTGCAGGGTCTCTGCCGCCTGCTCGGCATTGTCCGCCGCCTCGCTCATGACGTGGCGCAGCAGCGCACTTTCGATGGCCCGCAAGCGCTCTGCCAGCGGCGCCGGGCGCGCTGGCGCCGACCAGCTCCCCGCCTCCGCAGCGACCGCCCCAGCCGGCACGGCCAACGATTCCAGCTGCAGATCCTCGGGCAGGATGACGCCCTCGGCACAGAGCGCAGTAGCGCGTTCGAGGATGTTTTCCAGCTCCCGCACGTTACCGGGGAAGGTATACGTCATCAGCATCACCAAGGCTTGCGCCGACAGCAGCGGATGCTCCGGCCCCGCCAGACGCTTCAGAATGCGCTCGGCCAGCATTTCGATGTCTTCGCTGCGCTCGCGCAAGGGCGGCATGCGCAATTCGATGACATTGAGGCGATAGTACAGATCCTGGCGGAACGTGCCACTCTCGACGCACTCGCGCAGATTGCGGTGGGTCGCGCAGAGAATGCGCAGATCCACCGGCTCCTCGCTGACCTGCCCCACCTTGCGCACTTTCTTTTCCTGAATGGCACGCAACAGCTTGACCTGCATCGACAGCGGTAGATCGGCCACTTCATCGAGAAACAAGGTGCCCCCGTGCGCCGCCTGGAAAAACCCGTCCCGATCACTGTCGGCGCCCGTAAAAGCCCCCTTGCGATAGCCGAAAAATTCACTCTCCATCAGGTTTTCCGGAATCGCACCGCAGTTCACCGGCACGAAAGGCCCGGCACTGCGGGCACTGCGGGCATGAATGAGGCGGGCGGCAACCTCCTTGCCTGAACCCGATTCGCCGGAGATGTACACCGGCGCCTGGCTGCGCGCCAGTTTCTCGATCATCGCCCGGACCTGCTGCATGGCCGGGGACGCCCCCAGCAATTCCGGCCCTTCCTGCTCCGCCGTGCCGACAGCCTCTTCCGTACCGGGCAGCCGCAACGCTGCCTGCACCAGATTGCGCAACTGCTCCAGGCCAATCGGCTTGGCCAGATAATCGAACGCCCCCGCCTTCAGCGCTGCAACAGCATTTTCGGCACTGCCGTAGGCCGTGATCACGGCCACCGGCAGATGCGCGTACGCCTCGCCGATATGACGCACGATGTCCAGGCCATCGCCATCGGGCAGGCGCATGTCGGTCAGGCACAACTGGAAATCGTGACTGGCCAACGCCGCCCGCGCCTCCGCCACGGAACCCGCGCACACCGCCGTCAGCCCCATGCGCAGCAAGGTGAGGTCGATCAGCTCGCGGATATCGGCTTCGTCATCCACCACCAGCACGCGCTTGAGTTCGCTGCGTGGCCGGCGCTCATTACGGCTTACAGACACGTGTCACATCTCCCGGAAATGACGAATTGTGCCCCCGGCGCCATGCCGGGAGCAAGATTGCGCAACACCAGCGTGGCCCCGTTGGCAACACATAGTTCGCGGGCAATGAACAGCCCCAGCCCCGTCCCGAGGCTGTGGGTGGTAAAGAACGGCTCGAAAATCTGGTCGCGCATCTGCTCCGACACGCCCGGGCCATCGTCGCACACCGCAATATCCACCCGGCCGCTGGCCTCGCTGGCCGCTGCCCGCACCTGCACCGCACCGGGTTTGCCACTGGAATGACGCACGGCATTTGCGATCAGGTTCCACAACACCTGATGCAGATGCGCCCGGTCAAAGCACAACAGCAACGACGGCGGCACGTCCAGTCGGACCACGTCGGGGGGCCATTGCCCCACCGACTGCGCATCTTCCGCCAGGCGGACGAGAAAAGGCCGCAGGCTGATCCCTTCCACCCGTGCCTGCTTCTGTCGCCCCAGTTCAAGCACATCGGTCACGATCCGGTTCAGGCGCAAGGTGTTGTCACCGATGATGCGCAGCAGGCGATCGAATGTTTCGCCACGCCGCTCCTCATGCAGCAACTCTGCGGCATGGCCGATGGCCGACAACGGATTGCGTATTTCGTGTGCGATGCTGGCCGTCAAACGGCCCAGGGCGGCGAGTTTCAGCTGCTTGGCCTGCTCCTTGATGCGCTCCACATCCTCAACGAACACCAGCACTTCACCGCTGCTGCTGCCGGTGGGCATGAAGCGGGCCCCCAGTTCGGCATTACCGGCGCCGCTGATGAAGACGCTGTCGCTGCTATAGCCCGCCAGCCAGTTCTGCAGCGCCGCGGCCAGTGGCGGGGTGCAACTCTCGAGATGCGTGGCGGCTTCCGGCAAGCCCAGCAGGCGCGCCGCCATCGGGTTGTGGCGCACGATCCGACCATCGTGGCCGAGAATGAGCACGCCATCCTGCATGCGCTCGACCACGCGCTGATTGATGTGAATCTGGTCCGCCAGTTCGATACCGCGCCGCCGCGCCAGCTCTTCGTTGGCCATGATGCGCTGGCCGAGCAGGCGGGCCAGGATGGCGGTGGCAAAATACGCCGCAGAAATGAACCCCGCCTGCACGATGCTGCCACTGTCGGCCCCCTGCGCGACAATCGCCTGACTTTGCATGATCAGCACGGAGAACGTTGCCAGCGCAGCATAAAACAACACCCAGCGCCCCTGCCCGACCAGACTTGCCGCCGCCAGGGAAACCAGCAGGATGAGGCCAAAACCACTCTCGATCCCCCCGGCCAGCACCATCAGGCTGTTGATCAGCACGATGTCGACGACCACCTGCAGCGACAGCTGGAAATTGAAATGCTTCTGCCACAGACGCGCGAGCAGCAGACCACCACCGCTGAGCAGCAGGAACAGGATGAACAGGGTGAACAGCGTCGGTGACGGCGGCAGGGCCAGCTGCACGTTCCACTGCCCGGGGAACACCAGGCCGAGCAGGCACAGTGCGCCGAACAGGAAGCGGGCAAAGAGGAAGTACTGGAACGAGTGCCAGTTGGCCTCCCAGGTGCTGGTCAGCCAGGCAGGAACGCTAGCCTTCACGATGTTGCGACGAACAAAAATAGGTCCCCCGTGGCCCGGGCAATGCTTCGCTCGCGGGCAGATACACCCCGCAGCGGGCGCAGGCCACCATGTTTTCATCCCCCTCCACGTTACGGGGGGGAACGGCCCGTTCCCGGCGGCGCGGCGCCCGCCACGCCCACCAGACGATCAGCGCCAGAATGCAGATGAGCAGATATTTGAGCATGCTGTCCTCGGTCGCCCCGGCGTCAATCCGCCGCTTCCGCCCAAGCGATGATGGGCTGCCACTGTTCCCGATCGCGCTCGCTCTGCCCGGGCGGCAGATCGAACAAGGTCAGGCCGCCAGCGGCCGCCTGAACATAGCGCTGGGTATCGCGCAGATAGGCCAGCACGGGCAGTTGGAAACTGTCGAGAAAACGCTCCAGCTCGGCTGCCGCCCGGGTGCGTGGATCCACCCGCATGCCGATCACGGCCACATCGGCCCGCCCCTTGCGCACGGCCTTTTCCGCCAGCAGGGCATCGAGGAAAACACGCGTGGCGCGCATGTCGAATATCGAAGGCTGCACCGGCACGATCACCCGCGCCGACAATTTGAGTACCTTGTCCAGCATCTTGCCGCGCAGCCCGGCCGGCGTATCCAGCACGACATGGCTGGCCCCCCGGGGCGGACGGGCAATGTGATCGTGGCCGATATTCCAGGTGGCGATAGCCGGCAAATGCGCCGGACGGCTGGCCAGCCACTCGCGCGCCGAATGCTGCCGGTCGATGTCGCCCAGCATCACCTGTTGCCCTGCATGCGCAAAGTGAGCCGCCAGATGGGTGGCCAGCGTACTCTTGCCGGAGCCTCCCTTGGGATTGGCGACGAGAAAGGTTTTCATGGGTGCTTCCCTTCGCCGGCTTCCTGTTTCTCCAGAATACGCCGGACCAGGTTCACGTGTTCGCGCAGGGTATAGACCAGATCGGTAAAGCCCAGCGGGACACGCAGCCCTGCCGCCTCTTCGTCCAGCGCATCGAGCCGGCTGCGATATTCCTCGTTGCGTGCCGGATCGTAGTGGTTTTTCAGATCGTCCTCCAGGAATTTCAGCTCGCCATAACAGCGAAACACCTTGGACCGCACCCGCCAGCTGTAAAGTGCCGGCGCCACCCGCAACAAGGGAATCAGCAGGGCGATCACCGGCAGCAACAGCACGAACAACCGATCCACCAGCACCGCCAGCCAGAACGGCAGATAGCGCTGCAGGAACGGCGGGCCGGATTTGAAGAAGCGCTCGGCCTGATCAGATAACGGCAACATGCCATCCATGTAGGCGGGAAACTCGTTGGCCGTTTGAAAGAAACCCGGTTTGCCATGCACCTGGCGCGCAGCCTGCAGCAGCAGATTCTGCAGCGCCGGATGCAGATCCTCCCGGATCACCAGGCTGGCCGTCGGCGCCAGCACCCGAGTGTCCTGCGGCGGCAGGTCGCGGACCAGATCGGCCACCCCCTGCGGCATGGTCAACCGGGTCATGAACGGATAGCGCCGCTCGTAAGCAAAGGATTGCGAGAAATTCATCAGCTTGACACCGGGCGAACGCAGCAGCACCTGCACGACTGGCGCATGTTCGGCGGCAATCACGAACGCCGCATCGATGCGCCCTTGCTGCAGCTCCTCGGCCGCATCCAGGCCGGAAATGGGCATCGTGTTACGGCGAAAATCGATCTCGTTGTCTTCCAGCAGGCGCTCCGCCAGCTGGCGCACACCGGAGCCTTCCTGGCCGATGGCAATGCGCTTGCCCTGGAGTTGCGACAGCCGGTCGATGGTCGGCCCACGATAAAACACCCACACCGGCTCATAGAACATGCTACCCAGCGAGAGCAGTTCAGGATACGGCGACTCGCCATCAGGGTCGTCATCCGGTGCTGGCGGAATCGTGCCGCCCTGGACAAAGCCGATCTGCGCTTCGCCTGCCTGCAGACGCTGTAGATTCTGCAACGAGCCTTCCGACGGCAGTATTTCCAGGGTGATGCCATCACGCGCCAGCAGGGCGGCGTAGCGTTTGGCGAAATGGTAATAGGCGCCGCTTTCGCCGCCACTGGTCATGACCACATGGCGCGGCGGCGCGGGTTCGACGAACTGATAGGCGACCACGAAACCCATGCCGGCAATCAGGAAGATCCACCACGCCGTCGCGAAAAGATCACGCAGCGATAAGAGCCCTGCCTTGATTTTTGCCATCACGCTTCACCCATCAAGTAACCAACATCCGGAAAGCGTGAGGGTATCACTGCCGCGCCCGCGCACAAACTCACAGGGGCGTGAGTTTGGCATATTCGAGCGCCAGCCACTTCATGCCGGCCCCGCCACCAAAATTCACCTGCACCCGGGCATCGGCACCGCGCCCCTCGCAGGCGACGATCACGCCGGCGCCAAATTTGGCATGCTCGACGCTCTGACCGATGCGCCAGCCCGCCACCGTGCTCGCACTCCCATCCCAGCCCCCGGCCGTATCGGCCTGACGATTGCTGGCCGGATACGGTGTGCGCGTATGGTTCAGGCGCAGCAGCAACTCGCCCGGAATCTCGCTGAAAAACGGCGACGGCACGCAATAGCGCGTCTGCCCGTGCAACATGCGGCTCTGCGCTGAGGAAAGGTAGAGCCGCTGGCGCGCCCGCGTCACCGCCACGTACATCAGGCGCCGCTCCTCTTCCAGCCCGGCCGTGCCTTCATTGACCGCGTTTTCGTGAGGAAACAGCCCCTGTTCCAGACCGCTCAGGAAAACCACGTCGAACTCCAGCCCCTTGGCGGCATGCACGCTCATCAGCTGTACCGCTTCCTGACCTTCGCCGGCCTGGTGCTCGCCCGCCTCGAGCGACGCGTGCGCCAGGAAATCCGCCAGCGCGCCGTGCTCGCCGATGACGCCTTCGGCATCAATGAAGGTGGCAGCGGCGCTGACCAGTTCGTTCAGGTTGTCGAGCCGCTCCTGCCCTTCTTTCTCGCGCCGGTAGTGTTCCAGCAGGCCCGACACTTCGCTGACGTGCTCGATGATTTCCGGCAAGGGCAGCGCCGCCGTTTCATTACGCAGGCGTTCGATCAGGCCGACGAACGCCCCCACCGTCTGCGCCGCCTTGCCGCTGAGTGAGGCCGCCGCGTTGTACAGGCTGCAATTCATCTGATGCGCGGCAGCCTGCAAATTCTCCAGCGAGCGGGCGCCGATGCCACGAGTCGGAAAATTGACGACGCGCAGGAACGCCGTATCGTCATCCGGATTACCGAGCAGACGCAGGTAAGCAAGCGCGTGCTTGATTTCCTGCCGCTCGAAGAAGCGCAACCCGCCATAGACTTTGTACGGCACCGCCTGGGTAAACAACTCATGTTCGATCACCCGCGACTGCGCGTTCGAGCGATAGAGCACGGCGCACTGGCTGGCCAGCACACCGTCGCGCACCAGGCTGCGGATTTCCTCGACAATGAAACGCGCCTCGTCGAGATCGGAATAGCCCTCGAACACCCGGATCGGCTCGCCGGCACCGGTTTCCGTCCACAGGTTCTTGCCCAGACGGTCACTGTTGTGCTGGATGATGGCATTGGCAGCGGCCAGGATATTGCCGTGCGAACGATAGTTCTGCTCCAGGCGGATGATATTGTCGCCACACCACTGCGCCTCGAAGTCGCGCATGTTGCCGACTTCGGCGCCACGAAAACGATAGATCGACTGGTCGTCGTCGCCGACCGCGAAAATCTTTGCCCCGCCACCGGCCAACAACTGCAGCCAGGCATATTGCAGACGGTTGGTATCCTGAAACTCATCGACCAGGATGTGCTTGAACCGCTGCTGGTAATGCGTGCGCAAGGGCTCGTTACGTTGCAGCAGCTCATAACTGCGCAACAGCAGTTCGGCAAAATCACACACCCCTTCGCGATTGCACTGGGCTTCGTACTCGGCATAGAAATCCACACGCTGCTGCGTGTAATGGTCATACACCTCGGCCTGCGCCGCCCGGACCCCCTGTTCCTTGTGCGCATTGATGAAGTGGCAGAGCTCGCGCGGCGGATATTTTTCATCGTCCATCCCGAGGTTTTTCTGCAAGCGCTTGACCATGGCGAGCTGGTCGCCGCTGTCGAGAATCTGGAAGGTCTGCGGCAACCCCGCCTCGCGGTAGTGCGCGCGCAACATGCGGTTGCACAAGCCGTGAAAAGTGCCGATCCACATCCCGCGCACATTGATCGGCACCTGCGCCGTCAGCCGCGCCGTCATCTCGCGCGCTGCCTTGTTGGTGAAGGTCACCGCCAGCAAGGCCGCCGGCCCCACCTGATTGGTCGCTAGCAGCCAGGCAATGCGCGTGGTCAGCACCCGTGTCTTGCCGCTACCGGCGCCAGCAAGAATCAGGGCATGCACCGGCGGCAGCGTCACCGCCTGCAACTGCGGCGCATTGAGATGATGGAGGAGGTCAGACATGACAATACTGGAAGAAAAAACAGCATGGCAGTGTACCCCTTTCCCTTCACTGTGGTGAATTTGTGCGTCGCAACAATTTTTTACCTTGGCGCAGCGCCCTCCTCCTTGGAAAAATGTATACTTCGCACCATATTTATAGTGCACCGCACAAAATGCTCACAAGGCAGACACTCAACATCACAGCAGCCTCTACCCTGGCCTGAAAGGAAAACACCATGAACAGCATGCAAGCACCGAAAATTCTCCCCTGGGTTGCCAAACGCGCCGGCATCAGCGAGGAACTCGCACTCAAACTCTGGCGCCGTGCCGTTGGTGAAGCCGAATACCTGAGTGGCCAGACGGCCGGTAGCGAATTCTCCGGCCTGGCCGTCGAACGCTTCCTTAGCCTGGTCGAAGACGAAACCAGCCCGGCGCCTTCGCTCCTCAACCCGGCACCGCAACTCAGCTGGCTGTGTCGCCACCAGACGCGCGTCTCGCTGCTCTCCCTGCTGGCCGCACAGAATACCTACCGGATCTGGCAAAACGCCTGGAACGACCTGAGCTGGCCGAAAAAGGCAGCATGAGCGCAGGCGCCCCCCCCTGAAAACCACCGTTCGCGGTGGTTTTTTGTTTCCCGGGCCAGGCTGCCGCCGTCCTCGCCCGGCGCATGACAACAGGCAAGCTGCGCTAGAATCCTTGGCCATGACTTCGCACAACGCCAGCCTGCTGCTTCACCAGGAAGCCGGCATCCTCACCTGCCAGATTGCCGGCGACTGGCACGCCGGCGAACAGCAGCCTGAGCCATTGCCGTCAGTGACGGGTGGTGAGCGGTTGCAGTTCGATTGCAGCGGATTGGGCCGCTGGGACAGCAGCCTGCTCGCCCGTCTGCTGCCGCTGGCGGAATCAGCGCGCCAGGCCGGTTGCGTCGTAGCCGACGACGGCCTGCCGCCCGGACTGGCCCGCCTGCTGCGCCTGGCCCTGGCCGTGCCGGCACGGCGACAACCTGGCAACTCGCACGAAGAAGGCATCCTCGATCATGTCGGCAAGGTCACACTGGCCGCCTGGCAACGCCTTCCGCTCAACCTGGCTTTCCTCGGCGACCTGTTCCGCTCGCTCGGCCGGCTGGTGCTGGGCCGAGCCCGTTTCCAGCGGGCGGACCTGCTTCTTTTCGCCGAGGATGCCGGACCGCGTGCCCTGCCCATCGTCTCGCTGATCAGCTTTCTCGTCGGCACGATTCTGGCCTACATGGGGGCGGCGCAGCTGGCCATGCTCGGCGCCCAGATCTACATCGCCGACCTGGTCGGCATCGGCATGGTGCGCGAAATCGCCGCGCTGATGACCGGCATCATCCTTGCCGGGCGCACCGGCGCTGCCTACGCCGCCCAGTTGGGGACGATGCAGGTGAACGAGGAAATCGACGCCTTCCGCACCTTCGGTCTGCCGGTCAGCGATTTCCTGGTGCTGCCGCGCTTCCTCTCGCTACTGGTCATGGCCCCGCTGCTGACGCTGTACGCCGGCATTGTCGGCGTGGCCGCCGGCATGCTGATCGCGACGACGGTGTTCGATGTCGGCGCCTTCGCCTATTTCCAGCAGACCACGAAAGCCCTGAACCTGACCCATTTCATCGTCGGCATGGTCAAAGGCACCGTCTATGGCGCGCTCGTCGCCATTGCCGGCTGTCTCTGCGGCATGCGCTGCGGGCGCAGCGCCCAGGCCGTCGGCGAGGCGACCACGGCAGCGGTGGTGCTCGGCATCCTGCTGATCACCATTTCCGCCTCGTTGCTGACCATTCTTTTCCAGCAGCTGGGCATCTGACATGAGCCCGCGCCCGACCGCCATCGAAATCGATTCGCTGACCCTACGTTACGGCGAGCGCCTGATCCAGCGCGACCTCAGCTTCACCATCGCACAGGGCGACATCTTCATCATCATGGGTGGCAGCGGCTGCGGCAAAAGCACCCTGCTGCGCCATCTGATCGGATTGCAGACACCAGCGGCCGGCAGCGTCCGCTTTGCCGGCGTCGATCTCTGGCAGACCGACGACAGCACCCGCCAGGCCATGCAGCGGCGTTTCGGCGTGCTTTTTCAGAGCGGCGCCTTGTGGAGTTCGCTCACGCTGAGTGAAAACATCATGTTGCCCATGACCGAGATCGGCGGCTTCCGCGCGGCTGATGCACGCGAACTGGCGGCCGTCAAACTGGCCCTGGTCGGACTGGCCGGCTTCGAGGATTTCTATCCCTCCGAAATCAGCGGCGGCATGAAAAAGCGCGCCGCGCTGGCCCGTGCCATGGCGCTGGACCCGGACATCCTCTTTTTTGATGAGCCGTCCGCCGGACTCGATCCGCTCAGCTCCGCCCATCTCGACGAACTGATCCTTGAACTGCGGGACAGCCTCGGCGCCACCATCGTCATCGTCACCCATGAACTGGCCAGCATCTTCGCCATCGGCGACAACGCCGTCTTCCTCGACGCCGAAACGCGCACGATGATCGCCCTGGGCGACCCGAAGACACTCCGACACAGCGGACCGGAAGGCGTCCGCAACTTTCTCGGCAGGGGAAAAATGTGAGCAAGAAAACCCAACCCGCACTGATCGGCGCTTTCGTCCTCGGCGCCATCACGCTCGCGATCGCCGCGCTCTTCTTTGTTGCCGGCGGCGATCTGTGGAAAAAGAAATCGCGCTACATCATGTATTTCGACGGCTCCGTCTATGGCCTGCAAGTGGGTGCACCGGTCGTCTTTCGCGGCGTCAACATCGGGCTGGTCAGACAAATCGGCATTGCCCTCGACAGCAACCGGCAATCGTTCTTCATCCCGGTCGAAATCGAGCTCTTCGCCCAACCCGCTGTCGATCTCTACGGACAGTCGGTGGACATCAACAACCAGATGGCTTCGGGCCAGTTCGTCACCCAGGGGCTGCGTGGCCAGCTATCGATGCAGAGCCTGCTCACCGGGCAACTGTACATCGACCTCGACTTCCATCCAGAAACCCCGGCCCGCCTGCGCGGACATGGCGACGCCGGCCAGTTGCGGGAAATTCCAACCATCCCGACCCCCGTTCAGCTACTCAAACAGCAACTCAGCAACATTGATTTCGAAACACTTTTCCGCGACATTTCGGCCCTGGCCAGCGTGCTGCGCAAGACTGCCGAGAGCGACCAGCTGCAGACCACCTTGCACGCCCTCAACCAGACCATGCACAACATGAAACGCCTGAGCGCCCGGCTTGAACAGGGCAGCACGCCACTGCTCGGCGACATCCACAGCACCCTGGCCGAAACCCGCAGCGCCATGCAAACCGCCCAAAGCGCACTGAAAGAAATTGCGGCGGCAGCGTCCGACATCCGCACTGCCACCGCCGACAATTCGCTGCTACAGCACAACCTGCAACGCGCACTGAAAGAAACCACGCGGGCCGCCAGCGCAGTCCGCCAGCTGTCCGAAACCATCGAGCAACGGCCCGAAACGCTGTTGCGTGGCAAGGGAGAACAATGATGCTGCACCGTACCCACCTGTTACTCGCCACCGCCCTGCTCACCAGTGCCTGCGCCAGCAGCCCACCCAGCCAGTTCTACCTGCTCGAAGCGGCTCCGGCCACGACGACATTCAGCGCCGCGAGCACCACAGCCCCCCGCCTAGGTATCGGCGCCATCGTCCTGCCCGACTACCTCAACCGCCCGCAGATCGTCCTCCGTGACCACGGCGGCCGCCTGCTCCTGCGTGAGCGCGAGCGCTGGGCGGAACCGCTCGAAGACGGCGTGCGCCGCACGCTTGGGGAAAACCTCGGGCAACTGCTCGGCGCCGGACAAGTGGTCCAGCTCCCTGCTCCCCCGGGCATCACCGCCGACCGTCGCCTGCATCTCGAAATCATCCGCTTCGATGCCGGCACCGCCAACGAAGTCTGGCTACATGCCCGGTGGAACATCCAGACTGGCGCAACTGCCAGCAGCCTGCACGAACAACGCATTCGCATTGACACCGGCAACACCGACACCGGCGCCACCATCCACGCAATGAATGCCGCCCTGTACGAACTCAGCCGTCAGATTGCCGCCAGCCTCGACTCTGGCCACTACCATTCCGTTACCAAATAAGATTGGAAAGTGCGCAGAGCCATTGCCAGAACCAACATCACGGCACCTACGGAAGTGCACGCATCTCATCGTTCCCGCCCGGATTCATGCCAGGCTTTCTGCACCGGGGACAGCAA
>NZ_CAJHOB010000009.1 GCF_905120355.1 Azonexus hydrophilus | reverse complement strand
TATCGCCCCTCAATTCAAGATTCTATCGAAGCGACAACTATTCTGACCCAGGGGGTGCTGAAGCGGGGCGATTTTCTCCATTGGGGACTAGATATGGGCTTCGATCAGTGGTGGCTGGGCGTCGTTGCCGCCAGGGTTTGTGAGATCCTCAGCATTTCCCCCTTGCTGTAGCGGCTTGATGACAACGCTGACTTCCGCATTTGGAATGTCTGTTTCAACGCCCATTCGCAAGGACTCGATAGTGATCTCTGCCTCGCCTATCGTCTTGGTGGGATCAAAGCCCAGAGCTATCTCGATGAACAGCCGGTTGCCGGCTCGTCGTGAGCGTACGCCGTGAAATGCCTCGTAGCCATCAAAATGCTTGGCCAGGTGCCGCATGATGACGATTTGCACGTCTTCGGCGAGTGTGCGGTCGAGCAGGTCATGGAGCGTTTCCAGCAGGACAGGAACGTATAACCCGATGGCAAAGATGGAATAAGCCAGAGCGCATGCCGGGTCGAGGTAGATAGCCCACGGCTGATCCTGGAATACCAGGGCAAGCCCAAGGGCGATCAGGATGGCCACGGCCCCCAGGGCATCGTTACGTTTGTGACGCCACTCCATGTCAATCAAGGGGGAGGGCGAAGTGGTGGCAAGCCGTTTGTAGTAGATCCACAGGCCACCATTTACGACAAACACCAGGACCTGAACGACGATGCCGACAAAGGTAAAGTCAGCGTCGAGCGGTTCCGGTTGCAGCAGACGCATGAATGAATAGATGGCAAGTGCGACCAATGTCCCGATATAGCACAAGGCTCCGAACAAACTACCGACTCGTTCAAGCTTTCCGGCGCCGTAATCAAAATCATGCAGCTGGCCTTCGCGAATGTTTCTGAGAATACGCAGAGACACCGCGTAGGAAGCGAAACTCTTGATGTAATCCGCAACGTCCGAGAGCAACAACATGGACCCGGAAAGAATGGCGATTAGTGCGTAGGGTATGAACGTCACGAGATAAATCACCACGCTGATCCACAGTGCGCGCGCCTGACGTGCAGCCTGCTCTTGTGCATTTGTTTTGGCTGCTTGCGATGAACGGGTTGTACTCATTTTTTGATTGTTTGGGTGTTTTTTGCTGCTGAAAAATTATTGCACGCGGCCAATTCTTACTAATTCTATCAGGCTGCACTCAAGCTCATTTTGAATTTCAATAATTGTTGCGCACGAGATGTACTGCCCCCAGAAGATATAGTAAAAACTCATTTCTTCGTAATCAAGGTAGTCTGAGATGTATAAGCTAAAAGGAAGGTTGGAGCTTTTTGAGTTATGATGATGCAAGCTTGCAAAACCCAGAGAGTGGTTTTTGTTGAAGCAAAAATATGATACTTCGGCCTGAGGTGTATATGGGCCATTTTTTTCCATATTCGATGGAGAGATTATTCCATTGCTCCAAGGGAAATCTTTGTGGCGATAAAATTCTCTGGATTGAATTTTGGCTGATTCAATGGCGTCATTCAATTTATTTGAGTTGCTGAAATCGAAGGTGAATGGTGCTGCGATTTCGTAAGCGCCAATGCTGTTTTTTTCTTCTTTTCCGACACGGTTTCCAATCGGTATTTCAATGCTGATCCGTTGGCATCCGTTTTTTTTCGCTAGCAATTCAGCAAGGGCTGAGGAAATCACGAGGTAAGGCGATATTTTTTTCTGCTCGCAATAGCCGAGTAGTGCGCTTTTTGATTCCTTGTCTAGCTGAAAATTCAAGCTGGTGGCATCTGATTCTTCGATCCCGATGGCGTCTTTAAAAATGGGCTCGCATCTTGATAGTTCATGAAATTTTGTTTCCCAGAATTTTTCATCATCAATGTGACTAATTCTGGTGCTGTTGAGACGAACCTTTTCTAGATGCGATGCGAATGGATGCCAGTGTATTTCCGTGTGCTCGTCAAGCAAAACTTTCTGGATGGCTTCGTAAAGAATGATTCCGGAAATTCCGTCGAAAACAAGATGGTTGAAGCAGAAGTGCAGATTGTTGAAAGAGTTGTTGATTGAGTAGATGAATGCGTGAAACAGCTTGTCTCTGTTGTTGATTTCTTTTTCTGGGATGCTGTCGCAGTATCTTTGATACTGTTCAGTCGATGGGAAGTTGTATGTTTTTATCTCCGGTATTGTGGGCGCTGAAAATTCCATGTGCTTTTCATTGCCATCAGTGAAGCATTTTGCACCGGAGATGTCTGCAGGCAGAAGACATTTTTTCACTGCGTGGCGTAGCTGTTCTACTGGGAAGTGTCTGGAAAACCTTATTTCGAATGAAATGTTGTAAGGCGTTCCTTTTGACCTGTCGTTGACGTCGAATATATAACTCTGTTCATCTGTCAGATGGAGTTTTTTCATTTTTATGTTCGGATTTCCAGGAAGATCGTTTCTTGCCGTTGCGGAGCTTTGCATGTTTTTGGAGTCTTCGCGCGGAATTCTGGTGTGCTGTCAAAACTATGCTGACCCAGGGGGGGCAGATTGTCGACTCTGATCACTACGCCGCAGCCAAACACGCACAGGCATGCAGCATAAACTGCCTCAGGCAGAAAAAATACGCACAATCACTGGTGGGGGCACAATTTTATTGCAGCACGAAGGAGGAATTCGGCTACTTGCAATGCGCGTAATCTCACGGTTACGTGGGCTTTTCCGTTGCCGTTCACTGCAGCATGAAGGCCTCGTACTCCAGGCGGTTGAGTTGACGGGTCAGCAGGATCAGGCCGGTGCACAGTGTGATCAATACAGACAACGTGAAACCATAGCCGTGCAGTGCCGCGCCGAAGGCGAGTGTGGGGCCGCGACGCCGCCCAAAAAACGAAGCGGGGGATTCGGGAGAAACGGGTGATGCCCGAATCCCCCGTTTCTCCCGTGGCAAAAGTTGGAGTAGGCTACGACGTGGGGGGCGGCAGGCAACCGACGGACTGGGGATCTACCGGACGACGGACCAGAAAAGCAAAAAGCCCGCAAAAATGCGGGCTAAGTGCTTGTGTTTATTTGGCTCCCCGACCTGGGCTCGAACCAGGGACCTACGGATTAACAGTCCGGCGCTCTACCGACTGAGCTATCGGGGAATATAAAGATGGCATTATAGTAGTAGAATGCCTTAAAGTCAAGATAGACGGTAGATTTCCGAGGAAAGGAAGTTCATGGGTTCTGCACGAATTTATGCAAAAACGCCTGCTGGCGATGAGGCGGTACGGCAAAGTACACGTGTGGTTCAGAGGAACCTGCGCCTAGTTCTGGTGCAGGTGGATGGCAAGTTGAGTGTCGATGAATTGATTGCCAAAATTGGCAACGCGCGACTGGTGGAAAGCGCGATCAATGACCTGGAGCGCGGGGGGTTTATTGTGCCGCAGGCTGAGGCAGCTGCGGCATGGGCGGTAGGCGTGCCGCCGGAGAAGGAGGAGTTGCATTCGGCGATTTCACAATTCTCGACTTTCGGCGAACGTGCGCCTACGTTCGTCTCCATGGAAGCGCCCGGGGCTGGGCCTGCCAGTGTTTTCTCCGCATTCGGCAAGCCGGTCTTGCCCGCGAGTGAGCAGGAAGCTCCGCCGAAGAAACGGCAGAAACTGGAGGAAGAAACCGCTGAACCAGGCCCAGGGCGGCAATGGCGGATTTTTCCTCTGCTTGGCGGTGCCTTTATGGTGCTGGTGGCACTGTTGGTTTTGCTGGTGTTCTTTTTTCCCTATAACAATTACCGTGCCGATCTGGAGCAGTTGGCTGGCAAGTTGTTGCACATGCCTGTCACGATCGGGGAGGTGGAGTTTGTTGCTCTGCCACGACCGCGCCTCGAGTTGCATGATTTACGTCTGAGTGGCGCGGGCGAGGAGACCGCCAGGATTGGCAAGGTGAGTTTGCCGCCGCCTTGGCACTTGTTGCTCAAAGGCGGTGCGGCGGTGACGCAGCTGGACTTGGTAGATGTGAGCTGCTCGCTGGACAGGCTGCTGATGCAGCCGGGGGTGGCCAGCGACAAGGCGTTTGCTCTGCTGGCCTTGCGTCAGGTTAACGTCGATGGTCTGCAGGTTCTTGCTGCAAAGAATACGGTTTTGGGACCGTTTAACGGCCTGCTCCGCTATGAAAACGGGCATTTCGTCGAAGGGCGCCTGGAAACTGGGGAACGTGAATTGCTGATTGAGGCAAAGCCTGCCGCAGGTCAGCTTGCTTTGCGTATTGAAGGGCGCGCCTGGCTGCTACCTGGTACGCCTGTGCGCTTTGGGGCGCTGGATGCGAAAGCGACCCTTGATATCCAGGGTTTGCAGGTGCGGGAAATCGACGCGAGTTTTTCTGGTGGGGTCTTGAGGGGGGACTGGAGCCTGGGCTGGTATGAAAATGGTTTGGCCATGCGGGGAGACTTCCTCCTGGCGCGGGTGGATCTGCAGCAAGCTGGTGGTGTGTTGCCCAGGCTCAAGTTGGCAGGTGCTCTGGAGGGGCCGCTGCGCCTTGAGGGCAGTGGTGCCAGTTGGGCGGATATGTGGTCGGCTGCCCGTCTGGAGATGCAGGCCAAGGTGCTGCGCGGTAATTTGTTTGGTGTGGATCTTGGCGAGGCCAGCCGGCGTGGCCCCGGGTCTGTGGTCCGGGCGGGAAGTACACGTTTTGATCAACTGACGGCAAGGGTAAGCGCAGATGCGTCAGGGATTGCGCTCAATGAATTGCAACTGGATGCTGGCGCCTTGAATGCCGGCGGCGCCCTGCGCCATACACCGGACGGGCGGCTGGAGGGGCGTTTGACAATCGAGGTGCGCTCTTCGGTGGCTGCAATCAAGGTCCCGGTGCGGGTCAGTGGTGTTCTACCCAATGCAGAAGTGATGGTTGAGCGCTGATTTTCCTTTTTTCCATGAACAAAGGCCGCGATCTGCGGCCTTTGGTTTATTGAACGCCGGCAGTGCGTGTCAGCGGATCACCGTGGCAACAGCCTTGGCGACGTAATCGATGTTCTTGCTGTTCAATGCGGCCAGACAGATGCGGCCGGTCGATACGGCATAGATACCGAATTCCTCTTTCAGGCGCTCGACCTGGGCTGCCGAGAGTCCCGTGTAGGAGAACATGCCGCGCTGCTGAACAACGAAAGAGAAGTCCTGCGCGCAGCCGGTGGCCTTGATGGCATCGACCAGGCCGGTACGCATGGCACGGATGCGGTCGCGCATGCCGGCGAGTTCGGCTTCCCACTGGGCGCGCAATTCGGAAGAGGCAAGCACGCCGGCAACCAGTGCGGCACCATGGGTGTGGGGGTTGGAATAGTTGGTGCGAATGACGCGTTTGACCTGCGACATGACACGCGCTGATTCTTCCTTGGAGGCGGTCACGATGGACAAGGCGCCGACGCGTTCGCCGTAGAGCGAGAAGTTCTTTGAGAACGAGCTGGAGGCAAAGAACTGCAGGCCGGAAGCCGAGAAGGCACGGATGGCCACGGCGTCGGCGTCAATGCCGTCGGCGAAGCCTTGGTAGGCCATGTCGAGGAAAGGCACCAGACCGCGTTCTTTGCAGATGGCGACGACTTCGGACCACTGGGCGTCGCTCAGATCAGCGCCGGTCGGATTGTGGCAGCAGGCATGTAGCAGAACGACCGAGCCTGGAGCCATCTTGTTCAAATCGGCCTTCATGCCGACGAAGTTCACGCCACGGGTCGCCGCATCGTAATAGGCGTAGTCTTCGACGATGAAGCCGGCGGCTTCGAACAAGGCGCGGTGGTTTTCCCAGGAGGGATTGCTGATGTAGACCTTGGCGTCCGGGTTCAGGCGCTTCAGGTAGTCGGCGCCGATGCGCAGCGCGCCGGTGCCGCCGATGGCCTGGGCGGTGATCACGCGGCCCGCGGCGAGCAGTTCCGAGTCCTTGCCGAAGAGCAGGTTCTGGACGGCGGTGTTGTAGGCCGGAGCGCCTTCGATTGGCTGATAACCGCGCGGCAGGGCGGCTTTGACGCGGGCATCTTCAGCGGCCTTGACGGCGGCGAGCAGGGGGATTTTCCCGTTGTCGTCGAAGTACACGCCAACACCGAGGTTCACCTTGGTGTCACGTGCATCGGCGTTGAAGGCTTCGTTCAGACCCAGAATCGGGTCGCGCGGGGCGAGTTCCACCGCGGCAAAGATCGAAGAGGACATGACTGACTCCGTGGAATAATAGGAAGGAAATGTGCGACAGCCGTCAGGGCTGCCGGAAGGCGGCGGTTCTGCTGGCCAGAGCGGCGCGACAGAAAACGTAAAATACTAACATGAGCGAATCTACCCAAAGCACGCCTGTGGTGACTTTTTCGGGCAGTCCTTACCGGCTGCACCAGCCTTTTCCTCCGGCCGGCGATCAACCAGTGGCGATCAAACAATTGGTCGAGGGCGTCGAGGATGGCTTGTCCTTTCAAACCCTGCTGGGTGTGACCGGCTCGGGCAAAACCTACACCATGGCCAACGTCATCGCCCGCACCGGGCGGCCGGCGCTGGTGCTGGCGCCGAACAAGACGCTGGCGGCGCAGTTGTACTCGGAGTTCAAGGAGTTTTTTCCGGAAAACGCCGTCGAGTACTTCGTTTCCTACTACGACTACTACCAGCCGGAAGCCTATGTGCCGTCGCGCGACCTGTTCATCGAAAAGGACAGTTCGATTAACGACCACATCGAGCAGATGCGCTTGAGTGCAACGAAGAGCCTGATCGAGCGGCGCGATGTGGTGATCGTGGCGACGGTATCGTGCATCTACGGCATCGGCGACCGTGACGAGTACCACAACATGATCCTGACCATGCGCGTCGGCGACCGCATGGACCAGCGCGACATCGTCAAGCGCCTGACCGACATGCAGTACGAGCGCAACGAAATGGATTTCCACCGCGGCATCTTCCGCGTGCGCGGTGACGTCATCGACATTTTTCCGGCCGAGCACGCCGAACACGCGATTCGTGTCTCGCTGTTCGACGACGAAATAGAAAAGTTGCAGTTTTTCGATCCGCTGACTGGCCAGTTATTGCACCAGGCGTTGCGCTTCACCGTATTCCCCGCATCGCATTACGTCACGCCGCGGGCAACGGTGCTGAAAGCTATCGAAACGATCAAGGCTGAATTGACCGAGCGTATCGCTTATTTCACCGCCAGCCAGAAACTGGTGGAAGCGCAGCGGATCGAACAGCGCACCCGATTTGATCTTGAAATGCTCGATCAGATTGGCTTCTGTAAAGGCATCGAAAACTACTCAGGGCATTTTTCCGGGCGTCAGGCGGGTGAGCCGCCTCCGACCCTGATCGATTATCTGCCGCGTGACGCGCTGATGTTCATTGATGAATCGCACGTGACCATCGGCCAGGTCGGCGGCATGTACAAGGGTGACCGTTCGCGCAAGGAAAATCTTGTTGATTATGGTTTTCGCCTGCCGTCAGCGCTCGATAACCGTCCCTTGCAGTTCAATGAATTTGAAGCGCATTTGCGGCAAACCATCTTTGTCTCGGCGACCCCGGCGGATTATGAAGCCACGCATGCAGGCCAGGTCGTGGAACAGGTGGTGCGGCCGACCGGGCTGGTTGATCCGGAAATCATCGTGCGGCCAGCGTCTACCCAGGTCGATGATCTGCTGGGGGAAATCAGGCTGCGGGTGGCGGCAGAGGAGCGGGTTTTGGTGACCACGCTGACCAAGCGCATGGCTGAGGATCTGACGGATTTTCTCGCTGATCACGGGGTACGCGTACGCTATTTGCATTCGGATATTGATACGGTCGAGCGGGTCGAGATCATCCGTGACCTTCGCCTGGGGGAATTTGACGTCTTGGTGGGTATCAATCTGCTGCGCGAGGGGCTGGATATTCCGGAAGTGTCATTGGTGGCGATTCTCGATGCCGACAAGGAGGGCTTTCTGCGCTCTGAGCGTTCGCTGATTCAGACCATTGGTCGGGCGGCCCGGCATATCCATGGTACGGCCATTCTTTATGCCGACAAGGTCACGCAATCGATGCAGCGGGCTATCGCTGAGACCGGGCGGCGACGCGAAAAACAGCTGGCATTCAACCTGGAGCACGGGATTGTGCCGCGCGGGGTATCGAAGAAAATCAAGGACATCATTGATGGTGTGTATGACGCCGGCCAGGCACAAAATGCGCTGAAAGTAGCCCAGGACCGGGCAAATTATGCGACGATGAGCGAAAAATCAGTCGCTAGGGAGATCAAGCGGCTGGAAAAAGAAATGCTCGACTGCGCGAAAAACCTTGAATTTGAAAAAGCGGCGGCAGCGCGGGATGCGTTGTTCCGTTTGCGCGAACAAGTGTTTGGTGCGGCGCAGCATGATGGATCTGGAGAGCATCCCGACAGAGGAGCTGAACAATGACAATCCGTGTTCTGATGGTGTGTATGGGGAATATCTGCCGGTCGCCTACGGCAGAGGCGGTATTGCGCCATTACGTGCGAGCCAATGGACTGGGCGACCAAGTGGAAATCGATTCAGCGGGCACCCACGGCTATCACGTTGGCGAGGCGCCTGATCCGCGCACGCAGCGGGCTGCTGCTGCGCGCCATTATGATTTGTCGCAGTTGCGGGCACGCAAGGTGGCTTATCAGGACCTCGATTATTTTGACCTGATTCTTGCCATGGACAAGAACAACTTCGACAACCTGCAGCGCATGGCAACGCCGGAGCAGTTGTCAAAAATCCATCTGCTGATGGAGTACGCCAGAAATTTCGACGATCATGAAGTGCCCGATCCTTACTACGGTCTTGGGCATGGTTTCGATCTGGTACTCGATATGGTCGAAGACGCCGCGCAGGGGTTGGTTGGTGTATTGAAGAAACAAGTCAGCAGGAAGTAGGTAGGCAAAAAAAACCGGGGAATTTGTCCCCGGTTTGTCTTGGTCGCTGCTCTGACGTGCTTACTTCGGTGCAGTTTCCACCATGACCATGGCTTCTGCCTCAGCCGGCGCGGTCCGGGTTTTGCGCGGACGTCCCAATTTTTGTGGCGGTTCAACTACAGCCGGTGCATTCGTGGCAGCGGTAGTCTGCACCAGCACCAGGCCACTGTCGGCAAGTGCGGCATCAATGTCGATGGCGGGCGCTGCTACTACTTCCGGGGCTGCTTCGTCCGTGATTGGCGGTGTGCTGGGAACGGATTGAACAGGTTCGGCAACAACGGGTTCTTCCATCACCTCGACCGCTGCGGCTGCTTCTTCAACAACCGGTGTGCTGGCAATCGGCTCAGCAGATACGGATCCGATTTCAGCCGCTGCGACGACAATAGCTGCCGGTTCAATGACCGTGGTGGCTTCAGCCGGGACTTCTTCGCTGGCAGTTGCTGCTACCAGCGGTTCAAGCGCAACCACGGCGGTAGGCAGCGGTGTCGTGAGCGGGAAGCTGGGGCTGTTTTCCGTATTTGTTTCGCTGGCTTGAGTTGCCATCGGCGGAGTTTCCTCGGTCGAGACGCTCAAGGTTTCTTCCGTGCTGGTGGAGATTTCACCTTCGCGCCGTTCCGGGCGGTCACCACGGTTACGGCCACCACGCCGGCCACGCCGACGGCCACTTCCTTGCTCTTCGCTCACGGCAGTCTCACTGGCTGGCGAAATGTTTTCTCCGCCAGTCGGTTGTGCGACAGTCTCTGCGACGGGTTTGTTTTCAGCGGGAGTGCGCTCGCGCCGCTCTCGGCGTGGTTTACGCTCCGTGCGTTCGCTCGTGGGTGTGGCTGCTACGTTGTCGCTGGCAACGGTTTCCTCCTGCGCGGCTTTCTGGCTGCGCTCGCCGTTGCGGGTATTCTGGCGCTCACCGCGTTCGCCATTTTCCTCGTTACGACCATTGCGGTTATTACGGCCGTTGCGCCGGTTGCCCTGACGCTCGCCGCGTTCGTTGTTGCGACCGTTGCGCGGTTTTTGTGCCGGCGTGGCGGTGGGTTCCGCCGGGGCTGCGGCTGCGGTGTTGCCGGCGAACAGCGATTTCAGCCAGCCCAGCAGGCCGCTTGTGGCAGCGGGGGTCGTGACCGGGAGGACAGCCTGTTTTTCGGCAACCACCGGGGCAGGTTGGGCCGGAGTGATACCTTTGACGGCGGCTTCCTGGCGTGGTTTTTGTTTGTCCGCCGGGTTGTTTTTGCGCGTTTCTTCCTCGCTGGGCTGGTCCACCATCTTGTAGGAGGGGGCGCGCTCGTCTTCGTTGTTCAGGTCGTCGTGGCGTAGGCGAGTGATCGTGTGCGCCGGAGTTTCCAGATGAACATTCGGAATCAGCAGGATGGTGACCTTGTGGCGCAGTTCGATGGCCTGGATGTCCGGGCGCTTCTCGTTGAGCAGGAAGGTGGCGACATCGACTGGCACCTGAACATGCACGGCGCCGGTGTTTTCCTTCATCGCTTCCTCTTCGAGGATGCGCAGGATATGCAGCGCGGCCGATTCGGTCGAACGGATGTGGCCGGTGCCGGTACAGCGCGGGCAGGAAATGTAGCTGGTTTCGGCAAGGGCCGGACGCAAGCGCTGGCGCGACAGTTCCATCAGGCCGAAGCGGCTGATCTTGCCCATCTGGACGCGGGCGCGGTCGAAACGCAGGGCGTCGCGCAGGCGGTTCTCGACTTCGCGCTGGGCCTTGCTGTTTTCCATGTCGATGAAGTCGATGACGATCAGGCCACCCAGGTCGCGCAGACGCAGCTGGCGGGCCAGTTCATCGGCGGCTTCGAGGTTGGTCTTGAGCGCCGTTTCCTCGATGTCGGCACCTTTGGTGGCACGACCGGAGTTGACGTCGACAGCGACCAGGGCTTCGGTGTGATCGATGACGATGGCGCCACCGGACGGCAGGTTGACCTGGCGAACGAAGGCGGTTTCGATCTGATGTTCGATCTGGAAGCGGGAGAACAACGGCACGTCGTCGCGGTAGCGTTTGACGCGATTGACGTTGTGCGGCATGACGGTGCCCATGAAGGCCTGGGCTTGTTCGAACACGTCGTCGGTGTCGATCAGGATCTCACCGATGTCCGGTTGGAAATAGTCGCGAATGGCGCGGATGACCAGGGAGCTTTCAAGATAGATGAGGAAAGCGCCCGAATGCTCTTTGGCCGCATTATCGATGGCGGTCCACAGCTGCATCAGGTAGTTCAGGTCCCACTGCAGCTCTTCTGCCTGACGGCCGATGGCGGCGGTGCGGGCGATCAGGCTCATGCCCTGCGGGACTTCGAGTTGATCCATGGCTTCGCGCAATTCGGTGCGCTCATCGCCGTCGACGCGACGGGAGACGCCGCCGCCGCGCGGGTTGTTCGGCATCAGCACGAGGTAACGGCCGGCCAGCGAGACGTAGGTGGTCAGGGCAGCGCCCTTGTTGCCACGCTCATCCTTGTCGACCTGGACGATCAGTTCCTGACCTTCCTTGAGGGCGTCCTGGATACGGGCCTTGCCCGGTTCGACGCCCGCCTGGAAATAGGCGCGGGAGACTTCCTTGAACGGCAGGAAACCGTGGCGCTCCGAACCGTAATCGACGAAGCAGGCTTCGAGTGACGGCTCGATGCGGGTGATGACCCCCTTGTAGATGTTGCTTTTGCGTTGTTCCTTGGCGGCGGATTCAATGTCGAGATCAATCAGTTTCTGACCATCGACAATGGCGACACGGAGTTCTTCCGCCTGTGTCGCATTGAAGAGCATGCGTTTCATGTTATTCGGGCTCCAGCTGGTCGGAGCACGGCGAAACGCCCATGCAGGCAGCGACAGGTTCAGTGATCGGGTTGCGTCATGATGAAAGAGGCAAAGGCGATGATGAGTGTGCTGATCGTTAAATGGCCACGCGTCTTTTTGCGACAGGCGCGGCTTGAAATTCCTGCAACGGGCGATCCGTGCGTGCTTGTGACAAGCTAATCCATTACCATCGCTACTTTTGGTGAGCGAACTTAACCAGGCGTTTTACGTGGTTTGCCCCGGGCAATTGGCACGGGAGGGAATTCATGGCCTGCCACGCGATGGTCGCACCCCGGTAGTATTTACCTTGGGCACTGCGCGCGTGGTCTGATGGTTCGGCATCCCTTCAAACGACGACGTGAAACCCGGGCAGTATATTTGAAAATGAGTGTGGCAGGGAATAATTCAGTCAGCTATCTGACGGTTGACGAAGATGCTGCAGGCCAGCGCCTGGATAACTTTTTGTTCCGGCATTGCAAGGGTGTGCCGAAGAGTCATGTCTACCGCATCCTGCGTAGTGGTGAAGTGCGTGTGAACAAGGGGCGGGTGGCCGCAACCTATCGTTTGCAGCCCGGTGATGTCCTGCGTCTGCCACCGCTGCGGCTGGCGCAGCGGCCGGCGGCTGAGGTGGTTGCGGCCGCCAAGGAGAGGGTCGAGTTGCCGCTTTTGTTCGAGGATGATGCCCTGCTGGTGGTGAATAAACCCGAAGGCGTGGCGGTGCATGGGGGGAGCGGGGTCAGTTTTGGTGTGATCGAAGCCCTGCGTCAGCAGCGACCGCAGGCCAAGTTTCTCGAACTGGCGCATCGCCTCGACCGGGAAACATCGGGAATCCTGCTGGTGGGCAAGAAACGTTCGGCGTTGACGGCCTTGCACGACATGTTCCGCGAGCATGGGGCGGGCGCGGATAAACGTTATCTGGTATTGGTCAGGGGGCGTTGGATGAATGCTGTCCAGCACGTTCGTTTGCCTTTGTACAAGTACTTGCAGGATAACGGCGAACGACGGGTGCGCGTGGATGCGTCAGGCAAGCCCGCGCATACGGTGTTCCGCCTGCTGGCACGCTGGCCGGGTATGAGTCTGCTGGAGGCGCAACTGAAAACTGGGCGTACGCACCAGATTCGTGTGCATCTGGCGCATCTGGGATTTCCCATTCTGGGGGACGAAAAATATGGCGATTTCGCTCTCAACCGGCAACTTGCTGCTGCAGGGCTGAAGCGGATGGCGCTGCACGCCTGGCGGATGGGTTTCCTGCATCCGTTGAGCGCCGAGCCGCTGGAGTTCATCGCGCCGTTGCCTGCGAATCTGCGCACCTATATCGCGCAGCTGGATGCGCAGGCGCCGCGCGAATTTTCTGCCGACACTTGTCCGGCCATTCTGGAGCGACAATGAAGTACGAATTGGTGATTTTTGACTGGGATGGCACCTTGCTCGACTCGACGGGGGCCATCGTACGTGCCATTCAGGCGGCTTGCGCTGATCTTGACTTGCCGGTGCCCAGTCGGGCTCAGGCCAGTCATGTGATCGGCCTCGGCCTGGGTGATGCCATGCGCCATGCGGTGCCGGATCTGAAACCGGAGAACTACCAGGCGATGATCGACCGTTACCGCTTCCACTACCTGTCGGGTGATCACGAACTAAGTCTGTTCGCAGGCGTGCCGCAGATGCTGGCCCGCCTGCAGGCAGCCGGGCATGTGCTCGCGGTGGCGACGGGCAAGAGCCGCCTGGGTCTGGAGCGGGCGCTCGATCATTCGGGTTTGCGCCCGTATTTTTCCGCCTCACGCTGTGCGGATGAGTGCCATTCAAAACCCCATCCGCAGATGCTGGAAGAATTGCTGGCTGAGTTTGGGGTGACGGAAGCTGCCGCCGTTATGATCGGTGATACCTCACATGACCTGCTGATGGCCCGTAATGCCGGGGTTGATGCTGTGGCGGTGACGTATGGGGCGCATCCGGTGGAACACCTGCAGGCGCACGCGCCGCGCGTCTGTGCGCAGGATGTGGCGGAACTCGATGGCTGGTTACGAGTCCATGGGTGATGATGTGCGGGTGCAACAAATGCGTTACAAACAATGGCATGATGCTCACCCTGTTGATTCAGATAACGATGTAGGACATACCTGATGGATAACACCTCACGCCCAGAAAACGATCCGGCCTGGGAACGCAAGACCCTGGAAAAACTGGCTTTTGCCGCGCTGAGCGAACAGCGGGCCAAACGTCGCTGGGGAATTTTCTTCAAATTGCTGGGTTTTGCTTACGTCAGCTTCATCCTGTTTGCCATGGTTGACTGGGATTCGGCCAAAGTGGCAGACAAGCATGTCGCGCTGGTGCAGTTGCGTGGCGTCATTGCGCCACAGTCTGAGGCGAGTGCGGAAAACCTCGTGGCTTCACTTAATTCCGCGTTTGAAGCGCCGAATTCGCAGGCCGTGATCTTGCGCATCAATAGCCCTGGGGGTAGCCCTGTGCAGGCAGGCATGGTTAACGATGAAATTCGTCGCCTGCGTGCCAAATATCCCGATAAACCGCTCTATGCGGTGGTGGAGGACGTCTGCGCATCCGGGGGGTACTACATTGCGGTCGCTGCGGACAGCATCTATGTCGATAAGGCCAGTATCGTGGGCTCCATCGGGGTGCTGATGGATGGGTTCGGTTTTACCGGCACCATGGAAAAGCTGGGTGTAGAACGGCGTTTGCTTACGGCAGGAGGGAACAAGGGGTTTCTTGATCCGTTCTCGCCGCAGTCAGAGGAGCAGACTGTGCATGCGCGTCAGATGCTGGCCAGCATCCACGAACAATTCATCAAGGTGGTGCGCGAGGGGCGTGGCAAGCGCCTGAAGGAAGGTGAGGATACCTTTTCCGGCTTGATGTGGACCGGCGAGCAAAGTGTGGCCATGGGGCTGGCTGATGCGCTGGGCTCGGTCGATAGCGTGGCGCGCGACGTGATCAAGAACGAGGAATTGCTCGACTATACCGTCAAGGAAAATCTGGCCGAGCGTTTTGCCAAGCGCTTTGGTGCTGGTGCGATGGATAGCCTGTGGCAGGGGCTGAGCAGCCGCCTGACAACGCCCGGGGTGTTCTAGGCCAGAAACAGGAAAACCGTCGGACGCCGCTCGAGATCGGGCGGCGTTTGTTTTTTCCAGGCAGCGATTGTCTGCGTGCGGATGCGCTCGCTGGGCAGGCTCAGGTCAGTCGCCACGCACAGCCGTGTGCCGGGCTGGCAATGGCGCAGCAGGGCGTCGAACAGGGCGGCATTGCGGTAAGGGGTTTCGATGCAGAGCTGGGTTTGCCGCTTCTGCCGCGACTCCTTTTCCAGGTCGCGCAACACCTTGCTGCGCTCGGCATCCTTGGCTGGCAGGTAGCCGTGGAAGGCGAAATGCTGGCCATCCAGGCCGCTGCCCATGAGGGCGAGGAGGAGGGATGAGGGGCCGATCAGCGGCACGACGCGGATGTTCTGCTGCTGTGCCAGTGCCACCAGCGCGGCCCCGGGATCAGCTACGGCCGGGCAGCCGGCCTCGGAGAGCAGGCCCACATCCTCGCCGGCGAGCAACGGCGCCAGTAGCGGGGCAATATCCGCCGGCCGGCTGTGTTCGTTGAGTTCATTCAGCTGCAATTCCTGCAAGGGCAGGGTGGTGCCGGCGATCTTGAGAAAGGCGCGGGCGCTTTTTGCGTTCTCGACCACGAAATGCCGCAGTGGCTGCAGGGTGGAGAGGGTGTGCGGTGGTAGCACATCCTGCGGCGCACCGGGGCCGAGCGGCACCGGGATCAGGTAAAGGGTGCCACTCATGCCAGCGGATTCATGCCGACCTGGCGCAGCATGGCGCACAGGGCGATCAGGGGCAGGCCGACCAGAGCGTTTGGGTCGTCGCCGGAAAGGCTATCCAGCAGAGCAATGCCGAGTCCTTCGGATTTGGCGGAGCCGGCGCAGTTGTAAGCGGGTTCGCGGGCGAGATAGTTCTCGATTTCGCTGTTGCTGAGCGAGCGGAATTTGACCTGTGTGGGAACGCCGCAGATCTGACGGCTGTCATTCCGGCTGTCGTAGAGACAGAGGGCGGTGTAAAAATTGACGCTCTGACCGGAGAGCTCCTGCAGTTGCGCCACGGCACGTTCGTGCGTGCTCGGTTTGCCGTAGATTTTGCCGTTGGCAATGGCCACCTGATCGCTGCCGATGATCAGGGCCTGCGGATACGCGGGCGCGACGGCGCGGGCTTTGGCTTCGGCCAGGCGCAAGGCAAGGGCTTCCGCTGCTTCGCCAGGGAGCGGGCTTTCATCGGTGTCCGGGCTGGCAACGGAAAATGGCAGTCCCAGGCGGGAAAGCAGCTCGCGGCGGTAGGGCGAGGTGGAGGCAAGAACGAGTGTGACGGGGGGCTGGTGCATGGTGTGGTTCTGGTTTTTCTTTGACTTGGTCAGCCGAAAATAATATCATCCGCCGTTTAAGTCGCAACAGATTCAAATTGAAAAGGATCAACGACGCCTTTCTCTTCGCCCGCGAAGCGCGTGTTCTGCAAGGAACAGTGCCGGTTTCCGGGATGGAGCGCCTGCATGACCTGCTGGTTGAGGTGGCGGGGGAAGTGGTCTGGCGCCTGGAAGGCATGCGCGGTGCGCGTGGGGAGTTTCTGCTGCACCTCACGGTGGGTGGGGTAATTCCTCTGGCCTGTCAGCGCTGTCTGAGTGCCATTCCTTTTCAGCTGGCGGTCGATAATTTGCTGGAGTTGGTGCCGGTGGATGCTGATCTGTCCCAGGATGAGCTGGAAGACGACAGCCGGGATTTTCTCCCGCTGGAAAAAGAACTGGACGTGGAAGCGCTGGTGGAGGATGAAATTCTTCTTTCCCTGCCGGTGGCGCCCCGTCATGAGCAATGCGTTGTACCCGGAGCTGCCGTGGCCGGTGAGCGGATCAATCCGTTTGCTGCCCTGGCGGGCTTCAAGGGTAAGCCGAACTGATTTTTTTGGAGTAACACATCATGGCCGTTCAACAGAACAAGAAGTCCCCGTCCAAGCGTGGCATGCATCGTGCACACGATTTTCTGACTGCTGCGCCGATCGCCATCGAGCCGACCACGGGTGAAACGCACCTGCGCCACCACATCTCGCCGAGCGGTTTCTATCGTGGCAAGAAAGTCCTCAAGGGCAAGGGCGAGTAATTATTCGAGGTAGGGGCAGGGCTTCTTCCGAAGCGCCTGCCCTTTCTTTTGCCATGACAACCCGCATCGCCATTGATTGCATGGGGGGAGACCACGGTCCGTCAGTGACGGTGCCGGCGGCGCTCCGTTTTCTCAGGGAAGATCCGGCGGTTGAGCTGATCCTGGTGGGCCAGGAGGCGCTGCTGCGTCCTTTGTTGCTGGGTGAGGAAGCTAACTCCCGCCTGCGTCTGCAGCATGCCTCGGAAGTGATCGGCATGGATGAGGCGCCGGCGCAAGCCTTGCGCAGCAAAAAAGATGCCTCGATGCGCGTCGCCCTCAATCTGGTCAAGGCCGGTGAGGCGGATGCCTGCGTCTCGGCGGGTAATACCGGTGCCCTGATGGCTATTTCACGCTTTGTGCTGAAAATGCTGCCAGGCATTGATCGTCCTGCGCTGTGTCCGATTTTGCCGACGGCGGATGGCGGGCACGTGCACATGCTTGACCTTGGCGCTAACGTCGATTGTTCGGCGCAGGATCTCCTGCAGTTTGGGGTCATGGGGGCGATGCTGGCTGCCGCAGTGGATCATCTTGAGCGGCCGCGTGTCGGATTGCTCAATATCGGTTCGGAAGAAATCAAGGGTAACGAAGTGGTCAAGGAGGCTGGGCGATTGCTCAAGGCTTCCGGGCTGAATTTCGTCGGCAATGTCGAAGGTGACGGTATTTATCGGCACGAAGCAGATGTCATCGTCTGTGATGGTTTCGTCGGCAACGTGGCGCTGAAAGCCTCGGAAGGGGTGGCACAGATGCTGGCCAGCCTTCTGAAAACGGAGTTTTCGCGTAATCCCCTGACCAAGCTGGCGGCTTTGGTCGCCCTGCCTGTGCTCCGTCGCTTCAAGCAGCGGCTGGATCCGCGTCGCTACAACGGTGCGGTGCTGCTGGGCTTGAAGGGGGTTTCCGTGAAGAGCCACGGTTCGGCCGACGCCCTGTCCTTTTATCACGCTCTGGCCCGTGCCCGCGATGCGGCGCAAAACCGGGTGGTCGAGCGGATTGCCGCGCAGTTGGCGCAGTTGCCTGCGACAGATGTGGCGGCGGAGGTTTCCTGATATGTACGCACGGATTACCGGAACCGGCAGTTATCTGCCGGGTGATGCCGTCAGCAACACTGAGCTAGCGGCGCGTGGTATTGATACGTCGGATGAATGGATTGTCACGCGCACCGGCATCCGCAGTCGCCATCTGGCCCCCGCCGGGACGACTGCCAGCCAGCTCGGCTGCGAAGCGGCCCGCCGCGCGCTTGAGATGGCCGGTGTCGAGGCGACTGCACTTGATCTGATCATCGTTGCGACGTCGACGCCGGATTTCATTTTTCCCAGCACCGCCTGCCTGATTCAGGCCCAGTTGGGCAACAAGGGGGCAACCGCGTTTGACGTGCAGGCGGTATGTGCCGGTTTTGCCTATGCGCTCGGTATCGCCGAGAAATTTATCCGTTCCGGGAGCCACAAAAGGGCACTGGTGATCGGTGCCGAAGTGTTTTCACGCATCCTCGACTGGCAGGATCGTGGGACCTGTGTCTTGTTCGGCGATGGCGCTGGTGCCGTGGTGCTCGAAGCTGCCGAAACGCCGGGTATCCTGGCCACGGCGATGCACGCGGACGGCAGCTACGCGGGGATTCTCAACGTGCCAGGGCAGATCAGCCGGGGGCAGGTGACGGGCGATCCTTTCCTGCGCATGGATGGACAGGCGGTGTTCAAGTTTGCCGTGCGCGTGCTGGCGGAAGTGGCGCAGGAAGTGTGTGCGGCGGCAGAGATGGACAGCGCGGACATCGACTGGCTGATTCCGCATCAGGCCAATCTGCGCATCATCGATGCCACGGGGCGCAAGCTTGGCATTGCGCCGGAAAAGGTTGTGGTGACGGTCGATCGCCATGGCAATACCTCTGCTGCCTCAGTGCCGCTGGCGCTTGATGAGGCGGTGCGCGACGGGCGTATCCAGCGCGGGCAGAAGGTGTTGCTGGAAGGTATCGGCGGCGGTTTTGCCTGGGGCGCCGCCCTGCTCGAATTCTGATAACAGGAGACTGATCGATGTCTTTTGCCTTCGTATTTCCCGGCCAGGGCTCGCAGAGCGTTGGCATGATGGCCTCTTACGGCGATGCCGCCGTGGTTCGTGCCACCTTTGACGAAGCGTCTGCCGCGCTTGGCGACGACCTGTGGGCGATGGTTGCCGACGGCCCGGCCGAAGTACTGACCCAGACCGTCAATACCCAGCCGGTCATGCTCACCGCCGGCATTGCCGCCTGGCGCCTATGGTGCGAGAAGGGCGGCAAGATGCCGGCCGTCGTCGCCGGCCACAGCCTGGGCGAGTATTCGGCGCTGGTTGCCGCTGGCGTCATCGAATTCAAGGACGCGGTGCCGCTGGTCCGTCTGCGCGCCGCTGCCATGCAGGAAGCCGTGCCGCTCGGCACCGGTGCCATGGCCGCCGTGCTCGGCCTCGATAACGCCGGTATCGTTGCCGCCTGCGCTGAAGCAGCGCAGGGTGAGATCGTCGAGCCGGTTAATTTCAACGCCAATGGTCAGACCGTGATTGCCGGCCACAAGGGCGCCGTCGAACGCGCGATGGACGCCTGCAAGGCGCGCGGCGCCAAGATGGCCAAGGCGCTGCCGGTGTCGGCCCCGTTCCATTCCTCGCTGATTCGCCCGGCGGCCGACAAGCTGGCGGCACGATTGGCCGAACTGACACTGAACGCGCCAAAAATTCCGGTGATCAACAATGTCGATGTCGAGATCGAGAACGATCCGGCCCGGATCAAGGACGCGCTGGTGCGCCAGGCCTACAACCCGGTGCGCTGGGTCGAGACCATCCAGAAAATGGCCGCCATGGGCGTGTCGACCGTAGCAGAGTGCGGCCCGGGCAAGGTCCTGGCCGGTCTGACCAAGCGTTGTGCCGACGGTGTCGCCGGGGTTGCCCTGGCTGACGCGGCGGCCATCGAAGCCAACCTCGGCCTGGAGTGATCGCATGCTGAATGACAAGATTGCGCTGGTGACTGGCGCCACTCGCGGCATCGGCCGTGCCATCGCCCTCGAACTCGGTCGTCAGGGCGCCACCGTGATCGGTACGGCGACCAGCGAAGCCGGTGCTGGGCAGATTTCGGCCTACCTCGCCGAAGCTGGCATCAAGGGCCGCGGTGTCGTCCTCAACGTCACCGACAACACCCAGACCGACGCGGTGCTTGCCGATGTCGCCAAGGAATTCGGCGCCATCACCGTGCTCGTCAATAACGCCGGCATCACCCGCGACAACCTGACCATGCGCATGGGCGACGACGAGTGGGATGCGGTCATCGACACCAACCTGAAGGCGGTTTTCCGCCTGTCGCGCGGTGTGATGCGCGGCATGATGAAGGCGCGCTTCGGCCGCATCGTCAATATTTCGTCGGTGGTCGGCTATTCCGGCAACGCCGGTCAGGCCAATTATTGTGCTGCCAAAGCAGGCGTCGCTGGTCTCTCCCGCTCGCTGGCGCGCGAACTGGGTAGCCGCAACATCACGGTCAACTGCGTCGCGCCGGGCTTCATCGCTACCGACATGACGCACGCGCTGACTGAAGAACAAAAGGCCGCAATGCTGGCTTCGATTCCGCTGGCGCGTGCCGGCACGCCAGAAGACGTCGCCGGTGCGGTCGGCTTCCTGGTTTCTCCCGCTGCCTCGTATGTCACGGGTACCACCGTGCATGTGAATGGCGGCATGTTCATGGATTGATTTCACCAAGCTGCGGCTTTTGGTAGAATCAGCACGTTTTTTTTCGTACCCCCTAGGGGAAGGAGTTTTTTGAATGGATAACATCGTAGAGCGCGTCAAGAAGATCGTCGCCGAACAACTGGGCGTGAACGAAGCGGACATCAAGAATGAGTCCTCCTTCGTGGACGATCTGGGCGCGGATTCGCTGGACACCGTGGAGCTGGTCATGGCCCTGGAAGAGGAATTCGAGTGCGAAATTCCGGACGATCAGGCCGAGAAGATCACGACCGTTCAGCAGGCTGTCGATTACATCCTCGCCAACAAGAAGTGATTCATTGCCGGCCCTGTGCCGGTGATGAGCTGTTTCTGTCAGGTTCAACCTAACAAGGCCGGCCCCGAAGGCCGGCCTTGCCATTTTCACGCGGAGCGCACCTTGGCACGTCGCAGAGTCGTTATTACGGGCCTCGGCCTGATTTCCCCAGTCGGCAATACGGTCGAAGAAGGCTGGAAGAACATCATTGCAGGTGTTTCCGGCATTGCCCCGATTACTCGTTTCGATACCAGCAGCTTTCCCGTGCAGTTCGCCGGGGAAGTCAAGGGCTTCGACATCACCCAGTACATTTCTGCCAAGGATGCCCGGCGCATGGATACTTTCATCCATTACGGCCTGGCGGCAGGCATGCAGGCCGTGCGCGATGCCGGTCTTGATCAGGAAGGCGCCGCTGATCCCGAGCGGGTCGGGGTTGCCATTGGTTCCGGCATTGGTGGCCTGCCGCTGATCGAGGCGACCAAGGATGAGTACAACGCTGCCGGCGTGCGCAAGGTCTCGCCCTTCTTCGTGCCTGGTTCGATCATCAACATGATTTCCGGCAACCTGTCGATCGAATTCGGCTTCAAGGGGCCGAACCTGTCGATCGTCACTGCCTGCACGACCGGTACGCACTCGATCGGTGAAGCCGCGCGCATCATCGAATACGGCGATGCCGACGTAATGGTCGCCGGTGGTGCCGAATCGACGGTTTCGCCGCTTGGTCTGGGCGGCTTCTGCGCGGCCCGTGCGCTGTCCACCCGCAACGACGACCCGGCTACGGCCAGCCGTCCCTGGGACAAGGATCGCGACGGCTTCGTGCTGGGCGAGGGGGCTGGTGTCCTGGTGCTCGAAGAATACGAACACGCCAAGGCTCGTGGCGCCAAGATCTACGCCGAAGTGGCCGGCTACGGCATGAGTGCCGACGCGTATCACATCACCGCCCCGAATATGGACGGTCCGCGCCGCTCGATGGTCAATGCGCTGAAGAATGCCGGTGTGACGCCAGCCGACGTTCAGTACGTCAATGCCCACGGCACTTCGACGCCGCTCGGTGACAAGAACGAATCGGACGCGATCAAGGCAGCTTTTGGCGATGCGGCCTACAAAATCGTCGTCAATTCGACCAAGTCGATGACCGGTCATTTGCTCGGCGGCGCTGGCGGCGTCGAGTCGCTTTTCACGGTGCTGGCCATCCATCACCAGATTTCGCCGCCGACGATCAATATTTTCAACCAGGATCCCGAGTGCGATCTGGATTACTGCGCCAACCAGGCGCGGCCGATGCAGATCGACGTGGCGCTGAAGAACAACTTCGGTTTTGGTGGTACCAACGGCTCGCTGGTGTTCAAGCGGGTCTAGGGCCCCGGATTTCGTTCCGGAGTACGGACGGTGCAGCTTCCGATCACGATCGAGCTGCACCGTTCGCGTTTACAACCCCGGATTCTTGCCTTACTCCTGAGTGCGGCACTGATCGTCGTGCTCATTTATCCCCTTCCTGTGCCGCTACGATTGATTGGAGTGACATTGCTGGCGCTCGGGGGCGGCTGGATGGTGCGGCAGCTGCGACCACAGGTCGCGGCCCTGCAGTTGCTGGCGGATGGCAGTCTGGGCATCAGAGGTACGGGCTGGAATCATCCGGAATTCGTTCCTGCGCGCATGCTGCAGGGTGCCACCGTGCATCCGTGGTTAACTGTGCTGCGCCTGGAGGCACAGGAAGGTCTGCCGTATCGTTTGCTGCTGACGCCGGACTGTCTGTTACCCGAAGATTTTCGTCGCCTGCGCGTGTTCCTGCGTTGGCGTAGTACGGTCAGCGCTTCTGACGCGCCGGTTTGAGTACCGTGCTGCGCGCCTTTTTCAGTACGTCCGGATAGTCCCGGGAGTAGTGCAGGCCGCGGCTTTCCTTACGCAGCAAGGCGCAGCGGATGATGAGCTCGGCGGTGAGTACCAGGTTACGCAGTTCAATCAGGTCGTGGGTAACGCGGAAATGCGAGTAGAACTCGTTGATTTCACTGTGCAGCAGATGGACGCGGTGCAGCGCGCGCTGCAGGCGCTTGGTCGTGCGCACGATGCCGACGTAATTCCACATGGAACGGCGCAATTCGTCCCAGTTGTGGGAGATCACGACTTCCTCATCGGCGTCGGTGACGCGGCTGGCGTCCCATTCAGGCAACTGTGGGAGTACGGCCGGGGTCTGTGCCAGGATGTCATTGACGGCTGCCTCGGCAAAAACCAGGCATTCGAGCAGTGAATTCGAAGCCAGGCGGTTGGCGCCGTGCAGGCCTGTGCAGGAAGTTTCTCCCGCAACGTACAGACCGGCGACATCCGTGCGGCCGGTGAGGTCGCAAACGACGCCGCCGCAGGTGTAGTGGGCGGCAGGTACGACCGGGATCGGATCACGGGTGATGTCGATGCCCAGTTCGAGGCAGCGCGCGTGAATATTCGGGAAATGCTCGCGGATGAAGGCTTCACCCTTGTGCGAGATATCGAGGTAAACACAGTCCAGACCGTGTTTCTTGATTTCGAAGTCGATGGCGCGGGCTACGATGTCACGCGGGGCGAGTTCGGCGCGCTCGTCGTGCTCTGGCATGAAGCGGCTGCCATCGGGTAGCTTCAGCAATCCGCCTTCGCCGCGGACGGCCTCCGAAATGAGGAAGGATTTGGCGTTGGGGTGATACAGGCAGGTGGGGTGGAACTGGATGAACTCCATGTTCGACACGCGGCAGCCGGCACGCCAGGCCATGGCGATGCCGTCACCCGTGGAGGTGTCCGGATTGGTGGTGAACAGGTATACCTTGCCTGCACCCCCGGTGCCCAGCAGGGTGTTGCTGGCGGCAAAGGTATGCACCTCGCCGCTGTTGTCATCCAGCACATAGGCACCGTAACAGCGGTTGTCATCGCTGCGGCCGAGGTGTTTGCCGGTGATCAGGTCGACCGCGATGTGATCTTCGAAAATCCGGATGTTGGGATGGCTGCGTACTTTTGCCGTCAGTGTTTTCTGCACGGCGGCGCCGGTGGCATCGGCGACGTGGATGACACGGCGGGCACTGTGGCCTCCTTCGCGGGTCAGGTGGTAGCCGGTCTCGTCCTTGGTAAAAGGCACCCCCTGCTCGATCAGCCAGTTGATGGCACGACGCCCGTTCTCGACCACGAAGCGGGTCGCCTTTTCATCGTTCAACCAGGCGCCGGCGATAAACGTGTCGTGAATGTGGGCGTCAATGGAATCCTGCGTGTCGAGTACTGCGGCGATACCGCCTTGGGCCCAACCGGAAGCCGAATCTTCCAGCTTGCGTTTGCTGATCAGGGCGACCCGGCGCTGATCGGCCAGACGTAGTGCAGCGGCCTGGCCAGCGAGGCCACTGCCGATGATGAGTACATCAAAGTTGAGCACGATGGTTCTCGGGAGGAAATCCGGGCGCGCAATATAGCACGAGCGGTGAGGGGCGGATGTGGTGAATTGCGCTGGATGGTCAGCTCAGCTTGCCTGCTCTGTTTCTGGTCTTGCCGCAGCTGCGGTTGCGGCAGGAGAGGGCAGGCGGTGCGCCATGACGTCGGTTACGGCACGTTCGATCAGGCCCGGCAGGGCAGCTTGCAGGTGCACATGCAGGGCATGTGCCAGGTCGGCAGCAAGGCTGGAGGGACTGCTCTCGGCAGCGATTACCGTCGGTGCGGCAGAGGGAGGAGCGTGTTCCGCAAGCGGTCCCGGGCTGGGTTCTTCGGGCGTGGCTTCGACTTGCAGCAGGATGGGAATGTTTTCTTCTTCATCCAGGGCGTCGGTGAGAATGGGGAAATCTTCTGCGGAATCGGTGCTGTGCGGGCGGCGGTGCATCAATGCATCGGCGCGGGCAAGGATGGGGCTGGGCATGATGAGCAGGTGTCAGCGTTGGCTGAGATCGAAAAACTGAACGGTACAGCCATCCGCCCGGTACTGGTGGACGCGCTCGCGGGCGGCCAGGCGGTCTTGTTCATCGCGGCTGACCACTTCCACCAGGGTGGTGAAGCGCTGGTAGGCGGGAGGGAGTTCGCGGGAGAGGTTCATCAGGCGTTCTGTCTGAGCCACCTGCTCGAGCCGGGCGGCGATGAGGATGGGGGTTTCCGCTGCCAGCGGTGAATCGGCCCGGCAGTGGGGAATGAAACTGCCCGCTTCGCTGGCCCACAGCGCGCGGTCTACGGTGTCAGCCAGTTGCGGGTCGGGGGCATAGATCAGCAACGGGTTACGCTTTTTCCAGACCCCCTTGATCAAGGCGCAGGCCGCCGCGAGATTGTCGCTGGCGTCATGGTAGAAAAAAACCTGGGTCACGCCTCGCTCTCGCTGTAGTGCATGAGGTAGTGGGTGAGCAGCGGCACCGGCCGGCCAGTGGCGCCTTTGTCCTTGCCGGAGTTCCACGCAGTGCCGGCAATATCGAGGTGCGCCCAGGCGTATTTTTCGGTGAAGCGGGCGAGGAAGCAGGCAGCGGTGATGGCGCCACCCCAGCGGCCGCCGATGTTGGCAAGGTCGGCGAACGGGCTCTTCAGCAAGTCCTGATAGTCGTCCCACAGCGGCAGTTGCCAGGCGCGGTCATCACACTCTTCGCCCGCACGCAGCAGGGCACGGGCGAGAGCCGGTTTGCTGGAGAACAGGCCGGTGGCAAAGTGCCCCAGCGCGACGACGCAGGCACCGGTGAGGGTGGCGACATCGATCACCGCCGCCGGCTTGAAACGTTCGGCATAGGTGAGGGCGTCGCAAAGAATGAGGCGGCCTTCAGCGTCGGTGTTGAGAATTTCGATGGTTTGCCCGGACAGCGAGGTGACGATGTCGCCCGGGCGGGTGGCGTTGCCGTCAGGCATGTTCTCGGCTGCCGGAATGATGACGGTAAGGTTGATTGGCAGCGCCATTTTTGCCGCGGCCTTGAGCGCACCGAGGACGCTGGCGGCGCCGCTCATGTCATATTTCATCTCGTCCATGTCGGCGCCCGGTTTGAGCGAAATGCCTCCCGAATCGAAAGTGATGCCTTTGCCGACCAGTACGACGGGGGGGGCATTTTTCTTGCCGCCGCGATAGTGCAGGACGATCAGGCGCGGGGCTTGGGCCGAACCGCGGGCGACGGCAAGCAGCGCGTGCATGCCGAGTTCAGCCATGGCGTCCTGTTCGAGAATGTTACATTCGAGCTGGTATTCCTCTGCCAGGGCGCGTGCCGTTTCCGCCAGATAGCCTGGATGGCAGATGTTGCCCGGCAGGTTGGCGAGATCGCGGGTGAATGAACAGCCCTCGCCAATGGCAATCCCTTCGTGCAGGCCCTTTTCCGCCGCCGCCAGTTCGCCCCGGCGGGAGACGATCAAGGTGAGTTTGCGCAGGGCGACAGGTTTCTTGTTTGATTTGAAACGATCAAAGCGGTAACTGGCCTGCAAGGCGTTGCTGGCCGCCTGGCGGATGCGCCAGGTGGTGTCATGGGGGGCAACCGGGATTTCGGTGAGAAACAGGGCGGCGTCACTGCAGCCGGTGTCAGTGAGGGTTTTCACCGCCAGACGGATGGCGGCGACGTAAGCCTTGGCGTGGAAAGCCTTGGCCTTGCCCAGGCCGACCAGCAACACGCGTTCGCACAGGCTGCCGGGCAGATTGTGCACGAGCAGTGTCGTACCTGCTTTGCCGTCCATGTCGCCACGTCGCAGGATGTCGCTGAGCGCGCCCGCGGCAGCGTTGTCGAGCAATTCGGCAGCCAGGGAGAGTTGCCTCTGTTCAAAAACGCCCACGACCACGCAGCCACACCGCTGCTTTTCCGGGCTTCCGCTTTTTATGCTAAATTCCACGCGCTGCTCCTGTGTGCAAGGGCCGACCGTTCTATCGGCGGACAAGCGGCCGATTATCCACGCATTCTTAAAGTTTCGTCAAAGCATGATCTACGAGCGCGCCGCGCGGCGTGAATTTGCCCAGGCGGCGGCCGCTACCATCGTGGTATTGCTGGCGGTCGTTCTTTCTGTCCAGCTCATCCGCTTATTGAAGGATGCGGCGTTGGGCAAGCTCGCCCCGGAGGGCGTGCTGGCGATGTTGACCTTCGCCGCGACCCGCTATATGCCGATGCTGCTGACGCTCACGCTGTTCATTGCAGTATTGCTGTCCTTGTCGCGGATGTACCGCGATTCGGAAATGGTGGTCTGGTTCGCCAGCGGCATGCCCTTGCAGCGCTGGATTGGTCCGGTGATCCGCTTTTCGCTGCCGATTCTCCTGGTCATTGCTGCCCTTTCCATGGTGCTGTCGCCCTGGGCGACGCAGGCGCAGGCGACATACCAGGCGACCATGTCCGTGCGTTCCGAGTTGTCGATGGTGACGCCGGGAGCGTTTCGTGAAATCCGTGACGGACAGCAGGTCTATTTCATCGAAAATCTCGATGATCAGAGTGGCAGGATAGGTACCGTGTTTGTCGCCTCGATGCTGGAAGGCAAGCTGGGGGTGGTGATGTCGGAGCGCGGTCATCAGGAAACCCTGGCTGGCGGCGAACGTTTTCTGGTGCTGGAGCAGGGGCGTCGCTATGAAGTCGAGCCGGGGACGCCGGCCTTCCGGGTGATGGATTTCGAGCGTTATGCCGTGCGCACCGAAGATGGTGACACCCCGCAGACACGCCGTGCCCCGGGTCGGATTCCCTTCCTCGAGTTGATCCAGATGGATGATCCGATCATGCGCAGCGAAGTGGTCTATCGTATTGCCGTACCGGTTTCAGCCTTGATATTGGTATTGATGGCGATACCGCTCGCGTATGTCAATCCACGCGCCGGAAGGTCGGCCAATTTGTTGATTGCAATCATCATTTACGCCATTTACAGCAACGTGATGTCGATTGCGCAGACCTGGGTCATGAAAGGCAAATTGCCGTTTGCCGTAGGCATGTTCCTGCCGCACGTCCTGATGCTGCTGCCACTGCTTCTTCTGTTCTATGCGCGCCAGGCGGGTGGGTTGCGCTGGCGGAGGAAGGTGTCATGAGGCTGGCCCGGAAGATTTACCAGCGCTATCTGGTGCGCGAAACCCTCGCTGCGGTGGGGTTGGTGTTGCTGGCCTTCATCGCCTTGTTTGCCTTCTTTGATTTCATCGAGGAGCTGCGGGGGGTCGGGCGTGATCGCTACGGTGCCGGTGTGGCCGTGCTGGCCGTGTTACTGTCGATGCCCGGGCTGATCTATGAATTGCTGCCGGTGGCCTGCCTGATCGGTACCCTGTACGCTCTGGCGACCCTGGCGCGCCACTCGGAAATAACGGTGCTGCGCGCCTCCGGGTTGTCTACGCGCAGTCTCCTGTTGACGCTTTACCGCGTGGCGGGACTGCTGGCCCTCGCAACTTTCCTGCTCGGTGAAGTGGTTGTGCCGTGGACCGATCGCCTGGAACAGCGGCTCAAATCCGGGGCGCTGGACAAGCCGTTCGCGCAGCAGGGTTTCATGAGCGGGATCTGGATCAAGGATGGCAATCAGTTCATCAATGTGCGTAATCCGCTCGATCCTGCCTATCTGGAAGATATTCGCATCTACCGTTTTGCTGAAGACAAAGCCTTGCAGAGCGTGCTCGAGGCCAAAGCCGCCAGCTACAGTGAGGCAGCTTCCGGCTGGCGGATGCAGCAGGTGGTGAGGACCGTGCTGGAGGGCGAATCGGCACGGGTGGAGCGTCAGGAAGAGGAGCTCTGGCCGTCGTCGATCACGCCTGACCTGCTCTCCGTGCTGATGGTGGCGCCGGAGCGCATGTCCTTGTACGACCTGTTCGGCTATACCCGGCATCTGTCGAACAACAAACAAAACACCGGGCGCTACGAAATTGCCATCTGGAAGAAGCTCTTTTACCCGCTGGCTGCGCTGGTGATGGTGACGCTGGCGCTGCCGTTCGGCTATACGCATGATCGCGTGGGGGGGGTCAGCCTGAAGATCTTTGGTGGTGTCATGCTCGGTATTGCTTTCTATGCCTTGAATGGGCTCTTCTCCAATCTTGGCATCATCAACTCCTGGCCGCCCTTTGCCAGCGCGCTGGCGCCTTCGGCGCTATTTCTTCTGGCGGCGGGGACGCTCATCTGGTGGGTTGAGCGGCGCTGAGTCGGGTGGCCTGGCAATACGGGTGCCCGCGATACGGTCGTGCAGAAACTGGCCTTCGCGGTCAAACAGTGCCCAGATGATGCCGATGCCGCCCAGCACGATGCTGGGCCAGCAGGCCATGTAGCGCAGCATGGCCTGGAGCGGGCGCAGCGATGTTCCATCGGCACTTTCAATGCGTAGTTTCCATGTTTTCATCGGTAAGGTCTGGCCACCGTGCAGCCAGCACCAGACGAAATAGACCATGAGCACAAGGAAAACGTGCAGCCACTGCAGGCGGCCGCTGGGTTGCCAGCCAAAGGCCTGAAAAATGATCTGCGGAAACAGGAAAAAGGCGATCAAAAGGGCGAAGATGACCAGGCTTTCATAGAGCATGGCACCCAGCCGGCGGCCGATGCTGGAAGGGTCTTGGATCATGGTGTGGGAAAAATGTTGCGGTGCGGGAAAAAGCGGACTTTTATCCGGGAGAATCTTGACCGCTTCGGGGGTGTCGATTAAGGTTACACCCTTTTAGGCTAACAGCTTTTGGGCTCGAGCATGATGATCAGCGGTGCGGAAATTGTAATCAAGTGCTTGCAGGAAGAGAAGGTGGACTGCGTGTTCGGCTACCCGGGCGGGTCCGTGCTGCATATCTACGACGCACTCTTCAAGCAGGATCTCATCAAACACGTTCTGGTGCGCCATGAACAGGCGGCAGTCCATGCGGCGGATGCGTACTCGCGTTCCTCGCAGCGCGTTGGCGTCGCGCTGGTGACGTCCGGCCCGGGGGTGACCAACACGGTGACCGGTATCGCCACCGCCTACATGGACTCGATTCCGATGGTCGTGCTGTGCGGCCAGGTGCCGACCAGCTACATCGGCCAGGATGCTTTCCAGGAATGTGACACGGTGGGCATCACCCGCCCGTGCGTCAAGCACAATTTCCTGGTCAAGGATGTCAAGGATCTGGCGCTGACCATCAAGAAGGCCTTCCACATTGCGGCGACCGGCCGCCCGGGGCCGGTGGTGGTGGATATTCCGAAGGATGTCACCGCCCAGATGTGCGAGTTCGAGTACCCGAAGACGATCCAGATGCGCTCCTACAATCCGGTGGTCAAAGGCCATCTGGGGCAGATCAAGAAAGCCGTCCAGGTTCTGCAGGAAGCCAAGCGGCCGATCATTTATGCTGGCGGTGGGGTGATCCTGTCCGATGCGGCCGAGCAGTTGACGCGGCTGGCAAAAAAGCTCGACTTCCCGGTGACCAACACGCTGATGGGGCTTGGTGCCTATCCGGCCACTGATCGCCAGTTCGTCGGCATGCTGGGTATGCATGGCACGTTCGAAGCCAATAACGCCATGCACTACGCCGACGTGATCCTGGCAGTGGGCGCTCGCTTCGATGACCGCGTGATCGGTAACCCGGAGCATTTTGGCAGCGAACAGCGGCGCATCATTCATATCGACGTCGATCCGTCGTCCATTTCCAAACGGGTCAAGGTGGATGTGCCCATCGTCGGCAATGTTGCCGACGTGCTCGACGAAATGCTCAAGCTGCTTGATACCGGCTGCAAGACCGATCCGGAAGTTGCGGACTGGTGGAAACAGATCGATACCTGGCGTGGCCGCAATTCGCTGGCTTATCGTCAGAGCAATCACATCATGCCGCAGTACGTGGTGGAAAAACTGTACGAAGTGACCGCCGGCGAAGCCTTCATCACTTCCGATGTGGGGCAGCACCAGATGTTCGCGGCGCAGTACTACAAGTTTGACAAGCCGCGCCGCTGGATCAATTCAGGCGGTCTGGGCACCATGGGTGTCGGCCTGCCGTACGGCATGGGCGTGCTGATGGCCAATCCGGGGGCGCCGGTCGCTTGCATTACCGGCGAGGGCTCGATTCAGATGTGCATTCAGGAAATGTCCACCTGCAAACAATACGAACTGCCGGTGAAAATCATCAACCTGAACAACGGCATGCTGGGCATGGTGCGCCAGTGGCAGGAAATGTTCTATTCGAAGCGCTATTCGCAGTCCTATGTGTCTTCACTGCCGGATTTCGTCAAGCTGGCAGAAGCCTACGGGCACGTCGGCATGCGCATCGAGAAGCCCGAAGACGTGGTGCCGGCGCTGCAGAAGGCCTTCACCGAACACAAGAACGATCTCGTGTTCATGGACTTCATCATTGATCCGGGCGCCAACGTCTTCCCCATGGTGGCGGCCGGCAAGGGTCTGACCGAAATGATCCTGGCCGAAGAACTGTAAGTGGGGAAAGAAAATACTATGCGACACATTATTTCCATCCTGATCGAAAACGAAGCCGGTGCACTGTCCCGTGTTTCCGGCCTGTTTTCGGCGCGTGGCTACAACATCGAGTCACTTACCGTGGCGCCGACCGAGGACGAATCGCTCTCGCGCATGACCATCCTGACAGTTGGCTCGGACGATGTCGTCGAGCAGATCACCAAGCAGCTGAACAAGCTGGTTGATGTGGTCAAGGTCGTCGATCTGTCGGAAGCTGCACACGTCGAGCGTGAGCTGATGATGATCAAGGTGCGTGCCACCGGCAAGGACCGTGAAGAGATGAAGCGCATGACCGACATTTTCCGTGGCCGTATCATCGACGTGACCGAAACGACCTATGTCATTGAGCTCACTGGCGACAGCACCAAGCTCGATGCCTTCATTGCTGCGCTTGATGGCGGCTTGATTCTCGAAACCGTTCGCACCGGTGTTTGTGGCATCGGCCGTGGCGATCGCATTCTCAAAGTCTAACTACCTGTCAACAAAGAGGAATTCATGAAAGTTTATTACGACAAGGACGCCGACCTCTCCCTGATCAAGGGCAAGAAGGTCACCATCGTTGGCTACGGTTCGCAAGGCCATGCTCATGCCCAGAATTTGAATGACTCTGGCGTCAAGGTTACGGTGGGGCTGCGCAAGGGTGGCGCGTCCTGGAAGAAGGCTGAAGCAGCCGGCCTCAAGGTTAAGGAAATTGCCAAGGCGGTGGAAGACGCCGACGTGGTCATGATCCTTCTGCCGGACGAGAACATTCCCCAGGTGTACAACGAGGAAGTGGCCCCCAACCTGAAGAAGGGCGCTGCCCTGGCCTTCGCCCATGGCTTCAACGTGCACTACAACCAGGTCGTGCCCCGTGAAGACGTGGATGTCATCATGGTTGCCCCCAAGGGCCCCGGCCACACCGTGCGTTCCGAGTACCTGAAGGGTGGCGGCGTGCCTTCCCTGATCGCCGTGTACCAGGACAAGACCGGCAAGGCCAAGGACATTGCCCTCTCTTACGCGGCTGCCAATGGCGGCACCAAGGGTGGCGTGATCGAGACCAACTTCCGCGAAGAAACCGAAACCGACCTGTTCGGTGAACAGGCCGTGCTGTGCGGCGGCGCCGTCGAACTGGTCAAGATGGGTTTCGAAACTCTGGTTGAAGCCGGCTATGCCCCGGAAATGGCCTACTTCGAGTGCCTGCACGAACTGAAGCTGATTGTCGACCTGATGTACGAAGGCGGCATCGCCAACATGAACTACTCCATCTCCAACAACGCAGAGTATGGCGAGTACGTGACCGGCCCCGAAGTCATCAACGAACAGTCGCGCGAAGCCATGCGTAACGCCCTGAAGCGCATCCAGACCGGCGAGTACGCCAAGATGTTCATCCTCGAAGGCCGTACTAACTATCCTTCGATGACGGCCCGTCGTCGCCTGAACGCCGTGCATCAGATCGAGACGGTCGGCGGCCAGCTGCGTGACATGATGCCGTGGATCAAGAAGAACAAGCTGGTGGATCAGACCAAGAACTGATCTACACCTGCTTTTTCTTCGCCGCGGGCGGTGTGGGTAACTGCACCGCCCGCGTTGTCTCTGTACTGGGCGATTGCGGTGTATCCTAATCGCCTGCGGTTTTACCGTGACTTGTTGCCTCTCGCATGACAGAACTCAAACCTCGCAAATCCTTGTTCAATCCTGAAGTCAAACGCCGGGGCATTTATGTCCTGCCGAATCTGTTTACGACGGCGGCCCTGTTCGCCGGATTTTTTGCCATCGTCCAGGGGATGCAAGGAGATTTCGAGCGTGCGGCCATGGCGATTTTCATTGCCATGGTTCTGGATGGGTTGGACGGTCGGGTGGCGCGTCTGACCAACACGCAATCGGCGTTTGGGGCCGAATATGACTCCCTTTCCGATATGGTCAGCTTTGGTGTGGCGCCTGCCTTGGTGATGTATGAATGGGCCCTGAAGGATCTGGGGCGCCTGGGCTGGATTGCCGCCTTCATCTACTGTGCTGGGGCGGCTTTGCGGCTGGCGCGGTTCAATACAACGCTGGAAGTGGTCGACAAACGGTTTTTCCAGGGTTTGCCTTCACCCGCTGCGGCTGCACTGGTTGCCGGTCTGGTTTGGGTGATGCTGTTGGCGGATGTCTCAGGTTATGACGTACGCTGGCTGGCGTGTGTGCTGACCATCTTTGCCGGATTGACCATGATTTCCAACATCCGCTATTACAGCTTCAAGGATGTGAATCTCAAGAAAAGCGTGCCTTTTTTCGTGATTGCCGCGATCGCCCTGGGCTTTGCTCTGGTGGCCTACAGTCCCGAGATTGCCCTGTTTTCTTTCTTTGTCGTTTATTGTCTGTCTGGCTACGTACTGGCGGCAATCGGTCTGGTCCGGGGTAAAAGCAGCGCTTAAGCGGTTTGGCGCGTCTGCCTGACAAAGGCGATGCAGCAGATGAAAATGACGAGAGCCAGCAGGGTTTCCGCGATGGCCAGGGTTTGGGTCAGGCCGCTGTCGCTGGTGCCGCGTACCAGACCTTCCAGCAGATAGAACTGGATCAGCAGGGACAACCATTTGTAGGTGTAGCGTTTGCCACGCAGGAGACCGAACAGCGGCGCCAGCAGGATGGCTCCCTTGAGGATCAGCCAGGAGCCGCCGGGGCGTAAGGGGGCGAGCCAGCCTTCCCAGAAGATGCAGAGGAAAATCAATGCAGTCAGCGTAGCGCAGGTCAGGTAGCGCAGGCGGTCGGCGGTGAGCATCAGGGCGTTTCGGGAAAGATGGTGAAGATTTCTACGGCGCCGGTTTGCTCGCGCAGGGCGCCGGTACGGATTTCGCGGATACTCAGGTTGCCCTGCTCGATCATCAGCACCACATGCCGGAGATCTTCGTGCAGCAGGCCGCTGGGAACCACCAGGGTCTGCTCCGGATGGACCGGGGTGGCTGGCAGGAGCAGTGCTGGAGTTTGTGTGTCCTCCTTGGCCTGCGCCCGGATGACGCGAGCGGGCATGGGGCGGGCGGAGAGCAGTTGCAGGCCGATCTCGATGTGTTCGGGATTGTCAGACAAGGCCCAGCGGACGATGCAGAGATGCCAGTTGCTTTCTCCCGGCGTCGCTGCCTGTTGCGGCCGAATCGATACGATGTCACCGACGCGCAGCGTCGATGTGCTGCCCGACACGTGCATCAGGGCATACCCATCCGGGCTTTCATTGGTCACCATCCATTCGCTGCCGCTCTTTGTTTCTCCTTTGCGGAGCAGGCGGTGCAGGGTGTTGAGGCCGGCGTGGAGGCGTACCCGATAGATTTGCCGGCGGCGGGGGAATTTGCGTTTGACGGGGTTGCCCCAGGCGGTTTCAAGGCGGCGTAGCACACCCTGTCCGGCGCGGGTGGCGGCAAAATCGGGCAAATCGAGTTGTGCCGGGGTGTTGCCCTGGTGCAGGGATTGGCGTAGTTCGCTAATCAGGCGGGCAAGTTCGCTGCTATTGAAAAACCAGGTGCGGCTTTCCGGGCTCGGAGAACGACGCAGCAGGGCCGTGGCCGGGGTGTCGCGCTCGGGGTCAATCCAGAAGCATGCCGCAGCATCAGTGCATGGCGTGTCTTCGAGGCGTAGCGGCGGTGAGAGGCGCCTGACCAGATGGTCGACGAAGCTGAGCTCCTCGGCGGTGTAGGAAGATGGCTGAATGGCTGCAAGCAACAGGGCGTTGAGGTAGATGCGCTCGATTGACGGGCCGTTCTGTGGCCCCGGGGCGCGCTCCACCGCCAAGCGCCGTGCCGACTGGTAGGTGCTGTGCAATTGCTGCCACAAGCCGGCGCGGGGGGTGGCGGAAATCCGGTCGTGCAGCTGTATCTGCCAGATGAGCAACAAAATTGCCCGGCGCAGCGTGGTTTGCGCCATATTCGTGGGCGGTTGATTGAGCGGGTCGAACAGCAGCGCCAAGGTGTTGAGATAGTCCTGGGCCAAAATTTCCAGCAAATCGAGCAAGGCACGGATGCGTTGCCGTAGCCGCCGGGAGATGGGGAGGGGCAGGTCGCGCAGGCTGGTGTGTTGGTGCTCGATCAGCGATTCGATGCGGGGGAAGATGAGGTCGAGCAGCCGAACCCGCTGCGGTGTTGGCAAGGGGGTCTGGCGCAGCAGGGTGAGTTGTTCAAACAAGCTGTCGACATGCGCGTCGTCGAGTATTTCTGGCGCGCCAGCCAGCCACTGCAGGATGTCGTCAATGCCGGAATCATCGGCGGTGCTGGTGAGGGCGCTTGAAATGGGGCTCATGGTGGGGCGCAGATTAGCAAAAAAGGCAAAAATGTGCACGCCGCGGCTGCGTCCATGGCAGGTTTGCTGCTTGTTTTTTGTTGCTTAACCGCTATAATCCCACGTCTTTTTTCCCAGCTTAGGAAATCATTCCCATGGTTGTTATTCGTCTTGCTCGTGGTGGCGCCAAGAAGCGTCCGTTCTACAACATGGTGGTTACCGATTCGCGCAATCGTCGCGATGGTCGTTCGGTTGAGCGCATTGGTTTCTACAACCCGATGGCTTCCGGTGCCGCCGAAACTCTGCGTATCGCCACCGATCGCCTGGAATACTGGGTCAACAACGGTGCCCAGCTGTCGCCGACGGTCGCTCGTCTGGTCAAGCAAAACGCCAAGCCGGCTGCGTAAGATTCCTTGCCTGTCAGCGAGATCATCGTTCTTGGTCGTCTGGTCGAACCTTACGGGGTGCGCGGCTGGATGCACCTGCAGATTTACGGTGATGACCCGCTGAGCTGGAAGAATCTGCCGGTCTGGCAGGTCGGTAAGGAATCCGGGTCCTGGCAGGGCTATGAACTGCAGGGGCTGAAGGCGCACGGTGATGGTTTTGTCGTGGCCTTTGCCGGCGTTGCCGATCGTACCGCAGCTGAGGCGATGAAGGGGATGCTGGTCGGTGCGCCGCGGGCGGCCTTGCCGGCAGTGCCCGAAGATGAGTTTTACTGGGCGGATCTGGTCGGCCTGAAGGTGGTCAATCAAGCCGGCGAGTCGCTGGGCAGAGTGGACGGGTTGATCGAGACTGGTGCCAACGATGTCTTGCGTGTGGTCGATACCGATGCTGCAGAATCTGTCGAACGCTTGCTGCCATTTGTGGCGGCAGTGGTTGGCAAGGTGGATGTGGCTGCTGGCGTGATTCACGTCGATTGGGAGCGCGACTGGTGATCCGTTTTGACTGCGTGACACTCTTCCCCGAGATGTTCGCGGCAGTGACGGCAAGTGGCATTACCCGGCGCGCTCTGGAAGAGCATCGTTGGGCTTGGCAGGCGTGGAACCCACGTGATTTTGCCGAAAATGCCTGGCGGCGGATCGATGATCGTCCGTTTGGCGGTGGTCCAGGCATGCTGATGCAGCCCGGGCCGCTGGAGAAGGCCATTGCGGCAGCTAAAGCCGCGCAGCAGGAAGCGGGTCTCGCTAGCAGCCGGGTGATTTATCTGTCGCCCCAGGGGCAGCCCCTGCGGCATGAACGGGTGATGACTCTGGCAGCGCAAGCACAGGCAGCTACGGGCCTGGTACTGCTGTGCGGGCGATATGAAGGAGTCGATGAGCGTGTGATCGAGCGCTGCGTCGATGAAGAAATTTCGATCGGAGATTTTGTGTTGTCCGGTGGCGAGTTGCCGGCGATGGTGCTGATTGATGCCATCGTTCGTCAGTTGCCCGGGGTGCTTGGTGATGCGACGTCGGCAGTGGAGGACTCTTTTGTCAGTGGCCTGCTCGATTGTCCGCACTATACTCGACCGGAAACTTATGCGGGACAAGCGGTGCCGGAGGTGTTGCTGTCCGGTAACCACGAAAGAATTCGGCGCTGGCGGTTGCAGCAATCGCTGGCTCGGACCCGGGAGCGCCGCCCGGAGCTGTTGGCCAAATGGCTGGCGCAACGCAGTCTGACTGCAGAAGAGACGCAACTCCTCACGGAACTTTCCGGAGCGGAGCAATGCGGTGAGTAATTTTCAACAACAAGGATCTCACATGAACCTGATTCAACAACTTGAGCAAGAAGAAATTGCCCGCCTGGGCAAGACCATTCCCGAATTTGGCCCCGGCGACACCGTCGTCGTTCAGGTCAAGGTCAAGGAAGGTGCCCGCGAGCGTCTGCAGGCGTATGAAGGTGTGGTGATTGCCAAGCGCAATCGCGGCCTGAATTCCTCTTTCATCGTGCGCAAAATTTCTTCCGGCGAAGGCGTCGAGCGGACTTTCCAGACCTATTCGCCGCTGGTTGCCAGCATCGATGTGAAGCGCCGCGGTGATGTGCGCCGCGCCAAGCTGTACTACCTGCGCGAGCGTTCCGGCAAGTCGGCACGGATCAAGGAAAAGCTGCCGGCGAAGAAGGTTTCCGCCTGATTCGACAGCAGAGCAACAAAAAAGGCGCTACGGCGCCTTTTTTGTTGTCGTCTGCGGGGGATTTACCCCGCAAGCTTGTCGCGTTCGATCAGTGCGTAAGCCGAGTGGTTGTGGATGGATTCGAAATTTTCCGATTCGACGACATAAGCGACAACGCGTGGCTCGGCATTGAGGCGGGCTGCGACATCGCGGACCATGTCTTCGACGAATTTTGGGTTGTCGTAAGCGCGTTCAGTGACGAATTTTTCATCCGGACGCTTGAGCAGGCCGAACAGCTCGCAGGAGGCCTCGGCTTCAACCAGCTGGACGATCTCCTCGATCCACATGAACTCGTTGGTGCGTGCGGTGACGGTTACGTGTGAGCGCTGGTTGTGGGCGCCACGGTCGGAGATTTTTTTCGAGCAAGGACACAGACTGGTGACCGGGACCACGACCTTGGTGGCCACCTGAATTTTGCCGTTGATGATGTCACCAATGAAGGTGACGTCGTAATCGAGCAGGCTCTGCACGCCGGAAACCGGGGCGGTCTTGTTGATGAAATAAGGAAAATTCATCTCGATGTGGCCGCTCTCGGCCTCCAGGCGGACCAGCATGTCCTGCAGCATGGCCGGGAAGTTTTCCACTGAAATGGCCCGTTCGTGGCTGTTCAGGATTTCCACGAAGCGCGACATGTGCGTGCCCTTGAAGTTGTGCGGCAGGCCCACGTACATGTTGAAGGTGGCAATGGTGTGCTGGGTGCCTTCCGATTTGTCGCGCACCTTGATGGGGTGACGGATCGACTTGATGCCGACCTTGTTGATGGCGATCTGGCGGGTGTCGGCTGAGCTCTGTACGTCGGGGATGCTGGTAGTGGTCATGTGTTGTTATGGCTGCAGGAATGGGTTAAGAGGTCGTTGCGGCGCGAATCTGGCGCACGATGCCGTCGGTGTCGAGGCCGAGTTCGGCAAGGAGCTGACCTTGTTCGCCGTGCTCGATGAAGGTGTCGGGCAGACCCAGGCGCAATAGGCGGGAATCATTGCCGGCTTCGCTCAGGGCGCGTGCGATTTCCGCTCCGGCGCCGCCGATGATGGCGTTCTCTTCGATGCTCACCAGCAGTGAATGGTTCCCGGAAATTTCCTGTAGCAGCTTGCGGTCCAGTGGTTTGATGAAGCGCATGTTGACGACGGTGGCATCGAGAATCTCGCCGGCGGCCAGGGCGGCCGGGACCAGGCTGCCAAAGGCGAGCAGGGCGATGCTCCGGCCCTGGCGCAGAATTTCGGCCTGGCCAATGGGCAGGGTGTCGAGGTCGGCGGCGGGCGCCTTGCCGCTACCGCCGCCGCGCGGGTAACGCACCAGGCTGGGGCCAGGATAGGCGTACGCGGTCGACAGCATGCGCCGGCATTCGGCTTCGTCGGCTGGCGCCATGATCAGCAGATTGGGAATGCAGGTGGCAAAAGACAGGTCGAAACTGCCGTGATGGGTCGGGCCGTCAGCACCGACCAGACCGCCGCGATCAACGGCAAACATGACGGGGAGATTCTGCAGCGCCACGTCGTGAATGAGCTGGTCGTAAGCGCGTTGCAGGAACGTCGAATAGATGGCGACGACCGGTTTCAGTCCTTCGCAGGCCAGACCGGCGGCGAAGGTGACGGCGTGTTGCTCGGCAATCCCGACATCGTAGTAACGGTCGGAGAATTCCTGGGCGAAGCGCACCATGCCGGAGCCTTCGCGCATTGCCGGGGTGATGCCGATCAGTCGCTGATCGGCACGTGCCATGTCGCATAGCCAGTCACCGAAGACCTGGGTGTAAGTGAGCTTGTTGCTGCCCCCCTGGGCGATGCCCTGGTCGGCCGCAAATTTGCCAACACCGTGGTAGAGCGTCGGGTCGCTTTCCGCCAGCTTGTAGCCGTGCCCCTTTTTGGTAATGACGTGCAGGAATTTTGGCCCTTTGAGCTTCTTCAGATTTTCCAGGGTGGGAATCAGGGCATCGAGGTCGTGCCCGTCAATCGGACCGTAGTAATGGAAGCCGAATTCTTCGAACAGCGTGCCGGGGGCAATCATGCCTTTGACGTGTTCCTCGGCACGGCGCGCCAATTCCAGCAGGGGTGGGGCGAAGCCCAGCATGTGTCGCCCCGCTTCACGGGCGACGTTGAAGGTCTTGCTGGAGGTCAGGCGGGTGAGGATGTTGTTGAGGGCACCGACCGGCGGTGAGATCGACATCTCGTTATCGTTGAGGATCACCAGCATGTCGGCGTCCGCCACGCCAGCGTTGTTCATGGCTTCGAATACCATGCCGGCGGACATTGCGCCGTCACCGATGATGGCCACCACCTGGCGCTCCTCGCCCTTGTGCTTGGCGGCCAGCGCCATGCCGAGGGCAGCGGAGATGGAAGTCGAGGAGTGGCCGACGCCGAACGTGTCGTACTCGCTTTCGCAGCGTTTGGGGAAACCGGCAATGCCATGCCGCATGCGCAGCTTGTCCATGCCGGAGCGCCTGCCGGTCAGGATTTTGTGCGGATAGCACTGATGCCCGACGTCCCACACCAGGCGGTCATGCGGGGTGTCGTAGACAGCGTGCAGGGCAATGGTCAATTCGACCGTGCCTAGGTTGGACGACAGGTGGCCGCCGGTTTGCGATACCGAGGAGACCAGGAACTGACGCAATTCGCCGGCCAATTCGACCAGCTGTCGCCGCTCCAGGCGGCGCAGTGCGGCGGGGGTGTCGATGCTGTCGAGCAGGGGATATGCCATGGTGTGCGGAAATTCAGAATTGCCGATGGCAGATGAAATCGGCCAGTTCGGTCAGTCGTCGGGCGCGTGCGCCAAAGCCGCTCAGCGCGGCAAGCGCTTCGTGGCGCAGGTCCTGGGCGTATTCGCGGGCAGCGTCAAGGCCAAGCAGGGTGACATAGGTCGGTTTGTCGGCGGCCGCATCCTTGCCGGCAGTTTTGCCGAGGGTGGCGGTATTGGCAGTGCAGTCGAGAATGTCGTCCACCACCTGAAAGAGCAGGCCGGCGCGTTTGGCGAAACGGTCCAGTTGCTGACGTTCCTCGGGGCTCAACGGGGTGCCGGCCAGGGCGCCGAGGAGGACGGCGGCACGGATCAGCGCGCCGGTCTTGAGTGCGTGCATCAGCTCCAGCTCGGCCTGTTCCAGCGGTTTGCCGACCGCAGCCAGGTCGATTGCCTGGCCGCCGGCCATGCCGCAGGAGCCGCTGGCCTGAGCCAGGAGGGTAATCATCTCGAGCTGATGCTGGCCCAGCGGATGGCTGGCGAGCAGTTCGAAGGCGAGCGTCTGCAGGCTGTCACCTACCAGCAGTGCCGTCGCTTCGTCGAATTCGATATGGCAGGTCGGACGGCCCCGGCGCAGGACATCGTTGTCCATGCAGGGTAGGTCGTCGTGCACGAGAGAATAAACGTGGATCAATTCGACCGCGCAGGCGGCGATAGCGAGTCGTTCTGGTGGTGCGTTGCTCAATTCGCCAGCGGCGAAGACCAGTAGCGGGCGTACCCGTTTGCCGCCGCCCAGGGTGGCGTAGCGCATGGCGTCGTGCAGGCGCTGCGGAATACTGTCGCGGGCGGGCAACAGGCGGCTGAGTGCGGCCTCGGTACGTCCTTGCGTAGTGGCCATCCAGTCGGTGAAGCTTGAATTCATGCGCGCTCCAGGAGATTGCGGTCGACTTCGCGGGCCTGGCCGTCTTCAATGATGCGCACCTGCCCTTCGGCGCTGTCCAGCTGGGCCTGGCAATGCCGGATCAGCGCGACGCCGTGCCGGTGAGCGGCCAGAGAGTCTTCCAAGGAGAGTTGCCCATTTTCCATCGCGGCAATGGTTGCCTCCAGCTCGGCCAGGGCGGCCTCGAATTTCATTCCGGCAATCGGGGTCGGTTCCATGACGCAAGGTTTCGGGGAAACGCACGAAAATACTCCATTCCGGGTGGGGTGGTCAAATTCGGGTAAAATCCACCGTTTATCAAACCCGCTGGAGGCTTGGCATGTCAGACATGGCTACTTCGTCCCGGTTGGCACCGGCAACATCGCAGTTGCCCGTGAACTGGTACTTTGACGAACGGATTCACGCCTTGGAGAAGCAGCTCATCTTCGATGCCGGTCCGGGCTATGTCGGCCACCGTCTGATGGTTCCGCAAAGCGGTGATTACCGCAGCCTGGAATGGGCCGATCATGGGCAAATCCTGCTCAATGGCGGCGCGCAGGGGGAACATGCCGGACTTTGGCGCATGTCGAATGTCTGCCGCCATCGCCAGGCGATCATGCTGCAGGGCAGCGGTCGTCTCGATGGTCCTGTGGTGTGCCCGATACACCGGTGGACCTACGATCAAGGGGGTAGCCTCATTGGCGCGCCGCATTTTCCGCAGAATCCCTGCCTCAATCTGGACAAGGTCCGCCTGACGGAATGGAACGGCTTGCTCTTCAAGGGGCCGCGGTCGCCGGGCGCCGATCTGGCGGGCATGCTGAGCGCGCCCAATTTCGATTTCTCCGGCTACAAGCTCGATCATGTCGAGATGCACGCCTGCAACTACAACTGGAAGACCTTCATCGAGGTGTATCTGGAGGATTACCACGTCGTGCCCTATCACCCGGGCTTGGGTAATTTCGTAACCTGCGACGATCTGACCTGGCAGTTCGGTGAATGGTATTCGGTACAGAAGGTCGGCATCACCTCGTTGATGAAGGCTGGTTCCCCCGTCTATGAACGTTGGCAGAAGGTCGTCCGCGAGTACTACGGTGGCCGTGGCGAAACGCCGCCGCAAGGGGCGGTGTGGCTGACTTATTACCCCAATGTGATGGTCGAGTGGTATCCACACGTGCTGGTGGTGTCGACCGTGTTGCCGCAAGGCCCGGACAAGACCATGAACGTCGTCGAGTTCTACTATCCTGAGGAAATCGTCGATTTCGAACGCGAATTCATCGAGGCCGAGCGCGCTGCCTACATGGAAACCGCGATTGAGGATGACGATATCGGCGAGCGCATGGATCGAGGCCGCAAGGCCCTGCTGGCGGCAGGGCGGAACGAAGTCGGGCCGTATCAGAGCCCGATGGAGGACGGCATGCAGCACTTCCACGAGTTCTACCGGCGCATCATGCAGGGGGCGATTGCGGCGCTGTAAGTCGCAGCCATGACCCATGCAGTCATTGTGGATGATCGTTGCCAGTTTTCTCTTTGCCTGCATGGGAGTGTGCGTCAAGCTGGCGGCAGCGACGCACTCGGTGGCCGAGATCACGTTCTGGCGCAGCTTCGTCGCCCTGCTGCTCCTTTTCGTGCTGGTGCGCGTGCGTGGAGTGACGCTTGCCACGCCGCACTGGCGCTGGCACCTCACGCGGGGTGTGGTCGGTTATACGGCGCTGTTTGGCTATTTTTACGCGATTGCCTTGCTGCCACTGGCGACGGCCGTAACGCTCAACTACACCTCGGCCATTTTTCTTGCCCTCTATCTGGCGCTCACCGGCCTGCGTCTGCGGCCTGGCATGCTGCTGGCACTGGCGCTGGGGCTTTTGGGGGTTGCCCTGCTGCTGCGTCCCAGCCTGCACCCCGAGCAACTATGGGGTGGGGTGATCGGCCTGGCGTCCGGGGCGGTGGCAGCGATGGCTTACTTCAGCGTGCGCGAACTGGGTCGGCGGGGGGAGTCGGAAGTGCGCACGGTGTTTTATTTTTCCCTGGTGGCGACGCTGTGTTCCCTGCTTTGGCTGTTGTTTTCTGACATGCATTTGCCCGATTTGCGCAGCGGTTTGCTTTTGCTTGGGGTCGGTGTGTTTGCGGCGTTGGCACAGCTGGCGATGACGCGAGCCTACGTGCGCGGCAAAACACTGGTGTCTGCTGCCCTGGCTTACAGCACAGTCATTTTTTCCAGTCTGGCCGGCCTGCTCTTCTGGGGCGAAACCCTGCCGTCGTCCGCCTGGGCGGGCATTGTCCTGATCATCCTGTCCGGTGTGGGGGCAACGCACTTTTCCCGGGCGAAAGGTTAAACTGGGCGCAGGACAACTGCAGGAGCACACCATGATCGTCATCGACCACCAGAAAGAACGCGTCAACGTCACTGTGTTTGGCGAATTCACGCTGGCCGATTACCGGGAATTCGAGGAAGTCGTTAACTACAAAATCCGCTTTGAAGGGCCGGTCGACCTGCTTTTCGATCTGAGTCAGATGGCCGGCCTGACGCTCGATGTGATGTGGGAGGAGATCAAGTTCTCGCGCCAGCATGCCAACGATTTCCGCCGGGTCGCGGTCGTGACCGACAGCCAGTGGGTGACCTGGAGTGCTTGGCTGTCCCAGACATTTGTTGAAGCGGACGTCGAAGTTTTCGATACTGCTGCAGCGGCCAGCGAGTGGCTGGACAGGCCGGCGTAAGCGGGCGCCAAGTTGGCGCCGCTCCTGGCGGCGGCTAATTGCCGTTGAGGGCGCGCTCGAGATCGAGTGGGCGGCCGTACAGCCAGCCTTGGCCGAGTTCGATGCCGCACGCGACAAGTGCGGCGTGCTGGCTTTCCGTCTCGACACCTTCGGCCAGGACTCGGCAGCCCAGCGCCTGCAGCTGCTGCGTCGTTTGTTTGATCGCGTGGATGAATGGGTCGCCGCGGTCGGCGTTGCGGATCACCGTGATGCACAGTTTGACGATTCCCGGGCGCAGGATTTCGGCGGTACGCAAATCGGCAAAACCACAGCCGGTGTCATCGAGCGCGGTATGCAGCTGGAGTTGATGCAGGCGGTCGATGGCGCTGCGTAACTCTGCGGCAGCATCGAGGGGCAGGTGTTCGGTCAGTTCGAAGACGACATCGGTGCGTCCGGCCAGGGGGAGGACGTCGGCAGCCCGGAGCAGTGCTGCCGGGCCGAGATTGATGGTCAGAAACTGGCCATGGTTCAGGCGGCCCCGGGTGCGTTCCAGGGCCAGTCTGGCGCAGATCAGTTCGGCGCTGACACTGAGACCGGCGGCGCCGGCCGCGGCGAAGAGGCGGTCGGGTCGTTCCAGCGTCGAGCCCAGCGGTCCCCGCGATAACGCCTCGAAACCGAGAAGCTGACGATCCTGCAGGCGGACGATGGGCTGCAGGACGGTGCGCAGATTTTCATCCGCGAGAATGCGTTCAACCTCGTCCGCGTCGGCGCTGCTCAGTGGCTCAGCTTCGGGCACAGAGGCGATATTGCCGGGCAGGATGTGCAGGCGCGCCGGAATGCGCATGCCGGAGGCGTTACCGAAGATGCCGTTGAGCGCCTCGCGGAGCAGGGTCTGCCCGACCTGGCCCAGGCTGGACAGGATTTCGCCACGGTCAGCGGGGGGCTCTGCAAGACGGAAACGGACGCTCCAAGAGCAGTTGTGCTCGTCGCACTGCCGCTCAAGGATGATGTGCCGTGCCAGCAGGCGGTCCACCAGCGTGCTGCAGGCGGCGTTGAAATCGCGCAGCGCCTGGCCGGCGGCATCTTCGCCAAAGATGTCGAAGAGACGCTGGCGGTCGCTGAGGTCGATGTGGAGGCGGGCGGTATCGGGCATGGCGTCGTAGTGGTCCGGGTCAGCGCAGCTTGAAGCGGCGAATCTGCGCTTTCAGGGTGTGCGAGATTTGTTCCAGATCGGCCACGGCCAGGGTGTTGGCCTGCATCGCTGTGCTGGTTTCGGTCGACATACGGGCGATCTCTTCCACTCGCTGGGCAATGTCGGCGGCACCTTCGGCTTGCTGTGCGGTGGCGCGGGCAACTTCATGCACATTGTGCAGCGAGCTCTGCGCCTGCTGGTGAATTTCGCTGAGCATGCGGGTGGCCTCGGTCGTCAGTTTCAGCCCCTTTTCCACCTGCGGCGTGGCGGCGTCCATGGCGCTGACGGAGTCCTGGGTCTCGCTCTGGATGACCTGGATCATGCGGGCAATTTCGGCGGTGGCATTACTGGTGCGTTCGGCCAGTTTGCGAACTTCATCGGCCACCACGGCGAAGCCGCGCCCGGCCTCACCGGCGCGCGCTGCCTCGATGGCGGCGTTGAGGGCAAGGAGGTTGGTCTGCTCGGCGATTTCCTTGATCACGCTGGCAATGCCGCCGATTTCTTCCGAGCGTTGCTGCAGGCTGCGGATCTGCTCCGACGACGCCGCCACGGTCTGGGCGATGCGTGCCATTTCGCTGGCTGCATCGCTGACCAGACGGCTGCCCTGTTCCGAAAGCTCGGCCGTGCGGCCGGAGTTTTCCTCAGTGTGACGGGCAATTTGCGACACTTCGCCAATACTGTGGTTCATCTGTTCGATGCCGGAAGCGGATGCCGACGAGGCGCCGGCTTGCTGTTCGGCAGTGCTGCTGGCAGCACGTGATGCAGCGCCGACCTGGGTCGCCTTGTCGGACAAGGTACCGGTGGCGCTGCCGATGTCGGTGAATAGCTGGCGCAACTGTTCCTGCATGGCGGCGACGGCAGCAAGCATGCTCTCAGGGTGGCTGGCACTGATCGGGGTGGTCAGATCGCCGGCGGCAATCTTGCTGACGATGCGGGCCGCTACCTCGGGTTCGCCGCCAAGCGCCAGCTTGAGGCGGCGGGTGATGCGCCACGCAATTGCGCTGCCAATCAGGATGGCCAGGCTGCACAAGCTGATCATGAGCAGGGCGAATTGCCCGGCAATCGTGCGGGCGTGCGCCGTGGCGACACGGTTTTTTTCTTCCTGATAGTCGATGAAGCGGTTGATGCTGGCCAGCCAGTCGCTCAGCGCCGGCCGTGCCTGGGTGAGCAGGATGCGCCGGGCGCTGTCGATATCGCCTGCCTGGCGAGCGGCGATGATCTGGCTGGCCAGCGGCAGGGTGCGCTGTTCAATCGATTTGATGGCGGCCAGCAGCGCTTTTTCCTCATCGGGGATGGTGTTGTCGGCAGCAAAAATACTGTCGAGGGCTTGCGCGGCCTCGCTGTAGAAAGCCGCCAGTCGGTCGATTTCGGCAAGAGTGGCAGTGAGGTCGGCCGGCGATTCGAGCAGCGTCACATCGCGCAGGCTGATCGCCCGGTCGTGCACGCTGCCCCGGAAGTTGATCGCATAACGTTGTTTGACGGCATTGACATCGGTGATTTCTGTCAGGGTGCGCTCAATGAAATCCACCTTCTGGATGCCAAAACCGGTGAGGGCAATCATCAGTGCCAGGACGAGGCCGAAACCGAAGGCGAGACGCTTGCCGATGGTCATGGTGGATGGGGTCTGCATGAGAAATCCAGTGCTGTAGCTAGGGCGCTGATTGTTTCATGGCGCCGCGGTAGGTGGACATTGGATTTGTGGATTGAGGCGATAACTTCTGGCTATCTCACGCGGGGCGCGCTGCGTCTTCCGGTGCTGCGCGTGAATGCAGGCGCTGCCGTGCCCAGCCGACATGCTCGCGGACCAGGGCCGAGGGATGGTCGGCGCGTGCGCTCAGGGCAGCGTGGGTTTCTGCGCTGGCGGGGCCGTTGCCGAGGGCGACGGCGATGTTGCGCAGCCAGCGCTCAAAGCCGATGCGGCGGATTGGATTGCCTGCCAGGCGTTCGTTGAATTGTGCTTCCGTCCACCCCAACAAGGTAGTGAGACTGCCTGTATCAAGGCCGTGGCGCGGGGCGAAGGCGCTGTCGCCAAGGTGGGCAAAGCGGTTCCATGGGCAGCATAGCTGGCAGTCGTCGCAACCGTAGATGCGGTTGCCGATCAGCGGGCGGAATTCCTCCGGGATGGCGCCCGCCAGTTCGATGGTGAGGTAGGAAATGCAGCGGCGGGCATCCACTACGTACGGCCGGACAATGGCTGCCGTCGGGCAGGCGCTGATGCAACGGGTGCAACTGCCGCAGTGGTCGGACATGGGAGAGTCGGGCGGCAGGGGTAAATCGCAGTAAATGGTGCCGAGAAAGCGCCAGGAACCACGTTGTGACAGGAGCAGGCTGTGCTTGCCGCGCCAGCCCAGTCCGGCCTGGGTGGCGAATTCGACTTCCATGACTGGAGCCGAATCGGAAAACACCCGGTAGCCAAACGGGCCGGCCAGTTCGCCGATGGCGTCGGCGAGTTTCTGCAGGCGGCTGCGTACCACCTTGTGATAGTCGCGGCCTTGTGCATAACGTGAAATGGCGGCTTGCGCCGGGTCGGTGACATGTTTTCGGTGTGGCAGATAGTCGATGGCGGCACAGATCACGGTGACCGTGCCGGGGTGCAGTTCCTGCGGCTGGGCGCGCAGCTGGGCATGGCGCGCCATATAATCCATCTCCCCGTGCATGCCGGCCGCCAGCCAGGCCTGCAGGTGGGCGATGGCGGGGCCGGGTTCGGCGCGGCTGACGCCCACTTCGGCAAAACCCAGGGTTTTCCCCAGTTCACGTATGCGCAACTTGAGCGCAGCGCCATCAAGCAAGGAGTTCTGATCATGCATGCGCCGCATCTTACCGCTGATTTTGCTGCCGCTTCTGCCGTTGCTTCCGCCCGGCTGCTCATCGATCTGCCAGACGAGGCGGCGACCCAACGACTGGGGGCGGCGCTGGCGCAGACCGTGCAGCCGGGACTGGTGATTTTTCTCGAAGGCGACCTGGGGGCGGGTAAAACGACGTTGGCGCGTGCCCTGATTCGGGCGCTTGGCTATGGCGGGCCGGTGAAGAGTCCAACCTACGCTTTGGTTGAACTTTACGTAATTTCGAGTTTATACTTGTATCACTTTGATTTTTATCGCTTCGAGTCAGCAGAGGAATTCCTCGATGCGGGTTTTGACGAATATTTCAACGCAGCGTCCGTTTGTCTGGTCGAATGGCCCGACAAGGCGGCTGGCTGTGTCCCGTCGCCCGATCTGCGCATCTCGCTGCAACATGCTGGAGAAGGTCGACGCATCGAGTTTGTGGCCTGTTCCGAAAGGGGGGCATCATGCGTAAGACAACTGAACATTCCCGGCGCCAGTTCCTGCGCCGCGCCGGCGCCGCACTGATTGTTTCGGTAACGCCACTGGCCGGCCATGCCGCCAACCGGCCGGCCATTGTCGCCGTGCGCATCTGGCCGTCCGCGGATTACACCCGCGTCACCCTGGAGCATGATGCGCCACTGAAATTCAACCATTTCACGGTCGAAAATCCGGATCGGCTGGTGGTCGATATCGAAGGGGTCGAGTTCAACAGCGTGCTGGAAAGTATTGCCGGCAAGATTGCCGAAAACGACCCGCATATCAAGCTGTTGCGCGCAGGACGTTTCAAGCCGGGGGTGGTGCGCCTGGTGATGGAATTGAAGACACGGGTGGCGCCACAGGTGTTTTCTCTGGCGCCGGTGGGTGAGTATGGTCACCGTTTGGTGCTCGATGTCTATCCGGAAACGCCGGCCGATCCCCTGATGGCTCTGCTGGAAGGGCGGCAGGAGGTGGTTGAGCCGCTCAAGATCGATCCGGAACTGGCGGACAAGGCCCCGGCGAAGCCGGTTGAGGCGCCGCGCCCCGGCAAGCCGACAGTGGATCGCATGCTCACCATCATGCTCGACCCCGGACATGGCGGCGAAGACCCCGGAGCTGTCGGCAAGCGCGGGACCTATGAAAAGAACGTCACGCTGGCGATCGCGCGGCGCCTGAAAGCGCGCATCGATGCCGAACCCAACATGCGTGCGGTACTGACCCGCGATGGCGATTTCTTTGTGCCCTTGCATGTGCGGGTGCAGAAGGCGCGTCGCATCCAGGCCGATCTGTTCCTTTCCATCCACGCGGATGCCTGGATCAAACCGGATGCGCGTGGTTCTTCCGTGTTCGTGTTGTCGGAAAAAGGGGCATCCAGTACCCAGGCGCGCCTGCTAGCGCAAAAGGAAAACAATGCGGATCTGATCGGGGGGGTCAATCTCGCCAAGACCAAGGATGTCTTCCTGGCGCGCACCCTGATCGATCTGTCGCAGACCGCCACCATCAACGACAGCCTGAAACTGGGTAAATATCTGCTTGGTGAAATCGGTTCGATCAACCATCTGCACAAGACCAGCGTCGAGCAGGCCGGCTTTGCCGTGCTGAAAGCACCGGACATTCCTTCTGCCCTGATCGAAACCGCCTTTATTTCCAATCCGGAAGAAGAACTGCGCTTGAAGGATGATGCCTACCAGGCGCAAATGGCGGAGGCCCTGCTGCGGGGCATCCGTCAGTTCTTCCTCAAACATCCGCCCGGCCCCAAGGCCCGGCTGGCACAGCTGGGCTGATGTCACCACCTCGCCGGCGCCGGGATTGTGGCGTGGGGCGGGGTATAATCGGCCCTTTTCTCCGGTTCCGGCATGCGCGTTTTTCGCGGTCATTTACACGCTGTACCGACTCCCACGGCAGTGGCGATCGGCAATTTCGACGGGGTGCACCTGGGGCATGCCGCTTTGCTGCGGCAGTTGGTGACGACAGCAGCCGTGCGTGGCCTGACGCCGACGGTGCTGACCTTCGAGCCCCATCCGCGCGAGTTTTTCAGCCCGACGACGGCGCCTGCTCGCCTCAGCACCCTGCGCGAGAAGCTTGAATTGCTGGCTGAGCAAGGTGTGGCGCAGACCATGGTGTGCCCGTTCAATCACCGTTTTGCCGCGCTGGGCGCGGAAGATTTCGTGAGCGTTGTGCTGCGTGATGCCTTGCGTGCCCGTTATGTGGTGATTGGCGATGATTTCCGTTTCGGCCGTGGCCGCGATGGAGATTTTGCGCTGCTGCAGAAAATGGGTGCGGCGGCTGGTTTTGAAGTGGCGGCCATGGGCAGTGTGCTGCGCTCCGGGGTGCGGGTGTCCAGTTCGGCCGTGCGTGCGGCATTGTCTGCCGGTGATCTGAGCCTGGCCGCTGCCTTGCTGGGGCGCCCGTACAGTATGGACGGGCAGGTGGTACGTGGGCAGCAATTGGGGCGGCAGATCGGATTTGCCACCGCCAACTTGCGCATCAAGCACAATCCCCTGCCGTTGTGCGGCGTGTTTGCCGTCGAGGTGACAGGTCTGGGCGGGGCGCCACTACCCGGGGTGGCCAATCTCGGCCTGCGTCCGACGGTGGGCGGCACGCGCCCCCTGCTGGAAGTGCACCTGTTTGATTTTTCAAAGGATATTTACGGCGCGCATATTGCGGTACGCTTCCTGAAAAAGCTGCGCGACGAGCAACGTTTTGCCGATTTTTCTGCCCTGAAGGCGCAAATTGCCCTCGATGCGGCGGCTGCGCGCGATTTCTTCGCCACTGCCGACGTGGATTCCTGACAACTTATTGATTTTTCTGACCATGGCTGACTACAAACACACTTTGAATCTTCCCGACACCCCCTTCCCGATGCGGGGTGATCTGCCCAAGCGGGAGCCGCAATGGGTCGCCGCCTGGCAGGAAAAAAAGCTCTACCAGCAGATCCGCGCCCTCTGTGCCGGTCGGCCCAAGTTCATCCTGCACGACGGCCCACCGTATGCCAACGGCGACATCCACATCGGGCATGCGGTGAACAAGATTCTCAAGGACATCATCATCCGTTCGAAGACGCTGGCTGGCTTCGATGTGCCCTATGTTCCCGGCTGGGACTGCCATGGCATGCCGATCGAAATCCAGATCGAAAAAACGCACGGCAAAAACATTCCGCGCGAACAGGTGCAGAAACTGGCGCGTGCCTACGCCGGTGAGCAGATCGAGCGGCAGAAGAAGGACTTCATCCGTCTCGGGGTGCTGGGCGAGTGGGATAACCCCTACCTGACCATGAATTTCAAGACCGAGGCCGCCGAGATTCGAGCCCTGGCGGCGATGATGCAGCGCGGCTTCGTTTATCGCGGGCTGAAGCCGGTGAACTGGTGCTTCGATTGTGGCTCCGCCCTGGCCGAAGCCGAAGTGGAATACCAGGACAAGAAATCACCCGCCATCGATGTGGCTTTTCCGGTGGTCGAACGCGACAAGCTGGCGGCTGCCTTCGGGCTGACCGAACTGCCGGCGGGCGAGGCCCGGGCCGTCATCTGGACCACCACGCCATGGACTATTCCCGGCAACCAGGCGCTCAACGTGCACCCGGAACTTACCTATAACCTGGTGCAGACGGAGCAGGGGTGTCTGGTGCTTGCCGCCGACTTGCAGGAAGCCTGTCTCGCGCGCTACGGCCTCGGCGGCAGCACCGTTGCCAGCTGTCCGGGCGCGGCGCTGGAGCGCATTGCTTTCCGCCATCCGTTGTACGACCGTCTGTCGCCGGTTTTCGTTGCCGATTATGTCAGTCTCGATGCCGGTACCGGCATCGTGCACTCCGCGCCTGCCTATGGTCTGGACGACTTCCACACCTGCAAGCAGTACGGCATGCACAACGAGGACATCCTGACGCCGGTGCAGGGCGATGGCAGCTTTGCTGCCGACCTGCCGTTCTTCGGCGGCATGAATGTGTGGAAGGCCAACCCGGTCATCGTCGACAAGCTGGCAGAAGTTGGCGCGCTGTTGAAGCACGCCACCATCGAACACAGCTACATGCACTGCTGGCGCCACAAGACGCCGCTGATCTACCGCGCCACCAGCCAGTGGTTCGTGCGCATGGACGCGCCGGACGTCGACAGCCAGGGCGTCGCCGCCACCGAGCCGGCCGGCCACACGCTGCGCGAAGCCGCGCTGCAGGGCGTCGAGGACACCGCCTTCTATCCCGCCTGGGGCAAGAACCGCCTGCACGCGATGATCGCCAACCGCCCGGACTGGTGCATCTCGCGCCAACGCAACTGGGGCGTGCCGCTGCCTTTCTTCACGCACAAGGCGACTGGCGAACTGCATCCGAACACGCTGGAGCTGATGGAAGCCGTGGCGAAGCGCGTCGAGCAGGGGGGTATCGAGGCGTGGACGCAACTGGATGCTGCCGAACTGCTCGGCGCGGACGCCGCCGACTACGTCAAGACCACCGACATCCTCGACGTCTGGTTTGATTCCGGCACGACGCACATGAGCGTCATGCGCGGCTCGCACGGCGACCAGCTGACCTGGCCGGCCGACCTTTACCTGGAAGGCTCCGACCAGCACCGCGGCTGGTTCCATTCCTCGCTGCTGACCGGTGCGGCGATCGACGGCCGCGCCCCGTACAAGGCGCTGCTGACGCACGGTTTCGTCGTCGATGGCAAGGGTCACAAGATGTCGAAGTCCAAGGGCAACGTCATCGCGCCGCAGCAGGTGTCCGACAAAATGGGCGCCGACATCCTGCGTCTGTGGGTGGCGGCGACCGACTACTCCGGCGAGCTCAATATTTCCGACGAGATACTGAAACGCGTCGTCGAAGCCTACCGCCGCATCCGCAACACCTTGCGCTTCCTGCTGGCCAACGTGTCCGATTTCGACCCGGCGAGCGACATGCTGCCGGTCGGCGAATGGCTGGAAATCGACCGCTACGCACTGGCGCTGACTCGCCAGTTGCAGCAAACCTGTACCGCCGATTACGACAAATTCGAGTTCCACCACGTGGTGCAGGCGTTGCAAACCTTCTGCTCTGAAGATCTCGGCGGCTTCTATCTCGATATCCTGAAGGATCGCTTGTACACCACCGGCGAAAAATCGCGCGCCCGCCGCTCGGCGCAATCGTCCCTGTGGCACATCGTGCATGCGTTTACCCGTCTGCTGGCACCGATTACCGCGTTTACGGCGGAAGAGGTGTGGGGCATCCTCACCGGTAACGCCGATGATTCGGTGCTTCTGCACACCTGGCACGAACTGCCGGCGCAGGATGGCGAGGCCGCTCTACTGGCCAAGTGGGGTCTGATTCGCGACGTACGCATGGATGTCACCAAGGCGCTCGAAGCCCGGCGCGAAGCGGGTGAAATCGGCGCCGCCCTGCAGGCGACGGTGGAAATCCGCTGCAGCGGGGAAAAATACGCCGCCCTGGCCTCGCTCGGGGACGACCTGAAATTCATCTTCATCTGCTCGGCCACCACTTTGCGCGAAGATGCCGCTGAAGCCGTCACCGCCACGCCGCTGGGCCACGCCAAGTGCGAGCGTTGCTGGCACGTGCGTGCCGATGTCGGTAGCGACGCCGCCCACCCCGATCTGTGCGGGCGCTGTGTGAGCAATCTCCATGGTGCCGGCGAGGCGCGCCAGCATGCCTAAACCCGGCCACTGGTACGCGCTTGCAGCGCTGGTGATCGTGCTCGATCAATTGAGCAAGTGGCTGGCGCTGGCGAGCATCATGCCGGGCGAGGTGATCTATTTCGCGCCCTTCTGGAACTGGGTGCTGACCTTCAATCCGGGGGCGGCATTCAGCCTGCTGGCTGATCAGCCGGGCTGGCAGCGCTGGTTCTTCACGCTTCTGGCGTTGGCCGTAGCGGCCTGGATTGCGCTGGAATTGCGTAAACACCCTGAGCAGAAACTGCTGTCCCTGGCGCTGACCCTGGTCATGGGCGGTGCCCTCGGCAATGTCATTGATCGCGTGCGCTTCGGTGCCGTGGTCGATTTCGTCCAGTGGCATGCTGCCGGCTACTACTGGCCGGCGTTCAATGTCGCCGATTCGGCCATCTGCCTCGGCGCGGCCCTGCTCATTTTTGCCTCATTCACTCACAAGAAGGATTCCCCATGACGGCCAGCGTGCAAGCCGACAGCTTCCTCACCCTGCATTACCGCATTTCCACCCTGGCCGGCGAGGAGTTTCTGTCCACCTTCGACATGAGCCCGGCGACCCTGCAGATGGGCAGCGGCCAGCTGGCGGAATCGCTGGAGGAGGTGCTGCTGGGCCTGGAGCAGGGCGGTCACTATGTCTTCGAGCTGGAGCCGGAGCAGGCCTTTGGTCAGCCCAACCCGCGCCTGGTCGAGCGCATTGCCCGCAATGCCCTGCCGGCGGGGATGGAGCTCAAGGAAAATTCCATCGTCGAATTCACCGCCCCCACCGGCGCTGCTTTTTCCGGCTTTCTGCGCGAATTGAACGACACCAGCGCACTGTTCGATTTCAATCACCCGCTGGCCGGCAAGGCGATCCGTTTCGAAGTGAAATTGATCGGGGTGATGTAGGGCGGAGATGCCGGGCCATAAGCAGAAACGCGCCTGACGGTGTATCATTGGGCCGTGATTCGCTGATAGCCCCTGCCAGGCCTGCTGCCCATGATTTTCTCCCTGTTATCGTGCTTCACGCGGCGTGCTGTGTGCGCCCTGGTCGTGGTACTAGCGTTGAGTGCCTGTGATTTTCTGGCGCCGCGCGGCGTACAGCCCGATCCGCAGGTGGCCAACTACTGGCCGGAAACGACGTGGGATCGGGGGCGGCCTGCGGGTGGCCAGCCAGCCACCGCCCTGCACTGGCGCGATTATTTTGTGGCGCCCGAATTGGTGGCGTTGGTCGATACGGCGCTGCAGAACAATCGTGATCTGCGCCTGGCGCTGCTGCGGGTGGAAGAGGCCCGGGCGGTCTATGGCATCCAGCGTGCGGCGCAGTTTCCGTCCCTGGCTGTTGCTGCGCAGGGCGCGCGTAGCCGGGTGCCGGGCGATCTCAACGCCAGCGGTCGTTCCGTGGTTGCCAGCGAATATCAGGCCTATGCCGGCGTGAGCAGCTGGGAACTGGATTTGTGGGGGCGGGTACGCAGTCTCAAGGAGGCGGCGCTGCAGGAATATCTGGCGACGGAAGAGGCGCAGCGGGCCGCACGCATCACCCTGATTGCCGCCGTGGCCCAGGCTTATCTCGGTCTGTGGGAGCTTGATGCGCGCATTGCCCTGGCCGGGCAGACGGTGGCGTCACGGGAAGAAAGCTACCGGATCTTTCGCCGGCGTAACGAAGTCGGTGCGGTCTCGACCCTGGAACTGACGCAGGTGGAAACCTTGCTCAACACCGCCCATGCCTTGCTGGCACAGCTGCAACAGGCGCGAGCGTTACAGGCGCATGCCCTGACGCAGTTGCTTGGCGTGCCGCAGGTGGTGGCGCCGCTGGCCGCTGAGCACTGGCCTGATGGGGCGGTGTTCGCCCCCCTGCGGGTGGGTCTGCCGGCCGAACTGCTGACGGCGCGGCCGGACATCCGGGCAGCGGAAAAACGTCTGGCAGCCGCGCAGGCCAATGTGCAGGCCGCGCGCGCTGCGTTTTTCCCGCGCATCGCATTGACCGGCAGCCTGGGGACGGCCAGCGCCCAGCTCGATGGCTTGTTTGCTTCCGGCAGCCGGGCCTGGACTTTCGTGCCGAGCATTTCCCTGCCCATTTTTGATGGGGGCCTGCGTCAGGCGGGTCTCGATCTGGCGGCTGCACGCAGCCACATCGCGGTGGCCAATTACGAACGCACCGTGCAGCAGGCTTTTCGTGAGGTGGCCGATGCGCTTTCTGCGCGCCAGTGGCTGACGCAGCAGCTCGCCATCCAGCAGCAATCGCTGGCAACACAGCAACAGCGGGCGCGTCTGGCGCAGTTGCGCTACGACAACGGGGCGACGTCTTATCTCGACGTGCTCGATGCGCAGCGCGATCTGCTGGAGGCGCAGCAGCAGTCGTTGCAAGTGCGGCGCCGGCTGCTGGCCAGCCAGGTCGACCTGTACACCGTGCTGGGTGGAGGCTCCGAACAATCCGATGGCAGTAGCGCCGAGTTGCGCGCTGCTCCTTCTTCGCCTTGAGGTAATCGCTGTGGCATGGCCATTCCTGTCAAAGAAAAATGTCCGTCTCCTTATTCTGCTGGTCGCTGCGGCAGCCCTGCTCTGGTATGGCTGGGAACGTTATGCGCAGCGTGGGCCAGGCGAGGGTTTCGTCAGTGGCAACGGGCGGATCGAAGCGACCGAGATCGATGTGGCCAGCAAATACGCCGGCCGAGTGAGCGAGATCATGGTGCGCGAGGGGGATTTCGTCACGGCAGGGCAGGTGGTGGCCCGGATGCAGATCGACACGCTGGTGGCACAACGGGAAGAGGCGCGCGCCGGTTATCAGGAAGCGCTGCATGCGGTGGCGGCGGCCAAGGCCCAGATCAGCCTGCGTCAGAGCGATGTGGTTGCCGTGCAGGCGCTGGTTGCCCAGCGCGAGGCCGAGCTGGACGCAGCGCGGCGGCGGCTGGCGCGTTCGGAAACCCTGAGCCGGGAGGGGGCGGCTTCGCAGCAGGAACTTGATGATGACCGGGCCAAGGTACGCAGCGCTGAAGCCGCCCTGGCCGCAACCCGGGCGCAGGTGGTGGCGGCGCAGGCGGCGGTCGAATCGGCACGGGCCCAGCAGACCGGTGCGGAAGCGCGGGTCGGTGCGGTGCAGGCAAGCATCGAGCGGATCGAGGTCGACATTGCCGACAGCGAACTCAAGGCCCCGCGCGATGGCCGGGTTCAGGTGCGGGTGGCGCAGCCGGGGGAAGTGATCGGTGCCGGCGGACGGGTGCTCAACCTGCTCGATCTGTCGGATGTGTACATGACGTTTTTTGTGCCCGAGGTGGTGGCGGGGCGCATTGCGCTGGGCAGCGAGGCGCGGATCGTGGTTGATGCCGCCGCTGGCGCGGTCATGCCGGCGCGGGTGTCGTTTGTTGCCAGCCAGGCGCAGTTCACGCCGAAAACGGTGGAAACCACCAGCGAGCGGCAAAAACTGATGTTCCGGGTGCGTGCGCAACTGCCGCCGGAGTTGTTGCGCAAGTATATGGATCAGGTCAAGACAGGCGTTCCCGGCGTGGCCTGGCTCAAGCTCGACCCACAAGCGGCGTGGCCTGCTGAACTGGCGATCTCGCCGGCGTTGCAGGTGTCGCCGGCAGACTGAGCGATGACGCTGCCGCCCATGCCGTCGGCGGTCGTGCGTCTGCACGCGGTGCGGCTGCGCTATGGCCAGATCGAGGCACTGGCGGGTATCAGCCAGGAGATTCCTGCCGGCTGCATGGTCGGGCTGATTGGTCCGGATGGTGTCGGCAAATCCAGCCTGCTGGCACTGATTGCCGGCGCCCGTCAGATTCAGGAAGGGACGGTGGAGGTGCTGGGCGGCGACATGGCGCAACGCCCGCACCGTGCCAGCGCCTGTCCGCGCATTGCCTACATGCCGCAAGGTCTGGGCAGGAATCTGTACCCCACCTTGTCGGTCGAGGAAAACCTGCAGTTCTTTGCCCGCCTGTTCGGTCATGATGCGGCTGAACGTCGCCGCCGCATCGACGATCTGACCCGGGCGACCGGCCTGTATCCTTTTTTGACGCGACCGGCCGGGAAATTGTCCGGCGGCATGAAGCAGAAGCTCGGCTTGTGCTGCGCTTTGATCCACGATCCGGACCTGCTGATTCTCGATGAGCCGACCACCGGCGTCGATCCGCTGGCACGCGCCCAGTTCTGGGAACTGATCGCGCGTATCCGCAGCCGACGCCCGGGCATGAGCGTGCTGGTAGCGACCGCCTATATGGACGAGGCGCAGCGTTTCGACTGGCTGCTGGCGATGGATGCCGGCCAGATCCTGGCCACCGGAACCCCACAGGAACTGCTCGACCGTACTGGGAGCGAGACGCTGGAAGCGGCTTTCATTGGACTGCTGCCGGCGGCGAGGACGCGCGGTCACTCAGCGGTGGTGATTCCCCCTTTGCAGGTGGATCAGGACGACATCGCCATCGAGGCGCAGGGGCTGACCATGCGTTTCGGTGATTTCGTCGCGGTCGACCAGGTCAGCTTCCGCATCCGGCGCGGCGAGATTTTTGGCTTTCTCGGGTCCAACGGCTGTGGCAAGACCACCACGATGAAGCTGCTGACCGGCTTGCTGCCAGCCAGCGAGGGGCGGGCTTGGCTGTTCGGCCACGAGGTCGATCCACGCGACATCGCGACCCGTCGCCGTGTCGGCTACATGTCGCAGGCGTTTTCGCTCTATGGCGAATTGACCGTGCGGCAGAACCTGCTGCTGCATGCCCAGTTGTTCAACGTGCCGGCGGCGGACATTCCCGCCCGGATGGATGAAATGGTGGCGCGCTTCGGTCTGGCGGAGGTGCTCGACAGCCTCCCGGAAAGCCTGCCGCTGGGCCTGCGCCAGCGCCTGTCGCTGGCCGTGGCGATGGTGCACAAACCCGAGATGCTGATTCTCGACGAGCCCACGTCAGGGGTGGATCCGGTGGCGCGCGATGCTTTCTGGCGTCTGCTGGTGGAATTGTCGCGGCGTGACAAGGTGACCATTTTCATTTCCACCCATTTCATGAACGAGGCCGAGCGCTGTGACCGCATGTCGATGATGCATGCCGGCAAGGTGCTCGACAGCGATACGCCGGCCCAGCTGGTGGCCAGACGCGGTGCGCGGAATCTGGAAGAAGCCTTCATCGGCTATCTGCGTGAGGCCGATGGCGTGCCGCCGGTCACGCCAGAAAAGGAGGGCGCGGCCGTGCCGGAGGCGGTGGCAGAACCGACGGCGCAGGCTGCTGGCGGGGCAAGGGCAGGTTTCAGCCTGCAGCGCATGCTGGCCTACCTGTGGCGGGAGGCGCTGGAGTTGCAGCGCGACCCGATCCGCGCCACGCTCGCGCTGGGGGGCTCGATCCTGCTGTTGTTCGTGATCGGCTTCGGCATCAACATGGATGTCGAGAACCTGCGTTACGCCGTGCTCGACCGCGACCAGACGACGCTCAGCCGCGACTACGCGCTGCAATTGTCGGGCTCGCGCTATTTCATCGAACAGCCGCCGCTTGCCGATTACGACGAACTCGACCGGCGCATGCGCAGCGGGGAGTTGTCGCTTGCCATCGAGATTCCTCCCGGTTTCATGCGCCAAGCCCTGGCTGGGCGGCAGGTGGAGATCGGCGCCTGGGTCGATGGGGCCATGCCGGTGCGGGCGGAAACCGTCCAGGGGTACGTGCAGGGCATGCATCAGCACTGGCTGGCGGGGCAATTGAGCGAGCGGCTCGGCGTGCAGGCGAAGGGGGCCACGATCCAGACCCGCTTCCGCTACAACCCGGATGTCCGCAGCTTGCCGGCCATGGTGCCGGCGGTGGTGCCGCTGCTGCTCCTGCTGCTGCCGGCCATGCTGACGGCGCTGGCGGTGGTGCGCGAGAAGGAAACAGGCGCAATCATCAATCTCTACGTCACCCCGGTCAGCCGCAGCGAATTCCTCTTTGGCAAGCAGTTGCCTTATGTCGGCCTGACCCTGCTGAATTTCCTGTTGATGAGCCTGCTGGCGGTGACGGTATTCGGGGTGCCGATAAGCGGCGATTTCCTGTCCCTGTGCCTGGCGGCGCTGATCTTCGCGTTCGTGTCCACTGGCATGGGGCTGCTGGCGTCGGCTGTGACCAAAAGCCAGATTGCAGCGCTGTTCATTGCCATGGTCGGCACTATCCTGCCGGCCATCCAGTTTTCCGGGTTGATCAACCCGGTGTCTTCGCTCGAAGGTGGCGGGCGGCTGATCGGCGAGGTGTACCCGGCCACCTACATGATCATCATCAGTCGCGGGATATTCAGCAAGGGGCTGTCGCTGGTCGATCTGAGCGGGGCGTTCTGGTGCATGCTGGCGTCGGTGCCGCTGATTCTCGGTGTCGCCATTCTGCTGCTGAAGAAACAGGAGCGCTGAGATGCAGTTGCGCCATCACCTTGCCAATATCTACCGCCTCGGCATCAAGGAGTTGTGGAGCCTGGCGCGCGACCCGACCATGCTGGTGCTGATCGTCTATGTGTTCACCGTTGGAGTGTACACTGCCGCCACGGCCATGCCGGAAACCTTGCACCGGGTGCCCATCGCGCTGGTTGATGAGGACGATACGCCCTTGTCGCAGCGTATCGTTTCAGCGTTTTATCCGCCGCAATTCAATACCCCGGAGCTGATTACCATGCCGCAGATGGACCCGGCCATGGATAACGGCGAATACACCTTTGCCCTGTACATCCCGCAGGGGTTTCAGCGCGATGTGCTGGCCGGGCGCGCGCCGGAAATCCAGCTCAACGTGGACGCCACCCGCATGAGCCAGGCGTTCACCGGCAGCGGTGCAGTGCAGCAGATCGTGCAGGGAGAAATCAACGAATTCGTCCAGCGCCAGCGTGTCGGCACGGTGTTGCCGGTGGATCTGGCCTTGCGCGCCCGCTTCAATCCGGCGCTGGAGAAAAGCTGGTTCGGCGGGCTGACGCAGGTCATCAACTACATCGCCATGCTGTCGATCGTGCTCACCGGCGCGGCGCTGATCCGTGAACGCGAGCATGGCACCATCGAGCATCTGCTGGTGATGCCGGTGACCCCGACCGAAATCATGCTGTCAAAAATCTGGTCGATGGGCCTGGTGGTGCTGTTGGCGTCAAGCTTGTCCCTGAACATTGTCGTGCGCGGGGTGATCGGCGCGCCGGTAGCCGGCTCGCCCCTGCTGTTCTTCTGCGGTGCGGCCTTGTGCCTGTTCGCCACCACCTCGATGGGGATTTTTCTGGCGACGGTGGCACGCAACATGCCGCAGTTCGGCATGTTGATGCTGCTCGTCCTGTTGCCGCTGGAAGTGCTCTCCGGTGGCACGACGCCGCGCGAGAGCATGCCCGAATTGGTGCGCACCCTGATGCTGGCGGCACCGACCACCCATTTTGTCGAAATTGGCCAGGCCATCCTGTATCGCGGCGCGGGGATCGAGGTGGTCTGGAAGCCGTTTCTCTGGCTGCTGCTGATTGGCAGCGTACTGTTTACACTGTCGCTGTCGCGTTTTCGCCGGACCATCAGCCAGATGGCCTGAGGTTTGTCCCGGGCGGCAAGGAAAAGGAGGAAAGAACATGTTTTCACTGACCAGTCTCGGCGGGGTGGGTACCGTCACCGGCTCCAAGCATCTGCTGACTTACGGCGACACCCGCATCCTGATCGATTGCGGCTTGTTCCAGGGGCTGAAGAATCTGCGCGAACTGAACTGGACGCGCCTGCCGGTCGAGCCGCGCGACATCGATGCGGTGGTGCTGACGCACGCCCATCTGGATCACTGCGGCTATCTGCCCCGACTGGTGCTCGACGGTTTTCGCGGCCGGATTTTCTCGACTGCGGCCACCCGCGATGTGGCCGAGCTGATCCTGCTCGATAGTGCCTGGTTGCAGGAGAAGGATGCCGAATTTGCCAACCGCAAGGGATTCTCCAGGCACAAACCGGCTTTGCCCCTGTACACGCGGCTCGATGCCGAACGCACGCTGACGCATTTCGCGCCGCAGTCTTTAGGGCAGAAAATCGCGCTGCCCGGTGGGGCGACCCTGGTGTTTCGCCGCGCCGGTCACATTCTGGGCGCGGCCACGGCGGAAATCGAGGTCCGGGGCAAACGCATCGTGTTTTCCGGCGATCTCGGGCGCTATGACGATCCGGTGATGCATGCTCCCGAGCCAGTGCCGGCGGCCGACTATGTCGTGATTGAATCGACTTACGGTAACCGCGATCACGACCGCAGCGATCCGGTTACAGCCCTGGGCGACATCATCGAGCGCACCTTGCGCCGTGGCGGCACCGTGGTCATTCCCGCCTTCGCCGTCGGGCGCGCCCAGTCGTTGATCCATGCCCTCTGGCAGTTGCGCCAGCGCGGTGGCCTGCGCAATATCCCGGTCTATCTGGACAGCCCCATGGCGACCAATGCCACGGCACTGCTGTATGCCTATCACGATGAACACAAATTGGGCAGCGACGAGTTTCAGGCGGCCTTCGCGGCAGTGACTTACGTGCAGGACGTGGAAGAATCCAAAGCGCTGTCGGCCAACCCCTTCCCCAAGGTCATCATCTCGGCCAGCGGCATGGCGACGGGAGGACGGGTGCTGCACCACATCGCGGCGTTTGCCGGGAGTCATCAGAACACGCTGCTGTTCTCGGGCTTCCAGGCCGCCGGAACGCGCGGGCGCAAGCTGCTCGAAGGTAGCCGCGAGGTGAAAATTCACGGTCGCTGGTTGCCGGTCAATGCCGAAGTGGCGGAGCTGCCCATGCTGTCGGCGCATGCCGATCGCGGCGAGTTGCTGCGCTGGTTATCCGGTTTCAGTCACCCACCCCAGCACGTGTTTGTCGTCCATGGCGAGGCCGAGGCCTCGGAAGCATTGCGCGAACGCATCCAGCGCGAACTGGATTGGCCGGTTAGCGTGCCGCGGCAGAATCAGGAATTTCCGCTGTAGTCGGGGGTAGAGGCGAGGGATAAACGAAAAAAGGAGCCGAGGCTCCTTTTTTCGTTTCAGCGTACTGGCATCATATTGAGTATTGATGCCAGAGAGTCTGGAGCGGCAGAAGAGTCTCGAACTCTCGACCTATACCTTGGCAAGGTATCGCTCTACCAACTGAGCTACTGCCGCAAAACTTTTGGAGGCGCGGGCCGGAGTCGAACCGACCTACTCGGATTTGCAAACCTTCTGAAACCCTTGCGCCCCTTGGGACAGCCGGCATTCTATGGGATCACATGGGACGAGTCAATACTATCCGGATCAATAATCCGGCGTTTTTTCGCGCCAAGTCACCCACAAAAAAACCCGCACTCGGCGGGCTTGGGTGTTGCTCCTGTCGTTGAGGTGTGGCGAAGGTCGCGACTCCGTAAAATCGACCATCCTCCGCCGTGCTTGTTGAGATTTACGCAACCGCCAGGTTAGCTCTACAAGCTGGTTGGCTCGCCATACAGAGATTCCACCGCGGAATCCCCACCAGCCGCCTATGGCTCACCGCGTCTCGGCTATCGGCTGGGTTTTTCTGGAACTACACCTTGCCTCTGGCTTTTCAGTAGGTGTTTTCCTTTTCGACATGATCTTGGGAAAGTTTCAGGGACTCGAGTCGCGAATGCCCGAATTCCATTTGCCGCCCGTCGGCACGCGTGACGCTCGGTTCTGTTCTTGGCGAGAAGGTGCCGCCATTGGTGCGCGTCAAAAACTCCTGGTAGCCTTTCGGCATGTCTTCCAGCGCAGTCATGGCGAACTGGTCCCGGAATTCCCGGCGCTGCGCTTCCAGCGTCTGAATCTCGGCAGATAGGGCGCGAGCCTGGTTCAGAAGTTCATCGGTGCCTGGGCTGTTTTCAGGAACGCCGGCATCCTTCAGGATATGGCGGATATTGGCTTCAATCGCCGGGTAGAACAGATCGGGGCACAACGCCAGCAGAGTAAAAACACCGCTATCGTATTCGACGAGGTGGATCGGGCTGGCGATGCTTTGCGAGAAGGTCAAATTGCCGGCGCCATCGAAACCGCCCATTGTTTCAACCGCCCCAAAGTTTGTGACTTTTCGAGCCGCCAGGATATTTGAGCGGATAAGCTCGCTAGCTTGATGGCGCTCAATATCATCCCGCAACTGATTCATCAGCAGCTTGGTCGCGTCATCAATCGAAACGCTCATGATCAGCTTGTTCAGTTCGGCGGATTTTTGCTCAATCATGTCATTCAAGCTTGCCATGTTCGATTTGAGCGTTTCGCGCAGTTTCTTTTGTTGATCGGCTAAGTTGGCTACTGCTTTTTCTATGGCTGCAATGGGGGCAGTGATACTTTCGGCGGTATGACCAAGGCCCGGCGTCAGGGCTTGCGCGGCGAAGTCGCTGGGCGCCGATGCCAAGGCTTCTTTTGCCGTGCTGGTGGCTTCGGCCGGCATGGTCTGGCGGGCGGTTTCCAGTTCGGCAGTGTCGGCAAGGGCGTTTTGCTTGATGTTTAATTTATTTGTCATGGTTGGTCTCCGTCTTGCAATGGTGGAAGCTGGTGGCGCAGCTCACCAGCTCATTGTGTTCTTCGGATTTGGTGGGGCTCATGGCGGCGGCCAGTGCTTCGCGCTGATCTGGCGTCAGTCTTGCGTGAATCGTCGTGTTGTCGAACCAGATCAACAAAATAGACTTGGATCGGTCGAACATGACTGCGCCTTGTGTTTCCGGCTTGCTTTGAACGCAGGTGACTTTCATGGGTAGGGCGGCTCCGTGGTGTTATGGCGATGTGAGCATTTTCTGTCACTTCCCACGGATGACATTTCAATCAGTTATTAAACGTCGCTGCCACAGTACGGCCGGCAATGATGCGTTCAAGTTGCCGCACACTGCGAGGCAGGCGAGCTGTTTTGCGCTCGATTTCGAGCAGCTCAGGGTCGTTGGCTTGCAGGCGGCGCAGCAGATTTCGGGCGCGCTCTTTATTGGTCCCCGGCAGGGTGGCGCAAGTCTTGCGCACCGCCGCATCGCGGGCCGGAAGCGGTGTGTGGGCATGTAGCCGCCCACCTGCCCTGCTACGCAGTCCTAGCAGGCGCTCCAGGTCGCTGCCCGGCTGGCGTAGCCGGGTAATCAGGCTGCCGACTAGCCATGACCGCTCCGCTGGCGGCAGACCCTGGCCGCTGGCTAGAAGTTTTGCGATTTTTTCGAGCGTTTCGCGTGCTTCGACCGGCTTCATAGCAGGATCGGCCGGAAAATGTCGTCGTCGGCAACGGCAGCGTCATCGGCAGCGTCATCGGCAGGGTTGTCGGCAGCGTCATCGGCAGGGTTGTCGGCAGGGTTGTCGGCAGGGTTGTCGGGTGGCGGTGCAGGGGCTGGCTTAGCGGCCTGTGGCGGCGGATTGGCACTGAACAGGTCTGGCGGCGGCTCGACCTTTGCTTCGAGGTCGTCCCACCACTTGCGGTTTTTCGGTGCCCACAGGTTTAGACGCTCTTCCAGCCAAAGGCAGTAGGCAGTCATGTCGAGCACTTCGTTGCGTTTGCGGTTTGGCACCCAGCGCGTCTGATTCCCATGCCGGCCACGCACCGTGACGCGATCCTCGGCGGCCATCTGTCGAAACCACTCGTCGCTGTTTTCGTTTGACAAGTGGATATAGCCGGGTCCAGGCGTGGTGACTTCAAGCCGGCTTGCCAGGCGATCTTTTGCGAGATTCGTTCCGACCAGCCACAGCGTCGGTCCGTTGCGTTCTCGTTTGCCGCGAAAATTGAAGCCGACTTTTGAGTTTCCGTTTTCGATGCCGCGCTCTGTGCCGCTCGATCCTTTAACGGCATGCACGCGGCGGGCACGGTGGGTATGAGCGAAGGCATACACCATATCGGTATGATGGCCGCCGCTGTCAATTGCCGTGGCGTGTATCCCATGTTCTGTGCCGCAGGCGTGCGTGTACTTTTCCTCAAGCAAAAACTGCTCTAGCTCGTGCCACACGTCAGGCTGCCCAGGATTGCCAAAAAATACGCGGTGGTCTATCGACCACATTTCTCCGCCGCGCCCGATGCCCCACACCTGCGCTTCCAGGCGGTTACCCTGTACGTCGACACCACAGAGCAGCAGCAAGCAGCCGCGCGGCATGTGGCGCAGCGCAAACGGCTCTGCGCGCAGGCGTAGCTCGTCGGCGTCTGTCCGTTCGATTTCGTCCTGCCAGGTCTCGCCCAGGGTGGTGTTGACAAACGCCTTCATCATCGATGCGTCGCCGGTTTCGATTTTTTCATGAGCCGCGAAGAACTCGCGCACCAGCTGCGGCCAGGAAACAGCTGGTGAATAAGCTGCCCAGACGTGGAACGCCAGATGCCTCGGCGGGGATGTGGGTGATCCATCAGGGCGCGTAAAGCGGCCGTCGGCGTGTAGCCAGAGGTCGCCGGCCTGGTTGATCCAGACGCCGGCATCAGCGGCGGCCAGATAATCTGCTTGGTCGATCAGACCGGCGCAGTGCGGACACAGGTGGCGCACGCTGTCCGGTGCGCGGGTGGTGCGGTCAAATTTGAAGCCGTGCGGCTCGTCCGGTCCGCCCCAGGCCAGCGCGTGGTGGCCGGCGCAGTGCGGGCAGGAGATTTGATAATTCATGCGCTCGTCAGCTGCCTGATAACGCGCATCAAGATGACACCAGCCGCGCGCCTTGGGCGTGCTGCCAGTCACGAGTTTTGGAAAGGTTGCGCCGGCAACGCGCTTGGCACCCAGCGAAAACGGGCTGCCTTCGCCCTCGATATCCTGCTCGAATGCTGACAGTTCGTCGAAAACGCCGATATCAACGCTGATTGCCCGGTAGTTTTTCGCCGATCCGCCGCCCAGGATGTGCAGCAAACAGCCAGCAAATTTTTTCTGCGTCAGTGTGTTGTCGCGGTGGCGTCCCATGCCGCGACTCGGCATGACTTCTTTCATTGCAGAGACATCGCGCAGGGCTGGCTCTAGCTCGGTTTTGACAAATTTTTTCTGGTCGCCATCGCTGGGAAGCCAAATCGCCTGATTGCGCCGCCGATGGTGCGCTGCGTAAAGCAGGAACGAGAGCAGCATTTTTGTATAACCCACCCGCGCTGATTTTTTTATTGTCACTTCTGCGATGTCGTCGCGTGACAGGGCGTGCATGATGCCGCGCTGGAACGGCCACGGATTCCATGCCTGTTCGATGTAGGAAGATTCGGACGACAGGTGGAAGTTTTGCCGCGCCCATTCATCCAGGCTGACCGGTGGTGGTTTGCCCCAAGTGCGCAGGCCGCGCTCTAGCGCCTGTGAAATCTGTAGGTGAGAGTCGAACGCCTCGAAGTGGGTCATTCCAGCACCTCTGCGTCGTCGTCGGGTGCGTCGTCAGCATCGCTCAGGTCGGCAAGGCGCATTTCTGCGGCAAGGTTGCGACAGGACGCGATATCGTGCTCGATCAACGTCAGCGCATCGGCTGGTAGATCAGGCGCGCGGCGAGCAATCTGCCCAGGCAGCGCATCAAGCAGCCGCCCCACCCGCGCACCGGTGGCTGATAAAACGCTCTCCAGCGCCGCAACAGGTGCCAGCTCGCCGCGCTGGACGGCGTTCTGCATCGCTACGCGGTCGGCTTGCTCTTTCGCAAGCCTGGCACGCTCGCCGGCCAGATCAAGATCACCCTGCGCCGCTCGACCGGCAGCAGTTTCTCGCAGGTGGTTGCAGTACGACAGCAGCCACTCCCCGGCGGTGCCGCCTGGTGCAATGACCTTGCGGGCTAGCATGTCGGACACGGCGGGCTGACTGACGCCGACCAGATTCCCGAATTCGCTTTGCGTTATTTTTGCTTGTAAATCAATCATATAGCACCGTTAATATATAACCCCGTTGAGAATAGTTCGCAACTAGGGAGGGTGGGCGCGTCCCTGTCCCCGTACTGTCTAGGCACTTGGAAGGACCCGCTGACCGCTCGCCAGCATTTGGAAAAGCGGGGTTTGCGGGGTCAGCGGGGTTGATTTCCGCCCATATATGTTTTTTGTCACTTACTGACACTTTTTCACGTTAGGTAGAAACTGACCCCGCTTTACCCGCTGACCCCGCCATCAATAACCTGCCAACGGGCCACCTTCTTTTTCCCATCAAAGCCGGTTTGTTTGAGTTGAAACCCGTCGAGAATCTTGTCTCGGTGCCGTCGAAGCCAGCTTCCCAATCGCCGTGTATTAGGTTTTTCAGCACAGGCCTGTTGCAGGGCATCGCGCAGGTCATCGTTGGCGCTCTGACCGACGGAGGTGGAGGAGGAAACGACTTCGGCGGCGGTCACAGGCCGGGTGCCGAATTCATCCCGCCAGGCGGCGAACAGCAGGCGCATGCACTCAACGTCCGGATCGGCTGCACGCAGTTCATCGGATGACAGCAACGGATCAGCAAGGCCCAGCCAGGCCAGCGGCCGGCGTACCATCGCGTCCCACTTCTCGAAGCCACCGAAACTGTGCAGGCCAGGTATCGCTGGCGATCCGGCGGCCAGATAGGCGGCGATGATGGTCATGGCGTCGGTGATGATCTCGCCACGGCGTTCAAGCACGGTAGATAGATGGTCGCGGTCAAACGTGCGATGTTCCGGCCGCTCCACACGGGCGTCGAGACGAACCAGTACCACGCGCCGTTTCAGATCACCGACTATGCTCAGGTTGTTGCCCGTGGCGATCATGATGGAATGGGTTGGTACATTCAGCATGCCGGAGCCACCCAGCGGGCGCAGCCGCAAATATTCCTGAGTCAGCGCCTGGCAGATCAGATCACCGCCCAGCGGACGTTCGACGTTATCAATCATCAGGCAGGCATCGCCGGCCATGAATGCGCCGGCCAGGCGCTTCTCGGTTTCGGCATCGTCATGGCCCAGGCTCAGGACGGAAGCACGTCGGCCCGTGGCGACTTCCGCCAGGCTTTCACACAGCAGCGTTTTGCCGGTGCCGGGACTCGGGGCGCTAATCGCAAGCATGGGTGCAGCGGGGAGCAAGCGTCGCTGAATGGCGGTCAGCACGCCGGCCAGCATGGCGACACGATCCTCGTCAGCCACAAACGGGAATGTCTTGAACAGTTCAAGCAACCGGATGACTGCACGTTCCGCATCATTTCTGCTCGGTTTTTTGGTCGGGCGTTGATAGCCGGGGATTTTGCGGAAGGCACAAAACAGGCCGCTATCCTGGTCGTAACCGGGCGCGTCGATAACTCGGCCAGTCGCTGTGATGGTCGGCGTCTCGATAAACCCAAGCAGATCGGGCAACCGTGGCCAATGGCCACGCGCCAGGTAGGCATCGGCCACGCGGCGAGGGCAATCGATAGGCACGAAGTCTGAACGGCGGGCGTCCCACTTTTCATGCGCTGCTGCACGGGTGGCAATCTCGGCAAGGTGCGCGGACTCAACCGGGTGCAGCATGATGGCGCCGGCCGGGCGTTTGATGTTCTTGTCGGCGCTTTCGTCGGCCTGATAAACCCGTGCCAGGCGGCCGGCGTAGCGGAAAAGATTGAGCGTTCCGGATTCACTCAGTGCGACTTCGAGCGCATCCAGGATTTCCGGCAGCTGGCTTGGCTGGTGGCGGATAATGCGCCGCCCTTGGGCATCGAACAGTTCGCCGGCATGGGTGGCGGCAGAGGTGGTCTTGGTACGTTTGCTGACCGCTTTGCCGGTTGATAGGTCAATGAGGTGCGATTCGTTCATGCGGCCATCCCTCTCGATTCGAGCAGCCAGTCATTCCAGTCACCTGTGCCTGGTGGGGTATGTATCCACGCTTGCCGTCCTTCATCGGCTAGACGCTGCGCCAGGGCTAGGGCGGCGCGTTGGCCGGGTTCGTCTGGATCGGCACCGATGTGCACTATCCGTACATCAGGCGGAAAAGCGGCCGCCGCCAGTCCAGGCGCGGAAACGCCAGCCCATACGGGAATGCCGGCGCCCATACCAAACGCCAGCGCGGTTTCAATGCCTTCGCAGATGCCGACCACGCCATCAACCGGCCGCGCCAGTTGCACGGCAGCACCGGCTAGGTCTCCGGCCTTGAACAGTTTTTTGGCGGGTAGGCCATCAAGCGCGAGTTTGCGGCCGTCTGGTGTCAGGTAAATGCGATGCAGGCCGCAGCCGCGCCCGTCTGGTAGGCTGATCCGTGCCAGCAGTGCCGGGAAGTTGCCGACCAGCTCGGCGCGGCCGTCGCCAGGCTTCCAGTAGGGCAGTGCCGGGTGGTGGCGCAGATTGGCGCTGTCGGCTGGTAGGGCTGGGCCACGCCCAGCCAGGTAGTAGCCAGCGGCATCATTAGATGAAATCTGGTGGGCGGCGCTCCACATCTCTGCGGCCTGGCGGCGGGCGCGTGACCAGTCTGCCGCCGGGACCGGAGCGGGTGTGGGCGGGCGCTGTGCTGGCCGGTTTGAGGTGGCGGCGTTCATGCCAAGCGCCCCTGCCACCAGCCGCGCAGCCTCGGCAAACCCAATGTCAAGCGCATGCTCGATAAGCTCGAATCCATCGCCTCCGCCCTTTGGATGGGCGCGGCAGGAAAACGCGCCGGCCGGGCTGCGGACATTGAACTGAAAGCGGTCAGACCCGCCGCAGCCGGGGCATGGCCCGTTACGGCCGGTCAGGTATTGCTCGCCGACAATGATTTCGAGGAGGCCGGACCAATGGCCGCGCGCGGCGGCGCGGATGTCGTCGAATGGAATCAGGCTAGTCATTTGTCGGTGTCCCATTGTGGAATCGCCCTACCGCAGCCATGACAGCAGTGCGTCCAGCCTCATCCGCTTTCGCCTGGCGCAAGCAGCACCCGCAAATGCCGTAGGCGAATTGGAAGTGACCCACAGGAACACCGGGAAGGTAGGGAAGCACGCGCACATCGCCAGCACGCGGGTTGGTGGCGTTGAATTCGCGGCGACAGCTGGCGCACTCGTGGTTTGGGGTGCCGATGAACAGCTCGTGGATCGGTGTGGCGCTCATGCGGATGCTCCGGCCAAATACAGGCCGACGACGACCACCAGTAGTGCCATTTCCGCGAGCAGGCCGGGATCAATCCAGCCTCGTGCGCCACGTTGCCAGCCGCGCTTCTGGCGGCGGCTGCGTGATGGCTTGGCGAGGCTGAACGCTTCTGCTTGAGGGTATGTGTTCGGGTTATAATCGCTGCGCTGATTCTGGTCGTGCCGTCTGGTGCGGCCATTTTTTTTGGAGGTCATTTTTCACGGCCTCCGGTATCCAGGTTAGCGGCAGCGATGCGCTGAAACTCCGGCCAGAATCGGGTGCGGTTCAGGAAAATATGCACCCCGACTTTTGCCATTGCGCCGGCCTCGATCAGTTCGCGCTGAATCGGACGGGTGTGGTAGTGCAGCAGCTTGTCGGATTTGAACACGCCTTTACCGTGTTCGAGAAACCACGTTTTCAGTGGTAAAAAATCTTGTGGCTTGGTGTCTGTCATTTCCTATTCTCCTAAGTAGCGTCCGGCTTGGCGGCTTGGGACGCTTTGGAGAATATGGAAATCAGTTTTTTACTAAAATGCAGAGTGCCAACTTTTACTTTGCATGGCCCGTCACATCGGGCCGTTCACCTCGTCCCAATCAGAGCCCGTAAGGTTTTTAAACATGCGGCGGGCAGCGGATTCATGGCTACCCGGCTTGTCAGGATCGGCACCTAAATTGATCAGTGTTTGATATACCGCGGAATCAAAGGCGTGCACTCTTTCAACCAAGTCATCAAGCAAGCGTTTAAGTGTTCTGGCTTCCGATGGCGGATGATCACCAAAGGAATCAGACAGCTCTTTTACCGCTTCGGAACAAGTTGTATCGCCCCTGTAATGGCGCTTAGCCGCCTCCCACTGAGGGGAGCCCATTCTGTAATCTTTGGCGTTCCACTGGATATTTTTCCGCTTGGGTAAATGCAACAGCTTGCGGCAAGCTGCTGTCTTCATGAGTCTTGCCAAGACCTCTGCGGCGACGGTAGCAGTATCTACATCAAGTTCAGGGAGTCTCCCTTCTAACTGAGCTTTGAAAATTGCCGCCACGAAATCATTGATGTACGCCTCGGCTTCACCTCTATCGACAATTTCCTTGATCTCGTTCTTCGTTTTCACTTGGCCTTCCTTCGCTACGCCCCTCAAAAGGTGCCACTCCCAGGCGGTGAAGGAATCCGCTTTTCGCCTGGCCGGGCTAGGGAGTGGCTTACTCGGTGCGGCCTAAGCTGAAACCTGCTGCACGGCGGCGCGTTGAACGGTGGGCAATCCGGCTTCCCTGGCCTGCCACAGGTCATAGGCGGTTTGCTGGCCCAGCCAGGCATCGGCGCTGCCGCCGTTTTCCACGCCTAGCCAGCCCTCGATGCGCAGGGCCATTGTCGGGGAGATGGCAGCGCGGCCATTGAGTACGCGGGAGAGCGCAGCACGGGTGACGCCCAGCTGCGCGGCAGCCTCGGTCACACTCAGGCCCAGGGCAGGCAATACATCTTCCCGTAGCGTTTCGCCGGGGTGGGGTGGGTTGAACATTCTGCTCATTTGCAACCTCTCAGTGATAGTCCTGGTAATCGACCAGGACGGCATCGCCATCTTCAAAGGTGAAAGTCAGACGCCAGTTTCCGTTCACCGTGATTGAGTAATGCCCGGCCAGGTTGCCTTGCAGGCCGTGAAACTTCCAGCCGGGCAGGTTCATGTATTCGGGGGCTTTTGCCATATCAAGACGGATCAGCTGGCGAGACAACCGGGCCGCATGATGCGGCTGGATACCTGCCTTGCTGCCGGTCTCGAAGAAGGCTTGCAGCCCTTTGTGCTGAAAGCTTTTTATCATGGTGGATTGTATAGCGTAGCGTTACGGTTTGCAAATTGCCCGGCCAGAACGGGGACGAGTGCTGCACCTCACGGCGATGTGTTTCGCCTGGCCGGGCTGGGGAGTGGCGTACTGGGTCAGCCTAGCACCAAGCGGCGCGCGGCTTCAATGCTGCTGAGGCTGGCAATATGGTTGCGAACATATGACTCAAATGTCTGCCGGTCGGCCATCGTCAGAAAGTTGCTTTCGTAGGCGAGAAACAGGGTGGCAAGCAATCTTTCCTTGATACCGAGTAGGCGGTGATGCCTGCCGTGCAGCCGATCAATGTTCTCGAGAAGGGCAGGAAGTTCGAGGTAGATAATCGTTCCGTCCTCAGCCCACAAGTCGACCGAAATTTCACCCGTATTGCAGCCAATGTTGTGTCCAAGGTGGGTTAAGGTGATCTCGCCGATCATGGGATTGGTTTTCGAGAGGTCAAATGATTGGTCGGTGCTCATGGCTCAAACTCCAGTTGTGGGAAGGTCGGCCAGTTTCAGCCAGTGGGCAATGATGGCGATGAACTGTTGTCGCTCTGCTTCGGTCAACGCCCGCAGGTTTGCGGTGGTCATTTGGTTGCGCAGCAGCTTAATGGCTTGTTTTGCGGGGTTCATGTTCAGCTCCCCGCAAAAACGGCGTTGACGGTATTGGCGCGGCCTTTGACGCACAGGTGCGAATATCGGCGCGTCATGGATAGCGAACGATGGCCGGCATGCTCGGCGATTTGCAGGATATCGACACCCGCTTGCGCCAAGCGGCTGCATGAGGTGTGGCGCAGGGTGTGGAAGGTGACGCCTTCGATGCCGGCCAGCTTGCAGGCTTCAATGAAGCCGTGGCGGAAATCGTGTGGCCGGTCCAGGTGTTTGCCGGTGAATATCAGGTCACAGTCTTTGGCCTTGATGCGCCGCATGCGTCTGAATTCTTGAACCAGATCAGGGGTAAGTGGTGAAACGTGCGGGTCATCATTTTTGGTGCGCTCGATCCGCACGTGTGGCGTGCTGTCGTCGAGAATTACATCGCCCCAGGTCAAACCCAGCAGCGCGCCACGGCGCAGGCCGGTGACGATGGCGAGGCGGATCAGTAGCGGCAGCAGTACCCAGGATTGCACGCGGGCGGCGTCCATCAGCCGCTGTTCTTCGTCCGGGGTCAGGAATCGCACCTTGCCGGGGTTTTCCTTGTGTTGGGGGATATGGTCGAAGGGTGACACCCAACCGCGCGGCAGCAAGCGTTTCTGACGGGCGAAACGCAGCAGGCTGTGGGCGGCCATGCGGTAGCGGTTGATTGTCGGGCCGCTGAGCATCTTGCCGCTGGGGCCAGGTGATGTTTCCAGCTCGGCCAGGGCGGCGTCGACATCGTCGGCAGACAGATCGGCTAACGGCTTGTCGCCATAGCGGTCTGTCCAGAATGACAACCGGGATTTAAGCATGGGGTCGCGCACCGGAGTGAACGACAGAAAAACAGCGGCAATTTCAGCGACTGTTTTGGGTGTTTCGAAGGTAATTTTCACTTGGGCACTCCTCAATTCCGCATCGGATTGAAAAAATGTCCCAAAGGGCCGCCAAGCCTTGTGCTACCTAACTTTTGGAGGCGCGGGCCGGAGTCGAACCGACCTACTCGGATTTGCAATCCGGTGCATAACCGCTTTGCTACCGCGCCCCGCCTTCGTATTTGGTTCGGGGAAGCCTGAGCTTCCCCGAGTAATCTGGAGCGGCAGAAGAGTCTCGAACTCTCGACCTATACCTTGGCAAGGTATCGCTCTACCAACTGAGCTACTGCCGCAACGAACAGAGCGCGCATTATAGACGCTCCCAAAGCCTTGTCAACAGCCGTTCTGCAAAAAATGTCGGCTCAGGCGGGGGCTGTTGGCTGTGTTAGCGGCGCTTCCCGGATGGGCAGATTCACCAGTGCGGCAAAGGCAGCGAGGGCCATGTCGGCGTACCACATCCAGCTGAAGTCGCCGAAATGGGCGATGGCCAGACCGCCCAGCCAGGCGCCGAGGAAGCCGCCGATCTGGTGCGAGAGCATGGCGATGCCGAACAGGGTGCCAAGGTAGCGGGTGCCGAATAGCTTGCCGATGATGGTGGCGGTGGGTGGCACGGTGGCGAGCCAGGTGAAGCCGAGGCCGGCGGCGAAAAGGTAGAAAGTCCAGTCGGTGCGTGGCAGCAGCAGGTACATCGCGACTAACAGCACGCGTGAGCCGTACATGACGGCCAGCACGTACTTGCTGCGGTAGCGTGACACACAGTGGCCAGCATAAAGGCTGCCAAAGACATTGAACAAACCGATGATGGCGAGCGACCAGCTGGCGACGCTGGCTGGCAGGCCGCACAGATTGACTTCGCCGGGTAGATGGGTGACGAGAAAGGCGATGTGGAAGCCGCAGGTGAAGAAACCGGCGCTGAGGAGTAGATAACTGCGGTCTTGCAGAGCGTTGACGATGGCGTGGCGCAAACCCTGGTCGCTTTCGTGCGCCGGATGTGCCGCCGGCTGGCTGGCGGTCAGGCGGAACACCAGGGGAATGGCTGCGAGCGCGGCAACCGCCATCGCCCATAGGCCGCCCATCCAGCCGATGCCCTGAATCAGTTTTTGCGTGATTGGCGCAAAGATGAACTGGCCGAAAGAGCCTCCGGCATTGATGACGCCAGAAGCCGCGCCGCGCGATTCAAGTGGCAGGCGTTGCGCGGCGGCGCCGATCAGCACCGAGAAACTCCCCGCGCCGGAACCCGCTGCGGCCAGCACGCCCAGCGTCAGCACCAGACCGAAACCGCTGCCGACGAAAGGTGTGGCCGCGCAGCCGATGGCCAGCACCAGAAGAGCGGCAAGCAGCACCGGGCGAGGGCCGTAGCGGTCGGCGACTGCACCGGCGACAGGCTGGATCGCGCCCCAGGTGAATTGCCCGACCGCCAGCGCAAAGCTGATGGCGACCACGCCCAGACCGGTGGTTTCATCAATCGGGGCGATGAACAGGCCAAACGACTGGCGTATCCCCATGGTGACCATGAGGATGCCGGCGGCGGCCAAGGTGATCGCCCAGATGGCCGGGCTGTGCAGGGTACGGAACATGACTGTGCGGATGCCGGAATGGGGGACGCACTATAACGACCCGTGGCCGGCGGCGCAAACTGGACGTTGCACACCACCGGCCGGGTGTGGCCGTTATTCCGTCGGCTGCAGTGTCGTCAGATAGGCCAGGATGTTCTGGATGTCATCGGCAGAAATTTCCTTCAGCACGGTGACCTGGGGGTCTTCATCTTCGTGCGGCCGTTCGCCGCGCAGGTAAATGTCGATCTGCTTTTTCAGGTAATTGGTGTACTGGCCGGTCAGCATGGGAAAGAGGCCGCGCCCCATGCCCTGCCGGCCGTGACAGCTGCCGCATTTGTCCTGATAGACGACGCCGCCCTTCTCGATATCGCCGACTACACGCGGAATGATCATGACTTTTTCCACCATGTTGAGTCGGGTCAGCGCGTCTTCATCGCCCTTGAACTCAGGCATTTTTGTCGATAGCCGCACGCTGGCGAGCCAGTCCGAGACCAGCCGCATGTCTTCTTCGGGTAGCTCACGTTCCTTGGTGTAGGGAATCATCGGGATGTTGACCCGATGCTGGGTCTGGAAGTTTTTCAGCTGCTCGTACAGGTAACGCGCATGCTGACCGGCCACGCGCGGGTACTCTCCCTTTTTGCCGCCAGCGCCAAACTCTCCATGGCAGGCGGCGCAGGGGCCGTAAATATCCTTGGCTTTTTCGACGTCGATTTTGGCCGCTGTTTCCGCCGCCATCAGGTTGCCGCAGAGCAGGGCGGCGCATGCCAATGCATTGATTATTTTCATGAAACACCCAAGTGAGATTTTTGCGGATTATAGCGACGCGGGTCGTTGAACACGCTTGATGTCAATCAAAAACGCCGTGTGCCGGGCTGGCGGCTTTTGCATGCTTGCTGGCGCCGGGGGCACTCTGCATTCACGCTGGCTCCATCTATCATCGGCCGCTGATGTTAACCACAACGACAGGAGATGAACATGCAGGCTTTTCAGGACTACTACCCGGACAATGTCGCCCACTGCTACGGCTGCGGTAAATCGAACCCGGACGGCCATCAGATCAAGACGTACTGGGACGGCGATGAAACCGTCACCCGCTACACCCCGCGCCCGGAGCACACCGCCATCCCCGGCTACGTTTACGGCGGATTGCTGGCGTCACTGATCGATTGTCACGGCACCGGCACGGCTGCAGCAGCCATGTATCGTGCCGAAAATCGCGCCATGGACAGCGAACCGCCGTTCCGTTTCGTGACGGCCTCGCTGCATGTCGATTACCTGAAACCGACGCCGCTCGGCCCGGAGCTGGAAATTCGCGGCCGGGTAAAGGAAATCCGCGGGCGCAAGGTGATCGTCGAGGCAACCGTCTACGCCGAGGGTGTTGCGACTGCCCGTGGTGAAATCGTTGCGGCGCAGATGCCGCCGAGTTTTCTTGGGTAAAAGCAGGCAGGTGAGGGCGGGGTGGTCACGGGCCGGAAAAAGTCAGGAAAATTGTTGGCAAATCCCGCTTTCCCTCGTACAATGCGCGCCTTTCGACGCCTGCCCAGGTGGCGGAATTGGTAGACGCACTAGTTTCAGGTACTAGCGCTGCAAGGCGTGGAAGTTCGAGTCTTCTCCTGGGCACCAAGAATTCAAGCATTCGTCGTCGAAAAACTGCTCTGGTGGTGAAATTGGTAGACACGCTATCTTGAGGGGGTAGTGCCGCGAGGCATGCGAGTTCGAGTCTCGCCCAGAGCACCACGGACCTGAAAACACCCCCAGCAAGGCCGGCATCCCGATAGTTCGGGGCTGCCGGCTTTTTTGTTGCCCTTGTTGTGGCTTAGCCGTCACCCGGGCCGCGGTAGCCGATTGCCATGAGGGTGATGTCGTCAGATTGCGGGGCGCCAGCGGCGAAGTCGCGGATACTGGAAGTGATCCCCTTGATGAGCTCGCCGACGGACTGGTGTTGTCGTTCGGCGGCAACAGCGAGCAGGCGTTCTTCGCTGTACAGATCATCCTGCAGGTTCATGGCTTCGGTGACGCCGTCGGTGTACAGCAACAGACAATCCCCCGGCGCCAGCTGGGTGCGAGCGGTCTGATAGACGTAATCCTCGCAGGCGCCAATGACCAGCTGCGGGTTGCCGGACAAATAATGGGGGGCGCCCTGAACCGGCAGCAGCAACGGTGGATTGTGGCCGGCGTTGGTATAGGTGAGGGTGCCGTTGCGCAAATCCAGGATGGCGCAGAACACGGTGACGAACATGCTTTGGTCGTTGTCGTGGCTGATCTGCCGATTGACCTGCCCCAGAATTTCGGCCGGGTTGAGTGTTGCCTTGGCGGTGGCCTTGATCAAGGTCTTGGTGACGGCCATGAACAGCGAGGCCGGTACGCCTTTGCCGGAGACGTCGGCGATGACCAGGCAGAGGTGGTCGTCATCGAGCAGGAAGAAATCGTAGAAATCGCCACCCACTTCCCTGGCCGGCTCGACGACGGCAAACAGAGTGAAGGCCGGGTGGCTGAAGAAGGGCGGCAGCATCTTCGGCAGGATCGACATCTGGATGTCGTGGGCGATGCTCAGTTCGCCTTCGATGCGTTCCTTGGCTGCGGTAGTGGCCACCAGATCCCGGATGTGTGTCTGCAGATCGCGGTGCATGGCAGCGAAGGCCCGGCTCAGGTCGCCAACTTCGTCGCGTGCGGTCTGGGCGGGGAGGCGCACCGCAAAATCACCGTTGCGCATGCGGCTGGCGGCGCTGGCCAGGCTGTGCAGCGGGCGGGTGATGGAGCGGGCGGTCACGGCCACGACCAGGCAGATCAGCAGGATGCCGAGCAGACCGATTGCGGCGACGGTCAGGGTCATTTCCCGGATATCGGCAAACAGCTCGTGTTCAGGAAAAACGATGCCCAGCGACCAGCCGGTTGCTGGAATCGGGCCGTAGTACAGCCGGGCGGGCATGCCGGCAAAGCCGTGGTAGGGGACGAAACCACTTTCGCCGCGCAACATGCGCCGGCCAAGCTCGCGCAGCACCGGATCGTCGGCGGCCTCAGCCAGACTGAAAATGGATTCATTCATGATGTGGTCGCTGACCGGATGCGTCAGGATCGATCCGTGGCGCGAAAGGAGGAAGGCGTATCCGGTATCCAGCACCTTGATCGCGCCAATTGTCTGCGCCAGCCAGTCGAGGGCGATATCGGCGGTCACGATGCCGGCAATGTGACGTGTGGCGCCGCTGCCGCGGTGGAATGGGACAGCGTAGGTGGCCATGAGGGTGTTGCCGGCGTCCGCGTCGAAATAGGGTTCGCTCCACCCGGCCTGGTCAAGCTCGCGCGGAATCTGGTACCAGTCCTGGCGCCTGTAGTCGTAGACATCTTCGAGTTGCATGGCGTGGATCTGCGCGTCTTGCCGGTACAGATAGGGGGCGTAGCGGCGCGGTGAGTCAGCGCTGCCGTCGTAATCGAAGGCGATGGCCGTGCCGTAGATTTCCGGGTTGTTTTCGAGGGTGCGGCGCAGCAACCGCTGCAGGGCTGGCGCATCGATCGCGTCGTGGTTCTGCTGTTCCAGTTGCAGCGCCATGATCTCGACCACTCTGGCCGTGGTGCTCAGCGCCGCTTCGACGCGATGGGCTGAGGCCAGCGCCAGATAACGGGCGCTGCTGGCGACTTCGGCCTCGATCAGCGCCCGTGCCCGCAGGTGGCTGAAGCCGAGTATGCCCGCCAGGATGAGCGAGGTGCCCAGCGTGACCAGGAGAATCAGGCGTGCCGCAATCGTTCGCGGGAGAAGCCGGCTGCCCAGAAGTCGGCTGCCCTTGTGTAACGTCATCGTGTCCTGGCTGGCTGCGGCAGCGCCAGCAGCTGTGACAGCATCGTGTTCTGGGTTGGCATGCACCGCCGCGTCTGCCCTTTGGGCTGGAGTCCTTTTGCGGCGATGGTAACACGCCCCGATTTGTCGCCTCTGCCATCCCTGGACGTTTTGCAAGCGCAGAAATTGCACCGGCATGTGAGAAAAATTCAACAGAGTCGACTTTTTGTATGAAAATCACGCACCGGTGGTGCTGTGCTTGCAATTCAGGCGCATGCGCTGGCGCGGCGGCTGTGCGGCATTGTCGCCAGCGACGGCAAGACCTCCATGCGAGAAAGGATGTTTATGGTGACCTATGTCCTGCAGGCAGATAAATTGCGGATCGCTTTCGCGGGTCGGCTCGATACGGCCAGATGCTCCACCATTCAGAATGAATTGATGACGCAGATTGAAGCTACGGAGCTGCCAGTTGTATTCGATTTGCAGGAAGTGAGCTTCATTGCCTCGTCGTTCCTGCGTTTGTGCCTGATGAGTGTGCGCAAACTGGGGGCGGAGCGGTTTTCCCTGACGGCACCGAGTCCGGCGATCGAGAAAGTATTTGTCATGGCAGGCCTCGACAAGGTCATCAGGATCGAGTAGCCGGCCATGGCCTCCATCGACCTCGTGATCGGCAACTCCCTGGCAGCGCTTGAGCAGGCGCAGGCCGGGGTGCAGCAATTTCTCGACCAACAGGCGCTGGATGCGGAAACGGCTTTTCATGTTTTGTTTGCTCTGGAAGAGGTCGTGAGCAACATCATCCTGCACGGCGATCCGGGGCGCGGACGACTGATCCAGGTACGCCTTGAGCGCCATGCACAGCGGCTGCAGCTTGAGGTGCAGGATGACGGCATCGCCTTCAATCCTTTATCCCACCCGGCGCCGGATACCGGCCTACCGCTTGCCGATCGGCCGATCGGTGGCCTGGGCATTTTTCTGACTCGTCAGCTGGCCGATTCGGTGGCCTATCAACGCCGCGCTGACCGCAATGTGCTCACAATCGGATTCAGCCTACCCAGGGAGGGTGGCGGCGCTGCCTGACTCTGAGGCGGGGCTGCAGTCTTTCTTTTATTCATCCTTACCATGCCGGACACAGCCATGCCTACAGCCTCTTTAAGTGTTCCCGATCCCGCCGCCTTGTTGCAGGTCCAGTCGCTGTGCGATCAGACCGATCCCTACGCAACCAGTGCTGCGAGCGATGTGTTGTTTGCTGCCGCCATGCGCGAGATCGTCGCTTGGCATCAGGCGCGTTCTCCTTTCTACGCCCGTCTGCTGGAAGAACGGGGCTTTTCCTGCCAGCAGTTGCAGACGGCCGGCGACTGTGTGGCCTTGCCTCTGATCCATGCCAATTTTTTCAAGACCCACGAAATCCTCTCCGTTCCCCGTGAATCCATCACCCTGCACCTGACCTCCTCCGGCACCACCGGCCAGAAGTCGCAGATTTTCTTCGATGCCTGGTCGATCGGCGCCGGGCAACGGATGGTGCGCAATATTTTTGACTACTACGGCTGGAACACGCCGCAACACCCCGTCAATTACCTGCTCTTCAATTACGAACCGGAAACCAACTGGAAGGTCGGTACCTCCTACACCGCCAATTTCCTCTGCAGCTTTGCCCCCATCCATCAGCTCAACTACGCCTTGCGCCGTACCGGCCAGGGGAGTCACGAATTTGATGTCTATGGCACCCTGCGTACCCTGCAGGAGTATGCCGAATCCGGGCTGCCGGTGCGTATCTTCGGGTTCCCCGCCTTCCTGCATGCTGCCTTGCAGCGCATGCAGGCGCTCGAATTGCCGCCGCTCAAGCTGCATCCCGACTCCCTGGTGTTTTTCGGAGGCGGCTGGAAAGGCCAGGCCGACAAGGCCATTCCCAAATCCGAACTCTATGGCGCCATCCACCGCCAGCTCGGCATTCCCGATCAGCGCATCCGCGACGGTTATGGCTCGGTGGAGCACAGCGTGCCCTACGCGGAGTGTGCCGCCCACAATTTCCACGTCCCGGTCTGGTCGCGCATTTTCATTCGTGATGTGAAGACCCTGGAAGCCAATCCTCCCGGTGTTCCCGGCTTCCTCAACTTCGTCACGCCCTACGTCACCTCGGTGCCCGTACACAGCGTCCTGATGGGCGATCTGGCGGCCTGGCATCCGGGCAGCGCCTGCAGTTGTGGCCTGAACACGCCTTTCTTCGTCCCCCTGGGCCGCGCCGGGGTATCCAAAAACAAAAGCTGCGCCATTGCCGCAGCGGAATTATTGAAAGGGAGAGCAGCATGAAGCCCCATCTGTGGCGCGGCCAATGGCTGGATGACGAAGAACTGGCAAGCCATCTGCCGCAACTAGCCACCCAGCTGGCCGCCGACCTGGATCGTCCACCGCCCCTGAGGGCCCTGCTCCAGGCGGCGCAGGCCCTGGGCCAGAGCCTGCAGCAGGAGGGGGGGCTGCGCCAGCGTTTGCTCGACGCCTTGCTTGCCGCGCCGGAAGCCCGTCACGCTGACGCTCTGGCTGTGGTTGACTCGGTGGCTGGCTTTCTCCAGCGCCAACCGCTGGAATACAAGCTGGAGCGCGAACTGGGCAGCACCGCCCCGTTCACCCCGCGCCGCATTACCTACGAGGATGAGCGTTTTGAGGCCTGGGCGCCCCTCGGTTTTCTGGTGCACATCGCCCCCGGCAATGTGTCTTCGGTCGCACCCCTGTCCGTCATTGAAGGGCTACTGGCGGGCAACATCAACTTCCTGAAAACCAGCAGCGACGCCACCCTGTTCCCGCAGTTGTTGTTGAAGGCTCTGGTGGATCACGACCCCAGCGGCGAACTGGCCCCCTTCATCTACGCCGCCCGGATTTCCTCCCGGGAGTCGGACAAACTGCGCCAACTCTTTGCCTGCGCCGACGGTATTGCCGCCTGGGGAGGCGAAGCTGCAATTGCCGCTGTGCGCGAGATGGCCCCCGGCGGCTGCCGGGTGGTGGACTGGGGCCACAAGATTTCCTTCGCCTACCTGGCCGCCGAAAAGCTGGCAGATGACGCCGCCCTGGAAGCCGTCGCCCGGGAGGTCTGCCTGATCGAACAGCAAGCCTGTTCCAGCCCCCAGTGCCTCTATGTGGAAACCACGGAACGGGATACCCTGTTTGCGCTGGCGGAAAAATTCGCCCAGGTGCTGGCCCGGGTTTCCGCCACTTTCCCGGTCCTCGAACCCGGCCCCCAGGAGCGGGCGGAAATTACCTCGGTGAATGAAGTGGCTCGGGTCGAAGCCGCTTTTTCCGGCCGCACCCGGGTCATTGACGCACCGGACCACAGCTGGCGGGTGCTGGCCGAAGACGAACCGGTGCTGCGCGCCTCCCCCTTGTTCCGCACCCTCTGGATCAAGCCCCTGCCGCTACCAGCCCTGACCCGCACCCTGCGGCCGATGCGGCCCTGGTTGCAGACGGCGGGCCTGGCTTGCGATCTGGGACGCTTTGCCCAGATCGCTTCACATCTGGTGTCAGCCGGCGTCAGCCGGGTCACTCGTGTCGGCGAACAACTGGGCGGCTATGTAGGCGGTCCCCACGATGGCGTCTATGCCCTGCAGCGTTACTGCCGCCGTGTCAGCTTTGAACTGCCCAAGGCGGCGCGGGGGATTTCCAGCTTCGACGAATTGCAGACCCCGACTTCCCCGGTCGAGGCCGGTACGCCCATCCTGACCAAGGAGGGCTTCATGGCCCTGCCCCACGATCCCCAACATGCCCAGCTCTTTTTCAAGAGCGGTGGCAGTTCGGGAGCGCCGAAACTGTCCGTCTACTCCTGGGACGACTACCGCACCCAGATGCGCGCCGCTGCCGACGGGCTTTACGCCGCCGGCCTGGACCCGCTTCAGGACCGGGTCATGAATCTGTATTTCTCCGGCCACCTGTACGGTAGCTTCATCAGTTTCTGGAGCATCGTCGAACACCTGGGCGCCCCCCAGTTCCCCATGGGGGGCATCGACGATCTGGAAGAAGTGGCGCACACCATCGTCAGTCAGCGGGTCAACACCCTGCTCGGCATGCCTTTCTACCTCAACAACCTGTTCACCCAGCAAGCCGACGTGCTGCGTGCCTATAAGGGCGTGAAGAAGATTTTCTATGGCGGCGAACATATGAATGCCCAGCTGCGCCAGCGCCTGACCGAGGAATTCGGTGTCAAGCTGATTCGTGCCGGCGCCTATGGCAGCAACGATGCCGGTCCGCTCGGCTACCAGTGTCCGCACTGCGTCGGCAATGTCTACCACGTCCTCAGTCAGACCCAGTATCTGGAGATCGTTGATCAGGAAGAGGATCGCCCCGTCGCTCCGGGGGAAGCAGGACGGCTGATCTTCACCTCCCTGGCCCGGCGCGGCCAGAAGGTGGCGCGTTACGAGATCGGCGACATGGGCCGCTGGGTCACCGAACCCTGCCCCTGCAGCCGCCAGTCGCCCCGCTTTGAACTGCTGGGCCGCACCGGCGATCTGTTCCGCGCTCCCAATTTCTTCAATTACCAGACCTTCTGCCGCGTGCTCACCGACCATGCCGGCTACGCCGGCGCCGTGCAACTTCAGCTCAGCCACGCCGGCCGGAACGATCAGATCCGGGTGCTGCTGGAGGCAGAAAGCGGCCTGGCCCCGGCAAGCGTGCGGCAATTGCTGCTCGATCATTACCCGGACCTGCGCCAGTTCGTCAATGAAGTGAAATTCACTGACCTGGAAGTGACCCTCATTTCCCTGAGCGAGTTCGCCACCACCCCGAGCACCGGCAAACTCAAACACATCGTCGACCTGCGGAGCCCAGCATGAACATCTACCCCTTGCCCACTCTGGTTGCGGTTGCCCGCAGCCTGTCACCTTTTTATCGTGAGCTCTATGCCAATCTGCCTGCGGATTTCCAGCTCGCCGACCTGCCCGTGGTTGAACAGAAACCCTATTGGGAAGCCAATACGGTGCGCAATAACCGTCTCCTGACCGGCCCATTGCAGGACGGGATCGTGTTCAAGAGCGGCGGTACGACCGGTGACCCCAAATTTTCGGCATTCAGAAAGACGGAGTGGCAAAGCTTCACCGAGGCGTTCGGCGAAGCCCTCGAAGCAGGTGGACTCAAGGATGGCGAGCGCGTTGCCAATATTTTCTATGCCGGTGAGCTGTATTCTTCCTTCGTTTTTGTCATGAAGTCGCTCGATCACGCGCGCGCCAACTGTGTGCAGTTTCCCTTGTCCGGGCGGGCGGATTTTCCGATGATTGCCCACACCATCAGCGATTTCGATATCGATGTGCTGGCGGGCGTGCCGACCACCCTGGTCAATCTGGCCGAATACCTGCGTAGTGAGGGGCAAACCCTGCCCAGCCTGAAACGTATTTTGTTTGGTGGCGAATCCCTTTACCCCGATCAGCGCGATACCCTGCGCCAGGCCTTCCCCAATGCGCGCGCCGCTTCCGTCGGCTACGCCAGTGTCGATGCCGGTCTGCTCGGGTACGCCGATCTCAGCTGCGGCCCGGATGAGCACCGGGCCTTCGATCGCTATACCCACCTCGAAATTCTCGATGAGGAAACGGGCCAGGTGATCGAAGAGATGGGCCGGCCAGGCAAGGTTGTGGTGACCAATCTGACCCGCCTGCTGATGCCCATCATCCGTTATCCCGCCGGTGACCGGGCGGTCTGGCTCGAACCGGCCGGCACCCCGGATCGTAAACTCAAGCTGCTCGGTCGTTCCGAGGAAGGGGCTCGAGTCGGCCCCATGACCCTGTATGTGGAAGACGTCCTGCATGTGCTGGAACCTTTCCACAAGGAGCTGGCGATTGCTAATTTCCAGATGCTCGTGACCCATCACGACAAGAGGGATCAGATGACGCTGCGCATTGTCGCGCATGCGACGCCGGAAGCTCTGGCGCAGGCGGCGGAACGGGTGAAATCCGCCATTTATGCTTGTCGGCCCATGTACGCCGACCTGCTGCAGCAGCAACTGGTACATCCGCTGCAGGTGGAGTGGGTGGACGCCAGCGCCCTGGTCATCAATCCGCGCACCGGCAAACTGAAACGCGTCCTCGATCAGCGCCATGGCAGTTGAACCCCTGATTTCGGGTTACAGCTGCCTGACCCTGACCAACGAGGCCAGCGCGCCAGCGCTGGCTTGTGCTCACGTACGCAGCGTGGCGGCGCAACTCGGTTTCAACGGCGAAGAACAGGACGCCATCGAGCTGGGGGTCGAAGAAGCGACGGCGAATGTCGTCCAGCACGCTTTTGCCTCGGACGAACTCAACAGTTTTCAGGTCATCTGCCGCCCCACCGCCCTGGGCCTGGAAATCTGCATCCGCGACCAGGGCATGCCCTTCGATCCGGAGCAGCTTCCGGAGTTTCAGCCGGAACATGTGCTGGATGCGCCTCTGGAACGAGGGCTGGGCACCTTCCTGATGAAACAGGTATTCGATCAGGTGGTGTTCCGCAACCTGGGCAAGGACGGCAAGGAAACCTGCCTGATCAAGCACCGCCAGCAGCAGTTGATCGGCGACTATGCCGCCCCGCCTGCCCCGAGCCTTCCTCTCGTGGGAGAAGCAATTCAGGCGGTACGCCCGATGCGCGCAGACGAAGCCATCGAGATTGCCCGCTGTGTCTATGAGGCCTACGGCTACTCCTACCCTTACGAACACATTTATTACCCGGAGCGGGTCGTTGCGCTCAATGCCAGCGGTGAAATCAGCTCGGCAGTGGCTACCACCGCCAGCGGCAAGATCGCGGGTCATGCGGCATTGGTGTATGACCAGGAGGGCGGTGCCGAGCTGGCGATTGTGGTGACGCGGCCTGAATACCGGGGCCAGGGGGTTGCCCGCAAGTTGGGGGAGTTCCTCTTGCAATTGGCCCAGCAGCAAGGCTTGGCGATGGTCTACACCAAGGCGGTTACAGCGCACACCTACACCCAGCAGTTTTGCCATGCCCTGGGTTTCAGTGACTGTGCCCTGCTGCCGGCGCATGCGCCGGCCAGCGTGCAATTCCGCCGCATTGCCGAGCGACTGCTGCAGCGCGAAAGCTGCATTCTGGCGCAACGCCCCATCGCACCCATCCGCGAGCAAACGCTCTACCTTCCGCCGCATCACCGGGAGATGATTCTGGCGCTCTACGCCAACATGGGGCGCACGATACTCTGCCCCGAAATTCCTCCGGCCCGACCGCTCACTGGCCGCACCGAACTCTCCATGAGTGCCTCCAGCGGCCTCGATCTGGCCATTCTCGAAGTGCAGGTCTGGGGCAATGACTGCGTTCAGGCCCTGCAGCATCAATTGATCCAGCTGCGCCGACAGCATCTTGCCGTGGTGGAATTGGTCCTGCCGCTGTGGCAAGCGGAAACCGCCCGCCAGCTGCCGGCCCTGGAAGCGATGGGCTTTTTCTTCACCGGCATCGCCCCCGCCGCCGATGGCAAGGATCGGCTGCTCATGCATTATCTGATCGACCCTGCCATCGACTACGCCAACATCCATGTGCATGCGGCCATCAGCGAGCAACTGCTGGCCTATGTGAATGCACACGATCCCAATCGTGCCCTCCCGACCCCTTCGGTGCCGGGAGCTTGATGCATGAGCGCCTGCGGTTGTTCCAGCAGATAGATTGTGGGCAGAGCGTTGGAACTTTTGCGCTCGTGATGCGTTTCAGCGCTGACAGAAGATGAATACTGGCGATGGCACGAGGGAGCAGGCATGGCGTACAGGCCAGGACAGCAGGGTGATGGACGCTAAGAGTGATGACGCGGCGAGGGATCGTGCCCTGGCGCTGGCGGCCCGTGGCGGCGACCGGCAGGCGTTCGCCAGTCTGGTCCGGCGCCACCAGGCACGCTTGTTCAACTTTCTCCTGCGCCTGCTTGGCCGTCGGGAGGTGGCAATGGATCTGACGCAGGATACCTTCCTCAAGGCGTGGAGTGCTTTGCCGGACTGGCAACCAGCGGCTCGCTTCAGTACCTGGTTGTTCCAGATCGGGCGCAACGCCGCCTTCGACGTACTGCGGCGGCAGCAGCGCATTGATTTCGTTTCCTACGATGCCGGAAACCCCGCTGACGAGCCGGGCGATTCCGCACCATCGCCGGAACAGCAGTATGCCGACCGGCAGCGCCTGCGCCTGCTCGAGCGCGCTTTGGCAGCGCTGCCGGCCGAGCAGCGCGAGATCCTGTTGCTGCGCGAGTTGGAAGACATGAGTTATGCCGAACTGGCGGTGACACTCGGCATCAACGAAGGCACCGTCAAGTCCCGCCTGGCCCGCGCGCGCGCCGCCGCCCTTCTGCATTACCGTGACTACACCGGAGAGCATCGCGATGAGTGATTTACATCCCCCCCCTATTGCCCCCCATGTGACGGACGATGAGCTGTCCGCCTATCTTGACGCTGAGCTTGCGGCGCCGGCCCGCCAGCAGCTTGCGGCGCACCTGAGCGTGTGTCCGCGCTGTGCCGACCGCCTGTCGGCATTTGCCGATCTCGCTGCCGATCTTGGCCGCTTGCCGTCGGTGGCGCCGGAGGTGGATCTGACCGGCGTCATTCTGGGTCGCTTGCCGCCGATTGTTTCGCCATCCCGGCCGACCTTCTGGGCGGGATGGCGTGCTCTGCTGCCGGTCGGGATCGGTGCCACCGCCTCCGTTGCGCTCGGGCTTGCTCTTGGCGCCGCCTTGTTTGGCACGGGGGCGGCGCTCCCCGGCGTGGCCGCCATGCAGGTTTTTGACCCACTGCCGCCAGGCAGTCTCTGCCTTGGTGTGGATAGCTGCTACACCCGACACGCCAACCTCACGGGAGTGATCCGATGAAACCTCAACTGTTGCGCATGGCGCTGATTTTTTCCCTGCTCATTAACGCCGGCGTGCTCGGGGCGGCTGCTTACCGCGGGCTGATGGCTGACAGTTTTCCGGGGCTGCCTGACTATCTCGGCCTGAGCCCTGCGCAGACGCAGCAGTGGCATGCAACGGAACAGGATTTCCTGGCCCAGCTCGCGGCAGGGACGCAGGCAATCGAAACCCATCGTGTCCGGCTGATCGAAGCCATCTTTGCCGAGGTTCCCGATCCTGCCCGCATCGATGCCGAGCGGCTTGCCATCGCCAGGCTGCAGGATGTGCAGCAGCAACGGGTGATCGAGCAGCTGCTCAAGGAAAGGGCTCTGCTCGATGCGGCGCAACGCGACCGGCTGGCTGCCTTGCTGCTGGCGCAACCGGCCGGCCCCTCGGGTGTCGAGCGCCTGCATCGCGACTGACGGGAACATCTGGCGGTGAGAAACGTTGAAGTGGGGCAAGCGGCGCTGTTGTCGCTACGCATCAATTTCAACGCTTGATCCATCAGGAGATTACCCCGCATGAAACCCTATACCTTCGTTGCCCTGACCGTGCTTTCCCTGGCCGCCGCCGGCCCCGCCCTGGCTGCTACCGATGCCCACGAGCACCATCACGGTACGGCGCCCGCCAGCTTGCAGCTGAATGCCGGCAAGAAATGGCAGACCGACGCCCCGCTGCGGGCGGCGATGGGGCAGATCCGCCAGTCGATGGCTGCCTCGCTGCATGCCATTCACGCGAACAAGATGTCGGCCAAGGGCTACGATGGGTTGGCGAAACAGGTGGAAGGCGCGGTCGGTGAGATCGTTGCCAACTGCAAACTGCCGCCGGCGGCGGATGCGCAGCTGCACATCGTGGTCGCCGAGTTGCTGGCCGGTGCCGAACAGATGGGCGGCAAGGTCAAACAGGGCAAGCGCATGGATGGGGCGGTCGCGGTGATCGGTGCGCTCGACAATTACAGCAAGTATTTTGACGATGCCGGTTTTCAGCCGATTCCCCACTGAGGGTCAGCCGTGGCCGATGCTGAATGGAAGGCCAACCCTCCGCCTGTACGATTACGGCGCCCGGCATCCGGCGGCTTCTGTCGCGACCGGGCCGGGAGCCAGTTAGGCCGTGAGGCCGGGGTGGCCAGAGGGCAGTCTTTGGCAAAAATCGACCAGCGCAGCGCTTAGTTCCGGCAGCTGCTGGCAGTGCGCTTGCCAGCAGCGGGCGTGTGCAGCGAGCGCTGGCAGGGCGGCGTGGAAGTCGTGCCAGCAGGCGGCGAGGTGGGCGGCGGTAACAGGCGTATTCCAGGCGAGGAAGATGGCGCGCACGATATGTGCCAGCTCGGCGGTCAGGTCGGCGGTGTAGAGATCGAGGAAGGCGTTGAGTTTATCCAGATGGGCGTTGTCTGCCTGCGGGTAAATGTGCCACAGGAAGGGCCGGCCGGCGAGCTGGGCGCGGACAAAGGAATCTTCGCCGCGCACGATATTGACCGTACCTTGGCGCAGCAATGCATCGTAGGCGTCCGGGGCGAGGAAGGGCAGGGCGTTGATGTGGTGGTGGCTGTGCTGCCAGGGGCCGTCGCCACCGAAATGTGAGCCAAGCGCCTGCCGTGGCTGACCGGGAGAAACGTTGATCTGCCAGGATGTGTTGCCCAGGGCGTTCAGGAGCGCCGCGACGGGGGCGTTGGCATAGCAGAACAGGTTGAGGCTGGGCGGCTGGCCGGTGCTGTTGGCAGCGGTAGCGGCGGCCGTGTTTTCGCGCAGCAATCCGCCACTACGGGCCGTGAATCCGGGAAAGAAGAAATATTTCGTCAGCGGCAGGCTGGGGTGCGGTGAGGCCAGGCCGTGGCAGTCGGCAATCCAGGGTTCGGCGCTGAGATATTCAAGATTGAGCCAGCAAGGCGGGGTGCTGCGTGCCGCCATGGCCTGCAGGTAGGGGGGCGGCAGATCGCAGGCGAAGGCTTCGATGACGACATCGGCCGCGGTTGTTGCCGGAAATTGTGCTGGCCAGTGGCAGACGGTGACGCCTTCCTGCTGCTGCCGGTCAGCGTCTGCCGCGAGCATCGGGCACAGCGCGCGCAGGGTGGTGGGTTGGTCAATCCAGAGCCGCACACTCTTGCCGTGGGCGCGCACCAGTTGTCGCGCCAGACGCCAGCAGACGCCGGCATCGCCATAATTGTCGATGACGCGGCAGAAAATGTCCCAGGACTGGAGTGGGGGGCGGGTGCGTTGCATGGGGGGCGATGTTAACATCCCGGCCATGACTGAATCTGCTGCTGCCCCGCAATTGCCCGCTGCGCCAGATGCCGGGCCGGATAGCCCGGCTCCGCTGTTCGATGCCCGGGCCTTTCTTGCCACGCTGACCGAATTACCCGGCGTGTATCGCATGCTGGGTGCCGATGGCGCCGTGCTTTACGTGGGCAAGGCGAAGAATCTGAAGAAGCGGGTGGCGAGTTATTTCCGCAGCAACCTTCCCAGCCCGCGCATCGCGCACATGGTCAGCCAGATCGCCCATATCGAGACGACGGCGACGCGTACCGAGGCGGAAGCCCTGCTGCTGGAAAACAATCTGATCAAGTCGCTGGCGCCGCGCTACAACATCCTGTTTCGCGACGACAAGTCCTATCCCTACATCGTGCTGACGCGCGACAAATTTCCCCGGCTCGCTTTCTTTCGCGGCAATCCGGATCGCAAGGCCGATTATTACGGCCCCTTTCCTTCCGCCTGGGCCGTGCGCGACAGCATTCAACTGCTGCAGAAGATGTTTCGCCTGCGCACTTGTGAAGACACAGTGTTCGCCAACCGTTCCCGGCCGTGTCTCCTGTACCAGATCAAGCGTTGCAGCGGTCCTTGTGTCGATCTGGTGAGCGCCGAAAGCTATGCGGCCGATCTCCAGCTGGCGGCGATGTTCCTGTCCGGCAAGCAGCAGGAAGTGATCAAGCGGCTGACGCAGGCGATGGAAAGTGCGTCGGCGCAGCTGGCTTTCGAGCAGGCTGCGCAGTATCGCGATCAGATCCAGTCCTTGCATCAGGTGCAGGAAAAGCAGTTCGTTGCCAGCAACAAGGGGGAGGATGCGGATGTGGTGGTGGCGGTGCGCAGCGCCGGCCAGCTCTGCGTTAATTTGGCCATGGTGCGCGGTGGTCGGCATCTGGGCGACCGGCCTCTGTTTCCGAGCAATGCCGGCGATTCCACGGCGGCCGATGCGCTGCTCGCTTTCCTGCGCCAGCACTATGCCGTGCACCCTGCCCCGGCGCGGGTGCTGGTGTCGCCCCTGCCGGCGGGTGAGGATCTCGATGAAGCACTGGCGACGCTGGCCGAGCAGGCGGGGCGCCCGGTGCCGCTGGTTGAAGCGCGCAGTCTGAACCAGAAGGCCTGGGTGGAGATGGCGCGGCAAAATGCCGAGCTGGCCATTCTGGCGCGCAATCAGGCGAGTGCCCAGCAGGAAGCCCGCCTGGAAGCCTTGCGCGACGTGCTGCAGATGAACGAATCGCTGCTGCGTATCGAATGCTTTGACATCAGCCATACCCAGGGCGAGAGTGCGGTGGCCTCCTGCGTGGTGTACGAAGGCAACGCGATGCAGCGGCGTGATTACCGGCGCTTCAACATCCGCGACATCACCCCGGGCGATGACTATGCCGCCATGCGGCAGGCGGTTTTGCGCCGCTACGACAGTGTGGCTGGAGGCGAGGGCAAGGCGCCCGACCTGATCCTGATCGACGGGGGTAAAGGTCAGGTGGCGGCCGCCTGGGCAGCACTGGCCGATCTCGGCCTGACGCATCTGAACATGCTCGGGGTCGCCAAAGGTGAGGCGCGCAAACCGGGACTGGAAAGCCTGATCTTTCCCGAGGCAGACGGTCGGGCACCGCTTAACCTGCCAGCCGACCATCCGGCCCTGCACCTGATTCAGGAAGTGCGCGACGAAGCCCACCGCTTCGCCATCACCGGCCACCGCGGGCAGCGCGCGAAAAGCCGAAAAACCTCGACGCTGGATAGCCTGCCTGGCATCGGCCCGGCCCGGCGCAAGGCCCTGATCGCCCGCTTTGGCGGTTTGTCCGGCGTACGGGGGGCCAGCATCGAGCAACTGGCGGAAATTCCCGGCATCAGCCGGGAACTGGCCGAAAAGATACATTCCGCCTTAAACTGACGCCCATGCCGCTCAATCTTCCCATCCTGCTGACCTGGCTGCGCATCGTTGCCATTCCGCTGTTCATCGCCGTCTACTACCTGCCCGATGCGTGGCTGACGCTCGCCGAGCGCAATCTGACGGCGACCCTGATCTTCATGGCGGCTGGATTTACCGATTGGGCCGATGGTTATCTCGCGCGTAAACTCAACCAGACTTCCGCCTTTGGTGCTTTCCTCGATCCGGTGGCCGACAAACTGATGGTTGCTGCGGCCCTGATCATGCTGGTGCAGCTGGATCGCGCCGATGCCGTCGTGGCCGCCATTATCATCGGTCGTGAAATCACCATCTCCGCCCTGCGCGAGTGGATGGCCAAGATTGGCGCGGCCCGGAACGTGGCTGTGTCCATGCTGGGGAAAATCAAGACGGCAGCGCAGATGGCAGCCATTCCCCTGCTGCTCTACGCGGCGCCGCTGGCGGGATACGACACGCTGCTGGCCGGCGAGTGGCTGATCTGGCTGGCCGCTCTGTTGACCCTGTGGTCGATGGGCTACTACCTGCGCATGGCCTGGCCGGAGATCGTCAGGCAGGGGGGCAGCTGAGCCTGGGCTATACTGTCGGACCCGCCGGCAGACAGGGCAGCGGGCTTTTGCGGAGAGTACATAAAAATGAGCGAGCGCGAGGTCGACCAGGCCTTGGTTGAACGGGCGCAGGGTGGCGATCAGAAGGCGTTTGATCAACTGGTCAGCAAATATCAGCGCAAACTGGAGCGTCTGCTGTCGCGTTACGTGCGTGACGCGGCAGAAGTCGAAGACGTGGCCCAGGAAGCCTTCATTAAGGCCTACCGGGCGCTGCCGGGTTTTCGCGGAGACAGCGCCTTTTACACCTGGCTGTATCGCATCGGCATCAATACCGCCAAAAATTATCTCGTTGCCCAGGGTCGGCGCGCGCCGACCAGTACCGGCTTCGATGCCGAAGAGGCGGAAGGTTTTGACGATGCCGCCCTGCTGCGCGACATCAACACGCCGGAAAGCCTGCTCATGACCAAGCAGATCGGCGAAACGGTGAATGCAGCCATGGCGGCGCTGCCGGAAGAGTTGCGTCGGGCCATCATGTTGCGCGAAATCGACGGGCTGTCGTACGAAGAAATTGCGGCCACCATGGATTGCCCGATCGGCACCGTGCGCTCGCGTATCTTCCGCGCCCGCGAAGCCGTCGCCGGCCGCTTGCGTCCCTTGCTCGATACCGCGCCGGACCAGCGCTGGTAGGCTTGAAAAACGCACAAACGGCCAAATTTGCTTACATAAACGGGTCGGTAGTGCCTGTGGCTCAGGGCACAATGGCGCCTGGAAAATTTGTACAACCTGAACTGGATAGGAACTGTGATGCGACGCTTATCTCGTTGGCTGCTTCTTTTTTCATTTCTGGGCCTGACTGGCCTCAGTTTCACCGTGTCGGCGCAAGGCCGCAGCCTGCCCGACTTCACTGTGCTGGTCGAGCAGCAGGGGCCGGCGGTGGTCAATATCGCGACGACGCAGCGGGTGCGCACGGGCGCGCAGGCCATGCCGTTTCCGTTTGACGAAAACGATCCGGCGTTCGAGCTGTTCCGCCGATTCCTGCCGCAAATGCCGCGCGATCCAGGCGATGGCGGTCAGCGCGACGCGGAAAAATCCCTCGGCTCCGGCTTCATCATCAGTAGCGACGGCTATCTCCTGACCAACGCCCATGTCGTCGATGGCGCCGATACGGTGACAGTGCGGCTGACCGACAAGCGCGAGTTCCGTGCCAAGGTGATCGGTGCCGACAAGCGGGCCGATGTGGCGTTACTGAAGATCGATGCAACCGGCCTACCGACGGTCCGGTTGGGTGATGCAGCCCGCCTCAAGGTGGGGGAATGGGTGGTCGCCATCGGTTCGCCCTTCGGGTTCGAGAATTCGGTGACGGCGGGGATCGTGTCGGCCAAGGGCCGGGCGTTGCCGCAGGAAAATTACGTCCCCTTCATCCAGACCGATGTGGCCATCAATCCAGGTAATTCGGGCGGGCCGCTGTTCAACATGAACGGCGAGGTGGTCGGCATCAATTCGCAGATCTACAGTCGCAGCGGTGGCTTCATGGGCTTGTCGTTCGCCATTCCGATCGACGTGGCGATGGACATCCAGCAACAGCTGCGCAGCACCGGCAAGGTCAGCCGTGGCCGCCTGGGCATCGTGATTCAGGAAGTCAGCAAGGAGTTGGCGGAAGCTCTGGGTCTGGCGCAGCAGGCCGGTGCCGTCGTCAATGCGGTGGAGCGTGGCGGGCCGGCCGACAAGGCGGGCCTGGAAGCCGGTGACGTCATCCTCAAGTTCGATGGCAAGACCATCACCAGCTCGGCAGAACTGCCCCGCCTAGTTGCGGCAGCCAAGCCCGGGAGTCGCGCCAGCGTGCAGGTGTGGCGCAAGGGCAAGTTGCGCGATATCCCGGTCCAGATTGGCCAGATGGTCGATGAAGGAACGGTTGCCGCGCGCCCGCTGTCCGGCAAGGGGGGCGCTGCCAGCAGCAACCGTCTCGGGCTGGTGGTGAGTGATTTGACGGCGGCGCAACGGCGCGAGCTTGAACTTGACGGTGGTGTGCTGATCGAGGAACTGCGCGGCGCGGCGGCCCGTTCCGGTTTGCGTACGGGCGACGTGATCGTGGCGGTCATCAGCAAGGGCAGCACCAGCGAAGTGAAATCGGCGGAGCAGCTCAATCGCCTGCTGAATCAGGTCGATCCGGCGGCAAATGTGACGCTGCTGATTCGGCGAGGAGAGATGCAGACTTTCGTCACCATCCGTGGCGGTGCCGCGGGGAATGGAAACGGTAATGGCCGTTGAACTGACCCTGATCAGCCGCACTTACTGCCACCTCTGTCACGACATGCAGGAAGCCCTGGCGCCGTTGCTGGCAGAGAGTGGCGCGCGGCTGGTGGTGCTGGACGTGGATGCCGACCCGGCGCTGGAAGCAAAGTACGACGAACTGGTGCCCGTCCTGCTGCACGGAGAAAACGAGCTGTGCCATTACCACCTGGAGACGGCCAAAGTGCGTGAATATTTGGCGGAAATCCGCTAAAATCCACGACCTTACGAATTTTTAAGGGCGCCGTCAGCGCCCTTTTTTCTGGATCAATTCAGAACGTGGATCACATTCGCAACTTTTCCATCATTGCCCACATCGACCACGGTAAATCGACCCTGGCAGATCGCATCATCCACTTTTGCGGCGGCTTGTCTGATCGTGAAATGGAGGCGCAAGTCCTCGATTCCATGGATATCGAGCGTGAGCGCGGCATCACCATCAAGGCGCAGACCGCGGCATTGAGCTACAAGGCGCGTGACGGCAAGGTGTACAACCTGAACCTGATCGATACCCCGGGCCACGTCGACTTTTCCTACGAGGTGTCGCGCTCCCTGTCGGCCTGTGAAGGCGCGCTGCTGGTGGTCGATGCCTCGCAAGGGGTGGAAGCGCAGACGGTGGCCAACTGCTACACCGCCATCGAACTCGATGTTGAGGTGCTGCCGGTGCTGAACAAGATCGACCTGCCTTCGGCCGATCCGGATAACGCACGCCAGGAAATCGAGGACGTGATCGGTATCGATGCTTCGGAAGCCGTACTGGCCTCTGCCAAGACCGGTCTCGGCGTGCAGGACATCCTGGAAATGGTGGTGGCCAGGGTGCCGCCGCCGAAAGGCGAGCCGAACGGACCGCTGAAAGCATTGATCATCGATTCCTGGTTCGATAGTTACGTCGGCGTGGTCATGCTGGTGCGCGTGGTCGATGGCGAAATGCGGCCGAAGGACAAGCTGCACTTCATGGCCACTGGCGCCAATCAGCTGTGCGAGCAAGTCGGGGTGTTCACCCCGAAAGCGCAGGCGCGTGATGTCCTGCGGGCCGGTGAAGTGGGCTTCATCACCGCCGGGATCAAGGAACTCAAGGCGGCCAAGGTGGGCGATACCATTACCCATGCCGAGCGCAAGGCGACGACGGCGCTGCCTGGATTCAAGGAAATCAAGCCGCAGGTATTTGCCGGTCTCTATCCGGTGGAAGCCAACCAGTACGATTCGCTGCGTGAAGCGCTGGAAAAACTCAAGCTCAACGACGCTTCCCTGCAATACGAGCCGGAAGTTTCGCAGGCTCTGGGTTTTGGCTTCCGCTGTGGTTTCCTCGGCCTGCTGCACATGGAAATCGTGCAGGAACGCCTGGAACGCGAGTTCGATCAGGATCTGATCACCACCGCGCCCACCGTTGTGTACGAAGTGGTCATGCGCGACGGCAGCGTGCTGCAGGTGGAAAACCCGGCCAAATTGCCGGAAGTGCAGAAGATGGAAGAAATCCGCGAGCCCATCATCACGGCCACCATCTTCGTGCCGCAGGATTATCTGGGGGCAGTCATCACCCTGTGTAACCAGAAGCGCGGCAACCAGGTGGATATGCACTACCACGGTCGCCAGGTCAAAGTGATTTATGAAATGCCGATGGCCGAAGTGGTGATGGATTTCTTCGACAAACTGAAATCCTGTTCGCGGGGTTATGCATCGCTCGACTACGATTTTAAGGAGTATCGCCCGGCCGACGTGGTCAAGCTCGATATTCTCATCAACGGCGAAAAGGTGGACGCCTTGTCGCTGATCGTGCACCGCGCCAATGCGCAGTACCGCGGTCGCGAACTGGCCAGCAAGATGCGCGAACTGATTCCGCGTCAGATGTACGACGTTGCCATTCAGGCCGCCATCGGCTCGCACATCATTTCCCGCGAGAACGTCAAGGCGCTGCGCAAGGATGTGCTGGCCAAGTGCTATGGCGGTGATATTTCGCGTAAACGCAAACTGCTGGAGAAGCAGAAGGCTGGCAAGAAGCGCATGAAGCAGGTCGGAAGCATCGAGATTCCGCAGGAAGCCTTCCTCGCCGTGTTGCGCGTCGATAATTGAAACCTCGCTGAAGCCTGGAAAACTGCATGAACTTTGCCCTGATTCTATTTGTGCTGTCGGTCGTGACCGGCATCCTGTACGCGCTGGACGTATTCAAATTCCGCAAGCAGCGCGCTGCCGATGCGCCGAGTCCGCTCTGGGTGGTCTGGGGAGCGGATTTTTTTCCGGTCATCCTGCTGGTTTTTGTCGTGCGCTCCTTCCTGTTCGAGCCGTTCAAGATTCCGTCCGGCTCGATGATCCCGACCTTGCTGGTGGGCGACTTCATCCTCGTCAATAAATACACCTACGGCGTTCGCCTGCCGGTGCTCAATACCAAGATCATCGATGTGAACGAGCCGCAGCGTGGCGACGTGATGGTGTTTCGCTACCCGGACGATCCGTCGCTCGACTACATCAAACGGGTTGTCGGCTTGCCGGGTGATCGCGTGGCCTACATCAACAAGCAATTGAGCATCAACGGTACGCCGGTGGCAACCCGGCAGCTGCCGGATTACCAGCATGGTGAGCGTTTGTACTACTCGGAGCAGTTCACCGAGCAGCTCGGTGCGGTCGAACACCGCATCCTGCGCGATGCCGATGCACCGGCGTTCATTCAGGGGGTGGAACCCTTTCCTTACCGGGAAAACTGTACGTACAATGCCAGCGGCGTAATCTGCACGGTGCCACCCGGGCATTACTTCATGATGGGTGACAACCGCGACAACAGTAAGGACAGCCGCGCCTGGGGCTTTGTGCCGGAAGCGAACATTGTCGGCAAGGCCTTCTTCATCTGGCTGAATTTCGACGACTTCAGCCGTTTCGGGGCATTCAAGTAAGGAGTTTGGATATGAAAAAACAGCAGGGTGTAGCGTTGAGCGGGCTCTTGATGTGGAGCTTGGTTCTGGTGCTGGGGGCGATTATGGGCATGAAGGTGGTGCCGGCAACGCTCGAATATTTCAAGATCAAGAAGGCGGCGGAAAACGTGGTGGCCAAGGCCGGTAGCAACGCCACAGTACCGGAAATCCGGGCAGCCTTCGATCGCCAGATGCAGATTGACCATGTCGAATTTTCTTCCCGGGATCTTGATGTGCACAAAAACGCGCGTGGTGCCGTGGTGATCGGATTTGATTACGAGAAGCGCATTCCGCTGTTTGCCAATGTCTCGCTGGTGATCGACTACAAGGGTTCGACGGCAGAATAAACATGGCAATGGCTCCACTCGCCCGGCAGATTGGTCATGACTTTGCCCAACCGGACCTCCTGCGCACGGCGCTGACGCATCGTAGCTACGGCGTGCCCAACAACGAGCGGCTGGAGTTTCTTGGTGACGGCATCCTCGACTGCGTGATTGCCGATCTGCTGTTTCAGCGTTTTCCCGATCTGCCCGAAGGTGATTTGTCGCGTTTGCGGGCCAATCTCGTGCGCCAGGAAACCTTGCACCAGCTGGCGCAGGAGTTGAATGTCGGCACGCAGCTGCGACTGGGCGAAGGTGAGCTGAAAAGTGGTGGGGCAATGCGTCCTTCCATTCTGGCCGATGCACTGGAAGCCGTTTTTGCTGCCGTCTATCTCGATGCCGGATTCATTGCTGCGCAGCAGGTGATCGCGCGCTTGTATGCCCCTCTGCTGGCCGACCTCAAGCCGGGGCAGTTCCAGAAAGACGCCAAGACGCGGCTGCAGGAATTCCTGCAAGGGCGCAAGAAGCGTCTGCCGCACTATGAGTTGCTGGAAACCAGCGGCGCCGCACACGAACAGTCCTTCACCGTCGCCTGCAGCATCGAGCAGCCGCCGCTACGCACCACCGGTACCGGCAACAGCCGCCGGGTGGCCGAACAAAACGCTGCCCAGGCGGCCCTTGCCATTCTCGAAGCATGAACGACATCCGCTCAGGTTATCTCGCCATCGTCGGTCGCCCCAACGTCGGCAAATCCACGCTGCTCAACCATTTGATCGGCGCCAAGATCAGCATCATCTCGCGCAAGGCGCAAACCACCCGGCATCGGGTGACCGGCATCCGCACCGATGCCGATGCGCAGTTCGTGTTTGTCGACACCCCGGGTTTCCAGACCAAGCATACCAATGCCCTGAACCGGGCGATGAACCGCAGCGTGACGCAAACCCTGAATGACGTTGACGTGGTTTTCTTCGTCATCGAGGCCGGGCGTTACGATGCCAAGGACAAGGTGGTGGTGCGCCTGCTGCCGAAAGACCGGCCGGTGATCCTGGTGATCAACAAAACCGATGCCGTCAAGGACAAAGCCGGCCTACTGCCCTTTTTCGCCGAAGTGGCGGCTGACTTCGACTACGCTGCGGTGATTCCGGTGAGTGCCGCCAAAGGCCGGCAGACCGACGATCTGCTCAAGGAGGCGCGCAAGCATCTGCCACACAGCGGCCTGCTCTTTGCCGAAGATGATCTGACCGATAAATCGGAGCGTTTCCTTGCTGCCGAATACATCCGCGAAAAGGTGTTCCGCCTGCTTGGCGACGAACTGCCCTATGCGACAGCCGTCGAAATCGAAAAATTTGAAATTGACGGCGCCCTGCGCCGCATCCATGCCGCCATCGTTGTTGACCGCGATGGCCACAAGGCCATCGTGATCGGTAAGGGCGGGGAATCCTTGAAACGTATCGCCAGCGAAGCGCGCCAGGACATGGAGCGCCTGTTCGACGGCAAGGTCTATCTCGAAATCTGGGTCAAGGTGAAATCGGGCTGGAACGACGACGAACGCCTGCTGAAGAGTCTGGGCTACGAGTAAACCATGCAGCGCAGCAAGGTTGATGGCCAGCCAGCCTATGTGCTGCACAGCTATCCCTTTCGTGAAACCAGCCTGATCGTCGAAGTATTCAGTCGGGATTTTGGCCGCATTGCCCTGCTGGCGCGCGGCGCCCGCCGCCCCCGCGCCGCCGTGCGTGGGCTGTTGCTGGGCTTTCAGCCGCTGGAGCTGGGCTGGGCAGGTAAAGGTGAAGTACCCAACCTGATGAAAGCCGAATGGGTGGGGGGGCAGCCGCTGCTGGGTGGCGAAGCCTTGTTCTGCGGCTACTACCTCAATGAACTGTTGCTGCATCTATTGCCGCGCGAAGATGCCCATCCCGTGCTGTTTGCCCGCTACGGCAGCGTTCTGCAGCGCCTGGCCGGTCATGCCGACCGTGTCGCCCGGGAAATCGATCTGCGCTGTTTTGAAAAATATCTGCTGCAGGAACTGGGCTACGGCTTGATGCTTGACCACGACGCCGACGGCCAGCCCATCGCCGCCGATGCTTTCTACAGCTATCGCATGGAGCAAGGCGCGGTGTGCGTGCCCCATGCCGAGGCCGAAGAAGGCACTTTACGTGGCAAAACCCTGCGCGACCTGGCCGCTGAGGATTTATCCGATCCCGCCAGCCGCAGCGAAGCCAAGCGCATGATGCGCCGGCTGTTCAATCACTACCTGGCTGGCAAGGAACTGGTATCGCGGCACGTGTTTGCTGATTTGCAGCGGTTTTAGGGCGCTTGGCGAGAGGATTTCCTGGCGCTGAAACATATCTGCCAGAAGGCAAAAGACCTGCCGCAAGGGCAGGTCTCAGGCTGATCGTCGGCACCGTGGATGTGCCAAGGGCTGGCTTACTCGTGTCCGGGCTTTTTGCGGAACTTGCGTTCGCCGGTGTCCGGGCGGCTGTCAGTGCGGCCGGTATCCGGGCGCAGGTTGATCGGCACGCCGCGCACGCGGGTACGTTTCAGGGCGTTGGCGGCTTCCTTGGGCATGCCGGCGGGTAGCTCGATGGTGCTCGATTCTTCATACAGGCCGATGCGACCGATGTGACGGCTGTCGAGGCCGGCTTCATTGGCGATGGCGCCGACGATGTCGCGGACTTCAACCCCGTGCTCACGGCCAACGTCGATGCGGTAGCGCACCATGTCGCCGACGGGCGCCGGGCGTGTCGGGCGATCTTCGCGGCGCGGGCGTTCCGGGCGGTCGTCGGAACGGGGCTTGCGCTCACGTTCGGCAAAGCTGGCCGGACGGCGCTCGCTGCGTTCTTCACGGAAGGGGCGGGGCGCCGGGTCTTCGCCGGCCACTTCGAGGGGTTTGCCTTCCTGGGCCATTTTGGCGAGGGCAGCGGCGACTTCTTCGGCGCTGACATCTTTCTCTTCGCACAACTGCGAGACGATGTTGGCAAAGAATTCGAGGCCTTCGGCATCAAGGACTTCGGCGACTTTGGCCTTGAAATCGGCGACGCGCTTATTGGTGACATCGGCCCGGCTGGGGAGTGTCAGCGGCGCGATCGGCTGCCGCGTGGCGCGTTCGATGGTGCGCAGCATGCGCACTTCGCGCGGGGCCACGAAGAGGATGGCGTTACCGGTACGGCCGGCACGGCCGGTACGACCGATGCGGTGCACGTAGGCTTCAGTGTCGTAAGGAATGTCGTAGTTGATGACGTGGCTGACGCGCGGTACGTCGATGCCGCGGGCGGCGACGTCAGTGGCGATGACGATGTCCAGCGCACCGGATTTCAATTGCTCGATGACCCGTTCGCGCATCTGTTGGTTGAGGTCGCCGTTCAGCGCGGCGGCTGCGTAGCCACGGGCGTTGAGCTTGTCGGCGAGTTCGACGGTGGCGGTCTTGGTGCGCACGAAGATGATGGCGGCATCGAAATCTTCTTCGACTTCGAGGATGCGGGTCAGCGCGTCGAGCTTGTGCAGTCCGGAGACCTGCCAGTACACCTGACGGATGGCGGCAACCGTGGCGGTGGCCGACTTGATCTTGATTTCCTTCGGTTCGACCAGGTATTTCTGGGCGACACGGCGGATCTGCTCTGGCATCGTCGCCGAGAACAGGGCCGTCTGGTGCTGTTCCGGCGTGCGTTCGAGAATCCATTCGACGTCGTCGATAAAGCCCATGCGCAGCATTTCGTCGGCTTCGTCGAGCACCAGGGTCTGCAGGTGATCCAGGTTGAGCGTCTTGCGCTCGAGGTGATCCATGACCCGGCCTGGGGTGCCGACAATAACGTGCGCACCGCGTGCCAGTTGTTTCAGCTGAATGGTGTAGCTCTGGCCACCGTAGATGGGCAGGACATGGAATCCGGGCTGGTTCTTGGCGTAGCTTTGCAGCGCTTCGGCCACCTGGATGGCCAGTTCGCGGGTGGGGGTGAGGATCAGTGCCTGCGGCTTGAGCAGCTTGCTGTCGATGCGTTCCATCACCGGCAGGGCGAAGGCGGCGGTCTTGCCGGTGCCGGTCTGCGCCATGCCGATGATGTCGTGGCCGTCGAGCATCACCGGGATGCATTGGGCCTGAATGGGGGAAGGGGTTTCGTAGCCGATTTCTGAAAGTGTTTTCAGGAGCGAATCGCTCAGGCCGAGTGCGGCAAAGCTGTCCACGGTGGACGTCATGATGCTGTTCCTTTCTGCGCCACCCATGTGACGGGTGGCTTTCGCCCGCGTTTGTCTGGTGCGGGCGACCTCTAAGTGACCCCGACGCAGCCCGTCCGGGGAATGAATCAATGGGTGAAACCTGCACAAGAACCAGTATTACCGGGGCTGCGGGAGTTACTGCGGGCGATGCATCAACGCATTGAGCTGATTATTTTACTATTTTTTGCTCGGTTCGATTTGTTGAATCATGGAAATATGATCGGTTTTTACTGAATCTGTCCTCTGAATTGCCGCCAATGGGGGTATTGGTTCGTGACTTGAAAAACCGTTGAGAGGACGCGTGGTAGGCAGTCAGTGGGCATTGTCGGTGTGTGTTTTCAGGAGCGCGTTGCAGGCGAACTGATTACAATCCACCTCTTTCAACAGGATCGCGCCCGAAACAGCCTTTCGGGCGCTTTTTTCCATGCCCTGTCTCAAACTGACTGCTGCCTGTCTGGCCTATGGCCATGTTCCCCTGCTCGATCATGCCGAGCTGCAACTGGATGCCGGTGAGCGGGTTGCCCTGATCGGGCGCAACGGCACCGGCAAATCCTCCCTGCTGGCGGCCATTGCGGCGGGCAGTGGGCGGGGGCGGCTGGATGATGGCGAGATCTGGCTGCAGCCGGGCCTGCGTCTTGCCTATGTGCCGCAGGAGCCGCCATTTGATTCGCAGGCAACGGTCTTTCAGGCGGTGGTTTCCGGGATGGGGGAAACTTCGGCGCTGCTGGCGCAGTATCACGCGGTGTCGCAGCAACTCGCGGAAGGGGGCGATGCCGAGGCCTTGCTGGCGCGGATGGATGCTTTGCAGCACGAGCTGGAAGCGCGTGGCGCCTGGGCCTATGAAGCGCAGGCGGAAAAGGTGATTGCCCGTTTTGCGCTGGATCCGGAGGCGCTGGTCGGGAGTTTGTCCGGCGGGCAGAAAAAACGCCTGGCCCTGGCGCAGGCGCTGGCGGTGACGCCGCACGTGCTGTTGCTCGATGAGCCGACCAATCACCTCGACATCGCCGCCATCGAGTGGCTGGAAACGCTGTTGATCGAATCTGGTGTGACCTTGCTGTTTATCACCCATGATCGTAGTTTCCTGGATCGCGTCAGCACCCGCATCGTCGAACTGGATCGCGGCAAGCTGGTGAGTTTTCCTGGCAATTTCAGCCAGTATCAGGCGCGCAAGGAAGCGCTGCTGCACGAAGAAGCACTGGCCAATGCGCGTGCCGACAAATTGCTCAAGCAGGAAGAGATCTGGATTCGCAAAGGCGTGGAAGCGCGGCGCACGCGGGCGGTGTTTCGTGTGCAGCGCCTGGATAAGCTGCGTGCCGAGCGTCAGGCGCGCCGCGAGCGCATGGGACAGGTCAGCCTGCAATTGGAAAGCGGTGATCGCAGTGGCAAGCTGGTGGCTGAGCTGGAACACGTCAGCAAGGCGTATGGCACACGTGCGGTGGTGCGCGATTTCTCCGCCCGCATCCAGCGTGGTGACAAGATCGGCCTGATCGGCCCCAATGGTGCCGGCAAGACCACCTTGCTGCGCCTCATCCTGGGCGAGTTGGTGCCGGATAGCGGCGCGGTGCGCCAGGGGAGCAAGCTCGAAATTGCCTATTTCGACCAGTTCCGCACCCAACTTGATCCGGACGCCACCCTGGCCGATGTGATTTCGCCCGGCTCCGACTGGGTGGAAATCGGCGGTGCGAAAAAGCATGTCATCGGCTATCTCGAAGATTTCCTGTTTGCGCCCGAGCGTGCCCGTTCGCCGGTCAGTTCGCTTTCCGGCGGCGAGCGTAACCGGTTGCTGCTGGCGCGCCTGTTCGCCAAACCGGCCAATGTGCTGGTGCTTGATGAGCCCACCAACGACCTCGATATCGATACCCTGGAACTGCTCGAGTCATTGCTGCAGGATTACAGTGGCACGCTGTTCCTGGTCAGCCATGACCGCACGTTCCTCGACAATGTGGTAACCCAGACCATTGCCAGCGAAGGCGAGGGCCAGTGGCGCGAATACGTTGGCGGTTACAGCGACTGGGCGGCTTATCAGGCGGCGCGGCGGCTGGAAACAGCGGCCGCAGCGCCAGCGAAGGCCGAAGCAAAGACCACTGCGTCACCGCCAGCGAATAAACGCGAGAAGCCACGCGACAAACTGAGCTGGAAGGAGGCGCGCGAACTGGAAGCCTTGCCGGATCAGATTGCCCGCCTGGAAACGGAACAGCGGCAGTTGACGCAGCAACTGGAAGATCCCGCCTTCTACCAGCGCGATGCCCAGGCCGCACAGGCTGCTGCCCAACGCCTGGCAGCGATTGATGACGAGCTGATGGTTTTGCTCGAGCGCTGGGAAGTTCTGGAGACGCGGGCCAATCCGGCGAGTTGATCGTGCTGGCAAAATACGGCGATGCAGTTGTCAGCGCACTTTGCCATTGTGTTTCTCCGCTCTGGCGGCGGGCGACTGAGCGCTGACTGCATGCGATAATCCAACATTTGCGATCATTGAGTCAGGTCATGCGCTATCAGATCATTCCCGTCACCCCGTTTGAACAAAATTGCACGCTGCTGTGGTGCGAGACGAGCCGCCAGGCGGCGGTGATCGATCCGGGGGGTGACATTGATCGCATCCTCGCAGCCCTGGCGGCGGAGAACCTCAGCTTGAGCAAGATTCTCGTGACCCATGGTCATATCGACCATGCCGGCGGTGTGGCTGCCCTGGCGGCACGTACGGGCGCGCCGGTCGAGGGGCCGCACAAGGAGGATGCGTTCTGGATCGATGGCATGGCACAGCAAAGCCACATGTTCGGTTTTCCCGATGTCGAACCCTTTGTTCCGACGCGCTGGCTGCAGGATGGCGATACGGTGCAGTTTGGTGAAATCAGCCTGCAGGTCTTGCATTGCCCCGGGCATACGCCGGGGCACGTGGTGTTCTACCATGCGCCCAGCCGGTTGGCGCAGGTGGGTGACGTGCTGTTCCAGGGGTCCATCGGCCGCACTGATTTTCCCCGCGGCGACCACGCCACGCTGATTGCTTCGATCCTGAACAAGCTGCTGCCACTGGGTGATGACGTGACCTTCATTCCTGGCCACGGCCCCACCTCGACTTTGGGTGAGGAGCGCCGCTTCAATCCTTTCCTGACGCGGAAATAACCCGCTCCGGAAAGTTGCTCACGGTGTCGGGATACGCTCTGCCCAGTGCAGGGCGTCGAGTTGTGCCGCGAGGAAGGTGTCCGGGCTGATGTCGAGCAGGCTGAGCAGGCGGGCGCTTTCGTTCAGGTTGCGGTGAGCGGCAGCTTCCAGGGCTAGCAGGAGTTGTCCGGCGCGGCCGCCATGATGGCTGAGCGCATCCTTGATGCAGCCTGCAAGCGGCAGTTGCTGCACGATTTCCTGCATCGGGATGTGCAGCAGCACACTCAGCAGCGAGAAGCAGCCGGTCATGAACGCACTGTCCGACATGTCTTCCTGGGCGTGCGGCAGTTTCAGTTGTGGCACCAGCAGCTCCATCAACCGGCCGCGCAGCGCCGCGGTGTAAAGCAGTGGGTTGGTGCCGCCGTTGTGTTCCGGGTTGGCAAAAATCAGGAGCTGCACCCAGCGCTCCAGTTGCCGCCGGCCGAGGAGATCGATGGCCTGGGAAAAGCTGGTGATCGGCGTACGCGGCGCGATGGCGGCTGAATTGACCAGACGCAGCAGGCTATAGGACAGCTTGGTTTCCTGGCGGAGAATGTTGTTCAGTTCCTGTGTGCTCGCATCCTGGGCCAGCAGCGCGAGCAGGGCCAGCATTTTCTGGCGCGTGGTATCCGGGGCGCGTTGCGAGGGATTGACGGTCAGCAAATATTCACCGCTGGTCATGCAGCAACCGTTGGCGATGGCCCATTCGCGGTCTTTATGGTTTTGTGTATCGGTGGTGATGACCCGGCTGCGTACGGCCAGACCGGTCAGGGCAAAAGGGGGCAGGGTGCGGGCATGACTCATGGGCACCAGGAGATAGGCCCAGTCCCCGGTGGCTGGTAGCCGGGTGTCCGGGCAGGTCAGCAATGCCTGTGGCTGCGATGTACTGTCGACTACGGCCGGAGCTTTCCATAGCGGGATGAAGTTTTCCGCGGCGACCGGCAAATGCGCGGCCGGCAAGAACCAGGGTTGCCGCAGGGTAAATTCCGTTTCCGGCGGGATCAGCAGTTGCGGCGGCTCGCCCGCACCCGTACTGTGCTCCACAAGATAACCGGCCACCGTGTTTTGGGTGCCGATCAGGGGGTGAATGAAGCTGTAGCAAGTTGGGTTCATGGAGGGGCGGCGATCTGTTTTTTGTTGAAAATTCAATGCAATTCTAACAAATTCGCTGCTGCGGCGTCGGGCTGTAACGATTTGGCCATGATTTGTCGCGCTTGCGGGCAGGCGCGATGCACTCGGGGCTTTGCGGTAGAATGCGCGCCAGTTTCCTTTTTGAGTAGTCCATGAAAACGACTTTTCTCGACTTTGAGCAGCCGGTGGCTGACCTTGAAGCAAAAATTGAAGAACTACGCTTTGTGCAGGATGATTCCGCGGTCGATATTTCGGAAGAAATCGGGCGCCTGGAGAAGAAAAGCGCGCAGCTGACCAAGGAAATCTACGCCAAGCTGACTCCCTGGCAGATCGCCCAGGTGGCGCGCCATCCGCAGCGTCCGTATACGCTGGATTACGCGCAGCATATTTTCACTGACTTCGAGGAATTGCACGGTGACCGGGCCTATGCCGACGACCATGCCATCGTTGGCGGTCTGGCGCGGTTCAATGGCCAGTCGGTGATGGTGATCGGGCACCAGAAGGGGCGCGATACCAAGGAAAAGATTTACCGCAACTTTGGCATGCCGCGCCCGGAGGGTTACCGCAAGGCTCTGCGCCTGATGAAGCTGGCGGAAAAATTTTCGCTGCCGATCATGACCTTCGTCGATACGCCCGGCGCCTATCCTGGTATCGGCGCCGAAGAGCGCGGCCAGTCGGAAGCGATCGGGCGCAATCTCTACGAGATGGCCAGCCTGAAAGTGCCGGTGATCGTCACCATCATCGGCGAAGGCGGCTCCGGCGGTGCGCTGGCGATTGCCGTCGGCGACGTGGTGCAGATGCTGCAGTACTCCACTTATTCGGTGATCTCGCCCGAAGGCTGTGCTTCCATCCTGTGGAAGAGCGCCAGCAAGGCGCCCGAGGCGGCAGAAACCATGGGGATTACCGCCGCCCGGCTGAAAAGCCTGGGCCTGATCGATCGTGTGGTGCATGAACCCTTGGGTGGCGCGCAACGCGACCACCTGGCCATGGCGGAAAACCTGAAGAAAGCGCTGCAGGATGCGCTCAAGCAACTCACGGCCCTGCCGGTGGAGGCGCTGCTCGCGCAGCGCTATGAGCGGTTGATGAGCTATGGCCGTTTCAAGGAACAGGCCGCCTGATCTGACGATCTCACTGCCAGAACGGCTGGCTGTCTTTCTGGCAGAGCGGCAACTGGGCACAGCGACGTGTCAGGTTGCCCTGTCGGGTGGGTGTGACTCGGTCAGCCTGCTGCATCTGTTGCTGCGTCTGCGTTTGCCGGGAGGCGTGGCGGCTGTCCATGTGCATCATGGCCTGTCGCCGAACGCGGATGCCTGGGCTGCGTTCTGCCAGGATCTGTGCGCGCAGTGGGCCGTGCCCCTGCAGGTGCTGCATGTGCAGGTCAGCTCAGCTGGAGAGGGTCTGGAGGCCGCCGCGCGGCAGGCCCGCTATGCCGCCATCGCGCAACATCTGCCGCCCGGGGCGCCGCTTCTGCTGGCCCAGCATCGCGGCGATCAGGCGGAAACACTGCTGTTCAATCTGCTGCGTGGTAGCGGTGTGCAAGGTCTGGCGGCAATGCGCCCGGACCGTTGCCAGTACGGCTTGCGCCTGCTGCGTCCCTTGCTCGATGTGTCCCGGCGGGAGCTTGAAACCTACGCCACAGCACAGGGGCTGACCTGGGTTGAGGATGAGAGCAACAGCGATAGCCGCTTCAGCCGGAACTTTCTGCGTCGGGAGGTGTTGCCATTATTGGCTGAACGCTTTCCGGCAACGGAACACATTCTGGCGCAGACGGCAGCACATTGCGCCGAAGCGGCCGATCTGCTCGACGAGCTGGCGGCCAGCGATTGGCAGTTGGTGGCGCAAGGAGAGGCGGCAGCGAGTGTGACGGGCTTGCGTACGCTGTCCGGCGCCCGGCTGAAAAATCTTTTGCGCTGGCGTTTGCGTACGCTGGGTTGGCAGGTGCCGGGAACGCGCCGCCTGGACGAGTTCTGCCGCCAGATTCAAGAGGCCGCAGCAGATCGCCATCCGCAATTGCAGCTGCCGCAAGGCTGCATGCGCATGGGGCGTGGAAGTTTGCGCTGGCTAACGCACGAACAGGCTTGAGTGCGTAACTTGCGGCCGCGCTGGTAACGTGCGGTTGCGCTTGCCAAAAATGGATTGCTGTATAAAAATACAGTCAAATCACACCTGAGTCAGCTTGCCATGAAACTTACTGCCCGCCAGCAGGAAATCCTCGATTTCATCAAAAACAATCTGGAAATGCTGGGCGCGCCGCCGACGCGGGCGGAGATTGCGACCGCCTTCGGCTTTGCCTCGCCCAATGCGGCCGAGGATCACCTCAAGGCGCTGGCGAAAAAAGGGGCGATTCATCTTGAGCCCGGTTCGGCACGCGGCATCCGTCTGATCGAACAGCTCGGCCTGCCGCTGATTGGCAGCGTGGCCGCCGGATCGCCGATCCTGGCAGTGGAGAACGTGCAGGGGCGGTATGCGCTGGACGCCGGCTTGTTCAGCCCACGAGCGGATTTTCTGCTCAAGGTGCGCGGCTTGTCGATGATTGATGCGGGCATCTTCGAGGGTGATCTCCTTGCCGTGCATAAGACCAACCAGGCACGCGATGGACAGATCGTGGTTGCCCGGCTCGATGAAGAGGTGACCGTCAAACGCTTGCAGCGCAACGCCGGGGTGATCCATCTGCTGGCCGAAAATCCGGATTTCGAACCCATCGTCGTCGATGCGACAGTGGCGGATTTTGCCATTGAGGGCGTTGCCGTCGGCCTGATCCGGGGTGCTGTGTCCAGTCTTTGAGGTGTGTGCGTCTCCTGTTGTCAGATTCGGGATTTTGCGAGCGAATCTGGGAGTTTTGCGCGAACCTGGGTGCGCGAACCTAGAAAAGCCGAATTATACTGCCGGTCTTTCAGGGGGAGACTGTGATGGGCAAACTGCGTTCCAGGGTTTTGAGTGGCTGTTTCATGCTGTCGGTGTTGCTTCTGGCGGGAGGGTGTGCACAGAAAGCAGAAATCACCAGCCTGCCGCAGCTGGCAGATAAATCCTTTGCGGTGCCCACCGGCACAGCGGCTGACACGCTGGTGCTGTCAAAATTTCCGCAGGCCAAATTCCAGTATTTCAATACGGTGCTTGATGCCGCCCTGGCAGTCAAGGCAGGCAAGGCCGATGCGGTGGCGTACGATGAGCCGATCCTGAAAAATATTGCTGCCAAGAATGATGGCTTGAAGGTGTTGCCGGAGATGATCACCGTCGACAACTATGGTTTTGCCGTATCGCCGGAAAACCGTGCGCTCAAGGTGGCGATTGATTCAGTCGTCAAGGAACTGAGACAGGGCGGCGGCTACGATGAAATGCAGGCACGCTGGTTCCCGAAAAAAGGGAATCCGGCGGCGATGCCGGAGATTCCCGTGGAGGGAGCAGCGGGTGTGCTGAAGCTCGGCACCGCCGCCGTCACTGAACCTTTCTCTTTTGTCGATGGCTCGCAGCAGGTGGTCGGTTTCGATATCGAGTTGGCCAAACGGGTGGCGAAGCAGCAGGGCAAGACGCTGGAAGTGGTGAACATGGAATTTGGCTCGCTGATTCCCGCCCTGATTTCCGGCAAGGTCGATATGATTGCCGCTTGCATCACCATTACTGACGAGCGCGCCCAGAAAGTGCTGTTCTCCGAACCTTATTACACCGGTGGCATTGCTGCCCTAGTGCGGGAAACAAAGCCCTGGTCGGCTGGCGATGAGCAGGTTTCTGCAACTGATCGCTGTGGGCCTGTGGCTTGCTGCGGGAGTCTGCTGGGCGCAGGATGCTGCGCCGCGCCTGCAAGATCTGGATGGCAAGCGGATTGCGGTGTTGACGGGCTCAGCCGGTGATCTCGCCGCACGCAAGTACTTCCCCGCAGCGCACTTTGTCGAATTGAATACTTCTTCGGATGCGGCGTTGGCAGTGGCTACCGGTAAAGTCGATGCGTACGTCTTTGACAAGAGCGTGCTCTTCAATCTGGTAGCGAAAAACCCGCAATTGCATATCCTCGATCAAGCAGTTGCACGGCTCGATGTTGCAGTGGCAATGCATAAAGACAACGCGGCGCTGCAGGCCGACATTGATGCTGCACTCACTGCACTCGAACAGGAAGGCGAGTTGCAGCGCCTGCGCGCCAAGTGGCTCGATAGCCACTACACCACGCCACCACCGATGTCCCGGGTTGATCATGTGGGCAAGGGGCGTGTGCTGCGCGTGGGGACCAGCGGCCAGAACGAACCGTTTACTTTTTATGCGTATGGCGCGCTGGCGGGTCTGGATATTGAACTGATTCATCTGATCGGTCAGCGTCTCGACCGGCGCATTGAAATTGTGGACTACAACTTTGAAGCACTGATTCCGGCGCTGCAGTCGAAAAAGATTGATCTCGCAATTTCCAATTTCAACGTCACGGAGGAGCGCAAGAAGCTGATCCGTTACTCAAGGCCTTATCTTGGCAACGATATCAGTGCCCTGGTGCTGGCGCCGCAGCCTGCCGCAGCAGTCGAGCGTAATGCGATTGCACGCTGGTTGCGAGGTGTTGCAGCCAGTTTTCATAGCAACATCCTCGTTGAGGATCGTTACCTGCTGATCTGGGACGGCTTGAAGACCACGGTCATCATTTCCGTATTCTCGACCCTCCTGGGTACGCTGCTTGGTGGCGCGATCTGTTTCATGCGCATGTCGGCGCGACGCCTGCTCAACCTGCCGGCCCGCCTCTACATCGCCATCCTGCGCGGTACCCCGGTGCTGGTGTTGCTGATGCTGATCTTCTACGTCGTCTTCGCTTCGGTGAACATCGACCCGGTGCTGGTCGCCGTCATCGCTTTCGGCTTGAATTTTGCGGCCTACAGCGCCGAGATTTTCCGTACCGGCATCCAGGGCGTCGACAAGGGGCAGACCGAAGCCGGCATCGCCCTGGGTTTTACCCGACTGTCGACCTTCGTGAACATCGTCCTGCCGCAGACCATCCACCGCATCCTGCCGGTGTTCAAGGGCGAATTCATCTCCCTGGTCAAGATGACCTCAATCGTCGGTTACATTGCCGTGCAAGATCTGACCAAGGCCAGCGACATCATCCGCAGCCGCACCTTCGATGCGTTTTTCCCGCTGGTGATGATCGCCCTCCTGTATTTCCTGATTTCCTGGGTATTGCTGCAATTCCTTGAGTATCTGGAACGAGTGACCGATCCGAAATACGGCCGCAAGGCAGGGCGCGCATGATCAAGGTCGAGCATTTGGCGAAACGGTATGGCGAGCTGACCGTGCTCAAGGATGTCACGGTCGATATTGCCAAAGGTGAGGTGATTTCCATCATCGGCCCTTCCGGTACCGGCAAGAGCACCTTCCTGCGCTGCCTCAACCTGCTTGACCCGCCAAGCGGTGGCCGGATCGAGATTGACGGCATCAACTTGCTTGACCCCGCCACCGACGTGCCGAAAATGCGGCGCAAGATGGGCATGGTGTTCCAGTCCTTCAACCTTTTCGCCCACCTTTCGGTGCTGGACAATCTGACGCTAGGGCCGATTAAGCTGCTGGGCGCCCGCAAAGCCGAGGCGCAAGCCAAGGCGCGCGAACTGCTCAAGCTGGTCGGACTGGCCGAAAAAGCCGGCAGCTTCCCCGACGAACTTTCGGGGGGGCAGAAACAGCGCGTGGCGATTGCCCGTTGCCTGGCGATGGAGCCGCAAATCATCCTCTTCGATGAACCGACCTCGGCGCTCGACCCAACCATGGTCAGCGAGGTGCTGGCCGTGATGCGGCGGCTGGCGAAGGAGGGGCTGACCATGCTGGTGGTCACCCACGAAATGGATTTTGCGCGCGACATCTCGAGCCGGGTGTTCTACATGGACGAAGGTGTTATCTACGAGCAAGGTACACCGGCGCAGATCTTCGATCAGCCGCAGCGCGAGAAAACCCGCGCCTTCATTCATCGTATTCGCAGCGTCTGCCTGCGTATCGATAGTCCGGACTTCGATCTTTACGCCATCAACGCCGAGCTCGAACAGTTTTGCGAGAAGCAGATTCTGCCGAAAAAGACGCGTCAGCATCTGTTGCTGCTGGTTGAGGAGCTGCTTGCCATTTACCAGCCGCGCCTGGCCGCGGCAGCGCTGGAGCTTACCCTCGGTTATGCCGAGAAAACCGGGCGGCTTGAGCTTACCCTCGACACTCCGGGCGATGCCCCCAACCCGCTGGACAGTGACGCGCTGCCCGACGAACTGGGACTGACCATCATTACCAATCTGGCCGAAAGTATCGACTACCACACCGATGCCGACGGTAACCGTTTGTCGATTCGTCTGGCTGCGGATTGAGGAGGCCCATGAAAAAATTCATCCTGTTGTTGGCGCTGCTGGCTACTGGCGCGCAGGCGCAAGAATCAAACTACTACCCGGTGCAGGAATTGCTGGTGACGGGCAAGACGATTGTCGGCGAGGCTATCCAGTACCCCAGCGGTGCGCCCAAGATCACCGTTGCCGTGGTGACGGTCGCTCCGGGGGCTGTTGCCGCGTTTCACCGGCATCCGGTGCCGCTGGTCGCCTATATTCTGGAAGGCGAGCTGACTGTCGATTACGGCTCGGAGGGCGTCAAAACATTTCGCCAGGGTGATGCGCTGGTAGAGGCGATGCATGTGCCGCATCGCGGCATGAATCAGGGGAGCGGCGTGGTCAGGTTGCTGGCGGTGTATGTTGGTGCGGAAGGTTCGGCCAATGTCGCACCGGCGAAATAGTTTGTCCGCGCCCCGCATCGGCGGTGGGTTGAGTGTTGCTGATGGCAGCCAGGTCGAGGCCGTCAGTTCGAAAGTGGTGCACAGTACGGTCACACTCGGACTGATGCGTGAATTTTGAGCAGGACAAGAAGATTACGGCGTGATTTGATTCTGGCCTCACTTTTTTGCGCTGTCGGTGCGCCGGAATCAGATGCGTCATGGTTTGGCAAACAAAAGTCTGGAGTGAAAATGGAAATTCAGGTACAGGAATCAGGTACAGCACATGTCGTTTCAGTAACGGGCAAGCTCGATGCCGTATCGGCAGGCGACTACGAGAAAGTCGTCAGTCAGCTCATTGCTGAAGACAAGACGCGTCTGGTCGTCGATTTCGCCAATCTCAGCTATATCAGCAGCGCCGGGCTGCGCGTGTTGTTGTCGACGGCCAAGCAGCTCAAGCCCAAGGGGGGCGCCGTGGTGTTTGCCAACCTGCAGGACAATGTGCGCGAGGTCTTCGAGATGACCGGCTTCAGCTCCATCCTCGGCACCCACTCCTCGCTGGCAGCGGCGCTGGCGGCGGTGTGAGATCTCGCTGGTGAACGCTACGCCGAGTGAATTCGATTCGCTGACGCTGGCAGCGGAGTTGGTGAACCTGGAGCCCTTGCAGGAACATCTCGCCGCGTGCGCCGTCGCGTTCGGCTTGGCGCCGAAGCGTGTCGGCATGCTGACCATGGCGTTCGAGGAGATTTTCGTCAATATCTGCCACTACGCCTATCCTGCCGGCCCGGGACCGGTGACCTTGAACTGTCGGGCTGCCGGGGCACAATTTGTGGCCGAAGTTATCGACGAGGGTATTGCTTTTGACATGAATTCGATTGGCGAACCTGATCTGGCGGCGGCAATCGAGGACCGTAAAATCGGCGGCCTGGGCTGGTTTCTGGTTCGTCAGATTGCAGATCAGCTGGATTGTTTCCGGCAGGATGGACGTAACGTCGTTCGCCTCACCTTGAATCGTTGATATCACCATGCCCCGTTTTCCCTCCCTGATCCTCCGCTGGCTAAGCTGCGGCCTATTCCTTGTTTTCGCGCTAACCGCTAGCGCGGCGGAGCCGGTCAAACAGGCGAGCTTCATTCCCCTCTGGCTGCCGCAGGCCCAGTTTGCCGGTTATTACATGGCGGCAGAGAAGGGGATTTATCTCAAGCACGGTATCGATTTGAGCATTATCGAAGGGGGGCCGGGCCGCAACCCGTCCGAATACCTGCGCGATGGTCGTGCCGATTTCGCCGCCCTGTGGCTGACCACCGCCCTGCAACGGCGGGACGCGGGGCTGCCACTGGTCCATATTGGCCAGGTGGTGCAACAGTCGTCGATGCTGCTGGTAGCGCGCAAGGATTCAGGAATTCGTACCTTGGCCGATCTGGCGGGGAAAAAGGTCGGGTTGTGGGGTGGGGATTTCGATATTCCGCCGCATAGTGTGTTCGATCAGCATGGCCTGAAGGTGCAGCCGGTGCAGCAGTCGGCAACCGTCAACCTGTTCCTGCGCGGTGGTATCGCGGCAGTATCGGCGATGGAGTACAACGAGTACCACAGCATTCTCAACTCCGGCTTGAATGAGGATGAGCTGACCGTGTTTCCGCTCAAGGAGCATGGGGCGAATTACCCGGAAGATGGTTTGTACGCCCTGGAGACAACCGTGGCCCGCGATCCGCAGCTGGTGTCCGCCTTTGTCCGGGCCTCGCTGGAGGGCTGGGAGTATGCGTTTGCCCATCCCGAGGAAACGCTCGATGTCATGCTGCGCATCATCAAGGATGCGCGCCTGCCCGCGAACCGCATGCATCAACGCTGGATGCTGTCGCGCATGCGGGCGTTGATACGTCCGGCAGAGGGCAGCGGCGTAGGAGAGTTGAGTCGGCAAGACTACCAGGTGGTGGTGCAGGAACTGCGTCGGCGCGGCCTGGTGCGTGCGGCGCTGGATTACGATGATTTCGTGAAAGGCAACCATGCGCTTCGCTGAAACGATCGGGGCGCGCCTGATTCTGGCAGTAACCCTGAGTACCTCGGTCATTTTTGCCGGCATGCTCGGTTTCAATCACCTGCGTTCGCGGGCCTTGATCGAAACCGAAGTCGCCAACAGCGCCCATTACCTTGCGCTGGCCTCGGCCAATCGTGTCGAAGCCGCGTTGAGCACCACGGCACGGGTGGTGGAAATCACGGCGCGGCAACTGGAGCAGGATCAGATCAACGATCCGCGCGTTGATCCGGCGAGTGATCGGAGTGTGCGGCAGATGCTGCAGCGCACGCTCGAAAACAATCCGGAAATCTACGGCACGACCATTGCTTTCGAGCCTGTGGGGTCAGCCGGTGCGGCTCGGTTGCACGCGCCTTATGCGTACCGCGACGGCGCGGAAATCAAAACCGTCCAGCTTGAAGCCGCCTATGACTACCGGGTGCAGGACTGGTACCAGATTCCCCGGGAGCTGGAGCGTGCCGGCTGGAGCGAGCCCTACTTCGATGAAGGCGGTGGCAATACCCTGATGGCCACCTATTCCGTACCGTTTTACGCGGGCAGTGGGGCAACGCGCCGCCTCATGGGCGTCGTCACGGCCGATATCTCGCTTGACTGGCTGGCGCAAACGATTGGCGCGATCAAGGTGCTGGACAGCGGTTATGCCTTTCTCCTGTCACGCAACGGCTCGATTGTGACGCATCCCGTTACTGACCACGTCATGAACGAGTCCATTTTCAGTCTGGCGGAAGCCGCTGATGACACGGCCTTGCGCGAGGTGGGCCGGCGCATGCTGCGTGGCGAGAGCGGTTTTGTGCCCTATCGCGGCCTTGCCGGTGCGCCGGCGCGCCTCTATTACGGTCCGATTCCTGCGGCGGGTTGGTCGCTGGCCATTGTCTTTCCCGAGCGCGAACTGTTTGCCGGCATCCGCGAGTTGACGCTGACGGTCGCCGCGATTGGCCTGCTGGGCATTCTGCTGATTGTGCTGGTGGTGGTGCTGATTGCCCGTTCGATCACCCGGCCGCTGCACAGCCTCGCGATTGCCGCCGGGCGCATGCGTAACGGTGATTTTGACGTACAGCTCCCGGCCCAGACGGCACATGACGAAGTGGGTGATCTGAGCCGGGCGTTCGCGGCAATGAACCGGGATTTGCAGATACACATCCGCGATCTGGTGGCGACCACCTCAGCCAAGGAACGTATCGAAGGCGAACTGAGCATTGCGCACGACATTCAGATGTCGATCCTGCCCAAAATGCTGCCCCCGTTCCCGCATCGGGAAGAATTCAGTCTTTTTGCCGTGATCGAACCGGCCAAGGAAGTCGGTGGCGATTTCTACGATTTCTTCCAGCTCGATGATGATCATCTTTGTCTGGTCGTTGCCGATGTCTCCGGCAAGGGCGTGCCCGCTTCGTTATTCATGGCCGTCACCAAAACCCTGATCAAGGCAACCGCCAGAATGGATCTGAGTCCGGCAGAAATCTTGTCCCGGGTGAATGACCAGATGGCCCGTGATAACGATCAAAGCATGTTTGTCACGGTGTTTTGCGCCGTGCTCGATTTGCGCGACGGGGCGCTGGTCTACACCAATGCCGGACACAACCCGCCGCTGCTGATTCCCCGCCAGGGTCCGCCGCACTATTTCCCCAAGACCCGCCAGCTGGTGATCGGGGCCGTCGAGGATTACCCTTATCAGGCGGAAACGATGCGGCTGACGCCAGGGGATCGCCTGCTGCTCTACACCGATGGCGTGACCGAGGCGATGAACCTGCAAGACGAGTTGTATGACGAGCAGCGCCTGCTGGCGGTGTGCAATGAATTGCAGGGCGAACCGATTTTTGACCTGGTCAAGGGGACCGTCGCCAGTATCAAGGCTTTTGCCGGTACTGCGCCGCAATCCGACGACATCACCCTCATGGCGATTGAATACCGTGGTCGCCCGTCCGTGTCCTGAATTTTGTGCGCAATAGCTGACAGAAACAGTCGAGTATTTTACAATTCACCTCTTCTTGCTAGGGGATTGTTGCATGTTTGGCCATTTGCGCGAGGATATCCGGGCGGTTTTTGACCGCGACCCGGCGGCCCGTTCGTTCTGGGAAGTGCTGACCTGTTATCCCGGGATTCATGCGCTCATCCTGCACCGTCTGGCGCACTGGCTGTGGCGGCATCGCCTGCGCTGGCTGGCGCGGTTCACGGCGCACGTGTCGCGCTTCATGACAGGGATCGAGATTCATCCCGGAGCGACGATCGGCCGGCGCTTTTTCATCGACCACGGCATGGGCGTGGTGATCGGTGAGACGGCAGTCATCGGCGACGATGTCACGCTGTATCACGGGGTGACCCTGGGCGGCACCTCCTGGTCCAAGGGCAAGCGCCATCCGACACTGGAGGATGGGGTCGTCATCGGCGCCGGGGCCAAGGTGCTGGGGCCGATCACCATGGCGGCGCGGTCCAAGGTCGGCTCGAATGCGGTGGTGACCAAATCGGTGCCGCCGGGAGCGACGGCTGTTGGCAATCCGGCGCGCATCATTGATGCGCAGAGCCGTGAGCGGGAAGCGCAGGCGGAAAAAATGGGTTTTTCGGCCTACGCCGTGGCGCGCGATCAGGATGATCCCCTGGCCAAGGCCATTCATGGCCTGCTGGATCACGCCGGCGAGACCGATCGCCGGTTGAGTGAATTGATCAAAAAACTGGCAGAAAAGGGCATCTGCTGCGAGGAAACCTTGCAGGCACACGATGACTTCGATGCCAAATACCTGAGTAAAATAGTTGACTAATGGTGATATGTCAGCCCATAGTTGACCTTGTTACTTGGTTATTTGCAGGAGAACACACATGCGTTTGACGACCAAAGGACGTTTCGCCGTAACCGCCATGCTCGACCTTGCGTTGCGCGGAGAAGCCGGGCCGGTGGCGCTGGCAGGTGTGGCGGAGCGGCAGCAGATTTCGTTGTCGTATCTCGAGCAGTTGTTCGGCAAGTTGCGCCGGCATCGGCTGGTGGATTCGGTGCGCGGTCCCGGTGGCGGTTATTGCATCGCCCGGCCGTTGAGCATGGTCAGTGTCGCCGACATCATTCGTGCGGTTGATGAACATCTCGATGCCACGCAGTGTGGCGGGCAGGAGAATTGCCATGGTGAACAGCGGTGCATGACGCACGATCTGTGGACGACGCTCAACAGCAAGATGTTTGACTACCTGGGGTCGGTCAGCCTGGCGGACCTGGTCAATCAGGAGAAACTCAAGCCTGCCGGCGTGGTGGCCATCAGCGATCAGCGCCCACTGGGTCCGAGTCCGCGCCGGATCGAGCGCGACAAGCGCGTCGCCGGTTTGTGAGCATGTTTGCGCCAGTCTACCTCGACCACAACGCGACCACACCGCTCGACCCGGCGGTGCGTGCGGCCATGCTGCCCTGGCTGGAGGGGCTGTGCGGCAACGCGTCCAGTCGCCATGAATACGGGCGGCAGGCACGGGCAGCAGTGGATCTGGCGCGTCAGCAGGTGGCGGCGGCAGTCAACGCACAGCCGAGTGAAGTCATTTTCACCAGTGGCGGTAGCGAAGCCAACAACCTGTTTCTGAAGGGACTCGCGGCCTGTCGTCAACCGGGACGTCTGGCGGTGTCGGCGATAGAACACCCTTGCGTGCTGCAGCCAGCGCGCCAGTTGCAGCGCCAGGGTTGGCAGCTGCGCGAAATTGCCGTTGATGCCCAGGGACTGGTCGCGGCGGATGATTACACGGCGGTGTTAGCGGAACAGCCGGATGTGCTGTCCATCATGCTGGCCAACAATGAAACCGGCGCCATTCAGGATTTGCCGCAGTTGGCTCAGGCTGCGCGCGCTGCCGGGGCGGTGCTGCATAGCGATGCGGTGCAGGCGCTGGGCAAAATGCCGCTGGATTTTCGTGCCCTGAATGCGGCGGGTGTGCAGGCGCTGACGCTATCGGCGCACAAGATCAATGGCCCGAAAGGGGCAGCAGCGCTGGTGGTCGATAAACGTCTCGAACTGGCCCCGCTGATTGCCGGAGGGGGCCACGAACGCGGCCTGCGTTCCGGCACGGAAAATGTGCCGGCCATTGTCGGTTTTGGTGTTGCCGCGGAACTTGCGGCCGCCCGTGTTGCCGAAGCGACCGCGCAGAACGGCCTGTTGCGTGCGGAGCTGGAGACGGGGTTGCGCGCCCTGGGGGCCTGCATCTTTTCCAGTGCTGCACCGCGCTTGAGTAATACCTGCTATTTCGCCTTGCCTGGTATCGACGGCGAAACCCTGGTCGGCAAGCTGGATCGGGCGGGTTTTGCGGTCGCTAGCGGCGCTGCCTGTTCCAGTGCGCAGCCCGAATCCTCGCACGTGCTGCAGGCAATGGGGATTGCGCCGGAACTTGCACGCGGTGCGGTGCGTCTGAGTTTTGGGGCCGGTAACGATGCCGGCGAAGTGAAACGATTTATTGCTGCCCTGCAGGCCACGGTCGGCGACCTGCGGGGATTGACGGCCATCGAAGCGGGCCGGACCTGACAACCGGCTGATTACAACCGAGCAACCTGACGAGATCAACCATGAAATTGCCCATCTACCTCGACTATTCCGCAACCACACCGGTCGATCCGCGTGTGGCCGAAAAGATGATTCCCTACCTGTGCGATTTGTTCGGTAATCCGGCCTCGCGCTCGCACAGCTTCGGCTGGGTGGCTGACGAGGCCGTGGAAACGGCGCGTCGCCAGGTGGCCGATCTGGTCGGTGCAGACCCCAAGGAGATCGTGTGGACCTCCGGGGCAACGGAATCGAACAATCTGGCGATCAAGGGTGCGGCCAATTTTTACGCGGGTACCAAGGGCAAGCACATCATCACGCTGAAAACCGAGCACAAGGCGGTACTCGATACGGTGCGCGAACTTGAGCGTCAGGGGTTCGAAGCGACGTATCTGGATGTCCAGGAAAACGGTCTGGTCGATCTCGATGCCTTCCGCGCGGCGATCCGTCCGGATACGGTGCTGGCGTCGGTGCTGTTCGTCAATAACGAAATCGGGGTGATTCAGCCGATTGCTGAATTGGGCGACATCTGCCGGGAGAAAGGCGTGATTTTTCACGTCGACGCTGCGCAGGCAACGGGCAAAGTGGAGATTGACCTGGGCCAGCTCAAGGTTGATCTGATGAGTTTTTCCGCCCACAAGACCTATGGTCCGAAAGGCATTGGTGCCTTGTACGTGCGGCGCAAACCGCGCATCCGGCTGGAGGCGCAGATGCATGGCGGCGGCCATGAACGGGGCTTCCGCTCGGGGACGCTGGCCACGCACCAGATCGTCGGCATGGGCGAGGCGTTCCGCATTGCCCGCGAAGAGATGGACGGCGAGATTAAGCGCATCACTGCACTGCGCGACCGCTTCCTCAAAGGCTTGCTGGAAATCGAGGCCAGTTTCGTCAATGGCGATCTGCAGGCGCGTGTGCCGCACAATCTCAACGTCAGCTTTGCCTATGTTGAGGGTGAGTCGCTGATGATGGCGGTCAAGGACCTGGCGGTATCTTCCGGGTCGGCCTGTACCTCGGCCAGCCTGGAACCCTCCTACGTGCTGCGGGCGCTGGGGCGTAACGATGAGCTGGCGCACAGCTCGATCCGCTTTTCCATCGGTCGCTATACCACCGAAGCCGAAATCGATTATGCGGTCCAGCTGCTGCATGCGAAAATCCAGAAATTGCGCGATCTTTCGCCACTCTGGGAAATGTATAAGGACGGAATCGATCTGAACACCGTCCAATGGGCGGCACACTGACTTTCAGGCTGCAGCCAACCACCCCAACTGAATTGAACGGAGAAATAACATGAGCTACAGCGTCAAAGTCATCGATCACTATGAAAACCCGCGTAACGTGGGCTCCTTCGGCAAGGAGGATGAAGGTGTCGGCACCGGCATGGTCGGGGCGCCGGCCTGCGGCGATGTGATGAAACTGCAGATCAAGGTCAATCCCGCTGGCGTCATCGAAGATGCCAAGTTCAAGACCTATGGCTGCGGCTCGGCGATTGCCTCGTCGTCGCTGGTGACCGAATGGGTCAAGGGCAAGACGGTAGATGAGGCCCTCTCCATCAAGAACACCGCGATTGCCGAGGAACTGGCGTTGCCGCCGGTGAAAATCCACTGTTCGATTCTGGCGGAAGACGCCATCAAGGCGGCAGTGGCCGATTACAAGAAAAAACGCGGAGAGTAAGCATGGCCGTGACCCTGACCGACAAGGCGGTGCAACGCGTCGCCAATTTTCTCGAAAAGCGGGGCAAGGGCGTTGGCCTGCGCCTGGGTGTGCGCACCAGTGGCTGTTCGGGGATGGCCTACAAGCTCGAATTCGTCGACGAAATCAATGCCGATGATGTGGTGTTCGAGAATTCCGGGGTCAAGGTCATCGTCGATGCCAAGAGTCTGCCTTATCTCGAAGGCATGGAGCTCGACTACGCGCGCGAGGGGCTGAATGAAGGTTTCAAGTTCAACAACCCGAACGTCAAGGACCAGTGTGGTTGCGGCGAGTCGTTCACCGTCTGAGCGTGCCCCTTGGATCTAAACGCTGATTTCTTTGCCCTGCTTGGCCTGCCGCGCCGCTTTCGGCTGGCTGCCGGGGAGCTTGACAGCCGTTATCGCGAGTTGCAGGCACGCGTGCACCCTGACCGTTTTGCCAGCGCACCGGAAGCGGAGCGGCGGCTGTCCATGCAATGGGCAAGTCAGGCCAACGAGGCTTACCGGACCCTGAAGAAACCGCTGGCCCGGGCCGGTTACCTGATCGAACTGGCGGGTGTCGACCTGCGTGCCGAAACCAATACCGCGATGCCGGCGGATTTCCTCATGCAGCAGATGGAATGGCGCGAGGCGGTACAGGAAGCACGCAGCGCCGGCGATCACCACGAACTGGAGCATCTGCATCACCGTCTGCAGGCGGATATCGCCGGGCGTTACGAGCAGATCGCCGTCTGGCTGGATGAGGACGCGGACTATCTCGCGGCGGCCGATGGCGTGCGCCGGCAGATGTTCCTGGAAAAATTATTGTTGGAAATCGAAGACGCCCTGGCGGCGCTGGAAGAGTAAAACACATGGCTTTATTTCAGATTGCCGAACCAGGCGAATCAGCAGCGCCGCACGAGCACAAACGGGCGATCGGTATCGATCTCGGTACAACCAACTCGCTCGTGGCGACGGTGCGGAGCGGCATGGCGGTGTGCCTGAACGATGAACACGGCCGCTCGTTGTTGCCCTCGGCGGTGCGTTATCACCCGGATGGGCGGATCGAGGTCGGCTACGACGTGCGCAAGCGGCAGGCGGAAGATCCGAAAAACACCATCATTTCCGTCAAGCGCTTCATGGGGCGAGGCAAGGCCGATATCGCGCATGTGGAAACCCTGCCCTACGATTTTGTCGAGGCGCCCGGCATGGTGCGCCTGAAGACAGTGGCCGGCGTCAAGAGTCCGGTCGAGGTTTCGGCAGAAATCCTGAAAACCCTGCAGCACCGTGCGGAAGCAGCGCTGGGCGGCGAACTGGTGGGGGCGGTGATTACCGTGCCGGCCTATTTCGACGATGCACAACGCCAGGCCACCAAGGATGCGGCCCGTCTGGCGGGCCTCAACGTGCTGCGCCTGCTCAACGAACCGACGGCAGCGGCGATTGCCTATGGTCTGGATAACGGCGCCGAAGGCGTTTATGCCGTGTACGACCTGGGCGGTGGCACCTTCGATATTTCCATCCTGCGCCTGACCAAGGGCGTGTTCGAAGTGCTGGCCACGGGGGGCGATACCGCACTCGGTGGCGATGATTTCGATCACCGTATCTACTGCTGGGTCATTGAGCAGGTCCGGCCACAGCCTTTGTCGGCGGAAGATTCACGGCACCTGATGATGCGTTGCCGTGAAGCCAAGGAATTTCTCACCCACAACCCGGAAGCCCCCATTTCGCTGCGTCTGGCAACCGGCGAGATGATCGATCTGACCCTGGATGCAGCGACCTTTACCGAAATCAGCCGTAACTTGGTGAGCAAGACCCTGCAACCGATCAAGAAGGCCCTGCGCGACGCCGGTCTGCGGGTGGACGAAATCCAGGGCGTGGTGATGGTGGGGGGCGCTACCCGCATCCCGCAAGTACAGAAGGCCGTGGCTGATTTCTTTCGGCAGGAACCGCTGACCAATCTCGACCCGGACAAGGTGGTGGCCCTGGGCGCGGCGACACAGGCCAATCTGCTGGCAGGTAACAAGACTGGCAATGATGACTGGTTGCTGCTTGACGTGATCCCGCTGTCGCTGGGCCTGGAAATTATGGGTGGCCTGACCGAGAAGGTGATTACCCGTAATTCCACCATTCCCACGGCGCGGGCGCAAGAATTCACGACTTTCAAGGATGGCCAGACGGCGATGGCCATTCATGTTGTCCAGGGCGAGCGTGATCTGGTTGATGACTGCCGCTCGCTCGCCCGTTTCGAGTTGCGTGGTATTCCGCCGATGGTGGCCGGTGCGGCCCGCATCCGGGTGACCTTCCAGGTTGATGCCGACGGGCTGCTCTCGGTGACGGCACGCGAACAGACGACGGGAATCGAAGCCAGTATTACGGTCAAACCATCCTACGGGCTGTCCGATGACGAAATCGCTGGCATGTTGCAGGATTCGCTGGCGCACGCCAAAGACGATGCCATGCTGCGCGCCTTGCGCGAAGCGCGGGTCGAAGCCGAGCGTCTGCTCGAAGCCTGCGCGGCGGCACTGGCGGAAGATGCACACCTGCTTTCAGCGGCCGAAATCGAGAAAATCCAGGCGGCGGCGGACAAGCTGCGGGCGACCCTGGCCGGTGACAACCGCCGCCAGATTCATCTGGCAATGGACGATCTGAGCTACGAAACGCAGGAATTCGCCCATCGGCGCATGGACCAGAATGTGAAGCGGGCGCTCGCCGGGCGCTCGGTGGATGAACTCAGCAACCCGCAGCCGGCAGGAGAACACGCATGACCCAGATCATCGTCTTACCGCATGAAGAGCTTTGTCCGGAGGGCGCTGTCATTGAAGCGACCCCCGGTAAATCGATCTGCCAGAACCTGCTTGACCACGATATCGAACTCGATCACGCCTGCGAAATGTCTTGTGCCTGCACCACCTGTCACGTCATCGTGCGCGAGGGATTTGCTGCGCTAGAGGACGCCAGCGAAACGGAAGAAGATCTGCTGGACAAGGCCTGGGGGCTGGAACCCAATTCCCGCCTGGGCTGTCAGGCAGTGGTCAACGACACCCCGCTGGTGGTCGAGATTCCGAAATACAGCATCAATATGGCGAAGGAGGGACATCGATGAAATGGACTGACATCAACGACATCGCCATCGAGCTGGTCGAAGCACATGCCGACAAGGATCCTCTGCGCGTCAATTTTGTCGATCTGCGCGACTGGGTCATGGCCCTGCCAGGATTTGACGATGTTCCGGAGCGTTGTGGCGAGAAAATCCTCGAAGCCATCCAGCAGGCGTGGATCGACGAGGCTGATTGAGCACAGGGGCCGACTGGCTACTGGTGCGCCCGCCAGCTTAGCGTGATCCTGGCGCCGCCGAGTGCGGCACTACCGGCACAGGCGGTGCCGCCGTGCAGTTCCATGACACGGCGCGCGATGGCCAGGCCAAGGCCGTAACCGCCAGTGGCCCGGTCGCGTGAGCGGTCGAGACGGGAGAAGGCGGAGAAAACGTGTTCGCGCTCTTCTTCGGGAATGCCGATGCCGTCGTCGTCGACGTGGATGCGGATTTGCTCGTCTACCAGTTCGGCGCTGACCAGGATGTTCTGCTGGGCATACTTGAAGGCATTGCGCAGCAGATTGCGCAGTGCGTAAGGCATGGCTTTGCGGTCCAGGTCGACGTGCAGACCGGCTGGTAGGGCACTGCAGTCGACGGCGATATCGAGTTGCCGTCCGAGCAGGCGGATCGATTCCACTTCGTCAGCCAGCCAATCAGCAAAGCGCACGCTGGAAAAATGCGCTTCGGGAATTTCGCGCTCGAAACGGGCGTAAGTCAGGCTGGTGTCGATCAACTGGTCGAGTTCGTCCAGATCGGCTTCCATCATCGCCCAAAGCCGCTGACGTTCTTCCAGTAGCGGGGTTTCCGGCAGCATTTCCAGGGCGAAGCGCATGCGTGCTATCGGCGTCCGTAATTCGTGCGAGATGCCGCAGGAAAGCTCGCGGTGTGTGGCGAGCAGCTGCAGGACCCGTTCGTTCATGCTGTGCAGGGTTTCGGCCAGCGGTGCAAGCAATTGCGTGCGTACTTGTGGCGCTGGCGCTTCGAATTTGCCATCGCCGAGCAGGCGGGCGGTCTGGCGCAAGGCTTCGAGATCACGCCAGACCGGCCGCACCCAGAACCACAGGGCGACGGCGAAAATGGCGCCGATCAGGCCCCAGGTCCATAGGCGCAACCGCAGATCCAGCGGCAGACCTTCCTGCGTTTCCGATTTGCGCGAGGCAGACAGGGGACCAATGACCAGTACCTTGCTGCTGGTGCCGAGGCGGTAATACATGAGGTCGCGGTCGTGCGAGATGGCGATGTCGCCGGAGTCGAGCTTGTCGATCTGGGCGCTGGCCAGGCGGCTGTCCAGCGAGCGGCGCTCGACGATGCCGAGCCGGTAATAGAATTTTTCATCGATGACCTTAATTTGCTCTGCCCACTGCCGGCGCGGGTGGCGATAGAGCTCATCCTCGATCAGGGTGATGGTGCCGCGCATGAAACGGCGCGAATAGTCATCGGTGATACCTTGTTGCGCGGTGGTGATGATGAAGTCGGCAACGATGGCAATGGCGATGAAGGAGCCCATCGCCAGAAAGTAGAAATTGAAGAACAGCTTGGACAGGCTGTATTGTCCGCCGCGCCAGCGCGGCAGCGAGACGCGGAAAAGAGAGCGGGCCAGTCCGGGGCGGGTTCTGGCGCTGTGTTCCGGCTCAGTCCCAGTCATGTTTGCTGAACAGATAGCCCTTGCCGCGCACTGTTTTTATGCGCGTGGGATTTTCCGGGTCGTCGTTCAGCTTCTTGCGCAGACGCGAAATGCGCGCATCAATGGAGCGGTCCAGACCGTCAAAACCGATGCCGCGCAGCTCCTGCAGCAGATCATCGCGCGACAGCACGTTGCCGGCATGCGAGGCAAGCAGCCAGAGCAGGTCGAATTCGGCGGTGGTGAGGTCAATGTTCTGGCTGCCCAGGCTGGCGGTGCGGGTACTCTGGCTGATGCGGAAGTTGCCGAAGATCAGCTGGTCGCTGGCGTTGTCCTGCTCGCTGGGGGCCGGCAGGCGGCGTAGCAGTGCCTTGATGCGGGCGAGCAGCACGCGTGGCTGAACCGGTTTGGCGATGTAGTCATCGGCGCCAAGTTCGAGTCCCAGAATCTGGTCGAAATCTTCATCGCGGGCAGTGAGCATCAGGATCACGCCACGGTACTGCTGGCGTACGGCGCGGCAGACTTCGAAACCATCCTTGCCCGGCAACATCACGTCGAGAATCACCAGATCGGGCTGTTCGGCGAGAATGCGGGCTTCGGCGGTGTCGCCGCGCGGCTCGATGCTGACGTGTAGATCGTTGCGGCTGAGATATTCAGCGGTGAGTCCGGCCAGGCGTTCGTCGTCTTCGACTAGGAGTATGCGTGTCATCATCGTGCCAGTTTAGCGGGCGATGCGTCGCCGGTCCAGCGGGGGAGAGGGGCGATTCAGACGGACGATGATGCCCTGTCCGTTGTCCAGGGCGATGCTCAGAGACTCCCCTTGCGTGTCCAGGCAACGATAGACGTGCAGGCCGCCCTCTGCTTCGGCGGCAACGACAGTTTGCCGTTCGAGATGGCTGGCGAGTTCTTCGCGCCCAATAATGTCGTAGGCCAGTTTGTGTTTCATGCCAGATCCGTCAGTTTGCGTCCTTGCTTGAGCAGCAAGGTGAATTCGGCGGCGGGGACAGGGCGGCTGAAGTAATAGCCCTGTATGTGGTTACAGGAGAATTCGCGCAGCAGATCAAGCTGTTCCAGGCATTCGCCCCCTTCGGCGATGACCTTGATGCCCAGCTTGTGTGCCATGGCGATGACGGCATGGGCGATGGCGGCATCGTCTTGATCCTGGTGGATGTCGCGCACGAAACTGCGATCGATTTTCAGGGTGTCGATGGGGAAACGCTTCAGGTAGGAGAGGCTGGAATAGCCCGTGCCGAAATCGTCGAGGGCAATGGTTGCGCCCAGTTGCTTCAACTCGCGCAGGGTGACGAGGGTGTTTTCGACATCGTGCATGACCATGCTTTCCGTCAGTTCGAACGTCAGGCTGCTACCGTCGATCTGCGTGCTGTCGAGGATGCTGCGAATCGAACTGAGCAGATCATCCTGGCGGAACTGGCGGGCGGAAAGATTGATGGCGATTTTCAATGGCGGCAACCCTTCCGCCTGCCAGCCAGCGAGGTCGCGACAGGCTTGACGCAAGAGCAGCTGGCCCAGGGGAATGATGAGGCCGGTATCTTCAGCCAGGGGGATGAATTCGCCGGGCTGGATCATGCCGATGCGCGGATGATTCCAGCGCGCCAGCGCTTCGGCGCCGACGATTTCACCGCTGCCCAGGGAGACCAGCGGCTGGTAATAGACCAGCAATTCATCGCGCTCCAGCGCTCGGCGCAGGTTGCCCTCCATGTCGAGGCGATCAATCGCCATGTGCGTCATTTCCGGCGTGTAGAAGCGATAGTTGTTGCGTCCATGCTCCTTGACGCGGTACATCGCGACGTCGGCGTTGCGTAGCAAGGCCTCGCCGTGGTCGCCATCGCGCGGATACAGTGCGGCGCCAACCGAGGCGGTGACGAAAATTTCCTTACCTTCCATGATGAAGGGCTGGTTCAGGGCGCGCAAGATCTTGCCGGCGACCAGCGACAGGTCGTCAGCTGTCTGCAGGCGACTGACGACCACCACGAATTCGTCGCCGCCCAGACGGGCGACAGTATCGGTATCGCGCACGCTCTGATTGAGGCGGTGTGCGACGGATTTGAGCAATTCATTGGCCGGCGAATGACCAAAGCCGTCGTTGACCAGCTTGAAACGGTCCAGGTCGAGCAGCAGCACCCCGACCATCAGATTATCCGCCCGCGCCTGGGCCAGGGCCTGGTTGATGCGGTCGTTGAGCAGGTTACGGTTGGCCAGTCCGGTCAGGCTGTCGTGATTGGCATGAAATTCGAGTTGCTGCTCGTAACTGATGCGCTCGCTGACGTCGTTGAGAATGCTGACGAAGTGCGTCGTCATCTCGCCGCTTTCATCGCGGACCGGGGCGATGTACAGCTCATTCCAGAACAGGGAACCGTCCTTGCGGTAATTGCGCAGGATGGCGTGTGCTTCGCGGCGGTTGCGCAAGGCTTCGCGGATGGTACCCAGGCCCCGCTGATTGAGGTCATCGCGCACCAAAAAGCGCCCGCTCTGGCCGATGACATCTTCCGGGCGATAGCCGGTGATGCGTTCGAAGGCGGGGTTGACGTAGACGATGGGGTGATCGAGCTGCGTTGATGAGGTGATCATCACGCCGTTGTGGCTCGATTCCAGTGCACGCGAAAGCTGGCGCATGCTGGACTGCAGCAGTTCGTTGCTGGCCTTGTAACGCATTTCACATAGCGTTTCGCCAATATCCTGGGCGATGATGTTGAGGGCCAGGGTTTCGTCATCGGTAAACGGCTGGCTGGTGCTGATGACCCGGAGTTCTCCCAAGTGACCACTGGCGGAAGGAAAGGGCAGCTGCAGCGCAGGCTGGGTGTCCGTTTCCTGTCCGTGGCAGAAGAAGGTTCCGGGCGGCTGTGTGTTGTGCAGCTGGACCGCAGCGTATGCAAATTCACCTTGTTCGACCAGGAGTTCGCAGTGTCGTTGCAGGAAGAGTTTTTCGTCGCAGGCTTGTTGCCGTAGCTGGCTGCAACTTGCCAGGAGCTGGAGCATGCTGGCAGAGTTGCGGTGTGTGTGTGGAGGGCTCAAGCTCTTGTCTCTCTCGCGCAGGTTGGTCTTGTCGTTTTTTCTGTGACATTCTGCCGCCGTTGCGGCGCTTTGTGCAAGCGCTTACGTCATTTGTGACAACTGTGTTCTGGAAGGAGGAGGTTATGGTGCGTCTGTGCGCGCGGATCGTTGCGGCTTTCCCGGTGCGGGCCTGGTTTTCGGCATTGGCGCTCGGTGTCTTTGGTGTGGCTGCGGCCGGGATGGTGTTGCAGCAAATGCTCTCGCTGTCGCCTTGTCCGTACTGCATTTTTCAGCGCCTTTTGTATTTGCTGATCGGCGGTCTGGCGCTACTGGGTTTTGTCTGGCCGTTGCTGCGTCAGTTCTGGTGTGCAGCGATCATGCTCCTGGCTAGCGCAGGTGCGGGCATCGCCCTGTACCAGAGCTGGCTACAGCTGTACCCCGATACGCTGGCAGGTTGTGGCATGAGTGAGCCGGATGCGGTGGAGCGGCTGGTGGATTGGCTGGGTATGGCTTGGCCGAAACTGTTTCTTGCGACCGGTTTCTGTGCCAGTCGTGAATGGGAGTTCATCGGGCTGTCGATGGCCAATTGGTCGGTGCTGCTTTTTGCGGGTGTGCTGTTCTGGGTGGTACTCCTGTTTCGCAGCAAGGGGTGACCGCTGCTGCAACGTGTTTGCCCTGGTCCGTATCCGTTGCGAAGCATGGAAAAGACAATAAAAAACCCGCTGTAAAGCGGGTTTTTTATGTTGAAGTGACTGCTTACTTCAGCTTGACTTCCTTGTAGGCCACGTGCTTGCGGGCTTTCGGATCGTACTTCATGAACTCCAGTTTTTCCGGCGTCGTGCGCTTGTTTTTGGAGGTGGTATAGAAGTGACCGGTTCCAGCCGTGGATTCCAGTTTGATTTTTTCGCGACCGCCTTTGCTAGCCATGATTCAGTTCCTTTTGTTTAGATTTCGCCGCGGGCACGCAGGTCAACGAGGACGGCATCGATGCCGTTCTTGTCGATCAAACGCAGGCCAGCGTTGGAAACGCGCAGGCTGACAAAGCGGTTTTCGCTCTCAACCCAGAAACGACGGTTCTGCAGGTTCGGCAGGAAGCGGCGCTTCGTTTTGTTGTTGGCATGGGAAACCTTGTTCCCAACCATCGGGCCTTTGCCCGTGACTTGGCAGACTCGCGCCATGATGGTGCTCCAGTAATTTGGCTAGAAGAAACCGAAGATTCTAACTGCTGAGGCAAGCAAAATCAAGCTGCTGCGATGTTTTTTGCGCAATGGATTTTACGCGCTGTCGTTTTTACAGCAGACCCCGCTCGGCAAAGGAAAGTGGTCTTGCCGTGCCGGCGACGATGAAGTGGTCAAGCAGTTTGACGTCGACCATGGCCAGGGCCTGGCGCAGGCTGGTGGTCAGCATCTGGTCGGCGTGCGAGGGTTCGGCCAGGCCGGAGGGATGGTTGTGTGCCAGGATGACGGCAGCGGCATTGCGTTGCAGCGCTGTCTTGACCACTTCACGTGGGTAGACGGACGTCTGGGTCAGGGTGCCGGTGAACAGGGTTTCGCTCAGGATCAGGCGGTTCTGCGCGTCCAGCCAGAGCGCGATGAAACATTCCTGTGGCAGGTAGGCGAGGCGCAGGCGCAGCCAGTTCCGTACGTTTTCCGGCGAAGCGAGGTTGTCGCGTACATGCATTTCCTCGGTCAGGGCGCGCCGGCTGAGTTCGAAACTGGCTTTCAGTTGTGCCGCCTTGGCCATGCCGATACCGGGTGTGGTGGCGAGTTCCTGCAGCGAACTGCTGGCCAGCCGGCCCAGCTTGCCATCGTGCCGGCTGAGGAGGTCGCGGGCCAGATCGACGGCACTTTTGCCGCGGGTGCCGACGCGTAGGTAGATGGCGAGCAATTCGGCGTCCGAGAGCGCGCTTTCGCCAAAAGCGATGAGGCGTTCACGTGGACGTTCCTGGGTGGGCCAATCGCTGATGGACATGCTGCCGACTCCAGTAGAATGTGAGGCGTCCGATCTTACAGGAAATGACAATGGAATTAAAAGGCAAGCGCCTCGTGCTCGGTGTCACCGGTGGTATAGCTGCCTACAAGGCGGCAGAATTGGTACGCCTGCTGGTTCGGGAGGGGGCTGAAGTGCAGGTGGCGATGAGCGAAGGGGCAACGCATTTCGTCACGCCGACGACTTTCCAGGCACTTTCCGGGCGACCGGTTTATCTCGATCAGTGGGATGCGCGCATGCCGAATGCCATGGCGCACATTGATCTGTCGCGGCAGGCCGACCTGCTGCTGGTGGCACCGGCGTCCGCTGATTTTCTGGCGCGCATTAGTGCCGGCATGGCCGATGATTTGCTGGCAACCATGGTGCTGGCGCGCGATTGTCCGCTGCTGGTGGCACCGGCCATGAATCGCCAGATGTGGGAAAACCCGGCTACCCAGCGCAATGTGGCGCAACTGGTGGCGGATGGGGTGGGTGTGCTGGGGCCGGCCAGCGGCGCCCAGGCGTGTGGCGAGGTGGGCCCGGGGCGGATGCTGGAACCAGCGGAACTGCTTGCCGGCGTGATGGATTTCTTTGCGCCGAAAACACTGGCTGGGCGACGGGTATTGCTGACGGCCGGCCCCACCTTTGAAGCCATCGATGCCGTGCGCGGCATTACCAATCTGTCGTCCGGGCGCATGGGCTACGCGGTGGCTGCTGCGGCACGGCGAGCGGGAGCGGCAGTGACGCTGGTATCCGGTCCGGTGGCGCTGGACGCGCCGGTCGGTGTCGAGCGGGTTGCAGTGCAGAGCGCGCTGGACATGCATGCGGCCGTGATGGCGCGCGCCGCAGCGAGCGACATTTTCATTGCGGTCGCCGCTGTGGCCGATTACCGTGTGGCCCGGCCAGCAGCGCATAAATTGAAGAAGGACGAAGGCGGCGTGCCGGCCATCGAGCTGATCGAGAACCCGGATATTCTGGCGGAGGTCGCGGCTTTGCCGGGGGGGCCGTTCTGTGTCGGTTTTGCGGCCGAAAGTCAGAACCTCGAAGCATATGCGCAGAAAAAACGCCTGAAGAAGAAAATTCCCCTGATCGCCGGCAACCTCATGCAGGACGGCTTTGGCGGGAGCGACAACCGTCTGGTCCTGTTCGACGACCAGGGAACACATCCGCTGCCGCCGGCGAGCAAGGAAGTGCTGGCGCGCCAGCTGATTGAACACATCGCAAGACTGACTGGAGAAATTGCATGACCACGATCGACGTGAAAATCCTTGATGCCCGTCTCAAGGACAGCCCGCCGCACTACGCCACCCCGGGTTCCGCCGGTCTTGATCTGCGCGCCTGCCTGGCGGCGCCGCTTGAGCTGCAGCCGGGGCAGACCCAGTTGCTGCCCGCGGGGCTGGCCATTCATCTGAATGACCCGGGCCTGGCGGCCATGATCCTGCCGCGATCGGGTCTGGGGCATAAACACGGCATTGTGCTTGGCAATCTGGTCGGCTTGATCGATAGCGATTACCAGGGGCAGCTGATGGTCTCGGTCTGGAATCGCAGCAGCGCGCCTTTCACCATCCAGCCGCTGGACCGCATTGCGCAGCTGGTGGTGGTGCCGGTGCTGCAGGTCGGCTTCAATGTGGTCGATGAATTTGCCAGCAGCGACCGGGGTGAGGGAGGCTTTGGCAGCACCGGACAAGGCTGAGTCGCTTGCCGCCCGGGGTTACGATCCGAAACAGCAGTTCTGATGCGTGAAAGTGGGGAAATCATGAACAGATGTATTGCCACGGCTGCCTTGTTCGCAGCGCTATCCTTGCCAGTGCAAGCCGGTGATCTGGCCCGGGCAGAGGCCATCGTATCCGAGCGTTGCTCGCTGTGCCATGGCATGAAGGGCGAGGCGGTCAGTGCGGTATTCCCGCGTCTGGCGGGGCAGCACTCGGAATACATCAGCAAACAGCTGGCGGAATTCAAATCGGGCAAGCGCAAGAGCGAGAGCATGCAGCCGCAGGCCGAGAATTTGAGTCCTGCCGAGATGCAGGCGCTCGGGCGGTATTTCGAGGCGAAGCAGGTGCCTGGGCGGCAAATCCGGGATGCCGAACTGCTGGCCGTGGGTAAATACATCTTCCTGCGCGGCAATCCGTTCAGCGGCCTGCCTGCGTGTGCCAGCTGTCATGGCGAGAACGGGCACGGGACCCCGCAGTTGCCGCGCCTGGCGGGGCAGCACCCGCGTTACACCGAAGATCAGCTGCAGCAGTTCAACGCGCGTGCGCGCACCAACGACAACGCAGTCATGCATACCGTTGCGTCCAAGCTGACGGAACTGGAAGCCCACGCCGTCGCGGCCTATATCGCCTCGCTCGACTGAATATGCAGGTCGGGTAAGCAAAACGGCCACCCGCGTGGGTGGCCGTTTTTGTTCAGGGAGAGCGTGTCTTACACCAGCATGTCGGCCCAGATATTCTTGGCCCAGGCCAGCGCGGCCTTGCCCTCGACTTCGTTGCGGGCGGCAGAGAGACCGCCGGCGCCTTTGACTGGCTGCACCAGTTTGGTGGCAGCATCGTACTGGTGAACCGAGGCGACGTGCACCGCCTGGCTGCCATCGACAAAGCTGTAGCAGGTGTTCATGACCACCGGCTCCGGGTTCGGCGGATCGCCCGCCAGCAGGTTGAGGATGGCTGCCACCGCCAGCTTGCCGTGCTGGTTTGCCATGTGTCCGGATTTCGGCATGGTCGGGGCCGGGAAGATGGCGTCGCCGATGACATGCACGCCAGGGGTGCTGGTCGATTCCATGGACAGCCAGTTGATGTCCACCCAGCGGGTGTTGACCAGTTTCAGGCCGGCATTGCGGGCGATGTCGCCGGCGCGCTGCGGCGGGATGATGTTGAGCACATCAGCCTTGAAAGTGTCGAACTCAAGGATCGCTGTGTTGCTGGCGGCATCAACGTCGCGCACTTCGCTGTTTGGCCGGTATTCCAGATGATTCTTGTACAGGTCGTTCCAGGCTTTGACGAACAGTCCCTTTTTCGATTGCACGTCTTCGTTGGCATCCAGGATGACGACTTTCGATTTTGGCTTGTGCGTTTTGAAGTAATCCGCGACCAGACAGGCGCGTTCGTAGGGGCCGGGAGGGCAACGGTAAGGCGCTTTCGGAATGCTCAGGGCAAAGACACCGCCATCGGGCATGGCTTCCAGCTGGCGGCGCAAGGCCACTGTTTGCGGGCCGGCTTTCCAGGCATGGGGGATTTTTTCCTGCGCGGCAGCATTGTTCAGGCCGGGGATTTGTTTGTACATGAAGTCGATGCCCGGCGAGAGGATCACCCGGTCGTAACCGATGCTGCTGCCGTCGGCAAGGCGCAGCGTGCGGGCGCCGGCATCGAGCGCGACGACCTCGCCCTGGATGACGCGGACGCCCCAGTGGTTTTTCAGATTGTCATAGCTGACGGTGATGTCTGCCATGGTCTTGCTGCCGTGCAGCACCAGATTGGAAATTGGGCAGGAAATGAAGTGCGGCTGGCGCTCGATCAGCGTTACCTGCACCCGGCCCTGGCTCCACAGGCGCAGGTATTTGGCCGCCGTGGCACCACCGTAGCCGCCACCGACCACGACCACATGGCCGCTGGCCTTGTGGCCGCTGCTGCAGCCGTAAAGAGCGGCCAGGGCACCGGCGCTGGCGCCGGCCTTGAGGAAATTGCGTCGTTGAATATGCAGCATGTTTTTCCCCTTATTTTTGCGCGGCGAAATAGTCTGCGATCAGCGTCAGTTGTGCCTCGCTGTAGCCCTTGGCGATCTGCTGCATGATCGTCGAGGGACGGTCGCCGTTACGGAAATCGGTGAGTTTTTGCAGCATGTTGGCCTTGTTCTCTCCGGCCAGGGAACCCATGCCCGAGCCGGCGACGGCTTTGCCGTTGGTGCCGTGGCAGTTGGCGCAGGTGGCGGCAAGATTGCGCCCCAGATTGGGATCGGCAGCCTGGGCGGCGGTGGTCGCCAGCAAGGCGAGCAGAGCGGCGGCGGGAAGTGCTTTCATCGGAAGTTTTCCTCGAACAATCAGTTGCAAACGGAAAAAGCTGAAAACGGGCGATTTTAGGGGAAGGCGGGGCGCTTCCAGCGTGCCGGGAGCATTAAAAAATTGATCGGCCTATCAAGGATGGGATGATTAAAAAATTAACCTATGCTAATTTTGGGCTGCAGGGCGATAACAATCACACTACGAGGAAGGAGTCATCATGTCCAAGGAGCCAATTGTCATTGATCCAAGCAGGTCCGGCAGGCTGGACCGGCGTTCGTTTCTGAAACTGGGCGCAGCGGGGGCGGGCACCCTGCTGCTGTTGCCGGACAGCGCCAGCGCGGCCACCAAAGTGAAAACGGCGGCCCGCATTGTCATTGCCGGTGCCGGTGCGGCCGGTCTGACCGCCGCAGCGCAGCTGGCGCAACGGCTGGAAGGGGCGCAGATTACGCTGGTCGATGCGCGCAAGGCGCATTTCTACCAGCCGGGGTTCACCCTGGTGGCGGGGGGCATCAAGCCAGCCTCCTATGTGGTGTCTTCAACGCGGGATTACGTACCGTCCGGGGTCGAGTTGATCGAAGAGGCCGTCGCCGAAATCGACCCGGAAGGCAGGAAGGTCGTTACGGCAACTGGCAAACCTGTTCCTTATGATTACCTGATTGTTGCTACCGGACTGCGCCTGGATTACGCAGCGATCGAAGGGATGGACGTCGAGCAGATCGGCAACAATGGCCTGGGCAGCATTTACCATAGCCCGGAGAAGGCTGCGGCAACCTGGCAGGCGATGTCGAAATTTGCCGATAGCGGCGGCGTCGGTGTTTTCCTGCGCCCAGGCACGGAAATGAAATGTGCCGGTGCGCCGCTTAAATACACTTTCCTTACCGATGACCATCTGCGCCGGCGCGGTAATCGGGGTAAGGCAGAGATCATTTACAACGCCAACAACAAGGTGCTGTTCAGTGTGCCCATCGTGCATGAAAAAGTGCGTATGTTGTTCGAAGAGCGCGATATCAGGATGAACTACGAGCGCACGCTGGCGGCGATTGATCTGGGCAAGAAAATTGCCACCTTCAAGACAGCAGAAGGGCCGGTCGAATTGCAATATGACTTCATCAACGTCATTCCGCCCATGCGTGCCGCCGATGCCGTGCGCAACAGCCCGCTGCCCTGGCAGGAAGGCAACTGGGCCGCCGACGGCTGGATCGAGGTGGATAAGCACACGCTACGCCACAAGCGATTCGACAATGTCTTTGCCGTTGGCGACGTGGCCGGTGTACCCAAGGGCAAGACGGCGGCCAGCGTCAAATGGCAGGTGCCGGTGGCGGTCGATCATCTGGTGGCGCAGATCGAAGGGCGTGAATCGCAGGCCCATTACGGCGGCTATACCTCATGCCCGCTGATTACCCGTCTGGGTCAGGCGATGCTGATTGAATTCGATTACAAGGACAATCTGGTGCCTTCCTTCCCCGGCATCATCGCGCCGCTGGAAGAGCTGTGGATCAGCTGGGTGATGAAAACCATGGCCCTGAAACCGACCTATATCAGCATGTTGCATGGCCGTGCCTGATTTCTGGAGGAAACGACAATGAAAGAACTTGATCCCCTGGTGTTCTGGGCTGTGTTCCAGGAAATGCTCGGCGCTCCCTTGTTGTGGCTGATGCTCGTCGTCATCCTGGCAGGTACGGCGGCGTTTTTTGCTCTGCTGCTCAAGGAGCGCAGGATTGACTCGCGGCGTCTGGTGCGGGCCGAGTTTGTCGGTGTTGCGGGGGGCTGTCTGGCGCTGGTGCTGATGGCCAAGGTCTCTTCTTCCGGCTTTACGGATGCGGGTGGGCCGGCGGACTGGTTTCTGATCGCCCTGGTCTTTGGTCTGGGGCTGGCGGGAACGACTATCCTGATCTACACCCTGCTCGGCTGGCGCAGCAGGGTGTAGCGCAGCTGCGTCTGGCCGCAATGAAAAAACCCCGGCGCCGTTGCGGTGCCGGGGTTTTTTGTGGGCGGTTTGCCTGAATCAGCCCATGCTCTTCAGGTGCTGGATGATCTCGCCCGCCATTGGCTGCGCATCGCCATACAGCATGCGGCAGTTGTCGGTATAGAACAGGGCGTTCTCGATACCGGAGTAGCCGGTGCCCTTGCCCCGCTTGATGACGATCACGTTTTGCGCGTGGTCGGCGTTGAGGATGGGCATGCCGTAGATCGGGCTCGATTTGTCGGTGCGGGCGGTCGGATTGACCACGTCGTTGGCGCCGATGATGAGCGCCACATCGGCCTGGCCGAATTCGCCATTGATTTCTTCCAGATCGAAGATCTTGTCGTACGGCACGCCGGCTTCGGCGAGCAGCACGTTCATGTGACCCGGCATGCGCCCGGCAACCGGGTGGATGGCAAATTTCACCTCGACCCCGGCTTCTTCGAGCAGCGCTGTCATTTCCCACACCTTGTGCTGCGCATGGGCCACTGCCATGCCGTAACCCGGCACGATGATGACCTTGCTGGCGTAGCGCATCATGGCGGCAGCGTCGATGGCACCCACTTCCTTCATCGTGCCGGTAATCGCTTCACCACTGCTGGCGGCCACCATCGGCGTAAACAGGATGTTGGACAGTGGCCGGTTCATGGCCTTGGCCATCAGTTGCGTCAGCAGGGTGCCGGCAGCGCCGACGACGATACCGGCGATGATCAGCGCCGGATTGCCCAGGACGTAGCCCTCGAAACCCACAGCCAGACCGGTGAAGGCATTGAACAGCGAGATCACCACCGGCATGTCGGCGCCGCCGATGGGCAGGGTGACGATCAGGCCGAGCACCAGGGCAACGACGAAGAAGGCGATCACCAGTTCCGGTTGCTGCGGCGCCAGGATCACTACCGCTACGCCCAGGGCGATGGCGGCGAGTGCCAGTACCACATTGACCGCGTTCTGCGCCGGCAGACGCCAGGCTTTCTTGAGCACGCCCTGCAGCTTGGCCCAGGCGACGCAGGAGCCGGTGAAGGAGACCGCGCCGATGAGTGCGCCAAGCACGGCGAGAATGGTGGCGACCAGGCCATGCATTTCACCCTTGGCAAATTCGACGGCGGCAATCGCGGCAGCGGCGCCGCCGCCCATACCGTTGTAGATGGCAACCATCTGCGGCATGTCGGTCATCTGCACTTTTTTGCCGGAAATCCAGGCCAGCGCGCCACCGACGACCAGCGCCAGCAGCATCAGGCCAAGATTGAGCAGGCCGGGAATGAGGAACACCGCGGCAATGGCGATCAGCATGCCGTAACCGGCGATGACGATGCCGCGCCGGGCGCTGGCCGGAGAGCTCATGCCCTTCAGGCCGAAGATGAAGAGCAGCGCGCCGATGAACCAGGCGCCTTGCACGTAAACGGGAATGGTCATGTTTAGTCTTCCTTCTTCTTGAACATGGCAAGCATGCGTTCGGTCACCACGTAGCCGCCGGCGGCATTGGCGGCGCCCAGCGCCACGGCAAAAAAGCCGATGGCCTGCTGCAGCGGCGTGTCAGCCTGGCCAAGCACGATCATGGCGCCCACCACGACGACGCCGTGGATGAAGTTGGAACCGGACATCAGCGGCGTGTGCAGGATGACCGGCACCTTGGCGATGATCTCGTAGCCGGTGAAGGCGGCGAGCATGAAGATGTAGAGTGCGAGCAGGCCGTCCATCAGACTTCTCCCAGGAGTTCTTTGACGCGCGGGTGAACGGTGGCACCGTCCTTGCACAGCAGGGTGCCGGCGACGACTTCGTCTTCCCAGTCAATGTTGAGTGCGCCGTCCTTGATGAAGGGCGACAGGAAGTTGTAGAGATTCTTGGCGTACAGCTCGGAAGCGTGCGTCGGCATGCGCGAGGGCAGGTTGAGCGGGCCGTGGATATGCACGTCGTCGTACACCACATGCTCACCGGGTTGGGTCAGTTCGCAGTTGCCGCCGGTTTCCGCGGCCAGATCGACGATGATGGCACCGTACTTCATGCGTTCGACCATGGTTTTGGTGACGATGATGGGCGCACGCCGGCCGGGAATGGAAGCGGTGGTGATCACCACATCGGCGGCGGCAATCGCCTTGGTCAGCTTTTCAGCCTGCTGTGCTTTTTCCTCGGCGGACAGTTCGCGGGCATAGCCGCCGCTGCCTTCGGCCGAAACGCCGGTATCGACGAACTTGGCGCCGAGCGATTCGATCTGCTCCTTGGCTGCAGCGCGCACATCATAGGCTTCGACCATGGCCCCCAGGCGCTTGCAGGTGGCAATCGCCTGCAGGCCGGCGACGCCGGCACCGATGACCAGGGCGCGGGCCGGACGCACGGTACCGGCGGCGGTGGTCAGCATGGGAAAGAACTTGGTGCAGCGGGCAGCGGCGATCAGGCCGCACTGGTAGCCGGAGCAGGCGCCCTGGGAAGACAGCGCATCCATGCTCTGGGCGCGCGAGATGCGCGGCAGGAGTTCCAGGGCGAAGGCAGTGATTTTCTTGGCGTTCAGCGCAGCCAGACGCTCTTTGGAAGAATAGGGTTTTAACAGGCCGATCAGGACGGAGCCATCCGGCAAGGCGGCGATTTCTTCGTCGCTGGGCGGCGTGACGCGCAGGATGACATCGGCGCCGGCATAGGTTTCCGCCAGACTGGCCTTGATCTCGGTGTCGGCATAATCGCTGTCGAGGAAATGGCTTTCCAGGCTGGCATTGCTTTCCAGCCGGAGCTTGGCGCCGAGAGCGGCGAATTTTTTGGCAGTTTCGGGCACCAGCGGCGTACGGCGTTCGCCGTCTGCCGTTTCCCGAGCAGCCACCAGGGTGAGCGGCATCAGTAGTTCTCCTTCGTTGCGTTTTTTGCTGTGACTTCTTGCCGGCAGGCAAAAGGCTGCTAACGATAAAGGAGAGCTGGGAAAATTTTGTTCAGGATTTTTAAGTAAAAGGTTAAACGATCATTTATCAATCTGTGCCGCAATAATTCGTTATTGTTGCGTCGCAGCAAGAAGTGCCTTGTTTATGCTGGTTTTTTGCTATCTGCGCTGTACTGATTGAAACGTAAGGTTTCCGGGTAGGGGAAAAAATCTTCCAGCTGGCCGGCGCGAATTTTTTCCTGCGCGCTTTGCCAGAAAATAGGGGTCAGCAAATCTTTATGGTGACGCAGGAAGATTTTGCGGATCTGCGGCGAGCCCAGCAGGAAGGTGGCGAATTCTTCCGGAAAGACATCGCGTGGCGCCACCGGGTACCACACTTCGCCGGACATTTCGGTTTCGAAATCGGGGGCAGGCGGAATCTTGCGGAAATTCATGGCGGTCATGTACTCGATTTCGTCGTAGTCGTAGAACACCACGCGGCCGTAGCGGGTGACGCCAAAGTTCTTCCACAGCATGTCGCCCGGGAAAATGTTGGCCAGCGCCAGCTCGCGGATGGCATTGCCGTATTCGCGGATGGCGTGCGTCATTCCTGCTTCGTCGGCGGCTTTCTCCATGCGTTCGAGATGAATGTTGAGCGGCTCCATGCGTCGCTCGATGTAGAGATGACGGATGATCAGCTGATCGCCGTCGATTTCGATCTGCGATGGCGCCAGACGCTGCAATTCGGCGAGTACTTCCGGATCGAAGCGGTGCAGGGGGAATAGGGCGTTGGAAAACTCCAGTGTGTCGGCCATGCGTCCGACGCGGTCAACCTGCTTGACCATGAGAAATTTCTTCTGCACCGTCGCGCGGTCGGTTTCCTTGCCGTGGCCGAAGACGTCGCGGATGATCTTGAACACGTAAGGGTAGGAGGGCAGGGTGAATACCAGCATGACCAGGCCGCGGATGCCCGGCGCCATGATGAATGTGTCCTGCGAATGGTGCAGGTGGTAGATCAGGTCGCGGAAGAACATGGTTTTGCCCTGCTTGCCCAGGCCCAGCATGATGTACAGCTCGGAGCGCGGTTTGTTGGGCAGGATGGTGCGCAGGAACTGGACGTAGCTCGACGGTACCTCCATGTCGACCATGAAATAGGCGCGTGACAGAGAAAACAGCAGACCGATGCGCCAGGCATCGAGCAATACCGTGTCGAGAAAGAGCTTGCCGTCGGCATCGTGCAGGACGGCGATGGCAAAAGGGTATTCCTGGGCGCCATTGATCGCCTTGCCGATGATGTAAGCGGCCTTGTTGCGGTAGAAGGCGCTGGCCAGGACCTGGATCTGGAAATTCACTTCACGCGCCGGCATGCCGTGCAGGTGTTCGGTAATGGCCCGGTGCACGCATTGCACATCGCGCTCCAGATCAGCAAAGGGGCGCCGCCAGTGGAAGTCCTCGACCACCTGACGCAAGGTGCCGCGCAGTCCGCGGGCATCGACGTAATAACTGCGGTAGGTCGTGCCTTCGTCGCCCTCGAGATTTTCGGTGGAAATCGCCGGGCGCACGAACATGAAATCGTTGTGAAAATACTCCCGCCGCAGGATTTTCGTGGTGACCGAATTAAAAAAGGTCTCGGCCAGCTCTGGTTGCTTGTGATTGAGCAGGAGGCCGATGAACAGGAGCTTCACCTGTTGCCAGGTGGCGTCATCGAGCGTGTCGATGGCGAATTCGTTACGCAAGCGCTCAATGCATTCGTACACCCGGTCGTCGTAAAAGCGGATGCGCTCTTTCACCGCACGATGGACGCCCGGCCAGTCGCCGTGTTCGAAACGCCGCTTGGCAGCGCTGCAGGTTTCGCGGAACAGCCGGTAGTGGCGGTTGAAGCCCTGAATCAGTACCAGCGCGATCTGGTGCGCCGTGGCGCCATACAGGCCGACAGAGATTTTCATGTGCGCTCCCCCTTGGCGGGAGATTCTAGCGGTGAAACGGGGCTGTGGCGTCACGGCAGCGGCTTTCTTGCTATGCTTCGCCACCCGTCGGGCAGGTGCGCTGACCTTCCCGCTTTTCCCAATCGAGCACAGGTGAATCAACGATGAGCCGAACTTTTGGCGCCGTCATCATTGGCGACGAAATCCTGTCCGGCAAGCGCCAGGACAAACACTTTGCGAAAGTTGCCGAACTGCTGGCAGCGCGCGGATTGCGCCTGTCCTGGGTGGACTATCTGGGGGACGACCGGGCGCGCCTGGCGGCAACCTTCAAGCGCAGCATGGCGGCGGGTGACGTGGTGTTCTCCTGCGGGGGCATCGGCAACACGCCGGACGATCAGACCCGCCAGGCCGTGGCCGAAGCGCTGGGCGTGCGCCTGGCCCTGCATCCGGCGGGCTTCGAGGAACTGAAGGTGCGTTTTTCCAGCGACGAAATCACCCCCGAGCGCAAGTTGCTGGTGACTTTTCCCGAAGGCTGCGACATCCTGCCCAATCCGTTCAACCGCATTCCCGGTTTCATGGTGCGCGAGCATTACTTCACGCCCGGCTTTCCGCAGATGGCGCACCCGATGATCGAATGGGCGCTGGACACCTTCTACCGTGCCGAATTCCGGCCGCAGCAGGCGCGCATTGAAAAAGCTTTCCTGCTCACCGGGCCGAATGCCTACGAAAGTGCCCTGCTTGGCCTGATGGAGCGCATCGTTGCCGAGTATCCCGACCTGCGCCTGTTCTCCCTGCCTTCGCTGCAAGGCCAGGAGCGGCGGCATCTGGAACTGGGGGTGGAAGGTGCGCCGGAACAAGTGGAGCAAGCCATGGTCGACATCCGCCGTGAAATCGAACAACGCGGCATTACCTGGCGCTGGCGCGATCAGGCCGGCAGCGATTCCCTATAATTTCCCCATTTTTTCGAGGAGTACGACACCATGACCCGTATGGTTAATTGCATCAAACTGGGCCGCGAGGCAGAAGGCATGGCCCGCCCGCCGTATCCGGGCGCGCTGGGCCAGCGCATTTTCGAGAATGTGTCGAAGGAAGCTTGGGACCAGTGGGTGCGCCTGCAGACGATGATCATCAACGAGAACCGTCTCAATCTGGTGGATGCCCGCCACCGTAAATACCTGGCCGAACAGCTGGAAAAACACTTTTTCGGCGATGGCGCCGATCAGGTGCAGGGCTACGTTCCGCCTTCGGCCTGAGCGCCGCTCCCTGGGACGTGCCGGTCACGGCCCAGGGAACATTCCTGGGGCTTACCCCGGGAAACGTTGCACGCCCTGAGGCGTTCCCAGCAGCAGCACGTCGGCCGGGCGTAGCGCAAACAGGCCATTGGTGACGACGCCGACGATCTGGTTGATGCGCTCTTCCAGCGCCTTCGGCGCAGTGATCTGCAGGCCGTGTACATCAAGAATCTGGTTGCCGTTGTCGGTGATGAAGCCGGCGCGCAGTACCGGTTTGCCGCCAAGCTGGCTCAATTCCCGCGCCACGTATTCGCGCGCCATGGGAATGACTTCCACCGGCAGAGGGAAACGGCCCATGACCTCGACCTGCTTCGAGGCATCGGCAATGCAGACGAACGTCCGGGCAACGGCCGCGACGATTTTTTCCCGTGTCAGCGCGCCGCCGCCGCCCTTGATCATGTGCAGACCGGCGTCGATCTCGTCGGCGCCGTCTACGTAAACCGGCAGCTCGCTGACCTCGTTCAGGTCAAAAACAGCGATGCCGTGTTGTTCCAGACGTTGGCGGGTGGCTTCAGAACTGGCGACAGCGCCGCGGTAGCGGTCTTTGTGCGCGGCCAGGGCGTCGATAAAATAATTGGCGGTAGAGCCGGTGCCGACGCCGATCAGTGCCCCCTGCGGCACCTCGGCCAGTACGTATTCGATGGCTGCCTGGGCAACGGCGGCTTTCAGTTCATCCTGTGTCATGGTGTTTTCTACGGTGGAGGGAGCGCCATTTTACGCTTTTGCCGCGGCGGCGCAGCCTGAGCAAAATTGCTACACTCACACCCTCCCACCGGACGACCGTCGCCATGCCCCATAGCAAGTCTGCCAAACCCAGAAAAATCAAGCTGATCCGTGACAGCTACGCGATGCCGGAGGCGGAGTACGCGCAGATCGCCCAACTCAAGCAGCGTCTGCTGGAGCTTGGGGAAACCGTCAAAAAAAGCGAACTGCTGCGCGCCGGCCTGGCGCAACTGGCAACGCTCGACGATGCGGCATTGCAGGCGGCAATGGCCGGTGTCGAACGAATCAAGACCGGGCGGCCAGCGAAGAAGGCGTGAGCCTGCACAAATAACCGCCAGCGCAACCTGCATTGCGATGCTTCGTGTTGATGTCATGGACATTGGATAATCAAAACAGCATAATCCTGCGGATGTAAACTTTTCCATGAAAAAGAGCGCATCGTGCAGCAAACGCACCCA
>NZ_CAJHOB010000008.1 GCF_905120355.1 Azonexus hydrophilus | reverse complement strand
GTGCCATCGATTTCGTAAAAATACCGCTCATGGTGCCCTCCTTTGTGACGGTGACCGGATTCTCGGCGCCGTGAGAGGGGGATTCCATGATGCGCATCAAGGAAGGCCAGGCCTTGGGAATCCTTGTGCCATGCGGGTTTGAGGCAAATCAAATCAGGCGGAACGGGAGCGGAAAAAGCGGAAAAAACCCTAATTCGGGTGGTGTGATTTAGGAATCATCAAAGACACCAGGGGGGTCCGCCGGGAAACTTGAGCGCATTGCTCCGGGGGTTCGGTCGCAATAAATTCGATTTAATACAGGAGAGTAGACATGAAGATGAAGTCGCTAGGGGTACTCGCTTTGACCGTCATGGCAGGTGCCATGAGCTCGGCCTTTGCTCAGTCGGCAGCGCCGGCCATGACCGATGCCGAGAAGGAGCAGGCCAAGAAGATTTACTTCGAGCGTTGCGCCGGGTGTCACGGTGTGCTGCGTAAAGGCGCCACCGGCAAGAACCTGGAGCCGCACTGGACGAAGAAGGATGCCAGCGGCAAGGTGACCGAAGGGGGTACGCTCAAGCTGGGCCAGAATCGTCTGGAAAAGATCATCGCCTTCGGTACCGATGGCGGCATGGTGAACTTCGACGACATCCTGACCAAACAGGAAATCAATCTGATGTCGCGTTACATCCAGAATGTGCCGGATGTGCCGCCGGAATACAGCCTCAAGGAGACGATGGATTCCTGGAAGTTGATCGTGCCGGTGGAAAAGCGCCCGACCAAGCAGATGAACAAGATCAATCTTGAAAACATCTTCTCCGTCACCCTGCGCGACACGGGCGAAGTGGCCCTGATCGACGGCGACACCAAGGAAATCCGTTCCATCGTCAAAACCGGCTACGCCGTGCATATCTCGCGCTTGTCCGCGTCCGGTCGCTACGTTTACGTGATTGGCCGCGACGGTCGTCTGTCGCTGATCGACCTGTGGATGGAAAAACCGGCCGTGGTTGCCGAGCTGAAGATCGGTTTCGATGCCCGTTCGGTCGATACCTCGAAGTTCAAGGGCTTTGAAGACAAGTACGCGATTGCCGGTTCCTACTGGCCGCCGCAGTTCGTCATCATGGACGGCGAAACCCTGAAACCGCGCAAGGTGGTGTCCACCCGCGGCATGACGGTCGATGGCGAATACCATCCGGAACCGCGCGTGGCCTCCATCGTTTCCTCCTTCATCAAGCCGGAATGGGTGGTGAACATCAAGGAAACCGGCCAGATCCTGCTGGTGGATTACTCCGACATCGAAAACCTGAAGACCACCACCATCGCTTCCGCCAAGTTCCTGCATGACGGCGGCTGGGATGCCTCCAAGCGCTACTTCCTGGTGGCCGCCAATGCCTCCAACAAGATTGCGGCGGTCGATACCAAGGAAGGCAAGCTGGCCGCCTTGGTCGATGTCGCCAAGATCCCGCACCCGGGCCGTGGCGCCAACTTCGTGCATCCGCAATATGGTCCGGTGTGGGCGACCGGTCACCTCGGCGCGGATGTCGTGACGCTGATCTCGACGCCGTCCGATGATCCGAAGTTTGCCAAGTACAAGGAGTACAACTGGAAGGTGGTGCAGGAGATCAAACACGTGCCGGGCAACCTGTTCGTGAAGACGCACCCGGTGTCGAAGCACTTCTGGGCCGACGCGCCGCAGAACCCGGACAAGGATCTGGCGGAATCGGTTGCCGTCTGGGACATGGCCGATCTGTCTAAACCCAAGGCCATCCTCAACGTCGCCAAGGACTCCGGTCTGCCGCCGACCAAGGCCGTCAAGCGCGCCGTGCATCCGGAATACTCGAAGGACGGCAAGGAAGTGTGGATCTCGCTGTGGGGTGGCAAGACCGACCAGTCGGCCATCGTGGTGTATGACGACACGACGCTCAAGGTCAAGAAGGTGATCACCGATCCGAAGATGATTACCCCGACCGGCAAGTTCAACGTTTACAACACCCAGCACGACATCTACTAAGCCTGTTGTGCTTTTGATGTGAAGCAAGGAGACGGGGGCGCAAGCCCCCGTAATCTCTTGTCCGTGGGGATTTATTCTGTGAGAGGTGAATGATGAGATATGCATTGCACGCGGCGGCTGTCCTGGTGGGCGGCTTGAGCTTGTCTCCCCTGGCGTTCGCAGCGCCGGACTGGACTTCGGTGCCGGCTACGACCATTCATGTGTTCCACCCGGGCGTGACCCCGTGGGAGTGGATCGAGAGCAAGGGCAAACATGGCGGCAGCCGGGGTCTGAGCCGGGGTGAAAGCTGTGCGGGGTGCCACGTCGAGAATGGCGAGATCAACGTCGATCTAGAACGTATGGCGGGCGAGCTGGACCCCAAGGGCGGGCCAGCGGTGCGCGCTTTCCCGGTCCAGGTGCAGGCGGCTTACGATGCGGGGCAGCTGTACGTGCGCATGAGCTTCAAGGCGCCGGCGGGCGGGATCGACAAGTCGGACAAGGACAATGCAGTGAAGGCCACCGTGCTGTTCCCCAATGCCGAAGTGCCGATGGCTGAGCAGGTCGGCTGCTGGGCAACCTGCCACCAGGACGCCAGGACCATGCCGGACGGCAAGGACAAGACCAAATACACCAGCGCCGGTGCCTATGAATTGATGCAGTGGGCGAGTTCCGGCAAGGTGGCGGACGGCAGCATTACCGATCAGCGCCGCATGGAAGGCGGCCAGGCCGGCGTCAAGGCCGAGGGTGCCAAGCAGGGCGATACCTGGACGGTGACCTTCAGTCGTAAATTGCCTGCCAGCCCGACGGTGCATTTCGGTATTGCCGTGCATGCAGACCATGCTGCCGGTCGTTTCCACCATGTTTCCTTCGGTCATACGATTGGTCTGGGAGCAGAGGGCGATGTCAAGGCCAAGAAGTTCTAGGGCGGCGTTACGCCGCAAGGCGGCCTGGCGCTGGCTGGCGCGATCCACGCTGGCGCTGGCCGGGGCCCTGCTGATGCTGTTTCAGGCAACCGCAGAGGCCAGCGGTGCCGCGGCGGAAACGGCTGCCGTGCCCGGCATGGAACGCCAGCGCCAGCTGGTGCACATGGTGCGCCAGGAGTGCGGCTCCTGCCATGGCATGAGCTTGCAGGGCGGATTGGGGCCGGCGCTGCTACCGGCGGATCTGCAGGAAAAATCCGCCGAAGGTCTGGCGGCGACCATTTACCACGGTCGCCACGGCACGGCCATGCCGCCCTGGCAGCGGTTCCTGACGGAAGCCGAGGCGACCTGGATCGTCGAGCGTCTGCTGGCCGGTTTCCCCGAGTAATGCGCTGATGGGCGTGGCCCATCGTTTTTTCACTGGCTGTGTGCAGCCATTTCTTGCCAGGGGTGTGTCCATGCGTCGCCTGCTCGTCCTGTTTTTCGTCACCCTGTTGCTGGGCTGTGCCAGCACGGCGCCGACCGCGCCGCGCGCCACCGGCGATCTGGTACTCATCATCGAACGCGCCAGCGGCCATGTCACCCTGGCCAGCACCACTAGCCGCCAGCCCTATGCCCGCATCGGCGGTCTGGGCGATCTATCGCATGCCTCCGCCGTGTATTCGCGCGATGGCCGCTACGCTTATGTCTTCGGGCGCGACGGTGCGCTGAGCAAGATCGACATGCTGGAAGCACGGGTGGTCAAGCGGGTGGTGCAGAGCGGCAACGCCATTGGCGGTTCGATCTCGCAGGATGGACGCATCGTGGTGGCGCAGAACTACACACCGGGCGGCATCAAGGCCTTCGATGCGGAAACGCTGGAGCTGCTGTCGGAAGTGCCGGCCGAGTATGCGCCGGGGCAGTTTTCCAAGGTGGTTGGTCTGGCCGACACTGCCGGCAACAAATTCGCTTATGCGCTGTTCGAGGCGGGTGAAATCTGGGTCACCGATTTCAGCAATCCACGCCAGCCGCAGACGCAACGCTTCCCGGCCGGCAAGAACCCCTACGATGGCCTGGTGACGCCCGATGGCCGCTATTTCATGGCCGGCCTGTTCGGTGAAGACGGCATTGCCCTGCTTGATCTGTGGCAGACCGACCGGGGCGCGCGCAAGATACTGCAGAACTATGGGCGCGGTGAGGAGCGTTTGCCGGTGTACAAGATGCCGCACCTGCGTGGCTGGACCATGGCGCAGGGCAAGGTGTATCTGCCGGCGGTCGGGCGGCATGAAGTGCTGGTGGTCGATGCCACGACCTGGCAGGAAGTCGGGCGGATTCCGGTACGCGGCCAGCCGGTGTTTGTCATGGCGCGACCGGATGGGCGGCAGATCTGGGTCAATTTCTCTTTCCCCGATTACAGCAAGATCGATGTCATCGATACCCTGCAGGGCAAGGTGGTGAGCCAACTGGAACCGGGCAAGGGCATCCTGCACATGGAATTTACCCCGCGCGGCGAACATGTCTGGCTGTCGGCACGCGATGATCACAAAATTTTGATTTACAGCACGGAAACCCTTACTCAGATCGGGGACATTAAGGCCGACGCGCCCTCGGGAATTTTCTTTTCCAGCCGCGCCCACCGTATTGGCTTCTAAATGACATCCGAACTCACCTTCCGTCTGCTCAACGATTACCAGCGTGACTTTCCCCTGGTGGCGCGGCCTTTTGCCGCGCTGGCCACGACGCTGGGATGTACAGAAGACAGGGTGATCGAGCAGCTGCAGCACATGCACGCCGACGGGCGCATCTCGCGCATTGGCGCCGTGCTGCGCCCGGGGTGTTTCGGTGCCTCGACCCTGGTGGCGATGGCCGTGCCGGCAGCGCGTCTGGCGGAGGTGGCCGGGCTGGTGAATGCGTTTCCCGGTGTCAACCACAACTACCAGCGTGAACACGCGTACAACCTGTGGTTCGTGCTGACGGCGGGCGACAGCGGGGCGCTGACTCAGACGTTGCGCCAGATCGAAATGCAAAGTGGTCTGGCGACCTTGTCGCTGCCGATGGAAAAGGCCTACCACATCGACCTGGGTTTTCCCCTGTGCGGTGGCGCCAGGCCCCGGCAGCGCAGCGTAGCGGCCGCGGTGCAATCCCTGTCGGCGCAGCAGAAAACCATCCTGGCCCGGCTGCAGGAAGGCCTGCCCCTGGTCAGTGCGCCGTATCACCACATGGCGGCAGACTGCGCGCTGCCGGAAACGGAATTCGTGCAGCAACTGACGGACTGGCTGGCAGTCGGCGCGATCAGCCGCTTGGGTGTGGTGGTCCGCCACCGCGAACTGGGGTTTGCCGCCAATGCCATGCTGGTGCATGACATTCCCGACCATGCGGTGGATGCCGTGGCAGCGCAACTGGCGCAGGAAGATGCGGTGACCTTGTGCTACCGCCGCCCGCGCCACCTGCCGCAGTGGCCGTACAACCTCTTCTGCATGATCCACGGCCAGTGCCGGAGCGCGGTGGAGGCGGCCATCACTGCCTTGCGTGCGCGTCACGCCCTGCATGACACGGCGCACGCCGTGCTTTTTTCCCGCCAGTGTTTCAAGCAGACGGGGGCGCGCTATGTCTGACGCCATGGCCCTCGATCCGCTGGAGCGCAGCATCATCGATCACTTGCAGGGCGGTTTTCCCGTGTGTTCCCACCCCTATGCGGTGGCGGCTGCCCGTCTGGGTATGCAGGAAAGCGAGTTGATTGCGCGCATCAAAAATCTGTTGCAGCGCGGCGTGCTGACGCGTTTCGGGCCGCTGTTCCAGGTCGAGCGGGTGGGTGGTGCCTTCGTGCTGGCGGCGCTGGAAGTTCCGGAAGCCGACTGGGAGCGGGTGCTGGCGGTGGTCAATGCGCTGCCGCAGGTGGCACACAATTATCGGCGTGAGCATCGTTTCAATATGTGGTTCGTGTTGGCGACCGAAACTCCGGCAGGGATTGCCGAGGCAATTGCCTGCATCGAAGCCGGTACCGGCCTGAGGGTGCATGCTTTTCCCAAGGAAAAGGAATATTTCGTGGAAATGAAGCTGGCCAGCCGCGGGGGGCGCTATGGATGATTTCGCGCGTCGCCTGATCCTGGCGACCCAGCAGGGCCTGCCGCTGACCCCGGAACCTTATGCCGAACTGGCGCGGACCCTGGGTTGCGACGAGGCGACAGTCCTCGCCGGCATTGAGGATCTGCTTGCCCGCGGCGTGATCCGGCGCATCGGCGTGGTGCCCAATCACTACGCCATCGGCTATAGCGCCAATGGCATGAGCGTGTGGGATGTCGACGATGCCGTGGTCGATGCCCTGGGCGAGCGCATCGGCCAGCTGCCTTTCGTCACCCACTGCTACCGCCGGCCGCGCCATCTGCCCGACTGGCCGTACAACCTGTTTGCCATGCTGCATGGCGGCAACCGGGACGAAGTCATGGTGCACGTCGAAGAAGTGCGCGCGCTTCTGGGGGAAGCCTGTCGCAGCAGTGATGTGCTGTTTTCCACCCAGATCCTCAAGAAAACCGGGCTGCGGCTCACCGCCTGACAGGAGTAGGCATGTTTCGTATCAGTCAGTTCATCGCCGAAATCGACACTCCGACGCCCGTCGGGCCGCATCGCTCGCCGCCGGGTCCGGTCGTGATCTGGAACCTGCTGCGCCGCTGCAACCTGACCTGCCGCCACTGTTACTCGGTGTCGACCAATACGCATTTCCCGGGCGAGTTGAGTACCGAGGAAATCTACCGTGTGCAGGATGATCTCAAGGCCGCCCGCGTCCCGGTGCTGATTCTCTCCGGTGGCGAGCCGCTGCTGCATCCGGACATCTACGCCATTGCTCGGCGTGCCAAAAGCATGGGCTTTTATGTCGCGCTGTCGTCCAATGGCACGCTGATCGATGCAAGCAATATTGCCGCCATTGCCGAGTGTGATTTCGACTACGTCGGCATTTCGCTCGATGGCCTAGGCGCGACGCACGATCGTTTCCGCCAGCAGCAGGGGGCCTTTGATGCCTCCTTGCACGCCATTCGCCTGTGCCGTGACCATGGCCTGAAGATTGGCGTGCGCTACACCATGACACGCGACAATGCCGACGATTTGCCCGGCCTGCTGCAACTGGTCGAGGATGAGGGGATCGATCGTTTCTATTTTTCCCACCTCAACTATGCCGGGCGCGGTAATAAAAATCGTGCCGAAGACGCGCAGCACAAACTGACGCGCCAGGCGATGGAATTGCTGTTCGACACCTGTCTCGCCTATCGTCGGCGGGGTGTGCACAAGGAATTCACCACCGGTAACAACGATGCCGACGGGCCGTTCTTCCTGCACTGGGTGCGCCGGCATTTTCCGCAGCAGGCCGAGCACATTGCCGGCAAGCTGCGCCAGTGGGGTGGCAATGCTTCCGGCCAGAATGTGGCCAATATCGACAACCTGGGCGTCGTGCATCCCGACACCATGTGGTGGCACTACCCGCTCGCCAACGTGCGGGACAAGGCGTTTGGCGCTATCTGGGCCGATCTGTCTGATCCCCTGATGGCCGGGCTCAAACAGCGCCCGCGTCCGGTCGAGGGGCGCTGTGCCGGCTGTGCGCATCTGGCGATCTGCAATGGCAACACCCGGGTGCGGGCACAGCAACTGACCGGCAACCTGTGGGCGGAAGATCCCGGTTGCTATCTGACCGACGCCGAAATCGCCGCCTGAACCAGGCTACCCAAAGGAAACCCCATGTGCTCGCGCAATCACCCCGGAAAAATCACCCCAGTCGCCGCCAGGTGGACCTTCCTGGCGCTGCTGTTCGCCGCCGTGGCCGCTCCCGCGCTGGCGGCAGACGATACTGCGGCGCTGTATCAGAAGCATTGCGCCAGTTGCCACGGTGTTGACCGCCTCGGCGGCATGGGGCCGGCGCTGCTGCCGGAAAATCTGGGGCGCTTGCGCAAGGGTGAAGCCAGCAAGGTGATCGCCGAAGGCCGGCCGGCGACGCAGATGGAAGGTTTCGCCAAGCATCTCGACGCTGCGCAAATCGATGCCTTGCAGGCCTATATCTACACGCCGCCAGTGGTTAGTCCGCGCTGGGATGAAGCCGATATCAAGGCATCGCACATCGTTCATGCCGATGCGAAGCAATTGCCCCACCGGCCTTCCTTCAAGGCCGACCCGATGAATCTCTTCATCGTTGTCGAAAGTGGCGATCATCACGTGTCCATTCTCGATGGCGACACGCTTGAGCCCATCCACCGCTTTCAGTCCCGCTTTGCCCTGCACGGTGGACCGAAGTTCTCGCCGGACGGGCGGTTCGTCTATTTCGCCTCGCGCGATGGCTGGGTGACCAAGTACGACATCTGGAACCTGACGCCAGTGGCTGAAGTGCGGGCCGGCATCAATACCCGTAATGCAGCCGTCTCGGGCGATGGCAACTATGTCGCCATCGCCAATTACCTGCCGCACAGTCTGGTGATTCTCGACAGCGACCTCAAGCCCGTGCGCGTGCTGCCGGTGACGGACAAGGATGGCAAGCACAGCTCGCGGGTATCGGCGGTGTACGACGCCGCGCCGCGACAGAGTTTTGTGGCCGCACTGAAGGATGTGAACGAAGTCTGGGAGATTTCCTACGACCCGAAACACCCGGACATCGCGGTCGGCTGGGTGCACGATTTCCAGTACAAGGAAGGGGCCTTCATCCCTGGCTTCCTCAACCCGCAACGCACCAAGACCGAGGGTTATCTCGACGACTTTTTCTTCACCCAGGATTACAACGACCTGATGGGTGCCTCGCGGGAAGGCGGCCGCGGACAGGTGATCAACCTCGATGCGCGCAAGAAGGTGGCCGAACTGCAATTGCCCGGCATGCCACACCTGGGGTCCGGCATTACCTGGGCCTGGCAGGGGAAAACCGTGATGGCAACGCCCAATCTGAACGAAGGGCTGGTCAGCATCATCGACACCGGCAACTGGCAGCTGATCAAGAGCATTCCCACCCTGGGGCCGGGCTTTTTCATGCGCAGTCATGAAAAGAGCCGTTACGCCTGGACCGATTCGATGATGCACCGGGAACACCGCGACACCTTGCAGGTCATCGACAAGGAGACACTGGAGATCGTGGCGCGCCTGCGCCCGGAACCGGGCAAGACGCTGGCGCATGTCGAATTCACGCGCGATGGGCGCTACGTATTGGCGAGCCTGTGGGAGCGCAAGGCAGCAGGGGGGGCGCTGATCGTGTTTGATGCGGCGACACTCAAGGAGGTCAAGCGTATTCCGATGGACAAACCTGTCGGTAAGTACAATCTGCACAACAAAATCACCCGCTCGGAAGGGACCAGTCACTGAGTCGGTGGGAAGCAATGCGCCAATGGAAAAAGGGGGAAAAGATCATGCTCGGTAAAGTCAGTCTGGTGGGTGCTGGGTCGGGTGACCCGGAATTGCTCACGTTGCGCGCCTATCGCCTGATCCGCGAGGCGGAGGCGGTGGTGTACGACAATCTGGTCGGTGATGAGGTGATTGCGCTCATTTCTCCTGCGGCGCGTACGGTGTATGCCGGCAAGGAGTCCGGGCGACATGCCCTGCCGCAGGATCGCATCAATGAACTGCTGGTCAGTCTCGCCCGCGAGGGCCTGCACGTGGTGCGTCTGAAAGGTGGCGACCCCTTCATTTTCGGTCGTGGCGGGGAGGAAATGGCGGCGCTGGAAGCGGCCGGGATTCCGTTCGAGATTGTCCCCGGGGTGACCACGGCGTCTGCTGTCGGTGCTTACACCGGCGTACCGCTGACGCACCGGGCGCATGCCTGCACCCTGGTGCTGACGACGGGCCATCTGAAGGAAGGTTCGCTCGATCTCGACTGGGATGTGCTGGCCCGCGAGCGGCAGACGCTGGTGGTGTACATGGGACTGGCCGCCTTGCCGAAGGTCTGCGCCCAACTCATGGCGCACGGTCTGCCGGCGACGACGCCGGGTCTGGTGGTGCAATCGGCGACGACGCGAGGTCAGCGGAGCGTGGCCGCGCCCATTGCGGAACTGGCCGAGAAGGTGGCAGCGGCCGACCTGCAGTCGCCCGCACTGATCGTGATCGGTGCGGTGGCGGGCAATTACTCTGCCAAACGCGAGGCCGGTTTGCTGGCCGCACGTTATGGCGCGTCGGCCGGAGTCCCGGTGGCGGACAGCGCGCCGCTGCAATCGCTCAATCTGGAATGCGCGGTGAGCATGGCCTGACGGCCCGGCTTCAGCGCGCCGGCAATTGCGCCAGGCGCAAGGCGGTGGCGATGTCGGCCACCAGGGCGTCGCATTCGTCGGCACGCAGCGGTTCGCCACCGTGGTAGCCGTAGGGTACGGCGTACACGGCACAACCGGCGTTGCGGGCGGTAGCGATATCGTGGCGGGAATCGCCGATGTGCAGATTCCCCGCCACCGCCCGCTCCATCGTGGCGCAGGCGTGCAGCAGCGGGGCGGGATGTGGTTTGCGCTGCGCGGTCGTGTCGCCGCCGACGACGACCGGGAAAAAGGGGGTTAGCGCGAGTTTCTCCAGCAACTGCAGGGTGAACGCTTCTGGTTTGTTGGTGACTACGGCCATCGCAATGCCGGTGGCCTGCCAGGCGTGCAGGGCTTCTTCCACACCCGGGTAACAGCGGGTCAGGGTGCCGTTGGTGAGCGCGTAATGATGACGGAAGGTGGCGATGCCACGCGCCAGCAGTGCGGCATCCGGTGGCGCAGCGAAGGTCAGGCAGCGTTCCACCAGCACGGCCATGCCCTCGCCTACGAAACGGCCGATCTCGTCCAAGCTGCGGCTTGGCAAGCCAAGCTCCTGCAGCATTCGCTGACAGGCTGTGCAGAGATCAGGCAGGCTGTCGACCAGCGTGCCATCGAGATCGAAAGTGACGGAAGTGAATTGCATGCCTTGTCGATTCTTGCGGACAGGGTTTATTGAGTGCACGGCGAGGCGGTTGCGGCGGTTTGCTTGTGGTACATCGCCGGCGCCGGAGGGGCTGCTCTTTGTTACACTGCAGCCATCGATCTGCACAGTGACGGGGGAGCCGATTATGCAGGAAAACATGACCAATGTCGGGCTTGACCTGGAGATGCTGCAGGAGTTTGCCGATGCCTTGTACGACCGCAGTCCTGCCATCGAACGCGATGTGGCGCGCTTGCGGCAGGGGGGTAACGAACGGGAACTGACCGCCGATCTGTTTCGTGCCATTCACAACATCAAGGGTGATGCAGCCTTGTGCAAGTTCGATCTGGGCGTGGCCATCGCGCATCCGGTCGAGTCCCTGATGTCACGCTTCCGCGATGGTGAAATTCCCTTCACCGACCTGCTGGCGGAAACCATCCTGCTGTCGATCGATCGGCTCGAACTTGCCACCGATGCCTTGCTGCATGGCCGTTCGACCGGCAATCTGCATCTGCCCACCCTGCTGGAGTATCTCGGTGGTCTGGCCAATGCTCCGGTTGATCAGCTGGACAGCCGTTGCGCCGAACTGGTGCAGGCGGTGACCGGTTTCAATCCCAGCGCCGGCGGGCTGCTGGCAGCGCCCGCGGGACGTGCGGCCAGTGGGCAGGCGCGGCTCAACGAGGATCTGGCCTTTTTCCGCTCATTGGCGCTGCAACTCGAAAGTCGTTCGCCACTATTCAAGGGGCGGACCATGCGCGTGCTGCGTCTGGCGCTGGAGACCAATAAGGTCGGCGGTAGCGTGGTTGACGTCCTGCAACTGGAGGCGGCGGTGTACCTGCACGATGTGGGCATGATGTTCCTGCCTGAAGCAGCCTGGTTGAAGGTCGGTCGCCTGACGGAGGACGACAAGAAGTTGCTGGATAGTCATCCCGGGCTGGCGGCTGGGCTGCTGCAGCGCATGCCGGGCTGGATGGCGGCTGCGGAAATGGTCGCGCAGCATCATGAAATGCCGGATGGACGCGGCTATCCGCAGCAGTTGCGGGGGGATGCGATTTGTCCGGGGGCGAAGATTCTTGCCATCATCGATGCTTTCGAGGCGGTGATGCTCAAGCACAGCGACCGTGGCAAGACCCGCTCGGTGTTGCGTGCGATTGCCGAGATCAATGCCTGCGACAAGCAGTTCGCTCCGGAGTGGATTGCGCCGTTCAATAGCGTGATTCGCAAGACCATCGAGGCGTGATGGCGGAAGCTCCTGATTTTTCGCGCCGCTTCGGCGGCGTGGCCCGACTCTATGGGGAAGCGGGGTTGCTGCGTCTGCAGGCAGCGCATGTGGCGGTGATCGGCCTTGGCGGTGTCGGCTCCTGGGCCGCCGAAGCCCTGGCGCGGACGGCCGTTGGCCGGTTGACGCTGATCGATCTGGACATGGTGGCGGAATCGAATACCAACCGCCAGTTACATGCTCTGGGCGATGTCTATGGGCAGGCCAAGGTGGCGGCGATGGCGACGCGCATCATGGGCATCAATCCTGCCTGCCAGGTCGCCTGCATCGAAGATTTCGTCACCCTCGACAACCTGTCTGAATTATTGACTCAAGATTTCGATGTGGTGATCGATGCCATCGATCAGGCGCGAGTGAAGGTGGCGATGATTGCGCATTGCCGCCGGCAGCGCTTGCCTGTCGTTGTCGCCGGTGCGGCAGGGGGGCAGCTGGACCCGACGCAGATTCGTCTGGCCGATCTCAGCCAGACCACGCAGGACCCGCTGCTGGCCAAGGTGCGTGCTTCATTGCGGCGCGAGCATGCTTTCCCCCGGCAGGGCAAGTTTGGCGTGGCGGCGGTGTATTCCACCGAACCTTTGCGCTATCCGGCCATGGACGGCAAGCGTTGCGACACTTCCGGCGCGGCGCCGCAGGGGCTGAACTGCGCCGGCTTCGGTTCGGCAGTGTGCGTGACTTCCGTGTTCGGCATGGTCGCTGCCAGCTGGGCGATCAACCGGATCGCCCTTGACTGAAAACAGAACCGGGGCGTTGCTGTGCTCAGGCCGCCTGCTGATCCAGCCAGACGCCGAGACCCTGGGCGTTGAGTTCGAGATCGGTGGCCCAGAGTTCAAGCACTTCGGCATCGGGCAGCGTGCAGCCGTGCCGGCGGACTTCGGCCAGCAGGTAGGCGCAGAGATCACGGTGGATGCGCTGGTGGCGTTCGCTGCCGGCCTGCTGGTGAGTGCGCGCCAGAGACACCGAAAAGTCCAGGTGGCGTAGTAATTCGGCAGCCTGCCGCTCTACTTCCGGTACTTGCCCGTAGTGGGTGAGGTACATTGCGCTCGGCTTGAAGCTGAGCAGGCGCTCGATGGACCGCCGCATTTCCTGCGGTTCGAACTGGCTGGGCGAGGTGGTCGGGAAAATGAACTGACGCCCATCGACATCCAGTTCGCGGTAGGACAGGCCAAACGTGTCGCCCGTAAAGATGGCACCGGCCGTCTGGTCGACGATACAGATGTGGTGACGGGCATGCCCCGGCGTATCGAGACAGAGCAGTTCGCGACTGCCGAGTGAAATGCGGGTGCCTTCGCCGGCTTCGATGATGCGTTCGGCCGGGATCGGCAGGATGTCGCCATAGACGCGGGCGACATATTCTTCGCCATAGACGGCGGTGACGCCGGCAACCAGCTTGGCCGGTTCGGCCATGTGCCGTGCGCCACGTGGATGCACCACCAGCCGGGCTTGCGGAAATTCGCGCATGAGATGCCCGGCGCCGCCGGCATGATCAAGGTGGATGTGTGTCAGGATGATGTAATCGACAGCGCTGGCATCGAGCCCCAGTTTCTGCAGGGCAAGGCGGGCGTTGGGGAGGGAATCCTTGCTGCCGGTATCGACGAAGGCGACACGCCCGTGGTCAACGATCAAGTGGATCGCCGCTAGAATCGGCCGCACATACCCTGCATCAAAGGCGTAAATTCCATTGCCGTAGTCGCGCCAGTCGAACATGCCTGCCCCCTTGGAAAAAGCCTGATTATAGGGGCAGCCGGAGTTTCCGGAAGAGGTCAGATGACTTGCAGCAGTTTGCCGCGCAGGGCCTCGGCTTCGCGGCGGCCTTCGCGTGAATTGACCAGGGTGTGGAACCACTCGTCGAACAGTTCGCGCAGATGCTCATGCGTTTGCGCTTCACTGATGCGCTGCAACAAGGAGCTTGCCCCCATGGTGCCGATGAAGGCGTTGAGGGTGTTGGTCATGAAATTGCGCGCTTGTTGCAGATGCGTCGGGTCCGGCGCAGGAGGGAGCGGGCGGAAGGCGGTGATCGAGGCGGCCGCTGCTGCAGGGGGCGGCGCGCTGGCAATGGCGGCACCATGAATCAGTTCAATGTACCCTTCTTCTTCCAGCCGGCCGAGGGTGATCTGCAGATCGTCAGCCGTCAGCATGCTCCGCAGATCTTCTACTGTGCGCTTGCCATCGATGAAAATCAGTACGCGGCGGATGCGCGGTGTCAGCCCGCCCGCCTTGGTGGTGATTTCCGCGTGGCCCTTGGCGGTTTTGGCAAATATTGCATCCATGCCTTGTCTCCATTGGTTTTGAATATTATTTAATGGATTTTACATAAAAAGAAAGGCCCGCCAACAGGCGGGCCTTTCTTTTTTAGGCAGGTAAAGCCGAACGACTACATGGGCTACGGCGCCGCGTTCAGGCGGCAGCCTGCACCGGAATCTTGTGACCGCGGCGGGCGATGCGGTTTTGCGAATCGACGTAGATCAGGTCGGGTTCGTGGCGGGCAAGTTCGACTTCGCTATAGCTGGCGAAGGTGGCGATGATCAGGATGTCACCCGGTGCAGCGCGGCGGGCGGCCGAGCCGTTGACCGAGATGACGCCCGAGCCACGTTCGGCACGGATGGCATAGGTGGTGAAGCGCTCGCCGTTATTCACGTTCCAGATGTCGATCTGTTCGTATTCCTTGATGTTGGCCGCTTCAAGCAGATCCTCGTCGATGGCGCAGGAGCCTTCGTAGTGCAGGTCGGCGTGAGTCGTGGTCACGCGATGCAACTTGGATTTCAACATGGTTCTCTGCATGGTTTGACTCATCCAGACGGTTGGGGGAAGCGCATTGTAACGGCAATCGACGTGCTGTCAACCGCTGATTCAAGTGCGGGAAATGGCCTTTCAGGCCGCGTCAAATCTCAATGTTGTCGATCAGGCGGGTGCCGCCCAGACGACTGGCGGCGAGAATCACCAGCGGGGTGTTCAGGCTGCGAGCCGGGGCCAGATCGGCCTGCTGGCGGATGGCGATGTAGTCGCTTTGCCAGCCGTGCGCTGCCAGTTCGTCGATGGCGTTACGTTCGAGGCGGGTGAAATCATCCTCGCCGGCGAGTAGGGCCGCGCGCATGTTCTGCAGGCAACGGTAGAGGCGCGGTGCTTCGGCACGTTCGGCGGCGCTCAGGTAACCGTTGCGCGAAGACAACGCCAGGCCGTCTTCGGCTCGCACGGTTTCGCCACCGATGATTTTGATCGGCAAGGCCATTTGGCGGGTCATGTTGCGCAGGATCATCAGCTGCTGGTAATCCTTTTTGCCGAACAGGGCAGCTTGCGGTTGCACACAGTTGAACAGCTTGCTGACCACTGTGGCAACGCCACGGAAATGCCCGGGGCGGAATTCGCCATCAAGCACGTTCTGAATGGCGGGAGGTTCGACAAAGTATTCCTGCGGCTCTGGGTAGAGATCCTGCTCGCTGGGGGCGAACAAGACATCGACGCCAGCGTTGGTCAGCTTGTCGCAATCGGCCTGGAAAGTGCGCGGGTAGGTATCGAAATCCTCGTTCGGGCCGAATTGCAGTCGATTGACAAAAATCGAGGCCACGACGGTATCGCCATGCGCGCGCGCCTGCTCCATCAGACTGATGTGCCCGGCGTGGAGATTGCCCATCGTCGGCACGAATACGATCTGCCGGCGTTGTGACAGTTCCTGGCGCAGTGTTGCAATATTCGAAATGACCTTCACGCTGATAACCTCGTTACTGTGGATTGCAATGCAGGACGCCGCCTTCAGGCGGCGTAGGTGTGTTCCGGCCCCGGGTAGTCGCCGCTTTTCACTGCGGCCACGGCTTGACAGGCGGCATCGTGCAGCGAACTCGCTCCGGCCATGAAATTCCTGACGAATTTGGCCTTCTTGCCGGGCGGGATATCGAAAGCATCATGTACCACCATGACCTGGCCAGAGCAGTCTTTGCCGGCGCCGATACCGATGGTGATGATGTCCAGTGCCGCCGTGACCTGTGCTGCCAGGGGGGCAGGAATGGCTTCCAGCACCAGCATGCTGGCCCCGGCGGCCTGCAGTGCCTTGGCGTCAGTGAGCAGGCGCTGGGCGGCCGCTGCTGTTTTCCCCTGCACCTTGTAGCCCCCCATGGCATGCACGGATTGCGGTGTCAGGCCGAGATGGCCGCAGACCGGAATGCCGCGCTCGACCAGAAAGCGCACCGTGTCGGCCATGTCGCCGCCGCCTTCCAGTTTTACCATCTGCGCGCCGGCTGCCAGCAGGGTCGCTGCATTGCGGAAGGCTTGCTCGGGTGATTCCTGATAGCTGCCAAACGGCATGTCGGCAACGATGAAGGGTTGGTTGCAGCCGCGCTTGACTGCCGCCGTGTGATAGGCAATGTCGGCAACAGTGACCGGCAGGGTGCTGTCGTGTCCCTGAATGACGTTGCCCAGCGAATCGCCGATAAGCAAGCATTCGACACCGGCGCCTTCGAGCAGCCGGGCGAAGCTGGCGTCATAGCAGGTGAACATGACGATCTTCTCGCCGGCAGCATGCAGCTTGCCGAGATCGGACTGGGTCAGGCGGCGAGTGGGAGTGTGAGCGGACATTTATGACCTGAAGACGAAATAGACGGCGCCTAGGATACACAGGGCCGCCCACAAGTAGTCAAGCTTGAGCGGCTGCTGCATGTAGAAGACGACGAAAGGCACGAAAATCGCCAGGGTGATGACTTCCTGCAGGATTTTCAGCTGTGCCAGCGATAGTTCAGCATGGCCGATACGGTTGGCCGGGACCTGCAGCATGTATTCAAATAGGGCGATGCCCCAGGAAACGAGCGCAGCGATCCACCAGGGCTTGTCGTTGAGGTGCTTGAGATGGGCGTACCAGGCGAACGTCATGAAGACATTGGCAATCGATAGCAGAATCACTGTCTGCCACAGTACGGGAAGGCCAAACAGACTCATAGGCGGGCAATACGTTGGTTGGCGACGGCGGGCAGCCAGGCGGTGAGGCTGCCACGGCCGGGAATGCTCAGGTCGGGAGCGATTTCAGCCAGCGGCTGCAGCACGAATGCGCGCAAATGCAGGCGCGGATGTGGCACGCAAAGCTGCGGGCTGGTGATTTCCTGGGTATCGTAGAGCAGCAGGTCAAGATCCAGCGTGCGTGGGCCGTTGTGGATGTCACGGCGGCGGCCGAAGGCCTGTTCGATGGCCTGCAAGGCCTGGAGCAGGTCGTGTGGCATCAAGGTGGTGGACAGCGAGGCCGCGGCGTTGATGAAATCGGGTTGCGCGGCCAGGCCGATCGGAGCGGTACGATAGAGCGAGGAGCGGCGCAGCAGTGTGCTTGCCGGTAACTGCTCGAGGGCCGTAAAAGCGGCCGCCAGCGTTGCCACGGGGTCGCCCAGGTTGGCGCCGAGGGCAAGGTAGGCCAGACTCATGCGCTGGTGCCGGAGACCGAGTTGGAGGGTTTCTTGCGCCGCCGGCGCCGCTTTTTTTCATCGGCGGGAACAGGCAGCAGCATTTGGGCGCGGTCTTCGCCATCGACACTCTGGAAGCGAGTCCACCAATCAGCAATCTCGCTGGCGATTTCACCGGCCTGGGCACGCAAGAGCAGGAAATCGTAACCCGCCCGGAAGCGAGGCTGCTCGAGCAGGGCGTAGGGGCGCTTGCCGGCCCGTTGCTCGAAGCGCGGCTGCAATGACCAGATTTCCTTGATGTCGCCGGCAATGCGGCGGGTGATGGCGAGTTTTTCGCCCTGCACATCGAGTACCGTGTCCATCGCCTGAAAGAGCGCTGGAATCTTTGCTTCGCCGGCCTGCTGGAGTTTTTCCCAGTGCGCCAGGACTTCGTGCCAGAGCAGGGTGGCGAAGAGAAAGCTGGGCGAAGCGCCTTTGCCGCGTTGCACCCGGTCGTCGGTATTGGCCAGCGCCAGCATGACGAAGCGCTCGCCCATCGGCTGCTCGAGAATGACGTCAAGCAGCGGCAGCAGGCCGTGGTGCAGACCTTCATCGCGTAGTTGGGTGATGCATTTGACGGCGTGCCCGGAGGTGAGCAGCTTGAGCATTTCATCAAACAGTCGTGCCGCCGGGACGTTTTCCAGCAAGCTGGCCATTTCCCGGATGGGGCGGCGCGCTTCGGGGTCGATCGACAGGCCAAGCTTGGCGGCTAGCCGCACCGCGCGCAGCATGCGCACCGGATCCTCGCGGTAACGTGCCCGCGGTTCGCCGATCATGCGCAGCGTCTTTGCCTTGAGATCGCCGACACCATGGTGGTAGTCGATGACGTTTTCGCTTGCCGGGTCGTAATAGAGTGCGTTAGCGGTGAAGTCGCGGCGGGCGGCGTCTTCCTGCTGCGTGCCGAAGACATTGTCGTGCAGGACCCGGCCGTGTTCGTCCTTTTTCGTGTTGGCGTCAAGCTCGCCGCGAAAGGTGGTGACTTCGATCACTTCCTGCCCGAACATCGCGTGCACGATCTGGAAGCGGCGGCCGATGATGCGTGAGCGACGGATGCAGCGGCGCACCTCTTCCGGTGTGGCGTTGGTGGCGACGTCGTAATCCTTGGGTTCGGCGCCGAGTAGCAGGTCGCGTACCGCGCCACCCACGACGTAAGCCTGGAAACCTGCTTTGTGCAGGGCTTCGCAGGTGCGGCGGCTGGCGCTGGAGAGGCGGTCACGGGTAATGCCATGGCTGGCGACCGGAATGATGGCGGCTGCGCCGGCAGCGGGCTTTTTCTTGTTGCCGCGAAAGACGCGGGAGATGAGCTTGCGGATCACGAAGTCGGAGGTATCGGGAAAGAGGGCAATTTTACCGCAGGCTGATGATTTGCCAGCCCATTTGCTGGGCATGCTGGCGTAGCGTGTCGTCCGGGTCGACGGCGACCGGCTGGCTGACGCGCTGCAGGAGCGGCAGATCGTTGTGCGAATCGCTGTAGAAATAGCTGTGCGTGAAGCTGTCCCACCACAGTGCCTGACTTTCCAGCCAGTCTTCTAGGCGTGTGATTTTTCCCGCCTGGAAAGCCGGTGTGCCGCTGGCGCTGCCGGTGAATCGGCCGCTCTGGCGGTTGATGGCGGGGATGGAGGCGATTAGGTGGGGAACGCCCAACTCGCGTGCAATCGGCCCGGTCACGAAGCTGTTGGTGGCAGTGATAATGACGCACAGATCGTTGGCGTGCCGCTCCAATAGCGCCCGGGTGCCCGGCGCGATCATGGGGCGGATATGCTGGGCCATGAATTCGGCGTGCCAGGTGCTCAACTCAGCACGCGAATGGTGGCTGAGCGGGCCCATCTGGAAGGTCATGAAGGCCTCGATGTCCAGGGTGCCGGCCTTGTAATCGGCATAGAAAGCCGCGTTTTTCGCCGCCTGAAGTTCAGGGTCGACGATGCCCCGGGAAATGAGGAATTGCCCCCATTCAAAATCGGAATCGCCGGCCAGCAGGGTGTTGTCGAGGTCAAACAGCGCCAGATTCATGCAGATCTCTCCTGGATGAGTAGTTCGCGCAACAGCGGCACGGTGACGGCGCGGTGGTGTTCGAGGGTATAGCGGTCGAGTGCCACGATCAGGGAAGATAAGGCTCGCATGTCGCGCGGTGCATGGTGCAGCAGGTAAGTGAGTGCTTCCATCGGTATTTTCAGGGCGCGGCTTTCCGCCTGAGCGCTGAGGGCGGTCATCTTTTCGTTGTCCGATAGGGGCTGCAGCCGGTAAATCAGGCCGGAGCCGAGGCGGGTGCGCAGGTCTTCGCGCAGGGTGAGGGCGCTTGGCGGCTGGTGGGCGGCCGTCAGCAACTTGCCGCCACTGGCCTTGCAGTGGTTGAAACGGTTGAACAGAGCGATCTGCCCGGTCATGCTGAGGGATTCGATGTGATCAACCGCAGCGCGAGGGTGTTCGCCCAGCTGGTTCAGGTCGGGGTCGTGCAGGGCGTCGACATAGTGCCAGCCGCTGGCGCGCAGGAGGTGGCTGCAGCCGCTGCCGGGTAGGCCGTAGAGGCAGAACGAGGTCTCGTCGGCGGTGGTCAGCCAGAGCGTCAGCGCCGCCAGGGTCTCGCCATTGTCACGGCCGGCGACGAAGTTGTTCAGCGTCGGCGGATTGTCGGGAAGCAGATCAAGCAGGAGCTGGCGCATGGAGCGGTGAAGGAACGCAAAACATCGCGGGGCCAGTGGTCTGGCAAGCAAAACGGCTCGAATGCCATCGCTTCGAGCCGTCAGGGAATAAGCATTCTGGCCCGCCCGGCGCGATTCGAACGCACGACCCCTGCCTTCGGAGGGCAGTACTCTATCCAGCTGAGCTACGGGCGGAAGCCGCGGATTGTAACCTGTGGAAAGAGGACAGTCTATTTTTCAGGCGCAGGAAATGGTGTTTCCGCAAAAAATACAAGCCAGCGGCGGTGCTGCAAGCTGGCTTGCAATCCTCCGTCGGGGGCGGGAGGATCATGCCGTTTGGGGGAGGCCGAGGCGGCGGCAGATTTCGCAGGTCAGCGCCGACTGGTTCATGCTGTAGAAGTGCAGCCCCGGGGCGCCGCCCTTGAGCAGGCGTTCGCACAACTCGGTGACCAGGTCGAGGCCGAAGGCGCGGATCGAGTCGCTGTCGTCGCCAAAGCTCTCGAACTTCTTGCGCATCCAGCGCGGCAGGTCGGCGCCGCAGGCGTCCGAGAAGCGGGCCAGCTTGGTGAAGCCGACGATGGGCATGATGCCGGGCACGATGGGGATGTCGACGCCGAGCGCGCGTGCTTCGTCGACGAAGTGGAAGTAGGCGTCGGCGTTGTAGAAATACTGCGTGATCGCCGAGTTGGCGCCGGCCTTGACCTTGCGCGCGAAGGCGTCGAGGTCGTCCTTCGGGCTGCGTGCCTGCGGGTGCCATTCCGGGTAGGCGGCGACTTCGAGGCTGAAGTGGCTGCCGGTTTCGGCGCGGATGAATTCGACCAGTTCGTTGGCGTAGCGGAACTCGCCGGCCTCGGCCATGCCCGAGGGCAGGTCGCCGCGCAGGGCGACGATGCGACGGACGCCGGCGGACTTGAATTCGGCCAGGATTTCGCGGATCGATTCTCGCGTCGAGCCGATGCACGACAGGTGCGGCGCGGCGTCGAAGCCTTCGCTGGTGATCTCGCGAACGATGGCGAAGGTGCGCTCGCGGGTCGAGCCGCCGGCGCCGTAGGTGACCGAGAAGAACTCGGGTTTCAGCTTGGCCAGTTCGGCCCGGGTGGCGCGCAGCTTTTCCACGCCTTCGGGCGTCTGCGGCGGGAAGAATTCGATCGAGATATTGGTGTTCATTTTTTCAGCCAGATAAAGAATTCGCGGTTGCCGTCGCCGCCGGTGATGGGGCTGTCGAGCCAGGCTTTGGCGGTCAACCCGAGTTTTTTGGCAATTTCCAGGAAGCGCCCTTCGACCTCGCGGTACAGCGTCGGGTCGCGCACGATGCCGCCCTTGCCGATGTGGTGCGGGCCGACTTCGAACTGCGGTTTGATGAGCAGCAGCAAGTCACCGTCGGCGGCGAGCAGCGCCGGTAGTTGCGGCAGCACCAGGGTCATCGAGATGAACGAGACGTCGCCGACGATCAGGTCGAAACCGCCGGCCGGCATGGCGTCGCCGAGATCGACGGCGGTCAGCGTGCGGCAGTTGATGCCTTCGAGTGCAGTGACGCGGGCGTCGTTTTTCAGCTTGGCGTGCAGTTGACCGTGACCGACATCGACGCCGACCACTTGCCCGGCACCGGCCTGCAGCAGGCAGTCGGTGAAGCCGCCGGTGGATTGGCCGATGTCGAGGCAGATCCTGCCGGTGACAGCCAGACCGGTGTGCGCCAGGGCGCCGGCCAGTTTGAGGCCGCCGCGCGAGACGTAGCGGTCGCTTTCGTCTTCGACAACGGTGAGGTTGGCGTCGGCCGGCAGCTCCTGCGATGGTTTGGCGATTGCCTTGCCGTCGACGCGTACCCGGCCTTCGCCGATCACCCGCTGCGCCTGCGTGCGTGACGCCGCCAGTCCGCGCTGGACCAGCAGGGCGTCGGCGCGCAGCAGGCCGTGACGGTCGACCGGCGTTTTGACCGGTTTTTCGTCCGCTTTTGCCAGCTGAGGCCGACCGCCCTGGCGGGCATGGAAGGAGTTCATGCTCATCGGGGCGGCCTCGGTGGCAGCTACGGACGATCAGTAGCGGTAGTGGTCGGCCTTGTACGGGCCTTCCACCGGCACGCCGATGTAGTCGGCCTGTTGCTGCGTCAGCGTCGACAGCTGCACGTTGAGCGTCTTCAGCTGCAGGCGGGCGACCTTTTCGTCGAGGTGCTTGGGCAGCGTATAGACACCCACCGGGTAGTCGGCGGTTTTGGTGAACAGTTCGATCTGGGCGATGGTCTGGTTGGCGAACGACGAGGACATCACGTAGGACGGATGGCCAGTGCCGCAACCGAGGTTCACCAGGCGACCCTTGGCGAGCAGGATGATGCGCTTGCCGTCCGGGAAGATCACGTGGTCGACCTGCGGCTTGATCTCTTCCCACTGGTACTTTTCCAGCGAGGCGACGTCGATTTCGTTGTCGAAGTGGCCGATGTTGCAGACGATGGCATTGTTCTTCATCTTGACCATGTGGTCGTGCGTGATGACATGGAAGTTGCCGGTCGTGGTGACAAAGATGTCGGCCTTGTCGGCGGCGTATTCCATGGTGACGACGCGATAGCCTTCCATGGCGGCCTGCAGCGCGCAGATCGGGTCGATTTCGGTGACCCAGACTTGTGCCGACAGGGCGCGCATGGCTTGCGCCGAACCCTTGCCCACGTCGCCGTAGCCACAGATCACGGCGATCTTGCCGGCGACCATGACGTCGGTGGCGCGCTTGATGCCATCGACCAGCGATTCGCGGCAGCCGTAGAGGTTGTCGAACTTGGACTTGGTGACCGAGTCGTTGACGTTGATCGCCGGGAACTTGAGGTCGCCGCGCGCATGCATCTGGTACAGGCGATGGACGCCGGTGGTGGTTTCTTCGGTCACGCCCTTGATCTGGGCCAGGCGTACGGAATACCAGGTCGGATCGACGGCCAGCTTGGCCTTGATCGCGGCGAACAGGATGGTTTCTTCTTCCGAACCCGGCTTGGCCAGCACGGAAAGATCCTTCTCGGCCTTGGCGCCGAGGTGCAGCAGCAGCGTTGCGTCGCCGCCGTCGTCCAGGATCATGTTCGAGTAACCGCCGTCGGTCCATTCGAAAATGCGGTGGGTGTAGTCCCAGTAATCGACCAGGGTTTCGCCCTTGACGGCAAAGACCGGGATGCCGGCGGCGGCGATGGCGGCGGCGGCGTGATCCTGGGTCGAGAAGATGTTGCACGAGGCCCAGCGGACTTCGGCACCGAGCGCGGTCAGCGTCTCGATCAGCACGGCGGTCTGGATGGTCATGTGCAGCGAACCGGTGATGCGCGCGCCCTTGAGCGGCTGGGTCTTGGCGAATTCTTCGCGAATGGCCATCAGGCCCGGCATTTCGCCTTCGGCGATGCGGATTTCCTTGCGACCCCAGTCGGCAAGGTTGATGTCAGCAATGACGTAGTCTTGGGTGTTAGCCACAGTAAGCTCCTGAATAACTGTGACGGGGAGGGGCGGTGTTCAACTCACCGAACCCCCTGCGCCCGGCAGGGTTGGACAGTGAGCGCGGTTTTGAACCGAGCCTGAGAGACGGGGTCTCTTGCAGCGCTCCTCGGTAGGGGGCGGATTATAAACCGGCTTTATTGTGTTTCGGCGACCCAGAAACGATTGACGTCGGTGATGCCCCACTTTTCCGCGTCTTCGCGGGCAACGATTTTTTCCGCGCTTTTTGCCAGATCGACCACCTGCGGTGCGATATAGCTGCGTGATTTGGTCGAAAAAAACACTTTCAGGCGCGGTTTGAGCAGTGTCTGCGGATTCTGCTCAACAACGACGCCGAGTTTGCCTGATTCGAGGCGCACCAGGGAGCCGATGGGATAAATGCCCAGGCTTTTGACAAAGGCCTGAAATACGGTCGGATCGAAATGGCCCTTCCAGCTCGCCATGCGTTGCAGTGATTCGGCTGGGTCCCAGCCATCCTTGTAAGGACGATTGGATGTGATGGCGTCATAGACGTCGCAGACCGCGCCCATCTTGGCGAACAGGCTCATGGTGTCGCCCGTGAGATTCTTGGGGTAGCCCGTGCCATCGATCTTTTCGTGGTGGTGCAGGCAGACATCCTTGACTGCAGCACTGGCGCCGCTGCCTTCTTCGAGCAGGCGGTGTCCTTCGGCTGGATGGCTCTTGATGATGTCAAATTCGGCGTCGGTCAGGCGCCCGGGTTTGTTGAGGATCTCTGGCGGGATCATGGCTTTGCCCATGTCATGCAGCAGCCCGGCCATGCCGGCTTCGCGCACTTCCTCCTCGGACAGGCCCAGTTGCCGGGCCAGGGCGATCATCAGGGCGCACACTGCCACCGAATGCATGTAGGTGTAATCGTCGGCCGTTTTCAGGCGGGCAAGGCTGATCAGGGCGCCCGGGTTGCGGAGTACTGAATCGGAAATTTCTTCCACCAGAGGGGCGGCGGCTTCGGCTTCGATGGCCTTGCCCATGCGGACTTCCTGGAACATCGACAGGACGGCTTCCTTGCCTTTGCCGACGATGCGCCCGGCACGCTTGACCTCGTCAGCAAAGCTGGTTTTTTCCGGAGGGGGCGGCGCTTCTACCGGAATTTCAGCAGCAGTTTCGTAGGTGACTGCGGCTGATTCTGGCTGCGCAGGGACATCCAGGCCGAGATCAATATTGATCCACACCTCACGGATCACGCTGTTGCGGATCAGAGTGAGGTCTTTCGGGTCCTTCAGGACGAAACGGTTACGCCAGAAGGGATGATCAATCCATGCACCACAGAAGGCGTGGATGTGCATGCCAAGGCGTATTTCGGTAACGGGGATTTTCTTCAGCATATACCGTCAGGATATCATCAAGGCAGCCGCAGCTGCCTTGATGAATTTATAACAAGTGATTAATTTAGCATGTTCGTGCTGAAAAAAACCGATTTTGCAGTTCTTTACAGTCCTGAATCGTTTTTTAACAAAGCGGCGCGATCAGTATTTTCCCAGGTGAACTCCGGCTCGTCGCGACCGAAGTGGCCGTAGGCGGCAGTTTTCTGGTAAATCGGGCGCAGCAGGTCGAGCATGTTGACGATGCCCTTCGGGCGCAGGTCGAAATGCTTGCGGATCAAGGCCGTCAGGGTTTCGTTGCTGACTTTGCCGGTGCCATAGGTTTCAACCATGATCGAGGTCGGTTCAGCGACGCCAATGGCGTACGACACCTGCACCTGGCAGCGCGAGGCGAGACCGGCAGCGACGATGTTCTTGGCAACGTAACGGGTGGCATAGGCGGCGGAACGGTCGACCTTGGACGGGTCCTTGCCGGAGAAGGCGCCGCCACCGTGCGGCGCGGAGCCGCCATACGTATCAACGATGATCTTGCGCCCAGTCAGGCCGCAATCACCTTGCGGACCGCCGATGACGAAGCGGCCAGTGGGATTCACCAGGTACTTGATGTCGCCCTTGATCAGTTCCTTCGGTAGCACCGGCTTGATGATTTCTTCGATGGTCTGCTCGCGCAGCGCATCCAGGCTGATATCCGGCGAATGCTGGGTGGACAGCACCACGGTGTCGATGGCGAACGGCTTGCCGTCGACATAACGGATGGTGACCTGCGACTTGGCGTCCGGGCGCGCCCACGGCAGGCGGCCGTCCTTGCGCAGCATGGCCTGGCGCTCGACCAGACGGTGCGACAGGTAGATCGGTAGCGGCATCAGCGACGGCGTTTCGTCGCAGGCGTAGCCGAACATCAGGCCCTGGTCGCCGGCGCCCTGGCCGAGGTTGTCGTCATAAGCAGCATTGACGCCTTGGGCGATGTCCGGGCTCTGCTTGTCGTAGGCGACGAGCACGGCGCAGCCTTTGTAGTCGATGCCGTAGTCGGTGTTGTCGTAGCCGATCTGCTTGATCGTGTCGCGCGCCACCTGGATGTAGTCCACGTTGGCGTTGGTGGTGATTTCACCCGCCAGCACGACTAGGCCGGTGTTGCACAGGGTTTCGGCAGCGACGCGGGAATGCTTGTCCTGCGACAGGATGGCGTCGAGAATGGCGTCGGAAATCTGGTCGGCAACCTTGTCCGGGTGGCCTTCCGACACCGATTCGGAAGTGAAGAGGTAATCGCTCATCTAGCTTTGCTCCAGTGGTCCTTGTGTCCGGCGTAACCGGCTCCGGACCACGAGCGGGCGACGCTTTAGCGGTATTTACGGGCTCTCGCCCTCGCCCCGCAAGTTGTCTGATTAACTCGGCGATCCGATAATGATAGGCATTTTTTCACCCGACGCAACCCTGTGAATGCCATGGTTTTTATTTTTCGTATTCTCTCCCGCCTGCCCCTGCGTGCCGTGCACGCACTGGGCGCGTTGCTCGGGCGACTGATTTACCTGCTTTCACCGACATACCGGCGGCATGTGCGGGAAAACCTGGCGCAAGCAGGTATAGATCCTGCCCTGCGTGGGGCTGTGGCGGCGGAAAGCGGCAAGCAGATGCTGGAGCTTGCGCGTATCTGGCTGCGCCCGCTGGAAGAAGCCAATGCCCTGGTGGTGGAAGTGGTGGGGCGGGATTGTCTTGATGCGGCACTGGCAGAGGGGCGGGGCGTGCTGTTCCTGACGCCGCATCTGGGGTGTTTTGAAATCACGGCACAGTATCTTTCCTCCTTTGGCGATATCACCGTGCTCTACCGGCCGCCCAAGTCGGCAGCGGCGCAGGAGCTGATCCAGACCGGTCGCAAACGGGCGCGGCTGCATCTGGCGCCGGCCGATCTGTCCGGTGTGCGGGCGCTGATCAAGGCGCTGAAGAAAGGACAGATGGTGGGCATGCTGCCGGATCAGGCGCCCAAAACGGGGGAAGGGGTGTGGCTGGACTTCTTTGGTCGTCCGGCGTACACCATGACACTGGCGGCGCGGCTGAGTGAAACCGGCGCCACCACCCTGCTGACCTGGGGCGAGCGTTTGCCGCAGGGGCGCGGCTACCGCATTCACTTTCAACCGCTGACGCCGCCGTTGAGCGGTACGACGCAAGAACGCGCGCAGCAGATCAACCATGCGGTGGAAGCATTGGTGCGTCAGTGCCCGGCACAATATCTGTGGGGCTATAACCGCTACAAGCGTCCGCGTGGTGCAGAAGCGCCGCCGCAAAGCTGAGTCGTTCTCGAGAAACTGCTTTAGAAAATTGAGATAAATCCCTGTCTCTGCTATTCTTTTTTGCATTGAATGGCCGCGCTTTGTGCGCCTTTTCCAGAGAGGAACGAGAACATGTTTCCGGACGACATTGCCGATTATTTGAAGAACAACCCCAGCTTTTTTGAGCAATATGCTGACCTGATGGCGCAGATTTTTGTGCCGCACCCGCATGGTGGGCGGACGATTTCGCTGGTCGAGCGGCAGATGCTGACGTTGCGCGAGAAAAATCGAGCCAGCGAAAGCAAGCTTGCCGAACTGATTGCCTTTGGCGAGGAAAACGATCAGATCTCGGAAAAGGTGCACCGACTGGCGGTGGGCCTGATTGCCGCCGAAACTTTTCAGGCGGTGATCCATCTGCTGAATTTCCATCTGCGCGATGATTTTTCCGTGCCGCATGTGGCGTTGCGCCTGTGGCACAAGCCGGAAGAGGTTTCCGATCTGCCGGAATTTGCCGCTGTCAGTGAAGAGTTGCAGGTGTTTGCGGAAACACTGGCGCGCCCCTATTGTGGTTCCACTGCCGGTTTTGGTACGGCTTCCTGGTTTGGGGAAGCCGCGCCGCATATCCGTTCGCAAGCGCTGATCGCCTTGCGCAACGGGGGCGGCACCATCGGCCTGGTGGCGCTGGGAAGTGAAGAGGCGCAGCGGTTCTACGCTGACATGGGCACGCTCTACCTGGAGCGTATCGGTGAAATGGTTTCGGCGGCGCTGGCGCGGGTGACCAAGAGCGCGTTGTGAACGTGCGCGATGCGTCCGGCATGGCGACAGCCCTGGCCGCTTATCTCGACTTTCTGGCCGCTCAGCGGCGTCTTTCGCCGCACACCCTGAGCAATTACCGGCGCGACCTGCTCCGCCTCGAGCAGGTGCTGGCAGGTCGTGCGCTGGCGCAGGTGCAGGCGCAGGATATCCGCCGTTGTGTTGCCCAGTTGCACGGCGAAGGTTTGTCCGGCCGCACGCTGGGCCGTCTGTTGTCAGCCTGGCGGGGGTTTTTTGCCTGGCTGGGTGAGGCGGCCCTGATCAGTTGCAATCCCTGTCTCGGCATCAGGCCGCCAAAATCGCCCCGGCGCTTGCCGCGCGCTTTATCGGTGGATGAAAGCGCCGCCCTGCTGACGCCTGCCGAGGATGAGAACGAGGCTTTGGGCGCCCGCGATACCGCTATGTTTGAACTGTTTTATTCCTCGGGCTTGCGTCTTTCCGAGCTGGCCGGCCTGGACCTGGCTGCCGTGGAAGGGGTGCTCGTCGAGGGTGAGGTGCGGGTGCTCGGGAAACGCAACAAACTACGCCTGGTGCCAGTGGGGAGTCCGGCGCGCGCAGCGCTGGCGGCCTGGCTGAATTATCGGCCTCGGCTGGCTGCGCCAGAAGAAGAGGCGCTGTTCGTCAACCAGCAGGGAAGGCGCTTGGGCGTGCGCAGCATCCAGCGTCGTCTGGCCGAGCGAGGGCGCCGGCAGGGGCTGGCGCAGCACGTTCATCCGCATATGTTGCGACATTCGTTTGCTTCGCATGTGCTGCAGTCTTCCGGGGATCTGCGGGCGGTGCAGGAAATGCTGGGGCACGCCAGCATTGCGTCGACGCAGGTGTACACCCATCTTGACTTTCAGCATCTGGCCAGCGTCTATGATCGCGCGCATCCCCGGGCAAAGCGTTGAAATGGTGGGGAAAGTGCATGCAGGCCATTGACCCGGGCCGGGTGGGGCCGCATAATCTCCCTTTTGTTTTTTTCCGCATACCGGAGTTTTTCATGGCGATCAACCGCACCCGTCGTAACATCCTGGAGCGCCGCTGCGTTTCCAAAACCGTCAAGCGCCTGTTCAAAGGCGATGGCAAGACCAGTTTCAAGACCATGTATGCGGTCGAGTGCCATCAGCGCAACCGCAAGACGCTGGGCAACTAAGCAGTTCCGGCAAGCTGGCCGCAAGGCTTGCGTCAAGCTGGTGGGAGAAGTCCTCGTGTGCACTGCGCGAGGATTTTTTTTGCCCGTCGTTGTTGCAACCGGGTGATTATTGCGGACGTGTAAGATTCTGCAAACCTCTGGCAAATCGTTGCTAGAAGCGGCTGGGCATGCTAAAACTGACCTTCCCCACGCGGAGTCGTCATGGTTTTCTCTTTCTTCAAAAAACCGCCTCAGAAAATGCCGGAGCCGACCTCGGCTCGGCCGCGCATGCCCTTGCCGGAGATGAAGATCAAGCAGGATGAAGCGCCGGCGCCAGCAAAACTGAGCGAGCCTTTGCCTGACCTGGATTTCGTTACTGACAAATCGACCGTCCCGCCTGCGGCGAAAGCCCCGCTGGCTTTGAGCGCCATCGATGAATTCGAGGCTGAATTCACCGAATCGAGCGTCATGGCGATTGACATTGACCAGGATGTGCCGCCGCTGCAGGCTGATGTCGAGCAGGTGGTGGTCCTGTTTGCCAATGATCAGGATGCGGCTGCACGTAGCGTTCTGGAGAGTCTGCTGTCAGCGTACTCTGGCAGTGACGGCGTGCGGTTATGGCGTCTGTTGTTCGACTTGCTGCAGGTGCAGGGGGAGCAGGCGGCGTTCGAGCGGCGTAGTGTCGAATTTGCGCAGCAATTCGAAATGTCGCCGCCGGCCTGGCGGACCTATGAAACTCAGGCTCCGACCGCCACCGGGAGTGGGGCGCAGGTTTTTGTGCTGCAGGGCGTGTTAACCGATGAGCATCGCAGTACGTTGCAGCAACTGGGTGCGATGCTTGGCAAGGCGGGTGAGTTGCGGATAGATTGCAGCAAGCTCGCGGGCTGTGACGAACAGATTGCTGGCATGCTGGCCGATATGCTGATTGCCGCCCGTCGCCTTGGCAAGGTCAGCCACCTGGCAGGCGTCGAAGGCTTCATCAAACGTCTGGATGAGCGCTTGCAGGCGGGCGTTCGTGAGCGTGAATCGGCCTGGCGGTTGCTGCTGGAGCTGTTGCAGCGACAAGGTACGCAGGCGCATTTCGAAGAGCGCGCGGTCGATTACGCAGTGACCTTTGAGCGTTCGCCTCCTTCCTGGGAAGAATTGCCGGTGGTAGAGCAGTCGGAGGACACCGCTTCAGCAGTACCGCCTGATGAGGCCATTTATCTTGCGGGCCCTTTGCGCAACCAGCGGTTCAACGAATTGCAGGAGATCATCGAGCAACAGGCGCAGCCCGTCATTGATTTTTCCGCTGTGCCGCGTCTCGATTTTTATTCGGCCGGGCAACTGGTCAACCGCCTTGCGCCATTCAAGGCGAAGGGCAAGGATGTTGTCATTCGCAGCCCCAACCATCTGGTGGCCGAGTTGATGGCGGTGGTCGGGCTGAACAAGCATGCTCGCATCATCGTTCCCAAATCCTGAACGTGCTGCGGGCACGCTTCGGTGGCGTGCCCGCAGCGGTGCGCCACTTCACATTTCACCTGACGCGAAGAAATCATGGAGCAATATCACGGTACGACCATTCTCTCGGTTCGCCGCGGCCGTTCGGTCGCCATGGGCGGAGATGGTCAGGTTACGCTGGGTAACATCGTCATCAAGGGCACCGCAAAAAAAGTGCGGCGTCTTTATCAGGGTCGTATCCTGGCTGGTTTTGCCGGTGGTACGGCCGATGCATTTACCTTGTTCGAGCGGTTTGAAGCCAAGCTTGAGAAGCACCAGGGCAATCTGGTGCGCTCGGCAGTTGAACTGGCCAAGGACTGGCGGACCGATCGTGCCCTGCGCCGCCTTGAGGCGATGCTGTCGGTGGCTGATAGTGAGTCTTCACTGGTCATCACGGGTAACGGCGATGTGCTGGAGCCGGAATACGGGATCGTCGCCATTGGTTCCGGTGGTGCCTACGCCCAGAGCGCGGCGCGCGCGCTATTGGAAAACACCGACCTCAGCCCCCTTGAAATCGTGACCAAATCGCTGGAGATTGCCGGTGATTTGTGTATCTACACCAACCGCAATTTCACCCTGGAGACGCTGGAATGAGTGGTGCCACGATGACTCCGAAAGAAATCGTGTCCGAACTGGACAAGCACATCGTTGGCCAGGACAAGGCGAAGAAGGCCGTAGCCATCGCGCTCAGGAACCGCTGGCGGCGTAGCCAGGTGGCAGAGCCGCTGCGCCAGGAGATCACGCCAAAGAACATCCTGATGATCGGCCCTACCGGTGTCGGCAAAACGGAGATTGCCCGCCGTCTGGCACGACTGGCGGACGCCCCCTTCATCAAGGTCGAAGCAACCAAGTTCACCGAAGTGGGCTATGTCGGCCGCGATGTGGAAACGATCATTCGCGATCTCGTGGAAATGGCGGTGAAAAAACAGCGGGAACGGGCGATGCAGGCCAATCGTCACCGCGCCGAGGATGCCGCAGAAGAGCGGGTGCTGGATGCACTGCTGCCGCCGGCACGCAGTCCCGGTTTTTATGCCGACGATAGTGCTGCCAATGCCGATAACGCGACTCGTCAGAAATTCCGTAAAAAATTGCGTGAAGGTGAGCTGGACGATAAGGAAATCGATGTTGAAGTAAACATGCCGGGCATGCAGGCAGAAATTTTTGCGCCGCCGGGGATGGAAGAACTGACGCAGCAAATTCAGGGCATGTTCCAGAATCTGGGCAGTGGCAAGAAAAAGACCCGCAAGCTGAAAATCAAGGAAGCTTTCAAGTTGTTGACCGATGAGGAAGCCGCCAAACTGGTCAACGACGAGGAAATCAAGCTGGCTGCGGTGCGTGCGGTCGAGCAGAACGGCATCGTCTTTCTCGACGAAATCGACAAGGTGGCCAGCCGTGCCGATGTGCAGGGGGCTGATGTTTCCCGTCAGGGCGTTCAGCGCGACCTGCTGCCGCTGGTCGAGGGGACGACGGTGTCGACCAAGTACGGCATGATCCGTACCGATCACATTCTGTTCATCGCCTCCGGCGCCTTCCATCTCGCCAAGCCCTCCGATCTGATTCCAGAGCTGCAGGGTCGTTTTCCCATCCGGGTCGAACTCGAGTCGTTGTCTGTTGCCGATTTCGAGCGCATCCTGATCCAGACCGATGCCTGTCTGACCAAGCAGTACCAGGCGTTGCTGGCGACCGAAGGAGTGCAGGTCGATTTTGCCGCTGACGGCATTCGTCGTCTGGCCGAAATCGCCTACCAGGTGAATGAGAAGACCGAAAACATCGGTGCGCGGCGTCTGCATACGGTACTGGAAAGGCTGCTGGAGGAAGTTTCCTTCACCGCCGGTTGTGGCGGTGCGACGGAACTGGTGGTCAACGCCGCCTATGTGAATGACAAGCTGGGCGAGGTTGCCGCTGACGAGGATCTGTCGCGCTACGTGCTGTGATCTTGCTGCAGCCGAGTGTCATGCCTTTGCGGCATGCCAGGCGGGGTCCGCGACATGGCTGACGATAGCCTGACGCTGCGCCTGCTGGCGGTCCTCTTTCCTATTTTCGGGATTGTTGCTGCTGGTTATTTTTACGGTCGTCGGCACAAGCCGGAAATGGCGGTGGCCAACCGCTTGAACATGGATGTGTTCGTGCCCGCCCTGGTCTTTGCCGCCATGGCGGGCAAGTCCTTTGATCTGGCGGCCTATGCGCCGCTTGCCCTGGGCGCGTTCCTGCTGCTGGTGAGCTGTGGGCTGCTGGCCTGGCCATTTGCCCGCCTGTGCGGTGTGCCGGCAAAAACCCTGGTGCCGCCAATGCTATTCAACAATTCCGGCAACATCGGGCTGCCGCTGGCATTGCTGGCCTGGGGGGAGGCAGCAATGCCAGCGGCGGTGATCCTGTTCATGGTGGAAAACACCCTGCATTTCACTTTGGGTGCGCGCTGGCTTGACCCGCAGGCGCGCCTGCTTATGCTGTGGCGCATTCCCGTCGTGTTCGCCGCCATTGCTGGGTTGCTGGTGGCGACCTTGAAAATTACGCTGTGGGCGCCGCTCCTGATCGGCATCAAGATGCTGGGCGATATTTCCGTACCGCTGATGCTGTTTGCGCTCGGCGTGCGTATGACCGGCTTCACACTTAACGACTGGCAACTTGCGACCGCTAGTGCCGTGCTACGTCCGCTTGCTGGCATGGTGATCGCCTGGGGCATCATTCACCTGCTCGGTCTGGAGGGGCGAGATGCCGCGATGCTGCTGGTGTTTGGTGCGCTGCCGCCAGCGGTACTCAATTTCCTGTTCGCAGAGCGTTACCGGCAGGAGCCGCAGCGGGTGGCCTCGATCGTGCTGATCGGCAATCTGGCGGCGCTGTTCTTCCTGCCGCTGGCACTTGCCCTGGTGTTGTAGTTTTCTGCCGGAGCTGGGGGGCAATTTTTTTAGTGGCTACTTGCGGCGAGGTGTTCGGTATGGAAAGCCGGCTGTGGCTGGGCACGCTGCCGTAGTTCGGCGATGATTTGCGTACTGTTTTTTTGTGCCAGGAGCCGTTGCTCCTGCAGTTCACTCTGCTCGATCAACGCGAGTGCCTGCTGGCGCCAGGCCAGCATCTGCGGGCTGTTTGCGTGGTGAAAGTGGTGCTTCCGGTGCATGGTGAACCAGCGGTGTGCCTCTTCTGCATCGGCCTCTACGCCTTGGCCAAGCTGATACATCAGTCCGATCTGAATCTGGGAAACTTTGTCGCCCCGCTCTGCTGCCACGCGATACCAGCGCATCGCGGTGGCCAGGTCAAGGGCAACGCCATCGGCATGATGATGGATGAGGGCAAGGTTGTAGGCCGCATCCGTGTCGCCCTGGTCTGCCCAGCGCTCCCAGATGGCGATGGCCTGACGGGTTTCGCCCGTTCTGTGCAGTTGTGCCGCCAGGCGCAGATCAACGTCTACGGAGGCGGCTTGTGCCCCGAGTGTGGTGAGTGAGATCAGGACGATGGCACAGATGCGAATCAATAGGGGTGACATGGTTTTCCTCCGGGATGCAAACTGCGCCGGAATTCGCCGCAGTTGATCTAGGTGATAAATCGTGAAAGCTGCGGCATCGTAGTTGCGAATGACATTGCGTGGAATTAGGCAAATTGTCGCGCGACAATTTGCCGCACAGGGGGCATCGGTATTTTTTGTACTATCAGGAATGATGCATATAGAAGGTGGGCCAGGCGCTGGCCTATGGCCGTCAGGTCGTGTTTCAGGGTGGAATGAGTGCGGACGTTGAATTTCGGTGAAACGGTTTTCCGGGCGGGTGAAGCGGGGCCGGCGTGGCGCGTCCGGCGTGGTGCGGTGCGTCTTGATATGGTCGATGCGATGGGGCAGCGACGGTTTGCCAGTCTGGCCATCGGCGGAGACATTCTCGGGTGTGAGACGCTGTTGCTCGGGGCCTATACGTTTACCGCGTCGGCCTTGACGCAGTGCGAGCTGATCTCCTGGCCAGAGGCGGCGGGGACGCTTGCTCCCGCTGAGTCCATGCTGGCCTCCCTGGCGCAGGCCCACAGGCGTGCAGCGGACTTACTGACCTTGCGTGGCGGTCAGGCTGTCGAGCGTGTGCTGGGTCTGATCCGTCTGCTCGCAGAGCGGAGCGGGCGGCTGATCTTGCCGACTCGGCAGGATATTGCCGAGATTACCGACCTGCGTATCGAAACCATCTCACGCGTCATCAAGGATCTGGAGCGTAGTGGTGTTCTGCGCACTTTTCGGATCGACGGCGTACATGCGACGCGGAGCTACATCGTCAATCAATCGGGGTAAGCGTGCCGGATCAAGGTCGCAGCGGGCTGCTGCATGATCCCGACGGAAACGCCTAGCCCAGGTCGTCCAGCTGGCGGCGCTCCCGTTTAGTTGGGCGGCCATGCCGGTTGGCGGCGGGTTCGGCGCTGAACTTACGCAACATCTGTGCAGCTTCGCGCGCGGCAATGCTCTCGGCGCTTTCCGCGTACAGCAGCCGCGCTGTACTGGCCGGACCGCGCTGGTCGGAGAGGGCAAGCACGCTGATCTCCCAACGGTTATCGCCGTTGTGGATGGTCAGTCGGTCACCGACCCTGATCTCCCGCGCCGGTTTGCTGGCGGCGCCATTGAGCTTGACCTTGCCGCCGCTCACCGCATCGCAGGCAAGGCCGCGCGTCTTGAAGAAGCGCGCAGCCCAGAGCCATTTGTCGATACGGATGCCCATGCTTCAGGGCAACAGCTTTTCTCCGGCGTACAACTGCTCGACACTTTCCCGGGCACGGATCAGATGGACTTGCGTGCCATCGACCATGATTTCTGCCGCGCGCGGGCGGGTGTTGTAGTTGGATGCCATTGCCATGCCGTACGCGCCGGCCGACATGACGGCTAGCAAATCGCCCGGCTGCACCGTGAGCGGACGGGCCTGGCCGAGAAAGTCACCGGTCTCGCAGACGGGGCCGACGACGTCATAGTCCTGGGTGACGCCCGGGCGTGGTGTGACCGGTACGATGTCGTGCCAGGCTTCGTACAGCGCCGGGCGCATGAGGTCGTTCATGGCGGCATCGATGATGGCAAAGTTCTTTTCCTCGCCAGCTTTCAGGTATTCGATGCGGGTCAGCAGCAGGCCCGCGTTGCCGACCAGGCGCCGGCCAGGTTCAAGCACCACCTTGAGGCCGCGCCCCTTGAGTTTGTCGAGGAGTGGGTTGAGATACGCTGCCACCGTCGGCTGTACCTGATCGGCGCGGTACTTGATGCCCAGGCCGCCACCGAGGTCTACGTGGTGGATGCGGATGCCTTCAGCTGCCAGCTGGTCGACCAGGGCCAGGATGCGATCGAGGGCTTCGATGAAGGGCGAAGGGTCAAGCAATTGCGAACCGATGTGGCAATCGATACCGGTCACGGCGATGTTCGCCAAGCCGGCTGCGCGCCGGTAAAGCGCCAGTGCATCATCGTATGCCACGCCGAATTTGGCCGCTTTCAGGCCGGTCGAGATGTAGGGGTGGGTTTTGGGATCGACGTTGGGGTTGACCCGCAGGCTGACGGGAGCCTTCTTGCCCAGTTCGCCGGCAATGTCGTTGAGGCGGTCGAGCTCGGGGATGGATTCGATGTTGAAGCAGAAGATGCCTGCTTCCAGGGCCTGGCGCATTTCCTCTGCGGTCTTGCCGACGCCGGAAAACACGATCTTTTGCGGGTCGGCACCGGCGGCCAGGACGCGCTGAAGTTCACCGCCGGAGACAATGTCGAAACCGGCACCCTGGCGTGCGAACAGATTGAGGATGGCTAGATTGGAATTGGCTTTGACGGCGAAACAGACCAGTGCGCCCGCGCCTGCCGGATGCGCATTGAGTACGTCGTGAAATTCCTGCAGTGCCGCAGTGAGCGCGCTGCGTGAATAAACATAGGCCGGGGTGCCGAATTGTTCGGCAACGTGAGTCAAGGCGACGGATTCGGCATGCAATGTGCCGTTCTGCAGGGTGAAGGCAGTCATGGTTGGGTGTCTTTGCTGGCGGAGGAGGAAGGGGAAGCGGGCGTGCTACCATCGCCGCCCTGAATTGCCGGTTTGGCAGTGGTTGCCGCACTCGCTCTGTGGGGCAACTCGAGTGGGCCTTTCATGCCGCAGGCCGCGAGACCCAGGGCCAGTGAGAGGGTGACGAGACGGAGCATGGTACGGTAACGGCGGAGCCGCAGGGTAAAAAACGGGAAAGGATGGTAGCACAGCATGGATGAACGTGAATTCAACGATCTGAGCGAACAGATTTTTGCCCGGATCGAACGCAGTCTGGAAGCAAACCATGAGGCGCTCGACTGTGAACGCCTGGCGGGTGGAAATCTCGAAATCACCTGTCCGGACGATAGCGTGGTGATCATCAACCGGCACGCGGTTAATCGGGAAATCTGGGTGGCCGCGCGCGCGGGCGGTTTCCATTTTCGGTTGCAGGACGGCGTGTGGGTCGATACGCGCGACGGCGCCGAGCTGTTGCAGAAACTTGCCGCTCTGCTGACCCAGCAGAGCGGAGAAGTGGTGCGCCTGACCTGACCGTCAGTGCCGGTCGTAACTGCTCGGCAGGTCGGCGGTGCTGGCAGGGACGATGCCGACGGCTTGTGCCGCAGGGGCTTTGCGTTCTTCCGGGAGGGCTGCCCCCGGTTCGCCTGCCGGCGACTCATCTGAGTGCAGCAGCGGTAGATTTTCGGTGTACATCAGACTGCGACCGTCACCGCCCGGTGGTGCGGTGAGGCCGCTGGGGGGGCTCGGGATCTGCTCTGGAACGCCGCGTAGAGCCGTCTGCATGTATGCGATCCAGATGGGCAATGCGGCGACGCCGCCGGTTTCCCGGCTGCCCAGTTTTTTCGGCTGGTCGTACCCCATCCAGGCGCAACCGGCGACCGTGGCCTGGTAGCCACAGAACCAGGCGTCGTAATAATCATTGGTGGTGCCCGTTTTTCCTGCCAGATCGCGTCGTTTGAGCTGCGCCGAGGCGCGGGCTGCCGTACCGAAGAGGGTGACGTCACGCAGCATTGAGTCCATCAGCCAAGCGTTGCGCGGGTCAATGGCGCGGATGTTTTCGTCGCCAGCCTTGGGCACGGCGCTGTTGGCGATTACCTTGTTCTTGTTGTCGTGAATTTCCTTGACGATATGCGGCGTGATACGGAAACCACCGTTGGCGAACACGGCGTTGGCAGCGGCCATCTGCCAGGCGGTTACCGACCCGGCGCCCAGGGCCATGGTCAGGTAGGGCGGATGTTTGTCGGCGTCGAAACCGAAGCGGGTGACATAGTCTTGCGCGTAGCGGGTACCGATGGCCTGCAGGATACGGATCGAAACCATGTTTTTCGATTTCATCAATCCGGTGCGCATGCTCATCGGGCCATCGTACTTGCCGTCGTAGTTTTTCGGCTCCCAGGCCTGCGAGCCGGTTTCGCCCGCGGAAACCACCAATGGTTCGTCAGCCACTACGCTGCCAGGGTGGAAACCTTTTTCCAGGGCGGCGGAATAGATGAAGGGTTTGAAACTCGAACCGGGTTGCCGCCAGGCTTGCGTGACATGGTTGAACATGTTGCGGTTGAAGTCAAAACCACCGACCAGGGCGCGAATGCTTCCGTCTTGTGGCGAGAGGGCGACAAAGGCGGCTTCAACTTCGGGCAATTGGCTGATCTGCCACTCTCCTTTATCGTTCTTGAGTAGGCGCATGATCGCGCCACGGCGTAGGCGCTTGTTTGGCGGCGCCTGGTTGTCGAGCATGCGGGCCGCAAATTTCAGGCTGTCTCCGCGCAGGGTGATGTTTTCGCCGCCCTTGATGTAGGCGCGGATCTCCTTGCTGTCGGCGGCCAGCACCAGGGCTGGGCGCAGGTCGCCGGCATCGCTGATGTCTTGCAGCAGGACATCGATGGCTTCGTCCTGATCGGAGTTGATGTCTTTGAGGTCAAGGTAGGCTTCGGCGCCCCGGTAGCCATTGCGCCGGTCATAATCAAGAACGCCTTTGCGTAGAGCCTGGTATGCGGCTTCCTGTTCGGCCTTGACCAGGGTGGTGTACACCTTGATGCCTGCGGTATAGGCGTTCTCGGGAAAGCTGTCGGCAGCGATCTGGCGGGCCATCTCAGCTGCATATTCTGCATGCACGGCATACTCCGAGAGCTCGCGCTTGATGATCAGGGGCTCTTTTAATGCCGCTTCATATTGTGCCGAATTGATGTAATTGAGCTCGCGCATGCGTCGCAGCACGTACTCTTGGCGAATTCTCGCCCGGCGTGGGTTGGCGATAGGGTTATAGGCGGAGGGGGCTTTGGGTAGCCCGGCCAGCATGGCTGCTTCAGCGATGGAAATTTGTGCCAGCGGTTTGCCGAAGTAAATCTGGGCGGCAGCGGCAAAACCGTAAGCCCGTTGGCCGAGGAAGATCTGGTTGATGTAAAGCTCCAGAATCTGGTCCTTGCTCAAGCTGCTCTCGATCTTGAGTGATAGCAGTGCTTCGTAGAGCTTGCGGGTATAGGTCTTCTCCGTGGTCAGGAAAAAGTTGCGCGCCACTTGCTGCGTGATGGTGGAGGCGCCCTGTGTTTTCGAACCGCGCAGCAGATTGGCGCTTGCCGCGCGCAGGATGCCCATGTAGTCTATGCCAATGTGCTGGTAGAAGCGGTCATCTTCTGCCGCCAGGATGGCCTGCTTCATCACGGTGGGGACCGCATCAATGGCGACGACGGCACGACGTTCTTCGCCAAATTCACCCATCAGGAAACCGTCTGCGGTGTAAATTCGCATGGGAATCTTGGGATGATAGTCGGTCAGTACGCCCAGCGATGGCAGGTTGGGGTAGGCAAGCGCAATGATGATGGCGACGATGGCAACAGCAACCGCGGCCAGACCGAGAATGGCAAGCAGGGGATAAATGATGAGGATGCGCAGGGCGAAGGGCATACTGGACTGGCGTCAGGAAGAAAAGTGTGGCCGAATTATACGCCCGGGCTTCAGGGCGGCCCAAAAGTGCTTTACAGTCCTTCAAAGTTGCTGTTAGCATCTCAAGTGAATTATTGCTTTTGTTTCTAACCTCGTAATCTATAAGTATTTTTTTGGGGGTGTGGTGGGTTTCGATATCTCCGCTTTCTTAAATCCCAAGGCGCGCACTCTGCTTGGTCTGGACATTAGTTCGTCCGCGGTCAAATTCGTCGAGCTTGCTGCCAATGGGAAAGATGGCTATCGCGTCGAGCGCTACGCCATTGAAGTGTTGCCGAAGGATTCCGTCACCGACGGCAATATCACTAATCTCGATGCGGTAGTTGATGCCATCAAGCGGGCGTGGAAACGCCTGGGTACATCCACGCGCAACGTCGCCATGGCATTGCCGGCATCTGCCGTGATCACCAAGAAGATCATTGTCGCGGCTGGCTTGCGCGAGGAAGAGCTGGAGGTGCAGGTGGAAACCGAAGCCAACCAGTACATTCCTTTTCCGCTGGACGATGTCAATCTCGATTACCAGATCATCGGCCCCGCACCGTCGATGCCTGACGAGGTGGAAGTGCTGATCGCAGCTTCCAAGAAAGAACGTGTCGAAGACCGGGTGGCGGCAGCGGAAGCTTCCGGGCTGAAGGTGCTGGTGGTGGATGTTGATTCGCTGGCCAAGCTGGCTGCCTTTGAACTGGTCGAGCGGCAGTTGCCCGATGGTGGCAAGGATCAGATTGTGGCCCTGGTTGATATTGGCGCCAGCGCCATGCATCTGACGGTCCTGAAGAATGGACAACAGGTGTATGCCCGTGAGCAGGCTTTTGGCGGTGGCCAGCTGACACAGGATATTGCCCGCCATTACGGCATGAACCAGGAAGAAGCTGAAGCGGCCAAACGCACCGGCAATCTGCCGGAAGGTTATGAGGCCGAACTGCTGGTGCCGTTCATGGAGAACCTGGCGCTTGAAGTTTCTCGTGCCCTGCAGTTCTTCTTCACGTCCACTCAGTTCAGCAAGGTTGACCACATCGTGCTTGCCGGTGGCTGTGCTTCCATTCACGGCGTTGATGAAGTGGTGGCGACCCGCACCCAGTTCGATACTCTGGTGGCGAACCCATTTGCCAATATGGTGCTGTCCGACCGGGTACGCGCCCGTGCGCTGCTGACCGATGCGTCGGCTTTGATGGTGGCCTGCGGTCTGGCCTTGCGGAGGTTTGATACAGCATGATACGGATCAACCTGTTGCCGCACCGTGAGGCGGCTAAAAAGGCCCGGCGTGAGCAGTTCTATGTGCTTTTTGGCTTGGTGGCATTGCTCGCGGCAGTCATTATTTTCGCGGTCTACACCCTGATCGAAACGCAGATCGAGCAGCAGAACCGAAAGAATGATTTCCTCAAGCAGGAAATTGCGGTGCTGGACAAGCAGCTGGAAGAAATCAAGCAACTGCGGGAAAAAACCAACGCGCTGCTGGCGCGCAAAAAGGTTATCGAAGATCTGCAGCGTGATCGCGGCGAAACCGTCTATCTGTTGAGTGAATTGACGCAACAGGTGCCGGAAGGTGTGTATCTCAAATCGCTCAAGCAGGACGGGCTCAAGGTGAATATCGCGGGTTATGCGCAATCGAACGCGCGCGTTTCCGCGCTGATGCGTAATCTCGAGGCGTCGCCGTGGCTGGAGCAGCCGATACTGATCGAAACCAAGGCGGTGGTTCTGGATGGGCGGCGGGTCAACGAATTTTCCATGAGCTTCAGCTTGACGCGAGCCGCTGCTGACGAGAATACCGGGGAGAAGGCAAAATGAGTAACAAATCTCCTGGGCTCAAGGAAACTTTGGGGAAAATCGATATTCAGGCCGTGCTTGAAGACTTTCGTCACCTGAATCCAAATGATCCGGGCGCCTGGCCGCTGGTTCCAAAAATCGTCATCCTGATTGGTTTCCTCTTGCTGCTGCTGGTCGGTGGTTGGTGGTTCCTGTGGGATGCGCAACTGACGACCCTGACGACGGCTGAAACCGAGGAACAAACCCTGAAAGACCAGTACCTCGTGAAGAAACGGCAGGCGGTGAATCTGGATCTCTATGTGCAGCAACTCGCCGAAATTGACCGTTCTTTTGGTGCGCTACTCAAGCAGTTGCCGAACAAATCCGAGATGGAGGCCCTGCTGATCGAGGTCAACCAGGCTGGCCTGGGGCGTGGCCTGCAGTTTGAGCTGTTCCGTCCCTCCGCCGAACAGGCGAAGGATTTTTATGCGGAATTGCCTGTCACGGTGAAAATCAACGGGCCGTACCATGATATCGGTGCCTTTGCTGCGGATATCGGCAAATTGCCACGCATCGTGACCCTTAACGGGATCGCCATTGCGCCAGTCAAGGGCGGCGCCCTGACGCTGGATGCCACGGTGAAAACCTTCCGTTACCTTGATGACGAGGAAGTTGCACAGCAGAAACAGAATGAAAAGAAAGGGGCGAAAAAGTGAAGAAAACACTTGTGCCAGCCCTTGGCCTGATCATGAGCCTGCTGCTGGCAGCCTGTGCTGGCGGCGAGCATGATGACCTGCGGCTGTGGATGGAAGAAAACAGTCGTGATTTGCGCGGCCGGGTCGACCCCTTGCCCGAAGTCAAACCCTACGAGCCGATTCCTTACGAAGTTGCAGATCAGGTCGATCCTTTCCAGAGTAGCAAGATCGAACCGACTTCGCGGCGCGGGCAGGGGGCCGGCAATGCCGGTCAGTTCCAGCCTGATTTCGAGGCGCGCGATCTGCGTAACAGCGTGCTGGAGAAATATCCGCTGGAGTCTTTGACCATGATCGGTCGTCTGGTTGTCAATAATCAGCCGCTTGCCGTCATCAAATACGAAGACAACGTCCGCCAGGTCAAGGTGGGTGACTATATCGGCCTGGATTTCGGGATGGTGACGCAAGTCACTGAAAATGAAGTGAAATTACGTGAATTAATTCAGGATTCTGCGGGCGAATGGACCGAACGGCAGAGTTCGTTGCACCTGCAGACCACGGAGGGGAGTAGCCAATGAAATGGGTTAAATATGCAGTCGCAGCCTGGATGGGTTGCGCCGCGCTGGTTTCCGGCGCGCAGGCGGAGGAGGCCAAGGCCACGGCAAGTGCCAACGCCAATGCAATCGAGGCCATCAATACGTCGCGTAACGGCAACGAGATCGCCATCAAGATCGATCTCAACAAACACATGGCGTCTCCTCCGGCGAGTTTTGCGGTGTCCAATCCGCCCAAGGTGGCACTTGATTTTCTGGGTACGGTGAACGCTCTGGGTAAGAACACGCAACAGGTGAATGAAGGTGATCTGCGCAGCCTGAACGTGGTCCAGGTCGGCGACAAGACCCGGGTGGTGCTCAACCTGGTACGCTCGATGAACTACAACACCCGGGTCGATGGCAACTCGCTGTACGTCACCTTGACGCCGATTGAACGCGTCAATGATGTGGCTGCCGAGCGCAGCCAGCGCTTCCAGGAAGCCAACCCGCTGAGTACCGGGCATGCGGTGCGTGATCTGGTGTTCCGCCGTGGCAAGGATGGCGAAGGGCGTGTTGTGGTGGATCTGAGCGATCCGGGCACTGCAATCGACATCCGTAAGCAAGGTGCGAATCTGGTAGTCGATTTCATCAAGACCACCTTGCCGGAAAACCTGCGGCGCAAGCTCGACGTGACCGATTTCGCCACCCCGGTGCTGGCGGTGGAAACGAAGCCGGTGGGGCAGAACACCCGCCTGACGATTTCGCCCAAGGGCGCCTGGGAACACAATGCCTATCAGGCAGATAACCAGTTCATCGTCGAAGTCAAACAGATCGTCGAGGATCCGAACAAGCTGGTGCAAGGGACCAAGATCGGCTACCAGGGACCGCGTGTCAGCATCAATTACCAGAATGGTGATGTGCGCGCCCTGCTGCGTCTGATGGCGGAGGAGCTGGGCCTGAACGCAGTGATCAGCGAAACGGTGACCGGAACGACCACCCTGGTGCTGAAGGATGTGCCGGCGGATCAGGTGATCGACATCATTTTCCAGCAAAAAGGGCTGGACATGCGCAAGAAGGGCAACATCATCATGATCGCCCCGCGCGATGAAATTGCGACGCGTGAAAAACTCGATTTCGAATCGCGCCAGCAGATCCGCGAACTGGAGCCGTTGCAGACCGAGCAGTTTGCGCTCAATTACCAGAAGGCGGGTGAAGTCGCCGCCTTGCTGGCTGGCCCCGGTGGGGCTTCGGAGGCCGAAGCGGGGAGCAGCGCTTCCCAGCGCATTCTCAGCAAGCGTGGCAGTGCGGTGGCGGACAAGCAGTCGAACATCCTGTTCGTCTCGGATATTCCGACCAAGCTGGAAGAAATTCGTGCCTTTATCAAGACTATTGATGTTGGCGCGCGCCAAGTGCTGATTGAGGCGCGGATTGTTGAGGCGCAGGATAGTTTCCAGCGAGAAATAGGAGCGAAACTTGGGTTGACCAATTCGCGTGCGTCAAATCTTGGAAATTCTCACTGGGGTGTTGTGGGTGGCAAGCTTTCTCCCAGTCAGATTGATATGTCCAAGGTGACTGATATTGGGGTGACTCAACCGACAACGCTGCTGACACAGGCTGCAATGGCAGGAACCAATCTTCCCCTGCCGGCTAAAGGTGGCAACCTAGCTCTTTCCCTATTCAACTCCTCTCTCACCCGCATTCTCAACCTGGAAATCGCGGCGATGGAAGGAGATGGCTTGGGTAAGGTGGTTTCCAGCCCACGCGTGGTGACGGCGAACAATGTCAAGGCGAAGATCGAAGACGGTACGGAAATTCCCTACGTGACGTTGCAAAGCTCCGGTGGGACCAGCACGGCGACGGTCAACTTCAAGGCGGCCAAGTTGTCCCTGGAAGTGGTGCCGCAGATCACGCCGGAAGGCACGGTGAGCATGAATCTGATCGTCAAGAAGGAAGAGGCTGACTGGACCAAGGCGGTCGTGCTCAATGGTTATGCCAACCCGCCGATCAAGAGCTCCATCGTCGAGACCAACGTGGTGGTCGATAACGGCGGCACGGTGGTGATTGGTGGTGTGTTCATCACCGATACCCAGCGCAATGTTGAGAAAGTGCCGCTGCTGGGCGATATTCCGGCCCTCGGCTGGTTGTTCAAGTACCGCAAGGAAGATTCCAAACGGCGGGAATTGCTGGTCTTCATTACCCCGCGCATCATTTCGGACAAGATGAGTCTGAACTGACAGACGGATCAAGCAAGCAGCAGGGCGGGTCATTGACCCGCCCTTTTTCTTCGTGAACCCGCGCGTCTCGGCTAGAATTTCGCGGTGGATAAAAATACCAACATCTATCTGGTCGGCCTGATGGGGGCTGGCAAAACGACGGTGGGGCGGCAATTGGCGCGACGACTGGGGCGGCGCTTCTATGATTCCGACCATGAAATCGTGGCGCGTACCGGTGTGCCTATCCCGACCATTTTCGAAATCGAAGGTGAGGCCGGCTTTCGCCGACGTGAAAGCCAGACCATCGCCGAACTGAGCGAGTTACGCGGCATCGTCATGGCGACCGGCGGTGGTGCGGTGCTGGCAGAAGAAAACCGCCACTGCCTGCAATCGACTGGCTGGGTGGTTTACCTCTGCGTCCCGCCGCTCTTGCTGCATCAACGCACCCGCAATGACCGCAACCGGCCACTGCTACAGGTGGAGGATCCGCTCGCCCGTCTGGAAAGTCTGCATGCTGTGCGCGATCCGCTGTACCGTGCCACCGCCCACCTCGTCGTGGAAGGAGGCATGCTGCTGGCGGCCGGCATCACCCATCACATACTCAGGGAGTTCAATCAGGCATGTGCACGCACCAGTTCGTGACGCAGGAGGTGGCGCTTGGCGAGCGCAGTTATCCCATTCACATCGGCAGTGGTCTGCTGCAGCGCGGCGATCTGTTGCTGCCGCACATCCGCAGCAAGAAAGTAGTGGTGGTGAGCAATACCACCGTCGCTCCACTCTATCTGGACAGCGTGCGTGCGACCCTGCGCGCCGGTGGCATCGATGTGTTGCCGGTCATCCTCCCGGATGGCGAGCAATACAAGACGTGGGAAACGCTCAACCAGGTCTTTGACGCCCTGCTGGGCAACCATTGTGAACGGAGTACACCGCTGCTTGCCCTGGGGGGCGGGGTGATTGGTGATATGGGCGGTTTCGCGGCAGCCTGCTACCAACGCGGCATGCCCTTCATCCAGATACCGACCACGCTGCTGGCCATGGTCGATTCCTCCGTAGGCGGCAAGACGGCGATCAACCACCCGCTGGGCAAGAACATGATTGGCGCTTTTTACCAGCCGCGACTGGTGCTGGCGGATATCGACACCCTGTCCACGCTGCCCGAGCGGGAATTGCGGGCGGGCATTGCCGAGGTGATCAAGTACGGCTTGATCCGTGATGCCGAGTTCATCGATTGGCTGGAAACACACATGCCGGCGCTGCTGGCGCGTGAGACAGGGGCGCTGATGACGGCCGTGGCCCGTTCCTGCGCGCACAAGGCGGAGGTGGTAGCGGCAGATGAGCGCGAAAGCGGAGAGCGCGCCTTGCTCAACCTGGGACACACCTTTGGTCATGCCATTGAAACCGGCCTGGGTTACGGTGCCTGGTTACACGGCGAAGCGATTGCCGCCGGCAGCGTCATGGCGGCTGAGTTGTCACGTGCGCTGGGGTGGCTGAGTAGGGCTGATGTGGTCCGCGTGCAGGCGCTGTTTGCCAGTGCTGGTTTGCCGGTGTGTGGTCCGCGCCTGGGCGCAGAACGCTATCTCGAGTTGATGCGGCACGACAAGAAAGTTCAAGACGGGCGTCTACGCCTGGTGCTGCTGCAGAAGCTGGGGCAGGCGGTGCTGTCGGACGTGGCCAGCGTCGACCAGATCGCTGCGGCAATCGATACCTGTTGCGCGCCAACCTGAATGCAGTAGGTTGTTGCCCGCGCCGCCTGCTAGCGGGCGGGGGCGCAGCTTTCCTGCCACAGGCGCTGTCGTTCGGCCAGGCGCAGGAGTGGCAAGACGTCGCAGTAACGCAGATCGTTTGCATCGTTGAGCACGACTGCCGCCGCACCATGCTCAATCTCGCTGGCGAGCTCCCCGATACTGCGCTGCCAGTGGTTGATGACAGCCTCCCAGGTGGTCAGGCCAGCTTGCGCATAAGGCTTGTTGGTTGCGGCGCTGACGGCAGGGACTTTGGCCAGTCGCTCCGGCTGTGCCGAAATACCGCTGAATCCAGGCTCATCGAGAACCACGCGGGCAAAACTGACGGTTTCCATGGCGCAGTCGCCAAAAGCAGCGTACAGCGGTAGCTGCGGTTCGCTGATGCGGTCGGCCAGCCAACTTTTCGTATCGACGGGACCGGTCTTGTAATCCAGTACGGCGAGGCTGCCGTCAGCGAGTTGATCGACCCGGTCAATGACGACACGGATGCGGAGGTTGCCCACTGCCAGCACTTTTTCCTGCTCGCAGGCGAGTACGCTAAAGGCACAGGGGCGCTCTGTTTCTACGGTCAGCCAGCGTTGCAGCAGGCGCTGCAGGCGCTCGCATTCAAGTTGGCGGAATTCCGCTGGCAGGGAAAAGCTTCCGTCCTGTTCAAAATCTGCCAGAGCAAGATGGATGGCCTCTGCGATAGCCGCTTGTCGTGACGCATCGTTTTGTGCGAGCAAACTGCCTTGGTCTTTGGTGGCCAACCAGAAATGTTGCAGCGCGGAGTGCACCAAAGTGCCACGCAGACTCGCATCCAGGCCATCGACGGGCGTTTCCAGCGCCGCAGCGGCCAGGCGGTAGCGATAGAAGGCCCAAGCCGGGCACAGCGCCTGCGCCTTGAGCACGCCGCTGCCGCCTTCAAGCAGCTCGCCAGAGGCAAGGGGTGGTGCCTTGGCATCATGTATGCGCTCATGCGGGCGACTGGCTGCCCGCGATGCTGCCAGGGTAAGGATGTGATCGCTCGCCAGCGGCGACACCACACTGTCTGGATCGAGCAGTGGGCTGGGGCGCAGGATGCGGTTGCCATCGCTGCTGGCCCAGGACAGGGTGACTTGCGGCGCTGCGCCGAGCAGGCGGGCATGGACCTTGCGGGCAAAAGCCAGTTCTACCGCCGCGCTGGCACGCGCGCAGCCGGCGGCCTGCTGGCTGGCGATGGGCAAGAGCGGATTCGGGCGGGCGGGCGGTGGCCAGAGCTCGTCATTCAAGCCCATGACCCAGAGCGCATCGAAGTGCAGGCCGGCGCTTTCCAGGACGCCGAGGATCTGGATGTGCGGTTCGCCCCGCGTTTGTGGCTGGAACAGCCGGCGGCGGCAGAGCTCGGCGAGGCGCTGCAGGGCGGTAGGGAAGGACAGCGGGCCGAGCAACGCATCGAACTGCCCGAGTTCATAGCACAGGGCCAGGAAAGCCTGTTGCACTTGAAACTCAACTGATGTGAGTGTTCGCTCACCCGGCCAGCCGGTGGTTTTGAGCAAGGCCGGCAGCTGCTGTGCCCACTGGCTGGGCAGTTGTCGCCGTGGCAGCGCCTGCGCGGCCGTCATGGTGGCGCGCAGGGCGTGAGCCGAACGGGAGGCGCCGGCAGCTGCCAGGCTGTGGAATACGCTGGCCCACTGGGGGGTGGCCGGCAGCTGGCGCCGCATGCGGGCTTCGCCCTGAGCGCGGGCATCCGCTTCGCTGTCGTCGCCGGCCCAGAAAGATCCCAGCAACAGCGGCGACATATCGGCTTGGGCGATGTGCGGGGTGGTGCGGCCCAGCAGGCGTAACAAGCTCAGGGCGGTCGCAATCAGGGGTTGCTGCGCCAGCGGTTCGCCCAGCGAAATGTTGTAGCTGCGCGGCATGTCGACGGCATCCGGGCGCAGACTGGCAGGGTGCAGGGTGGCGTCGAGCAGGCGGATGAGTGGCGTGCGTACACGCGACAGATCGGGGGCCACGATGCCCAGGCGGGCCTGTGGATTGGCCTGCAATTGTTTCTGCGCCCAGGCGACTGCGGCATGGCATTCAGCCAGGCTGTCGGCGCAAGGCTGATGCGTCACGCTGCCCGTGCTGCCGGCGGAGAGCTCCTGGCGCTCGACAGTGCAGCCGCGGGCGCTGAATGCGGCGAACAACCGCTCTTCCAGTGGCGTGAAGCGGTCGAAGCCTGCCAGTACGATGTGCTGCGGCAGGCTGCCGTAGCCGGCCTGCAGGAGTTCGACCAATGACTGCAGCTGATTAACCTGTGGCAGGCGCTGCAATTTTGTGCACTGGTTGAGAAAATCCTGTTGCCAGGCGGCAAAAGCGCGACTTTCCGGGCTCGCGGCGTGGGGTGCCGGCAGTTGCCAATGGGTCGCCAGCGCATGCGCAGCCATGGCTTCCGCCGCCAGTCCGCTCAGGTCGAAGAGTTCGGCTGACGCCTCGCCACCGATTGCCTGCGCCAGAACCACTTCCCAGAGCAGCTGCTCGCTTTCGGCAGTCAGTGCCGGCAGCAGCGTGGCACGACCGGACAGCAGGATTTCTTCTGCCATTTGCGTCTGCCATTGCGCCAGAGTCAGCGCTGCCGGCGTACGCCAGCGTTCAGTTACCGCGTCATTTGCCTGACGCAGGCTCTGGGCCAGCCGGCTGGTGGCGCACAGGTACAGGGTGCCGGGGGTCATGGTGTGCCGATGAACAAGAAGAGATTGGCGACCCCGCTGCCGGAATAGCCGAGGCCGATGTAGGCCGGGCCGAACGGTGTTTCGCCGCCAAGATAGAGCGCTGTGGAATCGAACCAGTCGTCGTTTCGGGTTTCGCTGAAGCGCCGGCCCAGACGCGCGGCTTCGAAGGCGATGCCGATCCGCATGTCGCCGCGCAGGCCCAGTGGCAGGCGGCCGATGATCTGCTCCATGCGCACGCCGGCGTAGCGGACCCGGTCGCCCAGTAGCTGGTTGGTGGCATAGGCCGTCATGTTGAGAAAGCCGCCCAGCCGTCCGGCGTCGTAGATGGGTAATTGGCCACGCGGCGAGTCGACGCTCGCCAGGCGGGCGGTGAAGACAGTGTCGCGGAGCTTGAAAGCGCCGCGTAATTCGAGATCGAGTTTGCTGTAGTCCTCTTTCGCCGAAGAAAAATAACGCATGTTTGCCGACCAGCCCCGGCTGGGGAAGTAGAGGCTATCGAAGCGGTCGAAATCGGCATCAAGTTGCCAGCCGCCAAAACTGGCGCGGACGTTGGGCAGAGTGAGCGAACCGATGTCCGGGGTATAGCGCTGCCTGTTCTGCCGCCAGCCCAGGCGCAGCGCGCCATAGGTGCGCGCGTTGTAGCCCAGCCACAGGGCAGCGTGTTCTTCCCGCACCTTGTACTGGGCAATGCGGTTGTTGTTTTCGTAGAGATTGATGCGCTCCTGGAGCAGGCCCAGTTCAACTTCGGAAAAGAAACGCTGGCGTGCCTCCAGTGGCTGGTACAGATTGAACAGCAGGCGGTTTTGTGTGCCCAGTTCGGTGTGGGCGAGAAATTCACCTCCCAAGGCATTGAGCTGTGTGCGATGGTAAGCGCCGCGCAGGCCGAAATTGCTGCCCTCGCTGGTGTCGGCCTGCAATTTGAGGCCAAAACGCAGGTAATCCGGGCCCCAGGGTTTTTCCACCGGCAGGATGCGCAGCACGGTGCGCTCGCGTTCGTTCAGGACCGTGTAGTCGACGCTTTCGTAACGGCCGTCGCCATAGATGCGCAATAAATCGCGGTCGATGCGCTCGGCGGATGCGGTATTCCCCGGTTCGATCGTGATGAAACGCTCGAGCGAGAGCGGGTGGGTGTGACGCAAACCGACGATTTCAATGCGGTCCACCGGTTTTGCCTGCGGCCGTGGGGCACGCAGACGGTTCTCCCAGGACGCGTAGTCGGATGCGGTCATGCTGAGCTGTTGCAGCCGGCTGACGACGGCTTCCGCCGCTGCTCTGCCTTGAGCAATGGCGTCATCGTGGCGTTGAAAGTCGACACTGCCGATGCCGTCCAGCACCGGCTGAATGTAGATGTCGGCGGTGCCTAGCTGGGCCCGCGAGCGGGTTGAATTCTGTTGTGTGAGGATGCCGATCATCTGTGCTGAAACGGTCAGCAGGGAGCCGACCTCCGCACTGGGCAGCAGCGGCGAACTGACGTCGACCGCGATGATGACGTCAGGCTGGCAACGTGTGCGCACCTCGCCGACGGGCAGGTTGTCCACCAGGCCGCCATCGACCAGTTTGTGTCCGGCATGTTCGACCGGGGCGAGCAGGCCCGGGACCGACATGCTGGCACGCATGGCCATGCTCAGAGGGCCCTGGCGCAACACGACCCGCTCGCCGGTGCCGATGTCGGTGGACAGGATGGACAGCGGCAGCGGCAGATCCTCGATGTGTCGTTCCAGTCGCTCGGCGCCGATCAGGCGATTGAAGAACAGTTTGATCTTCTGACCCGAAACGACACCGGTCTGATAGCGCACACCCTCTGGCCCGATGCCGGTTTCCGTGCCCGACAGATAACGGCGCTGAATCTGCCGGTTGCGCTGGCTCATTTCGGCGGATTCCGGGCTATCGATGAAAATGTCGCGCCAGTCCATCTCGGTCAGGTTGCGCCGCATCTCTTCCGGCGTCAGCCCGGCGGCCCACGCACCGGCCACCAGCGCGCCCATGCTGGTGGCGGCGATGCACGCGACGGGGACGCGTTCCCTCTGCAGCACCTCCAGCACCCCGATATGCGCGGCCCCGCGGGCACCGCCACCGCCGAGCACCAGCCCGACACGCGGCGCGGCAAGTGCGGGTGCGGTGAATAGCACCAGCAACAGGAATGCCAGGGGCAGCAGGCGGCGATGGGGTTCCTGGTGCAGGGAAAAAACCAAGGGCATGAGGCAGCGGAAAAATGAAGGGGGCAGGGGTCGTCGATATTAACCCGGAGGGGGCGGATTGCATGCGTTGCGGCAGGGAAACTCACGTCGGCAAACCGCCTTGCCTGTTGTCCGAGGCAGTACAATGCTCTCCCCATAACGCCTGAATCTGGAGTTGCCTGATGCGTCTGCCTCGTCTATTTGCGGTCATCCTGGCTGCCTTGAGTGGTGCGCTCCTGCCCGCTTGCGACATCGTCAATCTGCCGGAAATCAAGGTGGGGGTGACGGCGCAAAGCGAAGTGAAAAGGCGCATGGGCGAGCCGGGTTTCGTACACCACGATGCGGATGGCAGCGTGGTCTGGGAATACAGCCGGCAGCCGGCGGGCCGCACCTGCTACATGATCCGTTTCGATCGTCAGGGTATCGTCAGCGAGATGGCTCAGGTGCTGAGTCCGCCCTATTTTTCCCGGGCCACGCCTGGACTGACGCCGGATGAAATACGTCGGCTGTTCGGACAGCCGGCGCGCCGGCAGGTATTTGAGAACCTTAACGAAGAGGTCTGGGAATGGCGGGTGGAAGGCGAAAATCCGCTCGACGACAGCTATTTCAACGTCTATTTCAGCCTTGATGAAGGGCGGGTGAAGAAAAGTGGCCTGCGCATCGAGCACAAGGCGTGACCCCGCCCGGGCTGCGGCCGCATCGTGGCGGCCCGGTTATCATCCCCTCCCCGCACTACAGGTAGAACTGATTGAGACTGCTTTTTTCCCAGATGTTGCGCCGTTTGCGGCGCCAGGACATCGACCCGCACCAGCGTCTGCACAAGGCGCTGAATGACTTCCGTAACCCGGAGGCGGAACCGCTGGGCTTGTGCCGCCGGCTGGTGGCGGCCTTGCGCCCGGAAGATGGCGACCTTGTCGCCTGCCGTGAGCGCTATGAGAGCATGCTGGTGTGCCTGGAGAATGATGCCGATCTGCTGGCCGCTTTCCGCCAGCATCTGACCCATTTCGTCACCAGCCGGCGGGCGCTGAGTTTTCTGACGGATAGCGGCATTCTTCCAGGGACCGGGTTTTTCTCCGAGTGGTGGCATATCCTGGGCAGCCGCCTGCTGCCGGAAGTCCCTGACGAACGGCGGCTGATTGATTCGCTGCACCTCATATTTGACCGCCGCGATGACTGGGAATGGCTGGAGGCGATTCCTGCCGAGTTGTCGCAACGCTTCTGGGGGCTGCTGACTCTGCCCGAAATGGCGCAGGATATTGGTCAGCGCGGCTTCATCCAGCAGGTTCTGGATGCCGTGCTGTTGCTGGCGCATCGGGTCAGCGGCCTGGGGGTGGAAAGCGAGTTGATGCGGGCATCGCCGAATCCGGATCTCGACGTGCCCCGCTTCATTGCTCTGTCTACCGAGGCGCAGGCTTTTGTCGATGCTTTCCGGGCCGGGTTGGAGGGGCAGGATGCGGCGTTCGATGATGGCAGCCAGCTGCTGGTCATTGTGGACCAGTGCCAGGATACGCTGACCCGTATCCGCAAGCGGGCGCTCACTGTGGGCACCAGCCTGCGGCTGTCCTACTTCCTGACGCGCTGCGAGCAGAGCTTGCATCGCATAACTGAACTGACCGACATTCTGACTGCGCGTTTGCGCGGCGTGCCGCAAAGCGAGCGGATCAGCGGCTGGGGCGCTTTTGCCCGCGCTGCTTTTCTGGCCGAAAACCGCCGTCTGAGCTTGCGCCGCTACTGGCAGCAGCTGTCCAGCGTGCTGGCGGTACGGGTGACGGAGAACGCGGCGCAATCGGGCGAGCACTACATCTGCGAGGATGCGGCCGATTACCGCAAGATGTGGCGTGCCGCCGCGTCCGCGGGGGTCATCATTGCCTTGATGGCCTTTCTCAAGATCCAGGCGGGCACCCTGGGGGCGCCCTTGCTGATCGAGGCTTTCCTGTTCAGCATGATTTACGGACTGGGTTTCGTCCTCATCTACCTGCTTGATTTTACGGTGGCGACCAAACAGCCGGCCATGACCGCGCAGACGCTGGCCAGCCTGCTGGGTGATCTGAAGCCTACGCGCAGCGCCGAGCTGGAGCGCATCACCGACGTGGCGGCAGCGGTGAGCCGCAGCCAGCTGGCGGCAATTGGTGGCAATGTGATGGTGGCCTTGCCGGTGGCACTGCTGGTGGGCTTTGTCCTGACCCAACTGATGGCGGCGCCGGTGATCGATGTGCACAAAGCCGATCATCTGCTGGCCGATCTCGACCCACTCTCCTGGGCGGTGCCGCATGCGGCAATTGCCGGTTTCTACCTGTTCCTGTCCGGTCTCATCAACGGCTATTTCGACAATCAGGCGGCCTACGCCAACATTGGCGAACGCATCGGCCGTCTGCGCTGGCTGCAATTGCTGCTCGGCAAGCAGCGGGCGGCGCGCGTTGGTTGCTATGTTGGCGACCACCTGGGCGGCATCATGGGGAATTTCCTGTTCGGCTGCATGCTGGGTTCGACCGGCGTGATCGGCAAGATGCTCGGGTTGCCGCTGGATATTCGCCACATTGCCTTTGCCTCGGCCAATGTCGGCTACGCCGTGACGGGCTATGAGTTCCAGCTGGCCTGGCAAGCGATCCTGCTGGCCATGCTCGGAGTGGCCCTGATCGGACTGACCAATCTGGCCGTGAGTTTTGCTCTGGCTCTGCGCATGGCCCTGCGCGCGCGCCAGATCGAATTTGCCCATTGGGGGCCGTTGCTGGCGGCGGTATGGCAGCGTTTTCGCCGTCAGCCGCGCAGCTTCTTCATGCCGCCGCGCGGCGCCACCGGGCCGGCGGATGATCCGCCCTCCTGATGCGCAGGCTGGCCTTCTTCCTGTGCTGCGGGGTGGCCACTGCGCACGCAGATCTGCGTCTGGATGTGCCGGCAGATCTGGCAGCGCGGCTGCGGCCGCATCTGGCAGCCGAAAGCGGTGAGCGTCGCCTGCGTCAGACGAGCACGGACATCCTCGCCACCGAAGGTTATTTTTCGCCACAGATCGCTATCGACACGCAGGGCCATGATCTGCTGCTGCGCATCGACCCCGGGCCGCGCACGCACATCAGCAGCGCTGAAGTCGAGATTACCGGCGCGGTGACTCCCGAACGGCTTGCCGCCCTGCGCGAGCGCTGGCTGCTACCGGTGGGGCGGCCTTTCCGCCAGGAAGACTGGAATAACGCCAAGAACCAGCTGCTGAGTGATCTTCTGGCGGAAGAGCATGCGGCGGCGCGGTTGCTGGACAGTCTGGCCGATATCGATCCTGACACGCAGCGCGCAGCGCTGCAGGTCAGCTACGACGCGGGTCCGCGCTATCGCTACGGCGAGCTGGAGATTGACGGCCTGTACCGTTTTCGCCCGGAGCTGGTGGCGCGTTACAACGCCGATGTCCGTCCGGGCAAGGTGTATCGGGCAGAAGAAGTACAGGCGCTGGTCCACGCCTTGCAGAGCAGTCCATATTTCGCAACGGTGCGGGGAGAGCTCGATCTGGCGCAGGCTGTCAGCGATGGCGAAGCGGACAGCCTGCGGGCGCCGGTACGGCTGACGGTGCAGGAACAGCCAGTGCATCGTGCCCGCTTTGGTGTCGGCGCCAGTTCCAATACCGGAGCGCGGGTGGAGGCGAGCTACAGCACTATCGATTTTTTACGCCAAGCCTGGGAGCTTGATACCGGCGTGCGTCTGGAAGAAAAGCGGCAGACGTTCTACAGCGATGTGTTCCTGCCGCCGATGGGTGATGGGGTCCGCTACGGTGCGGGTTTCGTGGCGGAACAGAGTGATATCGAGCAACTGCGCATCCAGCGCCAGTCAGTGGGGGTGCAGCGGATCGAGCAGCGTGGCCGTCTGGAAGAACGGCTGTCACTCAACTGGCAGCATGAAAAACGTCAGCCCGGCGATGGTGACTGGACGACCAGCCGGGCGTTGGTGCCGAATGTCACCTGGACCTGGCGGAAACTGGATCAGATGCTGGATCCCCGGCGCGGTGTGGTGCTGCAGCTGAGTGTGGGAGGCGGCACGAAAAGCCTGCTGTCGGACGAGAATTTCCTGCGCTTGTATGGCCGCAGCCAGATTTATCTGCCCATTGGCACCCGCGATACCTTGAGTTTGCGGGCAGAGTTGGGGCGCACCTTCGCCCCTTCGCGCCAGCATGTGCCGCAGGATTACCTGTTCCGCACCGGGGGAACCGGCAGTGTGCGCGGTTACCAGTATCAGAGCCTGGGTATCAAGGAAGGCAATGCGACGTTGGGGGGACGTTATCTCGCCACTGCCAGCATCGAATACACCCATTGGCTGAACGACAGCTGGGGGGCGGCGGCCTTCGTCGATGCTGGTGATGCGGTTGACGCGCTGCAGGATGCCCGTCTGGCGGTAGGTTATGGCCTGGGCGCGCGCTGGCGTAGCCCGGCCGGACCGATCGGGGTTGATCTTGCGTATGGCAAGCGCAGCCGCGACTTGCTGTTGCATTTTTCCTTGGCGATTCCCTTCTGAACATGCGTTTGCGCCGTCTTCTTCTCTTTTTCTCGCTCAGTCTGCTGGCGCTGGTCAGCCTGGCGGGCTGGCTGCTGGCGACGCAGAGTGGCTTGCAGCACAGCCTGAGCTGGCTGCAGGCGGCGAGTGCTGGCCGACTGCAGGTGGGGCAGGCCGCTGGGCGCTGGCTGGGGCCGCTGCGACTGGACGAGATTTCCTGGCAGGATGCGGCGGGTACTGCCATCCGGGCGCAGCAGCTGCAACTGGAGTGGCAGCCGGCAGCGCTCGGCCGGGGGGAGTTGCGCGTCGATCGTCTGGTGCTTGGGCGGCTCGACATCACGACTGCACCCGACGATGCCGGCCCCGTACCGGAGCCGGCGCAGATCACACTGCCGCTGGCGCTGTCACTGCCGGCACTGCATATCAGTCATCTGCAGATTGATGCGTTGCCGCCGCTACTGGAGGTGGAGACGCAGCTGAACAGCGATGGGGTCCGCCATCAACTCGAACGGCTGGCTTTTACGGTGGCGGCGGTACGCGTCAGTGCGCAGGCCAGGCTGGATGGACAGGCGCCCTTTCCGCTGCAGGCCAGCGCGCAAATCAGCGGGCAGCTTGAAGCGCGGCCGTTCACCTTGGCCCTGACGGCGGACGGGCCGCTGGCGAGCCTGCCGCTGGCAATCGTTGCACAAGAGGGCGTGCACGGGCAAGCCGAGGTGACTCTGACGCCGTTTGCGCCAATGCCCTTCAGCAGCGCCCGGATCGACCTGGCCGGTGTGCATCCGGTGGATTGGGCGGACAGCTTGCCCGCAGCAGAACTGGCGCTGCAGGCGACTTTCGAGCCTGTGGGTGAGGCCGAGCTGACGGGGATCGTCGGCAGTTTTGCCATCGCGAACAGCCTGCCCGGTCCGCTCGATCTGGATCGCGTGCCTGTGCAGACGCTCTCTGGGCAGGTCGATTGGCGGGGCGGTAGCCTCAATCTGCCCTCCTTGCGTCTGCAACTGCCTGCCGGTGGTCAGATCAGTGGTCAGGGCCGCTGGCAGGGAAGCGCCGAAGCGGGCCATCTCGACCTCGATCTTGCCGTGCGCGGCGTGAACGCGCAGGTCGTGCACCGCCGCCTGCACAAGACTGCTCTGGAAGGTCGCATCAAGGCGGCGCTGAGTGCGCGTGCGCAACAGCTGGAAGCCGATCTGCGTGACCGGCGCTTCAGCCTCGCCGGTGCAGTCAGGCAGGCCGATGCGGTGCTTACCATCGAGCGGCTGCTGTTGCAGGCCAGCGGTACAGGTCTCTCGGCCAGCGGCCGGGTGACGCTGGATGAGGCGCGCGACATCACGCTGGCGGCAGAATTAAAGGAATTCAATCCGCGCGCTTTTGCCGATCTGCCGGCGGCGCGCGTCAATGCCAGTGCGACAGTTGCCGGAAACTTGCGCGCGGCGCCAGTGATTGCCGCCGATTTCAAACTGCGCGACAGCCATTTCCGGCAAGTGCCGCTCGCCGGTGCTGGCAATCTGCGTCTGGCCTGGCCACGGATTACGGGTGCTGATCTGTGGCTCAGTTTGGGGAAAAATCGCCTGGAAGTGCGCGGTGCCTTGGGTCAGCCTGCCGATCAGCTGCAGTTTGAGCTGCGGGCACCGCAGCTGGCCGATCTGGGTGGGGACGGCAGTGTGCACGGGCAGTTCCGGCTGGCGGGCAGTCTTGAGGCACTGCGGCTGAGCGGGGAATTGCAATCACCTCGTCTGGGCTGGCCGGGCCTGTTCTCGGCCGAGCAGTTGCACCTGGCAACCGACGTCAGCACGGGCAAGCGTGCCGCCAGCGCAACCGCCCCGCTGGCACTCGAATTGTCACTGGCCCGACTCGATCTGCCCGGACAGGTCGGGCTGGCCGAAAAACTCGCGCTCAAGGTGAGCGGTAATCGGCAGCAGCACCTGCTGAATTTTTCGACCCGACTCTTTGGCGACGATCAACTGCAGCTGCGCGCCAGCGGGGGCGTGAGCAGTCAGCCGGAACTGGTCTGGCAAGGGGCAATCGACACATTGCAGCTGCACAGCCGCAACAGCGCCCGCAATGTACGTCTGCAGTCGCCAGCCAGCCTGCGCCTGAGTCAGACCGCCTGGCGACTGGCTGACCTGCATCTGGCCGGGAACCCGCTGGATTGGCAGGCCCGGCTCGGGGCGGAGGTGCGCAACGAACGCCTGAATCTGACGCTTGCTGTGGATGGTTCGCGTTTTGGCCGACTGGCGGCGCAACTTGCCGCCAGAATGGACGGCGCCTGGGCATTGGATCGCCGACAGCCGTGGCAGGGGGAAGTCAGTCTGCAGGCGGAAGATCTGGCTTGGCTGGGGGAATTGATGGGGGAAGGCAGACGTACCGGGGGACGTTTGCGCGGCCAGTTGCAACTGGCCGGTACGCCCGCCCTGCCGCAGCTGCAGGGCAGCTTGAGTGGACAGGCATTACGCTTTGCCCTAGAGGACAGCGGGCTGCAATTGCAGGACGGCGAATTGAGCGCCCGCATTGCCGGCGATGTGTTGCATCTGGAAACGCTGCGCTTCAGCAGTCCGCATCGGGCCTTGCCGCGTCCGCTCAAGCGTTCGCTCGGCGAGACTGCCGCCCGGCATGAGCCGCCGGGGCAGCTGACGGCTAGCGGTGAATTGCGCCTTGATGCCCAGGCGGCCAGCGGTGCAGCCCAGGTGAAGGTGAGATTGGATCGGGTGGGTGTCTGGCAACAGCCCGAGCAGTGGGTCAGCCTGTCGGGAGAGACCCTGCTCAGCTGGCAGCGGGACCATCTTGGCGGCAAGGGGGCGCTCACTGTCGATGCGGCGTACTGGCAGCTGGCCCCGCCGGGGGCGCCCAGTCTGTCCGACGATGTGGTGGTGCGTCGGCCCGCGCAAAGCGCTACACCTAGTTTGCGTCCGAAGCTCAGTCTCGATGTGAGCGTCGATTTCGGGCGTGATTTCCTGTTCGAGGGAGCGGGGCTGTCCAGTCTTCTGGTTGGCCAGATCCGCTTGACTGCCGAGGGGCGTGACCTGCCGCGTGCGGTCGGCAGCATCCGGACCCGCAATGGACGCTTTGCGGCTTACGGCCAGGCGCTGGAAATCGAACGCGGAATTCTCAACTTTCAGGGCCTGCCAGACAATCCGTCACTCGATGTGCGTGCGATGCGGCGCGGGCTGACAGTTGAGGCCGGAGTAGAGGTGACGGGTACGGTACAAAAGCCGCGCGTCCGCCTGGTGTCTACGCCGGAATTGCCGGAGGCGGAGAAACTGAGTTGGTTGATCCTCGGGCACGGACCGGAGGGTGTGGGTAGTGGTGACGCCAGTGTGCTACTTGCGGCGGCGGGTGATCTTTTCGGCAATGCGTCGGGGAATCTGGTCGGGCAGTTGAAGGATCGTTTCGGCATCGATGAATTTGGCGTGCGCCAGGGCACGCTGGGCGGCGGTGCGCGTTCTGCCGGCAGCCGTATTGTCAGTAGCGGCGGTGCGGAAAGCAGTGGTGTCGAACAGCAGATTCTCAGTGTCGGCAAGCGTATTTCCAGCCGTGCCACCCTGAACTACGAGCAGTCACTCGGCACTGCCGAAAGCGTCGCCAAGCTCAGCTTTGACCTGACCCGGCAATTGACCCTGGTGGGTCGTGTCGGTAGCGACAATGCGCTCGATCTGTTTTACAGCATCACCTGGGGGCGACCGCCGCGCGCTGTTAAAACGAACGTGGGCGCGCCGGTCGGCACGCCCACGCCCTGAAAGCAGTCTGAACGCCTCGCACCCGTCAGGGACGTGCCGCGCAGACCGTGACGAGTGGGGACGCCTACCGCCGTCGGTTGCCGCCCCTGCCGGTGGTCGCTTTGCCCTTCAGTGCGGCGAGCTGGCGGGTGAAGGCCGGGGTAGTGCGGACGCTCTGGCTTTCCAGGGTATCGAACTGGTTACCCATGGCTTGCGCCAGACGCTCCAGGCGGTCGCTGGCGCCGGGATGAGTGGAAAACAGCAGATCGAAACCCGCTTCGCCGGCGCTGCTGGCGTACATCTGCAGGACGCGCGGCAGGCCGAAGGGGTCATAGCCGGCACGGGCGGCCAGAACGACGCCCATGCGGTCGGCCTGATATTCGTCGTCCTTGTCCAGGCCGGAGCTGTAGACGCCGCGACCGAGGTTCACCAACGCCGTGTATTCACCTTTGCCCTGCGCTTGCGCGACGCTGCCGGCCAGATTGCCCAAGGCGGCAGCGCGGTCCTTCTTGAGCATGGTCTGCACATAGTGGCCCATCAGGACGTGGCTGATCTCATGCGCAATCACCCCGGCAAGCTCAGCTTCATCCTGCAGCCGTAACAGCAAACCGCGAGTGACGAACACATAGCCGGCCGGGGCGGCAAAGGCATTGACGTTGGCGGTGTCCAGCACGCCAAAGCGCCATTGAATGTCGTTGCGGTCGGTTTGCTGGGCGACCCACTGCCCCACCTGGTTGACGTAACGCTGCACGCCGTCGTTTCTGACCAGCGGGGCCGCACCCAGCAGCAACGCGGCGGACTCCTCGCCCATGCGCTGCTCTTCCTGTGGTGAGACGGTTTGATTGAACGTACGCGCGACCGAGCCGCCGTGCTCGAGGGCGGACTGGATGTGCTCCGGTTTGCAGGCGCTCAGGGTGAGCACGGTGCAGCTGAGGAGCAGGAGGGAGCAGGAGTTTTTAAGTGTGGTCAGCATCTCGGGTTCCTCAGTTGCGTTTGCCATCGGCTGGGTCAAGGTAGGCCATGTTGCGTTTTTGTAGGCGGTTGCTGCGCGCATGCTGTTCCGCGCTCTGGCGGTTGCTGGCGTACTGCGTCAGGCGTTTCACTTCCTGCGGGCTGGGGGCGGCTTGGGCCAGATCATCCTTGCTGATGCCCTTGGCGCCGGTCGTTGCGGTGGCGCCGGTGCTGCCGGTACGTGCCACATTGCCCAGAGTTCCCAGGCTGCTCAGGGCATTGCCGCTGCTGGCGCTGTCCGGGCGGACATGGAGCAGGCGGACCCAGCCGGTCTGCCCCTGCGGGCTTTTGATCTGCGACCAGCCACCTTCATTGCCGAGAATGTCGACCTTGGTCTGTTCGGGCAGCTGGGTGAGGGTGGCCGCATCGACGAAAGGTTTGGCTTTCAGGTCGGCAGCACGGGTCAGTGTGCCAGGGGCGGCCTGTGCAGCCAGGCTCAGGCCGGCGGCGCAGAGGAGAAACGACAAATGCACGGCTTTCATGCAGAGCTCCTTGGTTCAAATAAACGGACAGGGCGCTCGCGCCCTTTGACAGAAAATTCACCGTGGTCGATGAAAATGAAACGCGTGGCGTTTTCGGCCCTACAGGCATCGCGGGTACTTTCCGAAACCAGCACCCGTGCCACTCCCTTGGTCAGCCCCTCGATGCGGCTGGCGAGATTGACCGTGTCACCGATGGCAGTGTAATCCAGACGTTGGGCGGCACCGATGAAACCGACGACGGCCGGCCCGCTATGGATGCCGATGCCAATATCGAAACTGGCACCTGCGGCACCCAGTTCCTGACGAAAGGCGAGCAGGCCCTCCTGTAGCGCCAGCGCGGCGGCGACGGCCTGGCTGGCGTGCTGAGGTGTGGCCACTGGAGCCCCCCAGAAGGCCATGATGGCGTCGCCGATGAATTTGTCGAGGGTGCCGCCATGGCTGAATATGATTTCGGTCTGAGCGGAAAAATAGCGATTGAGCAGCTGGACGACATGTTCCGGGGAGCTGGTTTCGGACAGGCTGGTGAAGCCGCGGATGTCGGAGAAGAGGACGGTGATTTCCTGGCTCTGTCCCGCCTGCGCCTGCGCCAGGGTATCGCCAGCAACCAGGGCGCTGACGACGCGTGGATCAACGAAGCGGCCAAACAGTTGCAAGGCGTGTTCGCGCTGGCGTCGTTCGCGGAAATAGGCTTCCAGGGCGCAGGCTGCATAGAACAGCCACAGCGTCAGCAGGGTGGAAAAGGGAAGCCAGAGCAGGTTGTGCGCCAGCAGAAAGTAAGCAGCCAGCAGTGCGGCCAGGGTGAGCAGGGTCAGCACGCTGCCTTGCAGGGTGGGGCTGACATGCCGCCGTGTGGCCAGAACCATCAGGCACAGAACCAGGCCCCCCAGGGCGGGGGCGAGCGCATCCGGCAGGGGGCGCAGATAATCCTGCTGCTGCAGATTGGCCAGTGCGGTAGCGAGGATGACCGGCCCCGGCGTCGCTGCCCCGAGCGGCGTTGGACGCAGATCATGCAGCCCGGGGGCGGCTGCGCCGATGATGATGATCTTGTTGCGCAAATCCGGCAGCTTGTCCGGCTTTTCCTGCAAGCTGGCGAGAAACAGGTCGGCGTAGGCGTAACGGGTGAACGGCTGGCCGTAGAAATGCAGGGGCAGGCTGTCCTGCGTCGGTACCGTCATGCCCAGATCTGTTGCCACCCGTGCCGGCATCCCTGGCAGCGACCAGCCGGCATGTGGGTACTGCAGCCAGTAACGCCGTCCCAGGCCGTCACTGTCGGCCAGAAAGTTGATCAGGCCGGTGCGCCAGACATCAGGCGCCAGCGCTTTCGGTGCCAGCAGCGGGAGGCCGGCCGCGGGGTCGGCGTGCGGCCCACGCTGGATGCCGAGGAGCGGTGGCAGTTCGGCCAGGCGGGAAGGTGTGCCATCGGTGACGACCAGGGGTAGATAGGCGGGCGTCTGGCGCAAGGCCGCTTCGAGTACCTGGTCGCTTTCCGGGCGGAAGCGGTCAGGTTCGCTGAAAATCAGGTCGAAAATGACCGCGCGCGGTTGCTGCCGGGTCAGGAAGGCCAGTAGCTCGCCATGAATGGCACGCGGCCAGGGCCAGTTGCCGGCCAGTTCGAGCATTTCCGGGTGATCGAGGCTGGCCTGATCGATGTCGATCAGGACGATATCCGGTGGGGGTGCCCGTGTGGCCACTGCCCGGCGCATGAACACATCGCCCAGGCGTAGGTCGAGGTCGTGCCAGGGTTGCGCATAGGCCAGCGCGCCCAGCCACAGCAGGGCAGCGAAAAACAGGAAGGGCAGGAGGGCGCTGTGGGTAACTGGCCTGGCAGCGTGCATGCGGGGCAATTAACAATGTGACATCGTATTATGCCTGCCTTGGCATGGCTTGTGCTGGCGGGTAGTGATCAGGGCTCGAGGATGGGCTCTTCGGCCAAGCAGTAGCGGTTGCGGCCAGTGGTCTTGGCTTGGTACATGGCGGCATCGGCCTGACGGAAAATTCCGGTTTCACTATCCTGGGCGTCGAACAAGGTGACGCCGATCGAGGCCGTGCAGCGATGTTCTATGATCTCGGCACCCGGCTCCTGTTGCAGCCGGTAGCACTCGCCCAGGCTGGTCAGCACTTTGTGTGCGACACGCTCGGCCTGCTGGCGGGCGGTTTCTGGATTCCTGTCGAGTCCATCAATGAGGACGACGAATTCGTCGCCACCAAAACGTCCCACGGTGTCGCTTTCCCGGACACAACTGTGCAGGCGTCGCGCAACTTCCTGCAGCAGCAGATCGCCCAGGGCATGGCCATGGCGGTCGTTGAGTGGTTTGAAGTTGTCGAGGTCAAGGAACAGCATGCTGCCATAGCCACCTTCACGGCGCAGGCGGCGCAGCAGGCGGTCGAGGCGGTCGTGCAGCAGGCGGCGGTTGGGTAACTGGGTGAGCGGGTCGCGGAATGCCATGCGCCGGTTTTCCTTTTCCAGTCGCAGGCGTTCACTGATGTCGATGGCCAGTGAAATATTGCAGGCTTTCCCGCCAGGGGTGTCCGGAATTCTGGCGTTGCGCCATTCGCAGGTCAGCTGGCGGCCATCGCGAGTCAGGTTGTTGTTGATGCTGTGCGGTAGCTCATTGTGCTGCAGGCGCTCCAGGTTGGCGAGGGGCAGGCCCTGTTCTCCAGGGACGACCAGAAAATCGATGAAGCGCCGGCCTTTGACCTCTTCCAGTGTCCAGCCGAACAGTCGAGTGGCTTCCTTGTTCCAGTCGAGGATCGTGAAATCATCCGCCCATAGCAAACCGGCGGCGGGACTGGTTTCGAACATGACCCGGTAGCGCGCTTCGCTGAGTGTTTTGTCGGCAAGCGCCCTGGCCAGTCTACGGTTGTTGCGGTAGATGAAAAACAGCAGAACACTTCCCAGAAGGATGGCAGCACCGGCAATGAGCAGGATCGGGTACAGGCTTTGCCAGTCAAGCGGGTCCTCGCTCTGGTAGAGGAAGCCGTTCAGCGATTGCTGCCCGTGTACCAGACCGAAGCGCCGATAGACGTCCACGATGTGTTGCCAACGCCCTGGATTGGCGTGCCCAAGTTCGATGACCTGATGCTGGATCAGCTCAGTCAATGCCTTGGCCTCGAACAGCAGATGCTCGCGGGTTTTGTGCTGGCCGTTGTAGTCCCGCAGGATCAGGTCGATGATTTCATCCGGATGATCCAGTGCGTATTGCCAGCCGCGCAGCGAGGCGGTGCGGAAGGCGGAAACCAGCGCCGGGTCGTTGGCCGCCAGGTTCTGGTGGGTGAACAGCAGGTCGCCATAAAAATCGATGCCGTAGGTTTGTGGCTTGAGGCTGGTGAAGGCAATGCCCAGCTTGTCCAGCAAATAGGGCTCATTCGACACGTAGCCATTGAAAGCGTCGATCCGCCCGGCCAGGAAATCTTCGAGGTGGCGGGAAGTGGTGGATAAATCCAGCTTGTCGAGAGCGATGCCCTCGTCGACGAACATGGCTTTCAGCTCGGCATCCTGTTGCCCAACCATGATCGCAATACGGCCGCCATTGGCCAGATCGGCGAGATGCCGGTTGTTACCCCGGGCGATCAGGATGTTGGGCGAATGCTGGAAGACGTTGGCCAGCATCATGACGGGCGTGCCGTTGAGATAGTCCAGTGCCAGACTGGAGAGGCCGACGCCGAAATGGCTGCGGCCGCTGACCACTTCATCTACAGCGTCGATTCCCGGTCCGCCTTCTTTGAGGACGACCTGCAGGCCTGCGTCGCGATAATAGCCCTGCGCTATGGCAGCGTAGTAACCGGCAAACTGGAACTGATGCTGCCAGCGTAGCTGCAGTGTGACTTCAGTTGCGGCACGCGCGGGGCCAATGCCCATCAACCCGAAGAGGCAGCAACAAATCAGGGCAAGCAAGCGACCAGGATGATCGTGGCTGCTGTGAGTTCTCTGTGTAAAGGGCATGCCCGCTGTTGTGTGGGTAGTGGCTGGAGCGGGTGAAGGGAATCGAACCCTCGTATGCAGCTTGGGAAGCTGCCGTTCTACCATTGAACTACACCCGCCCGGGTGCGTGCGGGCGTGATTCTATGCCGTGAGCGGCTTTTTTTCCAATGATTTCAGAGTTTTTCTGCCAGGCAACGGTACTGCCCGGCGTGGAAGATCAGTGGATCGCGGTCGCTGGTATGGGCAAATTGTTCGACCCGGCCGATGAAGAGGGTGTGGTCGCCGCTGAGGTGGGCGGTTTCGTTGGCAACCACGAAATGCGCACAGCAATTGGCGAGGACGGGGGCGCCTCCCGCTGCGGCCGTCCATTCCAGGCCGGCAAAGCGATCGACGGGCCAGGTGGCGAAGCGGGTGGACAGGTCTTCCTGCTCACGCGTGAGGATGTTGATCGCGTGGTGGCTGGCGGCCTGAAAGGCGGTCAGATTGTGCGAACGGTTGTCCAGGCACCAGAGGACGAGCGCCGGGGCCAGCGAGACGGCGGCGAAGGAATTCACCGTCAGGCCAACCGGCTGGCCGTGCGGGTCGATGGCGGTGACCACCGCAATCCCGGTCGCGAACTGTCCCAGCGCCTGACGCAAGGCGCGGCTGTCAATTTCGGCAGGGGAAGGCGGCGCGGACGCGGGCTGGCTCATGGGTGGTGCGGAGTGAGGACGAAAAGCCGCGTATTATCCCCGTTCGTTTTCCTTTAGTCGAATCAGAATTGTCCGAGAAATCAACGTTTGCAGCGGCCATCGTTGCCTGGCAACGCCAGGCCGGCCGACATGACCTGCCCTGGCAGAACACGCGCGATCCTTACCGCATCTGGTTGTCGGAAATCATGCTGCAGCAGACCCAGGTGGCGACGGTGATCCCTTATTACCAGCGTTTTCTGGCCAGCTTTCCCGATGTTGCCAGCCTGGCGGCGGCGCCCGTGGAGCGTGTGTTGGCGCACTGGGCCGGGCTTGGCTACTACGCACGGGCGCGCAATTTGCACCGCTGCGCGCAGGAAATCATGGCTGTTCATGGTGGCGAGTTTCCCCGCAGCGCCGCGCAATTACAGAGCTTGTCGGGGATAGGCCGGTCGACGGCGGCGGCCATCGCGGCCTTTGCCTATGGTGAGCGGGCGGCAATTCTCGATGGCAATGTCAAACGGGTGTTGTGCCGGGTTTTCGCCATTGCCGAGGACGTTTCCCGTGCTGCCGCCGAACGCGCGCTGTGGCAGCGCGCCGAAAGCCTGCTGCCGGCCGCAGAGGAAATGGCGAGTTACACACAGGGACTGATGGATCTCGGGGCGACATTGTGTACCCGTCGCCAGCCAGCGTGTGCGCGCTGTCCGCTGGCAGATAGCTGCGTCGCGCAGCGCGAGGAGCGGCAGCATCTGCTGCCAGTGGCGCGTAGCCGGGCCAAGGCGCCCGAACGGCAGGCGACATTCTTGCTGATCAGCGATGGGCAGGGTGTCCTGCTCGAGCGGCGACCCGCGCGCGGTATCTGGGGCGGCTTGCTGGCGTTTCCCGAAGCAGAGGCGGCGCAGTTTCTGCCGCAGCTAGGGGTGGAGGTGCAGGCGGTGTGCAGTTTGCCGCCGCTACGGCATGTCTTTACCCACTTCGTGCTGCAGATCATGCCGCAGTTGTGCCGGGTCAGTGCGCCGCCGTCGCTGCTACGAGAAGGAGAGTACTGCTGGCTACCCTTTGCTGCAGCCGCGCAGGCTGGAGTGCCGGCGCCGGTGCGCACATTGCTGACAAGCTTGCCGGCGGTGTGGGCGGCGGCTGATCAGTCACCGCCGGCTTGAGCTGAGCCGCTGGCCTCGGTGCCGCGTTCCTGGGCCTGCTTCGCGGCTTTTGCTTCCGCCCGGGCTTTTTTCTTGGCTACGCGGGCTTCATGTTCGGCCAATTTGCGTTGATGGGCGGCCTGCTGTTCGGCTTTTTTCTGGACCCGGACGGCGGCATCGCGTTCCTTGCCCTGCAATTTCTCGCGCCGCAGGGCTTCAGTCTGCTGTGCCTCGGCATCACTTTGTGCCGCGCGGGTGGGTAATTCGGCGGTGCGGGTAGCCTGGCGCTCGGCTTTTTCGGCCATGCGGGCGCTGCGCTGTTCGCTTTTGACTGCGCGTTCGATGCGGTCTGCTTCGATGATGCGGGCGCGGTTTTCCCGGCGGACGACCAGATGCCGCTGCTCGGCGTCATTGATGCAGGCGTTGACCTGGAATTTCGTCTGGCAGGCGGCTTTTTCTTGTGTCAGGAGAGCGTCTGCGGCTTGTAGTTTCTGCTCGCTGTCGGCGCGCAACTGCGCGGCCTGTGCCAGGCGGGCGTCCCAATCGGCAGCCTCCGCCAGACAGAGCGATGGGGCAATGAGAAGGCAGCCGAGACTTAGCCCGGTAACCAGCGATAAGGGTCGATGTGCCATGTTTCTGGATTTTCGTATGCGATGATTTTTTCGTCCTGGCGCGTGGCCAGATCAAGAATGTAGGGCTCGATGTAGGTGCGGCGTTGCTTGTCGAAAAAGACACAGAGCAGCGGCGTGAGCAGACTGTGTTCATGCTGTTCCAGCACCACGCCCAGGCGCTCATTGCTCAGTGAGACCAGTGAGCCGCTTGGGTAAATGCCGACGGCGCGGATGAAACTATGCACCAGGGCAGCATCGAAATGGTGGGTGCTCCATTCCAGGAGTTTGCGCAGCGCCAGGGTGGGCGGGATGCCCTTGTGGTACACCCGGTTTGAGGTAATGGCGTCGTATACATCGACAATGGCGGCCATTTTTCCATAGAGCGACACCTGATCGGCGGCCAACGCCTGTGGGTGGCCCGAGCCGTCAAAGCGTTCGTGATGCTCGGCGGTGACCTGCAGGGCGATCGGGCTGATGCGCGGGGCCGTGTGCAGTACGTCCAGACCTTCGTTGACATGGCAGCGCATGCGGGCGAATTCGGTGTCGTTGAGTTTGCCCGGTTTGTTGAGGATGCTTTCTGCAATCCGGGCCTTGCCGATGTCGTGCAGCAAGCCGCCCAGGCCAAGCTCGCGGGTGATCTCGCGGCTCAGGCCCAGGTTGCGGGCAAAAGCGGCGAGCAGGGCGGCGACGCTGACCGAGTGCTGAAAAGTATATTCATCGTGACGCTTCAGGCGCAGGATGGGCAGCAGGGCATCGCGATTGGCGAAAATCGAGTCGACGATGCTCTCGACCATGGGCTCGGCCTGATCTACTTCGATTTGCCGGCCCAGGCGGACGTCGCTCATCAGGCGGTGCACGATCAGGTTGGCTTCGCTACGCAGACGGCGGGCGCGGACGGCTTCTGCCTGCAGCGAGGTTTTTTTCGCCGGCGGTGGTTCGGCCTGTGCGATGTGCTGCATCTGCTGATCGAGTACCGCTTCCACTTCGCCGAGTGTCGGCGCGCTGGGGACGTCGTCGCCACGCGCCGTATCGATGTACAGCTCACGGACACCATGCCGTGCAATTTTCTCCACCGTGGCTTGGTCGCCGACATGGAAAGCATTGGTGAGGAAGGGGTGATCGAGCCAGCCGCAGTTCAGATCATGGATGAACATCCCTGGCTGTAACTGCTCGATGCGGATCTTCTTGATCATGCGAAGGATTCTAGCAGAGCCCGTTATAATCCGCCGCCTCATGATTGCCCTACGCCAACTTACTTTTGCCCGCGCCGGACGGCCACTGGTCGTCGATGCTTCCCTGCAACTTCACACCGGCTGGAAGGTGGGTGTGGTGGGGGCCAACGGCAGTGGAAAATCCAGCCTGTTTGCCTTGGTGGCGGGGGAGTTGCATGCTGAAGCGGGCGATCTGGAATTGCCCGCCAGCTGGCAGATTGCCCGCGTCGCCCAGGAAACGCCGGCGCTGCCGACACCCGCGCTGGAATTCGTGCTGGATGGCGATAGCGAGTTGCGGCGTGTCGAAAGCGAATTGCGTGCTGCGGAAGCGAGCGGCGACGGTGAAGCCATTGGCCGCCTGCACGCCCGCTATGCCGATATCGATGGTTACACCGCCAAGGCGCGCGCCGCCGAGGTGCTGCACGGGCTGGGATTCAGCGATGCCGACTTCGCGCGGCCGGTGGCGGACTTTTCCGGTGGCTGGCGGGTTCGGCTGAATCTCGCCCGCGCCCTGTCCTGCCGTGCCGATCTGCTGCTGCTTGACGAGCCGACCAATCACCTCGATCTCGACGCGGTGCTGTGGCTGGAGGGCTGGCTGAAAACTTCGCCGGCGACCTTGTTGCTGATTTCGCATGATCGCGATTTTCTCGACGCCGTGGTCGGGCACATCATTGCCATCGATCAGCAGCGCCTGAGCCTGACCAGCGGCGGTTATTCCGATTACGAAAAAGCCAAGGCCGCGCGCCTGGCGGTACAACAAGCCACCTTTGTCGCGCAGCAACGGCAGATTGCCCACCTGACGCGCTTTGTCGAACGCTTCAAGGCCAAGGCAACCAAGGCACGGCAGGCGCAGAGCCGGGTCAAGATGCTGGAACGCATGGAGGTGGTGGCCGCGGCGCACGTCGATTCGCCGTTTACCTTCAGCTTCCGGGCACCGGAACAGCTGCCCGATCCGCTTCTGGTCATCGAAGGCGCATCTGCCCGCTATGGTGAACGCAAGATTCTCGACAACATTCGCCTCACATTGCGCCCGGGTTGCCGCATCGGCTTGCTGGGGCGTAACGGTGCCGGCAAGTCGACCCTGATCAAGCTGCTGGCCGGCGTGCTGGCGCAGGAAAGCGGTGAGCGCAGGGAAGCGAAGACACTCAACATCGGTTATTTCGCGCAGCATCAGCTGGAACAGCTGCGGCCGGAAGAAAGTCCGCTCTGGCATGTGCAGCACTTGGAGCCGCAGACGCCGGAGCAGGAATTGCGTGATTATCTGGGCGGTTTTGATTTTCGCGGCGACATGGCGACGCGCCCGGTGGGGCCGTTTTCCGGTGGCGAAAAATCGCGCCTGGCCCTGGCGCTGCTGATTCGCCGCAAGCCCAATCTGCTGCTGCTCGACGAGCCGACTAATCATCTCGATCTGGAAATGCGCGAGGCGCTGACCTTTGCCTTGCAGGACTACGCCGGCGGCATGGTGGTGGTGTCGCACGACCGTCACCTGCTGCGCAGTTGCTGCGATGAGCTGTGGCTGGTCGATGCGGGGGGCGCTGTTTTGTATGACGGCGATCTCGACGATTACGCTTCCTGGCTGGCGGAGCAGCGCAACGCAACTCCCGTGGAAGCGCCACAAGCTGCCACGGACAAGGCCGAGCGCCTGCAGCAACGGGCGGCAGCCAAGGCCAGCCGGCAGGCGCTGCTGGCGGAGCGGCGCAAGTTGAGCAAGGACATCGAGCAGATTGAGCGACAGCTGTCCGCTTGGCAGGAAGAAAAGGCCGGGCTGGATGCCCAGTTTGCCGATCCCGCGTTTTACAGCCAGGTGGCGCGGGAGCAAAGTGAAGCCATGCAACGCCGGGCGGCCGCGCTGGCGACCGAAATCGAGCAGGCCGAGATGCGCTGGCTGGAGTTGCAGGACGCGCTGGACGCCCTGCCCTCGCCTGACTGACCGCCAGCGCCGGCATGGAATTCCTGCTTGCGCCGCAGCTGGCCCTGAGTTTTCTCGCGGCGGCTGTGCTTCTGACCCTGGCACCGGGGCCGGATAACCTGCTCGTGCTGGCGCTGGGCATGGCGCGCGGCAGTCGGGCAGGCGTGGCCTTTGGCCTGGGGTGTGCGCTGGGCTGTCTCAATCACACGCTGCTGGCGGCGCTCGGTGTCAGCGCCCTGATTGCTGCTTCGCCCTTCTGGTTCAATCTCCTGCGCTGGCTGGGAGGGGCGTATCTGCTCTGGCTGGGCTGGCAGGCGCTGCGCAGCAGCGGGGTGGCCCTGTTGCGCCCGCTGGCGGACGCCGAGGCCCGACCGTGGCAACTCTTTCGCCGCGGCCTGCTGGCCAATGCCTTGAACCCCAAGGTGGTGCTGTTTTTCCTGGCTTTTCTGCCGCAATTCGTCACGCCGGGGCCGTGGGCAAGTTACCAGATCGTGCAGCTTGGCCTGTTGTTCACCCTGCAGGGGGCGCTCATCTTCAGTCTCATTGGCGCCAGTGCCGGACGTCTGGGCGCCAGCCTGCAGCGCCATCCGCGCTGGGCGCTGTGGCTGGACCGGCTGACCGGTTTGTTGTTCATCGGGCTTGGCCTGCGCCTGCTGGTGGCCTGACGCCGGGCGGTGCTCAGTTGATCGCCGCCAGCAATGCGGCGTTGTCCACGGGGTCGATCTGCTCACTGGCGAGATGGGCCTGCGCGTACTGCAGATAGACCTCCTGCTGGACGAATACCGCGAACAGATCCGGGTCGATGTGACCGCCGCGGGCAAAATTGGCCATGATCTCCATTGCCTTCGACAGCTTGAGCCCTGGCTTGTAAGGCCGGTCGCGTGCGGTGAGGGCTTCGAAGATGTCGGCAATGCCCATGATGCGTGCCTGAACCGACATCTGTTCGCGCGTCAGTCCCTTGGGATAGCCCTTGCCGTCCATGCGCTCGTGGTGGCCGCCTGCGTATTCGGGCACCTTGCGCAGGTGCTTGGGCCAGGGTAGTTGCTCCAGCATGCGGACGGTGGCGACGATGTGGTGGTTGATGATTTCACGTTCCTCGGCGTTCAGGGTGCCGGCACGGATGGAAAGGTTGGCGACTTCGTCCTCGCTCAGCGCCGACTGTTCCTCGCCCGTCGGGCCGCGCCAGCGTCGGCGGGCGGCGATGTCGCGTACCTGCTGCTGATCTTCTTCGCGCATGGCCTCGCCCCCCGTGTTGATGCGGCGCAGGAAATCGCGTTCGGCATCCAGTTCGGCCGTGCTGGCGGCCAGTTGCTGCGCCAGAGCATGTTCGGCGGCAGTATCGAAGGCCTCCCCCGAGGCAAGCTGGGCGCGCAGCAGGCGGATTTCGGCGTCGCGCTTGAGGACCTCGTAACGGGTGTCAATCAGGTGAATGCGGTCGAACAGGGTTTCCAGCTTGGTGGCCTTGTCGACCACGTGTACCGGCGTGGTGACCTTGCCACAGTCGTGCAGGAGGCCGGCGATCTTCAGTTCGTAACGGTCCTTTTCACTCATGTGAAAGTCGGCCAGTGGCCCTTCTCGGGTGGCATTCACCGCCTCCGCCAGGAGCATGGTGAGGATGGGGACGCGCTGGCAGTGGCCGCCGGTGTAGTGGGATTTTTCGTCGATGGCGAGGTTGATGAGACCGATGAAAGACTCGAACAGCTGTTCCAGCTGATCGATCAATTGCCGGTTGGTGAGGGCGATCGCTGCCTGCGAGGCGAGCGACTCCACCAGATGCTGGTCTTCAGCGGAAAAGCGGGTGACTTCGCCGGTCAGGAGGTTGGTGGCGTTGATCAGTTGGAGTACGCCGATGACCTGCTCTTCGTGGTTCTTCATCGGCACGGTGAGGAAGGAGCGGGAGCGGTAGCCGGTCTGGGCGTCAAAGCGGCGGGTGCCGGAAAAATCGAAGCCGGCTTCGTCATAGGCGTCGGCAATATTGACGGTTTCTTCCTTGAGGGCGGCGTAGGCTGCGACCAGGTTGAGATTGGGTTCGCCGGCGGCATTCCTGAGCGGCAGGTCGGGCAGATCAATGCGCTTGCCCGTGGTGCCGCCCAACGCCAGACCGAGGGAATTGGTGTGCATGATTTCAAAGCGCAAATGACTGCCGCTGTCATCCATGCGGTAGAGCGTGCCTCCGTCAGCGCCGGTGATGCCCTTGGCGGCGAGCAGGATGTCTTCCAGCAGACGGTTGATGTTGCGCTCACGGGAGAGACCGACGCCGATCCGGTTGAGCTGATCCAGGCGGTGCAGGAGGGGGTTGCTGCTGTTCATGCCAGTTTCCGTCTTGTTGTCATGGGTTATTTGATGCACACCGTTCGCACCTGCTTGAGGTCGGTCATGCCTTGCAGGACTTTCTCCATGCCGTCCATTTTCAGGGTGAGCATGCCATCGGCCAGCGCCTGGGCGAGCAGTTCGGCGACCCGGGCATGTTCCTGGATGCGTTTTTTCAGGGCATCCGAACCCAGCATCAGTTCGTGCAGGCCGAGCCGCCCCTTGTAGCCGCTGCCTTCGCAGGCCGGGCAGCCTTTGGCGCGGGGCAGGACAAAGTGGCCGTTGCTGCCGTAATTGGCCAGCAGGCGGGCGCGGACGGCAGCTTCAGCGGCCTGCGGGTCTGCCAGGAAGGCGGGGGTGTGTTGCAGTTCGCGGCAGTATTCGTGCAGGAATTCATCCATTTCGGCGGCGTCTGGCTGGTAGCTTTCCTTGCAGGCAGGGCAGAGGCGTTTGGCTAGCCGCTGGGCCAGGATGCCGAGCAGGGCATCGGAGAAATTGAACGGATCCATGCCCATGTCGAGCAGACGGATGATCGATTCCGGCGCGCTGTTGGTGTGCAGGGTGGCGAACACCAGGTGGCCGGTGAGTGAGGCTTCGATGCCGATGGCCGTGGTTTCGGCATCGCGCATTTCACCGACCATGATGATGTCCGGGTCGGCGCGCAGGAAGGCACGCATCACGGTGGCGAAATCCAGTCCGGCCTTTTTGTTCACTTGTACCTGACGCAGGCCTTTCTGGGTGATTTCCACCGGGTCTTCCGCCGTCCATATTTTGCTTTCCGGGCGGTTGAGATAGCCCAGTACCGAATGCAGGGTGGTGGTTTTGCCGGAGCCGGTGGGGCCGCAGACGAAAAAGAGGCCGTAGGGTTTTTCCACGGCACTTTTCAGGCGCGCCAGATTGCCTGGCAGCACGCCCAGTTTGTCGAGGGGAATGGGCTCGCCAGCGGCCAGGATACGCATCACCACATCCTCGACGCCGCCCGCCGAGGGTAGCGTTGCGACCCGTAGCTCGATGTCGAGCGGGCCGAATTTCTTGAACTGGATCTTGCCATCCTGCGGCCGGCGCTTTTCGGCGATATCGAGATCGCACATGATCTTGATGCGGGCAACGATGGCGCTGCGGTAGCTGGCCGGAATCTCAATGTATTTGTGCAGCGAGCCATCACGGCGCAGCCGCACCAGCACCTTGCCCTTGCCCGGTGCCGGTTCGATATGGATGTCGGAAGCGCCTTGCTGGTAAGCATCGACGATGATCTTGTTGACCAGCTTGACGAGTTCGTTGTCGGCAGCAGCAGAGACTGCCTGCGCGGCAGATTCGCCAGTTTCTTCATCCTCGCTCAGTTCCAGCAGCAGATCACCGACAGCGGTGCTGTCCAGCTCCGGTGCGCCGGCGCTGCCGAAGAAGGCGTCCAGCATCTGCTGGAATTCGTGTTCGGTAGTGACCCGGTAGAGCAGGCGGCGCCCAGGGAATAACTGGTTGATCAGGCGATTGCTGCGCGCTTGTTCGGGATCCGTGCTGACGATGAGAATGCCTTCTTCATTTTCGTCGAGTGGCAGCCACTCGCTTTGCTGCAGGTAATCGCGCTTGAGGTTGAGCAGCAGGCTCTGCGGTCTGGGCTGGCGCGCGTCGAAACTGGCGTAGGGAACGCCGAAATGTTCGCTCAGGGCCTTGCCCAGCAGGGCCGCGCCGATGCCGTACTGCGTGCGCAACAGGCTTTCCAGGGAAGTTGCACTGTGTCGTGCCGCCAGCTGCGCTTCGCTCAGGCTGGCCTGATCCAGGTGGCCGGTGGCAATCAGTGCAGCATAGCGGGATGGCGCCACTGTCGTAGGGCAGCGCTGGTTGAGGGCAATGGCCAGGGTTTTGCACAATTCAAGCAGACCTTCCTCGACTGTTGTCGGGAAGGGGCGGCCGCTGCGGTTGTTGATGAGCTGGATGACGCCGTGCAGCCGACCATCGCCAGTATCGACAATGGGCGCGGCCAGAACTTCGCGGGTGCGGAAACCGGTGCGCTGATCCACCGCGCGCAAGAAGCGCAAGCCTGGATCAATCGCCTGTAGAGCTCTTTCGTCATAGACGTCAGCGATGTTTACCAGGCGCCGTTCGGCAGCAACATAACCGGCAACGCTCTGGGTGTTGATCGGCAGTTTCAGGCTGGCGAAGGAATCCAGGCCGGTCTTTACCTTGGCAAAAATGCTGCCGCCGTCATCGCTCAAGGCATAGAGGGTCAGCCGCTCGCAGGCGAACAGCTCGCAGATGGCTGGCGACAGATCGAGCATGATTTCGTCGACGTTGCGGGTGGCATGGATGCGATGCGTCAGGTTGTGTAGATCTTTGAGAAAAGTGAGACGACGAAGCACGTCGTCCATGCGGTTTTCTGAATTGCCGTCGATTTGTGCGCTCATGTCCACCTCTTGATTCTTTTGTAATATTAAACGCTTTCCACCGAGGCTGGCTGCAGCAGACGCTCCTGTCATCGGTTAAAATCGCCCGCTTACGTGTTGTTTTTTGCCGTTGTCGCGGCCTTCATCTGGGAGTGTGTTGTGCAAATCGTCTGTCTTGACCTCGAAGGGGTGCTGGTTCCCGAAATCTGGATCGAATTCGCCGAGCGTACCGGTATTCCGGAACTGAAGCGGACGACGCGGGATGAGCCTAATTACGACACGCTCATGACTTATCGCCTGAATATCCTGCGCGACAAGAAGCTCGGTCTACCCGACATCCAGAAGGTGATCGCCGAGATGGGGCCGATGCCCGGGGCACGTGCCTTTCTCGACCAGCTGCGCGAGGACTATCAGGTCGTCATCCTGTCGGACACCTTCTACGAATTTGCGCATCCCCTGATGCGGCAACTGGGCTGGCCGACGCTGTTCTGCCACTCGCTGGAGGCTGACGCCGATGGCATGCTGGTCAATTACCACCTGCGTATGCCGAATCAGAAACAGGAAGCGGTCAAGCGGTTCAAGGAGTTGAAGTTCAAGATCGTCGCTGCCGGCGATTCCTACAACGACACCGCCATGTTGGGCGAGGCGCATGGGGGCATCCTTTTCCATCCGCCGGAAAACGTCATCCGCGAATTCCCGCAATATCCGGTGGTGCGTGACTACGACGCCTTGCGCAGCGAAATCGACAAGGCCTTCGCCCGCGCCTGATGGCGAGGCCGCAGGTTTTGCGGCCTCTACCTGTTCGCTCATTGCTCCTGAAGGGGCTCACTTCATTACGCATTGGCCATCATGCATCGCGACCGTTTCTACACTCTTTCCGCATCCTGTCCGGATCAGGTGGGCATCATTGCCCGCGTGACCGGCTTCATTGCCCAGCACGGTGGCTGGATTCTCGAATCGAGCTTTCATGCCGATGAGGTCAGCCGGCGTTATTTCATGCGCATCGAGATCAAGGCCGATTCCCTGCCCTTTCTGCTGGCGGAGTTTCGCGAGCGATTCGGCAAGGAAGTGGCGGAGCCATTGGCAATGGACTGGCGGATTACCGACAGCGCAGTGAAAAAGCGCGTGGTGGTCATGGTGTCGAAGCAGGAGCACTGCCTATACGATTTGCTGGCGCGCTGGCAATCAAAGGAGCTCGACATCGAGATTCCCTGTGTCATCTCCAATCATGATGCGTTCAAGGGGTTCATCGAGTGGCACGGCATTCCCTTCATCCACGTGCCGGTTAACAAGGACAACAAGGCCGCGGCCTATGCCGAGATTGCCCGTATTTTTGAAGACGTGCGCGGCGACACCATGGTCCTGGCCCGCTACATGCAGATCTTGTCACCGGAATTGTGTGATGCCCTTGCCGGGCGCATCATCAACATCCACCACAGTTTCCTGCCCAGTTTCGTCGGAGCCAAGCCGTATCACCAGGCCTACGAACGCGGCGTCAAACTGATCGGGGCAACCTGCCATTACGTGACCAGCGAGCTGGATGCCGGCCCGATCATCGAGCAGGACGTGATCCGCATTGACCACTCGGATGCGCCGGAAGACATGGTGCGCTACGGCAAGGACATCGAGAAAACCGTATTGGCGCGCGGTCTGCGCTATCACCTGGAAGACCGGGTGTTGGTGCACGGGAACAAGACAGTGGTGTTCCGCTGATGGCTGCGGTACTGCGCTGAGGAGTGTAAAAAAGTGGGCGGCAGATGTTGACGCTCCCGGCGACGATCCGTACAATGACGACCTTTCCTGCTGAGACCAGTGCTTGGCGTGAAATCTGGGTCGTTAGCTCAGTTGGTAGAGCAGCGGACTCTTAATCCGTTGGTCGTAGGTTCGACCCCTACACGGCCTACCAGATTCAAACGGCTTCCCTTGTGGAAGCCGTTTCCATTTCCAGGTCCGCACGGCGGGGTTGCCGAGCGTCGAGCTCGAGACAGGTGCCGCGGAGTGTGTCAGTGGCTGCTGCGGTCGAGGTCGACGCGGTTTTTCTCGTCGATGTAGATGCGGGCGCCACTTGGCTGGCTGCTGGCAAAACAGCTCAGAACCACATTTGCAATGGGTTTGCCCTTGTGCAGGACGTCGATGGCGCAACGTCCATAGACCGCTTCCACCGTTGCCAGCAGATTACGCGCATAGGCTGATTCCAGCTTGCCGTCGAGGATCAGGTTGGCCAGCAGGACGCCGTCCGCGTTGAGGACGCGGCGGGTGGCGGACCAGAATTCACGGGTCACGAGGTGGCCGGGAATGGCGGTGTGCGAACTATAGACATCGACGACGACGGCGTCGAAACGACGTTCGGTGGTGGTGACATAACGGCGGCCGTCATCGACGATGAACTCCCCTGCGGCTGGCTGGCGCAGGAACTGTTCTTCGGCGATGCTGCGGATGGCGGGGTCGATATCGACATAGGTGTAGCGATTGCGCGGTTCGTCTTGGGCAAGCGTGAAGCCACCGGCGCCGAGAACGAGGATGTCGCGCCCGCGGAACTCTAACTCGTCGAGCAGGATGCTGCGCAGATGGGCGATGTAGCGGGTCGTTCGAGGCGGGGTGGAGGCATCGGTCAGTGAGGCCAGCGACTTGTTGACCCAGAAGGCGCGGGCATCGTTGTCGCCCGCTCGGGTGAGCGGTTCGACCCGATATTCGGCGTACGCGGTGTCGCTGACCTGGGTGGCGGTCAGATTGATGCCGATGACGGGCAGTAACGCAGCCACGGCCAGCAATGCCGCCCGCAGGCGTCTTTCGGCAAGCACCGGCAGAGCGGCGAGCAGGACTGCAGCAACCAGCAGTACTGCGGCCGAGACGCCCAGCCACTGCATGACCAGCAGTGATAATCCGAGTGCTCCCAGGAATGAGCCGAGGGTAGACCAGAACAGTGCCTGTCCGCTTGCCTCGCCGGTCAGTTCGGTGTGCACCAGGTTGGTGAGGATGGGGACGGTCTGGCCGAGCAGCCAGGCGATTGGGCAGAGGATGCCGCCGACCAGTAGCAGGTAGGCAAAAGCGGTCGGGGCGCTGGCAAAGAGGATATCAACCGTCACAGCAGACAGGCCGCAACCTGCCAGCAGCGCCGCGAGCAGGAAATTGCGTCTGACGACGTCAAGGAATGCGGTCCTGACCCGGCCGCCGGCGGCGTAACCCAGCGCCAGTGCAAGCAGGAACAGGGCAATGGTCGGCGCAGTGACGGTAATGGCGCTGCCGATGTGCGGTAGCAGCCGCCGCAGTGCAACGATTTCCGCCCCGAGTGAGGAAAACCCTTCGATGAAGACGATCAGATAGATCAGGCGGCGGGGCATGTGAACGCTTTCACGGGGCGCGTGTGCGGAATGTTGTCGCGCAGATGATGTGCAGCAGATAAAAAAGAAAAAGCTCTTGAATAATCAAGAGCTTTTTCTAGGTGCTGGTCGGAGTGAGAGGATTCGAACCTCCGGCCCCTGCGTCCCGAACGCAGTGCTCTACCAGGCTGAGCTACACTCCGGTGCTGTGTGAAGCCTTAATTGCTTCTCTCGACAGCCAAGACTGATAATTCTATCAGAGCTTTTTTGTAAATTGAATCCCCCAGGGCCGAAATTGCTTCTCTGGCGAGGTTTGCTTCGTTTTCTGCGCAAGCGCGGGCGTGCTGCAGGGCGCCGCTGCGCTGAATGGCGGCAAGGACAGCGGGAAAATCTTCGCGGCCGCCGTTTTCAATGGCCTGGCGCACGCAGGCGGCTTCTTCCGGGGTGCCGTGCTGCATGACGTAGATCAGCGGCAGGGTGGGCTTGCCTTCGGCCAGGTCATCGCCGAGGTGTTTGCCGGTGCTGACTTCCTGGCCGGAATAGTCGAGCACATCGTCGATCAGCTGGAATGCTGTTCCCAGGTGCATGCCGTAGGCGGCGAGCGCCTGTTCCGTGGCGGAGTCCACCTTGCCCAGCAGGGCGCCCAGTTGGCTGGCGGCTTCGAAGAGTTTGGCCGTTTTGTAGCGGATGACCTGCAGATAGCGGCTTTCGTCGACGTCGGCATCGTGGCAGTTCATCAACTGCAGCACTTCGCCTTCGGCGATGATGTTGGTGGCGTTGGCGAGGATCTGCATGACGCGCATATCGTTCACTGCAACCATCATCTGGAAGGCCCGGGTGTAGAGAAAATCGCCGACCAGGACGCTGGCGGCGTTACCGAATGCCGCATTGGCGGTTTCGCGGCCGCGCCGCAGGTCGGATTCGTCGACCACATCGTCGTGCAGCAAGGTGGCGGTGTGGATGAATTCGACGACCGCTGCCAGCTCGTGCTTTTCCTTGCCGGTGAAGCCTACTGCCCCAGCCGCCAGCAGGAGCAGGGCCGGACGCATGCGCTTGCCGCCACTCTGGATGATGTATTCGGCGACCTGACGGATCAGGACGACATCGGAATGGAGTTGCCGGCGGATGACGGCATCGACTGCGGCCATGTCCGGTTCGATCAGGGAATACAGTGTTTCTAGTGTTACGGTTTGCAGAGTCACAATGTGCAGCCTTGTTCAGAGTCGGCGCATCTTAGGGAGGCGTGGGGGTAGCGTCAAGGCGGGTTGGGCAAATCCGCCAGAGAGGGAGGGGTCAGCCGGTCGATAGTAGGGCGATTTCGCGTGTCAGCAGGGCATCGTCGCCGGCATTCAGGGTGACGAGGCGACGCAGGTGCGTGACACTGTCGAGATCGATCTCGCGACAGGACAGTCCGTAGTGGTTTTTTTCGTGGTGGGCGACAGTGATGCTCATGCGGATTTCGGTGCTGGCATCGTCCAGCTGCACGCGCAGGACGCCGTGCGTACCGATTTCGGCATGCAGTGCACCGGAGGGGCTGATGAGGGCGCCCTTTAGCGACAGGTCGGCGATATCTACCGTATGTACGCCGTCGGGGAGGATCAGCCGGGCCGGGCTGCGGAAACTGATGCGGGTGAATTGGCGGCGGTTCTGATCCATTGTGGTTGTCTCCAGGGCTATTTTCCCTGCATGTTACCCCAAAGGAGTTTGTGCAGTTGCAGCTGCAAGCGCACTGGCAGGCCATCCTGCAGGATCCACTCAGCGAGCTGTCGGGCATCCTGACTGCCCTGGGCGGGGGACAGGAGCACCGGGCAGAGATCGGCCAGGCGATGCTGCGTCAGTTGCTGGCACGCCCAGTCGTAATCCGCGCGGTCGGCGATGATGATCTTGATTTCATCGCCTGCCTTCAGGTGGCGCAGATTGCTCCACAGGTTGCGCTCGCACTCGCCGGAGGCGGGGGCCTTGAGGTCCATGATGCGGGCGACGCGCGGATCGATGGTGCTGATGTCGAGTGCGCCGGAGGTTTCCAGGCAGACGTCGTAGCCGGCATCGCACAATGCCTGCAACAGCGCCGGGCATTCTTTCTGCGCCAGGGGCTCGCCGCCGGTGACGCAGACGTGCCGTGTCGGGTGGCGGGCGACTTCGGCCAGGATGTCTGCAATTTCCCAGGCGCTGCCGCCGGTGAAGCTGTAGGTGGTGTCGCACCAGGTGCAGCGCAACGGACAGCCGGTCAGGCGGATGAACACGGTCGGCAGCCCGCTGCGGGCAGCTTCACCCTGCAGCGAATGGAAAATTTCGGTCAGGCGCAGGCTCAATTATTTCTTCTTCAGGCGCTCACGCGCTTTGTCGGCGGCGGGGGCGCTGGGGTATTTTTCCAGCAGCTGCTGCCAGGATTGCGTGGCGCCTTTGCTGTTGCCCAATTCCTGCTGACAGGAGGCGATCGCCAGCAGGGCGTCCGGCGCCTTGTCGCTCTGCGGGTAGCGAGATACAACGAAACTCTGTGCTTCGATGGCTTTGGTGCAGTTGCGCTGGGCATACCAGGCATTGCCCAGCCAGAACTGGGCATTGGGCGCCAGGGCGCTGTCCGGGTGTTGCTCGACGAAGGTCTTGAAGGCCTTGGCGGCGGCGGGATATTTGCCGCTCCTGAACAGTTCGAGGGCGGCATCGTACTCTGCACTTTCGGCGCCCGGTGCAGCCTGAGGGACCGGCTGGGCGGCGTTGCCGCTTTCGCCGGTGGGTAAGGTGCTGCTGCTGTGAGGTTCGAGGCGGCGCAGACGGCTGTCCAGATCGAGATAAAAGTCCTGCTGGCGCTTGCGGGCTTGCTCCAGCTCGTAGGACAAGGTCTCGATCTGGCCGCGCAGGCGGGCGATTTCCTCCGCCTGGCGCTGGATCTGCGTTGCCAGATCGAGCTGCGCCTTGGCCTGCTGGTCAAAGCGCGCTTCGCTGCTGGCTTTGAGGTCGGTGATCCACTGGCGCGCTTCCTTGTCGTCAAACAGGGCCCAGGCCGGGGTGGTGGCCAGGGCGGCGGCAATCAAGAATCCCAGGGGCAGGCGGCGCAGCATGATCAGAACTCGCCGCGGCCGTCAGGTGCGCGATAGAGGATGTCGGCGCGACGGTTTTCAGCGTAGGCAGCTTCGTCCTGACCAGGGTTCTTCGGTTTTTCCTCACCCAGGCTGACCGATTCCACTTGATTGTCCTGCACGCCGAGCAAGACCAGAGCACGCTTGACTGCGTCGGCACGTTTCTGGCCCAGCGACAGGTTGTATTCACGGCTGCCGCGCTCGTCGGTGTTGCCTTGAATCAGCACGCGGAAGCCGGGGTTGGCGGTGAGGAATTTGGCGTGGGCGGCGACCAGGCCCTGATAGTCGCTCTTGACTTCGTAGCGGTCGAGATCGAAGTAGATGCTGCGCTGGGCAAGCTGGCTTTTCGGATCGGACAGCTCACGCGGCAGGCCGCTGGCGTCGAGATCGCCGGCGACGACGGTCTTGACGTCGGTGCCGCTGCCGGCACGGCTTTCCACCGGCGCGCCGGTATCTTCCGGAACCGGGGTGTTGCTACAGGCAGCCAGCACGGCGGCAAGGAAAACGACAGACAACAGTTTTTTCATGATGGAATACTCCAGACAGTTTGCTTACTTCAGAAAAGGCCCCCATGCCGGCTCGCGGACGTCGCCAGCGGCAATGGAAAGGCGTTGCTTGATGCGGCCATCGATGGAAACAGCCGATAACACTCCGCGCCCGCCGACTTCTGTGGCAAACAGAATCATTCGGCTGTTGGGTGCGAAACTGGGCGACTCGTCGCGTGACGAATCGGTCAGAACCTGAATCTGATTGCTGGCCAGGTCCATCACGGCCAGCTGGAAGCGTCCATCGCGGCGGGTGATGAAAGCCAGGCTCTTGCCATCCGGCGAAGGGCGTGGCGAGACGTTGTAGGTGCCATCGAAGGTGACACGCTGGGCGGCGCCTCCCTGACTGCTGATGCGGTAAATCTGCGGGCTGCCGCCGCGGTCGGAGGTGAAGTAGATGCTGCTGCCGTCAGCGGAGTAACGAGGTTCGGTATCGATGCCGGAGGATTGTGCCAGGCGCTGCAGGCCCCCGCTGCCGTCGGCATTGACGGTGTATAGCTGGGAGTTGCCATCCTTCGACAGCACCACGGCCAGTCGGCGCCCGTCGGGCGACCAGGCGGGCGCCGAGTTGGAACCCTTGAAGTTGGCGACCACCTTGCGTTCGCCACTGGCCAGGGAGTGCACGATGATGATCGGCTTTTTCTTTTCGAAGGAGACATAGGCCAGCCGCCCGCCGTCAGGTGACCAGACCGGGGAGATGATCGGTTCCACCGAACTCAGGGCGGTGGCGGGGTTCTGCCCGTCGGCATCGGCGATCTGCAGGTGGTACTGGTTGCGCGACTTGATGACGTAAGCGATGCGGGTGGAAAAGATGCCGCGTTCGCCGGTTAGCTTTTCGTAGATGAAATCAGCGACGCGGTGGCCGGCCATCCGCAATTGCCCGGCATTGGTGACATAAATCGCGCCGCCCAGCGCGTCTGATTTGAGCGTGTCGTAGAGACGAAAACGGGTTTCCACGCGGCCGTTGCCGCTGCGTACCAGGCTGCCGGCAGCCAGCGCGTCGGCGCCCCGGTTTTTCCAGGCGCCATAATCGACAGGCGTGTTTTCATCGAGGGCCGCGCCAGTGGTATCGACCATCTTGAACAGGCCGCTGCGCTCCAGGTCGCCGCGTACGGTGCCGGTGACAATGCGCGACATGGGATCGTCACCGGCAAAATCGGCAATCGCCACCGGAATGCGGCTCGCCCCGGCCCCCGTGATCTCGATCGAGAGCTGGGCTTGCGCCAGAGAGCTGGCAAACATGGCGCAGCCGAGGCTGCAGGCGATGAAAATGCGGCGGGAAAGGCGGGAAATAGCGGTCATTGCAGTCATTTTTTCTTGAACAGGCGTCATCTTACTCGTCATGGGGCCGGTATTTGATTTCAAGATTGCGCTGGAACTGGCTGGGGTCGTCAGGCAGCGGTAGCGGAGAGGATTTCTTGATGGCACGTTCTATCGCATCGTCCAGTGCCGGCACGCCGCTGGAACGTTTCAGGCGGATCGACAGGACATCGCCGCCGGGCAGTTGGTTGACTTCGAAAATGGCCTCCGGGTTGCCGGCAATACCTGGCGGCAGGACGATGTTGCCGCGGACCTTGGCGCGGATTTTGGCGGCGTAGCTTTCCAGGCCCCGCCGGTTGGCAGCGGCGCGTTGCTCCTTCTCGGCCAGTGCGGCCAGGCGGTTCTGCTCGGTGCTGGCCTGACGCTCACGACTTTCCCGTTCCAGCATTTCCTTGAAGGGGTCGGTCTTCGGCTTGGGTTCCGGTTTCGGCTCGGGCTTGGGTTCGGGCTTTGGCTCCGGTTTTGGGGGTTCCGGCTTTTTCTTTTCTTCCTTCTTCTTCTCTTCCTTGACCACGATGTCGGGCGCTTTCGGGGTCGGCTTGGGTTCCGGTTTGGGTTCGATCTTTGGTGCGGGCTTGGGTTCTGGTTTGGGCTCCGGGGTGGGCGGAGGTGGCGCCACGCGCGTCGCCTTTTGTGGCGTTGGCGCCCACAGTTCGACGTTCATGGCCTCCGGCTCGCTGCTTTTCCACTGCACACCGAGAAACAGGCCGGCGATGAGCAGCACGTGCACCAGAACGGTGAAGGCGATGGCCTTGCCTTTGCCGGGTTCTTGCGGCTGCTGATCGACCATGGTCAATGTACCGAGGTTTCCAGTGCGACGCGCACGAACCCCTGTTTTTTGACCTCATCAAGGGTTTCGATCACATTGCGGTAGGCCACGGCCTTGTCGCCGGCGACCAACACCGGCATCTCCGGTGCTTTTGCGTGCTCGGCCTGCAGGGCGCGACGCAGGGCTTGCGTGCTGTCGAGCTTCTGCTCCTGGCCGCTGGCGTCGAAGAGTGACAGTGCGCCATCCTTGTCGATCTGCACGCGCAGGAATTTGTCCGGTTTCTGCGGTGCGGTGCCGGCAGCGGGCAGGTCGACCGAGCCGGTGGTCATCATCGGCGTGGCAACCATGAAGATGACCAGCAGGACCAGCATGACGTCGATGTAGGGGACGACGTTGATCTCGTTTTTCAGGCGACGCTGGCGCATGGCCTTACCTCATCTGCCGTTGCAGGATGTTGGAGAACTCTTCCATGAACGACTCGTAACGTACGGCAATGCGGTCGATTTCATGCGAGAAGCGGTTGTAGGCAAGCACGGCGGGAATGGCCGCAAAGAGGCCGATGGCGGTGGCGACCAGCGCCTCGGCAATGCCGGGAGCGACGGAAGCCAGTGTCGCCTGGCCGACATTGGAGAGCGCGCGGAAGGCGTGCATGATGCCCCAGACGGTGCCGAACAGGCCGATGTAGGGGGATACCGAACCGACCGAGGCGAGGAAGGCGAGGTGCGATTCAAGCGCGTCCATTTCACGCTGGTAGGTGGCGCGCATGGCACGACGCGAGCCGTCAACGATGTCCTTGGAATCGAAGTTCTTCTGTCCGCGCAGTTTGGTGAATTCGCGGAATCCGGCCTCGAAGATGCGCTCCATCGAGCCGGCATGGTGGCGGTCATTGACCGCGCTCTGGTAGAGATTGTTGAGGTCGCCGCCGGACCAGAAATCACGCTCGAACTGCTCGGTTTTGCTGCGCGCCTGCTTGACCGCAAACCATTTCATCGCAATGTAGTACCACGACATCAGCGAGACGCCGGCGAGCAGCGCCATGACCAGTTGCACCACGGCACTGGCCTGGAGAATCAGGTGGAGGATGGAAAGATCCTGGGTCACGTTCATTTGAGTGTTTCCAGCGCAGCAAGAAGAGAGTCGGGAATGGGGGTCGGGCTCATGGCGCCGAGGTCGACGCAGGCGATTTCGACCTGGCCGGTAGCCAGCAGTTCATCGCCACGGCGCGCCCACTGCCGGAAGATGACACGCACCCGGGTGAGGCGCTCGACTTCCAGGCCGATGGTGATTTCGTCGTCGAGACGGGCCGGTTTGAGGTAGTCGCAGGCGGCCTTGCGAGCAACGAAACCGATGCCGTGTTCGCTCAGCAGTTGCGCCTGGCCGTAGCCGGCGCTGCGCATCCATTCGGTGCGGCAGCGCTCGAAAAAACGCAGGTAGTTGGCGTAATACACGATGCCGCCGGCGTCGGTGTCTTCGTAATAGACGCGCACGGGAATCGTGAAGGCGTGAGAGGCGGCTGAGGTCATCGCCGGGATTTTACATTGCACTGCAATAATCTTGTGTAACAGCTTGTTTTGATTCGCACTAACGCCTCATGTCTGCTTATGGGTCGCGCAGCAGGTCAGCGGCCCCACCCGGTACGGCCAGGCCAAGGTGACGGTAAATGGCGGGGGTGGCGATGCGCCCGCGCAGGGTGCGCTGCAGGTAACCCTGCTGGATGAGATAGGGTTCGAGCACATCTTCGATGGTGTCGCGCGCTTCGCCGATGGCGGCTGCCAGGTTGTCCACACCGACCGGGCCGCCACCAAACTTGTCGATGACGGCGGACAGCAGTTTGCGGTCCATCAGGTCGAGGCCGGCCGGGTCGACGTCGAGCATGTGCAGCGCCTGGTCGGCGACATGACGGCCGATGCTGCCATCGGCCTTGACCTCGGCATAGTCACGGACGCGCCGCAGCAGGCGGTTGGCGATGCGCGGGGTGCCGCGCGAGCGGCGGGCAATTTCCAGGGCGCCGTCAGGGTCGATCGGGGCGCCGAGGAGGCTGGCGGAGCGGCTGACGATGCTCTGCAATTCTTCCGCGTTATAAAACTCCAGGCGGGCGACGATGCCGAAGCGGTCGCGCAACGGGTTGGTCAGCATGCCGGCGCGGGTGGTGGCGCCGACCAAGGTGAAGGGCGGCAGGTCGAGTTTGACCGAACGGGCAGCCGGGCCTTCGCCGATCATGATGTCGATCTGGAAGTCTTCCAGCGCCGGGTAGAGGATTTCCTCAACCACCGGGCTCAGGCGGTGGATTTCGTCGATGAACAATACATCGTGCGGTTCGAGGTTGGTCAGGATTGCCGCCAGATCGCCGGCGCGTTCGAGCACCGGGCCAGAAGTCTGGCGCAGGTTGACGCCCATTTCGGCGGCAACGATGTGGGCCAGGGTAGTCTTGCCCAGCCCCGGCGGGCCGAACAGCAGTACGTGGTCGAGCGCTTCGCTGCGGTTTTTGGCGGCTGTGATGAAGATTTCCAGCTGTTCGCGAATTTTTTGCTGGCCGGTGTAATCCGCCAGCCGCTTGGGCCGTAGAGCCCGCTCCAGCGCTTCTTCCTGCGCCGATTTGCTCTGTGGGGCGATCAGGCGCCCAGGGCCGAGGCTATCGGTTTCTATCATGCGACGTCTTTCTTATTCAGCCAGCGCAGGAGAAGCATCTGGCCCAGCGCCAGCAGGACCGGCCCAAGAAAGATGCCGATGAAGCCGAACACCAGTACACCGCCGAACACGCCCAGGCCGATGACCAGCAGGGAAAGGCCGGCGCCGCGGGCAATGAGGATGGGTTTGACCAGGTTGTCGATGCTGCTGATGACGAGGAGTCCGTACAGCGCCATGAAGATTGCCCAGCCGATCTGCCCCTCGCTATACAGCCAGAAGGCTGCGCCACCCCAGATGAGGGGTGGGCCGACCGGGACCATGGACAGGAAAAAAGTGGCAAACGCCAGCAGCAGAGGTGCTGGTGCGCCAGCGATGAAAAACCCGATCGCGGCGACGGTGGCTTGCGCCATGGCCGTGCCGATGATGCCGAGCATGACGCCGAAAACCGTGTCGCGGGTCTTGTTCACCAGATGCTCGCCGAGGTCGCCGCCCAGTTTGCGCGCACTCTGGTAGAGGATGTTGGCCAGCATCTGCCCATCACGGTAAAGGAAGAATGCAACGAAAAACACCAGGGCCAGTTGCAGCAGGCCATTGGCTGCCACGCCGCCAGCCCGCAGGAGAAATTCACGAACCGGGCCAACGCCTCTGCCCAGCAGGGCGTTGAACGCTTCGCGGCTACCGGCAATTTCGTGCCAGAAGTTGTCCAGCATGTCGCCAAACAGGGGCACGCTGGCGAACCAGGCCGGGGGATCGGCAGGCAGCCCCTGGGTGAGCAGGGGGCGGACGTGATTGACCAGCACGTCGCTGCTCCTGACCAGCGCACCGGCCAGGAAAATTGTCGGCACCAGGAAGACCAGCATCAGCGCCAGCACCATCAGGGTGGCGCCGAGAATGGGCTTGCCACCGAGGCGGGGCAAGATGTGGTCGCGGTAAGCTTCCCAGGTGCACAGCCAGACCACCAGAGCAAACAGCAAGGCGCCGACGAAAGGCAGCAGGACGGCAATGCAGCCGATGATGAGCAACACCACCAGCGCAATCTGCGCCAGTGTGCGCGAGTCGTCGGAGGTGAGCATCAGCTTTTGGAGAGCAGTTTGAGGGCCTGCCGGATGCCCTCGCTGGTGGATAGGTCGGCCGCCAGCTGGCGCACGGCGGCAGTCGCTTCCTTCTCGTTGTAGCCCAGTGCCAGCAGGGCCTGCGTGATGTCGCTACGGGTGTCGGACGGCGCCGCGCCGGGGCTGCCGCTGCCCACGTCAGCCAGTTTGCCTTTCAGTTCGAGCAGCAGGCGTTCGGCGGTTTTTTTGCCGATGCCGGGAATCTTGATCAATCGACCCAGCTCCTGCTGCGCCACCGCTGCCGCCAGATCATTGACCGACAGGCCGGACAGCACCGACAGTGCGGTACGGGCGCCGATGCCGGAGACCTTCAGCAGCTGGCGAAAAGCAAAGCGTTCGCTTTCGCTCTGAAAACCATAGAGAAAATGGCCGTCGTCACGCACCGCAAAATGGGTGAGCAGGGATAGTTTTTCACCCAGCGCGGGCAGGTTGTAGAAAGTGCTCATCGGCACATCCAGTTCGTAGCCGACGCCGTTGACGTCAAGCACGATTTGCGGGGGATTCTTTTCAATGAGCAGGCCGCTCAGTCGTCCGATCATGGGGTCTCAGTACTGGATGTGCAAACAGTCCGCTATCCTATCAGCCGCCCGCCACGAATGCGATAGCCTGCCTGTTTCAGTTTGCCGCCCGGCGTGCCTGCGACCTTGTGTCCGATCAGGCCGAGACCTTCGCCGGCATGCGCATGACAGATGGCGCAGGCGAGGGCGTCGGCGGCGTCGGCGCCAGGAACGCCGGGCAGATTGAGCAGGCGCACCACCATTGCCTGCACCTGCTCTTTGTCCGCCTTGCCATGCCCGACGACGGCCTGTTTGACTTGCAGGGCGGTGTATTCCGCGACCGGCAAGCCGCCGTGCACCAGGGCGCTGATCGCCGCGCCGCGCGCCTGGCCGAGCAGCAGGGTGGATTGCGGGTTGACGTTGACGAACACGATTTCCACCGCAGTCTGTACCGGCTGATAGGTGGCGATCACTTCGCTGACCCCGGCGAACAGCGTCGCCAGGCGCGCCGGCAGCGCGTCATCGGCGTTGGACTTGATGCAGCCGCTGGCGACATAGCGCAGGGTGCGCCCCTGGCGTTCGATCACGCCGAAGCCGGTGGTGCGCAATCCGGGGTCGATGCCTAGAATGCGTTCGCGATTCACTGCGGCATCAATTCAGTCGCAGATGGCACGGCAGGCGCTGGTATCGGCGGCGCAGGCCGGGCTGTCCTGAATCGTGCAACTGCCCTTGGTGCGCAAGCTGAGGCGAATCCCGCGCGGGTAGCTGCAGACCAGTTTGGTCAGCGTGCCCTGCTTGACTACCTGCATGCTGCTGGCGCGAACTCCGGCGAGCTGTTCCGGCTGCATGTTGCAGGATACATAGCCGCTGAATGCACCGTCCTGCGACTCCCACAGCACGGTGTTCTTCATTGCGCGGTAGTCTTCGTAGCGCGGGCAGGCATCGGTTTCCTTGCCGTAAACCTTGCTGTTGTCGCTGCAAAAACCGGTGTAGGTATAGCGCAGCTCCTCCTCGCCGGGGCAGGAATTGACCGGGCCGGCCTGGCCGAGATCCGGGCAGCTGTACTCTGCCGCCAGTGCGGGCAGGGTCAGGCTGGTGAGGGCGATCAACAAGATTGCGGGCAGTTGCATGGTGGGTTTCCCTATTCTTCGATGATGGCAGTGGTGTAGATTTCCTGCACATCGTCGAGGTTTTCCAGGGCGTCGAGCAGTTTCTGCATCTTGATCGCGTCGTCGCCGCTGAACACGTTTTCGCCTTCCGGCTTCATTGTTACATCCGCCAGTTCGGGGGTGAAACCGGCGGCGGCCAAGGCGTCCTTGACGGTAAGGAAATCGGCCGGCGCCGTCAGGACTTCGATCGAGCCATCCTCATCGCTGGTAACGTCTTCGGCGCCGGCTTCAATGGCGGCGTCCATCAGTGCCGCTTCGTCGGTGCCGGGGGCAAAGATCATCTGGCCACAGTGCTTGAACTGGAATGCCACGCAGCCGTCGGTGCCCATGTTGCCACCGTGTTTGGAGAACGCGTGCCGCACTTCGGCCACGGTACGGGTCTTGTTGTCGGTCAGGCAATCGACCATGATCGCTGCGCCGCCAATGCCATAGCCTTCATAACGGATCTCGATGTATTCGACGCCTTCGAGTTCGCCGGTGCCTTTCTTGATGGCCGTGTCGATCTTGTCCTTCGGCATGTTGGCGGCTTTGGCCTTCTCGACAGCCACCCGCAGGCGGGGGTTGAACGCCGCATCGCCGCCGCCCATCTTGGCAGCAACGGTGATTTCCTTGGCGATCTTGGAAAAAGTCGCGCCGCGCTTTTCGTCCTGACGACCTTTGCGGTGCTGGATGTTTGCCCATTTCGAGTGACCTGCCATGCTCTTTTCCTGAATGCGAGTGACGAAGAAGGCAAGATTTTACTCGTCCAGCGTTTTCCCGTCAGGCCGGCGTGCATTGTCCAGCGCTCTGGTGTGATCGTCCTGGAATGCCTGATCGACTCAGTCACCTTCGCTAACCGGTGCGCAGCCAAAGAGCAGGAAAACAACTCGACCGCGCGCATTGTGCCAGCCGCTCAGGCGCTCGGCCAGACGACGGCAGCGCCGTCGGCGTTCAGGCTCATGCTGCCGGTGACGGAAAACTGCAGCGAGATCTGCGCGGTCGAGCGGTTTTCAGCGAACAGCCAGGCGTACTTGGCGACCACCGTCGCCGCTTCAGCGGACGATCCGGCCGCGGCGTATTCCTCGTGGAACGGCATCACCTTCTGCAATTCGACATAGTGGGAGGTCAGCGCGGCAGCGCTCTGCATGCTGCGCTCGAGCGCCGGTTCCTTGGCCAGCGCCGTCTTGAACTGTTCGGCGTAAGGGTAGTCGGCCGGCAGCTGGATCTGTCCTTGGCGGTCATAGCTGACGCTCGCCGGCGCCGCCGGAATGCCGTTGGCGGTGAGGAAGGCCGGCATCTTCTGCGAAACGTAGTTGCTCAGCGCCTGGATGTTGGCCGGCGACGGCATCAGCAACGGCGGCAGTTCGGTGAACCCGCCGGCCGGTGGCTGGAAATAGGCTTCGATATCGATGTCGACCGTTCCCTGGTTGGTATCGAAGCTCGCCGTGTGCGTCGCCGCGGCCGTCGTACTCTCGGCCGCCAGGCGGTCACGGGCCGACTGCGAGATGCTCACTGTGCCGGCAGCATTTGCCGGCGCCGGGGCAGCACTTGCCGCCGGTGGCGTGCTGCGGAACGACGAAAGCGCCGGGGAAGCGACGCTGGACCACGGATTGACGGCTTGAACGAACATGGCACTTGGCTCTCGGGCAATGAAGTTGCAGCCTGTGCCGCAAACCTCATGCCACTTCCGCCTGTGCGGTGGCAGCAGCCAGGCGACGAAGCAGTTCGGGAATGATCGCGACGCCCGGCCCGGCCGCCGCGATAATAGGGGGCAGACCACGATTAGTTACGGGGTCTGCCCCTGTTTTTTGCGTCCTCAATAGTGAAACCGCAACTGCGCAATCAACAGCGCATCCCCTTCCACCCGATAAACCATCCGATGTTCATCGGTTATCCGCCGTGACCAGAAGCCGGACTGCGCATGTTTCAGCGCTTCCGGTTTTCCCACTCAGGCAAATAGGTCACGCTGCGTTTCGCGGATCAGTTTATTGATCCGCTCGACCATCCGCCTGTCCTGCTTCTGCCAGTAGAGGTGGTCTTCCCATGCCTCGTCGGCGAAGATCAGCTTCACGCGGCGAGTTCCCGTTCCGTGCCTTGGTCGGCATTCAGTTGCGTGGCCGCCGAGAGCAGTCGCTTGGCGTTGGCCGGCGTGCGCAGGAGGTAGGCGGTTTCCTCCAGCGTCTTGTAATCTTCGAGCGATAGCATCACCACGGCTTGGTCGCCATTTCGGGTGATGATCAGAACTTCGTGGTCGTCACAAACACGATCCATGGTGCTGGCGAGGTTCGCGCGTAGCGTGCTGTAGGTCATTGCATCCATTTCAGTCCTCCGCATCTCTAAGACTTACCGTACCTATCGTACTGCCTGTTGTCCAGCCCGCTTTACCCTCCTTAACACCAGCCCGCCGCCGCAGCGCTAGAATGCCGGCATCTGATCCTTTCCGGAGTTACCGTACCATGTCCGAACCGCTCTACCTGGCCAAGTCCGCCGATGATTTTCCCGCGCTGCTGCCGCAGATGACCAATCGCCACGGCCTGATCACCGGCGCCACCGGGACCGGCAAGACGGTGACGCTGCAGACGCTGGCCGAACGCCTGTCGTATATCGGCGTGCCGGTGTTCATGGCCGACGTCAAGGGAGATCTGTCCGGCGTCGGCGCGGCCGGCACGGTGTCGCCGAAGCTGCAGAAACGCATCGACGAGCTGGGCCTCGAAGGCTATGCCAATTACGCCAACACCGTAGCCTTCTGGGATGTGTTCGGCGAGAACGGCATTCCGGTGCGGGCGACCATTTCCGACATGGGGCCGCTGCTGCTGGCGCGCCTGCTCAACCTCAACGACACCCAGGCCGGCGTGCTGCAGATGGTGTTCAAGATCGCCGACGACCAGGGCCTGCTGCTGCTCGACCTCAAGGATCTGCGGGCGATGGTCCAGTACGTGGGCGATAACGCGGCGCAGTTCAAGACCGAGTACGGCAACGTGTCGACGGCGTCGATCGGCGCCATCCAGCGCGGCCTGCTGACGCTGGAAGAGCAGGGCGGCGATGTCTTCTTCGGCGAACCGATGCTCGACATCAACGACCTGATGCAGGTCGACAGCAACGGCCGCGGCGTCATCAACGTGCTTGCCGCCGAGAAGCTGATTCACGCCCCGGCGCTGTATTCGACTTTCCTGCTCTGGCTGCTGGCCGAACTGTTCGAGCAGTTGCCGGAAGCCGGCGACCTCGACAAACCGAAGCTGGTGTTCTTCTTCGACGAGGCGCACCTGCTGTTCGACGGCGCGCCGGCGGCGCTGGTGGACAAGGTCGAGCAGGTGGTGCGACTGATCCGCTCGAAGGGTGTCGGCGTGTTTTTCGTGACCCAGAACCCGCTCGATGTCCCGGAAAAAATCCTCGGCCAGCTCGGCAACCGCGTCCAGCATGCGCTGCGCGCGTTCACGCCGCGCGACCAGAAGGCGGTGCAATCGGCTGCGCAGACCATGCGCGCCAATCCGAAATTCAATGCCGCCGAAGTCATCACCGAACTCGGCGTCGGCGAGGCGCTGGTCTCCTTCCTCGACGAGAAAGGCCGGCCGAACATCGTCGAACGTGCCTTCATCTTCCCGCCGGCGTCGCGCCTTGGCCCGCTGACCGAAGCTGAACGGCGCGCCAACATCGAAGCCTCGCCGCTGCTCGCCACCTACGGCGAGACGGTGGATCGTGAGTCGGCCTACGAAATCCTGCGCGGCCAGCCGGCCGCCGCGAAGAAGACCGGCCCGGGCGCCATTCCGGCACCGGCCGCCCCCGGCGCACCGGCCCGACCGACCAGCGCGCCGCGTCGGCAACCTGCCACCGCCCCAGAACCGGCCACGGCCGAAAGCGACGGCGGTTTGTTTGGTAGCCTGGGCAGCATCTTCGGTGGCACCACCGGGCCGCGCGGCGGTCGCCGTGAAGGTGTGATCGAAGCCGCCGCCAAAAGCGCGGCGCGCGGCGTCGCCGGGACGGTTGGCCGGGAACTTGGCCGGCAGATTTTGCGCGGCGTGTTGGGCTCGATTCTCGGCGGTCGGCGCTAATCTGTGCCGCCCATGGCGGCCAGATGGTCGAACAAGGCCCGCGCCGCCGGGCCGAGCGCAGCGCGTTCGCGTACGCACAGATGCAGGTCGCGCGGCGCCCAGGCATCGGCAATTTCCACCGTATGCAGGAGATCGGAAGCTGCCACCGATGAGCGCGGCACCATGCCGATGCCGACGCCGGCGCCCACCATGCGGCAAACGGCGGCAAAGCTGCGGACCTGGATGCGTACGTCGAGCCGCCCGCCGAGGCGGGCCGCGTGGTTCATCATGAAGGTGTGGATGGCGCTGCCGGCATGCAGGCAGACGAAGGCTTCAGCGAGTACGTCAGCGAAGGCGATTTCCTGCTGCCGCGCCAGCGGGTGACTGGTGGGCACGATCAATACCAGCCGGTCGCGCCGATAGGGAGTGACTTCCAGTTCGCCAAAATCGCCCTCGGCTGCCACGACGCCGATATCAACCTGGCCGGCGGCGACTGCACCGACGATGGCCGGGCTCGGCTGTTCTTCCAGGCTGACCCGCACCTGCGGATGCTCGCGCAGGAAGTCGCCGAGATCTTCGGGCAGGAAGCAGTTGATGGCGTTGGTGTTGGCGAATACGGTGACCTGGGTGTTGAGGCCGCTGGCATAGGGGGCAAGATCGGCATGCATTTGTTCGAGCTGGGCGAATACCTGGCGGGCATGACGCAGGAGTGATTCGCCGGCGGCCGTCGGTGTCAGACCTCGGGCGTGACGTTCGAACAAAGCGACCCCCAGGCTGGCTTCGAGTTGTGTCAGACGATGGCTGGCGGAAGAGGGGGCAAGGTGTACGCGCTCAGCGGCGCGGGTCAGGGCGCCGCTGTCGGCGATGGCGGCAACGAGGCGCAGGTCGGGTAGATCGTAATGCATGGATGGGCCGGGCTCGGGTAAAGGTTTCGTCTGTATCGAATGCTTGCTTGTGATAATACCAATTGCCGGCGCGACCAGCGGGGCGTTCAATCGCGCCCTTGTCATTCCTTGCTCGTCGCCCCACTGTGTCAGCCTCTGCTCTCGATTCCGTGCCTCCTCTCCCGCCCGACACGTCGGCGCGCAGCACGCTGGCTGTTTCTCTGGCCGGTTTTTCCTGTTTCTTGCTGCTCTACGGTACGCAGCCGCTGCTGCCGCAGCTGACCACCAGTTTTGCCATCTCCCCGGGAACAGCGAGCCTGAGTGTGACCGCCGGCACGGGCATGATGGCGTTGCTGCTGATTCCGCTCAGTCTGGTCGCCGACCGTTATGGCCGTGAGCGGTTGATGCGTTATGGCCTGTTGGGTGCCGCGCTGTTCTCGCTGCTCTCGGCCTGGGCGCCCGACTTTTTCTTGCTCGTGCTGGCGCGGGCGGCGCTGGGGGCCTGCATCGCGGGCGTGCCGGCGGCGGCGATGGCCTACCTCGGTGAGGAATTGCCGGTGGCGCAGCGGGCGCGGGCGATGGGGCTGTACATCGGCGCCAATGCGCTCGGCGGTATGGCCGGGCGCCTGCTGGCGGGGGCGTGCAGTGATTGGGCCGGCTCCTGGCATTACGGTTTGTCGGCGGTCAGTGTGCTCGGTTTGCTGGTGGCCGTGCTGTTCTGGCGGTTGTTGCCGGCGGCACGCCATTTCACACCGCATTCGCTGCAGCCCGGCCTGCTGTTTTCCGATGTGCGGCGCATTTATGCCGATGCCGGGTTGCCCTGGTTGTTCTGCGTTGCCTTCCTTGGCATGGGCACGCTGGTGGGGTTGTATAACTACCTGCCTTTCCGCCTGTCGCAAGCACCGTATGCGCTGGGGCCGGCGGCGATTGGCAGCGTGTTCCTGCTCTATACCGTGGGTAGTTACGCTTCAGCCTGGGCTGGTCGGCAAATCGCACGCCACAGCCGGCAACGCATCATGGGAGTGATGGCGGTACTGTTTACCGTCGGGATTGCGGTGACTCTGGCGTCTCCCCTGTGGCTGGTCATTGCCGGGCTGGCGGTATTCACCTTCGGCTTTTTTGCGGTGCATTCGGTGGCCAGCGCCTGGGTAGGGCACCGTGCCGGGCCGCGCCGGGGGCTGGTGTCGGCGCTGTATCTGTCAAGCTATTACCTGGGGGGCAGCGTGATCGGTACCGCCAGCGGTTGGGCCTGGAGCCATGCGGGCTGGCCGGGAGTGACCGGGGCGATGCTCGTCTGCGCTGCCTGCGTCATCCTGATCGCCCTGCGCTTGCGGCGGCTGGGTGAGTGACGGTGTGCTGAGTGCCCTGGTTAACTGCCAAGGCCCCGATGACGGGGCCTTGATGTGCTTTCACGCTGGTGCGCAGGTTTATTTCTTCATGGCAGCGATTTGGCTTTCCATGCGTTGTGCACGTTCACCGGGCGCGGGGTGGCTGGAGAACATGCTGCGCTCGTTATCGTACAAGGTTTCCAGCTTGCGCAGCGCCGTCACGCTGCCGCGAGCATTCAGCTTGTGCTGTGTGAGCAGCTTGAGCGCGTAATCGTCGGCTTCATTTTCCTGGCTCTGAGAGAATTGCGCATTGATCAGCGCTTCAGCCATGTCGCCGAGTTGGGAATTCGCGATCGTGGCAGCGGTCGAACTGCCACTGGCAGCGGCTGCATCGCGCGCGGCTGCTGTGGTGTAGGCAAGCTGGAAAGCCTTCTTCGAGTGTCCCAGCATGACGTGGCCAATTTCGTGCGCGAGCACGTAGCGCAATTCATCGTCAGTGAATTTGTCCATCAGGGCGGAGTACACGCGAATGGCTCCGTTGGGGACGGCGAAAGCGTTGACGTCGTTCTTGATGTAAACCTTGTAATCAAGTTTCGTGCTGTCGACGGTTTTCCAGCGAGCAGTCAGCTTCGCCAGGCGTTTGGTGTATTTGCTGTTGGCCGGAGCGACCTTGTTTTTGCGGTCCTGGTCAGCAGTGGTGCGGTTTCCCAATTCGGTCATTTCGGCGTCCGACAAGGTGGCGGCCGTGACCAATTTGCTGCCAGCGCTGAGGGTGGAGCCAATGTCCCCGGCTCCGGTTGTCTTGCAGGCGGCCAGGCTGAGGGTTAATGCTCCCAAGAGGGCCGGTATCAGAGCAGTTGCTTTAAGCGTCATGATGAACTTTGTTGTTTGTAAATGACATAATTGTAGCATGAGGGCATTTTCATGGTGCGGGCTGCAGCGCCGGCCTGCCGTTCGCCCACGCAGCACATCCTCTCACTGCCGGCGAATGTGTGCATCAAGGAGCTGTTGTCGATGAAGGCGTTGCCATAACCAGCTCTGGGGTAAGTCCCGGTGGGCCCGGCAGAAAAAAATCGCGTCTACTTGAAATCCCCCAATCCCGCCCCTATCATTAGCACTCGTTGGTGTTGAGTGCTAACAGCGCCGCGCCAGAAGCCCGCAGTGCGGGCCGATTTTCGGGTTTCTCCCTGTCCATTTTTTCTTTCAGGAGTGTGTTTCATGAATATCCGTCCTTTGCACGACCGTGTGATCGTCAAGCGCGTTGAAGCCGAACGTACCACCGCTTCCGGCATCGTCATCCCCGATTCCGCTGGCGAAAAGCCGGATCAGGGTGAAGTGCTGGCTGTCGGTCCGGGCAAGCGTGACGACAACGGCAAGTACATCACCCCGGACGTCAAGGTGGGTGACCGCGTGCTGTTCGGCAAATATGCCGGCCAGGCCGTCAAGGTCGATGGCCAGGAAGTCCTGGTCATGCGTGAAGAAGACATCATGGGCGTGATCCAGAAGTAATTCCGGACCCGCTTTCCCCCGTATTCAACAGATCAAAATTCAGGAGCTATTCACATGGCAGCTAAAGAAGTCAAATTCGGTGATTCCGCCCGCGCCCGCATGGTCGAAGGCATCAACATCCTGGCCGACGCGGTCAAGGTGACCCTCGGCCCGAAGGGCCGCAATGTCGTGCTCGAGCGTTCGTTCGGCGGCCCGACCGTGACCAAGGACGGCGTTTCCGTCGCCAAGGAAATCGAACTGAAGGACAAGTTCGCCAACATGGGCGCCCAGATGGTCAAGGAAGTCGCTTCCAAGACCTCCGACATCGCCGGTGACGGTACCACCACCGCCACCGTGCTGGCCCAGGCGATTGTCCGCGAAGGCATGAAGTATGTGGCCGCCGGCATGAACCCGATGGACCTCAAGCGCGGCATCGACAAGGCCGTCGCCGCCACCATCGAAGAACTGAAGGTCATCTCCAAGCCGTGCACGACGACCAAGGAAATCGCCCAGGTTGGTTCGATCTCGGCCAACTCCGATTCCTCGATCGGCGACATCATTGCCGAAGCCATGGAAAAGGTCGGCAAGGAAGGCGTCATCACCGTTGAAGACGGCAAGTCCCTGGCCAACGAACTCGACGTCGTCGAAGGCATGCAGTTCGACCGCGGCTACCTGTCGCCGTACTTCATCAACAACCCGGAAAAGCAGGTGGCCCTGCTCGACAACCCGTTCATCCTGCTCTTCGACAAGAAGATCTCCAACATCCGCGATCTGCTGCCGGTACTGGAACAGGTTGCCAAGGCCTCGCGCCCGCTGCTGATCATCGCCGAAGACGTCGATGGCGAAGCGCTGGCCACCCTGGTGGTGAACAACATCCGTGGCATCCTCAAGACCGTTGCCGTCAAGGCCCCGGGCTTCGGTGATCGTCGCAAGGCCATGCTCGAAGACATCGCCATCCTGACCGGCGGCACCGTGATCTCCGAAGAGACCGGCCTGTCGCTGGAAAAGGCTGACCTGAAGGATCTGGGCCAGGCCAAGCGCATTGAAATCGGCAAGGAAAACACCACCATCATCGACGGCGCCGGCGACGAAGCTTCGATCCAGGCTCGCGTCAAGCAGATCCGCGTGCAGATCGAGGAAGCCACTTCCGACTACGACCGCGAAAAGCTGCAGGAACGTGTCGCCAAGCTGGCCGGCGGTGTGGCCGTGATCAAGGTCGGTGCTGCGACCGAAGTCGAAATGAAGGAAAAGAAGGCGCGTGTCGAAGACGCGCTGCACGCTACTCGTGCCGCCGTTGAAGAAGGCATCGTTCCTGGCGGCGGCGTGGCCCTGCTGCGGGCCCGTTCTGCGGTCAAGACCCTGAAGGGTGACAATCACGATCAGGACGCAGGCATCAAGCTGATCCTCAAGGCGATTGAAGCCCCGCTGCGCGAAATCGTCGCCAATGCAGGTGAAGAAGCCTCCGTGGTGGTCGACAAGGTCGTTCGTGGCAAGGGTAACTACGGCTACAACGCGGCAACCGACGAGTACGGCGACATGGTCGAAATGGGCGTGCTCGATCCGACCAAGGTGACCCGTACTGCACTGCAGAACGCTGCTTCCGTGGCCGGTCTGATGCTGACCACCGAGTGCATGGTCGCCGAACTGGCTGAAGACAAGCCGGCTGCCGGCATGCCCGATATGGGTGGCATGGGTGGTATGGGCGGCATGGGCATGGGGATGTGATTCCCGGCTTCGCCTGAAACACGAAACCCCGCTGCGGCGGGGTTTTTTTATGGATGAAAGACTGTGCTCCGTGGCGAAAAGGCCACTTCCGCGGGCAGCGTTTGTTAGACTTGCGGCAGAAAAAAGCGGTGGGGGGCCTGACTGGCAGGTATCCCCCCGAGTCGGAACCGGGGCTCCTGACTCCTAAGACCATAAAAGGAGAACAGCCCCTATAGGGTAACCGATAACGCTTACAAACTGCTTACATTTGAGCAAGATTTGGTTGGGGTTTTATGCGCATTCTCATAGCGGAAGACGATGACATCATTGCCGACGGCGTCAGCCGCTCGTTGGGACAGGCCGGCTACAGCGTCGATTGGGCCGCACATGGCGAGGCGGCGGAAGAGGCGTTGCTGGCACACAGTTACGACCTGCTGGTACTTGATCTGGGTTTGCCCAGGCTGTCCGGCCTGGAGGTGCTCAAGCGACTGCGGGCGCGCCATTCGACCATTCCGGTACTGATTCTGACTGCGCTTGATGGTACCCATGACCGGGTGCGTGGACTGGACCTGGGGGCGGATGATTACATGGTCAAACCCTTCGAGCTGGCCGAACTGGAAGCACGGGTGCGGGCCTTGACCCGGCGCGCCACAGGCAATTCGCCGGCGATTGTCTGCGGCAGCCTGAGCTTCGACCCGGTGGGCCGGGTGACGCAGATTGACGGCGTGCCCCTCGATTTGTCGGCGCGGGAAATCGGGTTGCTGGAAATTTTGCTCGCCCGCATGGGGCGACTGGTGAGCAAGGATCAGCTGGTCGATCATCTGTGTGGCTGGGGTGAGGAAGTCAGCCACAACGCCATCGAAGTGTATGTGCACCGCCTGCGCAAAAAGCTGGAATCCGGGGGTATCAAGATCGCGACCGTACGTGGTCTTGGCTATTGCCTTGAACGGCCGCAGGGCGAATGAGACTGGCGCGGCGACCGGGAGCGGGAACAGCATGACGGAAACCGAGCGCTCGCTGTTTGGCGAAATCCTGGACTGGATGCTCGCTCCCCTGCTGTTTGTCTGGCCGCTGAGCATTGCCTTTACCCATTACTTTGCCAACAACGTTGCCAACTATCCGTACGACCAGGCGCTGCGCGAGCGGGTGACGGCACTCAGCCGGCAGCTCGACTGGCCCAGCGGCAAGAAGCCGCTGCGTTTGCCGGCATCCGCCCAGGCCATGCTGCGATCGGACGAGCTGGATAACGTCTATTTCCTGATCCAGGGTCCGGGGCAGGCCAGACCATTGGGTGATGGCGATCTGCCGGGTGTTGCTGCAAGCCTGGCCGCAGAAGCGCCGACAGGCGAAATTTTGCTGCGCGATGACGAATACAAGGGGCAGGACATCCGCGTGGCCTACGCTTTTTACAGCCAGCATGCGGGGGGCGAGCGGACCCTGATCCAGGTGGCGGAAACGACCGAAAAGCGGGCGCAGCTGGCCAACCGCATCGTTGCCAGCGTGATTCTGCCGCAGTTCGTCATCATTCCGCTGGCGGTGCTGCTGGTGTGGTTCGGCCTCTCCCGCGGCCTGCGGCCGCTGCACCGTTTGCGACATACCATCGAGAAGCGCGATCCGGCCGATCTGTCGCCGATTGCCACCCGGCGTGTGCCGGAAGAACTGGAACCTCTGGTCGAAGCATTCAACGCCATGTTGCTGCGCATGCAGAACAATTTCGCGGTGCAGCAGCGCTTTGTTGCCGATGCCGCACACCAGTTGCGTACCCCCCTGACCGGCCTGAAAACACAGGCCCAGCTGGCCAGTCGCGAGAACGACCCGGCAGCGTTGCGGCACGCCTTGCGGCAGATCGCCACCGGCGTGGATCGGGCGGGCCGGCTGGTCAATCAGTTGTTGACCCTGGCACGCACCGAGGCCAGCGACAACAGTCTGCCGCATGCGCCACTCGACCTGGCGCTGCTGGCGCGGCAGGTGGTGGAAGAATGGGTGATGCGCGCCCTGCAGAAAAACATCGATCTGGGTTACGAAGCACCGGGGCAGGCAATGATCAACGGTAATGCCTTCCTGCTGCAGGAACTGCTGAACAACCTGATCGATAACGCCCTGAGCTACACCCCGAACGGGGGACGGGTGACCTGTCGGGTGCTGGATACCGGCAATACCGTGTTTCTTGAAGTCGAGGATAACGGGGTGGGTATTACCCCGGAGCAGGCCAAGCTGGTGTTCGAGCGTTTTTACCGTGTCGATGACACCGCGGGCGAGGGGAGTGGTCTGGGCTTGCCCATCGTGCAGGAGATTGCCAGTCAGCACCGTGCCCGCGCCAGTCTGCAACCCAATCCACATGAGCGCGGTACGCTGGCACGGGTGGCCTTCCCGACCTGGCATCCACCCCTGCCGCCGCCTGCGCCGCCGGATGACTATGCCGAGCTGTACCGGCAATCGCCGCCGGTAGGGTCGTGACTGCTGCCGGCCAACTGCCTAACCGGCACTCGCCTCGCGGCCACAAGCCGGCCATACTATCGTCTTCGCCCAATCTGCCTTACGTCCTGAACCTACCGTGACCACTCTGCACCTGCTCCGCGAACGACTCGATTTGTACGAAAAGCTGATGCGCCTGGACAAACCCATCGGCACTTTGCTCCTGCTCTGGCCCACGCTGTGGGCGCTGTGGCTGTCGTCGGCCGGCCGCCCGGACTGGATGCTGGTCTGGGTGTTTGCCCTGGGGACCTTGTTGATGCGCTCGGCGGGCTGCGTGATCAATGATTTTGCCGACCGCGATTTCGACAAGCACGTCGAACGCACCAGGGAGCGGCCGTTGACGACGGGGCAGGTGAGCAGCAGGGAAGCCCTGGCCTTGTTTGCCCTGCTCTGTCTGGCCAGTTTTGCCCTGGTTCTGCTGCTGCGCAAACCGCTGCTGATCTGGCTCTCGTTTGCGGCGTTCTTTCTGGCCGCCACCTACCCCCTGACCAAACGTTTCTTTGCCATTCCCCAGGCCTATCTGGGGGTGGCCTTCGGTTTCGGTATTCCCATGGCCTACGCCGCGCAACTCGGCGAGGTGCCGGCGCAAGCCTGGTGGCTGCTGCTGGCCAACATCTTCTGGGCGGTGGCCTACGATACCGAATACGCCATGGTCGACCGCAACGACGACCTCAAGATCGGCATCAAGACCTCGGCGATCACCTTCGGTCGTTTTGACGTCGCCGCCGTCATGCTCTGCTACGCCGCGACGCTGGCGCTGATCGCCTGGGTTGGCAGCACCTACGCGCTGGGCTGGCCGTTCTACACTGCGCTGGCCATCGCCGCCGGCATCATGGGCGTTCATTACACCTGGATTCGCGGCCGCGAACGCATGGCCTGCTTCAAGGCCTTCCTGCACAACAACTGGGTCGGCGGCATCATCTTCGCCGGCATCGCCCTGGACTTCCTGCTCCGATGAAATACCACGACCTGCGCGACTTCCTGTCGCAACTGGAAAAGACCGGCGAACTCAAGCGCATCGCGGTGGACGTCGATACGCACCTGGAAATGACCGAGATCGGCGACCGCGTGCTGCGCGCTGGCGGCCCGGCACTGTTCTTCGAAAAGGCGCATACGCAGGGCCGGCGTCACGAGATGCCAGTGCTCACCAACCTGTTCGGCACGCCCAAGCGCGTCGCCCTGGGCATGGGCGAGGATTCGGTACAGGCGCTGCGCGAAGTTGGCAAGCTGCTCGCCTACCTCAAGGAACCGGAACCGCCCAAGGGCCTGAAGGATGCCTGGGACAAGCTGCCGGTGTTGAAGCAGGTGCTCAACATGGCGCCGAAGAAGGTGTCGAACGCGCCCTGCCAAGAGATTGTCTGGGAAGGCAAGGATGTCGATCTTTCGCGCCTGCCGATCCAGCATTGCTGGCCCGGCGACGTTGCGCCGCTGATCACCTGGGGCCTGGTCGTCACCAAAGGCCCGCACAAGAGCCGCCAGAACCTCGGCATCTACCGACAGCAGGTGTTGGGGCCGAACAAGGTCATCATGCGCTGGCTCGCGCATCGCGGCGGCGCCCTGGATTTCCGCGAATTCCAGCTGGCCAATCCGGGTCAGCCTTTCCCGGTAGCGGTGGTGCTCGGCTGCGATCCGGCGACCATCCTCGGCGCGGTGACTCCGGTGCCGGACAGCCTCTCCGAATACCAGTTCGCCGGCCTGCTGCGCGGTGGCAAGACCGAGCTGACGCAGTGCCTCGGCTCAAGTTTGCAAGTGCCCGCTTCTGCGGAAATCGTTCTCGAAGGCCATATCCATCCCGGCGAGATAGCGCTCGAAGGGCCGTACGGCGATCACACCGGCTACTACAACGAGCAGGCGGAATTCCCGGTGTTTACGGTCGACCGCATCACCATGCGCAAAAACCCGATCTACCACAGCACCTACACCGGCAAGCCGCCCGACGAGCCGGCCGTACTCGGCGTCGCGCTCAACGAAGTCTTCGTGCCGCTGCTGCAGAAGCAGTTCACCGAGATCGTCGATTTCTACCTGCCGCCGGAAGGCTGTTCCTACCGGATGGCCATCGTCAGCATCAAGAAGGCCTATCCCGGCCACGCCAAGCGGGTGATGTTCGGCATCTGGTCCTTCCTGCGCCAGTTCATGTACACCAAGACCATCGTCGTCGTGGACGACGACATCGACATCCGCGACTGGAAGGAAGTGATCTGGGCGATGACCACGCGCTTCGACGCGGTGCGCGACACGACGCTGGTCGACAACACGCCGATCGACTACCTCGACTTTGCTTCGCCGGTCGCCGGCCTCGGCTCGAAGATGGGCATCGACGCGACCAACAAGTGGCCAGGCGAGACCAGCCGCGAGTGGGGCCGGCCCATTGTGATGGATGGCGAGGTCAAACAACGGGTCGACGCCCTGTGGGATCGTCTGGGGCTCTAGCCCCGATGCTGTAACCATTATTGGAAAGGAAATGCCATGGCCGCTCAGCCACCTACACCGCAGAATGTGCGTGCTTCACTCATCCATGTCACTCACCTGATTTATGCCCTGCATGCCAGTGCCGTGGTGGTGGGGCTACTGTCTTCCGCAACGGTGGCCGGTGGATTGGTGTTCGGACTGCCGTCGCTGGCGGCGGTCGTCCTCAATTACTGGATGGCCGGCGAGGTGCGCGGCACCTGGCTGGAAGCCCATTTCCGCTGGCAGATCCGGACCTTCTGGTTCACCCTGCTGTGGCTGATCGTCTATGGCCTGCTGATCATCACCCTCATCGGCATTCCCATTGCCTGGGTGCTGATCTTCATTCTCGGTCTGTGGGTGGCGTACCGCGTCGGGCGTGGCTGGCTGGCGTTGAAAAATGGTGAATTACCGCCCGTTTCGCGTAATCAGTGAAACGTAAAAGACTGTAAATATGTAACAATGCGGCAAATTTGACTGGGGGCGCAGGATGTCGAACGATTTGCAAAGTACATTTCAGATCAGCATGCCGAGTAGTGGCCTGGATGGCCACATGCTGCTGATTCTCGCAATCATGGTGTTGGCAGGAATTCTTGGCGGCGCCGCCAATTATTTCCTGGCTGAACGTCAGGGCGAGGCGGGGGGGCGCGACTGGATCAAGTACCCGATCTTCGGCATGGTGGCGGTGTTTACCGTGCCCCTGTTCCTCAACATGATTTCCAGCACCCTGCTCGAAGGGGCGCGGACCAAGCCGGTGGATTTTTACGTCTTTGCCGGTTTCTGCCTGATTTACGTGGTGGCGTCGCGCCGTCTGTTCGAAAATATTGCGCTGCGTCTGCTGGGGCAGATGGAGATGGTGCGGCGCGATGTCGGCCAGTTGCGCCAGAAGCGTGATGAAGCCCTGGTGCTGGCGGCGCAGAAAGCCGAAATCGAAGCGCAGAAGGAAGCCCAGAAACCGGCTGAACCCGATCCGCGTGAGGTGCTCTCCTACAACGATGTGGAAATCCTGCGGGCACTGGCGGAAGAGCGGTTCGTCTATGGCAATCTTGCGGCGCTGTGCGAGCGTACCGGCTTGCAGCGCGAATTCGTCAGCCAGCGGCTGACGGTGATGAAATCGCTTGGCGTGATCGAAACCCGCATCAACGACAAGAACGTCTTGCACTGGTTCGTGTCGACGCGTGGCGCTGCCGTGCTCAATGAACTGCTGAACGCGGGGAATGAAGCACGGGCGCAATGAGGGGGCCTTGAGCCGTTATACTGCCGGGCTTTCCGTCACCTCATGAAGCACGCCGCATGAATATCGTCATTCTCGCTGCCGGACAAGGCAAGCGCATGGTTTCCGACCTGCCCAAGGTGCTGCACCCGATTGCCGGCAAACCGCTGGTTGGTCACGTTCTTGATACCGCCCGTCTGCTGGCGCCGGAAAAACTGATTGTCGTTCATGGCCACGGCGGCAAGCGGGTACAGCAAGCCCTGTCTGCTGCCGACGTGCAGTGGGCCGAGCAGGCCCGGCAACTCGGCACCGGGCATGCGCTGGCGCAGGCCTTGCCGCTGCTGTCGGATGCCGGGCAAACCCTGGTGCTGTACGGCGATGTGCCCCTGACCCGTCTGGAAACCTTGCAACAGCTGCTGGCGGCCGGACGTGAGGGGCTGGCCATCCTGACGGTCGATTTGCCCGACCCCACCGGCTATGGCCGCATCGTGCGCAATGCGGCGGGCGAGGTGACGAAAATCGTCGAGCAAAAAGATGCCAGCGAGGCCGAGCGGGCCATCCGTGAAATCAACACCGGCATCATGGCCATGCCCACCGCCCGTCTGGCGGACTGGTTGGGACAGCTGAAAAATGACAATGCCCAGGGTGAGTACTACCTGACCGATATTGTCGCGCTGGCGGTGGCCGAAGGCGTGCCGGTGCGTACCGCGCAGCCGGCGGCCGACTGGGAAGTGCTTGGGGTCAATAGCAAGGTGCAACTGGCCGAACTGGAGCGCTGCCATCAGCGTAACCAGGCAGAAGCGCTGCTGGTGGCCGGGGTGCGCCTGGCTGATCCGGCTCGCATCGATATCCGTGGTCGATTGCAGCACGGCAGGGATGTCAGTATCGATGTCGGCTGCGTGTTCGAAGGCGAGGTGTCGCTGGGGGATGGTGTGGAGATTGGCCCCTACTGCGTACTGAAAAATGTCACGGTCGCTGCCGGGACGCGCCTGGCCGCCTTCTGCCACTGCGAGGATGCGGTCATTGGCGAACAGGCTGTGATCGGGCCTTATGCCCGCCTGCGTCCGGGCGCCGAGCTGGCGGCGGAAGTGCATGTCGGCAATTTTGTCGAAATCAAGAAGAGCCGTCTGGGCCGGCAATCGAAAGCCAACCACCTGGCCTACATCGGTGACGCCGAGATCGGCGAGCGGGTGAATGTGGGCGCCGGCACCATCACCTGCAACTACGACGGTGTGAACAAGCACAAGACCATCATCGAGGATGATGTTTTCATCGGTTCCGACACGCAGCTGGTGGCGCCAGTGACCGTCGGCCGGGGGGCTACCCTGGGGGCCGGCACAACGCTGACCAAGAATGCCCCGCCGAATGCCCTGACCGTCTCCCGCCCGCGGCAGCTGACCCTGGAAGGCTGGCAAAGGCCGCAAAAGAAGTCGTCGGATACACCGTAAAACTTTCAGTAAAGATACACAGTGATGGACAACAGTTTTCTCGCTTTCGCCCTGGTCACCTCCCTGCTGCTTGCCGGCGGCGTCACGTTGCTGCTGGTCGGCTACATCAATACCCTGCCGGCGGCTCTGGCGCGCGGCTGGCGTGTGGCGCTGCCGGTGGTGCTTCTGCCAGTGGCCGGCCCGCTCTGGTACGCCTGGCGCGAAGGCGATGAGTTTCGCCGCGCCCGCTGGCAGTTGATTGCTGCGCTGGTCCTGCTGGCCCTGGCCGGCGCGGTCATCCTGGCGCTTGGCCCCTATTTCGCCGAGCGCCTGGTCGCCGAAATGGTGGAAAACGCAAAAATGCGCTGAACCCTCGGCCCTGCGGCCGATTTCTCAAGGAGAACGACATGGCATTGCAGGCTGATTCACGCTATTCCCCGGAACAATTACGCACCCTGGCCCTGCTCGGCCATGCCGGTGCGGGCAAGACCACCCTGGCGGAAACCCTTCTGTTCGCCAGTGGTGTGCTGCGCGAAAAGGGCAGTGTCGAGCGCGGCACGACGCTGTGCGATTTCGAGGCACAGGAAAAAGCGGCCGGGCATTCGATGAATTCCGCCATTTTCTCGCTGCCCTACGAGGGCGCCTGCCTGCAGTTCATCGATACCCCGGGGACACCCGACCATGCGGCGCAGGCGGTGGCCGCGCTGGCGGCAGCGGACACCGCACTGATCGTCATCAACGCACAGAATGGTATCGAGGCCATGACGGAACGCATGTTCCGTTATGCCGGCGAGCGCAAGTTGTGCCGCATGCTGGTGATCAATCGGATCGATGCCGACAATCTCGATCTGCCGGCGCTGGTGGCCGACATCCGCGCGCGGTTCGGCCCGGCCTGCCTGTTTCTCGATCTGCCGGCGGCGGCTTCGGCGCAGGTGATCGACGTGCTCGAGCAGAGCGAAGGTGCGGCTGATTTTGCCTCGGTGGCTGCTGCCCATCGGGCGCTGATCGACCAGTTGATTGAAGAGGACGAAACCCTGCTGGCGCGCTATCTGGAAGACGGCAACGATCCGGCGCCAGCGGACCTGCACGCGCCGTTCGAAGCCGCGCTGCGGGCCGGGCATCTGATCCCGGTCTTGTTCGTATCCGCCAGGACCGGGGCCGGTATTCCCGAGTTGCTGCATGTCCTGGCGCAGCTCGCCCCCACCCCCGCCGAAGGCAATCCGCCACCCTTCCTGCGCGGTGAGCCGGGGGGCGAGGTGGAAAGCTTCGCGGCCCAGCCTGACCCGGCCCGACATGTGCTGGCGCATGTGTTCAAGGTGCAGGTCGATCCCTATCAGGGCAAGGTCGGCGTGTTCCGTGTCCATCAAGGTACGCTGAGAAAGGATGCGTCGCTGTTCGTTGGTGACGCCCGGCGGCCGATCAAGGTGGCGCATCTTTACCGCGTCCAGGGTAAGGACATGATCGAAGTGGAGCAGCTGGTGGCGGGCGAGATTGGCGCCATCGCCAAGGTCGACGAGATCGTTTTCGACAGTGTGCTGCACGACTCGCACGATGAAGATCATATTCATCTGGCGCCGCTGCGGTTGCCGCGGCCGATGGTTGGCCTGGCGGTGGAAACCCTGAAGAAGGGCGATGAACAGCGCCTGTTCGATGTTCTGGGGAAGCTGGCCCAGGAAGATCCGACCTTCCTGGTCGAACGCCATCCGGCAATGCATGAAACGGTGATTCGTGGCCTGGGTGATGGACATCTGGCCAGCAAGCTGGAGCGCATGGCGCAGCAGTACAAGCTGGAAGTCAGCACGCGGCCGCCGGCAATTCCCTACCGCGAAACGATTGCGGCAAGTGCGGAAGCCATGCATCGGCACAAGAAGCAGTCCGGCGGTGCTGGGCAGTTCGGTGAGGTGCATCTGCGGGTCGAGCCGTTACCGCGTGGCGCCGGTTTCGAATTCGTCGATGCCATCAAGGGTGGGGTGATTCCTGGCGTATTCATTCCGGCGGTGGAGAAAGGTGTCCGCCAGGCCTTGGCCGGCGGCGTTGTGGCCGGTTTTCCGGTCGAGGACATCAAGGTCACGGTGTTCGACGGCAAGACGCATGCGGTCGATGGCAAGGAAATCGCATTCGTCATTGCCGCGCGCAAAGCCACCATCGAAGCGGTGAAAAATGCCCGGCCGCAGGTGCTGGAACCCCTGGTCACGATCGAGATCGTGGGGCCGGAAAGCGCTGTTGGTGATTTGTCCAGCGATCTGAGTGGCCGGCGCGGTCATCTCACCGGAACCGATGGGCGCGGGCCGGGGCGTGTTGCCGTCTGCGGCGAAGTGCCGCTGGCTGAGCTCAACGACTATTCCTCGCGCCTGAAATCCCTCACCGGCGGCGCGGGCGGTTATGTGGTGGAGTTTGCCCGCTACGCCGCCGTGCCGCCGGCCATTCAGCAGCAGCTGGCCAGTGGCTTCCAGCTGCGTGAGGACGACGAGTAGGGCTTAGCCCTCACTCCAGGTGACTTCGGCCAGGAACAGGTAACCGGCGCCATAGACCGTCTTGATGAAGGACGGGCTGTTGGCGTCGGGCTCCAGCTTGCGCCGCAGACGCGAGATGCGCACGTCGATGGCGCGGTCGCTGGTGCTGTCGTCGCGGCTGCCCATCAGCTTTTCGCGGTTGAGGATACGGTTGGGATGCTTGACGAACACCTGCAGCAATTCTGCTTCGGCCGTGCTGAGTACGGCTTCCTCGCCGCCCGGATTGCGCAGGGTGTTGTTGGCAAAATTGAATTGCCAGCCGGCAAAGCGGGCGATGGCCTGCGGGGCTTCGTCCGGCATGCTTTCGCGCCGGCGCAGGATGCTGCGGACCCGGGCCACCAGTTCGCGGGGCTCGAAGGGTTTGAGCATGTAGTCATCGGCGCCGAGTTCGAGCCCCATCACCCGGTCGCTGACATGCGCCCGGCCGGTGAGGATGAGGATGCCGCAGGATGTTTGCGCACGCACCTTCTGCATTGCCTCGATGCCGTCCATGTCAGGCAGCCCGAGATCGATGATGCACAACGCCGGGGTCAGATTGCGCAGGCGGCGCAGCAAATCGTTGCCGCTACGGCACCACAGGGTGCGAAAACCGAAATCGCCCAGCACCTGTTCGATGATGCGGGCAATATCGGGATCGTCCTCGACGATGGCGATGAGTTTGCCGTTGTCGTTATCTTTCATGTCTTGTCTTTCATGCATCGGATTCTTGTTCGGTGCGCGCCAAGGCACGGGCGAGATCCTGACGGGTGAAGGGTTTGGCAAGTACGGGCGGATCGCCCGGGCGGGGGGCGTCGTCGGCGTAACCGCTGACCAGGACGATGCGCATCTGGGGCCGATTATGCCGGATACGCTCGCTCAATTGGCGGCCATTGAGGCTGCCGGGCATCAGCACGTCGCTGACTACGATGGCAATGTCGCTGATCTGTTCGACCATGGCCAGGGCCTGTTCCGCGTTTTCTGCCTCGATCACCGGGTGGCCGAGTTCGATCAATTGCTGCCGGACGACCCGGCGCACCTCGTTGTCGTCTTCGACCAGAAGTACCAGGGCGCCGTTGGCGGCGGGCGCCGGGCTGGCCAGCGATGGTGCTGCGGCCAGGGGAGGGGCGGTCTGCGGCAGGACGATTTCCACCTGTGTGCCGCGCTCCGGTTCGCTGCGGATGCGCATGCCGCCGCCCGACTGGCGCACGAACCCCTGCGCCATGGCGAGCCCCAGGCCGCTGCCCAGCCCCAGACGTTTGGTGGTGAAAAAAGGTTCGCAGGCGTGGGCCAGGGTCTGGGCGTCCATGCCACAGCCGTCATCGGCCACGGCAATGCTGACATAGTGCCCGGGGGGGACATCGAATTCAGCGGTTTCCGGAGCGTCGGCCGGCAGTTCGACCGCCTCGGCGGAGACCGTCAGGCAGCCGCCGCCGGGCATGGCATCGCGCGCATTGAGCGCGAAATTGAGCAGGGCACTTTCGAGTAGCGCCGGGTCGGCGAGTGCGAACAGGTCGGACGCCTCGGTGCTGCTGACGGGGCTGGTCAGAGTGATGTTGTCCGGCAGGGAGCGGCGGATAAGACGAGCCAGATCGGCCAGCAAGCGGGCGATGTCCACCGCCTGCGGTTCCAGCGGCTGCTGCCGGGAATAGGTGAGCAGCCGCCGGATCAGCTGTACCCCGCGGCGGGCCGATTGCAGCGCGGGTGCGACAAAATCGCCGATGGCCGGGTCGCTGCCGCGTTGTTCTTCGAGCGCGGCGAGGTTGCCGATAATGACGGTGAGCAGATTGTTGAAATCATGCGCCAGCCCCCCGGTCAGGCTGCCGATGGCTTCCATCTTCTGTGCCTGCAGCAGAGCGGCCTGCATCCGTTTCTGTTCGGTGATGTCGTGGGCGAAGACGAAGGCGCCCAGCGTCTGGCCGTCGCTACCGATTTCGGGGACCAGGGTGCTGTGCGCGTAGGCGGTTTGTCCGGCCCGCGGCATGCGGTATTCGTAAGTGATGCGTTCGCCGGCAAGGGCGCGCTGCAAGTTGCCGGCGACCTGTGCGTAAACTTCACTGCCCACCACATCGGCGACGGCGCGGCCGACGATGCCACTCTCCGCCAGGCTGAACCATTCGGCATAGCCCTTGTTGACGTAGCGGTAGATCTGCGCCCGGTCGACGTAGGCGATCAGCATGGGGACGGTGTCGTTGATCAGGCGCAGGCGGGCTTCGCTACGACTCAGCGCCGCCGCGATCTTGGTGTTTTCGGCATTGGCGCGGCGCAGTTGGGCGTTGGCATTTTCCAGTTGCGCCGTGCGCCGGCGCACGCGTTCATCGAGCTGCTGGTTCTGGTGCTCGCTCAAGTCTTCCAGATAGCGCTGTTCGGTGATGTCGCTGTAGAGCGTGACGAAGCCGCCGTTGGGCAAAGGCTCGCCACGCAGCAGCAGGAGATTGCCGTTGGGCCGGCGCCGCTCACGCACATGCGGGGAGCAGGTGCGGGCGGCGGAGACACGTTCGGCGACCTGCGCTTCCGGGTCGCCCGGGCCGTATTCACCGCGTTCGGCGTTATAGCGGATGAAGTCGGCGAAGGGGCGGCCGACCTCGGCCAACTCCGGGGGGAAGTCGAGCAGTTCGAGAAATGGGCGATTCCAGGCAACCAGCCGCAATTCTCCGTCAAAGACGCTGAGGCCCTGATCGAGCAGATCAAGACCGGCCTGCAGTAAATCGCGACGGGCAAGGGGAGGGGAATGAGGCATGCGGCAATTCTAGAGCAAGCCGGCCGGCCTGCGGCCGGCGTGTTGCGCAATGCTTTGCTGCGTCGCGGAATAAGTGCCGATGCCGGCTGGATGCCGGGTCGGCCTTCAGCGGACGACCAGATCGATTTGCTGCATGGCCAGCGGTCGGCCGTCTTCGCTGAGCGCCAGACCGCTGCTGCGCACTTCGCCGAGCAGTTGCATGGCATTGCCGCGCAGGTTGTTGGGCGTCGCGAGGTGAGCCAGGGCGAGGGCGCCGATACCGGCTTCCTTCAGGCTGCTGTACTCACTTTCGCCATTCGGGCGCTGGCGCCAGATGCCCAGTTGAGAGAAAGCGGCATCGGCCTCGTCGATCCAGCCGTTGCCGTCGTCATCCAGGGCGGCGAGCTCGCTGAATCCATTATTGGTGGCCGGGCCGAATAGCTCCTTGCCATTGTTCACGACGCCATCGCCATTGCGGTCAAAGAAAAGATAGCCGCTGCCGGAAGCAAGGGTGGGAATCTCTTCCTGCTGGCCGTTGCCGTCCAGATCGAAGCGGAAAAACTGATCGGTCAGCTCTGCGGCGCTACCGGAAAAATTGATGACCAGGGGATCTTTGGTTGCCTGCCCGAACTGGGCACGGGTCGAGCTTTCCTGGCGGAAGTAGCTCTCCATGCTGAGTTCCATCTGGAACGAAATCTCCCGTCCGTCCGCGGTTCGTACGCTGCCACTGGCAGTGAAACTGCTCGCTTCGTATTCTTCGCGCAATTCGTGCGTTTCGACGACGGCGCCCCAGTTGGCGCCGCCCTGACTGGCTGGGGGCAGGTTCTTGTCACCGGCCATCAGCTTGCCGGCTTCGCTGTCAGCCAGATCGCTGGCGGAAAACACCTCGACTTTCCTGCCGCTGAGCAATTCGATCAGGCGGCGAATGAGGGTGATCTTGGGCGATTCGTCGGTGCATGCCTCTTCATCGCGCAGTTTCTCCGTGCTGGCGCTCTGCCCGCTCAGGCTCGGGCTGGCGCCGGGCGATGCACTGGCAAGCGCCGGCAACGGCGCGGCGATAACCGCTGGCTCGGCCCGTGCCACGGTGGGCAGTACGGACGGGCTGCGCTGACCGCTTTCACGCAGGCCCTGCTGCAGAGAGAAATGCGCCGCAGCGGAAATGCTGATGCTGTCGCGCTGCTTGCTGGCCATTTCGACGCTGCTGCCGTCTTTCCAGAGGCGTAAGGATTCACTGCGCTCGTGACTGACGGTCTTGCTGTAGCTGCTGGCAAGGTCGAGTTGGCGGGTGTTTTGAATGATCATGGCACCACTCCTGTGGAGATTCTGCGGGGGTACCTGCTTTTACGTCTTCAGGGTGGGGAACTTGATGTGCGGAAACGGTGGCCGGGGAGTAGGGCGGCATCGGCGGAGACGGCGCTGCGATGAACTGTCATCAAAATTTAAATCAACATTTCAACTAAAGTTGTATAGTTGAAACATGGAAAAACACACTGCCCTTTTAATTTTCGAATCGCTGTCATCCGGTCTGCGCCTGGATGTGTACCGCCTGCTCGTGCGCAAGGGCATGGAGGGGATGGTGGCGGGCGAAATTGCGACGACGCTCGATGTGCCGCCGAACAATCTGTCCTTTCATTTCAAGGCGCTGACGCAGGCGGGCTTGCTCACTGTGGAACAAGAGGGGCGTTTTCAGCGCTATCGCGCCAACATTCCGCTGATGCTGGAGCTGATTGCCTATCTGACGGAAGAGTGCTGCGCTGGTCAGCCACAACTGTGCGCCGATCTGCGCCGAGCCTCCGGTTGCTCGGAAGCGGTGCTGCCGCCTTTGTTTTCAACTGCTGGGACATCTGAAACATGAACATCCTTTTCCTCTGTACGGGCAACTCTTGCCGCTCGATCCTTGCCGAAGCCACTTTCAATCACCTGGCGCCTGCCGGCTGGCGGGCGATGAGTGCGGGCAGTCAGCCGACTGGACAGGTGCACCCGCGTGCGCTGGCCCGGCTGGCACGTGAGGGAATTGCCACTGCGGGCTACCACAGCAAATCCTGGGAACACCTGCCGGCGACACCGGATCTTGTGATTACGGTGTGTGGCAGTGCCGCCGGGGAAACCTGTCCTGCGTACCTGGGCCCGGTGTTGCGCTGCCACTGGGGGGTCGATGATCCGGCACACGTCACGGGCAGCGATGCGCAGATCGATGCCGCATTCGAAACGGCCTATCGCATCCTGCGGGCGCGGATCGAAGCGTTTCTGGCACTGCCGCTGGATGCGTTGTGGCAAGACAAGGTCAGATTCACCGCAGAGCTCGAGCGCATCGGCACCCCGATGGCATGACGGTGGTGGCAAAAAGACAGAGGAATGGCAGGGCAACAGTTTCATTCCGCAACATCACTCATGGAAGGATTCATCATGGCAAGCATTCAGATTTTTGATCCCGCACTGTGCTGCAGCACGGGCGTCTGTGGCGTTGAGGTTGACCAGGCGCTGGTGAGCTTTGCCGCTGATGTGGACTGGGCGAGGCAGAATGGTGCGCAGATTGAACGCTTCAACCTCGCGCTGCAGCCACTGGCCTTCGCGGAGAATCCGCACGTCAGAGCCTTTCTGGAGCGCTCCGGGCAAGAGGCGCTGCCGCTGATCTTGGTCGATGGCGAAGTTACGTTGGCTGGTCGCTACCCCAAGCGCACGGAGCTGGCCCGCTGGCTCGGTATAGCGATGGTCACTCCGGAGTCTGCACCAGCGTCTTGCTGCGCCGGCGGCCGTTGTTGCTGAATGAGTGAATGTCATGAATTTTCTCCAGCATCCGCCACGTTTCCTTTTCTTTACCGGCAAAGGGGGCGTCGGCAAGACGTCCATTGCCTGTGCCACCGCTGTTCAACTGGCGTCCGCAGGCAAGCGCGTCCTGCTCGTCAGCACCGACCCGGCGTCGAACGTGGGGCAGGTGTTCGGCACGGACATCGGCAATCACATCACCCCCATTGCCGCCGTGCCCGGGCTGTTCGCGCTCGAAATCGACCCACAGGCGGCAGCGCAAGCCTACCGCGACCGCATCGTCGGACCGGTGCGGGGTGTGCTGCCCGAGACGGTGGTCAAGGGTATCGAGGAGCAACTCTCCGGTGCCTGCACGACGGAAATCGCTGCCTTCGACGAGTTCACCGCATTGCTGACCGACGCGGCGCTGACCGCTGATTACGCGCACATCATTTTCGATACTGCGCCCACAGGTCACACCATCCGCCTGCTGCAACTGCCGGGGGCGTGGAGTGGTTTTCTTGAAGCAGGCAAAGGTGATGCTTCCTGTCTCGGGCCTTTGGCCGGCCTGGAGAAGCAGCGCAGCCAGTACAAGGCCGCAGTTGCCGCGCTAGCCGATCCATTGCGGACGCGTCTGGTTCTGGTGGCGCGTGCGCAGTCTGCAACGCTGCGGGAAGTGGCGCGGACCCATACCGAGCTGGCGGCCATCGGCTTGTCGCAGCAGTATCTGGTCATCAACGGTGTTCTCCCGGCCGGGCAGGCGGAGCAGGACGAACTGGCGGCGGCGATCCTGCGCCGGGAGCAGGCGGCGCTTGCTGCCATTCCGGAAGAGCTCAAAGCGCTGCCGCGGGATCTGGTTGCGCTCAAATCCTTCAACTTGGTCGGCCTGGATGCCCTGCGCCAGTTGCTGGTGCCGACTGCTGACGCAGAAAATCCAGCGCCGATCGAACTGCCGGCCCGGCTTGCCGCGCCCAATCTGTCTACATTGGTCGCCGAGATTGCTCGCGACGGGCATGGCCTGGTCATGCTCATGGGCAAAGGCGGTGTGGGCAAGACCACGCTGGCCGCCGCCGTTGCCGTTGAACTGGCGCACCGCGGTCTGTCGGTTCATCTGACTACATCCGATCCGGCTGCCCATCTGGCGGAGACTCTGGACGGATCGCTGGCCAATCTGACGGTCAGTCGCATCGACCCCCACGCGGAGACGGAGCGCTACCGCCAGCATGTGCTCGACACCAAGGGGGCGCAGCTCGATGCCGCCGGTCGTGCCTTGCTCGAGGAGGATCTGCGCTCGCCTTGCACCGAGGAGATCGCGGTATTTCAGGCCTTTTCGCGCATCATCCGTGAGGCCGGCAAGAAGTTCGTGGTGATGGATACGGCTCCGACCGGCCACACCCTGCTGCTGCTCGATGCCACCGGTGCATATCACCGTGAGATCAGCCGCCAGATGGGGGGCTCCGGCCTGCACTACACGACACCGATGATGCAGCTGCAAGACCCGCAGCAGACCAAGGTGCTGCTGGTCACGCTGGCCGAGACGACGCCAGTGCTGGAAGCTGCCAACCTACAATCCGACCTGCGCCGTGCCGGTATTGAACCGTGGGCATGGGTGGTGAATAACAGTATCGCCGCCGCCCAACCGCGGGCTCCGCTCCTGCGCCAGCGGGCCCATAACGAACTGTGCGAGATCGAGGCGGTGGCAACCCGCCATGCCAGCCGCTTCGCGGTCGTGCCGCTCCTGCGGGAAGAGCCGATTGGCGCCAGGCGCTTGCGTGAGTTGGCAGAATCAATCACTGAAGGAATCTGAGATGGACCAGAAAATTTACAACGTGCTGTTCATCTGCAGCGGCAACTCTGCCCGCAGCATCATGGCGGAAGTCATCATGAATCATCTTGAGTTGCGTCAGCTGCGTGACGCCTGAGCGGAGGAGACAGTCGTGTCCGTAACCTGTGAAATTTCACAAAAAACAGCCGCCGATTCGCCCATGGGCATTTTTGAACGCTACCTGACCCTGTGGGTCGGCCTGTGCATTCTTGCCGGCATCGCGCTGGGGTATCTGCTTCCGGGCGTCTTCGACGCGCTGGCGGCACTGGAATATGCGTCGGTCAATCTGGTCGTGGCGGTGCTGATCTGGGCGATGGTGTACCCGATGATGATCGCCATTGATCTGGGTTCGCTGAAGGCTGTCGGGCAGCGCCCCAAGGGGCTGGTGATCACCCTGGCAGTGAACTGGCTGATCAAGCCGTTCACCATGGCGGGTCTGGCAGTCTTGTTCTTCAATTATTTTTTCGCCGGCATCATCGAGCCAGCCAACGCCCAGCAATACATTGCCGGCCTGATCCTGCTGGGCGCTGCGCCATGCACGGCGATGGTGTTCGTCTGGTCGCAAATGACGCGGGGCGACCCCAGCTATACCCTGGTACAGGTCACGATCAACGACCTGGTGATGGTGGTGGCGTTTGCCCCGATCGTGGCCTTTCTGCTGGGGGTGACGGACATCGCCGTGCCCTGGGAAACGCTGGTGCTCTCGGCCGTGCTCTACATCGTGCTGCCGCTGATCGCTGGTGGACTGACGCGGCGTTCCCTGATTGCCCGTGGTGGTCAGGCGGCGGTGACAGCGTTTACCGCCCGCATCAAACCTCTGTCCATGCTCGGGCTGCTGCTGACGGTGGTGCTGTTGTTCGGTTTTCAGGGGGGAATCATCCTCGCCCAGCCCCTGCTGATTGCCCTGATCGCCCTGCCCATCGTGCTGCAGTCCTACGGTATTTTTGCCCTTGCCTATGCGTGGGCCTGGGTCTGGCGACTGCCTTACCGCATCGCCGCGCCGTGCGCCTTGATTGGAACGTCGAATTTTTTTGAGCTGGCAGTGGCGGTTGCCATTGGCTTGTTCGGCCTCAACTCCGGTGCAGCATTGGCGACGGTGGTCGGTGTGCTGGTGGAAGTGCCGGTGATGCTGTCGCTGGTGGCGTTTGCCAATCGCACGCGCACGCGTTTTGCGGCGGCGTGATGCGTGTCTGACGACCGCTGCGGTCAGGTCTTCCATGCGCAATGAATAACGGCAGGAGATGTCTCCTGCCGTTATTGGCTTGCCTGTGGCGTGTTACTTCTTGCGCTGCGGCGGCAGGTCGGTACAGCTGCCGTGTGCGACTTCGGCGGCCATGCCGATGCTTTCGCCAAGCGTCGGGTGCGGGTGGATAGTCTTGCCGATATCCACTGCGTCGCAGCCCATCTCGATGGCCAGCGCGACCTCGCCGATCATGTCGCCGGCCGATGGACCGACGATGGTGCCGCCGATGACGCGGTGCCCGCCGTTTTCCGTGGCGTCGAAGATCAGCTTGGTGAAGCCGTAGTCGGCACCGTTGGCGATGGCGCGACCACTCGCCGCCCAGGGGAACCTGGCGACTTCGACCTTGCGTCCTTCCTCTTTCGCCTGCGCTTCGGTGTAACCGACCCAGGCGACTTCCGGATGAGTGTAGGCGACGCCGGGGATGACCTGGGCGTCGAAGGCGGCTTTGTGTCCTGCTGCGACTTCCGCCGCGACGTGACCTTCATGCACTGCCTTGTGCGCCAGCATCGGGTTGCCGACGATGTCGCCAATGGCGAAGATGTGCGGCACGTTGGTGCGCATCTGGGCATCGACCGGGATGAAGCCGCGTTCGTCGACGGCGACACCTGCCTGGTCGGCGGCGATCTTCCTGCCGTTCGGTGCGCGGCCGGCGGCTTGCAGGATCATGTCGTAGCGCACGGCGTCGGCGTTCGGGGCGCCTTCGCCCTCGAACTTGACCCACAGACCGTCTTCCTTGGCCTCGACGGCGACGGTCTTGGTCTTCAGCATGATGCGCTCGAAACGCTGGGCATTCTGCTTTTCCCAGACCTTGACCGCGTCGCGGTCCGGTCCCTGCATCAGGCCGTCGGCCATTTCGACGACATCGATTTTGGCGCCCAGTGCCGAGTACACGGTGGCCATTTCCAGGCCGATGATGCCGCCGCCGATGACCAGCATCTTCTTCGGCACCGAATTTTTGCCAAACGTCGGTAGTTCCAGCGCGCCAGTCGAATCGATGATGCGCGGGTCCTGCGGGATGAAGGGCAGATGCACGGCCGCCGAGCCGGCGGCGATGATGCACTGCTTGAACTTCACCACCTTCTTGCTGCCGGTTTTGTCCTGGCCGCTGCCGTCGGTGACTTCGACTTCCAGATGGTGGGGGTCGAGGAAAGCGCCGATACCACGCACGATGTCGACCTTGCGTCCCTTGGCCATGCCGGCCAGGCCGCTGGTCAGTTTGCCGACGACCTTTTCCTTGTGGGCGCGCAGCTTGTCCACGTCGATCTGCGGCGCGGCGAAGCTGACGCCGGCGTCAGCCAGGTGGGCGGTTTCTTCCAGTACGGCGGTGACATGCAGCAGCGCCTTCGACGGAATGCAACCGACGTTGAGGCAGACGCCGCCGAGCGTTGCGTAACGTTCGACGATGACTGTCTTCAGGCCGAGGTCGGCGGCGCGGAAAGCGGCCGAATAGCCGCCGGGGCCACCGCCCAGCACCAGCATGTCGCATTCGATGTCGGCGCCGCCGGCATGGGCGGCGGCCGTCGGGGCAGCGACCGGCGCCGCCACCGGAGCAGCGGCGGTAGCTGGTGCCGGGGCAGTAGTTGCCGCAGCACCCGACTCGACCTTGATCAGCAGCGCACCTTCGCCGACCTTCGAGCCGACCTGCACCAGCACTTCCTTCACCGTGCCGGCGACTGGCGATGGCACGTCCATCGTTGCCTTGTCCGATTCCAGGGTGACGATGGCGTCGTCTACCTGGAGCGTGTCGCCGACCTTCACGAACAGCTCGATCACCGGCACGCTGTCGAAATCGCCGATGTCCGGGACTTTCACTTCAACCAGATTGCTCATGGTTCTTCTCCCTTACAGCGCGACGCGACGGAAGTCGGCGAGCAGTTGTGCGATATAGACGTTGAAACGGGTCGCCAGCGCGCCGTCGATGACGCGGTGGTCGGCGGTCAGCGACAGCGGCAAGGTCAGGCGCGGCACGAATTGCTTGCCGTCCCACACCGGCTTCATCGCCGACTTGTTGACGCCGAGGATGGCCACTTCCGGCGCGTTCACAATCGGCGCGAAGTAGGTGCCGCCGATGCCGCCGAGCGAGGAAATGGTGAAGCAGGCGCCCTGCATGTCGGCCGGCTTGAGCTTGCCGTCACGCGCCTGCTTGGCCAGGTCGCCGGATTCCTGGGCGATCTCGAAGACTGACTTCTTGTCGGCGTTCTTGATCACCGGCACGACCAGGCCGTTCGGCGTGTCGGCGGCGAAGCCGATGTTGAAGTATTTCTTCAGCACCAGGTTGTCGCCGTCGAGCGAGGCATTGAATTCCGGGAACTTCTGCAGACCCTTGACGCAAGCCTTCATCAGGAAAGCCAGCATCGTGAGTTTCGCCCCGCCGCCCCTCTCGTTTTCCTTGTTGAGCAGGACGCGGAAGGCTTCGAGGTCGGTGATGTCGGCGTCCTCGTGGTAGGTCACGGCCGGGATCATCACCCAGTTGCGCGACAGGTTCTGGCCGGAAATCTTCTTGATGCGCGACAGCGGCTTGACCTCGATTTCGCCGAACTTGGCGAAATCGACCTTCGGCCAGGGCAGCAGGTCGAGTCCGCCACCGAGGCTGGCGCCGGCAGCAGCGACCGGTGCCGCGGTGGCGCCGGACATCACGCCCTTGACGTACTTGGTCAGGTCTTCCCTGAGGATGCGACCCTTGGGGCCGGAGGCGACGACCTTGGACAGATCGACGCCGAGTTCGCGGGCATAGGCGCGGACCGACGGCGTTGCGTGAACCTTGCCGCCGACCGGCAGGGCCGGGGGCAGTACGGCGGGTGTGGCGCTCGGTGTGGTGGCGGGCGCGGCTGCAACCGGAGCAGCAACTGGCGCTGGTGCAGGTGCTTGCGGGGCGGTGGCCGGGGTGGCTGCGCCAGCGCCGGTTTCCACCTTGATCAGCAGCGCACCTTCGCTGACCTTGGAACCGACGTGCACCAGCACTTCCTTGACCACGCCGGCAACCGTGCTCGGCACGTCCATCGTCGCCTTGTCGGATTCGAGCGTGGCAATGGCGTCGTCGACCTTGATCGTGTCGCCGACCTTGACGTACAGCTCGATCACCGGCACGTCGGAAAAGTCGCCGATGTCTGGAACCGTGATGTCGACCAGGCCGCCGGCGGCAGCCGGGGCAGGTGCAGCCGCCTGAGCGGCGGGTGCGGCGGCAGGTGCTGGTGCCGCAGCGGCGGCAGGAGCCGCGTCAACAGCGGCAGCCGCGCCAGTTTCGACCTTGATCAGCAGGGCGCCTTCCGCTACTTTGGAACCGATTTGCACCAGTACTTCCTTGACTGTACCGGCCACCGGGGACGGCACGTCCATCGTCGCCTTGTCGGATTCGAGCGTGGCAATGGCGTCGTCGATCTTGATCGTGTCGCCGACCTTGACGTACAGCTCGATCACCGGCACGTCGGAGAAATCGCCGATGTCCGGTACCTTGACTTCAATCAGTTGGCTCATGGTGGGCCTCCCTTAAACCGTCAGCGGATTCGGCTTGGCCGGATCCAGGTTGTACTTGAGCAGCGCAGCGGCGACCTTGTCACGATCAATCTGACCGTCGTCAGCCAGCGCCTTGAGCGCGGCCAGGGTCACCCAGTGGCGGTCTACCTCGAAATGGTGGCGCAGCGCCTCCCGCGTGTCGGAACGGCCGAAACCGTCGGTGCCGAGCGTGACGTAGGTACGCTTGACGAAGGGACGGATCTGTTCGGCGAACAGCTTGACGTAGTCGGTGGCGGCGATCACCGGGCCAGTCGTGCCGCCGAGCTTCTGCTCGACGTGCGACAGCCTCGGTTCATCGAGCGGGTGCAGCAGGTTCCAGCGGGCGGCATCCTGGCCGTCACGGGCCAGTTCGTTGAAGCTGGGGCAGCCCCAGATGTCGGCTTCGACGCCCCAGTCGCGCTTGAGCAGTTCGGCGGCGGCGATGACTTCGCGGAAGATGGTGCCGGAGCCGAGCAGCTGCACGCGGAGTTGGCCTTCGCCGCCCTTCTTGAAGGCATACATGCCCTTGATGATGTCGGCTTCCGCACCCGCCGGCATTTCCGGATGCTCGTAGTTTTCGTTCATCACCGTGATGTAGTAGAAAACGTCCTCCTGCTCCTGGAACATGCGGCGCATGCCATCCTGAGCGATGACGGCGACTTCATACTGGAAGGTCGGGTCGTAGGAAATGCAGTTGGGTACCAGATTGGCCAGGATCAGGCTGTGGCCGTCCTCGTGCTGCAGGCCTTCACCGTTCAGCGTGGTGCGGCCAGCGGTGCCGCCGATCAGGAAGCCGCGGGCGCGTTGGTCGCCGGCGGCCCAGACGAGATCGAAGGTGCGTTGCAGGCCGAACATCGAGTAGCAGATGTAGAAGGGGATCATCTGCACGTTGTGCACCGAGTAGGCGGTGGCGGCGGCGATCCAGTCACTCATGGCGCCCGCCTCGTTGATGCCTTCCTGCAGCACCTGGCCGTCCTTGGTCTCCTTGTAGAACATCAGCTGGTCGTGGTCTTCCGGCACGTAATTCTGGCCCTGCTGGTTCCAGATGCCGACGGCGCGGAACATGCCTTCCATGCCGAAGGTGCGCGATTCGTCCGGCACGATGGGCACGACATGACGGCCCACCTGCTTGTCCTTGAGCAACATGTTCATGATGCGCACGATGGCCATGGTGGTGGACAGTTCGCGTCCTTCGCCGGAGGCCTTGAGCAGGGCGGCAAAGTTGTCGAGCTGCGGCACCTGCAGCGGTGCGGCACGGCGGCGGCGTTGCGGCAGGTAACCGCCGAGCGCGGCGCGGTGTTCCTGCATGTATTTGTATTCCGGCGAATCTTCGGCGAACTTCAGGTAGGGGAGTTCGTCGATCTGGTCATCGGTCACCGGCAGCAGGAAACGGTCGCGGAAACGCTTGATCTGTTCGCGGTCCATCTTCTTTTGCTGGTGCGAGATGTTCATCGCTTCACCGGCGCCGCCCATGCCGTAGCCCTTGATGGTCTTGGCCAGGATCAGGGTGGGGGCGCCCTGGTGTTCGATGGCTGATTTGTAGGCGGAGAAGATCTTGAAGATATCGTGGCCGCCACGGTTCAGACGCCAGATCTGGGTGTCGGTCCAGTCGGCGACCAGTTCCTTCAGTTCCGGCGTGTTGAAGAAATGCTCGCGGACATAGGCGCCGTCCTTGGCCTTGAAGGTCTGGTATTCGCCATCGACGCATTCCATCATGCGTTTCTTCAGGATGCCTTTCTTGTCGCGGGCAAAGAGCGCATCCCAGTGGGTGCCCCAGATCAACTTGATGACGTTCCAGCCGGCACCGCGGAATTCCGATTCCAGTTCCTGGATGATCTTGCCGTTGCCGCGCACCGGGCCGTCGAGGCGTTGCAGGTTGCAGTTGATGACGAAGATCAGGTTGTCCAGCTTTTCGCGGCCGGCCATGCCGATGGCGCCGAGCGATTCGACTTCATCGGTCTCGCCGTCGCCGAGGAAGGCCCAGACCTTGCGGCTGCGTGCTTTTTCCGCATCGATCAGGTTACGCGACGCCAGGTACTTCATGAAGCGGGCCTGATAGATCGCCTGAATCGGGCCGAGGCCCATGGAGACCGTGGGGAACTGCCAGAAATCCGGCATCAGCCAGGGGTGCGGGTAGGAGGAAATGCCTTTGCCGCCGGTTTCCTGGCGGAAGCTGTCCAGTTGCTGCTCCGTCAGGCGACCCAGCAGGTAGGCGCGGGCATATACGCCGGGGACCGAATGGCCCTGGAAGAAGATCAGGTCGCCGTCGTGTTTTTCGGAGGGGGCGTGCCAGAAATGGGTCAGGCCGACGTCGTAGAGGACGGCAGCGGAGGCGAAGGAGGCGATGTGGCCGCCGACATTGGTGTGCTTGTTGGCACGCACCACCATGGCCATCGCGTTCCAGCGCACGTAGTTGTGAATCTTGATCTCGATGTCGGCATTGCCCGGATACTTGGGCTGCTGGTCGACCGGGATGGTGTTGATGTACTCGGTGTTGGCCGAGTAAGGCAGATCAATGCCTTCTTCGCGGGCCTGGGCAATCAGGCGCTCGATCAGGTAGTGGGCGCGCTCTGCGCCTTCGTTGTTGATGACGCCGTCGAGCGCCTCCATCCATTCCTGGGTTTCCTGTGCGTCGGTGTCGAGAGGCGGGTGATGTGGCTGATCGGCCATGATATGTCTCCTGCATTGGTTTTTGATTATGTCGTACCGGATAGGTCCGACAACTTTAACGCTTTACGCGCTGTAGTGCAGCGCGCTTTCGTCATGGATGCCGCAGTGGTGCTGTGAGCAGTGTTTTATTTCACGATACGAAACAGGTGTTCGTATAATGAAACTATAGCCAAGAAAATAATAGGTGTCGAGTATTCTGCGTGTCATTGTTTTCGCACCAGTTTCAGCGCGTCGACACTGACTTCATCTAAAATCGGCAGCAGTTTCTGGAGAATCTCATGCAACTTACGCTTACCCGGCCGGACGACTGGCATTTGCATCTGCGCGATGATGTGGCTCTGGCCGCTGTGCTGCCGCATACCGCACGCCAGTTTGCGCGTGCCATCATCATGCCCAATCTGAAGCCGCCAGTGACGACCGTCGCTCAGGCGCAGGCTTACCGCCAGCGGATTCTTGCCGCACTGCCAGCGGGACTGGAGTTCACGCCGCTGATGACGCTCTACCTGACCGACAACACCCCGGCCGAGGAAATCGCCCAGGCGGCTGCCAGCGGTTTCGTGCATGCGGTCAAACTCTACCCGGCAGGGGCAACAACCAATTCCGATGCCGGCCTCACCGCCATCGAAAAAGCCTGGCCGGCACTGGCTGAAATGGAGTGCTGCGGTCTGCCGTTGCTGGTGCATGGCGAGGTGACCGATCCGGCCATCGACCTGTTTGACCGGGAAAAGGTGTTCATCGATACGGTGTTGCTGCCTTTGACGCAGCGTTTCCCGCGGCTGAAAGTGGTGATGGAGCACATCACCACACGCGATGCCGCCGAATTTGTTGCCACCGCGCCGGCCACGATCGCCGCCACAATCACCGCGCACCATCTGCTCTACAACCGTAACGCCATTTTTCAGGGCGGGGTGCGTCCGCACTGGTATTGCCTGCCGGTCCTGAAGCGTGAAACACACCGTCAGGCGCTGCTGGCGGCGGCGAGCTCCGGGAACCCGAAATTCTTCCTTGGCACCGACTCGGCGCCGCATGCGCGCAGCGCCAAGGAAGCCGCCTGCGGGTGTGCCGGCTGCTATACGGCCTATGCTGCAGTTGAACTGTATGCCGAGGCTTTCGAGCAGGTCGGCGCACTCGACAAACTGGAGGGCTTTGCCAGTTTTTATGGTGCCGACTGGTATGGTCTGGCCCGCAATACGGAAAAGATCACGCTGCGCAAAACCGACTGGACGGTGCCGACGAGCTATCCTTATCTGGCAGGGGATGACATCGTGCCGTTACGCGCCGGCGAAACCCTGGCCTGGAAGCTGGACTGAATACATCGCGAGGAGAGACCACCATGCGCCCCGTAAATCCCGCCTGGAGCCGTCGTTTGCGGGCGGCGCTGCCAGCCCTGCTGGCGTTGCCGCTGCTCACAGCCTGTGTCGATGATCAGGCCGCCTGGTCGATTGATGGCAGCCGTGAACATACCCTGTCGGTGGTGCGTGAGCAGCCGGTGCCCTGGGACAACAAGGTCAATTATTTCGTGGTGGTATCGCGCATGCCGGTGTGTACCCGCCGCCACGCCCTGGGTGTGGGCACGGAAAATACGCAGGTTGAAGTGTATCGGGTGCCGTCGGGCGCCTACATCGTCAAGATGGGCAAGAAGATGTATGCCACCGAATCGCAGACCTGCGAATCCTGGGGTCGCCTCGATAATGAACCGGAAGGCGGCATGGGCGAATTCGAGGGCATCTTCCGCATGCAGAAGGGCAAGTTCGTGTTCGTGCAGGGCGCGACCTCGGAGTAAACGACTTCGCCCCAGCCGGCGCTGGGGCGAAGGGTGATCCCCGGGGGGATCAGGCGGTTTTTTGCGGTGCGCTCTGCGGCAGGCGGTTGATGCCGCTGACCAATGCCTTGATCGACGCCGTCACGATGTTGCTGTCGATCCCGACGCCGTAGCATTCGCCACAGCCGCTGGCCGCCATTTCGATGAAAGCGACGGCACTGGCGTTACCGTCATCGCCGGCCGGCACCATGGAACGCTCTTCGTAGCTGCGCACCTGGGCCTGCAAGCCGGCGCTGGTGAGCGCGTGCATGGCGGCGTTGATGGGACCGTTGCCGACACCGTTCAAGTTGTGCGCCACGCCGTTGATATCGACGCCGAGACGGATGGCCTGCTGCCCACCTTCTTCGAACAGATGGTGCTCGCGGTAACGGACCTGTGCGCCGGCATTGAGGTAGGTATCGGCGAACAACTGCCAGATTTCCTCACCGGAAATTTCGCCGCCGTGGCTGTCGGCATGGCGCTGGACGACGCCGGAAAATTCCACCTGCAGGCGGCGCGGCATGACGATGCCGTAGTCGTGTTCCATGATGTAGGAAATGCCGCCTTTGCCGGACTGGCTGTTCACCCGGATGATGGAATCGTAACTGCGGCCCACGTCAGCCGGATCGATCGGCAAGTAGGGCACTGCCCAGGTCGCATCCGCCTTTTGCGCGGCAAACCCCTTTTTGATGGCATCCTGGTGGGAGCCTGAAAAAGCCGTGAAAACGAGATCCCCCGCGTACGGATGGCGCGGATGGATGGGGAGCTGGGTGCAGTGTTCGTAGACGCGGGCGACGTTGTTGATGTCCGAGAAATCAAGTTGCGGATCAACGCCCTGCGTGTGGAGGTTCAAGGCCAAGGTGACGAGATCGACGTTGCCGGTACGTTCGCCGTTGCCGAAGAGACAGCCTTCAACGCGGTCGGCGCCAGCCATCAAGCCGAGTTCGGCGGCGGCGATGGCGGTGCCACGGTCGTTGTGCGGGTGCACGCTGATGAGCACGCTGTCGCGGCGCGCGAGATGGCGGTGCATCCATTCGATCTGGTCGGCATAAACGTTAGGGGTGGCGACTTCCACCGTGGCCGGGAGGTTGAGGATCACCTTGCGTTGCGGGGTGGCGCCCCAGGCGGCGGTGACGGCATCGCACACTTCCTTGGCGAATTCGAGTTCGGTGGCCGTGAACAATTCCGGGCTGTATTCGAGGACGATTTCGGTTTCCGGCATTTCCGCCGCCAACTGGCGGATGAGATGCACTGCATCCACCGCCATCTTGATCACTTCGGCCTTGCTCATGCCAAAGACGAAATCGCGGAAGGCCGGGCAGGTGGCGTTGTAGATGTGAATGATGGCGCGGCGCGCCCCACGCAAGGACTCAAAGGTGCGCCGGATCAAGTGTTCGCGCGCCTGGGTGAGTACTTCGATGGTGACATCGTCGGGAATGTGGCCGCCTTCGATCAGGCCGCGCACGAAGTTGAATTCGGTTTCCGAGGCCGAGGGGAAGGCGATTTCGATTTCCTTGAAGCCGATGCGGCACAAGGTTTCGAACATCTCCATCTTCTTCTGCTGGTTCATCGGCTCGAACAAGGCCTGGTTGCCGTCACGCAAGTCGGTGCTCATCCAGATCGGGGCTTTGTCGATGGTCTTGCCCGGCCATTGCCGGTCGGTCAATTTGACTTGCGGAAAGGGTTTGTATTTGTCGTTGTGAACCTGTGCCATGGTGCTGCTCCGTGAAAAATTTCCAATGGCGAAATATTAAGTAAAAAAGCGCGGCAGGTGCTTGCGTTTTGTGGCATTGTTTGCGTGTATTTTGAAATTTAATTGCGTAAATTGTTCGTTATGGAAAACAAAATCACTCTTGATCGCTACGACCGGGAAATTCTTGCCGTATTGCAGGCGGACGGGCGCATCAGTAATCAGGATCTGGCCGAGCGGATCGGCCTGTCGCCTTCGCCCTGCTTGCGGCGGGTACGGGTGCTGGAAGAGGCGGGCATCATCGCCGGCTACCGCGCTGTACTCGATGCCAGGAAACTCGGTTTGAGCCTGATGGCCCTGATCGGCATTTCGATGGATCAGCACACACCAGAACGTTTCGCCAGTCTGGAAACGGCGATTGCCGACATTCCGGAGGTGCTGGAATGTCTGCTCATCACCGGCCAGCAGTCGGATTACCAGTTGAAGGTGGTGGTGCACGACATGGACGACTACCAGCAACTGCTGCTCAACAAGATCACGCGCATCCCGGGCGTGACCGGCGTGCATACCAGCTTTGTCCTGCGGCGAGTGGTGGATCGGGGGGTGTTGCCGGTGTAGGGCGTCAGGGGGCCGTGTCGCCGTCCGGGGTGGTGGCTGCGTCCGTGAGGCAAGGGCTGCGCATCAGCTGTTACTGCGCAGCGTATAATCCGCCCCGGAAAGTCGGCCAGGCAATCGCTGGATACTTCGGTATCGGGAGGAAAGTCCGGGCTCCGCAGGGCAGGATGCCAGCTAACGGCTGGGTGCTATAAGTCGCAAGACCCAAGGCAACGGAAAGTGGAACAGAGAGCAGACCGCCCGCCGGGGAAGCCCGGCAGGTAAGGGTGAAAGGGTGGGGTAAGAGCCCACCGCGCCGGCGGTAACGTTCGGTGGCACGCTAAACCCCATCCGGAGCAAGACCAAATAGGGAAGCGTCAGGCGTGGCCCACGCTGCTTCCGGGTAGGTTGCTTGAGCCTGTCGGTGACGGCAGGCCTAGAGGAATGATTGCCGAACCTCGCAAGAGGGGAACAGAACCCGGCTTATCGGCCGGCTTTCCAATGGTTTTGTTTTGCGTGGTTGCCCGGCTGGCTTGTGCCCCGGGTGCGTCAATAATCTGCCCGTCGTCGCGGTGTGCGGCGGCGACACGTCTGGCTGTGATTCTGCATGAGCGATCTGCCGCCCTATCTCGAATGGAGTGATCAAGGCCGTCTGCGGCGGGCGCGTTGGCGCAGCGAAGCCGGGTTGCCAGCGCCGCCGGCCTTGGAAACGGCCGATGAGCAGTGGCCGCTTGCGGCCATTCTGGACGCTTTGCGCGCGGGGCGGCATTTGCTCTGGCGTGGCGACTGGATCGCCGCCCGGCGCGTGTTGCAGGCGCTGACACAGCGTGCGGCCCAACTCTTTCGCGTCCAGCCGGACGTTTCGCCGGCCATCACCTTCGCCCGGCACCGGGCGGTGCAGGGCGAGCGGGCGGCGTTGCTGGCGCGCCTGCTGGTCCCTCTGGGGCCGGACTACAAGGTGCAGCTGCCGCGTGCGCAGGATGTGCGCACCGCCTGCCGGGCTGCCTGGGGCAAGCCGGACGGGAATAACAGCGTGGTCGCCTTGCGTGAATTGCTGGCGCTGGTCAGTGCCTGTGAATGGCAGAAAAAAGGCGTGTCGGTGTCCGCCGCTGGCGGGCGTATTCATCCCCGCTATGGCGTGTTCTCTCCGCTGCGCGGGGAATACATCGATCTGGTGGCAACTGCCCCTCTGCCTCCCGGCGCGGCGCTGGCCTTTGATATTGGCACCGGCTCCGGTGTGCTGGCGGCAGTGCTGGCTCGACGCGGGCTGCAGGTGGTGGCGACCGATCTGGCGGCACGGGCGCTGGAGTGTGCGGCGGAGAATATGGAGCGCCTCGGTCTGGCCAGTCAGGTGAGCGTGCTTGCCGCCGACCTGTTTCCCCCGGGGCGGGCCACCGTGGTGGTCTGCAATCCGCCCTGGCTGCCGGCGCAGCCGACCTCACCCGTGGAAATGGCGGTTTATGATCCCGATTCGCGCATGTTGCGTGGCTTCCTGCAAGGACTGGCCGCGCACTTGCTGCCCGGTGGCGAGGGCTGGTTGATTCTTTCCGATCTGGCCGAGCATCTCGGCTTGCGTTCGCGGCGCGAACTGGAAGAATGGATTGCCGCCGCCGGTTTGCAGGTGGTCGGGCGGCTCGATACCCGGCCCGGACACGCTAAAGTGCAGGATGCGGGCGACCCTTTGCACGCGGCGCGCGCCGCCGAGGTCACGTCGCTGTGGCGGCTGGCGACGCAATGATTTTCAGCGAGGCAGGTAATGAACGCACTGTATGATTTTTTTCAGACCGACTGGACGGAGCAGGTTGATTTCATGCTCTTCATTTATTTGGTGGCGATTACTGCAGAAGCCATGTCCGGGGCGCTGGCGGCGGGGCGGCGCAATATGGACGCCTTCGGTGTGGCGGTGATCGCCTTCGTCACCGCGCTGGGCGGTGGCACCATCCGCGATGTGGTGCTTGGCAACTATCCGATTGGCTGGACGCAGCATCCGGCCTATGTCTATCTCGTTCTGGGCTCGGGCCTGCTGACCATGCTCATCGCGCCCTACATGCACCACATGAAGCGCATCTTTCTGATGCTCGATGCGCTGGGGTTGATCGCTTTTTCGTTGATCGGCAGCAGCATTGCCTTGCAGCTCAATTATCCGGTGGTGGTGGTGATCATGGCCGGCATGCTCACCGGTATCAGCGGGGGGGTGCTGCGCGATGTGCTCTGCAATCAGGTGCCGATCGTTTTCCGCCGCGAGCTTTACGCCAGTGTTTCGCTGGCGGTGTGTGCCCTCTATCTGATCCTGCGCGAGCTGGGGGTCGATGCGGGCCTCAATACGGCGATCTGCTTCGTCGGCGGATTCGTTTTCCGCATGCTGGCAATTCGTTTCGGTTGGAAACTACCGACGTTTTCCTATCAGCAGCGCTGGGACTGAAATACGACGGGCCCGGGGCATGGCGCCGGGCCCGTTCTGGTGTGGCAAACCGGGAAAATGGTCAGCTGCGGATCAGGTGGTCGAAGGCCGACAGCGATGCGGTGGCGCCGGCGCCCATGGCGATGATGATCTGCTTGTACGGCACCGTGGTGCAGTCGCCGGCGGCAAAAACGCCGGGGACGCTGGTCTGGCCTTTGGCATCGATTTCGATTTCGCCGAAGCGGTTCAGATCCACCGTGCCCTTGAGCCATTCAGTGGCCGGCAGCAGGCCGATCTGCACGAAAATGCCTTCCAGTTCGACGGTGTGGGTTGCCTCGGTGTTGCGGTCTTTATAGGTCAGGCCGGTCACTTTCTGCCCGTCACCCAAGACTTCGGTCGTCTGTGCCGACTTGATCACGGTGACGTTGGGCAGGCTGGCCAGTTTTTCCTGCAACACCGCGTCGGCGCGCAGCGTATCGGCGAATTCGAGCACCGTGACGTGGGCGACGATGCCGGCGAGGTCAATCGCCGCTTCGATGCCGGAGTTGCCGCCACCGATCACCGCCACGCGCTTGCCCTTGAACAGCGGGCCGTCGCAGTGCGGGCAGAAACAGACACCCTTGGCCTTGTATTCCTTCTCGCCGGGAACGTTCATTTCGCGCCAGCGTGCGCCGGTGGCGAGAATCACCGATTTCGCCTGCAGCACGCCACCACTTTCCAGTTGCAATTCGATCAGGCCGCCCGCTTCGGCGCCGGGAATGAGGCGGCTGGCACGTTGCAGGTTGATGATGTCGACGCCGTATTCCTTGACGTGTTCTTCGAGCGCGCGGGCCAGTTTCGGACCTTCGGTGGCTTTCACCGAGATGAAATTCTCGATTGCCAGGGTATCCATGACCTGGCCACCGAAGCGTTCGGCGACGATGCCGGTACGAATGCCCTTGCGGGCGGCATAAACGGCTGCGGCAGCACCCGCCGGGCCGCCACCGACCACCAGTACGTCGAAGGCATCCTTGTCGCTGATCGCGGCTGCGGCACGCTCGGCGGCACCGGTGTCGACCTTGGCCAGGATTTCTTCCAGCGTGGTGCGGCCGGAACCGAATTCTTCACCGTTCAGGTACACCACGGGTACGGCCATGATCTGGCGGCGCTCGACTTCTTCCTGGAACAGGGCGCCATCGACCATGGTGCTGCTGATGCCGGGGTTGAGCGCAGCCATCAGGTTGAGCGCCTGCACAACATCGGGGCAGTTATGGCAAGACAGCGAGATGAAGGTTTCAAAATTCAGGCCACCAGGCAGGGCCTTGATCTGCTCGATGACGGCTTGTTCCACCTTGGGCGGATGGCCGCCAACCTGCAGCAGGGCCAGAACCAGGGAGGTGAATTCGTGTCCCATGGGTAGGCCGGCGAAACGGACGCGGGCGGTTTCACCCGGTTGTGCGATGCCGAAGGATGGGACGCGGGCATTGGTCTCCTCGCGCAGGCTGACCTTGTCCGAACAGGAAACGATGTCAGCCAGCAGCTGGCGCATTTCCTGCGATGCCTCGCCGCCATCGAGCGCGGCCACCAGTTCAATGGGGCGCTGCAGACGTTCGAGATAGGCGGTGAGCTGGGTCTTGATGGCGGCGTCGAGCATGACATTCTCCCTGGTATTAGTTATTTGGCGGACTCTGGATTTGACGGCCACGCTGCCAGAAGGGGCAACGTGGCGGTGAAATCCCCGTCGCCGCAGCGACGGGGTCTCTGTTGGTGGCTTAGTGCTTAGATCTTGCCTACCAGGTCAAGCGACGGAGCCAGGGTCTTGGCGCCTTCTTTCCACTTGGCCGGGCAGACTTCACCCGGGTGGGAGGCGGTGTACTGGGCCGCCTTCAGCTTGCGCAGGGTTTCGGAAACGTCACGGGCGATTTCGTTGGAATGGATTTCCAGCGTCTTGATCGTGCCTTCCGGGTTGATGATGAAGGTGCCGCGCAGCGCCAGGCCTTCTTCCGCGATATGCACGCCGAAAGCGTTGGTCAGCTGATGCGTCGGGTCGCCGACCAGCGGGAATTGCGCCTTGCCGACGGCCGGCGAGGTTTCGTGCCAGACCTTGTGCGAGAAATGGGTGTCGGTGGTGACGATATAGACTTCGGCGCCAGCCTTCTGGAACTCGGCGTAGTTATTGGCGGCGTCTTCGATTTCGGTCGGGCAGTTGAAGGTGAAGGCGGCGGGCATGAAAATCAGGACCGACCACTTGCCCTTCAGACTCTGTTCGGTGACCTCGATGAACTTGCCATTGTGGAAAGCCTGAGCCTTAAACGGTTGTACCTGGGTATTGATGAGGGACATGTTTTCTCCTTTGGGTTGATATGAACGACGGACGAATCATAGGGTGCAGCTGTTTGATTGGTCCAATTGATTGGTTGCATCAATTAAATAGCCTGGAACTATTCGTGCTTTTGTCCAGCGGGAGAAGTATCGGCGTCCTTACAAAAAATCTCAACGAATGGCGCGCAAAACCCGGTTTCCCGCAACACACGTACGACAAGCTGTGCTACTTTCGCACTCACTGCGGTTTGTGGACGGCCAGTTTTCTTAACTTGAATGGGTAACTAGGAGGCGTAGATGAATAAATCCGAGCTGGTCGAAGTTGCTGCACAAGAAGCTGGTATCACCAAGGCGGCCGCAGACAAGGCACTGTCGGCCATTGTTAACGCAGTAGTCGGTGCTGTGGCCAAGGGCGATTCCGTCACCCTCGTCGGCTTCGGTACCTTCAAGTCTTCGCCGCGGGCAGCACGCACCGGCAAGAATCCGAAGACGGGTGCAACCCTCAAGATTCCGGCGACTGTCGTGCCGAAATTTACTGCGGGTTCTGCCTTTAAAGAGGCTGTGGCGCCGAAGAAGAGCGCCAAGAAGAAATAACCCGTGCATGATCGAATGCGGGGTTCGCCGCAAGGTGGGCTCCGCTTTTTAATTGGCAGTGACGAATTTGAATCACGAGTTGAACCCCGATATGACCGCCGAAGAAGATTTCGGTCAGGAAAATGCTGCGCCGGAAGCTCTGGTGCAGGTTGAAACCGTTGCGACGCCTGCGGTAGAGCAGGAAAAAGCGCAGGATGCGGTAGCCGAGACGGCGCCGGACGTGTTGGATGAATTCCAGCCCCTGCCTTTGCGGCGCCGGTTGCGCGAATTGTTGTCGGTCCCTGAGCGTGATCGCAGTGATGCGCAGTGGGACGAGATCATTGAGCTGGAAATCCAGCTGGCACCAGGGAATCGTGTCGCCGGTCATGAAGCCAGCGGTGGCAGTGGTGGTCATGCTCGTCACCATGCGCCCCGCAGCAACAAGCCTGGTGGTGGCGGTGGGCAACCGCAGGGAGGGGCCAATGCCGGCGGCGCGGGGGCGCAGCAGAAGAAGCATCGGCCACGCAGCAAGAATAATCGACGTCCGCGCCCGGGGGGCGGCAAAGGCGGTGGCGAGGTGGCCGGTTGATACGGTCGGCGCGCGCAGGCTTGCTCCCCCATGTCTTGCTTTGATCTGATCATCGTCGGCGGTGGACTGGCCGGCGCCAGCCTAGCGGTCGCACTGCGCGACAGCCGTCTGCGCATTGCGCTGGTCGAATATCAGCCACCCCGGCGTAGCGACGGTTGGGATGCGCGCATTTATGCGGTCAGTCCGGCCAATGTCGATTTTCTACGTGACATCGGTGTCTGGAAACACCTGGATGCAGCGCGAATTACCCCGATCCGCGCCATGCAGGTTTTTGGCGACGGTGGCGGCGAGCTGAATTTTTCTGCTTTTGATACTGCCGTACCGGATCTCGGCTGCATCCTTGAGTCGTCCCTGATGGCCTGTGAATTATGGGAAAGCCTCAAGCGACAGGGTAATGTGCAGCTCTTCCTGGGGCAGCGACCTGTGGCGCAGCGGATCGACGGCAATGTGGCCGAGCTGCGGCTGGAAGATGGTACTGCCCTGCAAGCTCGCTTGCTGGTCGGTGCGGACGGGCGTGATTCCTGGGTGCGCGAAACGGCGGGGTTGCTGGCGCAGAACCGTCACTATGGCGAGAAGGGCGTGGTGGCGAATTTTTCCTGTTCCCGCCCGCATCACAATACCGCCTGGCAATGGTTCCGAGCGGATGGCGTCCTGGCCTGGTTGCCGCTGGCTGGGCAGCATATGTCCATGGTCTGGTCGGTGCCCGATGCGCTGGCCGACGAGTTGGTGGCGTTGCCGCCCGCTGAACTGGCGGCGCGGGTGGCCGCTGCCGGGGGATATGGCTTGGGCGAGTTGCAGACGGTGACCCCGGCGGCCGCGTTTCCGCTGCGGCTGATGCGTGTACCGCAGATGGTGGCACCCCGCCTGGCCCTGGTCGGCGATGCCGGACATGGTATTCACCCGCTGTCGGGGCACGGTATCAATCTGGGCTTTCAGGATGCGCGCGAACTCGCCGCGCGCTTGCTGCAGGCGCCGGCCTGGCAGGATATTGGCGAGCTGGGCTTCCTGGAGTCCTACCAGCGGGCACGGCGGGAGGAAATCGTGCTGATGCAGACTACCACCGACGGGTTGCGTCGTTTGTTTGCATCTTCTTCCCCCTGGCTGAAGCCGCTGCGCAATTGGGGTATGGGTCTGACCGAGCGCTTGCCGGTGGCCAAGAATTTGTTGGTGCGTTACGCCCTCGGGGCGATTTAGGAGAAATACATGTTGCGTCAAATCGTGTCCGCGGCCCTGTTGTCGTTTTTCATGCTGGGTTGTTCGGCGCAGGAAGCCGAGATTCAGAAGGCTGTGGAAAGCCGTCTCGGCATCAAGGTCGATTCTGTGACCAAGGCAGGTTATTTCGGGTTGTATGAGGTCTATGCTGACGGCAACATCTTCTACACCGATGAAAAAGTCACGGCCATGCTCATCGGTGGTGACATGATCCGTGCGCCGCAGGCGCTCAACCTGATTGACCTGAAAACCAACCGCAACATCACCGACGAGCGCATGCGCAAGCTGAACGCGATCAAATTCTCCGATTTGCCGCTGGAGCAGGCCATCAAGCAGGTGCGCGGCAATGGCAAGCGTGTCATCGCCACCTTCGAAGACCCCAATTGTGGTTATTGCAAGCGCCTGGCCAAGGATTTGCAGAAGCTGGAAAACGTCACCATTTACACCTTCCTTTATCCCATCCTGTCGGAAGACTCACTGAAGAAGTCGCGCCAGATCTGGTGTGCGGCTGATCGCAACAGAGCCTGGCTGGACTGGATCATCGATGGCAAGCAGCCGGGTGGGCGCGACAATTGCGATACCACGGCTGTCAGCAAGAACCAGGAGTTTGGTCGCCGCCTCAATATCACCGGCACCCCCACCATCATTTTCGCTGACGGCGAACGGATACCCGGTGCAGTGCCGCTGGCAACGCTGGAACAAAAGCTGAATCAGCAGAAGTAAGCGGTCGCTCACTTCTGAAAGCCCCCGCCGCAAGCGGGGGCTTTTCTATTGGTGGTGCAGAAATGCCTTTTGCATCGCAGCTTGGCCGGCTGCTGATAACGGCATGGCATGCCTGCCGGGTCGCCGGGAACTCCTGATAGTTCACTTTAACTCCCTTGTTTTCTACCCTTGATTATTAAGGAAAATTTGCCCGCAAATTTGTCCTAAAAACACGCTCTAAGTCATTGTTACTTAAGAAAAAAATCCACTTTTTCTATTGACGCTCCATAAATGTTCCTCTAAAGTGGGAAAATGTGTTGAAAAGTGGGTAAACGGGGATGTTCGAGGGGGCTGCGGCGCTCAATCTGGATGCGAAGGGACGGCTTGCCATTCCGGCAAGGCACCGTGACGCCCTGATTGCCGCCGGTAATGGTGAGCTGGTGCTGACCGCGCATCCCCACAAGTGCCTGTTGCTTTACCCTGCGCCGGCCTGGCAGCCCATCCGCGATCAGATCCTCAAAGCCTCCAGCCTTGATCCCCGGGCGGCGGCAATCAAGCGGGTCATGGTCGGTAATGCGCGTACGGAAGGCCCGGATAGTGCTGGCCGCTTGTTGCTGGCGCCCGAGTTGCGGGCTTATGCGCAGCTGGAAAAGACGGTTTACCTGGTGGGCATGGGGAGTCATTTCGAAATCTGGAGCGAAGCGGGCTGGCAGGCTCAGAACGAACTGGCGGCAGAGGCCCTGAGTGGCGAATTGCCTGCGGGCCTGGCGGATCTTGTGCTGTGAGCCACGGTGGTGCTCATGTCACGGTGTTGCTCGCGGAAGCGGTCGATGCCCTGGCAATCAAGGCGGACGGTGTGTACGTCGATGCCACTTTTGGCCGCGGGGGGCATAGCCGGCGGATTCTGGCGCAGCTGGGGGCTGCCGGCCGTTTGTACGCATTTGATCGTGATCCGCAGGCGATCGCTGCCGGGCAGGCTCTGGGAGATCCGCGCTTTGTCCTGGTGCACCGAGCGTTTGCCGAGCTGGCTGAGGGGTTGTCCGAGTGCGGCGTGACGGCGGTGGATGGCATTTTGTTCGATATCGGCGTGTCGTCGCCGCAGATCGATGATGGTGAGCGCGGCTTCAGTTTTCGATTCGATGCGCCGCTCGATATGCGGATGGATACAACAACCGGCGAAACGGCTGCGGAGTGGCTGGCGCGGGCGGAATTGCGGGAAATTACGGAGGTGATAAGGAACTATGGCGAAGAACGGTTTGCTTTCCAGATTGCAAAGAAGGTTGTGGCTGTTAGGGGCGAACAACCAATTCTCACTACCGGCCAGTTCGCGGACCTTGTACGCGCGTGCGTGCACACCCGTGAACCAGGGCAGGATGCGGCGACGCGCAGCTTTCAAGCTCTACGGATTCATATCAATCAAGAGCTCCGCCAGCTGGAAATAGCCTTGCCGCAAGCCGTGTCCCTGCTGAAGGCGGGTGGGCGGCTGGCGGTGATCAGTTTCCATTCCCTGGAAGATCGCATCGTCAAGCGTTTCATGCGCGCCGAAGCCAGTCCCGATACTTTCCCCAAACATCTGCCGCTGCGTGCCGAGCAACTGCCGGTGGCGCGTCTGCGCCTGGTTGGCAAGGCGATGCGTCCGGGGGCGGCGGAAGTGGCGGCTAATCCGCGGGCGCGTAGCGCCGTCCTGCGGGTGGCTGAAAAATGTGCGGAGGCGTGCTGATGTTTCGCCTGAATCTGCTCCTCCTGCTGGCGGTTGTGCTGTGCGCGATGGCGGTGGTCACCTCGCAGCATCATGCGCGCAAGCTGTTCCAGGCGCTGGAAGCTGAGCAGGACAAGGCGCGGCAGCTGGATATCGAATACGGGCAACTGCAGATCGAGATGTCGACCTGGGCCACGCATCCGCGCCTGGAGAAGATTGCCCGTGAGCGTCTACGCATGGTGATGCCGGCGCCAGTGGCGGCGAAGGGGGTGCGCTGATGGTTGTGCGTCGCCGGTCGCAGCGCGGCCATCGCTACACCGAAAGCCCGTTGCTGCAGCTTGCTCTGCAGGGCTGGCGTTCGCGTGTGGTGGGGCTTTTGCTGATGGCGGCCTTCATGGCGCTGATCCTGCGGGCTTTCTACCTGCAAGTGATCAATAACGATTTTCTGCAGGAAAAGGGCGATTCGCGCTATTTGCGCGATATCGAAATTTCGGCTTCGCGCGGCAAGGTGACCGATCGTCATGGCGACGTTCTGGCGGTGTCGACGCCGATGCGGGCGGTCTGGGCGATTCCCGGTGATGCGCGGCAGATGAGTGGCGAGCAGAAGCGTCTGCTGGCCGGTTTGCTCGACATGACCGTGCGCGAACTCGAAGCGCGGCTGGCGGTTGAGAAAACCTTTGTTTTCGTCAAGCGCCAGGTGCCGCCGCAAACGGCAGAGCAGGTTGCAGCCCTGAAACTGCCGGGGATATACCAGGAAGAGGAATACCGCCGCTATTACCCGGCGGGCGAGATGACGGCACATCTGGTCGGTTTCACCAATGTTGACGACAAGGGGCAGGAAGGTGTCGAGCTGGCCTTCCAGGATGCGCTACTGGGGCGCCCGGGGGCGCGGACAGTGATCCGCGATCGGCGTGGCAACATCATCGAGGACGTCGGTGCTACCCGGCCGCCGCGGGATGGCAAGGATATCGCCCTGGCAATCGACTCGAAAATTCAGTACATCGCCTATAGCCACCTGAAAAACGCCGTCAGTGAGAGCAAGGCCAAAGGGGGCGGCGTCGTGGTGATGGACGTGCGCACGGGTGAGGTGCTGGCCCTGGCCAACTGGCCGACCTACAACCCGAACAACCGGGCCCGCTTGTCGGGGGAACAGCTGCGTAACCGGGCTGTGACTGATACGTTCGAGCCGGGGTCAACCCTGAAGCCATTTTCGGTGGCGCTGGGTCTGGAGCGCGGCAGTTATCGCTACGACACGGTGATCGATTGCGCTCCCGGGCGGATCACGGTGGGCAAGGCGGTCATCAGCGATGCGCATGCGCATGGCTTGCTGACGGTCGCCGGCGTGATCCAGAAATCGTCCAATGTGGGCACGACCAAGATCGCCTTGAGCCTGCCGGCCGAAGCAATGTGGGAAATGTTCGACAGCCTGGGTTTCGGCAAGTCGCCGCGTCTGGGCTTTCCGGGCGAAGTCAGTGGCCGTCTGCGGCCGTGGAAAAACTGGCGCCCGATCGAGCAGGCTACCATGTCTTACGGACACGGCATCTCGGTCAGTCTGATTCAGCTGGCGCGGGCGTACACCGTATTTGCCCGCGATGGCGACATGGTGCCGGCGTCGCTGTTGCGGGTGGATGAGCCGCTGGTACGCGGCACGCCGGTGTATTCGGCACAAACGGCGCGGGAGATGCGCGCCATGCTCGAATTGGTGGTCAAACCGGGGGGGACTGCGCCGCGAGCAGCCGTTCCCGGCTACCGCGTAGGCGGCAAGACGGGCACCGCCCACAAACTCGAGGGTGGGGTGTATGCCAAAAAATACATTGCCTCGTTTGTTGGTATTGCGCCCATCTCCGACCCGCGTCTGGTGGTGGCGGTGATGATCGATGAGCCCAGTGCGGGCAAGTATTTTGGCGGCTTGATCGCCGGGCCGGTGTTTTCTGGCGTCATGGGCGGCGCCTTGCGCACGCTCGGCGTGCCGCCGGATGAGCCGGTCATGCAGGTGGTTGAGAACAGCGCCAGTGGCAGGGAGCGCCTGTGATGACGCCGCGGCAGATTCTGGATCAACTGGCCGGACTGGGGGTGGCGCCCAGCGGCGTGGCCGACGACAGCCGGCAGGTACGTGCCGGCGATCTGTTCCTCGCCTACCCGGGTGACCAGGTAGATGGCCGGCGTTTCATTGGCGATGCCATCGCCCGTGGCGCACAGGCGGTGTTGTGGCAGGCCGGCGGTGAATTTGCCTGGAATCCCGCCTGGCAGGTGCCGCAGATAGCAGTTGACGATTTGCGTGCTCTGGCCGGGCCTTTGGCGCATGCGGTGTACCAGCATCCGAGTGAAGCCTTGTCGCTGATCGCCATTACCGGCACCAACGGCAAGACCACCATCAGCCAGTGTGTGGCGCGTGTGCATCCGCGCCCCTGCGCCGTGATCGGCACGCTGGGCGCTGGTTTTCCGGGGGCGCTGGTGGAAACCGGGTTTACCACGCCCGAGGCAACGGTGCTGATGCGCTATCTGGCCGATTTTCGTGATGCGCAGGCCGGTGCCTGCGCGTTGGAGGCCAGTTCGATCGGCATCGAAGAAGGCCGCTTGAACGGTGCCCGGGTGGATGTCGCGGTGTTCACCAACCTGACGCGAGACCACCTCGATTACCACGGCGACATGGCCGCCTACGCCGCTGCCAAGGAGAAGCTGTTTCACTGGCCGCGCCTGCGCACTGCCATCATCAACCTCGACGATGAATTCGGGATTCGCCTGCTGCGCAGCACCAGTGCCATGCGCATCATTGGCTATTCCATGGCGCCGCCACGGCGCGACCATCCGGCACTGGTGCGTGCTGAAAACCTGGCACCGACGCCCTACGGGCAGCGCTTCGATCTACTGCTGCCGAATGGCCGAGCCACCGTGGACACGACTCTGGCCGGGGATTACAACGTCGCCAACCTGCTTGCCTGCGCTGCGGTATTGCTCGATGCCGGGCTGGAGGCCAAAGACATCGCGCAACGCCTGTCGGCACTGACACCACCCGCCGGCCGTATGGAGCATGTCGGCGGGGAAGGGCAGCCGCTGGTTGTCGTCGACTACGCGCATACCCCGGATGCCCTGGAAAATGCCCTGCGCGCCCTGCGTCCGCTGACCCGCGCACGCGGCGGAAAACTGGCGGTGGTCTTTGGCTGCGGCGGTAATCGCGATCCCGGCAAGCGGCCGCAAATGGGCGCAATCGCCGCGGCTGGCGCAGATCGTGTGCTGGTCACCAGCGACAACCCACGCGGTGAGCCTGCGCACAGCATCATCGATGCCATCGTGCGCGGCATGCCGCTGGCCGGTGCCAGGGTTGCCAGCGAAGTCGACCGGGCTGCTGCCATTGTCCGTGCGGTCAATGAGGCGGCGGTGGAGGATGTCATTTTGCTGGCAGGCAAGGGCCATGAGACCTATCAGGAAATCGCTGGCGAGCGGTTGCCGTTTTCCGACCGTGCCCAGGCGGAACAGGCACTGGCCGCCCGTACCCAGGCGAAGGAGAGCTCCACATGATGAACTGGACGCTGGCACGGATTGCTGCGGTGACCCAGGGCCGTATTCTGGGGGGCGCGCAGGCGGCAGAGCAGGTGGTCAACGGACTGACCACTGACACTCGTGCCATCGCACAGGGACAGTTATTCGTCGCGCTGGCAGGGGAGCGTTTCGATGCGCACGATTTTCTTGCCGCGGCAGTACAGGCGGGCGCTGCCGGCCTGCTGGTGAGTGATGAGCAGCGTCTGCCGGCTGGCGCACCTGCCGTGCTGGTGGCAGATACCCGGCAGGCCCTCGGGCAGCTGGCCGCAGCGTGGCGGGCGCAGTTCACGCTGCCCCTGATTGCAGTGACAGGCTCCAACGGCAAGACCACCACCAAGGAAATGATCGCCAGCATTCTGGAAGCGGCCTATCCCGGCGCTGTGCTGGCGACGCGTGGTAATTTCAACAACGATGTCGGGCTACCGCTGACCCTGCTTGGCTTGCATGCGGGCCATCGCGCGGCAGTCGTCGAAATGGGCATGAATCAGCCGGGTGAAATTGCCTACCTGACGCAGCTGGCCCGGCCGACGGTGGCGCTGGTGAACAACGCGCAGCGCGCCCATTTGCAAGGCATGGGCGATCTGGCCGAAATCGCCCGCGAAAAAGGATCGATTTTCACTGGCCTGACGACCGCGGGTGTGGCTGTATTCAATGCTGACGATGCGCAATCGGCCGTCTGGCAGGCGCAGGTCGATGCCGCCGGGCAGCGGTCGCTGCGGTTTGCCGTGAACCAGCCGGCGGAGGTGCGTGGCACGCTGACGCAGCAGGGGCTGGATTTCCTGCTGGTGCTGCAGACGCCGGCCGGTGAGGCGCAGCTTGTGTTGCCGGTGCCGGGGCGGCATAACGCGGTCAACGCACTGGCGGCGACGGCGGCTTGTCTGGCCGCCGGTATCGCACTGCCGCAGGTCGTCGCCGGTCTGCAATCCTTCCGTGGCGTCAAGGGCCGCTTGCAGCGGCGCCAGGGCCAGCAGGGAGCGCAGATCCTCGACGATACCTACAACGCCAACCCGGATTCGGTGCGCGCCGGTATCGATGTGCTGGCCAGCACCATCGGTAAAAAGATTTTGGTGCTGGGCGACATGGGCGAGATCGGCGAAGGCAGCCATCAGTGCCATGACGAAATCGGCGGCTACGCCAAGAGCCAGGGCGTGGATCGCCTCTATGCGCTGGGTGAGGCAAGTGCGCAGGCCGTGCGCAATTTTGGCGAGGGCGGCCGGCATTTCTGCAATATCGATAAATTGATTGCTGCTGTTCAGAAAGAACTGGCGGCAGATACGACCGTGCTGGTCAAAGGCTCTCGTTTCATGCGCATGGAACGGGTGGCGGACGCGCTGGTCGCGGAGGAACAGTCATGCTGCTGATGCTGACCCAATGGCTGGCGCAGGATGTGCGCTTTTTCAATGTATTCAATTACATCACGCTGCGCACCGTGCTGGCGGCAATGACCGCGCTGCTGATTTCCTTTGCCGCTGGCCCGCGGGTGATCCGTTGGCTGGCAGCGAAGAAAATTGGTCAGGCAGTGCGTACCGACGGACCGCAGACGCACCTGATCAAATCCGGCACGCCGACCATGGGCGGGGTGCTGATTCTCATCGCAATCGGCATCACCACCCTGCTGTGGGGCGATTTGAGCAACAAATATGTATGGACAGTGCTGGTGGTGACGCTGGGCTTCGGCATTGTCGGCTGGTACGACGACTGGAAGAAGGTGGTGTACCGCGATCCGAACGGACTGGCCAGTCGCTGGAAGTTTTTCTGGCAATCGGTGCTGGGCGCCGGCGCAGCGCTGTTCATTGCCTACTCGGCGAGTTCGCCGGCGCAGACCGAGCTGATCGTGCCTTTCTTCAAGAGTGTGGCGTATCCGCTGGGGATTGCCGGCTTCATTGTGCTGACCTATTTCGTCATCGTCGGCACGAGTAATGCGGTCAACCTCACCGATGGTCTGGACGGGCTGGCGATCATGCCGACGGTGATGATCGCCGCTGCCTTTGCGGTGTTTGCCTACGCCACCGGTAACGCCGTGTATGCCAAATATCTGCACATCCCCTATGTGCCGGGGGCCGGCGAGCTGTGCATCCTGCTCGGCGCCATGGCCGGGGCCGGTCTTGGTTTTCTCTGGTTCAACGCCTACCCGGCGGAAGTGTTCATGGGGGATGTCGGGGCGCTGGCGCTGGGTGCGGCGCTGGGGACGGTGGCGGTGATCGTGCGCCAGGAAATCGTGCTCCTCATCATGGGCGGGGTGTTCGTGGTGGAAACGCTGTCGGTCATGTTGCAGGTGTCGTGGTTCAAGTACACCAAGAAAAAATATGGCACCGGCCGGCGCATCTTGCGCATGGCGCCGTTGCATCACCATTTCGAGCAGGGCGGCTGGAAGGAAACCCAGGTCGTCGTGCGCTTCTGGATCATCACCATCATGCTGGTGCTGATTGGTTTGAGTACCCTGAAACTGCGCTGAACATGACTCTTCTGGGCAAACGCGTACTGGTGGTCGGACTCGGTGAGTCCGGGCTGGCGATGGCCAAGTGGCTGCATCGCCAAGGGGCCATCGTGCGCGTTGCCGATACGCGGGAAGTGCCGCCAAACCAGGAGCAGTTGCGCCAGCACGCACCCGAAGCGCAGCTGCTGGCGGGGCCCTTGTCGGCCGACGCCTTTGCCTGGGCGGAAATCGTGGCGCTGTCGCCAGGCATGCCCAAGGCGACACCGCAGATTGCTGCGGTGGGCGAAAAGCTGGTGTCGGAAATCGAACTGTTCGTTGCCGGGGTGCGCGCACTGGCGCCGCACAGCAAGTTGCTGGCAATTACCGGTAGCAATGGCAAGACCACCACTACCGCCCTGACCGCCCATTTGCTGAATGAGGCCGGGGTGCCGGCGGTGGCCTGCGGCAACATCTCGCCATCGGCGCTGGATGCCTTGATGGCGGCGGAGGATGCGGGCGTTTATCCGGCCGTGTGGGTGCTCGAGTTGTCCAGCTATCAGCTGGAAACGACGCAGCGATTGCATGCCACTGCGGCAACCGTGCTCAATGTGTCGGAAGACCACCTCGATCGCTATGAAGGCAGTCTGGCCAAGTACGCGGAGGCCAAGGCGCGCATCTTCCAGGGTAATGGCGTCATGGTGCTCAACCGCGATGACGACTGGTCGATGGCGAATGGCCGTTGCGGTCGCAGGATGGTGACCTTCGGTCTCGATCGTCCGCCGCGCAGCACGGATTATGGCGTTGATGCCGGGTGGATCTGGCGTGGCGAGCAGGCCTTGCTGGAACTGACGCAATTGCCGCTCAAGGGCTTGCACAATGCGGCTAACGCCATGGCGGCACTGGCCCTGAGTGAAGCGGCTGGCGCCGAGGTGGCGCGTCTGTTGCCCGGGCTGACAAATTTCCGTGCCCTGGCGCATCGGGTCGAACTGGTGCTGGAACGGGCCGGCGTCGCCTACATTGACGACTCCAAGGGCACCAACGTCGGCGCCACGCTGGCGGCGATCGAAGGATTGGGGCGCAAAGTCGCCATTGTGCTGGGTGGGGATGGCAAGGGACAGGATTTCTCGCCGCTGGCGGCGGCGCTGGCGCGCCACGGGCGGGCGGTGGCTTTGATCGGGCGTGATGCGGACAAGATTGCCGCTGTCTTGGCGGACTGCCCGTTGCCGCAGAAACATTGCGCCGACATGACGGAAGCCGTGCGCTGGTTAAGTGAACAAGCGCAGTCCGGTGATGCCGTCGTGCTGTCGCCGGCCTGTGCCAGCCTCGACATGTACCGCAACTACGCCCACCGTGCCGAGGCCTTCATTGCGGCGGTCAGGGAGCTGCCAGCATGCTGATCTCTGCACTCGACGCGCCCCGCCGGCCGCTGGCGGAAATCGATCCGGCCCTGACCTGGTCCGCCCTGCTCCTGCTCCTGGGGGGATTGGTCATGGTGTATTCGGCGTCAATCGCGATTGCAGAAGCCGGCCGCTTCACTAATCATCAACCGGCCTACTACCTGATCCGCCAGGCGGTCTTCATTGCCATCGGTGTGATCGCCGGGGGTCTGGCGTTCCAGGTGCGGATGGAAACCTGGCAGAAATACGCGCCCATGCTGTTCCTGATCGGCGGCCTGCTGCTGGTGATCGTGCTGATTCCCGGTATCGGGCGCGATGTCAATGGCGCGCGGCGCTGGCTGTCGCTGGGCTTTGCCAACCTGCAGCCGTCGGAACTGATGAAGTTGTTCGTGGTGTTGTACGCCGCCGACTTCACCTATCGCAAGATCAATGTCATGCATGATCTGAAACAGGCGTTCCTGCCCCTGTTCGGCGCGATGGTGCTGGTCGGTTTCCTGTTGCTTAAGGAACCGGATTTCGGGGCGCTGGTGGTGATCGTGTCGATTGCCATGGGAATACTTTTCCTCGGTGGCCTGAAGGCACGCATGTTTGCCGTCCTGATCGTCGGGCTACTGGTGGCGTTTGCCATCATGATCATTGTCTCGCCTTACCGGCGCGACCGCGTGTTCGGTTTCATGGACCCCTGGGCCGATGCCTTTGGCCGCGGCTATCAACTGTCACACTCGCTGATCGCCTTCGGTCGTGGCGAGTTGTTCGGGGTGGGGCTGGGCGGCAGCGTGGAAAAACTGTTTTACCTGCCGGAAGCGCACACCGATTTCCTGCTTGCCGTGATTGCCGAAGAGCTCGGGTTTGTCGGGGTGCTGACGGTGATCTGCCTGTTTGCTCTGTTGGTGCAACGGGCATTTGCCATCGGCCGTCAGGCCGTGCGCCTGGAGCGGCTGTATCCGGCGCTGGTGAGCATGGGCATCGGCATCTGGCTGGGGGTGCAGTCCTTCATCAACATGGGTGTGAACGTCGGCCTGCTGCCGACCAAAGGCCTGACCCTGCCGCTGATGAGTTTTGGCGGCTCCGGCATCGTCGTCAATTGCATCGCCCTCGCCATCCTGCTACGCGTGGATTGGGAAAATCGCCAGTTGATGCGCGGAGGGAGGTCGTGATGCGACACGGAATTCATTCGCATCAACTGGCGATTTCGCCGCAGGCTAACCCGGCGCAGCCGGTGTTAAGCGCGCAGCGCGGCCGTAGGCAAAATCCTGCCTTGATGCGCGGAGGGAGATCATGAGTAAAACGATATTGATCATGGCCGGCGGTACCGGCGGGCATATTTTTCCGGCCCTGGCTGTGGCGCAGGAAATGCGCGCGGCCGGCTGGCGCGTGGTATGGCTGGGTAATCCGGATGGAATGGAAGCGCGGCTGGTGCCGCAGCATGGGCTGGAGATGGTGTGGGTGCGCTTTGCTGCTCTGCGCGGCAAGGGGCTGCTGCGCAAACTGATGCTGCCGTTTAACCTGCTGCGCGGTCTCTGGCAGGCACGGCAGGCGTTGCAGCAGGTGAAGCCTGACGTGGTGCTCGGCATGGGCGGTTACATCACCTTCCCGGGCGGCGTCATGGCCCGGCTGCAGGGGATTCCTCTAGTTTTGCATGAACAGAATTCGGTGGCGGGTTTGGCTAACCGTGTTCTGGCAAAGCTTGCCACGCGGGTGGCCACCGGCTTCCCCGATGTGCTGCCGAAAGGGGAGTGGCTGGGTAATCCGGTGCGTCCGGAAATTGCCGCCTTGCCCGCACCCGCCGAGCGGCTGGGGGAACGCAGCGGTGCCTTGCGGCTGCTGGTGATCGGCGGCAGCCTCGGCGCGCAGGCATTGAATGAACGCGTGCCGTTGGGCATGGCCGAGCTGACGGCAGAACAGTTGCCGCAGATCGTGCACCAGGCGGGCGAAAAACATATTGCCGCGCTTGAAACCGCTTATGCCGAGGTGGGGGTGAGCGCCCACTGCGTGCCTTTCATCGAAGATATGGCCGGCGCTTACGACTGGGCTGACTTGGTGATCTGCCGGGCCGGTGCGCTGACCGTGGCAGAACTGGCGGCGGCCGGTGTGGCCAGCATTCTGGTGCCGTTCCCGCACGCGGTCGATGATCATCAGACAGGCAATGCCCGTTTCCTGGTCAATGTGGGAGGGGCTTTCCTGCTGCCGCAGGAAGAGCTGACCCCGCAGAGCATTGCCCTCCTGCGCAATTACTCGCGCAGCCAGCTGCTGGCCATGGCCGAGCAGGCGCGCACCCTGGCCAAACCGAATGCGACCCGGGATGTGGCGCAACTTTGCAGCGAAGTCGCACGGTGAAATCGAGAACATGAAACATAAAGTCAAACACATCCACTTCGTCGGCGTTGGTGGCTCTGGCATGAGCGGCATTGCCGAAGTGCTGGCCAACCTGGGTTACACCGTGAGTGGCTCCGACCTGCAGGCAAGTGCAACCACGCGACGCCTGGAAGGCGAGGGGGTGCGCGTGACCATTGGCCATGCGGCGGAAAACATCGCTGGTGCCGATGCGGTGGTGACTTCAACTGCCGTCAAGGAAGATAACCCGGAGGTCATGGCCGCCCGGGAAAAGCGAATCCCGATCGTGCCGCGCGCGCTCATGCTGGCTGAGTTGATGCGTCTGAAGCAGGGCATCGCCATTGCCGGCACCCACGGCAAAACCACGACCACCAGTCTGGTCACCAGTGTGTTGGCAGAAGGCGGCGTCGATCCGACCTTCGTTATCGGTGGCCGGTTGAATGCGGCCGGCGCCAATGCCAAGCTCGGTGCGGGCGACTTTCTGGTGGCGGAAGCCGATGAGTCGGATGCGTCCTTCCTTTTCCTGTCGCCGGTGATTTCGGTGGTGACCAATATCGACGCCGATCACATGGAAACCTACGGCCATGATTTCGAGCGCCTGAAAGGGGCTTTCGTCGATTTTCTCAACCGTTTGCCGTTTTACGGCGTGGCCGTGCTCTGTGCCGATAACCCGCATGTGCGCGAGATCATGCCGCGGGTGACGCGCCAGACCATTACCTACGGTTTCAGCCCGGACTGCAATGTCTACGCCGAAGATGTAGTGGCGGATGCGGGGCGCATGCACTTCACCTGTGTGCGGGTCAACGGCACCGTCAGCCGGATGCCGGTCACCCTCAATGTGCCGGGTGAGCATAACGTCCTGAATGCCCTGGCAGCGATTGCCGTCGCCACGGAGGTGGGCGTGGACGATGCGGCAATCTGCAAGGCACTGACGGAATTTAAGGGGGTAGGCCGGCGCTTTCATCGCTACGGTGAAATCACCCTGCCCGGCGGCGGCGCGATCACGCTGGTCGATGACTATGGCCACCACCCGGTGGAAATGGCGGCGACCCTTGCCGCGGCGCGCGGCGCTTTCCCCGGCCGGCGCTTGTTGCTGGCCTTCCAGCCGCATCGCTATACGCGTACCCGCGATTGCTTCGAGGACTTCGTCAAGGTGCTGTCCACCGTCGATGCACTCTGTCTGGCCGAAGTGTATGCCGCGGGAGAGGCCCCCATCGTTGCGGCCGATGGCCGCTCGCTGGCACGGGCCTTGCGAGTGGTGGGCAAGGTGGAGCCGGTTTTCGTTGAAGACATTGCGGCCATGCCGCAAACAATTCTGGATGTCGCCCGCGCGGGCGATGTGGTGTTGACCATGGGGGCCGGTTCGATTGGTGCGGTGCCCGGTAAATTGGTGGAAATGCAATGACTGCGGCAATGAATTTCGGCAAGGTCGCCGTACTCTTTGGCGGCACCTCCGGCGAGCGCGAGGTATCGCTCAACAGTGGCAGCCGGGTACTGGCCGCGTTGCAGGGACAGGGGATCGATGCCCAGTCCTTTGATCCGGCCAGCCAGCCGCTGACAGATCTGCGCGGCTTCGACCGTGCTTTCATTGCCCTGCACGGGCGGCATGGCGAGGATGGCACCATCCAGGGGGCGCTCGAACTGATGCACATTCCCTACACCGGGCCGGGTGTGATGGCCTCGGCACTGGCGATGGACAAATGGCGCAGCAAGCTGGTGTGGCAGGCCGCCGGGCTGCCGGTGCCGGCATACCGGCTGCTGACTGCGGACAGCGATTTTGCAGCCATTGAACGCGAACTGGGGCTGCCGCTATTCGTTAAACCCGCACGGGAGGGCTCCTCGATCGGCGTCAGCAAGGTGAAGCAGGCCGGAGAATTGGCGTCCGCCTGGGCTGAGGCCGCCCGGCATGATTCGCTGGTGATTGCCGAGCAGGCGATTCTTGGTGGCGAGTACACCGTGGGTATCCTGGGCGAGAACACCCTGCCCATCGTCAAGATCGAACCCGCGACCGAGTGGTACGACTACGAAGCAAAGTACAACCGCGACGACACGGCCTATCGCTGCCCTTGTGGCCTGCCCGCTGAACAGGAGGCGCTGATCCGTGCCCAGGCCCTGCAGGCATTCAAGGTGCTGGGCGGGCGCGGCTGGGGGCGGGTGGATTTCCTGATGGATGCAGCCGGGCAGCATTATTTTCTGGAAGCCAATACGGCGCCCGGTATGACCGATCATTCGCTGGTGCCGATGGCAGCGCGGGTGGCCGGCATGGAGTACCCGGTGCTGGTACGGCGTGTGCTTGAACTGGCTGCGAACGACTGAGGTAATGAATGTGGCACAAACCGCAACTCCTCAACGCCCTGGCCGATCTGCTCTTTCTGGTCGGTGCTGCAGCGCTGCTGGCTGCAGCTGCGGTGTGGCTGGTGCGGGTGCCGGCGATGCCGGTGCAGCAAGTCGTGTTCGAAACGCCGCTGCAGCACACCCGCCGCGGCGAAATCGAGCAGCTGCTGCCAGGCAGTTTGCGCGGCAACTTCTTCACCCTGGACGTGAGCAGCGTACGGCAGGCGCTGCTGCAGTTGCCCTGGGTGCGTGCGGTGCAGGTGCGGCGGGTATGGCCGGCGGGGCTGGCGATACAAGTCGAGGAGCACCAGCCGCTGGCCCGCTGGGGCGAGGGCTACGCCGAAATGATCAATGGGCATGGCGAGGTATTTGCTGCCTTGCTGGCGGAGGACGAAATGCGCCGTCTGCCCTTGCTGCAAGGACCGCAGGGTACGGCACGGCAGGTGATGGAGCGCTTCGTGGCGTTTCGCGAGCTGTTTGCCACGGTCGGCGAGCGGCCCGTGCAGCTGAGCTTGTCGTCACGACTGGCCTGGCGGCTGACGCTGGACAACGGCATGCGCATAGAGATTGGGCGGGAGCATCCGAAGTGGCCGCTGGAAGAGCGGTTGCAGCGGTTTGTCGAGGTTTACGCGAAGGAAATGGCAGCGCTGGAAAACCGGCCGGCAGTGGTCGATCTGCGCTATCCAAACGGATTTGCAATCAAGGTGGCGGCGGTGGATGCCGCCAAGCTGAAGGGAAAGTAAGCACATGAGCAGGGACAACAAGGACCTGGTGGTTGGCCTGGATATCGGCACTTCGCGCATCATCGCGCTGGTGGCTGATCTCGATCAGGAAGGGCGGCTGAACGTCATCGGCGTTGGCTCGCAGGAGTCGCGTGGCCTGAAAAAAGGCGCGGTGGTGAATATCGAGGAAGCGGTGCATACCATCAGCCGAGTCATACAGGAGGTCGAGCTGATGGCGGACTGCAAAGTCAGCCATGTGTATACCGGTATTGCCGGCAGTCACATCAAGAGCTTCAACTCCAACGGCATGGTGGCGATCAAGGACAAGGAAGTGACGCAAGCCGATGTCGAGCGCGTGATTGAAACGGCGCGCGCCATGCCGATTCCGGCGGATCAGGAAATCCTGCACATTCTCACCCAGGAATTCGTCATCGACGGCCAGGACAGCATCCGCGAGCCGATCGGCATGAGCGGCATGCGCCTGGAGGTGAAAACACACATCGTCACCGGTGCCGTGTCGGCGGCGCAGAACATCGTCAAATGCGTGCGTCGGTGCGGACTGGAAGCCAACGATCTGGTGCTGCAGCCGCTGGCGTCGAGCTATGCCGTGCTGTCGGAAGATGAAAAGGATCTCGGGGTCTGCCTGATCGATATTGGCGGCGGCACGACCGACATCGCCGTGTGGACCCAGGGGGCGATCCGCCATACCTCGGTCATTCCGATTGCCGGCGATCAGGTGACCAACGACATTGCCATGGCGCTGCGCACCCCGACGCGGGAAGCGGAAGACATCAAGATCCGCTTCGGTTGCGCCCTGACACATATGGCCGATGCCTCGGAAAGCATTGATGTTGCCGGCGTGGACGATCGTCCCAGCCGCAAACTGAGCCGCCGGGCCTTGGCCGATGTCATTCAGCCGCGTGTCGAGGAGTTGTTCGAACTGATCCAGCACGAACTGCGCCGGGCGGGATTCGAGGATGTGCTGTCGTCCGGCATCGTGCTCACCGGCGGCGCCAGCGCCATGCCGGGGATGGTCGAACTGGGTGAGGAAATCTTTCACATGCCGGTCCGCCTGGGCAGTCCGAAATACACCGGCAGTCTGGCCGATGTGGTGCAGAGCCCGCGCTTTTCGACCGCCTACGGCTTGCTGCTGGAAGCGCAGACGCAGCGCCGGCGGGGGCAGAAGATTCAGGAAAAACGTGGCGTCAGCGACGTGTTTTCCAGCATGAAACAGTGGTTTTCCAAGAATTTTTGATTGTTAACGGTTTTTTTCGGAGGAGGTCCTTATGTTTGAAATCATCGACAAAGACGAGTCGCAGGGCACCATCATCAAGGTGTTCGGCGTAGGTGGTGCCGGTGGCAATGCCATCGAGCACATGATCCGCGAAGGCGTGAGCGGCGTTGAGTTCATCGCTGCCAACACCGACGCCCAGGCGCTGGCACGCAATGCAGCAGCCTCCAAGTTGTCGCTGGGCAAGAGCGGCCTCGGTGCCGGCGCCAAGCCGGAAGCCGGCAAGGCGGCTGCGGAAGCGCACCGTGAAGAGATTCGTGCGCAACTCGAAGGTGCGCACATGGCCTTCATTACCGCCGGCATGGGTGGTGGCACCGGTACCGGCGCGGCGCCTGTGGTGGCCGAAGTGGCCCGTGAAATGGGTGTATTGACCGTGGGTGTGGTGACCAAGCCGTTCAGCTTCGAAGGCGGTCGCCGCATGAAATCGGCGGAAGCCGGTATCGCCGAGTTCGCCAAGCACGTCGATTCGCTGATCGTCATCCTCAACGACAAGCTGATGGAAGTGATGGGCGATGATGCCGATGTCGACGACTGTTTCCGTGCAGCTGACGACGTGCTTAAAAATGCGGTGGGTGGAATTGCTGAAATCATCACCTATCCCGGTCTGATCAACGTCGACTTTGAGGACGTGCGTACTGTCATGGGCGAAATGGGTCGCGCCATGATGGGTTCGGCGGCGGCCTCCGGTGTCGACCGTGCCCGTATCGCTGCTGAGCAGGCGGTGGCTTCGCCGTTGCTCGAAGGCATCAACCTTTCCGGCGCCCGCGGTGTGCTGGTTAATATCACCGCTGCCAAGGGCAACCTCAAGATGAAGGAAGTGAATGAGGTGATGAACACGGTGAAGGCGTTTACTGCGGAAGATGCGCATGTGATCTTCGGCGCGGTGTACGACGAACTGATGGGTGATGCGCTGCGGGTGACCGTGGTGGCCACCGGCCTGGGCCAGACGGCAGCCAAGCGGCAAAGCTTTGAAGTCATCAACACGCCGATCATCGAAGCTGTCGCCACCGGCACGCATGACATGGTCGCTTATGGCAATGGCGCGGCGGTGGACTTCAACCAGATGGCGGATGTGCCGGCGGTGGTCCGCAAGCGCAACGTGACGGTCGAGGCGCTCGCCAACAGCGGCGTCGATCGCTACGATATTCCGGCTTTCCTGCGCAAACAGGCGGATTGACGCAAAAAACGTTGTACCTCTGAAAAAAGGTGGCGGTGCACTGTGATAAAGTGCACCGCCTTCCCTGTTTATTCAACAAGTTAATCGATATTTCTCCATGCTCAAACAGCGCACCCTGAAAACCGTGATCCACGCCTCTGGCGTTGGGCTGCATGGTGGCGTCAAGGTCAATCTGACGCTGCGCCCGGCTGCTCCGGATACCGGTATCGTGTTTCGGCGGGTGGACTTGCCTGAGCCGGTGGATATTCCCGCGCAGGCGATGCTGATCGGCGACACGCGCATGTGCTCCTGTCTGGAGAAAGACGGCGTCAAGGTCGGGACGATCGAGCACCTGATGTCGGCGCTGTGTGGTCTCGGCATCGATAATGCCTGGATCGATCTGGATGCACCGGAAGTGCCCATCCTCGACGGATCGGCGGCGCCTTTCGCCTTTCTCATCCAGTCAGCGGGCATCGAAGAACAGAACGCCGCCAAGAAATTCATTCGCGTCACCCGGCCGATTGAGGTCCGCGACGGTGACAAGTGGGCGCGCTTCAGTCCGTATGAGGGCTATCGCCTGAGTTTTTCCATTGATTTCAAGCATCCTGCGATCGACAAGTCGGCGCAGGAAGCGACCATCGATTTTGCCGAACAGTCCTATGTGCGTGAAGTTTCCCGCGCCCGGACCTTCGGCTTCATGCAGGAAGTCGAATACCTGCGCGAACACGGGCTGGCACTGGGTGGTGGCCTGGAGAATGCCATTGTTCTGGACGAGTATCGCGTGCTCAACCTCGACGGCCTGCGTTACAGCGACGAGTTCGTCAAACACAAGATTCTCGACGCGGTGGGTGATCTCTACCTGCTCGGCCATCCGCTGCTGGCGGATTACGCGTCGTACAAGGGCGGGCACGCGCTCAATAACCAGCTCGCCCGCGCCCTGCTGGCAACCCGGGAGTCCTGGGAGCTGGTCAGTTTCGATGCGGCGGATCAAGCGCCGCAGGGCGTGACCCGCTGGCTGGCGCAAGCCGCCTGAGACGCCCGGCAAGCCCGATGTGGTTCCTTCGTCTTCTGGCTGTCGTCCTGCTGATCGCGCTGGGCAGTGGCTTTCTACTCTACGTTTTCACGGGAAAACGTGCCTACCTCGCCTTCAGTGGCCGTCTGCTGCGCTATGGTCTGGTCTTCGCACTCGCGGTTTTTGCGCTGATGTTTCTCGAGCGCCTGGCGATCATTCCTCTTTAGCACAACGGCGTAACAATGTCTCCAGGGCGCGGCGCAAATCGCCCTCGGGTAGGCCCTTGGCGGCTGTTTTGAGGTTGTCAACGCTGCGCCGTGAAATGGGTTTTATGGTGGAACCCATTGATCGAAAAGGTGTTTGTCGGGGTTGTACTTTGATTTCTATCTCGCTACACTCGGCCCCTTCAAAAGATAATTTGCTGCAAAGCCGTTGTCCCAGCTGCCGTAGCTTCACCGCGACCGCACCATTTTCAGCGAGGATGACGACTTTTCCCGAACGGAAGTTGGCGACGCGCGCCGAACTGGCGAGTGGGCCGGGTGCTGCAGCTGCGAAGCGGCGCGAAAGTTCGGCAAGCAGGCGGGCGTGGCGTAACAGCCGGCTGGCTGCGGCATCGGTGCTCAGGAAGTGTTCGGGCGCTTGATACATGGAGGAGATTTTGTGCAGGTCATTATTGTTTCACGCCACCTGAAAGCGGCGCGCACGCTTCACATTATGCCCCGCCACATTGCATTGGGTGCGTTTGCCTTCTGCGGACTGGTCTTTCTCTGTTCTGTCGCATTTTCAGCATTGTCCCTGCACCTGCGCCTGCCGATAGTGGAAGATGTACTGCTGTCGGTGCAGCAGAAAGAATTGCGCAAGACGCGCGACTTCATTACCAATAATCTGAACTTGATGGCGACCCGGCTGGGTGAATTGCAGGGGCGCTTGTTGCAGCTGGATAGCCTGGGGGATCGGGTGTCGCATCTGTCCGGAGTCAAGCGGCCGCAGTCAGCGCAGGATGAGACAGTCCCCGGCCAAGGGGGACCGTTCCTGCCCGAACCGCTGTCGGCCAGTGAATTGCAGCAGGAAATTGAGCGTCTGGCCGAGCAGATCGAACACCGTTCAGAAGAGCTGGCCCTGCTCGAGATAGCCTTGCTGGAACAGCGAGTGGAAAATCGTCTGGTGCCAAGTACCTTGCCCGTCAAAAATGCCCGTCTGGGCTCTGGTTTTGGCCATCGCAGCGACCCGTTCCTGGGAGTGCGCTCGCGTCACGACGGGCTGGATTTTGCCGCGCCGACGGGTACCCCGGTGGTTGCGGCAGCAGATGGCGTGGTGTTGACGGCGTCTTACCATCCTGAGTTTGGCAACATGATCGACGTCGATCATGGCGATGGTTTGACGTCTCGCTATGCGCACCTCGAGCGCATGGATGTTGTCAATTCACAGATCGTTCGCCGTGGCGAAAAAATAGGCGCAGTCGGTAGCACGGGGCGTTCGACCGGGCCACACCTGCATTTCGAGGTGCGTATGTTCAACGTGCCGCAAAATCCCCTGACCCTTCTCAAACGCGGTGATGACGCCGCGCAGCTGGCCAAGCGCTGAAGCGTAAAGGCATGCGCTAGGCGCATCTCGAGGCCTTCACAGGGCGTGCTAGAATCACCGCTTTCCTGCAACGTCCTTGCGACATTGAGCGTCCTCGATGATATCCGGTCTTCTCAAGAAAGTTTTCGGCAGCCGTAATGAGCGGCTAATCAAGCAATATTCCCAGGCAGTCAAGCAGATCAACGCCTTGGAACCACAGATGCAGGCGCTTGACGACGCCGCGCTGCGTGCCAAGACGGATGAGTTCCGCAGCCGACATGCGGCGGGCGAGAGTCTCGATGCGTTGCTGCCGGAAGCGTTTGCCGTCGTGCGTGAGGCGAGTCAGCGGGCGCTCGGGATGCGCCATTTCGATGTGCAGCTGATCGGCGGCATGGTCCTGCACTACGGCAAAATCGCCGAAATGCGCACCGGTGAGGGCAAGACGCTGGTCGCCACCCTGCCGGCCTACCTCAATGCGATTTCCGGTCAGGGCGTGCATGTCATCACGGTGAACGATTATCTTGCCAGTCGTGATGCTGAATGGATGGGGCGTCTGCACCGTTTTCTCGGCCTTTCGGTCGGGGTGAATCTGTCGCAGATGGATCACGAGGCGAAGCAGGCCGCCTATGCCGCCGATATCACCTATGGCACGAACAACGAATTCGGTTTTGATTACCTGCGTGACAACATGGTGTACGGCAAGGAGCAGCGCGTACAGCGCCGCCTCAACTACGCCATCGTGGATGAGGTGGACTCCATCCTCATCGACGAAGCGCGTACGCCGCTGATCATCTCCGGTCAGGCTGACGATCACACCGATCTCTACATGCGGATGAAGAAAGTGGTGCCGCAACTCAGTCGCGCCATGGAAGAAAAGGGCGAGGGTGATTACTGGGTGGACGAAAAAGGTCACCAGGTACACCTCTCCGAAAGCGGTTACGAGCGCGCCGAGCAGCTGCTGGCGGAAGCCGGGATGCTGGTCGAAGGGAGCAGCCTGTACGACGCCGCCAACATCACCCTGATGCACCACCTGAATGCGGCCCTGCGCGCCTTCACCCTGTTCCACAAGGATCAGCACTATGTGGTGCAGAACGGTGAAATCATCATTGTCGATGAATTCACCGGGCGTCTGATGAGCGGCCGGCGCTGGTCGGATGGTTTGCACCAGGCGGTGGAAGCGAAGGAAGGGGTGGCGATCCAGTCGGAAAACCAGACGCTGGCCTCGATCACCTTCCAGAACTACTTCCGCATGTACGGCAAATTGTCGGGCATGACCGGCACAGCCGATACCGAAGCCTATGAGTTCCAGCAGATTTATGGGCTGGAAACGGTGGTGATTCCGACCAACCGCCCGATGGCGCGCAAGGACATGAACGACCTCGTCTATAAGACGGCGGACGAGAAGCATGCGGCGATCATTGCGGATATCAAGGATTGTGCGCAGCGCGGACAACCCGTGCTGGTGGGGACCACCTCGATCGAAAACTCCGAATTGCTGTCTGCCCTGCTCGACAAGGAAAAGTTGCCGCACCAGGTGCTCAATGCCAAACAGCACGCCCGTGAAGCCGAGATCGTGGCACAGGCCGGGCGCCCGGGCATGATTACCATTGCCACCAACATGGCGGGCCGGGGTACGGACATCGTGCTGGGGGGCAATATCCAGAAGGATATCGATGCGGTGCTGGCCGACGATTCTCTGGGTGCCGAGGCCAAAGCTGCGAAAGTGGCTGAAATGAAGAATGAATGGCAGCGGGTGCATGAGCAGGTGCTGGCTGCGGGGGGGCTGCACATCATCGGCTCCGAGCGCCATGAGTCGCGCCGCATCGACAACCAGTTGCGCGGTCGTGCCGGGCGTCAGGGCGATGCCGGTTCCTCGCGCTTCTACCTCTCGCTTGACGACCAGCTGCTGCGCATCTTTGCCGGTGAGCGCCTGCGCGCCATCATGGACAAGCTGAAGATGCCGGAAGGCGAGGCGATCGAGCATCCGCTCGTCACGCGTTCGCTGGAGTCGGCGCAGCGTAAAGTTGAAGCGCGCAACTTCGATATCCGCAAGCAGCTGCTGGAATATGATGATGTGGCCAACGACCAGCGCAAGGTGATCTACCAGCAGCGCAATGAATTGCTGGAAACCGAAGACATCGCGGAAACCATTCAGGCCATGCGGCAGAGTGTCATCGCCGACATTTTCCGTCAGCACGTGCCGGCCGAGTCGGTGGAAGAGCAGTGGGATCTGGACGGATTGCAGCGCGCTCTGGCCGCCGAATTGCTGATCAGCCCGCCGGTGGCGGAATGGTTCAAGGCAGAGCCAACCCTGAGTGACGAGGAGATGCTGGCGCGCATCAACGAAGGCGCGGAACAGGTGTACCAGGCCAAGGTGGACATGGTCGGTCCAGTCACCTTCCGCCAGTTTGAACGCAACGTCATGCTGCAGAGCCTGGATTCGCACTGGCGCGAGCATCTCGCGGCGCTTGACCACCTGCGCCAGGGGATTCACTTGCGCGGCTACGCGCAGAAGAATCCGAAGCAGGAATACAAGCGTGAAGCTTTCGAGCTGTTCGAAACACTGCTCGACCAGATCCGCAGCGAAGTGACGCGCATCGTCTTCACTGTGCAGATCCGCTCGCCGGAAGATGTTGAAGAAACCGCGCCGCATGCAGAAGTCAGCAACGTCAAATATCAGCACGCTGATTACGAGGACGCGCTGGGTGAAGCGGGCGAGGCATCAGGCGACAGTGCGCCTCGCCAGCCAGCACAGGCGGGGCCGAAAGTCGGCCGTAACGAAGCCTGTCCCTGCGGTTCCGGCAAGAAGTACAAGCATTGCTGTGGTCAGCTGTCCTGAGAGGTCAGTCTGACGTGAGACCCGAAAAACCGTGCTGTGCATGACTGACAGCGCGGTTTTTCTACCTTTTCCATCCCTTTTTTTCTGCCTAAACATGCCTGTCAACTACGCTACGCCCGCTGCCCATCACCTTCTGCCGGTCGCCGGCATTCGCCTCGGTGTTGCCGAGGCCGGTATTCGCAAGAAAGACCGGCGCGATCTGTGCCTGTTCGTGCTCGATCCCGGCTGCACGGTTGCCGGTGTGTTCACCCAGAACCGTTTCTGTGCAGCACCGGTGCAGCTGTGCCAGCAGCGACTGGCCGCTGGCAATGAAATCCGCGCGCTCGTGATCAATACCGGTAATGCCAATGCCGGTACCGGCGAGCCGGGACGTCGACTGGCCGCAGCGACCTGCGTGGCGGTGGCTGACCTGCTCGGCGTGGCACCGGCGTCGGTGCTGCCATTTTCTACCGGCGTCATCCTGGAACCCTTGCCGGTGGAGCGCCTCATCGCCGGTTTGCCGGCGGCGCAGGCGGATCTCAAGCTCGACAACTGGCATGCTGCCGCGCACGCCATCATGACGACTGATACGGTGGCCAAGGCGGCTTCACGGCAGGTGACGGTACAGGGCAAGGTGATCACGATTTCGGGGATTTCCAAGGGCGCCGGGATGATCAAGCCGAACATGGCGACCATGCTCGGCTTTCTGGCGACCGATGCCGGCATTGCCCGCCCGCTGCTGGAGAAACTGGTCAAGGAAACAGCTGACGAGTCCTTCAACTGCATTACGGTCGATGGCGATATGTCCACCAACGACTCTTTCGTGATGCTGGCTTCCGGGCAGTCCGGCGCGCACTTCGCGAGCGAAGCCGATGCCGGCTGGGCCGAAGTGAAAGCCGCCATCATGGCCGTCGCCGTCGAACTGGCGCAAGCCATCGTGCGTGACGGTGAGGGGGCAACCAAGTTCATCAGCGTGGTGGTCGAGGGAGGAAAAGACGTTGCCGAATGTCGTTTGGTGGGCTATGCCATCGGGCATTCGCCGCTGGTCAAGACGGCCTTCTTTGCATCCGATCCTAACCTTGGCCGTATCCTCGCCGCCGTCGGCTATGCCGGCATTGCCGATCTCGCTGTGGATGGGGTGCGTGTCTGGCTGGAAAGCGAGGGCGAGAGCGTCCTGGTTGCCGAGCAAGGGGGGCGTGCCGTGGCCTATCAGGAGGCAGATGGTGCGCGCATCATGCAGTCGCCCGAAATTACCGTGCGCGTTGATCTTGGGCGTGGTACGGCAGGTGCCCGGGTGTATACCTGCGATTTCTCCTACGATTACGTCAAGATCAACGCTGATTACCGTTCGTGACCCGAAATGCACGACATTCGCCGTGATCTGACCCGCAATGTCCTGGCCGTGAGCTGTGTGGCCGGGTTGGTCGCCCTGTCCGTGTGGGTGTTGCGGCCGTTCCTCGCAGCCGGGGTCTGGGCGGCGATGATCGTGGTGGCGACCTGGCCGCCTTTCCTCGCGCTGGAGCAGCGCTTGGGTGGCCGGCGCTCGCTGGCGATCGCGGCAATGTGCGTCGGCATGCTGCTGTTTCTGGTGCTGCCGCTCTGGCTGACGATTGACACCCTGGTGACGCATAGCCATGACATCGCGGCATTGGGGCAGCGCCTGCTCGACAACGGTTTGCCGCCCCCACCCGGTTGGCTGGTCAGCATACCGGTGCTGGGAAAGACGCTGAGTGGCTGGTGGCAACAGGCGGCGAGCAGTGGTGCGCCGCAGTTGGTGGCGCAGATCACGCCCTATGCCAGCGGTGCCGGCAAGTGGGCATTGAGTCAGGTGGGCAGCCTGGGCGGCCTGCTCATACAGTTTGTCCTGATCATCACCCTGGCGGCGATTCTTTACGCGACGGGAGAAGATGCGGCCCGCCTGATGCGGCGCTTTGGCCGTCGTTTGGCCGGGGTGCGGGGGGAGAATGCGGTGCAGCTGGCGAGTGGCGCTATCCGCGGGGTGGCGCTGGGCGTTGGCGTGACGGCCATGGTGCAGGCGGCGCTCGGCGGCATGGGTCTGGCGGTGGCCGGCGTGCCGCTGGCGGCCTTGTTGACGGCGCTGATGCTGATGTTGTGCATCGCGCAGGCAGGCCCCCTGATCGTGTTGCTGCCGGCGACAGCATGGCTGTTCTGGCAGGGCGACACCGGTTGGGCTGTTTTTCTCGCTGTGTGGAGTCTGATTGTCGGCACGCTGGACAATTTCCTGCGTCCCATCCTCATCCGCCGTGGAGCCAACCTCCCGCTGCTGCTCATTTTTGCCGGCGTCATCGGCGGCCTGCTGGGTTTTGGCCTAGTCGGCATCTTCATTGGCCCGGTCGTGCTGGCGGTGACTTGGACCTTGCTGCAAGCCTGGATTGCCGATGCGCTTGGGGCGGACGAAGAAGAGGGAGTGAGTGCTGCAGATCCGCCAGCTCAACCGCTCGGCGACACGACTGCTGTGCGCCCGGCGGAGCTGTTGACCGCTGGGGCGGCCGAGACGGCAGAAGAGATTTCTTCGGTTGCCGCAGAGCCGGGGCCGGTGGTGGTGGAGAAGGACTGAGGGCAGCAGCAATCGCCTGTGCCGGCCCGGGCTGGCGCGCCACATGGGATAATCCGCCCACTTTGGAGGAAAACATGTCTACGACGGACTACATCATTGCGCCGAGCATTCTTTCGGCTGATTTTGCCAGACTGGGCGAAGAGGTCGCCAACGTGATCGCGGCGGGGGCTGACTGGATTCACTTTGATGTGATGGACAATCACTATGTCCCCAACCTCACGATCGGTCCCATGGTTTGCGCGGCGATCCGTCCGCACACCGACGCGCCGATCGACGTGCATCTGATGGTGAAACCGGTGGACCGGATCATTCCCGATTTTGCCAAGGCCGGTGCCAATATCATCACCTTTCACCCGGAAGCTTCGGAACATATTGACCGCAGCTTGTCGCTGATCCGTGATGCCGGTTGTCAGGCCGGTTTGGTCTTCAATCCGGCAACGCCGCTTGATTACCTTGATTACGTCATGGACAAGATCGATGTCATCCTGTTGATGAGCGTGAACCCGGGGTTCGGTGGGCAGAAATTCATTCCGGCCACGCTGAACAAGGCCCGGGCAGCACGGGCGAGGATCGATGCCTATCAGCAGGCCAGCGGTCGGCGCATTCGTCTGGAAATTGACGGCGGTGTCAATACAGCCAACATTGCGGAAATTGCCCGGGCAGGTGTGGATGCTTTCGTTGCCGGCTCTGCGGTCTATGGCGCGGGCAAGGATAGCGATCCGCACCGTTACGACTCCATCATCAGCGTTCTGCGTGCTGAGTTGGCAGGAGTTTGAGTGCAGGTGCCGAGAGCAGGGTAAAGTGAGCGTGCGGCCCGCCCTGCCCGGAGCCTGCAAAAACGTGTGGACAGCGCAAAAGTCTATCGGCTAGACTGTGCCGCACGCCGTCTGCATCGCTCTCAGATGCGTTACGGCTCGAATCGAGCATAAATCGACTACTTCAAGACTGATGATGATTTCCCGCAACTGGCAACTTGACTCGCGTTGGCGCCCCTGGCGTCCGTAACCTCTTGCCCCTTGGCGCGGCTTTTGCCGCGCACCCGTTGCAGCGTATTCCCATCATTGTCTTACCTGAGAGCTTCCCATGACTGAAATTGAATTTGAGGCGCTTGCCGCCCAAGGCTACAACCGCATTCCGGTTTCGCTCGAAACTTTTGCCGATCTCGATACGCCCCTGTCGATCTATCTGAAACTGGCAGGCGAACCTTTTTCCTATCTGCTGGAATCGGTGCAAGGGGGGGAGCGTTTTGGTCGCTACTCCATCATTGGCCTTGCCGCGACGACCCGCATTGTGGTACGTGCCGACGAAGTGCTGGTGCTGACCGGCAATCGCATTGCCGAGCGCGATCAGGGCGGGAATCCGCTGTCTTTCATCGAGCACTACATGGCACGCTTCAAGGCGCCGGAGGCCAAGGGGCTGCCGCGCTTTCTCGGAGGGCTGGTCGGCTGCTTCGGTTACGACACCATTCGCTACATCGAACGGCGCTTGCAGGACACGATCCGCAACAGACCTCTCGCCGACACGATCAATACTCCGGATATTCATCTTCTGCTGTCGGAAGAAATTGCCGTGGTCGACAATCTGTCCGGCAAGCTCACGCTCATCGTCTATGCCGAGCCCGGGTTTCCCGGGGCCTACCAGAAGGCACAGGCACGGCTGCGGGAACTGCTGGGCAAGCTGCGCCAGCCCGCCCGGATCCCCGCCGAGCAGCCCGCTGCTTCGGCACCTGCCGAATCGTCCTTTGGCGAAGCGGAGTTCAAGGCTGCGGTCCGTCAGGCCAAGGACTACATCGCCAGCGGCGACATCATGCAGGTGGTGCTGTCGCAGCGCATGAGCAAACCGTTTCATGCCAGCCCGCTGGCGCTGTACCGGACGCTGCGCAGTCTGAATCCGTCGCCCTACATGTTCTATTTCGATTTCGAGGATTACCAGGTCGTTGGTGCTTCGCCCGAGATTCTGGTGCGTCTGGAGGGGGAGCGCATTACGGTGCGCCCTATCGCCGGAACGCGCAAACGTGGTGCGACGCCGGAAGAAGATGCCGCGCTGGCGAGCGATCTGCTGGCCGACCAGAAAGAACTGGCCGAGCACACGCAGTTGCTCGATCTGGGGCGCAATGATTGTGGTCGGGTCGCCAGGATCGGCAGCGTCAAGCTGACAGAACGCATGACCATCGAACGTTATTCGCATGTGATGCACATCGTCTCCAATGTCGAAGGTCGCCTCGCGGACGGCTTGGCCGCGATGGATGTGCTGCGCGCCACCTTCCCGGCGGGGACAGTCTCCGGTGCGCCCAAGGTGCGGGCGATGGAAATCATTGATGAACTGGAACCCGTCAAGCGCGGTGTCTATGCCGGGTCGGTGGGTTATCTGGGCTTTAACGGCGACATGGATCTGGCGATCGCCATCCGTACGGCGGTGGTCAAGGATGGGCAGCTACACGTGCAGGCGGGGGCGGGCATCGTGGCGGATTCTGACCCCGATGCGGAATGGCAGGAAACCCAGAACAAGGCACGGGCGGTGTTGCGCGCCGCTGAACTGGCCGAAGCCGGCCTCGATACGAAGCTGTGAGGAGAACACCATGTTGCTGATGATCGATAACTACGACAGCTTCACCTACAACCTGGTGCAGTATTTCGGTGAGTTGGGCCAGGATGTGCGGGTGTTTCGCAATGACGAGATTGGCTTGCCGGAAATCGCAGCGCTGGCGCCGGACTATCTGGTGATTTCCCCGGGGCCGTGCGCACCAGCGCAGGCGGGTATTTCCCTGGCCGCGATCCGCGAATTTGCCGGAAAAATTCCCGTGCTCGGCGTTTGCCTGGGCCATCAGGCGATTGGCGAGGCGTTTGGTGGGCGGATCGTGCGGGCGCAGCAACTCATGCACGGGAAAGTGTCGCCGGTCGAGCACAAAAATGTGGGGGTGTTCCGCAATTTGCCCAATCCGCTGACCTGCACCCGTTACCACTCGCTGGCCATCAAGCGCAGCAGTTTGCCGGAATGCCTGGACATTACGGCGTGGACGGCCGATGGCGAGATCATGGGCGTGCGCCACAAAACTCTCGCGGTCGAAGGTATGCAGTTCCATCCCGAGTCGATTCTGACCGAGTGCGGTCATGAGCTATTGAATAATTTTCTTGAGGAGCACCGCGCATGACCCCGCAAGACGCACTGCAGCGTGTGATTGAGCACCGCGAAATCTTCCACGACGAAATGGTGTCACTGATGCGCCAGATCATGCGCGGCGATGTCTCGCCCGTGATGACGGCCGCGATCATTGCCGGTTTGCGCGTGAAGAAGGAAACCATTGGCGAGATCGCGGCAGCGGCTAGCGTCATGCGCGAACTGGCGACCCCGGTCAAGGTCCCCTATGACCGTAAATTTGTCGATATCGTTGGTACGGGCGGCGACGCGGCGAATAGCTTCAATATTTCCACAGCCTCGATTTTTGTTGCTGCAGCGGCCGGCGCCAAGGTGGCCAAGCACGGCGGTCGCAGTGTGTCATCAAGCTCGGGAAGCGCCGATGTGCTGGAAGCCCTCGGTGCCAACATCAATCTCGGGCCGGAGCAGGTGGCCGCCTGTATCGAAGAATGCGGCATCGGTTTCATGTTTGCCCCCAACCACCACAGTGCCATGAAGCACGTTGCGCCGGTACGTCGCGAAATGGGGGTGCGCACGATTTTCAATATTCTGGGACCGCTGACCAATCCTGCGGGGGCACCCAACACCCTGATGGGGGTGTTCCACCCTGACCTCGTCGGTATTCAGGTCCGCGTGATGCAGCGCTTGGGCGCACAGCGTGTGCTGGTGGTGCATGGCAAGGATAGTCTGGATGAAATTTCCCTCGGCGCAGCCACCCTGGTGGGTGAGTTGAAGGACGGTGAAGTGCGCGAATACGAAATTCACCCGGAAGATTTTGGCCTGCAGATGCTGTCGTTACGCAATCTGCGTGTGGGCAGCGCAGCAGAGTCACGCGCCATGCTGCTGGGCGCACTTGATAACCAGCCCGGCGCGGCGCGAGAGATTGTCTGCCTGAATGCCGGGGCGGCACTGTATGTGGCCAATGTGGCGGACAGCATTGCTGACGGCATCGAGCGGGCGCGTGAGGCAATTGCGAGCGGTGCAGCACGGCAGAAACTGGAAAGCTTCGTCCGGACGACGCAACGTCTGGGGGCGGAGGGAAAAGCGTGAGTGACATTCTGAACAAGATCATCGCCACCAAACACGAAGAAGTGGCAGCGGCCCGCGGTGTGAAAAGCATGGCGCAGCTGGAAGCGGAGATTGCCCAGCAAGGTGCGCCGCGTGATTTCGTCGCGGCGATTCGCCAGAAGATAGAGAACGGGCAAAGCGCGGTGATTGCAGAAATCAAGCGCGCCAGCCCCTCAAAAGGTGTGATCCGCGCTGATTTCCGTCCGGCAGATATCGCGCGCAGCTACGCCGAACATGGTGCGGCCTGTCTTTCGGTTCTGACCGATCGCCAGTACTTTCAAGGTGCGCCGGAATACCTGCAGGCGGCGCGCGCGGCCTGTACGTTGCCGGTGTTGCGCAAGGATTTCCTGATCGATGCCTATCAGGTGGCTGAAGCCAGGGCGATGGGGGCTGATGCGATTCTGCTGATCGCCGCCGCGCTGGATTTGCCGCAGATGCAGGCCCTGGAGCGGCAGGCGATGGATTACGGCATGGCGGTGCTGGTCGAAGTGCATGACGGTCTTGAGCTGGAAGCGGCGCTGCAATTGCAAACGCCGCTGCTGGGAATCAATAACCGCAACCTGCGTACATTTGAGGTCAGTCTGGAAACCACGCTGGGGCTGCTGCCGCGGATTCCGGCAGAGCGTATCGTAGTGACCGAAAGCGGTATTCTCAGTCGCGGTGACGTCATCCGCATGCGTGAAAACGATGTGCACGCTTTCCTTGTCGGCGAAGCCTTCATGCGGGCGCCGGAGCCGGGTGAGGCCCTGGCGGCCCTGTTCAACTGACTGAAAGTCGGCTTGTCAGGGGAAAGTCGTCGGGCAAGCTGTTGCGGGTGGTGAAAAACAAAAGAGCGAGCCCGGAACAATCCGGGCTCGCTCTTTTGCGGTTGAGCGACGGGGCTCGGTCGAACGGTTTTTAGCCCAGTTGCTTCAGGTAGCGTGCCGCGTCAAGGGCGAAATAGGTCAGGATGCCGTCAGCACCGGCGCGTTTGAAGGCAAGCAGGCTTTCCATCACCACGGCTTCTTCGTTCAGCCAGCCATTTTGCGCGGCAGCTTTGAGCATGGCGTATTCACCGCTGACCTGGTAGGCGAAGGTGGGAACGCCGAACTCGTCCTTTACCCGGCGCACGATGTCGAGGTAAGGCATGCCCGGTTTGACCATGACCATGTCGGCGCCTTCTGCAATGTCTTGCGCGACTTCGCGTAGCGCTTCATCACTGTTGGCCGGGTCCATCTGGTAGGTGTACTTATTGCCCTTGCCGAGATTGCCTGCTGTACCCAGTGCGTCACGGAACGGGCCGTAGAAGGCGGAGGCATATTTTGCGGAATAAGCCATGATGCGCGTGTTGATATGACCGGCTGTTTCGAGGGCCTGGCGGATGGCGCCAATGCGTCCATCCATCATGTCCGAGGGGGAGACGATGTCGACGCCTGCCTCGGCGTGCGATACCGCCTGACGTACCAAGGCTTCGGTCGTGATGTCGTTTTCGACATAACCGCTGTCGTCGATGATGCCGTCTTGTCCGTGCGTGGTGAAGGGGTCGAGTGCCACATCTGTCATGACGCCGAGTTCCGGGAAGCGTGCCTTGAGCGCGCGCACGGCACGTTGTGCGAGGCCGTCCGAGTCCCAGGCGGCACGCGCATCCAGACTTTTGGCGTCGGGATGGACGACGGGAAAGATGTCCAGCAGCGGTATGCCGAGCTCCAGCATCTGTTCGCCCACCTTCAGCAATTCATCGATCGACAGACGTTCGACGCCAGGCATGGAGGGGATGGCTGCGCGGCCGGGAAGTTCGTGTACAAAAACAGGGTAGATCAGGTCATCAGCCGTCAGGCGGGATTCACGCATCAGGCGGCGGGAAAAATCATTACGCCGCATGCGGCGCAGGCGGGTGGCGGGAAAGCGATCGAGCATGGCAGTCTTCCTTGCAGAAAAATGATCGGTGATGAAACTTACGCTGATGAGGCTGGTCAGAGCGGTACGATGATTAGCGTCATCGCCCGCTTCACCTCCCTGAGCGGGTGCCTTGGTTAATGATCAAGGCTGTTTCGCCCCCGGACTCCCCTGGTCCGGGGGCATTTTCTTGCCTGTGTCAGCGGCTTTTGCTTTGGTCGTCAGCGGGATATCCAGCCAGCGCGCCAACACGGATTCGGCTTCCTCGACCCCCGTTTTTTTCAGGCTGGAAAACAGCTGCACGCTGTATTGGCCTTCGCCCCAGCCGGCGATCTCGCTTTCGACACCGCGCAAAACCTTGGTCTGCTCCTGGCGCGACAATTTGTCGGCTTTCGAGAGCAGGATGTGGATGGGGCGACCGCTCGGCCGGAACCAGGCAATCAGGTTGCGGTCGAGATCCGTAAACGGGCGGCGGCAATCCATGATGACCACCAGCCCTGCCAGCGGTGAGTGTTTGCTCAAGTAGGGGCCAATCAAGCCTTCCCACTGACGGCGGATGTCTTCCGGCGCCTTGGCAAACCCGTAGCCCGGCAAGTCCACGAAATATTTTCCTGGCGCCAGCGTGAAGTAATTGAGGTGTTGTGTGCGGCCGGGGGTTTTGCTGACATAGGCCAGGCGTACGCGACCTGCGAGCGTGTTGATTGCAGAGGACTTGCCGGCATTGGAGCGCCCGGCGAAGGCAACTTCGTACACTGCATCCGCAGGAAGATCCCGCAGATTGGCGACCGTGGTCAGGAAAGACGCGTTCTGGAATAAGGGCATAAAAAACGCGGGGTACCCGCCTTGATAAAGAAAACTTAATATAGAATATCAGGTTTGTTACCTTCCTTCTGGCCAAAGCGCCTCCCTATGCGCACTAGGAGCTCGAAAATGATTCGTACCGCGGCACTGGCAATCCTCTTTGCCACCAGTATCGTTACCCATGCCTCTGAACAGGCTGCAGCCAAGGCTGATCCGGAGAAAGGCAAGTTGATCGCTGAGTCGATCTGTGTGGCCTGCCACGGGGCCGACGGCAATAGCATGGACGCCGCCAACCCGCATCTCGCTGGTCAGGTTGAACAGTACATCTACAAGCAGCTGAGCAATTTCAAGCCTGTGGGTGATAAGCCGGCGCTGCGTGACAACGCAATCATGGCGGGTATGGCTGCTGCTATTGATGATCAGGGTATGCGTGATGTCGCGGCCTGGTATGCAAGCCAGAAATTGAAGCCGGAAGCGGCCAAGAGTGAAGCGAGCATTGAGTTGGGCAAGAAGCTCTGGCGTCAGGGTGATTTCCGCAAGGGCATCCCGGCGTGTGCTGGCTGCCATGGTCCGGCAGGTGCCGGTCTTCCGGCGCAATATCCGCGGCTGGCGGGGCAGTTTGCTGCGTATACTGAAAATCAGCTAAAGAGCTTCCGCGATGAAACCCGTGGTAACGACCCGGAAAAGATGATGCGGGTTATCGCGGCCAAGCTGTCGGATGTTGAAATCAAGGCGGTTGCAGATTACGCGGCAGGTTTGCGTTAAGGTCTAAGTTGCGAGCTGGCTTTAAGTAGGCTGGCTTTAATCAAAAGAAAGGGCAGCCCTGCGGCTGCCCTTTCTTTATATGTAAAACGGGCGCGAGCTCAGCGTACTTAAAAATCTTTCGAAAAGTAGTTGACGGAATTTTTGGAGTCGGTAGAATGCGCGGC
>NZ_CAJHOB010000007.1 GCF_905120355.1 Azonexus hydrophilus | reverse complement strand
CCTTCGAGGCGATGAAAGCGCTGATGCAGGAAGCGCACCACAAGAGCAAGAGCAGTTGGGCGTGGCAAAGCGCGAAGGGCAAGGGGCACACGGACGAAACCGTGGTGCAGAGCCAACTGATGGCAGCCGGTGAATTGGCGATCCGTGCGGCGGGGAGCATCCAGATCGACATCAAGGAGATCAACGGGCAGAGCGTGAGCCAGGCGATCGACGCGATGGTGGCGGCAGAGCCGCAACTGGCGTGGCTCAAAGAAATGGAACAACGCGGCGACGTCGATTGGCGGCAGGTGAAGGAAGTGCACGACAGCTTCAAGTACAGCCAGTCGGGGTTGGGCGGCGTCGCCGCTGCCGTGATTGCCATCGTGGTGGCGTACTTCACGGCAGGCGCGGCTAGCGCCTGGATTGGGGCAGGGGCTGAGGCCGGCAGCGCAATGGCGGCGGGTACGGCCGCGACAGCGACTACGGCAGCCATCCCTGCCGGCTGGGCCAACGTGGCGCTGACGGCGGGCCTCTCGTCGATGGCCGGCAGTACTGCGGTCAACCTCATCAACAACAAAGGCAACCTGGGTGACACCCTGAAAATGACCTTCTCGGGGGATGCCCTGAAAGGTTACGTTGCCTCGATGCTGACGGCGGGCATCACGCAAGGCGTGGTCGGCTCCCTGCAAAAGGACGGCCTGCTGGTCTTGAATCCGGGTCAGGCCAGCTTTGCCGAACGCTTTGCGCTCTACTCGACGAAAGCCGCGATTGGCGCGGGCGTGCAATCGGTGGTGCTGGGCAAGCCGCTGAACGAAACCCTGCAAACGGCGCTGGTGAATACGCTGGCGCAAACGCTGACGAGCGAAATTGGCGACTGGGGCCGGGGCAATGAAACGGTGATTGCCAAGGCGCTGGCGCATGCGGCGGTGCAATGCGCGGCGGCGAAGGTGCAGGGCAGCGAATGCGGCGGCGCGGCCCTGGGCGCGGCGACGGCGGAACTGCTCAGTCCGTGGCTGAACGATCTGGACGGCGGGCTCAAGGAAGCCGGGTTCGAGCAATCCCTGGGCACGGTCGCGGCCAGCCTGGGCGCGGCGCTGGCGGCGACCCTGCTCGGCAAGGACGCCTTGGCGGCAATAAATGCCGCGCAGATGGTCGATACCTATAACCGGCAGTTGCATCCAGAGGAAAAGTTGCGCATCAAGGAATTGGCCAAGGGCGACCCGGAAAAAGAGGCTCGTTTGACGGCTGCCGCATGCGCAATGGTTCGCTGTGCCGATGGCGTACCTATCACTGATCCCGCTTACAGCTACCTCAGGAGCTTGCAGGATTCAGGTACGTCAATGACTGCGGAACAAGCCATGTTGGGCATTCAACGAGATGCCAGCGGGGAATCGCTGTTCCGGTACGGCATGTTCGACCAAGCCGGAGATGTCTGGTCGCAGAACAAACTCGGCCCGCGCTTTGCCGGTGCCGCACAGGGAACGCTTGGCTCATTGGGCGTTGCTGGTAGTGCGGCGCTTTGCACCAGCGGCATCGGCTGCGCCGCCGGCGCCGTGACCGGCACGATCAGCGCCGATTATGCGCAGGCAGGTATGAAGCAGGCGTGGACGGGCGATGTGGCGACGACTTACGGCGAGCAGGTGCTGCAATCGTTGGGAATGAGTCCAGAGGCGGCTGCGTATACCTATGCTGCTCTTGGCATGCTTCCAGCAGGATTACCGGCTTTAGAGCAGACGCTTGTAAAGATTGCTCCGCAAATTGATGCACTGGCTCTAAATGCAGGAGCCAAATTGGGGCAAAACGTCGATGATCTTGCTAATAGCTTGGCAAAACAGTCAACTCATGCTGCAGGAAATGGTGATCGAGTTGTGTTAGGAAAATGGGAAGGGAATTATTCTGGCTATGTTGGTGATGCAAAACTTAATGGTGGAATTTGGTATCAAACTGATTCTGGAGTTTGGGAGAAGATAACCGCCGGACTTACACAACAAGAGTCAGCGGCGTTGGCCTGGAAGGTAAATGAAGCGTTCTTAAAACAACAACTTCAAACTGGGGTGCGATCAATAGAATTTATTGGGGCTACTCCTGAAGCCATTCTTTTAGCGCGGCCAGATTCTTTTGCCGCAAAAGAGGTTTTGTTTTTAATTAAAAACGCAGAACAGTTTGGGTACATCAGAAGCGCAACAGGCTGGATAAAAAAATGAACGACAAAGAATTGGTATTTGCAATAAGCACAAGCCTTTCCCAGGTGCTTGCAAAAAACAATATTAGATTAACCGGAAGTTTTTTTGACCCTATTCGACACTACGCTGCTGCAACTTGGGAGAATGCAGAGTTGGCAATAGAAGTTTATTCAGATCCAATGAGCGGGGAGGTAAATTGTCGCATAAAGAAATATGGCAAAAATGACGACAAAGGAAAGTGGTCATATATTTATGAGGAGATCCCAATGACAGCAGAGGAGATCAAGGTGGCTCACACCTCTGTGCGCTCAGAGAAAGAGCAGCTAAATGGCATTGTTGAGAAGTTGAAATTATTCTTGATGCGCAACGAAAATTATGGGCATTGACAACATAATAAGTTATAACTGTGAGTGCAATCACTTATATTGATAAGGCGTTTCAAGACTTTGATCTTCGGGCTGTATTTTTTGAGGAAGATAAAAAATTGTGCGCCAAGGGGCGGTTGCACAAGTTATCTATAGGTCAGACTCACCTTCGATCTGTAGCGGCTGATCCGTCAAAAAATTTGAACTTGCCTGAATCTGCTAGGGGTTCTGGTGGAGGGGTTCAGTTTTTCACAAATAACAATGGCGCTTTTCGTCCTCTTGGTGGGAAATAATGAATAAATTTCTTTTTTTGGGTGGCTTATATCGTTTGGCAAAAGATGTGAACGTTGGAAATTGTGTGTTGCCAATGGGAGGGGTTTTTACTTATAGCAGCGGGGGGTATAGCCCCTATGATGATAGCTATATTTACCATTTTATTGACCTGTCTGGGGAAAAGGTAACGTGTATTTCCCGAGCGGAATTGTCTTTGGTTGATATGGAAAATTTTGAGATGTTACATAGCCAATCCTAAATAATCCCTGGCCACTAGATAATACAAGTAATGGGTATGTGCCAATAACTAATGAGCCATTGGAAAGGCAAAACCCATGTGTGAGTGTGGAGTGCATCCCAGTGGGGAATCCGGGGGGTGAGGTTGATTATTTGAGCATTAATGGAAGTTTTTATATTGCTCACGGAGGGGTTGTGGTTGATTTAAGAAATGCAGATGTTTATTGGCAGTCAGATGTCTTGCGCCAATATCCTGGCTATACCACAAAACCAGGGGTGGCTTTGGTTGCCGGAAAAACTATTGGCTCAACGACGGATGATCAGGTTAAGGCTTTTCTTTCGGGCGCTTCGGGGTCTGCTACTTTCTTCGCTCCTGCTCCGGTTTTTCCATTAGTCGGGGTAGGTGGTGGAAGTGCACGTTTTTATGGTGAGAAAACTTCCGTCGAACTTGGGATTAGTATCCCTCCGGGCGGCTCTATTTCTCCTGGAGAGTATGGGGTCAGGCTTGGTAACGAAAGAGAGGGGCGGTAAATGTCAGGTGGCCCCGGAATGTCAGATGAAAAGTACAAGAAACTGTCAAGGTTTGAAAAAATAATCTATTGGTCTGTTGTGCTTGCTTGGTGTTGTATTTCTATTTACATGCTGTTCTTTTTTGGCAAATAGTCTATGGCCTATTTTTATAGTGGCTCATTCGGCACCGACGGTAAAACCTTCACCCTGCCGCTGGCGGATTGCCCGGCAGCGGGCTGCACCGGCGATGGCGCGATTGCCTGGGCGAGCACGAACCCGGCAGACCAGAAAGTATTGGCTGACTATGCGGCGGCGCTCGATCAGGAAGCCAAGCGCGCTGCCGCTGTTGCTGGGTTGGTGGCGACCGGGGCGCTGGCACCTGAACTGGCGGCAGCGTTTGGTGCGGGGAAAATGGTGATTGGTGGGACAGTGGGCGGAGCTTTCGATGCGGTCGGTCAATTGACCGGCGGCAACAGTGAGGATTACCGCTACTGGCAAACCGTTGGATCAGCCTTGACTGGGGCATTTCTGTTTCCGGTGAGCGGGCAATTCCTTCTTGTTGATGTGGGGCTTGGAGGCGTGGCCGGGGCAGCGAATACGGGAGCAAATAATTGGATTTATGGCAGTGATAACAATATTCTGGATTCCGCAGCAACAAGCGCGGGGTTTGCCGGGCTTGGGTATTTCTTAGGGAAATTGGCAAAAGGTGTTTCCAATGTTTATTTGCCGCAATACACTGGCGGCCCCGCACCAAATCCAAACATCCCTATGCTCTTGCAAAATCCAGGCAAGCTAAATCCGTGGTCTGCTTACATTGATAATGCTGTAAATACTACGGTTAGTAGTACTCCCTCGTGGGGATCAGGGTTAATATCCCGTCCCACGGGGGAGGGTAAGCAATGAATTGGCATGAGCAATTTTGGGGGAAATGGAATAAATATTGGGAAACACAAAAGCTAACGAAACCGTTTGAGTATAAAGGAAAGTGCACTGTTCCCGGTGGGTTTATTGATGTTTTGTCATTCGTTGGTTTGCTGCGAGGTGTTTTTATTGGGGTGTTTGCAATTTTTTTCGGGAGATATATTGATTTATACCTTGCGGCTTTAGACCCGATTTTGGGTCGAGAAGTTACGAGGGGGCTGGAACAGATGCGGCAGCATGCTCGTTTGGGCTTATTTATTGGGAGTGTAGGTATTTTTTTGGGTCAATTGGAATAGTTGGCCTTCTCAAAACCCGCTACCAACGCTGGCGCACCCGTAGCCAATTCGACACCGAGATTGCCGAGCGCCAGCAGGAGCAGGGTGCCCCCGCGCCTGCGGATGCCCCCTGCAGCCTCGATGAAAAAGTCCGCCTGCTGATCTGGCGTTATCCCTTGCTCAATGATCTGATCTGGGGCTGGCCGATGCTGTTGGCGTTGCCGCTGATCTTCGTCGGCGCAACGCTGGACGGCTCGCCTTCACCCGGCTTGAGCGGCTTGTTTCCCTTGGCTGATCTAGAAGCCTTTAAGGAGATTGGCCGCACGCTGATTGCTGCCCTGAATGGGATTTTCATTGGCGGCATCGCTTACGCCATTAACCACAATCTAGTGAAACCCGCAAAACTCCCATTTGCCGCCAAGTTTTTCATCGGCCTGTGTGTTGGTGGCTTGGCGATCTGGGCGTGGGATAGCTGGACGCAAGCCGCCCTCGATGCTTACCGACGTTGAGGAGGGCATATTGATTAAATTACGACGCCCCGGTGTTTTTATTATTGAAAGGAGCAGAGCAACCATGCGCAATCTGTATGCAAAACTATTTATCATTGGTGCTGTTTTACTGTCCGGTTGCAGCACGACACCGCTTGATAAGGCCACGGTTTATTATGATCGAACGCAGTTCGCGGCTCAGGTCAGTAAAGATTTTCCTGACATTGGTGGCCCAATCGTAGAGCATGGCCGCTGCTCGCTGCTGATCTCCACGCCTGGCTCTAATACGGGTTCCTATCATTTCTGCACCTTCGCTTTGACCCCCCAAAAACTCTATGTGCAGAGTTGGGATGCTACGGCACTTAAATACAAAGAAATACTGCGAGTTGATCTGTCGACCCTGAGCCAGGTTGCTCTGGCATCGCGCCTTCGGACTAATCAGGTGCAACTGATTGAGTCTCGTCGCCAGAGTGCATTGAGTGTGATGATTGATGACGGGGGTTATCACGATACGGAAGCGACAAAGCGTGTGTATGAAATAATCAAGGCACGCGGAGTCAGTGTGGCAGAAGGAAAAGAAATGATGCGACCCCCGGCTCCCCCATCGCCTATGTTTATTCCTGTCATTGTTCCAAGATAATTATATCCATCGTCCATTTTGATCTGACGTTGAAATAGAACAATGGATGCCCTGTTTTTGAAAAACCGTCTTTTTTAACTGAAAGGAATTTTCATGCGTCACTTTGCCTCTTTATCCCTGCTTGCCGCCGTATTGATTACCGGCTGCGCTTCTGTCGACATGGCCTCACCGGAAGCCTCGGCGAAGGCGAAGCAGTTTGAAGCGCCCAGCGAAGGCAAGGCCGGGGTTTACATTTACCGCAACAGTTTTGTTGGCAAGTCGTTGAAGAAAGACCTGTGGATTGATGGCAAGTGCGTTGGCGAGAGCGCGCCGAATGTGTTTTTCCATACGCAGGTCAAGGGCGGGGAGACACACAAGATCGAAACCGAATCTGAATTTTCTCCGAACGCACTGGAGTTGATGCTTGAGGCGGGGAAGAACTATTTCATCCGGCAGTTCATCAAGATGGGCGCTTTCGTCGGCGGCGCTGATCTGGAGCAGGTTTCGGAAGAACAAGGCAAGGCGGACATTGCGGAACTGGAGATGGCGCTTCCCGGCAAGTGCAGCGCCGAGCGGTAACTCCCCGTGAACGCCGTCGCCCCTCTCGAAGTTCCTGGCAGGGGGCTCTGCTCTGGATTTGGAAAACCTAGCGGAGAGGTCGTGGCGTTTGACGCTGATGAGACCACCTCGGTAGATGCAATTTGGATCCTTATGAAAACGCAGTCATCGACGGCGTTTTCATACACGGCGGGCTTGCTGGCTAGCGCGTAAAGATAAGTTCTTGAGCCAGCTACACTTCAGCTAGCTGGTGACTCGACAAAAGAAAAAAACCGCTGAGCGTTGTGCTGAGCGGTTTTTCTTTTGTACTGGCGGAGAGGGCGGGATTCGAACCCGCGGTGGGCTATGAACCCACGCACGCTTTCCAGGCGTGTGACTTAAACCGCTCATCCACCTCTCCGGAAGCCGCGCATTCTAACAGAAAGTGCGGAGGGGTCAAACGGTAATTCCCGAAAAACTGGCCTGGTGGCCGATTCGGGAGAATCGGGACTGCCAGGCCAGGGTGGGGTCAGACGATCAGCGGTACGATCAGCAGTGCCACCAGATTGATGATCTTGATCAGTGGGTTCACTGCCGGGCCGGCGGTGTCCTTGTAGGGGTCGCCGACAGTGTCGCCGGTGACGGCAGCTTTATGGGCATCAGAGCCTTTACCGCCGAAATTGCCGTCTTCAATGTATTTCTTGGCGTTGTCCCAGGCGCCGCCGCCGGTGGTCATTGAGATGGCGACGAACAGGCCGGTGACGATGGTGCCGACCAGCAGCCCCCCCAGGGCCTGTGGGCCGAGTAGCAGGCCGATGATGATGGGCACGGCAACGGGCAGGATGGAAGGGATCATCATTTCCTTGATCGCCGCTACGGTCAGCATATCTACCGCGCGTGAATAGTCGGGCTTGGCCGTGCCTTCCATGATGCCGGGGATTTCCTTGAACTGGCGGCGGACTTCCACTACCACGGCACCTGCCGAGCGGCCCACGGCTTCCATGGCCATGGCGCCGAACAGGTAAGGAATCAGGCCGCCGATGAAGAGGCCGATGATGACCATGTGGTTGGACAGGTCAAAGGTGAAGACCTTGCCGGTAGCGGCTTCCAGGGCGTGGGTGTAGTCGGCGAACAGGACCAGGGCGGCGAGGCCGGCCGAGCCGATGGCATAGCCCTTGGTGACGGCCTTGGTGGTGTTGCCGACGGCATCCAGCGGGTCGGTGACGTTACGTACCTCAGCCGGCAGTTCCGCCATTTCGGCGATGCCGCCGGCGTTGTCGGTGATCGGTCCGTAAGCGTCGAGAGCAACGACGATTCCCGCCATGGAGAGCATGGAGGTGGCGGCAATTGCCAGGCCGTAGAGGCCACCGATCGAGTAGGCGGCCCAGATCGAGGCGCACACCGAGAGTACCGGCCAGGCGGTGGATTTCATCGAGATACCGATGCCGGCGATGATGTTGGTGGCGTGGCCGGTCTGACAGGAAGCGGCAACGTGCCTGACCGGGGCGTATTCAGTGCCGGTGTAGTACTCGGTGATCCAGACCATGGCGGCGGTCAGGGCCAGACCGATGACGGCACAGGCAAACATGCTGCCGGTGGTGACCTGGACTGCGCTGTCTCCTGCGCCAATCAGCCAGGCGGTCACCGGGTAGTAGAAGGCGAGGGCGAGTACGCCGGCAACGATCAGGCCCTTGTACAAGGCCCCCATGATCTTGCCGCCGTCGGAGGTGCGTACGAAATAGCAGCCGACAATGGAGGCGATGATCGATACCGCGCCCAGGGCGAGTGGATAGAGAATGAGCGCTTCGCCCAGCACGTTCGAGGTTTTCAGCATCAACGCGCCGAGCACCATGGTGGCGACGACCGTGACGACGTAGGTTTCGAACAGATCGGCGGCCATGCCGGCGCAGTCGCCGACGTTGTCACCGACGTTGTCGGCGATGACCGCCGGGTTGCGCGGGTCGTCCTCGGGGATGCCGGCCTCCACTTTGCCAACCAGGTCGGCGCCCACGTCGGCGCCTTTGGTGAAGATGCCACCGCCGAGCCGGGCAAAGATGGAAATCAGGGATGAACCGAAAGCCAGGCCGATCAAGGCGTGCAGGGCATTATCCTGCGACAGGCCTGCAGCCAGCATGCCGCCGTAGTAGCCGGCAATGCCGAGTAGCCCCAGGCCGACCACCAGCATGCCGGTGATGGCGCCGCCTTTGAAAGCCACCGCCAGCGCTGGCGCAATGCCGCCACGGGCTGCTTCGGCGGTGCGTACGTTGGCACGGACGGAAACGTTCATGCCAATGAAGCCGGCAGCGCCGGAGAGAACGGCACCCACCACGAAGCCGAGTGCAGTCGCCAGGCCAAGGAAGATGGCAATGAGTACCGCGATGATGACGCCGACCAGCGCGATCGTTTTGTATTGCCGGCTCAGATACGCAGCGGCCCCTTCCTGAATGGCCCGGGCAATGTCCTGCATGCGCTCATTGCCCGCAGGCAGGGCCAGGATGGAACGACTGGAAAGCCAACCGTAGAGTACCGCCAGTACGGCACATGACAACGCCAACCACAGTGCTGAAGACATAATCTTCCCCCCTCGAGAGACAGACGTAAAACTGCTGGATCAACGCAATGAACATGCGTCGGTGATGTGGGGCCGGTAAAACGGATACGACATGCAGCTTGGAATGGGGCCACGCTACTCGCTTTTGCAGGGGGGGTCAAACTGCGGGCGGCTCGGGGCATGCACGGAGCGGGCGAAGGAAAAGTGCACAAAAAAATCCCGCCGCAGCGGGATTGTGGAAAGCGGGGGAGGTCAGCCGGCCAGGTGGTCCAGATAACGCTCGGCATCGAGTGCGGCCATGCAGCCGGTGGCCGCCGAGGTGCAGGCCTGCTTGTAGATCTGATCCTGTACGTCGCCGGCAGCAAAAACGCCGGGGATGCTGGTTTGCGTGGCGTTGCCCTGGCGGCCGCTCTGGGTGACGAGATAGCCGTTGTCCATTTCCAGCTGGCCGATGAATAGGTCGGTGTTGGGTTTGTGGCCGATGGCGACGAACAGGCCATGCACGTCGACCTGACTCAGGGCGTTGGTGAGCACGTTTTTGACGCGCACACCGGTGACGCCGGAAGCATCGCCGAGCACTTCGTCGAGGGTGCTGTTCCAGAGAATGCTGACCTTGCCTTCCTTTTCCTTGGCCAGCAGCTTGTCCTGCATGATCTTTTCGGCGCGGAATTTGTCGCGGCGGTGGATGACGGTGACGTGGCTGGCGATGTTGGCCAGATAAAGTGCTTCTTCCACGGCGGTGTTGCCTCCGCCAATGACGGCGACCGGTTTGTTGCGGTAGAAAAAGCCGTCGCACGTGGCGCAGGCGGATACGCCGCGGCCCATGAATTCCTGCTCGGACGGGAGACCGAGATACATGGCGGAAGCGCCGGTGGCAATGATGAGGGCGTCGCAGGTATAGGTGCCGCTGTCGCCGATGAGCGTGAACGGTTTGTTCTTGAGCTGCGCGGTGTGAATGTGATCGAAGATGATTTCGGTGTCGAAGCGGCGTGCATGCGCCTCGAAGTTGGCCATCAGCTCCGGCCCCTGGATGCCGGCCGCAGCGGCAGGCCAGTTGTCGACTTCGGTGGTGGTCATCAGCTGGCCGCCTTGTGCCATGCCGGTGATCAGTACCGGCTTCAGGTTGGCGCGGGCGGCATAAACGGCGGCGGTGTAGCCCGCCGGGCCGGAGCCGAGAATGATGAGCTGGGAGTGGCGAGTGGGTTGGGTCATGGTGTCTTGCCTCCGGGTTCGGGAAGGGTAAATTATAGCTTGCTAATAAACGCTGTTCTGTAGCGAGAGGGTAACCGATTTGGGTCGCTACTTGCAGGTGGGTTTTAGAAAACGGTTTATAATCGTACGATAACTATATGAAGCAAAATGATTTGCCTAACTTATCGCCCCAGGAAATAGACTTATGAGTATGGCCCGCCGAACTGACAACACCCCGATGCCCGACAAGATCGGGCACTTGCTCCAGGAATCCCGCTGGCTGGGCGTGGGGGCGTTGATGGTGTTTCTCGTCATGGCACTGTGGGGCTTCCAGCGGAGCGATCCGGGCTGGTCGAATGCGGTCGGGGCCGGGGCATTGCAGAATCCGGCCGGGCGTCTGGGGGCCTGGGTGGCGGATGTGCTGCTCTATGTATTTGGCCTGTCTGCCTGGTGGTGGGTCGTGTTGCTGGGGATGTGGGTGTGGTGGGGATTTCGTCGCCTGCATTCCGGACAGAAAAGCTCGCCGCCGTGGTTTGCCGTTGTGCCGGGGTTTCTGGTTCTGTTGCTGGCTAGTTGTGCGCTGGAAGCTTTGCGCTTCTACACGTCAGGTACCGAGTTGCCGCTGGCGCCGGGCGGGGTGCTGGGGCTGGAAGGGAGCCGCTGGCTCGCCAGCAACCTGGGGTTTACTGGCGCCACCTTGTTCCTGCTGGCGACACTGGCTCTGGCCTGGAGCGTGTTTTCGGGCATGTCCTGGTTGTGGGCCTTTGAAAAACTCGGCCTGATTCTGGAAACGATCTTTCTGCTGGTGCATGGCCGTATCGACGCCTGGCGCGACCGACGCATCGGCAAGGAAATGGCGCAGCAGCGCGAGGTGGTGGTGGAAGAAGAAAAGCGGCGCGAAGAACTGCACGAGCCGATCCTGATCGAAACGCCGGCACCGGTGGAAGTGCCGGTGTCGAAAAAAGCGGAAAAGCGCGTCGATCGCGAAAAACAGGCGTTGCTGTTCCCCGAAGCCATCGTCGGCGGCACCCTGCCGCCGCTGCATCTGCTCGACCCGGCGCCGGTCGCGACCGAAACCATCAGCCCGGAAACGCTCGAATACACTTCGCGCCTGATCGAGCGCAAGCTGGCTGATTTCGGCGTGCAGGTAAAGGTGGTGGCGGCGTTGCCGGGGCCGGTGGTGACCCGCTACGAGATCGAGCCGGCCGTCGGAGTGAAGGGCGCGCAGATCGTCAATCTCGCCCGTGACCTGGCGCGTGCGTTGGCGCTGGTGGCGATCCGCGTGGTCGAAACGGTGCCGGGTAAATCCTGCATGGCGCTGGAACTGCCTAACCCGAAACGGCAGATCGTCAAACTGACCGAAATCATTTCCAGCCAGCCTTACAACAATATGGCCAGTCCGCTCACGGCTTGTCTGGGCAAGGATATCGGCGGTCTGCCGGTGGTCATCGATCTGGCCAAGACGCCGCATCTGCTGGTAGCCGGGACCACGGGTTCCGGTAAATCGGTCGGGGTCAACGCCATGATCCTGTCCATGCTCTACAAGGCAGAACCGGAACAGGTACGCCTCATCATGGTCGATCCGAAAATGCTGGAACTGTCGATCTACGAAGGCATTCCGCATCTTCTGGCGCCGGTGGTCACCGACATGAAACAGGCGTCCAACGCGCTGCACTGGTGCGTGACCGAAATGGAGAAACGCTACAAATTGATGGCGGCCATGGGCGTGCGCAACATCGCCGGTCTGAACAGCAAGATCAAGGAAGCGGAAAAGAAGGGCGAGCATCTGCCCAACCCGCTGAGCCTGACGCCGGAAGCGCCGGAACCACTGAAAACGGTGCCCTATATTGTCGTTATTATCGATGAGCTGGCTGACCTGATGATGGTGGTGGGCAAGAAGGTGGAAGAGCAGATCGCCCGCCTGGCCCAGAAAGCGCGGGCTTCCGGTATCCACCTGGTGCTGGCGACGCAGCGTCCGTCAGTGGATGTGATTACCGGTCTGATCAAAGCCAACATCCCGACCCGTATTGCTTTCCAGGTATCGAGCAAGATCGACTCGCGCACCATTCTCGACCAGATGGGGGCCGAGGCCCTGCTGGGCATGGGGGACATGCTCTATCTGGCGCCCGGCACCGGCTATCCGACGCGGGTGCATGGTGCGTTCGTTTCCGACGATGAAGTGCACCGGGTAGTGGAACATCTGAAGACCACCGGCGCACCGGAATACGTCGCCGATATCCTCGCTGCCCCGGCGGGTGACGAGGAGGGGGGTAGTGGCGGCGAAGGTGGCGGCGATGCCGAAAGCGATCCGCTCTACGATCAGGCGGTGGAGATCGTGCTGAAAAATCAGCGGGCCTCCATTTCGCTGGTGCAACGCCATCTGCGTATCGGCTACAACCGCTCGGCGCGGCTGATCGAAGCCATGGAGCAGGCCGGCCTGGTCTCCACCATGGACGGACGCGGCGGGCGAGAAGTGCTGGTCAAGGCACCTGCCGGGGCGGAATAGGGATTGCCGCTGGGGCAGGGCGCTGAAGAGAAGTGTCGCCGTCACGTTGTCAACCAAAGCCAGCGGTTACCCATGCAACTAGACGGTGTGCGTCACTTGTACTAACATCGCAGCAGTTGATCTAACACAATAGGTGTTGCCATGACTGCTGTTGCATCGTCGCCTTCCACCCGCTCTGCCCGACTTGGGCTGCGCGCCACCCCCGAACAGGAGGTGGTATTGCGCCGTGCCGCCGAGGTGGCCCACAAGTCGTTGACCGACTTCATTCTCGACAGCGCGTGCCTGGCTGCCGAGCAGACCCTGCTGGATCAACGATTGTTCATGGTCTCGGGCAGCCAGTATCAGGCCCTGATGGATCTGCTGGATCGCCCCGAACAGGCTAACGAGGGTTTGCGTGACCTGTTTGCCCGCAAGGCGCCCTGGGACACGAAGTGACGTTGCGCGCACCGGAACCTCTGGCCGCGCAGCATCTGCTGGATGGTTTTGATTGCGGCAAGCCCGCGTTGAATGACTGGCTGTTGCGCCACGCCCGCCAGGCGCAGGGCAGCGGCTCGGCCAAGACCTTTGTCGTTGCCGAGGACGATGGTCGCGTGGCGGGCTACTTCAGCCTGACCGTGGGTCAGGTCGACACACTGGAGGCGCCGGAGCGCATCCGCAAGGGCATGGGGCAGTATCCGTTGCCAGTGGTGATTCTGGCCAGGCTCGCTGTCTCGGTAGCGGATCAGGGGCGAGGCATCGGCTTCGGTTTGCTGCAGGATGCGATTCGCCGCACGATGCTGATTGCCGAGCAGGCCGGCATCCGCGCCATGCTGACCCATCCCCTCGATGAAGAAGCGGCGAGGTTCTACACCCGGTTCGGGTTCGTCGCGTCACCGCTGCGCGATCAGCAATTGCTACTGCTCTTGAAGGACGCCCGTCGCTGGGTCTGCTGAATCATGACCATCGAATCATTGCCTACTTTCACCAAGCCCGCCCGTGAACGCTGGGCGTCGATCCCTGCCGACATCCGCCAGCGGCCGCTTTAGCAGGGGGACTTTTATCAGCTTCACGCCTACGGCCAGAACTATCTTGACGGTGATGGTGCCGTGGTCTTGATTTACCCGCGAACGGATGCGTTCAACAAGGCACTGCCGGTGTTCGAGTTTCCGAAAGCGCCGGGGCTGCGGCTGTGGGTGTTGCCGTTTTGCCTCAAGAAGAAATGCTTGCTGTTGCCACCGTGTGGCAGTCTGGATGCATTTTTCGTGGCGACTGAGGCAGCCGATTCAGGTGTCCGGAAAATTTGAACACCTGCCGCCACGTCAAGGGCGGCAGATGCGGCGTGCTAGAATGCCATGCTGTTTTTTCCGCTCCTGACGACTTTCGTGTCCCCTGCCAACTTTGATTTTCATTGCCACTCCACGGTCTCCGATGGCCTGATGCCACCGCAGGAGGTGGCTGCGCGGGCGGCTGCAAATGGTGTGGATTGCTGGGCGCTGACCGATCACGACGATCTGGGCGGGCTTGCGGTGGCGCGTGCGACGGCTGAAGAGCTGGGGCTGCGGTTTTATAACGGCGTCGAAATTTCGATTGAATGGAACGAGATTCCGATCCATATCGTCGGCCTGGGATTCAATGCGGAACAGCCTGAGCTGGTCAATGGCCTGACCGACCTGCGTAGTGGTCGTCTGGAACGGGCGCGACGGATGGGCGATGCGCTGGCTGCGATCGGCATTCCCGGTGTGTTCGAAGGCGCGCGGGCGCTGGTGACCAATCCGCAACTGATTTCGCGGGCGCACTTTGCCCGTTATCTGGTCTCGATTGGTATCGCGCCCGATACCAGCGGGGTCTTTCAGCACTATCTGGTGCCGGGCAAGCCCGGTTACGTGACGCATCGCTGGGTGTCGCTGGCTGACGCGCTGGGCTGGATCCACGCCGCCGGAGGGGTGGCGGTGGTGGCTCACCCGGGGCGTTACCGCATGTCGGGCGGTGAAATGCGCCGTTTTCTCGATGAATTTCACGATCTTGGCGGGCAGGCAATCGAGGTGATGAGTGGCAGTCATTCGCCGGATCACGTGTTGCACTTTGCCCGTCTGGCCCGTCACTACGCGTTTCATGCCTCACGCGGCTCGGATTTTCATGGCGTCAAGGAAAGCTATGTCGATCTTGGGCGCCTGCCGCAATTGCCGCAGGACTTGAAGCCAGTGTGGCGGCTGTTGCAGTAATCCATGTCTTGAAATCATGACTCGACTTGTTGCCATCCATCCTGATAATCCCCAGCCGCGGCTGCTGGTGCAAGCTGCTGAATTCGTGCGCGAAGGTGCACTCGTTGCCCTGCCTACTGATTCCTGTTACGCCTTGGGCTGCCGCCTGGGGGACAAGGAGGCGCTGGACCGTATCCGCAGCATCCGCCAGATGGACGAGCGGCATCACCTGACCCTGATGGTGCGCGATTTGTCGCAGATTGCCACCTATGCGCGGGTGGATAACACGCAATACCGCCTGCTCAAGGCGGCGACGCCGGGAAGTTACGTGTTCATTCTCGAGGGCAGCAAGGAGTTGCCGCGCCGGGTGTTGCACCCGAAGCGCAAAACCATTGGCTTGCGCATTCCCGATCATCCGGTTGCACTGGCGCTGCTGGAAGAGCTCGGCGAACCCTTGCTGACCTGTACCCTGCAATTGCCGGGCGATGAAGCGCCGCTGACCGAAGGCTGGGAAATTCAGGACCAACTGGATGGTCAGGTGGATTGGATTCTCGACGCCGGTTACTGCGGGACCGAGCCCACCACCGTCATCGACCTGACGGGATCGGCACCGCAATTGGTGCGTGCCGGGCGCGGGCCGCTGACCCCGTTTGCCTTGGAGTGAGCCTGTGCTCGACATCAACGCCCTGATTCAGACTATCGCCATTGCCGCCTTGCCGGTGGTGTTCGCGATTACGCTGCACGAAGCGGCGCACGGCTATGCGGCGCGCCATTTTGGCGACCCCACCGCCTGGCAGGCCGGGCGCATCAGTCTGAATCCGTTGCGGCACATTGATCCGGTGGGGACGGTGTTGATTCCCCTGCTGATCCTTTTGTTTTCCGCCGGCAGCTTCCTGTTCGGCTATGCCAAACCAGTGCCGGTCAATTTCAGCCGACTGCGCAATCCGAAGCAGGACATGTTCTGGGTGGCGCTGGCGGGGCCCGCCGCCAACCTGTTCATGGCCCTCGTCTGGGCAGCCCTGCTCAAGCTGGCCTGGGAAATGCCGGTCAACGACTTCACTGTACCCTTGTCGGAAATGAGCAAGCTCGGTGTGATCATCAACTGCGTGCTGATGGTGCTCAATCTGCTGCCTCTGCCACCGCTCGACGGCGGGCGCATTGCCGTCAGCCTGCTACCGTATCCGCTCGCCAGCAAATTCGCCCAGCTTGAACGCTGGGGGTTTCCCATCCTGTTGTTGCTGTTGTTTACCGGCATTCTCGGTCTGGTGATGTCACCCCTGGTGCAGATGCTTGCCGGCCTCATCGAAACCCTGTTCGGTCTTTACTAGAAAGGCGTGCCTGCGGCGCGTCTTGATTTTCCTCATTCATTCATCCCGCTAAAAATCATGTTCGCAGAACGAGTCCTTTCCGGCATGCGCCCCACCGGTGCGCTCCATCTTGGCCACTACCACGGCGTGTTGAAGAACTGGGTCAAGCTGCAGGGGGAATACCCCTGTCTGTTCTTCGTTGCTGACTGGCACGCGCTGACGACCAATTACGATAATCCGCAGGGTATCGAGCAGGCCAGCTGGGACATGGTGGTCGACTGGCTGGCCGCCGGGGTTGATCCGGAGCAGGCGACCATCTTCATTCAGTCCAAGGTGCCGGAACATGCCGAACTGCACCTTCTGATGTCGATGATGACCCCGCTCGGCTGGCTGGAGCGGGTGCCGACCTACAAGGATCAGCAGGAAAAGCTGGCCGGCAAGGATCTCACCACCTATGGCTTTCTCGGTTATCCGCTGCTGATGAGCGCCGACATCCTGATTTACCGCGCCGACAAGGTGCCGGTCGGCGAAGATCAGATTCCGCACGTCGAATTCACCCGTGAGCTGGCTCGTCGCTTCAACCACATGTATGGCCGCGAGCCGGGGTTCGCCGAGAAGGTGGAGGCAGCGCTGGCGCGTCTGAACAGCAAGAACCGGCGCAGTTTCAACGACCTGCGCAAACGCTTTCAGGAAAGCGGCGACAAGGAAGCTGTGGCGCGCGGCAAGGCCCTGCTGGCTGAGAACGAAGCCTTGACGCACGATGAGCGTGAGCGCCTGGCCGGGCATCTGGAAGGCACTGGCAAGATGATCCTGGTCGAGCCGGGTTATCTGCTGACGCCGGAATCGAAAATGCCGGGGCTGGACGGCCAGAAAATGTCCAAGTCCTATCACAACACCATTACCCTGCGCGAAACGCCGGAGGAAGTGACGCGCAAGGTGCGCACCATGCCGACCGATCCGCAGCGAGCGCGGCGGACCGATCCCGGCGATCCGGCGCGCTGCCCGGTATGGCAACTGCACCAGGTGTACACCGACGAGACGACGCGCACGGCGCTGGGCGAGGGGTGCCGTACAGCCGGCATTGGCTGCCTGGAGTGCAAGCAGCCGGTGATCGACGGCATCCTGCGCGAGCTGGCGCCGATGCGGGAACGGGCGCAGGCTTATACCGATGACCCGGCCCGCTTGCGCGCCATTGTCGAAGCAGGCTGTGACAAGGCACGGGCGCTGGCGCAGGACACCATGCGCGACGTGCGTTCGGCGATGGGGTTGAATTACCGTTGATGCACGTGCTCGATGTTCCGCCCGCCACCCTGTTCGAACCGGTGGCGCGGATCTACGGCGAGCCGCTGGAGTCGCTGCCGCAGGATCTGTACATTCCTCCGGATGCTCTGGCAGTGATGCTGGACGCCTTTGAAGGGCCGCTTGACCTCCTGCTCTACCTGATTCGCAAAGCCAATGTCGACATCCTCGACATTCCGATGGCGCCCCTGACCCGACAGTATCTGGATTATGTCGAAGCGATGCGGGCGCAGAATCTGGAACTGGCGGCCGAATATCTGGTGATGGCGGCCATGCTGATCGAAATCAAGTCGCGCATGCTGCTGCCGCGGCCCAAACTGCCGGGCGAGACCGAGGCGGAAGATCCTCGGGCGGAACTGGTACGGCGCTTGATGGAATATGAGCAGATGAAACTGGCCGGGCAGAAACTGAACGAACTGCCGCAGGCAGAGCGTGATTTCTACTGGGTGGATGCCCTGGTGGAAAAATCCCTGCTGGTACGTCTGCCAGAAGTCTCCGTGGACGATCTGCAGCTTGCCTGGCAGGCAGTGCTGCGTCAGGCGGTGTTGAAAAGTCACCACAAGATCAGCCGCGAGGAGTTGTCCGTGCGCGAGCACATGGGCATCATTCTGCGCTGCTTGCAGGAGGCCGAGGGGTTTGTGCAGTTCGAAAACCTATTCGATCCCGCCATGGGACCACCGGGGCTGGTGGTGCATTTCATTGCCATGCTCGAACTGGGGCGGGAAAAACTGATCCGCATCACGCAGGATGAAGCCTTTTCGCCGATTTATATTCGTTTGCGGGCGGGTGAGTCGGAAGAGCTTCTGGATGAAGCTGAGTCAGCAGCGCTGGAGGAGAGTGGGGATGGACGCCAGTCAGATCAAGAAAATACTTGAGGCCGCCTTGTTGTCCGCGCGCGAGCCGATGTCGGCGCATGACATGAAAAAGATGTTCGACGAAGAAATTTCCGGCGACACCTTACGCAAACTGCTCGACGAATTGCGTAGCGACTGGGCCAGAGCCGAGCGGCCGCTGGAATTGCTGCAACTGGCTTCGGGCTGGCGATTTCGTACCCGTGCCGAATATCTTCCCTACCTGGAGCGGCTGAATCCGGAGCGGCCACCAAAATATTCCCGTGCAGTCCTGGAAACCTTGGCTATCATTGCCTACCGGCAGCCGGTCACGCGTGGCGATATCGAAGAAATTCGCGGTGTCGCCGTCAATAGTAATGTCATAAAAACCCTGGAAGAGCGTGGCTGGATCGATGTCGTCGGCTACCGTGACACGCCCGGGCGGCCCGCCTTATTTGCCACGACCAAACAATTTCTCGACGATCTGGGGCTGCGCAGTGTGAGCGAATTGCCTGCGCTGGAACAGATCAGTCAGACGCTGGAGTTAACTCATGAAACATCCTCCGAAAACCAATAAACGCACCCCCTTCCGGGCCCCGGCCAGCGCTGCGCCGGCCGCTCGTGGTGAGGCCGCGCCTGAGTCAGCACCACCGGCCCCGGTGCGTACGCGCCGGGGGAAACCCGCGACCGGTCGTGCTAACCGGGGCCAGGTCGGGCGTGATGGCAAGCAGGTCATTACCGCCAAACCGGAGCGTCTGCACAAGGTGCTGGCTGCGGCCGGTGTTGGCTCGCGTCGCGAAATGGAAGCCTGGATCGCCGAGGGCAAGGTCAGCGTTAATGGTGAAACGGCCACGCTCGGGCAGAGCGTGGTGCCGACCGACAAGATCAAGGTGGGCGGCAGGCTGATCAACATCCGCTTCACCGGCAACGATCGTCTGCCGCGTGTGCTCCTCTACCACAAGCCAGAGGGCGAGATTGTCTCGCGCGACGACCCGGATGGTCGTCCCTCCGTTTTTTCCGCTTTGCCGCGTTTGCGCGGAGGACGCTGGATCAACGTCGGCCGCCTCGATTTCAACACCTCCGGCCTGCTGTTATTCACCAACTCCGGCGAGCTGGCCAACAAGCTGATGCATCCCAGCTCGCAACTGGTGCGCGAGTACGCAGTGCGTGTGCTGGGCGAACTCGATGAAGTGGCCAGGAAGCAGCTGTTGAGCGGCGTCGAGCTGGAAGACGGCATGGCCAGTTTCTCCACCTTGCTCGATGCGGGCGGGGAAGGGGCTAATCGCTGGTACAAGGTGACTATTTACGAGGGGCGTAACCGCGAAGTACGCCGCATGTTCGAGGCGGTTGGCTTTACCGTCAGCCGTCTGATGCGTGTCCGCTACGGTCCGGTGCTGCTGCCGCCGCAATTGAAGCGGGGGCGTTGCAAGGAACTGGAGGAAAACGAAGTGAAGTTCCTCCTGAAAGAACTTGGCGCCAGCCGTTCGAAGGGCGCGTGAGCTTCCCTTCGTCTGCAAAACTGTTTGTCGGTATAGGAGAAATCCGTTACAATTCGGCGGTTTAGTTCAGTGCAGACGTGGTTTTCCGGTGCGGAAAATGACGTTTGCCAACATCTTGTTTTCCTAAGGTGGGCGTTACGCCCACTTTTCATTTGTGCTGTACAGGAATGGGGTTAGGTTCGTGGATCTGAATTCGCTATTGGAAACGACGGTGAGCGGGCTGGGGTTCGAGCTGGTCGATGTCGAACTGTCGCCGCGCGGACGGACCATTCGTATTTTTATCGATGCGCCGGAAAAAGCGGGTGGCATCGATGTTGATGATTGTGCGACGGTCTCGAATCACCTGACGCGCGTGTTCGAGGTCGAGAATGTCGATTACGACCGGCTCGAAGTGTCCTCGCCAGGCATGGATCGCGTGGTCAAGAAAGAGTCGGATTTTGTCCGTTTCGCTGGGCAGATGATCCAGATCAAGCTGCGCATTCCGCACAACAATCGCCGTAATTTCCAAGGGCGGTTGCTGGGGTGCGAGGAGGGGCAGGTGAGCCTGCATCTGTCTGCCGATGGCAAGGAAGAGAATGTGACACTGGCCTTCAACAACATCGAGAAGGCCCGTCTGGTGCCGCAATTTGACTGAATATTCGACTGAAATCCTGGAGAGATCTGAGCCATGAGCCGTGAATTGTTACTGTTGGTCGATGCCCTGGCCCGCGAGAAGAACGTGGGGAAGGAAATTGTGTTTGGCGCTCTGGAGATGGCGCTGGCTTCCGCGACCAAGAAGCGTATCCATGACGATGCCGAGGTGCGCGTGACGATTGATCGCGCCACGGGTGATTACGAATCCTTCCGCCGCTGGTTCATTGTGGCCGATAACGAGTATGTCAATGAGTACCAGCAGCTGCCGCTGTCGGAAGCGCTCAAGGAAGACCCGGAAATCGAGATCGGCGATTGCATCGAGGAGTCGCTGGAACCCATCGATTTCGGGCGTATTGGTGCGCAGGCTGCCAAGCAGGTGATCCTGCAGCGCATCCGTGATGCCGAGCGCGAGCAGATCCTGCAGGACTTCCTTGAGCGCAAGGAGTTCATCGTCTCCGGTACGATCAAGCGCATGGAGCGTGGCAATGCCATCGTTGAAGCAGGCAAGATCGAAGCCGTGCTGCCGCGCGATCAGATGATTCCGAAGGAAAACTTGCGCGTTGGCGACCGCGTCCGCGCTTATCTGCTGCGTATCGACCGCGGGCAACGTGGGCCGCAGATCATCCTGTCGCGTACCGCGCCGGAATTCGTGATCAAGCTGTTCGCCCTGGAAGTGCCGGAAATCGACGACGGCCTGATGGAACTGAAAGCCTGCGCCCGCGACCCCGGTCTGCGCGCCAAGATTGCCGTCAAGTCGAATGATCCGCGCATCGATCCGATCGGTACCTGTGTCGGCCTGCGTGGCTCGCGCGTGACGGCTGTGCGTAACGAAATTGGTGGTGAAAATATCGATATCGTCCTGTGGTCGGCTGATCCGGCCCAGTTCGTGATTGGTGCGCTGTCGCCGGCGGAGGTTTCCTCCATCGTCGTGGATGAAGAAAAGCACGCCATGGATGTGGTGGTGGATGAGGATAATCTCGCCATCGCCATCGGTCGCAGTGGTCAGAACGTGCGTCTGGCGTCTGAATTGACCGGTTGGACCATCAATCTGATGACGCAGGATGAATCGGTCAAGAAGGCTGAAGCTGAATATGCCGTGACCCGCGTCACCTTCATGGAAAAGCTGGATATCGACGAAGAACTGGCAGATCTTCTGATCGAGGAAGGTTTTTCCACGCTGGAGGAAGTGGCCTACGTGCCACTGGCGGAAATGCTGGAAATCGAGGGGTTGGACGAGGGTATCGTCAATGAATTGCGCAATCGCGCGCGCAATGTCCTGCTCACCGAAGCCATTGCCACCGAGGAAAAGCTGGAAAGTGTGGCCGAGGACCTGATTGGTCTGGAAGGGATGAGCAAGGAACTGGCCGCCTGTCTGGCCGAACATGACATCAAGACGCGAGATGATCTGGCAGAGCTGGCGGTCGACGAACTGACCGAAATGACCGGTATTGATGAAGAACGTGCCAAGGAATTGATCCTCAAGGCACGTGCTCACTGGTTCGAGTGAGCGAAGGAGGTAACACTATGTCAACGACGACAGTCTCACAATTTGCGACAGAACTCAAAATGCCGGTCACGGCGCTCCTGGAACAACTGGCCCGCGCCGGCGTAAGCAAGGAAGGTGGCGATGACAGCCTGACCGACCAGGACAAGAACAATCTGCTCGATTATCTGCGCCGCTCGCACGGCGAAGCTGAACCGAAGAACAAGATTACCCTGACCCGTAAATCCACGTCTGAAATCAAGGCCAAGGATGCGCATGGCCGTGCCCGGACGGTGCAGGTCGAGGTGCGCAAGAAGCGTGTCCTGGTCAAGCGCGACACGCCGGAAGCTACGGCGGAGCCGGTGACTGACGAAGAAGCGCTGTCGCTGGCGACCACCCAGCCGGAGATGCTGCCAGAAACTGCGCCAGCCGACGACGTGCCTGTGGCGCAAGACGTGGCGACCGAGGCGGTGGCTGTGCCGGATGCAGTGGCCGCTGCACCGACCGAAGCGGAAAAGGATGCCGTGGGCGAAGCCGTGATCGAGTCCGAACCGGAAGCGCAAGCGGAATTGGCCGTCAGCGAAGTCGTCGCAGCCGAGTCAGTCACGGAAGAAGCTGCTGCCGAGCCTGAACCCGAAGCCAAGGAAGTGGCCCCGACGCCGGTGCGCCGTACCCTTGATCGTGCCTCCATCATTGGTGAAAAAGAACTCAAGGCGCGTGAGGAAGAAGCGCGCCGGCACAATCGTCTGCGTGAAATCCAGGAACGCGAGCTGAAAGAAAAGCAGGCGCGTGAAGTGCAGTTGGCGCAGATGCGGCAGCAGGCCGAAGCGGCCGCAGCGGCGGCCAAGGAAGCCGAGCAGGCGAAAATGGAAGCTGCCGCGCAGGCCCGTAATGCCGAAGGCGGCGAGAAAGGTACCTTGCACAAGCGGCCCGACGCGGCACCTGGCAAAAAAGGCGAAAAAGGTCGTCAGGCTGATGAAGGCAAGAAAAAAGGCGGCCTCAAGACGCGTGGTGCGGATGCCGGGAGTTCGTGGAAGGACAACCGTCACGGGCACAAGAAATCGTCGCGTGTCGATGATGGCCAGGGTAGTTTCCAGGCGCCGACCGAACCGGTGGCACGCGAAGTGCACGTGCCGGAAACCATTTCCGTTGCCGATCTCGCCCACAAGATGTCACTCAAGGCCATTGAGCTGATCAAGGCCTTGATGAAAATGGGTTCGATGGTCACCATCAATCAGGTGCTGGACCAGGAAACCGCGATGATTCTGGTCGAGGAGATGGGGCACAAGGCATTCGCCGCCAAGCTCGACGACCCCGACGCTTTCCTCGAAGAGAGTGGTCCGCACAAGGACGTTGTGCTCGAGTCGCGGGCGCCTGTGGTGACCGTGATGGGACACGTCGATCACGGCAAGACCTCGCTGCTCGATTACATCCGGCGCGCCAAGGTGGTGTCTGGTGAATTCGGTGGCATTACCCAGCATATCGGCGCCTACCACGTCGAAACTGCGCGTGGGATGATCACCTTTCTCGATACGCCGGGTCACGAAGCCTTTACGGCCATGCGGGCCCGCGGTGCCAAGGCCACCGACATCGTCATTCTGGTCGTGGCGGCCGATGACGGCGTGATGCCGCAAACCCGGGAAGCCATCCACCACGCCAAGGCGGCCGGCGTGCCGCTGGTGGTGGCGGTGAACAAGATGGACAAACCGGAAGCCAATCCGGATCGCGTCAAGCAGGAACTGGTGGCTGAAGGTGTCATTCCGGAAGAGTACGGCGGTGATTCGCCATTCTGTCCGGTGTCCGCCAAGAAGGGCCTGGGCATTGACGAATTGCTCGAGCAAGTGCTCCTGCAGGCGGAAATGCTGGAATTGCAGGCGCCGAAGGACGCGCCGGCCAAGGGTCTCATCATCGAAGCCAGTCTCGACAAGGGGCGCGGCGTGGTGGCCACCATGCTGGTGCAATCCGGTACCTTGAAGCGCGGCGATACCGTTCTTGCCGGTCAGGTGTTCGGTAAGGTGCGGGCCATGCTCGACGAAAACGGCAAGCCGATTGATGCTGCCGGGCCGTCGATTCCGGTGGAAATCCTTGGTTTGTCCGATGTGCCGGCAGCCGGCGAGGAAGCCATCGTGCTGGCCGACGAAAAGAAGGCGCGCGAAATCGCCTTGTTCCGTCAGGGTAAGTTCCGCGACGTGAAGCTTGCCAAGCAGCAGGCCGCCAAGCTGGAAAACATGTTCCAGCAGATGGAAGAGGGCGAAGTCAAATCGCTGCCGCTGGTGGTCAAGGCGGACGTGCAAGGTTCGCAGGAAGCCCTGGTGCAGACGTTGCAGAAGCTCTCCAACGAAGAGGTTCGGGTCAATGTCATCCACGGCGGTGTCGGTGCCATAACCGAATCCGACGTCAATCTGGCGCAGGCGTCGGGGGCCGTCATCATCGGCTTCAACATCCGTGCTGAAACCGGGGCGCGCAAGCTGGCCGACAATTTTGGTGTCGATATCCGCTACTACAACGTGATTTACGATGCGGTAGAAGAGGTCAAGGCCGCCTTGTCAGGCATGCTGGCACCGGAAAAACGCGAGCAGGTGACCGGTACGGTCGAAATCCGTCAGGTATTCCATGTCTCCAAGGTGGGCGCGATCGCCGGCTGTTATGTGCTGGACGGCTTGGTCAAGCGGACTTCCCGCGTGCGTCTGCTGCGCAACAACGTGGTGCAGTGGGACGGCGAACTGGAATCGCTCAAGCGTTTCAAGGACGACGTCAAGGAAGTGCGGGCCAATTTTGAGTGCGGTTTGTCGCTGCGCGGTAACAACGATATCCAGGAAGGCGATCAGCTCGAAGCGTACGAAATCCAGGAAATCGCCCGGTCGCTGTAATGAAACGTCAAGCCCACGGTTTCAAACGTTCGGATCGGGTCGCGGAGCAGGTACGCCGCGATCTGGCCGAACTGATACGCAGCGAGTTGAAAGATCCGCGCGTCGGCATGATCAGCCTGACGGCGGTTGAACTGACGCCGGATTATGCGCACGCCAAAGTGTTTTTCAGCACGCTGAACCAGGATCAGTTGCCGGAGATCGAGCAGGGCTTGCGCCGTGCTGCCGGCTTCCTGCGGCGGGAGCTGGGCCGGCGCATTCATATTCACACCCTGCCAGAGCTGCATTTCATTCACGACAACTCGCTCGAATACGGGGCCAGCATGTCGGCATTGATCGAGCAGGCCAAGGCCGTCAGCGACCAGACGCCGGAAGATTGAATTTGCCTAATTCCCAGGAAATCCGCCCGAAAAAAGTCTGGCGCAAGGTCGATGGCGTACTGCTTCTCGACAAACCACTCGGACTCAGTTCCAACGACGCCCTGCAGAAAGCCCGGCGTCTTTTTTCTGCCGCCAAAGGGGGGCATACCGGAACGCTTGATCCGCTTGCGACTGGTTTGTTGCCCTTGTGTTTCGGTGAGGCCACCAAGTTTTCGGCTGATCTGCTCGATGCCGATAAAACCTATGAAGCGGATATCCGCCTCGGCGTGACTACCGACTCCGGTGATGCGGAGGGGCAGATCATTGCGACGGCACCGGCGGCAGTGACTGCGGCCGATGTGGCACGGGTGCTGCCCGCCTTCATGGGCGACATCCTGCAGGTGCCGCCCATGCATTCGGCCCTCAAGCGCGATGGCAAGCCGCTGTACGAACTGGCGCGGCAAGGTATCGTGGTCGAACGGGCAGCGCGTCCGGTGACTGTGCATGCGATCGATGTGCTCGCATGCAGTGAGGATTTCCTGCGGCTTTCTGTCCATTGCAGCAAGGGGACGTATATCCGCGTGCTGGCGGCCGATATCGGAGCGGCACTGGGTTGCGGTGGCCACCTGGTGGCATTGCGCCGGACGCGTGTCGGTCCCCTTGATCTGGCCGCTGCGGTCACGTTGGAAGCGCTTAATGCAAGCGGTGAGGACGAGCGCGCTCGTTTCCTGTTGCCGCTCGACGCCTTGCTGCAGAATCTGCCGCGCGTGGATCTCGCCCCTGACGACGCCCAGCGTTTCGGGCATGGTAACCCCGTCGATTTGCCGCCCGGGCTGCATGGAAAAATCCGGGTCTATGCAGACGGGAAACTGTTGGGCATTGGCGAGCCAGGCACGGGTGGGCGCTTGTGGCCGAAAAGATTGCTGCAACTGTCGGGCTGATTTGTTATACTCCCGCGCTTTCCCCTGTTGGGGTTTACAACAGGCGCTGGCTCTATCAAACCGGGGCGGCGTCGTTTTTCGAAAGAGGGTTTTGAAATGGCAATGACCACCGAACAAAAGGCGAACATCGTCGCCGAATACGCTCAGGGCAAGGGTGATACCGGTTCGCCGGAAGTCCAGGTTGCGCTCCTGAGCGCCCGTATCAACGATCTGCAGCCGCACTTTAAGGAGCACATGAAGGATCACCACTCGCGTCGTGGTCTTCTGCGCCTGGTGTCGCAGCGTCGTAAATTGCTCGACTACCTGAAGGGCAAGGATGTGGAGCGTTACCGTACCCTGATCACCAAGCTTGGTCTGCGCAAGTAATCGGCCTGGGATCGAATCAAAAAAAGCGGCTAGGAGATTCCGGCCGCTTTTTTGCTTTTCCGGAAGCGTGTTTTTAAGTCGTTGTTATTGTTGAGTAATGTGAGAGAAAGGAAGTTCATGTTTAATGTAGCGAAAAAAACGTTTGCTTATGGCGCACATCAGGTCACCATCGAAACCGGTGAGGTCGCCCGCCAGGCTGGCGGTGCCGTGGTGGTGACGATGGAAGAAACGGTCGTTCTGGTGACCGTTGTTGGCGCAAAGAATGCCAAGCCCGGTCAGGATTTCTTCCCGTTGACCGTGGATTATCAGGAAAAGGTTTACGCTGCTGGCCGTATCCCCGGCGGTTTCTTCAAGCGTGAAGGTCGCCCGTCGGAAAAGGAAATCCTGACGTCGCGCCTGATCGACCGGCCGATTCGACCGCTGTTCCCGGAAGGTTTCTACAACGAAGTGCAGGTCGTGGCGACGGTGCTCTCCCTGAATCCGGAAGTTGATTCCGATATTCCGGCGATGATCGGTGCTTCCGCCGCCTTGGCAATTTCCGGCATTCCTTTCGCCGGTCCCATCGGTGCCGCTCGCGTCGGCTACATCAATGGCGAATACGTACTCTGCCCAACCCTGTCGCAGCTCAAGGACAGCCAGCTTGATCTGGTCGTCGCCGGTACCGAAGCGGCCGTGCTGATGGTTGAATCGGAAGCCGACCAGCTGTCGGAAGACGTCATGCTCGGCGCTGTCGTGTTCGGCCACAACGAAATGCAGAAGGCGATCAACGCCATCAACGAACTGGTTGAGGAAGCCGGTAAGCCGGAATGGGACTGGCAGGCGCCAGCCAAGGACGAAGCCCTGGTCGCCCGTCTGAAGGATCTGGTGGGTGCCAAGTTGGAAGAAGCCTACAGCATCACTTCCAAGCAGGCCCGCAGCCAGCGCGTCAAGGAAATCTCCGCTGAAGCCGTGGCCGCCCTGTGCACTGGCGAAGAGGGTGCGCCCGATGCCAACACCGTCGGCAACCTGTTCTTCGAAATGGAAGCCGCCATCGTGCGTGGTCGCATCCTGTCCGGTCAGCCGCGTATCGACGGTCGCGACACCCGCACCGTGCGTCCGATCACCATGCGTTCCGGCGTTCTGCCGCGCACCCACGGTTCGGCGCTGTTCACCCGCGGCGAAACGCAGGCGCTGGCGGTTGCCACGCTGGGCACCAACCGCGATGAGCAGATCATCGACGCGCTGGCCGGCGAATACCGCGACCGCTTCATGCTGCACTACAACATGCCCCCGTACGCCACTGGCGAATGCGGTCGTGTCGGTACGCCGAAGCGTCGTGAAATCGGTCACGGCCGTCTGGCCAAGCGTGCGCTGCTGGCTGTGCTGCCGAAGCCGGAAGACTTCTCGTACTCGATGCGTGTCGTTTCCGAAATCACCGAGTCGAACGGCTCCTCGTCGATGGCTTCGGTCTGCGGCGGTTGTCTGGCGCTGATGGATGCCGGCGTGCCGCTGAAGGCGCACGTTGCCGGCATCGCCATGGGTCTGATCAAGGACGGTAACCGTTTTGCCGTGCTGACTGACATCCTGGGTGATGAAGATCACCTCGGCGACATGGACTTCAAGGTGGCTGGCACCACCGGCGGTATCACCGCGCTGCAGATGGACATCAAGATTCAGGGCATCACCAAGGAAATCATGCAGGTTGCTCTGGCGCAAGCCAAGGACGCCCGTCTGCACATCCTGAACCTGATGCAGGAAGCCGCAGCTGGTCCGCGCCAGGAAATGTCGGCTTACGCACCGCGTCTGTACACCTTCAAGATCAATCCGGAAAAGATCCGCGATGTGATCGGCAAGGGCGGCGCCGTCATCCGTGCGCTGACCGAAGAGACCGGTACCACCATCGACATCCAGGACGACGGCACCATTACCATCGCCGCCACCTCGGGCGAAGCCGCTGCACTGGCACGCGCCAAGATCGATGCGATTACTGCTGAAGTGGAAATCGGCAAGATCTACGAAGGGACCGTGCTCAAGATTCTTGAATTCGGTGCCATCGTTCAGGTTCTGCCGGGCAAGGATGGTCTGCTGCACATTTCGCAGATTGCCAAGGAACGCGTCAGCAAGGTCGAAGACTATGTCAAGGAAGGCCAGGTTGTCCGCGTCAAGGTACTCGAAACCGATGATCGCGGTCGCGTCAAGCTGTCGATGAAGGCGCTGCTGGAAGATGCTCCGGCGGCTGAGGGTGCGGCTCAGGAATAAGCTGTTTCCGGCCAACGAAAAAGGCACCTGCGGGTGCCTTTTTCAATTATCTGCTCGGTGAAGTTCGCTCCGCGAACAAGCAGCGCAGGGACGATGTCAGGTGTGGGCGCCGGGAATCTCCAGCGCCCAGGCGACTACCAGAGTTGCCACCACGGTGTTTTTCTCTCTAGTCCGGTGCTGATGTAGCGGCTGTTGGGGAAGTTTTTCTTGAACACACGGTCAGCATCGTCGCGCAGATCCTGCATGCCCAGTTTGTCGTAAGAGATCACCATGATGTACAGGGCCTCTTCGATGGCCGGCGCTTGCGGGTAGGTTTCCAGCGCGATCTGGGCGCGATTGGCGGCGGCGATGTAGGCGCCACGTTTGAAATAGTAGCGGGCGACGTGCACTTCCAGCGACGCGAGCGCATTGACCAGATAGTTCATGCGGGCAATGGCATCCGGCGTGTATTTGCTCTTGGGAAAGCGGGTGGTCAGCTCCTTGAACGTATCAAAGGCTTCACGGGCGGCTTTGGGGTCGCGTTCGGTCTGGTCCTGGGTGTTGAGATAGGCGATCAGGCCCAGGTCTTCGTTGAAATTGACCAGCCCCTTGAGGTAGTAGGCGTAATCCACCGCCGGGTGGTTGGGGTGCAGCTTGATGAAGCGGTCGGCGGCGGCGAGAGCCGAACCGGGCTCGCCAGCTTTCCAGTAAACGTAGGCCAGCTCCAGTTGGGCCTGCTGGGCGAAGCGGCCGTAGGGATAGCGGGCTTCAAGTTTTTCCAGGAATTTGACGGCGTTTTCCCATGAGCCTTCGGCCTGTGCCTCCTTGGCTTCTCCATACAATTTGTTGGCCGACCAGCCGGCTGTTTCGTCATATTCAGTGGTGCTGCTGCAGGCGGCCAGGGTGGCCAGGGCGAAAACCGCCAGCAGGCGGCGCAACAGAACGAAAGACGAGGCGGAAAATGCAGGTACACTGCGCATCATGAATGATCCTTATCAGAACGCGGGCGATTATAGCCCAAGCGAGCCTTTCGACATGGCGGTACCGCTTACCAGCGGTGGCCGTAGATTGGACCAGGTACTGGCGGAACTCCTGCCACAGCATTCGCGTAACCGGTTGCAAGGCTGGATTCGCGATGGTCTGCTGACTCTGGATGGCGTTACGGTCACGGAACCGAAACGCAAGCTGGCAGGTGGCGAGCAACTTGCTCTGCTGCTGCCGGATGCCACACCCAGCGAGGAAATTCCGGAGGATATTCCGCTGCAGGCGGTGTTTGAAGATGAATCCATTCTGGTCCTCAATAAACCGGCAGGGTTGGTCGTGCATCCTGGGAGCGGCAATCGCCAGGGGACATTGCTCAATGCCTTGCTGCACCACGTGCCGGGCAGTGCGGCACTGCCGCGCGCCGGTATCGTGCACCGCCTGGACAAAGACACCAGCGGTTTGATGGTGGTGGCCAAAACCCTGGAAGCACAGACCGATCTGGTGCGCCAATTGCAGGCGCGGACGGTGAAGCGGCAATATCTGGCGTTGGTGGCGGGGCGACTGGAGCGCAGTGGCGGTGTTGATGTGCCAATCGGGCGGCATCCGGTGCAGCGCATCAAGATGGCCGTGGTGCCGGAAAGCCGTGGGGGCAAAGCAGCCCTGACGTATTACCGGCCCCTGCTGCTTTTCCCCGGCTGCACTTACGTTGAATGCACTCTGGAAACCGGGCGTACGCATCAAATCCGGGTGCATATGGCACACATCGGCCATCCGCTGGTGGGTGATCCGGTGTATGGCAAGCGCGATCCCCGGTTGCCGGTGTTCGCTCGACAGGCTTTGCACGCCACCCGCTTGGCCCTGCTGCATCCGCTGACGGGGCAGCGCATGCAGTGGGAAGCGCCGCCGCCGGAAGACATGCGCCAGTTGCTGGAAGACCTCGGTTACTGCTGATTTCTCATGCATTTCATTGTTCCTCAATGGCCTGCGCCGGAAAACGTGCGCGCGGTGCAGACGGTGCGCACCGGTGGGTACAGCCTGCCGCCCTGGGCCAGCTTTAACCTGGCCGGGCATGTGGGTGATGATCCCGCGCATGTGGCCGCCAATCGGCAGCTGCTTGCGGCGCAGTTGCCATATCCCCCCTGCTGGCTGGAACAGGTACATGGCACGACGGTCGTTGATGCCGCCGCTGCGCCGTCCGGCAGCATTGCCGATGCCAGTTTCAGCCATGGCCCGGGCAGCGTATGTGTTGTCATGACAGCCGATTGCCTGCCGGTGTTGTTCTGCGTCCGGAATGGTTCGGCGGTGGCGGCGGCGCATGCTGGCTGGCGTGGATTGCAGGCGGGCGTGCTGGAACAGACGCTGGCTGCCCTGGCCGTGCCGCCGGAAGATGTGCTGGCCTGGCTGGGGCCGGCAATCGGCCCGGAAAATTTCGAAGTGGGCGGGGAGGTGCGTGCTGCCTTCATGGCGACCGATGGGGAGGCCCAGCGGGCGTTTCGCCCCGGTGCGCCTGGTAAATGGTGGTGCGACCTCTATCTTCTTGCCCGTCAGCGGCTGGAAAAGGCGGGTGTTCGTCACATCTATGGTGGCGAGGAATGCACGGTTGCCGATAGCGCGCGCTTTTTTTCCTACCGCCGTGACGGCGTGACCGGCCGTATGGCCAGTCTGATCTGGCTGCAGCCAACGTGATGGCATGACGCAGGACATCCTGACTGTTTTTCTGCTGCTGGGCGCTTGTATCCTGGCTTTCACCGTCAATCGACCGCGCATGGATGCGGTGGCGCTGCTGGCGCTTCTGGCGCTGGTACTCACCGGCATCCTCACCGTTGACGAAGCACTGGCCGGCTTCAGCGAACCCAGCGTGGTGCTGATTGCGGCCTTCTTCGTCATCGGTGAGGCGCTGGTTCGTACCGGCGTGGCCTACCGTGTGGGTGACTGGCTGGTGCGGCGTGCCGGCAATAGTGAACCACGCCTGCTCGTATTGCTGATGCTGGCGGTGGCTGGACTGGGCTCGGTGATGAGTTCAACCGGCGTGGTCGCCATCTTCATTCCGGTCACGCTCGGTATCGCCAGTCGCATCGGTGTGCCCCCGGGGCGTCTGATGATGCCGCTGGCCTTTGCCGGCCTGATGAGCGGCATGCTGACCCTGGTCGGCACGCCGCCGAACATGGTTGTTAACAGTGAGTTGGCGCGTGCCGGGCAGGCGGGATTCGGGTTTTTCGATTTCACGCCGATGGGCCTGATCGTGCTCGGCCTGGGGATCGCTTACATGCTCCTGCTGCGCCAGCGCATTGCTCCGGCCAGTACAGAGGGGGCACAGCCGGCCAGCCCACAGCGACGCCTGCGTGATCTTGCCCGGGATTACGACCTGCTGGAGCGTGGTCGTCGTCTGCAGGTCAAGCCGGGGTCACCGCTGATTGGCAGGACCCTGGGCGACATGCAACTGCGCAAGTTGTACGGCGCCAACGTGCTGGCCATCGAGCGCCAGCGCCCGCTCGGGCGGGACATGTTGTCGACGTCGGCCAACCTGGAAATTGCAGTGGCCGATGTGCTGCTGGTTGATTTCATCCATCCCGATCTTGATCTGTGGTGTTTTTGCGCCGACATGGGTCTGCAGCAACTCAGATTCCAGCAGGATTACTTCGCCGATACGGTGCGCGAGCTGGGGCTGGCCGAAGTACTGGTGCCGCCTGATTCGGCATTGATCGGTAAATCCATCCTCGAACTGCGCATGCGTTCGCAGCGTGGCATCAATGTGGTCGGTTTGCGACGCAAAGGGCGGGCGCTCAGTGCTGCCGGCCTGATTGAAAGAAAGCTGCGGGTTGGCGATACGTTGCTGATCGCGGGCACCTGGAAAGCAATCCGGGCATTGACCGCCGAGGCGCATGATTTCCTCGTCCTGACCCTGCCGGCAGAAATCGCTGAAGCTGCGCCGGCGGCGCGGCGGGCGCCGTTTGCGCTGATTTCGCTGGCGCTCACCGTCGTGTTGATGATTTTTGGCATCGTGCCCAATGTGGTCGCCGCCCTGATCGGCTGCATGCTGCTGGGCGCCTTTCGCTGCATCGACATGGACAGTGCGTATCGTGCCATCCATTGGCAAAGCCTGCTCCTGATCGTCGGTATGCTGCCCTTTGCACTGGCCTTGCAGAAAACCGGCGGTATCACGCTGATTGTTGATGCGATGCTGGGTGTCACCGGGACGGCCTCGCCCAGAATGGTACTGGCGAGTTTGTTCATGCTGACCGCGCTGGTCGGCTTGTTCATCTCGAATACAGCGACCGCCGTTCTGGTGGCGCCGGTTGCTCTGGGACTGGCACAACAACTTGGGGTGTCGCCCTATCCGTTCGCCATGACAGTGGCCCTTGCCGCTTCGGCAGCGTTCATGACGCCCGTGTCATCGCCAGTGAATACGCTGGTGATCGGTCCTGGCCGCTACCGTTTCATCGATTTCGTGCGTCTGGGAGTGCCTTTTACACTGCTCGTGATGCTGGCGTGCGTAGCCTTGCTGCCGGTGTTTTTTGCTTTTTGAACACCTTCCGGAACGCTTACTCGGGTTTTTCCGGCGTTTCCTTCTGCGCCAGCATCTCGCGATAGGCTCGCCGCTGCCGGCGCACCTTGCTGGCACTCATCCAGAGCAGTATGCCGCAGGGCAGCAGGCCGTAGAAAACGAAGGAAATGATGCCAAGGAAAACACTGCGTTCATTGACGGCGATGAGAAGGGTGACGTAAAGCCAGCCGATAGCGATGATGTACATGGCAGGATTATGCATTGACAGCCCCGGCTGTGCTATGGAGAATCCGGTGGCTAGGCCTGACCAAATGAAGCGAGAAAAATATCCATGACGCAAGAATCGAAGGGGAACGAGGCATTCATGGGTTCAGCGCTGCAGTTCATGCAGGCTGGACAGAACATGATGCAGCAGTTCATGCAGGCCGTAGCACAAAGCCAGGGGCAAGGTGGCGCAGGGCAGGTGCCCCCCGGTTTGCCGCTGAATCTGCCGGCGATCGATCCGCAAGCCATGACTGCCTTGCAGAAAAACTTCATGGATCAGCAGATGTCCCTGTGGCAGGCCATGCTGGCCAAGCAGAAGGGAGAAACCCCCACGTTCCAGGTCGAGCCGGAAGCCGGCGACCGCCGCTTCAATGCGCCGGAATGGAAGGCGAGTCCCATTTATGACTACATCCACCAGGCTTACTTGCTCAATGTCCAGCATCTGAATGAGATGGTTGAGGCGCTGCCGGTGGAAGACACCAAGGGGCGGGAAAAGCTGCGCTTCCTTGCTCGCCAGATTGCGGACGCTCTGGCGCCGACCAACTTTGCTGCGACCAACCCGGAATTCATCAAGCATGCCCTGGAAACCAAGGGGCAGAGCATCACCGACGGTATCAATAATCTGCTCAAGGACTTCGAAAAAGGTCGGATCTCGATGACCGACGAGAGCGTCTTCGAGGTCGGCAAGAACATCGCGACCACTGAAGGTGCGGTGGTTTATGAAAATGAGGTGATGCAGCTCATCCAGTACGCACCGCTGACGGAAAAAGTGGGTGCGCGTCCGTTGCTGGTGGTGCCGCCGTGCATCAACAAGTTCTACATCATGGATTTGCAGCCGGACAACTCGTTGATCCGCTTCGCAGTGGAGCAGGGCAACACGGTGTTCCTAGTGTCCTGGCGCAATCCCATGGAAGCACAGGGCCACCTGCGCTGGGACGATTACCTCGAACAGGGGCCGGTCGCCGCGCTGGAAACCATCAAGGCAATCACCAAGGCCAAGGAGATCAATGCGCTCGGATTCTGTGTCGGGGGAACCATCCTGACCTCAGCGCTGGCGGTGCTCAAGGCGCGTGGCGATACCAGTGTCAAATCGCTGACCCTGCTGACGACGCTGCTCGATTTTTCTGATACCGGGGAAATCGGGCTTTTCATTGACGAGCAGGCCGTCAGTCTGCGCGAACAGAGCATCGGCCAAGGCGGCTTGCTGCCGGCGCGCGATCTGCAGAACACGTTCTCCTTCCTGCGCGCCAACGATCTGGTCTGGAATTACGTGCAGAACAATTACCTTAAGGGCCAGAAACCGCAGGCCTTTGATCTGCTGTACTGGAATTCCGATTCAACCAATCTGCCTGGTCCGTTTGCGGCCTGGTACATGCGCAACATGTACCTGAACAACAGTCTGCGCGTGCCAGGCAAGCTTGAAATGTGCGGCGTCAAGGTGGACCTGTCGGAACTCGACATGCCGGTATATATCCTTGCCACCCGCGAAGATCATATCGTGCCCTGGCAAACGGCGTATCAGAGCACCCGTATTCTCAGCGGCAAGCAGCGATTTGTGCTCGGGGCTTCCGGTCACATCGCCGGGGTCATCAATCCGGCCAGCAAGAACAAGCGCAGCTACTGGGTCAACGAAGATATCAGCCTTGATGCCGGGAACTGGCTGGCCAATGCAGCCGAGGTCAAAGGCAGCTGGTGGAATGACTGGGCCGCCTGGCTCAAGCCGCAACAAGGCGCGGCGCGTGCAGCGCGCAAGCTGGGCAGTACGGCGCATCCACCGATCGAACCAGCACCGGGGCGCTATGTGCGCGAACGTGCCGTCTGAATTCTCGATTCATATTGACGGCGACTGGCCAGGTGTCATGAGCCGTTTTTTCAACCCCGCTTTACCAACAAGGAAGGAAACAGCATGACTCAACGTGTTGCACTCGTTACCGGCGCCATGGGCGGCCTGGGCACCGCCATCTGCCAGGAACTGGCCAAGGCTGGTCACAAGGTAGTCGCTGCCTATCATCCGCAGTTCGACAACAAGGATGAATGGCTGAAGGAACAGGCTGCCGCAGGTTTCAAGGATTTCGTCTGCGTTGCCGGCGATGTCTCCGTGCTCGAAGACTGCCAGAAGATGGTGGCCGACGCTGAAGCCGCCTGCGGCCAGGTCGACATCCTGATCAACAACGCCGGCATCACCCGTGACCGGATGTTCGCCAAGATGGAAAAAGAAGGCTGGGATGCCGTCATCGCCACCAACCTGACCTCGCTGTTCAACATGACCAAGCAAGTCTCCGCCAAGATGGCCGAGCGCGGCTGGGGTCGCATCATCAATATCTCCTCGGTCAACGGCGTCAAGGGCCAAATGGGTCAGACCAACTACTCCGCAGCCAAGGCTGGCGTCATCGGCTTTACCAAAGCCCTGGCCGCCGAACTGGCCAACAAGGGCGTGACGGTCAACGCCATTGCCCCGGGCTATGTGGCGACCAAGATGGTCATGGCGATCAAGCCGGAAATCCTGCAGACCATCGTCGACTCCGTGCCGATGAAGCGTCTGGCCAAGCCGGAAGAAATCGGTTTCGCCTGCGCCTACCTGTCGAACGAACTGTCCGGCTTCACCACCGGCGCCACCATCAACATCAACGGCGGTCTGTACTACCAGTAAGCCGAGGATCAGGTGCCGTGTCCGCACGGTACGCATGGATCTTCAAGAGCCCGGCATTGCCGGGCTTTTTTGCTGTCTGTGGTTTGCCTTGCTAACTATCCGCAACTTACGTATATTTAACCAATGAAAGCCTTGTTCGTTGAACTGCCGGCATTTGCCAAATATCGTGCCGACTACTTGGACGATGAGGGGTTTCGCGGCTTGCAGCAGTCGCTGCTGAAGAACCCGGAGGCCGGCGAGGTGATCGAAGGTGCGGGCGGCCTGCGCAAGTTGCGCCATGGTGATCAGCGGCGTGGCAAAGGCAAACGCGGCGGATTGCGGGTGATCTATTACTGGTGGGATGGAGGTCGGCAATTCTGGCTCTTCACCCTGTACGACAAGGACGAAATGGAGAACTTGAGTGCCGACGAGAAGAAGGTGCTCAAGGGAATGTTGAAAGTGGAACTGGAGGCGAGACGATGAAAAAGCGGAACCTGTTTGCAGAGATTGCCGAGGGCTTTGATGCCTTGGCGGACGAGCGCGCCGGCAAGCAGACGCTGCGCACGCACAAAGTCGAGGCTCGTCCGTCGCCGGAGGTTACGGCCGAGGAACTGGTGATGTTGCGTGAGCGTCTGCATCTGTCGCGTCCGGTATTTGCGGGCTACCTGCGCACCAATCCACGGACGCTGGAGAACTGGGAGCAAGGCCGGGCCAAGCCGAATGCCCAGGCTTCCCTGCTGATTCGTCTGGTCGAGAAATTCCCTGATACCGTTGATCGACTGGCAGCGGTTTGAGGTCTAGCACTGCACAAACGAGTAGCCCAGTGAGTAGCTTGTCTGATGGCAAAAACTCAAGACCATTGCGGCACTACCAGTAAGCTGAGGATCAGGTGCCGTGTCCGCACGGTACGCATGGATCTTCAAGAGCCCGGCATCGCCGGGCTTTTTTTGTCCAGAAGAATGTACAGGAGGAGATTCTGTCTGGCCTGGCCTATACTGGCCCTGCGTTGTCGCAGCACTCACACGTAACTTGATGCAAAGCAAAAGGAGACGCTCATGAGCATGATGCAAGCAGCCGTTTTTGTCGCCCCGGGTCGAATCGAACTGGCGGACAAGAAAATCCCGGATGTCGGACCGAATGATGCGCTGATCCGGATTACGACCACCACCATCTGCGGGACCGACGTACATATCCTGAAGGGCGAATATCCGGTCGTTCCCGGTCTGACCGTGGGTCACGAACCGGTTGGCGTGATCGAGAAACTGGGCAGCGCTGTCCAAGGCTACCAGGAGGGACAGCGGGTCATTGCTGGTGCGATCTGTCCCAATTTCAACAGTTATGCAGCGCAGGATGGTTTTCCTTCGCAGGATGGTAGCTACCTGATCCCAAGCGGGAAGTGTGCCTGCCACGGTTACAAGGCGACTGCCGGCTGGCGCTTTGGCAACCTGATCGATGGCACCCAGGCGGAATACGTGCTGGTGCCGGATGCACAGGCCAACCTGGCGCCGATTCCCGATGGGTTGACGGACGAGCAGGTGCTGATGTGTCCGGACATCATGTCCACCGGTTTCAAGGGAGCGGAAAACGCCAATATCAAGATCGGTGATACCGTGGTCGTCTTTGCGCAGGGGCCGATTGGCCTGTGTGCCACCGCCGGGGCACGCCTGCTGGGGGCCACCACCATTATTGCGGTCGATGGCAATGATCACCGTCTGGGCATTTCCAAGGTGATGGGCGCCGATGTGACGCTCAATTTCCGTAACTGCGACGTGGTGTCCGAAGTCATGAAACTGACGGGCGGGCGCGGTGCCGACAGCGCCATCGAAGCGCTCGGGACGCAAGCGACCTGGAACCAGGCGCTGCAGGTGTTGAAACCGGGCGGTACCCTGTCCAGCCTGGGCGTGTACTCGGAAGACCTGAAGATTCCGATGGCCAATTTTGCCGCCGGACTGGGCGACCATACCATTCGCACGGCCCTCTGCCCCGGCGGCAAGGAGCGCATGCGCCGGTTGATGAACGTGATTGCGGCCGAACGGCTCGATCTGGGCGTGCTGGTCACCCATCAGTACAAACTGGACGACATCGTCGCCGCCTATGACTTGTTTGCCAATCAGCGCGATGGCGTGCTGAAGATCGCGATCAAGCCGTAAGTCTTGCTGCCGCCCGTCGGCACATGGCGGCACATGGCGCAAACCCCGTGGCAGTTGCCACGGGGTTTTTTACTCTAGGTACTCGATGCGCAGCTGCGGATTTTCAACGCCCTGGTATTCGTTGATCTGGACCTGAAACACCGCGCGTGTGCGAGCTTCCGGTTGCTGGCTGAAATTGAACTGGATGGCCTCGAAACGCTGATTACCTTTGCGTAGCTGCAGTTTGAGGTGTTTTTCCTTGAGGATGCGTTGTTGTTCGACGTCGAAATCGTCAACGAACAGCGGTGCGGGGAAACCTTGGCCCCAGATTTCGTTCTGCAGCAGGTGCGCCGTTTCCAGGTTGACGTAGCCGGTTTCGAGGGGGCCATCGGTTTCCAGGCTACGGGTGAGATCGGCGGGGGTCAGGAGTTCTCCGGCGACCTCGGCGAACAGGCTCTGGAAACGGGGGAAGTCCGCAGCCTTCAGTGTGGTACCGGCAGCCATGGCGTGGCCGCCGAAGCGCAGCAGGAGGTCGGGGGCGCGCTTGCTCATCAGGTCCAGGGCGTCGCGCAGGTGCAGCCCGGGGATGGAGCGGCCGGAGCCTTTGATGACGCCGCCCTCGCCGGGGGCGAAGGCGAAGACCGGGCGATGCAGCTTTTCCTTGATGCGCGAAGCGAGGATGCCAACCACGCCTTCGTGCCAGCTGGCGTCGAACAGGGCGACGCCGGGCGCGGCATCGTTGACGTCCATGGCCTCAAGCAGGGTCAGGGCCTGCGCCTGCATGTCAGCCTCGATTTCCCGCCGGGCCACGTTGAGTGCGTTGAGTTCTTGGGCAATGTTGAGAGCCCGGGCCGGGTCGTTGGTGATCAGGCACTCGACGCCCAGACGCATGTCGGCAAGTCGGCCGGCGGCATTCAGGCGCGGTCCCAGGGTAAAGCCCAGATCGAAGGTGGTGGCGCGTTTCGGATCGCGGCCAGCGGCCTTGAACAGTGCCGCCAATCCCGGTTGCAGGCGGCCGGCGCGGATGCGCTGCAGTCCCTGGCTGACCAGAATGCGATTGTTGCGGTCGAGTTTGACCACGTCGGCGACCGTGCCCAGGGCAACCAGGTCGAGCAGATCGGCAAAATTGGGTTCCGGGCGGTCGTGGAAATAACCGCGCTGGCGCAGTTCGGCGCGCAGCGCCAGCATGACGTAGAACAGCACGCCGACCCCGGCCAGGTTCTTCGAGGCGAAGCTGCAGCCCGGTTGGTTGGGGTTGACGATGCAGTCGGCGGCGGGCAATTCGTCGCCCGGCAGGTGGTGGTCGGTAATCAGGGTGGCGATACCCAGCGCCTGGGCCCGGGCGACACCATCCAGGCTGGCGATGCCGTTATCGACCGTGATGATGAGGTCCGGTGCCTGTTCGGCGGCCAGATCGACGATGGCAGGGGAGAGGCCGTAGCCGAGTTTGAACCGGTCGGGCAGCAGGAAATCGACCTGGGCGCCGAGGGCGCGCAGGGCACGGATGCCGACGGCCGTGGCGGTAGCGCCATCGCAGTCATAGTCGCCGATGATGAGCAGCTGGGCTTCCGCTTCGATGGCGTCAGCAAGCAGTACGGCTGCGTCGCCGGCATGGGTGAGACTGAGCGGCGGCAGCAATCCTTTCAGGTCGTAGTCGAGTTCCTTCCGGTCACTGACGCCACGGGCTGCATAGAGCCGCGCCAGCAGGGGATGCACCCCTTGTTGTTCCAGTTGCCAGGCGCTGCGGGCTGGCGCAGTGCGAGTGGTGATGCGGGTCACGGTGTCATTCCTTGTGGGGTGGCGGGGCCGGCGAGGGCTAGGGCCAGCTGTTGCGGGCTGCGGCCCCGTTGCCAGAAGTGCCAGCGGGCGCTGCCTGTGAGCGACCAGTGCAGGGTGCCGTACACGGTGGGGGCAACCAAATCGAGACGGCGCAGGGTTTTTCCGAGTTGCTGGCGCAAGGGGGCAAACCAGGCGTTTTCCAGTGCGGCGAAGGCTTGCTGCCAGCCTTCCGGGTTTTCGTACAGCACGCCGGGCAGCAGCGAGTCGAGGTGCACCAGAGGGCGTTGTCTGCTGCTGGCGAGTACGGTGTCGGCGCTGTGCGGCAGATTTTCGGCAGTCAGGCCCGCCGCCGCAGCCAGGCCGCGTGCCAGCGGGTCGTCGGCATAGATGGCGTCGAACGGGAGGGTGCAGGGGGCGGCATGACCTTCACCCCACAGCCACAGGCTGTTGATGGCGGGTTCGCCGCGTCCGCTGCGGGCAACATTGACCGGATGCTGGTGGAGGAACATCTGCACCTCGTTCAACCAGCGGTAGAGCGGGGTGGTCTTGTTGTCGATTTCGCCATCCAGGCGGCGGCCCGCGACGCGGGACAGGGGGGCGGCGGCATGTGGGAGCGGCGCATGCAATTCCAGATACCAGCGCCGGGCATCGCCCAGGTGAAAACGGCCGAGGGCGGAAAATTCGTCGTTCAGGGCGGCCAGCAGAGCGCTTGCCTCGGATTCGTCGAGCGGAAAGGCGCCCGCATCAGCAAGGACAATGCGTTCCTGGTGAAAGCGCAGGTGCACCGGGTCGGCGCAGAGGGTGTTTGCGCCCAGCGACAGGGCGGAGCGTTCGCCCAGGCCGCGTAGCTGGGCCATGTTCCGGCCGGCGGCCTGGCAGAGTGCCAGCAGACAGGCTTCGTGTGCGCTGGCAGGCTGCAATTGGAAACTGGCGCGGCCCGTCAGCCAGGAGAAATGCTCCGCCGGCAACTGCGCCAGCGTCAGCGCATCGCCCGGTTCGGGCCAGATCAGTTCGGGAACGAGTAGCGTCAGGTGCACGGGGAAAGGGGAGAAAAACAAAGGGCGCAGTCTACCATCGCCCCCCGCAGGCTTGCCCTGCCTCTCCGGGAATGTGCATTGGCCCGGCCCGGAGCATGTACCATAGCGGCTTTTGCTGCCCCGGCTTCTTCCATGTCATTGCCCTATGAAATTCTGATCGGCCTGCGCTACACGCGGGCCAAGCGGCGCAACCACTTCATTTCCTTCATTTCGTTGATTTCAATGGCCGGCATCGGCCTCGGGGTGGCGGCGCTGATCGTGGTGCTGTCGGTGATGAACGGTTTCCAGAAAGAGCTGCGGACGCGCATTCTCGGGGTGGCCTCGCATATCCAGATTACCGGCATCGATGGCGGTTTGCATGACTGGCCTGCGCTGGCGGAGCAGGCCATGAAACACCCGGAAGTGCTGAAGGCCGCGCCGTTCGTGCAGTCGCAGGGGATGTTCTCGGTGGATGGCGGCGTGAAGGGGGCGCTGATCCGTGGCATCGAACCGGAGCTGGAAGACGGGGTCGCCGATTTTCGTAAAAGCATCACCAGCGGCAGCCTGGATGCCTTGCAGCCGGGGCGTTTTGGCGTGGTGCTCGGGGCCGATCTGGCACGTTCCCTGAAGGTCTATGTCGGCGACAAACTGACCTTGATCGCACCGCAGGGCAGCGTGACACCGGCCGGCGTGGTGCCACGGGTGCGCTCCTTCACGGTGGTCGGCATTTTTGAAGTCGGCATGTATGAATACGATGCCGGCCTCGCCCTGATCAATCTGCAGGATGCGCAGCGCCTGTACCAAATGGGCGAAACGGTGAGCGGGGTGCGGCTGAAGGTCGATGACCTGTTCGCGGCGCCGCGTATCGCGCGCGAACTGGCCGCGACCATCAATGCCGATGCCTATCTGCACGACTGGACCAAGAGTCACGCCAATTTCTTCCGGGCGGTGCAGATCGAGAAGACGATGATGTTCATCATCCTGTCGCTGATTGTGGCGGTGGCGGCATTCAATCTGGTGTCCACCCTGGTCATGGCGGTGACCGACAAACAGGCCGATATTGCCATCCTGCGCACGCTGGGCGCGCGGCCGCGCTCGATCATGGCGGTGTTCATGATTCAGGGGGCTTTGGTCGGTTGCATCGGGCTGGTGCTGGGGGTGGCCGGCGGCATTGCCCTGGCCCTCAACATCGATGTCGTGGTGCCGGCGCTGGAGCGCCTGCTGGGGATCCAGTTCCTGGCCAAGGATGTCTATTACATTTCCGATCTGCCCTCCGAGCTGCTCTGGAGCGATGTCTGGGGCGTGACCCTGATCGCCTTCGTGCTGTCGCTGCTGGCGACGCTGTATCCCAGCTGGCGGGCGGCACGGGTGAATCCGGCGGAGGCGTTGCGCTATGAGTGAGTTCATTCTTGAAGCCCGTGCGCTGGGCAAGGTGTTTCAGGGGGGCGGCCTGGAGGTGCCGGTCCTGCACGACATCAATCTCGGCATTGCTGCCGGGACGACGCTGGCCATCGTCGGCGCCTCAGGTTCCGGCAAGAGCACCTTGCTGCATTTGCTGGGCGGGCTGGATGCGCCCAGTTCCGGACAGGTACTGATTCAGGGGCAGCCGCTCGCCGATTTGTCGGAAGCAACACGGGGAGACTGGCGCAATCAGCATCTGGGTTTTGTCTACCAGTTCCATCACCTGTTGCCGGAATTCTCAGCGCAGGAAAATGTGGCCATGCCGTTGCTCATCCGCCGCCAGGAACGTGCGGCGGCGCTGGCCGAAGCAGCACAAGCGCTGGTTGCGGTCGGTTTGGGGCATCGGCTGGCACACCGTCCGGGCGAGCTTTCCGGTGGCGAGCGCCAGCGGGCGGCCATCGCGCGTGCCCTGGTCAGCCGTCCGGCCTGCATCCTTGCCGACGAGCCGACCGGCAATCTCGACAGCCAGACCGCCGGGGTGGTTTTTGACCTGCTGCTTGAACACGTCGAGCGTCAGGGAGCGAGTCTGGTGATGGTCACGCACGACCGCGACCTGGCCGCCCGTGCCATGCGGCAGGTGGAACTGAAGGACGGCGGGCTGACCGGTTGAGAAAAGGCCCGCCGGGGTCGGCAGCCGCCTTATCGCCGTTCGCCACGCAAGCGCAGTACTTCGGCGTGCAGGTGCTCCGGCGTGGCGGCACTGGAGGCGACTGGGGGCCCGACACGCAGATCGACCGCTGAGAACAGCCCGCGGCGGAAGGGTTTTTTCATCGCAGCGCCATCTATGCGTGAGAAGAAGCTTCCCCACAGGCCGGACAGGGCCATCGGAATCACCGGTACCGGCCGCGCTTGCAGGATGCGCGTCACCCCCGGGCGGAAGGGCTGGAGCTCGCCGTCGCGGGTGATGCCGCCTTCCGGGAAAATGCCGACCAGATCACCGGCTGCCAGCGCGGCATCGATTTCGGCGAAGGCACGCTCCATCAGCGCCGGGTCCTCCTTGGCCGGGGCAATCGGAATGGCGCCACAGTGGCGGAACACGAAGCCGAGCAACGGCAGGCGGAAGATACGGTGATCCATCACGAAGCGGATCGGACGGCGGCAGCAGCCCATCAGAATGACCGCATCAACCAGACTGACATGATTGGCAACGATCAGCGCCGCGCCTTCCTCGGGTACCTGGTCGATGCCATGAATTCGCAGGCGGTACACCGTTTTGACGAGCAGCCAGGCAATGAAGCGCAGCAGGAATTCCGGCACCAGGGTGTAGATGTAAATCGCCACCAAAGCGTTCAGCAGGGCTGCCAGCGCGAACAGGGACGGGATGGCAAGACCGGCGCCGAGTAGTGCCGCTGCACCCAGTGCGCCGGCGACCATGAACAGTGCGTTCATGATGTTGTTGGCGGCGATGATGCGCGCCCGCTGCTCCGGCGCACTGCGCAGCTGTACCAGCGCGTACAGCGGGACGATGAAGAAACCGCCGAAGACGCCCAGCAGCAGAAGGTCGAACAGGACCCGCCAGACCGCCGCCACACTCAGCAGCGCCAGCGTGTCGTGTGTGCCGTTGCCGGCCAGGCCGAGTGGCGAGGCAAAATAGAGATCGAGACCGAACAGCGTCAGGCCAATCGAACCGAAGGGCACCAGCCCGATTTCCACCTGCTTGCCGGACAGTCGCTCGCACAGCAGGGAGCCGGCACCGATGCCGAGCGTAAAGGTGGCGAGCAATACCGTGACCATCAATTCTCCGCCGCCGAGGACATTGCGGGTGTACGCCGGGAACTGCGCGAGAAAGAGCGCGCCGTACAGCCAGAACCAGGAAATCCCGAGGATGGAGAGAAATACGGCGCGCTCCTGGCGGGCAAAGGAGAGATTGCGCCAGGTTTCACTGAACGGGTTGAGGTTCACCCTCAACTCCGGCACCGGCGGTGGCGCCACCGGAATGCCCCGGCTGGCGAGGTAACCCGCGAACGCCACCACAAAACCGCCGGCGGCGATCCAGGCGGGATAGGTGACCGAACCGGCGAGCAGGCCGCCGGCCAGGGTGCCGATCAGGATGGCCACGAACGTACCGGCTTCAACCAGCGCATTGCCGCCGACCAGTTCATCAGTGTGCAGATGCTGCGGCAGGATGGCGTATTTGACCGGCCCGAACAGGGTCGAATGCAGCCCGAGCAGGAACAGCGCCGCCAGCAGCGTCGTCAGGCTGGTGAGGAAAAAGCCGGCAGCGGCAACCCCCATGATGAGCATTTCCAGCACTTTCACCAGCCGGGCCAGCATTGCTTTGTCGTACTTGTCCGCCAGCTGTCCGGCGGTGGCGGAAAACAGGAAGAAGGGTAGGATGAAAATTCCCGCCGCCAGATTGGCGAGCAATTCCGGCGCCAGCGTCGTCCACTGTGCTGTGTGAAAAGTGAGCAGCACGATCAGCGCGTTCTTGAACATGTTGTCGTTGAAGGCGCCGAGAAACTGCGTGGTGAAAAACGGGGCGAACCGTTTGTTCTTGAGAAGGGAAAACTGACCGCTCATGGTTGCTATGGCTTTCAGAAAAGTGATCCGGTGACAGCAGCACCCGGGCGGGCTTCTGTCGGTAAAAGTGGGGGCAGCATCAGCCGGTGCGCGCAAAAATCCGGCGGGTATCGAACACCGCTGCGGAGAAGAAATGGCCTTGCCAGGACAACAGGCGTTTCTGCACGAAATTGAACAGCAGCGGGTTGTGTTCGCGCAGCGCATTCAGATCGGCGACAGCCGCCTTCGGCAGCAAGCCGGTGCGGGCCAGCGTGGCCGAGGAAATCAGCGGCAGTATTCCCGGTAGCGGGTAGTCGGAGCCGTAAAGCAGGCGCGAATGCAGGTCGGTGCGCTGGAGCAGGGTACGGATGACCGCCGCTTGGCGGTTGCGCAGGGTGATGGCGGAAATGTCGCCGTAGAGCAGGTTGCGGGCGCGCGGCTCGGCCATTGCCTTGAGGAACAGGTCGAAACTGGAGCGGGTGCTGCCGTCGTCGTCGACATCGCTGCCCATCGAGGCGCAGTGTGCGACGACGATCTTCACCCCGGCATCGAGCGCGCGCCGCAGGCGCAGCGGATTGCCGAAGGCCTGGGTGTCGCTGCCTTGCACAGCTTTTTCCTCGCCACAATGCACGATGAGCGGGATGCCGGAAGCAGCCAGCACGCGGTAGAAGGCATCGCATTGCGCGGAGGCCGGGTCCATGCCCTGCGCTGCCGGTAGCCATTTGACGGCACAGGCGCCGTCGGCGATGGCCTGTTGCAGTTCATCGACTGCGCTGGCGTGATAGGGGTGCAGTGACGCCACCCACTCGAAGCGGGCCGGAAATTCTCGCGCCAGTTTGGCCGCCCAGGCATTCGGTACGTAAAAGGCTGAATGCTCGGGGTGGGCCTGACCGGCCGGATCATGAAAATGCGCGAAGGCGAACAGCATGACCTTGAAACCTTCTGGCATCGCATCGCACAGGTTGAGCAGACGTGCCACATAAGCGGTATCCACCTTACCCGGCGCATCGTGCGCGCAGCCGGCGTTCATGTAGAACAGGCGCTGCGCGTAATGCACTGGCTTCAGGGGCGTCGACAGTTGCGGCCCGATCTCGATGCCGCTGCCGCCATCGCCCAGCCCCGCAAGGTGTACATGGCAGTCCCACACGCCGGCCGGGTCGATCCCCGCCCAGGCCTGACGCAGCCACGGGCTATCCAGGAGTGCGACCGGAATCGCAGCCCGGCAGGGGTTGATGAGCGCCGGCCTGGCAAACGAGGCGCCGGCAACCGCCAGAACGCTGCCGCCGGCAAGGAGGCTGAGGAAATGGCGACGACTTCGATCGGGATTGCGTTCAACAGACATCTTCTTGCTCCTTGTCTGGATTTGTCCGGAAAAAACTTGCTACGCTCGGGATGCCAGTCACGATTGCTGCTAAATACGACAGAGCCATGCCTGCCCATAAGGCCAGTGCCAGACCAACATCCCAAGCTCCTTTCTGCAGACTGGGGTAAGTCATGAATAGCCAATTGACCAAAGGTGCAAGAACATACGACAAGCCATAGGGGGCTATGGCGAGCCAGGAGAGAAAAATCAGGCTTGCCAGTTGCGGCGAGCCCCCAGCATGGCAGTGACGCATTAGAAATCGTTTGAGCGCCCAGGCAGGAATGAGGAAGGTTAGTAACTGGACTACGATGACAGGCCCGATATGCACTTTGGTTCCGGCTTATGCCGCCTCGGCCATTTTTTTCAGTGTCACGGAGTCGATCTTCCCCGTGCCGAGCAGGGGCAGGGCGTCGAGGTGGCAGATCTTGCGCGGGACGGCGAGCTCCGGCGCGCCGCTGCTGCGGGCCACGGTGCTGAGTTGTTCGCGGTTCAGGGCGGGGTCGGTGGTGAATAGCACCAGCGCCTCGCCCTTGCTGGCGTCGGGCTGGCTGGATGCGGCGTGGTGCTGGTCGGGGGATGCCGCGTTGGCGAGTTTCTCGACGACTTCGAGACTGATCATTTCACCGGCGATCTTGGCAAAGCGCTTGACCCGGCCCACGATACGGATGAACCCGTCGGCATCGACTTCCACCACATCGCCGGTGTCGTACCAGCCGTTGCCAAGGTCGGAAACGGGGGGTTGCAGGATGCCGGGCTGGTCGGCTTTCAGGTAGCCGCTCATCACGTTGGGGCCACGCACGTGCAGGATGCCGCCGGTGTCGATGCCGGGAACCGGCTGCAACTGCAGCTCGATGCCGGGCAGCAGCGTACCGACGGTGCCGGTACGGTAGGCCATCGGGGTATTGACCGCCAGCACCGGGGCGGTTTCGGTGGCGCCGTAGCCTTCGAAAATGCGCAGGCCGAATTTTTCGAACCACAGGCCGCGCACGCTGTCGGCAAGTTTCTCCGCCCCGGCAACGACATAGCGCAGGCGGTAGAAATCATAGGGATGGGCGAATTTTCCGTAGTTGGCGAGGAAGGTCGATGTGCCAAAGAGCACGGTGCAGCCGCGGTCGTAGGCGAGTTCCGGAATCACCCGGTAATGCAGCGGCGAGGGGTAAATGAAGAGGCTGGCGCCAGACAGGATGGGCAGCAGGGTGCCGGCGGTGAGACCGAAAGAATGGAAGACGGGCAGGGCGTTGAGCACCTTGTCGTGTACCGAGAAATCGATCACCGAACGAATCTGCGCGATGTTGGCGAGAATGGCACGATGCGCCAGCACGACCCCCTTGGGCTTGCCTTCCGAGCCGGAGGTGAACAGCACCACCGCCGCTTCGTCCGGTGTGGCCGGCAGGGCGAAGCGGCGCGGGAAATGCAGCGCCCACAGCAGCAGCCATAATTTGTCGGCGACACCGATGGCGGCCCGGACATCCTCCAGATAGACGAGGTGTACCGCACGCAGCGCGCCCAGTTTGTCGGCCAGTTTGGCCTGCTCGACGAAAGCGCGTGAAGTGACGATGGTGCGCACCTGCGCTGCGGTACAGGCCGCCTGCATCGCTTCGACTCCGGCGGTGTAGTTGAGCATGGCCGGAATGCGGCGTCGTGCCGAGAGTCCGAAAATGAGCCCGACAGTCGGCGCCAGATTGGGCAGCAGCAGGCCGATGTGTTCGCCGGGGGTGCTCAGTCGCTCGATCTGACGCCCGAGGATGAGTGCCATCTTGAGCAGATCATTGTAGGAATACTCAACCTGCTTCACGTCTTCCAGCAGACGCCGGCGCCGGCCGTGCGTTGCCACGGCGGTGCACAGGGCGCCGTAGAGTGTATCGGCGGGGCGTGCAGCGACCACCATCTCCTGCATCAGGCGGCGCATGGCCTCACCGGACTGGTGCCGGCGCAGCTTGGCCGTCGCCCCGGTGGGCATGGGGAAATGGCGTTCCGGCAGAATGGTCAGGCGGATTTTTGGAAACAGCTGCCGGCGGTTGAGCCCCGACAGACGGGAAAAATAGCTGCGCTCGGCACCGTCAAGACGTACCGGCAGCACGGTTGCACCGGTTTTGGCCGCGACGAAGGCGGGGCCATCGTAAACCTTCATCAGGGAACCGGTGAGCGTGATGCGCCCTTCCGGGAAAATCACCACGGGCCGCCCCGATTCCACCAGCCGGATGACTTTCTTCATCGCCATCGGACTGGCGGGATCCACCGCCAGGTAATCCACCTGCGACAGCAGTATCCGGAACATCCAGCTTCTGGCGATGGTGGTGTGCACCACGAAGACTGGATTGATCGGTAGAAACAGGCCGAGCAACAAGCCGTCGAGAAACGATTGGTGATTGGCAACCACGAGCAGCCGCGAATGATGGAAATCTATCGCCTGCGCAGAAACTTCGATACGGAACAGTAGGCGAGCCAAGGTGCGCAGTACCGGGCGCAGCAGGCGACGCATGAGCGAGCGCAGCATCAGGTGGACTCCTTCAGATAATCTAGGACGTTGCTGAAAGTTGTCGCCAGAACGTCGCGGTTGATCCAGAACCAGACTTCCTTGCCGATTTTTTCGGAAGCCAGCACGCCGGATTCGTGCAGGATTTTCAGATGGTGGGAGACGGTCGACCGCGCCAGGGTGGACACTTCCGCAATCTGGCCCACATTGAGCCGCTCTCCCGGCTCGAACAACAGCAGAATGCGCTGCCGATGCTCGTCGCCGAGGGCGACAAAGATTTTTGACATCGCCTGCCAGGCGGGGGGAATGGTTTGGCTGTAATCATTCTTCATGTCGAAAATCTTAGTTATATCGACATGTCTTGTCAATAAATTTTCTGGTTCTGCGCTTTGTCGCCGCAGGGGGAGGGATGGCAAACCTTGGGACTGCAAGGGTTTCCAAAGGTTTTTTGCCGTTGAGGGCCGCAGCATCACGCGAATTCTGGGGCTTGAATCGGGCGATAGCTTCGCGTCGGCTCGCTTTTGAAACGAATGAGGGGCCAGTCAAGAAAGGCACCCGGTCAGGCAGAATTTCGGCCGAAGCAGGCTCCGGTATCGTTTTCTTGCCGTCCGGCCACGGAGAGTGGCCGTTGGCCGTTATTGTCAGAGGGGCTGCCTAGGAGTTATTCCCGGCGTTTGTATGAATCAAGTCATTATTTGCGATTGCCGCCTAAGTGCGCCACCAGTGACTACACTGGAATCAACTTCCGCTGCAAAAATTCTTGCCGGATTTCCTCTGCATTCGGCATCGTTTCCACCCGCCAGCGGATCAGCGGGACATTGGCATCCCTCAGACTCTTATTTTTCTTGGCATCGCGACGTTGGGCATCTGTGCTTTCATGGCTTGGATCGTCAAGCTCAATGGCGGCAACGGTCGACATGTCTCGGCGCAGGCAAGCCAGGAAGTCCACACGTTGCTGGCCAATGCGGTTCTGCCAGCGGTAACTGTTGGTCGCTAGACGAGTACCAGCACGCTGGGGATCAATACGAATGAATGATGCAAGTGGAACCTGCGGGAATATCTCGCATTCTGGAAGTGCGCTCTTGATACGTTCGAACATTTCAAGTTCGTAGCGGGACATTACTGAGGTCTGACGGTACGGTAGCTCCTCGTCTTCGTTGCTGAGGACCTTGTTCAGTACAGGCTCCTTTGTGTTCCTCGCAAGCGGTGCAAGTTCCTCTAGGCAGGTGTGTACAACCTGCCTGGCTTTATGCTTTAGCCAGATGATGAGTCCAAAAACAAGGAGGACAGCGGCGCCAAAGATGAGGATCGTAGATACCAGATTATCCATACCGGTTCGAATTGCGGTTGAGGCAGCAGTTGTACTTTCGCTGGCAGTGACCGGTTGTTTCTTGGTGGTCTTTTTCTGTGGTGCTTGAGTCGGCTTCGGCTGTGTGACTGGCTGGGTTTTTTCGCTTCCAGGTGGCGGAGCACCGGCTTCATTGACGAGCTGTTCACAAGTCAGGTTGGTAATGATTGTCTTGCCATTAATTTGGCAGCGCCGTGTTTCGACGGCATGAGCCTGAATGCCAATGGTGAAAACAATAGCCGCCATGCCGATGTAATTGATGGTTCGGTTTTGCGGTCTGAGCGTGCTCTGGGACATCTCGAGATGACAATATGGGCAGGCGCATGATGTTACTGGAATTTCGTGTCGACAGACTTGGTCGCGATTCGGACCACAGGTTTTGGGGGAAGATGCTTTCGTGTTTTGCACTTTCTGCAACTGTCTCAAATCGGCCAGTAGTGGGCATGGGGTAATCCCCACGCAAGGGCTGGTTAAACAGAGGCTCGGGTTGAGTTGCGATAGAAACGCTGCGAATGTCTGGCGCCTTGGCTGGCATCGTGTAATGATATTTGCATGATTTCTGTCATTTTGGCCTTTGCCTGCGGCGTCTTCTTTTTGCAGACCTGTGCCAGCTTGCCGCCGCTCTGGCTGGTGCTGGCGGGGGCGCTTGGGTGCTTGTTGCTCAGCCATTTCTGCTGGCGCCAGGCGCGTTCGCTGGTGCTGGTTTGTGCTGCATTTTTGCTGGGCGTCAGCTGGGCGGGTTGGCGGGCGGAATTGCGGCTGCAGGATGCGCTGGATGCGCAGTGGGAAGGGCGCGATGTGGTGGTGCAGGGCGTGGTGGCGGGATTGCCGCAGCCCGGAGCGCGCGCGGTGCGTTTCGAGTTTCTGGTGGAATCGGTGCTGACGCCGGGGGCGCGCTTGCCGCAGCGGGTGTTGCTCAACTGGTATGCCTCGCCCGGCAGCGGGGCAGGGGTACCGGCGATTGCGCCAGGTGAGCGCTGGCGGTTGACGGTGCGTCTGAAGAAACCGCATGGTAGTGCCAATCCAGGTGGGTTCGATTATGAAATGTGGTTGTTCGAGCGCGGCATCCGGGCGACGGGGTATGTGCGCCCGTCGGGGGGAACGCGCCTGGATGGTTTCGTGCCGGGTTTCGGGAGTGGGGTGGAGCGTCTGCGTGCGGCCGTGCGTGCGCGTTTCAGTCGCACCCTGCCGGCTGCCGAGTGGCCGTGGACCGGCATCCTGACGGCGCTGGCGGTGGGGGATCAGAAGGCGGTGGAGAGTGCGTTGTGGACCGTGTTCAACCGTACCGGCACCACGCACCTGATGTCGATCAGCGGTTTGCACGTGACCATGGTGGCCGGCATGCTGGGTGGGCTGGTTGCCTTTCTCTGGCGGCGGGTGCCGGCGCTGGTGCTGCGCTGTCCGGCGCAACGGGCGGGTATTGTGGCGGCAGCGGGCGGGGCGTTTTTATATGCCCTGCTGGCGGGGTTTGGTGTGCCGGCCCAGCGGACTTTTTACATGCTGCTGGTGGTGGCGCTGGCGGTGCTTTCTGGTCGCCTGCCGGCAGCGCGGCACATCCTGGCGCTGGCCTTGCTGCTGGTGCTGTTGATTGATCCGTGGGCGGTGCTGGCGCCGGGGTTCTGGTTGTCTTTTGCGGCGGTGGCGGCCTTGCTGTACATCGGCAGCGCGCGGCTGGAGGCCGGGGCAGGCTGGCGGGCGCGGCTGCGGACCTGGGGTGTGGTTCAGTGGGCCGCGACGCTGGCCACACTGCCGGTGCTGATGCTGGTGTTTCAGCAGTTTTCGCTGGTTTCGCCGCTGGCCAATGCGGTGGCGATTCCTGTCATCAGCCTGATCGTGACGCCACTGGCGCTGCTGGCGGCGGTGCTGCCCTGGCCCCCTTTGTTGCTGCTGGCGCATGGGGTGCTCGATGGGTTGATGCATTTCCTGCTCTGGTGTGCTGCCTGGCCGGTGTGGCAGGCGGCAGTGCCACCGTGGTGGACGGCCCCGCTGGCGCTCATTGGTGTAACGGTCTGCCTGCTGCCGCGCGGGGTGCCCGGGCGGGCGCTCGGCTGTGTGCTGATCCTGCCCTGTCTCTACTGGCCTGCCGAGAAATTACCGCCGGGCGTGGCGCAGATCGATGTGCTTGACGTGGGCCAGGGGCAGGCGGTGCTGGTGCGCACCCGGGGGCATGCGCTCTTGTACGACGCGGGGCCGCGCTATAGCGCCGAGGCCGATGCCGGGCAGCGGGTGGTGCTGCCTTATCTGCGCTGGCTGGGCGTGGAGCGGCTGGATCGTGTGCTGTTGTCGCACGGCGATAGCGATCATATGGGCGGTTTTGCTTCGCTGCAGGCGGGGATGGCGATTGCTGCGGTGGCGTCGTCCAGTGTCGATCAGCCCGGCAGTTTATGCGCCGCCGGCCAGCACTGGCAGTGGGATAGTGTCGATTTCACCCTGCTTCACCCGCTGCCTGCGGACTATGCGGCTGGCAAGAAGAACAATGCGCTGTCCTGTGTGCTGCGTATCGATGCGGGTGGGCGGCGCATGCTGCTGACGGGCGATATCGAAGTGGCCGAGGAGGCTGATTTGCTGGCCCGCTCGGCTGAGGCGCTGGCTGCCGATGTGATTCTGGTGCCGCATCATGGTGCCGCCGGCTCATCTTCTCCGGATTTTGTGGCGGCGGTGGGGGCCAGTGAGGCGGTTTTTTCCGTCGGCTACCGTAACCGTTTCCAGCATCCCCGGCCAGCCATCCTGCAACGTTATGCCGGGCAGGGGGCACGTCTGTGGCGGACCGATCTTGCCGGCAGCATTCATCTGCGGCTGGAGTCTGCAGGGGTGCAGGTTCATGGCTGGCGGCAGCAGCGCGCGCGTTACTGGCATGGGCGGTGATACATTCGGGGTGGTCATCCTGAATGTTATGCGTGAGAGTGGGTCATGAATTTTCAGCAATGCAAAGTGCAGTGCCTCAATCCCGGCGGCCTGCATGACATGAATTACTACCAGTGGGGCGCGCCGGATAATCCGCGCGTGCTGATCTGCGTGCATGGCCTGACCCGCAACGGTCGTGATTTCGACTGGCTGGCCGAACGCCTGGCGGCGCATTACCGGGTCATTTGCCCGGATGTGGTCGGGCGTGGGTTGAGCAGCCATTTGCACGATCCGGCCGGTTATGTCATTGCGCAATACGTGGCCGACATGGTGACGTTGATTGCCCGCCTGCAGGTCGAGCAGGTGGACTGGCTGGGGACGTCGATGGGCGGTTTGATCGGCATGGCGCTCGCGGCGCAGCAGGGAACGCCGGTGCGGCGTCTGATTCTGAACGATATCGGGCCGTTTCTCGATGCCGCTGCGCTGCGCCGTATTGCCGCTTATGTCGGTGCCGACCCCGCCTGGCCAAGCTTTGCGGCGGCACAGGCGGCGATCGAGGTCATCAGTGCGCCCTTCGGTGATCTGACGCCGGCCCAGTGGCAGGCGCTGACGGCCAGCAGCATTCAGCAACAGGCGGATGGCCAATGGCGCTTTCGTTACGATCCGCGCATCGCCGAACCGTTCAAGGCCGAACTGTCGGACGAAGGCGTCGATTTGTGGCCGCTCTACGCTACCATCCGCTGTCCGACGCTGGCGGTGCGGGGTGAATGTTCCGACTTGCTCAGCCGCAGCACCTGGCAGCGCATGGCTACGTGCGGCCCATGCGCGCAATTGGTGGAAATCCCCGCTGTCGGTCACGCTCCCATGTTCCACAACGCGGCGCAGATTGCCGTGGTAGAAAATTTTTTGCTTAACTCATAAGACCCCATGAATACTGTTTCCATCGTTTTCCAGAACCGCAGCTACGCTATCGAATACGTCGATTTTCCCGCCACCGTCGCCGGCCGTCCGCCGCTAGTACTGCTGCATGAGGGACTTGGCTGCGTGGCGATGTGGCGCGATTTTCCGGAAAAACTGGCGGCAGCCACCGGTTGCCGGGTGCTGGCGTATTCGCGTCCGGGCTATGGCGCCTCCGATCCGTACCCGGATCGCCGCCAGACGGATTACATGCATCGCGAAGGGCGCGACATTCTGCCCGCCGTTCTGGCTGCACTAGATGTGGAGCAGCCGGTTTTGATCGGCCATAGCGATGGCGGCAGCATTGCCCTGATTTTTGCCGGCAGTTATCCCGCGCAGTTGCGTGCGGCGGTGGTCATGGCGCCGCACGAATTTGTCGAAGAAGAAACGCTGGCCGGCATTCGCGCCGCGCGCGAGCTCTGGGAAAGCACCGACTGGCCGAAAAAACTCGCCCGCTACCACAAGCATGCCGCCCGGGTGTTTGCCGACTGGAACGACTGCTGGCTGTCGCCGCCATTCCGCCACTGGAATATCGAGGATTTTCTGCCCGCCATTACCTGCCCGCTGCTGGCTATCCAGGGGCGTCAGGACGAATACGCCACCCTGCGCCAGATTGACGTGATTGCCGAAAAAACGCCGCATGGCGCGCAGTTGCTCAAGCTCGATCAATGCGGCCATACCCCGCAGCGCGACCAGGAAGCCGCGGTGCTGGCGGCAATCAGCCAGTTTGTGGCGGGGCTGGCCTGATCTCTGCGGCGGGCAGCCTCAGTGCCTCTGACGGTTGCCGCTTATTCCACCTTGGCCAGATCCCGGGCATAGCGCTGCGCGTTCTTGACGTAATGGGCAGCGGAATGCTGCAGGCGTGCGACTTCTTCGTCGGTGAGTTGGCGCACGACCTTCGCCGGTGAGCCGAGGATCAGGCTGCGCTCGGGATAGCTCTTGCCTTCCGGCACCAGACTGTTGGCGCCGACAATGCTGTTGGCGCCGATTTCAGCCCGGTTGAGGATCACCGAGCCGATGCCGATCAGGCAGTTGTCACCGACAGTGCATCCATGCAGCATGACGAGGTGGCCCACGGTCACGCCCCGGCCGATGTGCATGGGGATGCCTTCGTCGGTGTGCAGCACGCTGCCGTCCTGAATGTTGCTGTTTTCGCCGATGTGGATCGGGTCGTTGTCGCCGCGCAGCGTGGCGTTCCACCAGACTGAAGCCCCCGCTGCCAGGTGTACGTCGCCGATGACGGTGGCGTTGGGGGCGACCCAGGCGCTGCTGGAAATGGCGGGTTTCTTGCCGGGAAGAGAGTAAATGGGCACGGGATTTCCTTGGTTGGACTGTTTTCAGGCGAGTTTACGCGGTTTTCTGCAACAGTTTTCCCGTATTTCTTCCGGAGGGTGATGTTGCATTGCAGCACCGGTGATAGAATCACGCCTCCCAAAATTTTCCAGATTGCTCTTCATGTCCGCCCGCGCTATTCGCAACATCGCCATCATTGCTCACGTTGACCACGGTAAAACCACGCTGGTCGACCAGCTGCTCCGCCAATCCGGCACCTTTGCCTCGCACCAGCAGGTGGACGAGCGCGTCATGGACTCGGGCGATATCGAAAAAGAGCGCGGCATCACCATTCTCGCCAAGAATACGGCGGTCGATTACAACGGTATCCACATCAACATCGTCGATACCCCGGGGCACGCGGATTTCGGCGGTGAGGTCGAACGTGTGCTGGGTATGGTGGATGGCGTGGTGCTGCTGGTCGATGCCGTCGAAGGGCCGATGCCGCAAACCCGTTTCGTGACCAAAAAAGCGCTGGCCCTCGGTCTGCGGCCGATCGTGCTGGTCAACAAGGTGGACCGCGATGGCGCCGATCCGGACAACGCGGTCAATCTCACCTTCGATCTGTTCGACAAGCTGGGTGCCAGCGACGAGCAGCTCGATTTCCCGATTGTGTACGCGTCCGGCCTGAATGGCTGGGCGGCGCTGTCGCTGGATGCGCCGCGCACGGACATGAAGCCGCTGTTCGACATGATTCTGTCGCACGTGCCGGCCCCCGATACCGATCTGAATGCGCCGCTGCAGCTGCAGATTTCGGCGCTGGATTATTCCACTTACGTCGGCCGCATCGGCGTTGGCCGCATTACCCGTGGCCGGGTCAAGACCGGTATGCCGGTGATGGTGATGTTCGGCACCGAAGAAGAAGCTGCCGAGCACGACCGGCAGCCGATCAAGGCCAAGATCGGTCAGGTGTTCGGTTACAAGGGGTTGAACAAGGTCGAGATGGAGGAAGGGGTGGCCGGCGACATCGTCCAGATCACCGGCATCGAGGATCTTGTGCTGGGCTGCACCGTGACCGATCCGGATCAGCCGGAAGCGCTGCCGCTGCTGAAAATCGACGAACCGACGCTGTCCATGCAGTTCATGGTCAACAGCAGCCCGCTGGCGGGTACCGAAGGCAAGTTCGTCACCAGCCGCCAGATCCGCGACCGCTTGCACAAGGAACTGCTGACCAATATGGCGCTGCGTGTGCACGATACCGACATCAGTGATGTGTTCGATGTGGCCGGGCGTGGCGAGCTGCACCTGGGCATTCTTCTGGAAAACATGCGGCGTGAAGGTTACGAGCTGGCGGTGGGGCGTCCGCGGGTGGTCAAGAAGATCATCGATGGCGTCGAGTGCGAGCCCTACGAAATGCTGACCGTTGATGTCGAGGAAGGTCACCAGGGGGGCGTCATGGAAAGCCTGGGGCTGCGTCGTGGTGAAATGCTCGACATGGTGCCGGATGGTCGCGGTCGGGTGCGTATTGAGTACCGCATTCCGGCGCGTGGATTGATCGGCTTCCAGGGTGAATTCATGAACCTGACGCGCGGTACCGGCCTGATCAGCCACGTCTTCGACGACTATGCGCCGGTCAAGGAAGGGCAAGTGGCGGAGCGTCGCAACGGTGTGCTGATTTCGCAGGACAACGGCGAAGCCGTGGCCTATGCCCTGTGGAAACTGCAGGATCGCGGTCGCATGTTCGTCAATCCGGGCGACAAGCTCTACGAGGGCATGATCATCGGCATCCACAGCCGCGATAACGATCTGGTGGTCAACCCGATCAAGGGCAAGCAGCTGACCAACGTTCGCGCCTCCGGTACCGATGAGGCCGTACGTCTGGTGCCGCCGATCCAGTTGAGTCTCGAAGCCGCCGTCGAATTCATTGCGGACGACGAACTGGTCGAGCTGACGCCGAAATCCATTCGTCTGCGCAAGCGTCACCTCACCGAAAACGACCGCAAGCGCGCCCAGCGCGCCACGGCGCAGTAAGTACGCAGGCGGACATGCTGCACAGGCTGTGTCCGCCCTGCGTCACCTGGCTGGCGCGTCATCCGGTGGCGGCGCGCCGCCTGCTCTGGGTTGCGGCCTGGAGCCTGTTTTTCACTTTGCTCGGCTGGATCAGTGATCCGGTCTATGGCCCAGGGTTCTGTCGAGTCTACCCCTGATTTGCGCTGAGTGCCCCCTCTGCGGGCGAGGCGTTTCAGGGTGCTGGCCTGTCACGGATCGCCTGATCCGGGAGCCTGCTGGCTCAATTGACAAAGCACACTGCTTCCCCTAGCGTGCCAGCCTCCCACGTTTTTTGGCAGCCTGACATGGAATTTATCGACCTCCCCCAATTGCTTTCGGCTTCCGGCACGGTGCGTCTGCCTGGCTCGAAGAGCATTTCGAATCGTGTGCTGCTGCTGGCGGCGCTGGCTGCCGGGACCACTGAAGTGCGCGACCTGCTCGCGTCCGACGATACCGAGCGCATGCTGGAAGCCTTGCAGGCGCTGGGCGTGGGCGTCACGCATCTGGGGGGAGAAAACTGGCGCATCGACGGGTGTGGCGGCGTCTTCCGGACGGAGGCGGCAGAATTGTTCCTCGGTAATGCCGGCACGGCGTTTCGCCCGTTGACGGCGGCCCTGGCCCTGGCGGGCGGCGATTACGTGCTGAAAGGCGTGCCGCGCATGCACGAACGGCCGATCGGTGATCTGGTCGATGGCCTGCGTCAGCTGGGGGCACAAATCGATTACCTGGGAGAGCCCGGTTATCCGCCCCTGCGTATCCGGCACCGCCTGCCCGACGCAGCAGCGGAGCGGATTTCCGTGCGTGGCGATGTCTCCAGCCAGTTCCTCACCGGCCTCCTGATGGCGCTGCCGCTGCTCGCGCGGACGGTGGTGGTGGAGGTGGCCGGTGAATTGATTTCCAAGCCGTATATCGAGATCACGCTCGCCACCATGGCGCGTTTCGGCGTCACCGTCGAGCGTGAGGGCTGGCAGCGTTTCACCGTGCGCGCAGGCAGCCGCTACGTGGCGCCGGGGACGGTCTATGTCGAGGGCGATGCTTCGTCGGCATCGTATTTTCTCGCTCTGGGGGCCATCGGCGGCGGTCCGGTCCGGGTGGAAGGTGTGGGCAGCGAATCGATCCAGGGCGATGTGAAGTTTGCCGAGGCGCTGCGGCAGATGGGCGCCATCATCGACACCGGCCCCAACTGGATGAGCGCAAGGGCGCCGGCTGGCGGCTTGCGCGGGCTGGAGCTCGATTGCAATCACATTCCCGATGCGGCCATGACGCTGGCCACCACTGCGCTCTTTGCCCAGGGCGCGACCAAACTCACCAATATTGCCAGTTGGCGGGTCAAGGAAACCGACCGTATCGCCGCCATGGCCACCGAGTTACGCAAGCTGGGCGCGGTCGTGGAGGAGGGGGCTGATTACATTCGTGTGACGCCGGTTGAGCGTGTGCAGCCGGCAGCGATCGCGACCTATGATGATCACCGCATGGCGATGTGTTTCTCCTTGGCGGCGTTTGCCACGCCGCTGCGGATCAACGATCCTAACTGTGTGGCGAAAACCTTCCCGGATTATTTTGCGCGCTTCGCCACAGTCACCCAGGCGGCCCCGGTGATCGCCATCGACGGCCCGTCCGCTTCCGGCAAGGGGACAGTGGCGGCGCGGGTGGCGGCGGCGCTGGGGTTTGCCTATCTCGATTCGGGCGCCCTTTACCGCCTGACTGCCCTGGCGGCGCAACGTGCGCAGGTGGCCTGGGACGACGAGGCCGGTGTGGCGCAGGTCGCCGCCGCGCTGGATGTGGTCTTCAGCGAAGACGAGGTGTTGCTTGCCGGCGTGCCGGTGGGCGATGCCATCCGCACCGAAGAGATCTCGTCCGGCGCATCGCAGGTTGCCGCGCTGCCAGCGGTGCGTGCTGCTTTGCTGTTCCGCCAGCGCGCCTTCAACACTCGCCCGGGCCTGGTGGGCGATGGGCGCGACATGGGGTCGGTGGTTTTTCCGCAGGCCCGGCTCAAGGTGTTCCTCACCGCCAGCGCCCAGGTGCGTGCCGAACGGCGCTATAAGCAGTTGATCGAAAAAGGCTTCTCTGCTAATCTGCCGACCCTTCTGGCGGAATTGCAAGCTCGTGACGCGCGCGATCAAGCGCGCCCGGTGGCGCCATTGCGTCAGGAGGCCGATGCGTTTTTGCTCGATACCGACAAACTCAGCATCGAGCAGGCGGTGGCGCAGGTGCTGGCATGGTTTGCGGCGGCGTCCCGTCAGTGAAGTTGTAAGTGGTTGCAAGTGCTTGTTGTACAAGGCATTGCCGGCTTTCTTGGGCCGGCAATGATTTTTTTCATCCCTAACCCGCTGTGAAATTTCGGTTTTGCGGCACGAAAGTCAGTCCTTAATGGAATCCTTTGCTCAACTATTTGAAGAGTCCCTGGCCCGCCAGGAAATGCGTCAAGGCGAAGTCATCACTGCAGAAGTGGTGCTCATCGATCACAACTTCGTTGTGGTCAATGCCGGCCTGAAATCCGAATCCTACGTTCCTGTAGAAGAATTTTTGAACGACCAGGGTGAAGTCGAAGTTGCCGTTGGCGATTTCGTGCAAGTGGCCATCGAAATGCTCGAAGACGGCTACGGCTCGACCCGCCTGTCGCGCGATCGCGCCAAGCGCATCGCCTCGTGGAACTTCCTCGAGCAAGCCCTCAACGACGGCGCGCTGGTCTCCGGTACGATCACCGGCAAGGTCAAGGGCGGCCTCACCGTCATGTCCAACGGCGTCCGTGCCTTCCTCCCGGGCTCGCTGGTCGACATGCGTCCGGTCAAGGACACCACGCCGTACGAGGGCAAGACCATGGAATTCAAGGTCATCAAGCTCGATCGTAAGCGTAACAACGTCGTCCTGTCGCGCCGCGCTGTGCTCGAAGCCACCGCCGACAAGGATCGCGAAAAGCTGATGGAGAACCTCAAGGAAGGTTCGACCGTCAAGGGTATCGTCAAGAACATCACCGACTACGGCGCATTCGTCGATCTGGGCGGCATCGATGGCCTGCTGCACATCACCGACCTGGCCTGGCGCCGTGTCCGTCACCCGAGCGAAGTGCTCAACGTGGGCGACGAAGTGACCGCCAAGATCCTCAAGTTCGACGCCGACAAGAACCGCGTCTCGCTGGGCATGAAGCAGCTGGGCGACGATCCGTGGGTCGGTATTGCCCGCCGTTATCCGGCCGGCACCCGTCTGTTCGGCAAGGTCACCAACCTGACCGACTACGGTGCCTTCGTTGAAATCGAACAGGGTATCGAAGGCCTGGTGCACGTGTCCGAGATGGACTGGACCAACAAGAACGTGCATCCGTCCAAGGTGGTGTCGCTGGGCGACGAAACCGAAGTCATGATCCTGGAAATCGACGAAGACCGTCGCCGCATCTCGCTCGGCATGAAGCAATGCCAGGCCAATCCGTGGGACGATTTCGCCATGAACCAGAAGAAGGGCGACAAGGTCAAGGGTGCCATCAAGTCGATCACCGACTTCGGTATCTTCATCGGCCTGCCAGGTGGCATCGATGGTCTGGTGCACCTGTCCGACCTGTCCTGGTCCGCAACTGGCGAAGAAGCGATCCGCAACTTCAAGAAGGGTGACGAAGTTGAGGCCGTGGTGCTCGCCATCGACGTCGAGAAGGAGCGTATCTCCCTCGGCATCAAGCAGCTCGACGGTGATCCGTACGCCAACTTCATCGCCACGCACGAAAAGAACAGCATCGTGCGCGGTACGGTCAAGTCGGTCGATGCCCGTGGTGCCGTGGTTGCGCTGGACGGTGAGAACGAAGCCTATCTGCGTGCCTCCGAGTTCTCGCGTGAACGTACCGAAGACCTGTCGCAACACCTGAAGGTGGGCGACGAAGTCGAAGCCATGATCATCAACGTGGATCGCAAGACCCGTGGCATCAATCTGTCGATCAAGGCCAAGGATCAAGCCGAGCAACACGAAGCCCTGCAGAAGTTCTCTGCGGATGCCTCTTCGGCTGCTTCCGGCACGACCAACCTCGGTGCACTGCTCAAGGCCAAGCTGAATCAGCAAGGCTGAGCGGATCTGACACGATGACCAAATCTGAGCTCATCGCCCAGCTGGCGGAACGTTTTCCCCAGCTGGTGGCGAAAGATGCCGATCTTGCCGTGAAGATGATTCTTGATGCGATGTCGGAAGCGCTGGTGCGCGGCGACCGTATCGAGATTCGCGGCTTCGGCAGCTTTGCGCTCAATTACCGCCCGCCACGCCTCGGCCGTAATCCCAAATCGGGAGAGAAGGTTGATGTGCCGGCGAAGTGGGTTCCCCACTTCAAAGCGGGTAAGGAATTGCGCGAACGGGTCGATCAAGCGGTTTGAATTGCTCTGCTTGACCTGCATTGCACTCAATCCAGGTCGGTCCATTGTGTTAAATTCAGGGGCAGTCGGTGACTGCCCCTTTTTCTTGCTCAAATCATTCTCATGACCGCCATCATCTGGATTCTGCGTTTTGTCGTCTTTGCTGTACTGATCCTTTTTGCCATTCAGAACACCGAGCTGGTTAACCTGAAGCTGGCTGCCGATTACCAATGGGAAGCGCCGCTGGTCGTGGTGCTGCTGATTTTTTTTGCTGCCGGCACCTTCCTCGGCATGCTGGCCCTGGTCGGTAAACTGTACCGGCAAGGTCGTGAAATCACCCGTCTGAAGCGGGAACTGGAGCGGGCGGAGATGGCGCGGGTGGAGAGCCTGTTGCATGCTCCGGCAGCCGCTGCGGCCACTGATATGGATACGCCGGCACACGCATGAACGATTTTCTTGACCACTGGCAACTCATTCTGGTGCCAGTTTTTTTTGCCTTGGGCTGGATTGCTGCACGCATCGACATGCGGCAGGTGGTGCAGGAATCGCGGGCACTGCCGCGCTCCTATTTCACCGGCCTGAATTTCCTGTTGAACGAACAACCAGATCGGGCCATCGATTCCTTCCTTGAAGTGGCGCGCGTCGATTCGCAGACGGTGGAGCTGCATTTCGCTCTGGGCAACCTGTTCCGCCGCCGTGGTGAAACGGAGCGTGCCATCCGCATGCACCAGAATCTGCTCGATTTGCCCGATGTCGAAGAAAAGCACCGTCTGCACGCCATGATCGAACTGGGGCAGGATTTTCTCCGGGCGGGCCTGCTTGATCGGGCGGAAGAGATTTTCAACCGGCTGCAGGATACGCCGCAGGCCACGGAGGCCAAGCGTTACCTGCTGGAAATCTACCAACTGGGCAAGGAATGGCAGAAAGCCATTGATCTTGCCCGTGAGTTGCCGGAAATCGCCAGCCCGAAGGAAGTGGCCGAGTATTACTGCGAGCTGGCCGCTGGCGACATCATGCGGTCGCGCAGCGACGCGGCGCGAGAGCATCTGGCCGCTGCCTTGCGGGAAAACCGTAACTGCGTGCGGGCCAACGTGCTGCTGGGCGATCTGCTGGCCCAGGAAGGGCAGACGGAAGCCGCGATTGCCGCCTGGCAGCGGGTCGAGCAGCAGGATCCCGATTATCTGTCGCTGCTGGCACATCGTCTCCTGGAGGCCTATCGCAAGCTGGACCGCCGGGCTGAAGGGGTGGCCCTGTTGCGTGGCTATCTGGAGCATTACCCCTCGCTCGATCTGATCGAGGTGGTGTACCAGTTGGTGCTGGAGTGCGAAGGTACGGAGGCGGCTTACCGTCTGGTGCAGGCCGAATTGCAGCGCCATCCGAGTCTGGTCGGTCTGGAAAAGCTGATGAGTGCGCGCCTGCCGTTGGCGACACCGGACAGCCAGGGGGACCTGGAGCTGGCGCGGACCATCATCCAGAACTACACCCGACGGTTGTCCCGCTATCGGTGCAACCATTGCGGTTTCAAGGCCCGCCAGTATTACTAGCGCTGCCCAGCCTGTGGCGACTGGGAAAGCACGCCGCCGCGCCGTAACGAAGAATTCGATCAGAATTTGTGAACATGATGCTGGAAAAAATTGCGCAGGTGCGCCTGCTCGTCGTTGGCGATGTGATGCTCGACCGCTACTGGTTTGGCGATGTCAGCCGCATCTCGCCGGAAGCGCCGGTGCCGGTGGTCAAGGTTGAACGGCTGGAAGAGCGCCCGGGTGGCGCCGCCAACGTGGCCCGCAATGCGGCGGCGCTGGGCGCGCAGACGGCGCTGATTTCGGTGGTGGGCGAGGATGATGCCGGTCGTGCCCTGCAGCGTCTGTTGCAGGAAGGCGGGATTGCGGCCCATCTGCAGGTCGATGCCGAGATCGATACCACGGTCAAATTACGCGTCATCGGCCGACAGCAGCAGCTGCTGCGTATCGATTTTGAAACCACGCCGTCGCATGAAGTGCTGCGGGCCAAGCTGGCCGAGTTCGAGCGGCAGCTGGCGCACTGTGACATTGTCGTGTTATCCGATTACGGCAAGGGTGGGCTGACGCATATCGGCGAGATGATCCGCCTCGCGCGTGCTGCCGCCAAGCCGGTGCTGGTCGATCCCAAGGGCGATGACTGGGGCAAGTATGCCGGGGCCACGGTGATGACGCCGAATCGCGCCGAACTTGCCGGTGTCGTCGGTCGCTGGCACTCGGAAACGGATATGTTGCAGAAGGCAGAAAAGCTGCGCGGCGAATTGGGGCTGGATGCCTTGCTCGTCACCCGCAGCGAGGAAGGCATGAGCCTGCTGACCGACGGGCACACCTACCACCAGGCAGCCCTGGCGCGGGAGGTGTACGACGTCTCCGGTGCCGGTGATACTGTCATTGCTACCCTGGCGGTGATGCTGGCGGCGGGTGCGGAATGGGCAGAAGCCATTCGCGTTGCCAACGTGGCGGCAGGTATTGTGGTGGGCAAACTTGGTACCGCCGTCGTCAGCCGCGACGAAATCGCTGGCGCTTTGTAAGGAGAGAGGATGTACACCATCGTTACCGGCGCGGCCGGCTTCATCGGCGCCAATCTGGTCAAGGCCCTGAATGAACGCGGGGTGAGCAAGATCATTGCGGTCGACAATCTCGCCAAGGCTGAAAAATTCAAGAATCTGGTTGATTGCGATATCGCCGATTACATCGACAAGCAGGATTTCATTGCCCGTATCCAGGCCGGTCACTTCGATGGTGATGTCGAAGCCATCTTCCACGAAGGCGCGTGTTCCGACACCATGGAAACCGATGGTCGGTACATGATGGAAAACAACTACCGTTATTCCAGCATCCTGCTCGACTGGTGTCTGGATCAGGACGTACAGTTCCTTTACGCCTCGTCGGCAGCCACTTACGGTGCCTCCAGCGTATTCAAGGAAGAACGTCAGCACGAGGCACCGCTCAATGTTTACGGTTATTCCAAATTCCTCTTCGACCAGATCGTGCGGCAGCGGCTGGCCAAGGCGCCCTCATCGCAGATCGTCGGATTCCGCTACTTCAACGTTTATGGCCCGCGCGAGCAGCACAAGGGGCGCATGGCATCGGTCGCGTTCCATAATTTCCATCAGTACCGAGCCGAGGGCAAGGTGAAGCTGTTTGCAGGTTCGCATGGCTATGCCGATGGCGGTCAGATGCGTGATTTTGTCTACGTCGAGGATGTGGCCAAGGTCAATTTGTTCTTTCTCGATCACCCCGAGCAATCGGGTATCTTCAACCTGGGTTCTGGCCGGGCACAGAGTTTCAACGACGTGGCCGTGGCGGCAGTGAATGGCTGTCGCCGGCACAACGGGTTGGAACCACAGGCTCTGGCGGAACTGCAGCAGTCGGGCCAGGTCGAATACATTGCCTTTCCCGAAGCCCTCAAGGGCAAGTACCAGGCCTACACCCAGGCCGATCTCGGTGCCTTGCGTGCGGCGGGTTACTCGGCGCCCATGGCGACTGTCGAGGAAGGTGTCTCCCGTTACATCGACTGGTTGCAGGCACATGCTTAAAACACTGCAGGATTTTGTGGGTAACACGCCGCTGGTGGCGTTACAGCGTTTGCCCGGCGCCGCCGGCGAAGCGCGCGGTAATCGTGTGCTGCTCAAGCTTGAGGGCAACAATCCGGCGGGTTCGGTCAAGGACCGGCCGGCGTTGTCCATGATCCAGCGAGCCGCGGCACGGGGCAGCATCCGTCCCGGTGATACCTTGATCGAAGCGACCTCGGGGAATACCGGAATCGCGCTCGCCATGGCCAGTGCCATCATGGGCTATCGCCTCATTCTGGTGATGCCCGAGAACCAGAGCGTCGAGCGGCGGCAGAGCATGCGTGCCTACGGGGCCGAACTGGTGCTGACGCCCAAGGAAGGTGGCATGGAACTGGCGCGTGATCTCGCCCAGCGGATGCAGGCCGAAGGTCGCGGCGTCCTGCTCGACCAGTTTTCCAACCCCGACAATCCGGCGGCGCATTATGCCGGTACCGGTCCGGAAATCTGGCGCGATACTGCCGGTGGAATCACCCATTTTGTTTCCAGCATGGGCACCACCGGTACCGTCGTCGGCACCGGACAGTTCCTGAAAGAGCAAAATCCGCACATTCAGGTCATCGGTTGCCAGCCGGAAGAGGGCAGCCAGATTGCCGGTATCCGCAAATGGCCGCAGGAGTATCTACCGAAAATCTATCGTCCGGAGCTGGTTGATCGCATTGAATACGTCAGCCAGGCGGCGGCAGAAGCCATGACCCGACGACTGGCAGCTGAAGAGGGGATTTTTGCCGGCGTCTCTTCCGGAGGTGCGCTTGTCGTGGCGCTGCGGCTGGCAGAGCAGGTGGAGAACGCCACCATCGTCAGCATCGTCTGCGACCGGGGTGACCGTTATCTGTCCACCGGGGTTTTTCCGGCATGAAGCCGGTGCTCGTTTTCGATATCGAAACCATTCCCGATGTGGCGGGAATCCGGCGCATCAACGATTGGCCGGCGGAAGTGCCCGATGCCGAGGTGGCCGAGCGGGCGTTTGCTGCACGCCGGGCCAAAACAGGGGGGGATTTCCTGCCCTTGCATGTGCATCGGGTCGTCTGCATTTCCTGTGTCCTGCGCACGCGCGAGGGCTTCAAGGTATGGTCGCTGGCCGCCCCCGAACTGGACGAAGCGGCCATCATCCAGCGCTTTTTCGACGGCATTGAAAAATTCAGCCCGCAACTCGTTTCCTGGAACGGCGGTGGCTTCGATCTGCCCGTGCTGCACTATCGCGCCATGCTGCATGGTGTGAGCGCGCCGCGCTACTGGGAAATGGGCGAGGGCGATTACGCCGATGCCCGCGACTTCAAGTGGAACAACTACATCAGCCGCTATCACATGCGCCATCTCGATCTGATGGATCTGCTGGCGATGTACAACGGTCGTGCCAACGCCCCGCTCGACGAACTGGCCAAGCTGTTCGGCTTTCCCGGCAAGCTCGGGATGGATGGCAGCAAGGTATGGGATGCCTGGCAGGCCGGGCAGGCAGCGGAAATCCGCGATTACTGTGAAACCGATGTCGTCAACACCTACCTCGTCTATACCCGTTTCCGTCGACTGCGTGGTGAATTGAGCGCGGCGGACGAAGCTGCCGAGCATCTTTTCGTCAGGAACCATCTGCACACCGTCGCCGCGCCTCCCTGGCCCGAATTTCTCGCTGCCTGGGCCTGAGCAAGTGACGGCGGCGTTATAATTTCCCCCCTTTTACCTAACCTGCAACTCAACTACAGAGAGTCCAAAGATGTCCCTGAATCTGGTTTCTGCCGGCAAGTCGCTGCCTGACGATTTCAATGTCATCATCGAGATCAGCGCCCACTCCGATCCAATCAAATACGAAGCCGATGACGGCTCCGGCGTGCTCTTTGTGGACCGCTTCATGGGCACCTCGATGCACTATCCCTGCAACTATGGTTACATCAACCACACCATCGCCGGCGATGGCGATCCGGTCGATGTCCTGGTGGTGACCCCCTTCTCGCTGCCGCCGGGTGTCGTCATCCGCTGCCGTCCGCTCGGCATGCTGGCCATGGAAGACGAAGGCGGGCAGGATGCCAAGCTGCTGGCTGTGCCGGTCTCCAAACTCACCACCCTGTACGACAACATCAAGACCCACGAAGACATGCCGGCGCTCCTGCTCAAGCAGATTTCGCACTTCTTTGAACACTACAAGGATCTCGAGCCGGGCAAATGGGTCAAGGTGCTTGGCTGGCGGGGTCTGGAAGAAGCGCGCCAGGAAATCATCGAAGGCGTTACCCGTTTCCACGCTTCACACAGCAAGTAATACATCATGCTGCGCATCGCCGTTGCCCAGCTTGATCCGATCCTGGGGGATTTCTCAGGGAACGTCGAGCGGATTCTGCTTGCTGCACAAGAGGCCAGGGCGCAGGGGGCGAGCGTTCTCCTGACGCCTGAGCTGGCATTGTGCGGCAACCCGCCGCTGGATTATCTGTTGCGCAGTGATTTCCTGCAGGCCAGTACGCGGGCACTGCGCGAACTGGCTGCTCAGGCGGCAGAACGCGTACCGGGCCTGACCCTGTTGGTCGGTCACCCGGAAATGGCGGGCGGGCGGCTGTACAACGCCGCCTCGCAGCTGCTGGCGGGCGAGGCAACGGTGGTGGCGCGCAAGCTCAGGCTGACCACGCACGCCGGCTACGACGAGCGGCACTACTTTGCGTCCGGCGAACCCATGCCGCCGGTCATCCTGGACGGGGTGCGCTGTGCCATCGCTGTCGGCGAGACAGCGGAGCCTGTGGATTGCGATTTGCTGTTACAGCTCTCGGCGCTGCCTTTTACGGCCGATCAGACGCCAGCGCCGATGCCGCGACAGGCCCGGGTTGTGTGCCAACTGGTCGGGTGTCAGGACGAGTGGGCGTTTGCCGGCGCGTCCACCGCGAACGATGCCGACGGTCGGCTGGTCATGCGGTTGCCGGAGTTTTCCGAAGCGCTGGGCGTGGTGGATGTTGAATTGAGCGCAGCCGGCGTTCGCTTGCAATCGGCGCAGCAAGTGCCGCCATTGAGCGCGGATGCCGCACTGTACAGTGCGCTGGTGGCCGGGGTTGCCGGCTACGTGCGCAAGAACAAATTCCCGGGTGTGCTGCTGGGTCTGTCGGGTGGCATGGATTCAGCCCTGGTGCTGTGCATTGCCGTCGATGCCCTGGGAGCCGAGCGGGTGCAGACGGTGATGATGCCTTCGCCCTACACGGCGCAGATGAGCTTGGATGATGCCCGGGCCATGGCCCGTCATTTTGGCTGCCGTTATGATGAAATTCCCATCGCGCCGGCGATGCAGACCTTCACCGGCATGCTCGACCCGCTTCTGGCCGGGCGGCCCATGGGGCTGACCCATGAAAACCTGCAGTCGCGCATTCGTGCCAACCTGCTCATGGCCTTGTCCAACCAGAGTGGCGCTCTGGTGCTGACGACTGGCAATAAATCGGAAACCGCAGTCGGCTATTGCACGCTTTATGGCGATACGGCGGGCGGTTTCGCGACGCTGAAGGACGTGTACAAAACGCGTGTCTATCGTCTTGGCCACTATCGCAACAGTTTGCCCGGTGGCGCGCCAATTCCACCCAATATCCTGACCCGTGCGCCTTCGGCTGAACTCAGCCCGGGTCAGACCGATCAGGATTCCTTGCCTGATTACGCCGTACTCGATGCCATTGCCCATGCCTATATCGAGGCGGGGCAAAGCGCGCGCGAGATCATCGCCAGCGGTCAGCCGGAAGCTGCCGTCAAGCGTGTCGTGAGCCTGTTGCGCGGCTCCGAATACAAGCGCCGGCAGGGGCCGCCAGGCTTGCGGCTGAGCGCCCGCAGTTTTGGCAGTGACTGGTGTTACCCGGTAACCCAGCGTTATACCGAAGATTTCTGATGCACCAACGGAGAACAGCATGAAAAAGATCGAAGCCATCATCAAGCCATTCAAGCTCGACGAGGTACGTGAAGCCTTGTCCGAACTCGGGATCACCGGCTTGACCGTGACTGAGGTCAAGGGGTTTGGCCGTCAGAAAGGGCATACCGAGCTGTATCGTGGGGCTGAATACGTGGTCGATTTCCTGCCCAAGATCAAGGTCGAAGTGGTGATTCCCACGGCTCAGGTGGATGCCGCCATCGACGCCATCGTCAAGGCTGCGCATTCCGGCAAGATTGGCGATGGCAAGATTTTTGTCCTGCCGGTGGAGCAGGTGGTGCGTATTCGTACTGGCGAATTGAACGAAGCGGCCATCTGAGGCTGATCGTTATTCAAGCAATCCGGCGGGGTGGCTGTGCACAGCGAAGACGATGCCGATCACGCCGCCTTGCGGGCTGCGCTGATCGGGGTGACCCCCTTGCCAGCCAGCAATCGGGTGGAGTTGCGCAAGCCCCGGCCGGTTTGGCGCCCCGCTGCCGAGGCGCCGTCCGCAAAGGCGGGTAAGCAGCGAGCAGAGCCAGGCCTGCCGGCACACTGGCGGCAGCGTGAAACCCGCGTCACAAGCCTGGCCGATGATCCGGAAACTGCCGCCCTGCAGCGTGCCATGCTGGGAGTGGTTCCTTTGCCCGAACGGAATCTGGCCAGTCTGGAGAAACCTCGTCCTGTACCACAGGCCAGACAGCAGGCAGCTGAAGTGCAGGCGGTGCTGCTGGATAGTCTGGTGGCGCCGCTGACTTTGCAGGATCGGCTGGAGGGTGGCGATGAGCCGGTCTATCTGCGCCACGGTCTGGCGCAGAGCGTATTGCGTGATCTACGTCGGGGACGCTGGGTGATTCAGGGTGAAATCGACCTGCATGGCCTCAATCGGGACCAGGCGCGGCACCAGGTGGCAGCCTTCCTGCAAACTGCCTTGCATCAAGGCAAACGCTGCCTGCGCATCGTGCATGGCAAGGGTCTGGGGTCGCCGCAGAAACTCTCGGTGCTGCGCCAGTTGCTGCGCGGCTGGCTGGCCCAGCGCCAGGAAGTGCTGGCCTATTGCCAGGCCAAGCCGCAGGACGGTGGCGAAGGGGCGCTGCTGGTGCTGTTGCGTGCCGTGCGCCAGTGAGGTCCTGCTCCCCTTAAGCGCGGGGGGAAGAGGTTGCCAACACGGTTTCGATCTGCTCGAACAGCACGGAGCTCGGCGCATAGCCGGTCGCGATCGGCGTGATTTCTCCCTGCCGGTCGACAATGATGCTGGGGAAGCCGCGGATGCCCCAGCGGCGGCAGCGCTGGAATTCCTGTTGCGTGGCGGAGCGGGCTTCTTCTGACAGGAAAATGTCGAGAAATTCCTGATAGGGCACAGCAAAATCGGCGCAGAGTTCGCGGTAAAAGCCGCTATCGCCCGGGTCTTGTCCGTCCACATAAAAGCGTTTCTGGATGCCGGCAAAAAACGCCAGCAAGGTTGGTGTTTCCTGCGTTTCCTGCGCTCGTAGCAGTTGCAGACTGACCACGGCACGACATGCCGGCTCGGTGTCGTAGTTGAATTCACTGCGTTCAAGGAGGGTGTAGCCGAACGGCTGGCCGCTCACCTGATGGATGTGTGCCCACTCGTTACGCAGGAACGACCTGAAGGCAGCGTTCCAAGTATCACCGCCGCCTGGGCGCAGGCCGCCGACATGAACTCCGAAACCGTACTGGTGGCTACGGCAGTAGTCCAGCAGTTGCTCGAGGACCGGGGCCATGCCCCAGCACCAGGAGCACATCGGGTCGCCAATATAGCGCACGACGGGTTGTGACGTTTGTGGCGTGGCCGTGCGTCCGGCAACCCCATCGGCAAGTTCGGGAAGGAGGCAGACGCCGGTGACGGGATCGCAGTTCAGCATGAGGAGACTCCTGGCAGTGCGCCTAGCGTTGAATCAGTTCGACTTTATAACCATCGGGGTCTTCGACGAAGGCAATGATGGTGCTGCCGTGCTTCATCGGACCGGCCTCGCGCACCACCTTGCCACCGCGAGCCTTGATCTGGGCGCAGGCGGCGGCAGCGTCGGGGACTTCGAGCGCGATGTGGCCATAGGCGGCACCCAGTTCGTAGTGCTTGGTGTCCCAGTTGTGGGTCAGTTCGAGCACGGCTTCATCCTCTTCCTTGCCGTAACCGACGAAGGCCAGGGTGAAGCGGCCTTCCGGGTAATCCTGGCGGCGTAGCAGGTGCATGCCGAGGACGTCGGTATAGAAGGCGAGGGAGCGGTCGAGGTCGACGACGCGCAACATGGTGTGCAGGATACGCATGACAGGTCCTTTCAGAAATCGGGGATGAGGGGTTCTTGCTTGCGCAAGGCCTGGCGCAGTTGTCGCCAGTCCGGGCAGAGTTGTTCGACAATAGACCAGAAGCGGGGACTATGGTTCATTTCCTTGAGATGGGCCAGTTCGTGGCAGACGATGTAGTCGATCAGAGCGGGGGACAGCATGGTCAGCCGCCAGCTGAGGGAGATGTTGCCACGCGAACTGCAGCTGCCCCAGCGGGTACGGGCCGAGGATATGCGCAAGGGCGGGGGCGCCAGGCCCAATTGGGGGGCGTAGTGGTCAAGCCGCTGGCGGAAGAACTTGCGGCCGGCGTCGGTCAGGGCCGCCTTGAGCACGGCTGGTGCGTGCTCTTCCTGCGGCAGATGCAATTCCAGGGTGGTGCCGGCAAAGCGCCAGCGGGCGCGCCGTGCCGGGTAATGGGCAAGCGTCAATGGGCTGCCGAACACGGGCAGGGTGGTGCCGTGGCAGGGAGAAAACGGGGGCTGGCCGCTTTGCCGGGTGCTGAGTTTCTCCAGCACCCAGGGGGCGTGTTTATGCAGCAGCACTTCAATATCCCTGAGCGGCGTGCGCAGCGGGGCGCTCACGCGCAGGCCGTGGCGATCCACGCTCAGACCGACGCTGCGCCGCGTGCTGCGGCGCAGGTGGTAATCAATTGCCTGCTCGCCCAGCTGGATGCGTTGCAGGCTTTCCTTACGGGGTGCGGGCATCCGGATAACGGTGCGGCGACAGGCGCTGCATCTCGGTCTCGATCCAGCGCTCGACGCGCTGGTTGATTTCCGCTTCGCTCAGGCCAGCCGCCGAGAAAGCAGGGCCGATGCTGATGGTGGCGACACCCGGTGTTTTCAGGAACGCCTGGCGCGGCCAGAGTTCGCCCGCATTGTGCGCCACCGGCACGACCTGGCAGCCGACCTGGCTGGCGAGATAAGCGCCTCCTGCCTTGTAGCGACGTTTTTCACCCGGCGCGACGCGTGTCCCTTCCGGGAAGATGATCACGTAGTACCCTTGCTGCAAGCGCTCCCGGCCCTGGCTCACGACTTGTTCGAGCGCGTTCTTGCCGGCGTTGCGGTCAATCGAGATCATTTTCATCGCCGCCAGTCCCCAGCCGACGAAAGGTACCTTGAGCAATTCCTTTTTCAGCACGAAAACGCAATAACTGCCGTTGGGAACACAGTCCTGCAGGGTCATGGTTTCCCAGGCCGACTGGTGTTTGGACATGATGACGCAAGGTTCGGCCGGCATGTTTTCGCGGCCGATGATGCGGGCGCGGATGCCCAGGATGTGTTCTACGCCCCATTGCGTCCCCAGGCGCCACAACTTGCCAAAGCGGTAGGCCCAGATGCCGCCCAGTAACGGCCCGGCGAGCACTACCAGCGGCGCTGACAGCACCGACCAGAGGATGGCGTAGAACATGAACAGGGCAGAGCGGAGCAGTTTCATTTTTTCCCCTTGCTGGCGGGCGCTTGCAGCAGATGGTCGACTGCGGCAGCGAGATCGGCAAACACCAGGGTGCCTGCCGGCAGGTCCGGCTCGTCCCGGGTTGTTTCACCTTTGCCGGTCAGTACCAGAATCGGTTGCCCGCCGACGGCGGCACCTGCCTGCAAATCGCGCAGGGAGTCGCCGATGACGGGAATGCCGGTGAGGTCGACATTGAAGGTGCTGGCGATGCGGTGGAGCATGCCGGGTTTCGGCTTGCGGCAGTCACACTTGCTGTCTGCCGTATGCGGGCAATAAAAGATGGCATCCAGCCGTCCGCCCAGCTCGCCGAGCGCGCGCTGCATCTTGACGTGCATGCGGTTGAGGGTGTCCATGTCGAACAGACCACGGCTGATACCGGACTGGTTGGTCGCCACCACCACCCGGTAGCCGTTCTGCTTCAGGCGCACGATGGCTTCCAGGCTGCCGGGGATGGCTTTCCACTCTTCAGGGCTTTTGATGTACTGCGCCGAGTCGTGATTGATGACACCGTCGCGGTCGAGGATGACGAGTTTGCCGGCCATGATCGTTCAGGCAGACAGGCGCGACAGATCGGCCACCCGGTTCATCGCGGCATGCAGCGTGGCGAGCAGGCCGAGACGGTTCGCTTTGAGCGCCGGGTCATCAGCATTGACCATGACCTGGTCGAAAAAGGCATCGACCGGAGCCCGCAGGCGCGCCAGCACTTGCAGTGATTCGGTGTAATCGCCGGTGAGGAAGGCGGCATCGGCTTGCGGCACGACATCGACCAGCGCGTTGTGCAGCGCGCTTTCGGCACTTTCGCGCAACAGTGCGCTGTCGACATGGGCTTCCACCGGGCCGTCGGCTTTCTTCAGAATATTGCCGACCCGCTTGTTGGCAGCGGCCAGGGCAGCGGCTTCAGGCAAGTTGGAGAAGGCGCGCACGGCAGCCAGGCGATCCACCAGGTCGCCCAGGCGTTGCGGCCGCTGGCTGACCACGGCATCGACTTCCTGGGCGCTGTAGCCTTGTTCGCGCAGGCTGCCAGCCAGGCGGTCGTAGATGAAATCGGCCAGGGCTTGCGGGTTGGGCTTGAAGCCGTCGATGCCGGTAAATTGAGCGAACACTTCCGCCAGCAGGCGGTCCAGCGGCAGGTTGAGCTTGCCTTCGACCAGCATGCGGATCACGCCGAGAGCATGCCGGCGCAGCGCAAAGGGGTCCTTGTCGCCGGTTGGCGTCTGGCCGATACCGAACATGCCGGCGAGGGTTTCCAGCTTGTCGGCCATGGCCACGGCGGTGCCGACCGGGCCGCGTGGCAGGCTGTCGCCGGCAAAACGCGGTTTGTAGTGGTCTTCGATGGCATCGGCGATGTCGTTCAGGATGCCGCCATGCAGGGCGTAGTAGCGGCCCATGATGCCCTGCAACTCGGGGAATTCGCCGACCATGTCGGTGAGCAGGTCCGCCTTGGTCAGTAGCGCGGCACGTTCGGCGCGCAGAGCCAGTTCGTTACCGCCGATCTGCTCGGCGACGAGGCGGGCGATGGCGGTGACCCGCTGCAGGCGCTCGCTCTGGGTGCCCAGCTTGTTGTGGTAGACCACTTTGGCCAGGCCGGGAACGCGCGATTCGAGCGATTTTTTGCGGTCCTGATCGAAGAAGAATTTGGCATCGGCGAGCCGTGGCCGCACCACGCGTTCGTTACCGCTGATGACGGCGGAGGGGTCGTCCGGGCTGATGTTGCTGACGACCAAGAACTTGTTGCTCAACTTGCCTTCGGCATCAAGCAGCGGGAAGTATTTCTGGTTGGCCTTCATGGTCAGGATCAGGCATTCCTGCGGCACGGCGAGGAATTCCTCTTCAAATTCGCCGATCAGTACATTGGGGCGTTCGACCAGAGCGGTGACTTCATCGAGCAAGGCGTCGTCTTCAATTGGTTGCAGCGCCGAACCGGCGCGCGCGGCGGCGGCTGCCAGCTGGCGTTCGATTTCGGCGCGACGCTCGGCAAAGGAAGCAATCACGGCGCCATCGCGGCGCAGTGTTTCTGCGTAGGCATCGGCACTGGCAATCCGTACCGGATCGCACTGGGCTTCGAAACGGTGACCGCGGGTGGTATTGCCGGCACTCAGGCCGAGTACGGCAAGTGGCACCACCTGTTCGCCGTGCAGGGCCACGATGCCATGGGCGGGACGCACGAAATGCACCGTGTCCCAGCCGTCGGCGAGTTGATAGCTCATGACCTTGGGAATCGGCAGTGCCGCCAGGGCGGTTTCGATGGCCCGTTGCAAACCCTCGCTCAGGCTGGCGCCCTTGGCCAGACTGTCATAAAACAGAACCTCGGCCTTGCCGTCATTTTCGCGGCGCAGTTGCGGTACGCAGGAGGCATCGGCGCCGAGTGCGGCCAGCTTCTTCAACAGTGCCGGCGTGGCGTTGCCGCTGGCATCGAGACCGACCGCGACCGGCATCAGCTTCTGCACAACTGGTTTGTCCTCCGCTACGGCAAGCACCGAGGTGATGTGGGCGGCCAGGCGGCGAGGCGTGGCAAAGGCGGTGACCTGGGCCGCAGCGGCGGCCAGCCCTTCTTTCTGCAATGCAGCCAGGAGGGAATGGGCAAAGGATTCGCCGAGTTTTTTCAGCGCCTTGGGCGGCAATTCTTCAACGAAGAGTTCAACGAGGAGATTTTGAGTCATGGCATTTTTCGGAAAGCTTGAAGGAGGCGGCCAGCGTGGCGCATTTGCGCCGCAGGGCGGGGATCAGGCGGGTTTTTTGGCACTCTGCTCAGCGAGCTTGCTCATCACTTCGCTTGCCCACTCCCGTGGGGCCATGGGGAAGCCGAGGCGGGCACGGGAATCCAGGTAGCTTTGCGCGACAGCACGGGCCAGATTGCGGATGCGGCCGATGTAGGCGGCGCGTTCGGTCACCGAAATGGCGCCGCGGGCATCGAGCAGGTTGAACGTATGGGCCGCTTTCAGTACCTGCTCGTAGGCGGGCAGGGCGAGTTGTGCGGCGATCAGGTGCTGGGCCTGCTTTTCGTACGCGGAGAAGGCGGTGAACAGGAAGTCGGCATCCGAATGCTCGAAGTTGTAGGCGGACTGTTCGACTTCGTTCTGGTGGTACACGTCGCCATAGGTCAGGCCGTCGGTCCAGACGAGGTCATAGACGTTCTCGACGCCCTGCAGATACATCGCCAGACGCTCGATACCATAGGTGATCTCGCCGGTGATCGGCTTGCAGTCGATGCCGCCGACCTGCTGGAAGTAGGTGAATTGCGTCACTTCCATGCCGTTCATCCAGACTTCCCAGCCCAGGCCCCAGGCGCCGAGCGTCGGGTTTTCCCAGTCGTCCTCGACGAAGCGCACGTCGTTCTTCTTCAGATCAAATCCCAGGGCTTCCAGGGAGCCGAGGTAGAGTTCAAGGATATTTTCTGGGGCAGGTTTCAACACCACCTGATACTGGTAGTAGTGCTGCATGCGGTTCGGGTTTTCCCCATAGCGACCGTCCTTGGGCCGGCGCGACGGTTGCACGTAGGCCGCTTTCCAGGGCTCCGGGCCGATGGCGCGCAGGAAAGTGGCAGTGTGGCTGGTGCCGGCGCCGACTTCCATATCGTACGGTTGCAACAGCGCACAGCCCTGTTTGGCCCAGTATTGCTGCAGACGCAGAATGATTTCCTGAAAACTCGGTTTTTGCATGGTGGTCATGTGAGGTGCGCGCGCAGAGAAGCGCAGAGAAGCGGAAACCCCCGATTCTACTTTTTTTCCGGGCTTTGGTCAGGAACTGGCATGGTGGCTGGCGCCACTGCATGGCGGTTGTCTGCTCCAGGCCGGCGTTTTCCTCTTGCTTGCTCCCTGTGATCCCGGCCGTCATGTAAGATGCGGCTCCTGTTTTTCATGACGGATGATCGAGATGCGCATTCTTTCTGTGTGCTGTGCTTTGCTACTGCTTGTTGCCGGGGCGCATGCTGAGGAAGGCATGGCAGACAGTCTGACGGAACTGCGCTGTACGGTAGCGCAGCAGGTGCTGCCGGATGCGGCCGAATTGCAGGATCGTCTGGCCAAGCACCAGATATTGAGCGAGGAAGTGCTGAGCCTGCGGGCGCGGGCAGTGGATTTTCTATACTCCTTGCAGGAGAAGGAGGCTCGCAAGGAGGCTTTGAGCGGCGGCGATCTGCGGCGCCTGAATCAGGGTGCGGCTGCCATGCTGGCTCTACGCGACCGGCTCCTGCAGGTTGTTAATGACCATGAATGCTGGCTCGATCTGCCGCTTCCGGAAGACGCTCAGCAGGCGCGCATACAGGCGAGCGGCATTGCGCTCGGGCTGTCGTCGGCTCTGATGCTGTACGACAATTATCTGTCTGCGGTCGGTTTGTACCGTGCCATCCCCTCCCTGCGTCAGCACCTGAACAGCCGCGACCAGGGGTTTGCCCTGCCAAGCGGAGAGCTGACGCGCATGGCGATGTCGTTCAATTCGGCACTCAATCGGGCCCGGACGCAGCGGGCCGTCAGCTGGTACGAGCAGCACGGGCAGTTCTTGGCCCTGTCGGAAAATGACGCCGAGCGCTACGTGGCGCAGCTGATTGAACAAAGTCCGGCCTACCAGATGGTGCGCCGTTTCCGGCCGCTGGGTTATGTCGGACGGCAACTCGGATTTTTCAGTGTGTTCACGCTGGATACCCTGAACAAGCTCAAGAAAGAAGGCGTGAACTTGTCCAGCCTGTTTTTCGGCAATGCGGTTGGCTTGGTGGAATTGCGGCGGGGCAAGCTCGACGGCGATGCCGATGCCTTGCACAAGCTGACGCAGCAGGTGCGTGCAGGTGATGTGCTGCTGGAGAAAACGCCCTTTCGCCTGACGGATAGTTTCATCCCCGGTCACTACGGTCATGTCGCAGTCTGGGTGGGCGATGAGACTGAACTGCGGGCGCTGGGCCTCTGGGAGCACCCGGTGGTGCAGCCCCATCAGGACAGCATCCGCGCCGGGCGTGGCGTGGTTGAGGCCCTGCGTTCCGGGGTCAAAATGAACACGCTGCGCCAGTTCATGAACATCGATGATCTGGCCCTGATGCGCCCCCGCGACATCAACGACACGCAGCGCGCAGAAGTCATCCTGCAAACCCTGCGTCAGGTGGGCAAGGCCTATGACTTCAATTTCGATGTCGAAACCACAGACCGCATCGTGTGTTCGGAGCTGGTGTATCACGCCTACGGTGATGTGCGCTGGCCGCTCCAGCGCCAGCTGGGGCGGGTGACCATCAGTCCGGACAATGTGGCTGCGCAGGCCATTCCTGGCGGGAAATTCAAAGTTGCGCTGCTCTATCGCGACGGTCAGGAAATTACGGAGCAGCCGGAAGAAGTTATTTCCAGGCTGCTGCAACCGCGTGCTCTACAACTGGTTGAGAACCAGGTGTCCAGCGACGACTGAGGTCTGGGTGAGTGTGCTGCCCTGCAGCACCTTCTCTTGACCCGGTAGGGGTACGGGCGGGAATTCAGGCAAGAGTGAACACCATTCGTTACGGACGGTTTATTGACTTCTCCAAGTAAATCAATAGAATGCGCCGATTGCTGCAGTGCAGCACCGGATTTCTGGCGCACCGATAATCTATTTGCAAGCGCCATCCGGCAGGGATGCCTGCCTGTTTTCATCGACTGAAAACCCCGGTGCCGTACCGACTTAAACCATCGCCGGGCAGTTTTTTCTCTGTCGGTGATCAGTAAAGGAGGACGCATGTTTGCTTCTCAAGCGGTTTCACGTTTGGCTTCGCCCGCAGTTCTGCGCGCACTTGAATTTCTGTCGCATGCCGTGCGCAAAGGGCTGATGCTGGCCGGCGCCATTTTCGTTCTTGGTCTGGCCGGGACCTATCAAGGGCATTCAGGCTTCATCGATGGGGTACGGGCGATGTTTCCGGCCGCAGTCAATGCGAGCGTGGATGACGCGGAAAACACCCCGGACAGCCCGTCGTCCACGATGTCCCTGACCGGGGACAGGCGCTTGTTGCCCAGCATGCAGCTGGCGCTCGATTCAGTGGCCCGCCGCTACCGGGTATCGAACGAAGTGCTGGAGCCGATCTTTCTGGCGGCACAGGAAAGCGGCCAGGAGCTTGGTCTGGACCCCTTGCTGATCATTGCGGTGATTGGTGTTGAATCCGGATTCAATCCTTTTTCGCAAAGTGTGGTCGGCGCTCAGGGGTTGATGCAGGTGATGCCGCGCTTTCACAGCGACAAGTTGCCGGAAGATGCCGGCTCGCTGCCGTTCTTCGACCCCATCATCAATGTCCAGATCGGCGCCCGCATCCTGCGCGAATCGATTGCCCGCAACGGCGGCCTGGTGCCCGGGTTGCAGCAGTTCGGCGGTGCCCTGAACGATCCGGAACAACGCTACGCCAGCAAGGTCATGACCGAACGCCGACGTCTGGAAGCAGCTTTGCAGTCAGTGAAGCGCCGCGCCTGAGCGGCTTGACTTGATTCTGCTCAGCACCACAGCCAGCAGCATCAGCGCCAGTGCGCCCCAGTTGCCGCTGCGGCTATAGGGGGTCGCTCCCCGGTGGGGCCTGACTTCAACCTGCAGTACGCCACGGGTGAAGGGAGGAAGTTGGGCCTGGATCTGGCCTTGGGCGTCGATCAGGGCAGTCATGCCGGTGTTGGTGGCGCGCAGCATCGGGCGGCCGGTTTCCAGCGCGCGCAGACGGGCGATCTGCAGGTGTTGCGGTTGTGCGAGCGAATCGCCGAACCAGGCAGTGTTGGAGAGATTGGCAAGCAAGCCGGCAGCGGGCAGGGCGCGGATGATCTCTTCGCCGAAGGCGTCTTCGTAGCAGATATTGACCGCCACTTGATAGCGCGCAGCGTCGCTGCCGAAGGTGAGCGTTTCACCGCCGCCGGCGCCGGCGGAAAAACTCGACATGGGAATGTGGGCGTGGGCCATGAACCAGGCAAATCCCGGCGGGATGAATTCGCCAAACGGCACCAGATGCTGTTTGCTGTACACCTGCGCCGGTGCCGCGCCCAGGCTGACGGCGCTGTTGAAGTAGGCGCCGTCCGGGTCGCCGGTGAGGGTGCCGAACAGGATGTTGCCGCCCTGCTGGCGGGCGAGTGAGGCAAGTTCGTCGAGATACTCTCTCGGCAGGTAATCGACAAAGGTGGGCAGGGCAGTTTCCGGCAGAATGGTCAGATCGGCCGGGTGACTGGCGATCAGCTCGCGATACAGTTGCAGCGTTTGCACAAAGGCGGTGCGGTCGAATTTCATTTCCTGCGGGATGTTGCCCTGGACCAGCGCCACGCGTAATGCCGGCCCGTGTGCCTCGCTCCAGTGGATCTGCTGCAAGCCGAAACCGCTCAGGGCGAGGAGGGCGGCGAGCGGCAGGCCAAGACGGGGGCGGGCCAGGGTAGCGGCCAGCCAGGCGAGCAGGAAGGACAGGCCGAAGACGCCAAGAACCGGAGCAAAACCCGCCAGCGGGCTCGGTGGTGTCTGGCTGTAACCCAGGGCCAGCCAGGGAAAGCCCGTGAATAGCCAGGCCCGCAACCAGTCGGCGCCGGCGATGCAGGCGGCAAAGAAGAGGCTGCGCTGCCAGAAGGCTGGCGGGCGCCAGCGGCGGTAGAGGAAACCACTGAGCCCCGGGTAGAGGGCGAGTACGGCGCAGAACAGGAAAGTGGCCGGGGCGGCCAGCCAGGCCGGCATGCCCCCAAACACCGAGAGACTGACGAAGACCCAGGACACCCCGGCGAGAAAGAAACCCAGGCCAAACAGCCCGCCTGTTACCGCAGCCTGGCGGGGGTTGTGACTGCGCTCGAACAGCAGGAAAAGGCCCAGCCAGGCGAGTGGTGCCGCCCAGAATAGCGAGAAGGGCGCGAAGCAGAGTACCGCGGCCGCCCCCAGTACGGGCGCGAGCAGCCAGGTCGGTGGCAAGTGACGCAGTGCGGATAGCGGCATGGCGCAATAAAGAAGTCAGACGTCAGTCGTCTGCTTGCTCTTCGGTAGGAGGCAGCAGATCAACCAGCAGGGTGTACAGGCGGCGGCTATCGGCGCGCAGGACCTGGAAACGGATGCCGGCGAGGGAGATGATTTCGTTTCTTTTGGCGACATAGCCCAGTTCGCCGAGCAGGAAGCCGCCGATGGTGTCGAATTCGTCAGCAGGAAAATCGCAGCAGAAGGCGGTGTTGAAATCTTCGATGCTGGTGCTGGCCTTGACCACAAAGCGCCCGCCGGCATCGCGGCGGATGTTGTCGTGGCTCTGGTCGAGATCGTATTCGTCTTCGATGTTGCCGACGATCTGCTCAAGGACGTCTTCGATGGTGACCAGCCCGGCCATGCCGCCGTATTCGTTAACCACGATCGCCATATGGTTGCGCGAGACGCGGAATTCACGCAGCAGCACATCCAGGCGCTTCGATTCGGGAATGAACACGGCCGGGCGCAGCCACTGGCGCAGGTTGAAATCTTCCGGCGCGGGTTGGCGCAGCAGGTCCTTGGCCAGCAGGATGCCGAGCACGTTGTCACGATCGCCTTCGATGACCGGAAAACGCGAGTGGCCGGAGATGATGACCGTTTTGCGGATGATGTCGAAAGGTGCGCTGGCGTCGATGACATCGGTTTGCGAGCGTGGAATCATCACCTCGGTGACCGGCGTTTCCGATGCGGCCAGTGCGCCCTGGATGATGCCCAGGGCATCGGCGTCGAGCAGGTTCTTTTCGTGGGCTGTCTGCAGGATCTGCAGCAGCTGCGCCCGGTCTTCCGGTGCGCGCAGGAGGAGTGAAGAAAGGCGTTCGATGAAAGAAGGTTTATCCATGGCTGCAGGCGTCAGGTTTTATCCTTTCTTGCGGCGGGTTGATCAGGCGTAGGGGTCGGCGATGCCGAGCGCCGCCAGGATGCGCCGTTCCTCGTTTTCCATGGCTTCGGCATGCTCGTCTTCCTCGTGGTCCCAGCCTTGCAGGTGGAGGATGCCATGCACGGTGAGGTGCGCGTAGTGGGCGGCAAGCGTCTTGCCTTGTTCGGCGGCTTCGCGGGCGACGACTTCCGGGCAGAGGACGAGATCGCCGACAGTGCGCGGTTCGTACTCGTAGGGGAAGGAGAGGACATTGGTGGCGTAATCCTTGCCCCGGTAATCGCGGTTCAGGGCCTGGCCTTCCTCGTTCTCCACCAGGCGGATGGTGATGCTGCCACCGCCATCGAGTGCGGCGCGCGCCCAGCGCAGGAAATCGGCGCGCACGGGCAGGCCGGCGCGCGGGCAGACGTACTGCACGGAAAGATCAAGACGTGTGCTGGTGGTTTTCATAAGCTTCGACGATGCGGGCGACCAGTGGGTGACGCACGACATCTTCCTTGCGAAAGTGGGTGAAGGCAATACCGCGCACATCGTGCAGTATATCGAGCGCTTCCTTGAGGCCGCTTTTCTGCCCCTTGGGTAGATCGATCTGGGTGATGTCGCCGGTCACCACCGCCCTGGCACCGATACCGATCCGGGTGAGGAACATCTTCATCTGTTCCGGCGTGGTGTTCTGTGCTTCGTCGAGAATGACGAAAGCGTGGTTGAGCGTGCGCCCGCGCATGAAGGCGAGCGGCGCGATCTCAATGGCGCGCTTTTCATACAGCTTGGCCACCCGCTCGGCCCCCATCAGGTCGTACAGGGCGTCGTACAGCGGGCGCAGGTAGGGGTCGATCTTCTGCGTCAGGTCGCCGGGCAGAAAGCCGAGTCGTTCGCCGGCTTCCACTGCCGGCCGGGTGAGGATGATGCGCTCGACTAGGTCGCGTTCGAAGGCATCCACCGCGCTCGCGACCGCCAGATAGGTCTTGCCGGTGCCGGCCGGACCGATGCCGAAGGTGATGTCGTGTGCCTGGATGTGCTTGAGGTATTCAACCTGGCGCGGCGTGCGTCCGTGCAGTTCGTTCTTGCGCGTGATCAGCTGCGGCCCGTCTACCGGACTCTCGGCGGCGCGGCTGAGGCGCCGGATCGGTGCGTTGGTGAGTTCGATCAGGCCGAGCTGGATTTCATCGACCGACAGAGGCTGGCGCGCCAGTGCGTAGAAGTGACGCAGGGCATCGGCGGTCAGCTGGGCATTGCCGCCATTGATGGCAAAGCGCTCGTTGCGCCGGCGGATGCTGACATCGAGGCCGGTTTCGATCTGCCGGATGTTCTCGTCCAGTGGCCCGCACAGATTGGCGAGCTGAGCGTTGTCCAGCGGCGTCAGGGCGATTTCGATGGGGCGTGCGGCATTGCGGCGCTGGCCTGTGGTCGTGTCGTTCACCTGTGCGCCCATCTCAGATTTCCCGCGTCACGATTTCGCCGCGCAGGCTGTGCGACAGGGACTGCAGGATGCGCACATCGACGAACTGGTTGATCAGGCGCGCGCTGTTGGCAGACCCGCCGGCGAAGTTGACGATGCGATTGTTGTCGGTGCGCCCGGCCAGCTCGTTGGCATCCTTCTTCGACGGGCCTTCCACCAGTACCCGCTGCACTGTGCCGACCATGGCCTGGCTGACCTCCTGTGCCAGCTCGTCGATGCGTTTCTGCAGTCGCATCAGCCGCGCCGATTTCACTTCTGCCGGTGTGTCATCGACCAGATCGAGCGCCGGAGTGCCCGGGCGCGGGCTGTAGATGAAACTGAAGGACGCATCGAAGCCGACTTCGTCGATCAGCTTCATGGTCTTTTCGAAATCGGCGTCGGTCTCGCCGGGGAAACCGACGATGAAATCGGTCGACAAGGCGATGTCCGGCCGCGCTGCGCGCAATTTGCGCACCACCGACTTGTATTCCAGCGCCGTGTAGCCGCGCTTCATCGCTGCCAGCACACGATCCGAACCCGCCTGCACCGGCAGATGCAGGTGCGATACCAGTTTGGGGACGGTGCGGTAGACATCGATCAGGCGCTGATTCATCTCGCAGGGGTGCGAAGTGGTGTAGCGGATGCGCTCGATGCCGGGAATCTCGGCGATGTATTCGATCAGCAGTGCCAGGTCGGCTTTTTCTTCGCTGTCGTCCATGTCGCCACGATAGGCATTGACGTTCTGCCCGAGCAGCGTGACTTCCTTGACACCGTGCGTGGCCAGATCGGCGACTTCAGTCAGCACGTCGGCGAATGGCCGCGAAATTTCCTGGCCGCGCGTGTAGGGCACGATGCAGTAGGTGCAGAACTTGGAGCAGCCTTCCATGATCGACACGAAGGCTGTCGCCCCCTTGATCTCGGCCGGGGGCAGGGCGTCGAATTTCTCGATCTCCGGGAACGACACATCCACCGCCGCCTTGCCCTTGCTTTTGCGTTCAGCAATCAACTGCGGCAGGCGGTGCAGGGTTTGCGGCCCGAACACCACATCCACATACGGCGCCCGGCGCACGATGGCCTCGCCCTCCTGGCTGGCCACACAGCCGCCCACACCAATGACCAGGTTGGGATTTTTTTCCTTCAAAGGGCGTACCCGCCCCAAGTCATGAAACACCTTTTCCTGCGCCTTCTCGCGCACTGAGCAGGTGTTGAACAAAATGATGTCGGCTTCTTCCGGATTGTCTGTTCTGACGATGTCCTCGCTGGCATGGAGAACATCGATCATCTTCTCGGAGTCGTACTCGTTCATCTGGCACCCGAAGGTACGGATGAATAATTTTTTCGCCATGAGTGATTTCTTGAAAATGCTGGAAAAAAATGCGCCACGAGTCGACGCGGCGCCGCAGAAAGTTGCGAAATTGAGGGGGCGAATTATAACCCGGTTGACCACCCACTCGCCCGCCCCTATAATTCGCGCCCTCAAACGTGGTGATGTAGCTCAGACGGTTAGAGCGATGGATTCATAACCCATAGGTCGGCAGTTCGATTCTGCCCATCACCACCAATACCCAAAATCCCAACCATTATCCGGTTGGGATTTTTTTGCCCGTTCCCCCAGTGTTGGCGCGGTTTTCGGGCCTGGCCTCGCGAGCGCCACGCCTGCGAAGTCGGCGTTTTCGCCCCCGCTGACGCCTCTCTGTTCTCCGTTTTCTCTGGTGGTCACGCGAGCGTTCTCGAGGCTACTTCCTTTGCTGACGCGGGTTTAGAGGCGGTCGGTTGTGGTTGGCAACTCCTGTAGCGGTGGCGACCGAGTGCCGAGTAGCCACAAAAAAACCGCCCGCAGGCGGTTGCTGGTGCTGGGCGCGACGCGCTCACCCGGGTGACGCAAGCACGCGCATCTGGTCGCCCCAGGCATTGGGCCAGGGGCGGCGCTGCGCTTTGGGGAGCTGACGCTCTGTGTTCAGCCAACCTTCCAGTACAGACCGGAAAGCCCCCAGCTTCGGCACCGGCTGATGCGTACGAAGATAGACCACTTCGCTCTCGGTTCGCAGGTGCTTGCGCACCGTCGGGCGGGACAGCTTCAGATCTCGCGCAATCGAACTGATGCTCTCGCCACTGACCAAATGACGGCGCCGGATTTCGGCTATGACTTCCATGGATAACACCCCAGATTCCCCGGCAAAAACGCCGGAAGGTTACACAACCCAGGGTGGCAACTTTTGGACGCTGATCACCCCAGAAATCTGGAAAGTTTTGCACGCTGTTTTACAGTGAAACGCGGAATCGAGATCACTGCCGTCCCCTACATCTGCCCGGCAGGGTTCTGGACGATTGGGTACGGCCATCTCTGCGACCCCAAGCATCCGCCGATCACGGAGGCAGAAGCCGAGGTCTATCTGGCGCGCGATCTGCAGACGGCACTGACGGCGACGCTGCGCTACTGCCCGGTACTGGCCACTGAGCCGGAGGCGCGGCTCGCGGCCATCGTTGACTTCACGTTCAACCTTGGCGCGGGGCGGTTGCAGACGTCGACGCTGCGACGGCGCATTAACCAGCGGGACTGGTCTTCTGCTGGGCAGGAACTGCGGCGATGGGTCTATAGCGGTGGAAAAGTACTGCCGGGACTGGTCACACGGCGTGAGGCTGAAGCCGCTTGGCTGCTCAACGCCGCATGAACCAGAGATTCAACTGAATCAAATCCCGGGCTGCAACTCCAGCTGCACCTCTCGCGATTTGCCGGCCCGCTCCACTGACAGGACCACCACATCGCCGACCATCCGGTCGTCTAGCCGCGCGAGCAGCTTGGCCACATCGTCGATCGCCGTGCCGTCGATGCGAACGATGCGGTCGCCGGGCACGATGCCTTGTGGGGTAATCTCGACCCCAGCGAGCCCGGCTTTGTGCGCTGCCGAGCCGGGGGTGACACGCAACACGAACACGCCCTTGCTTCCCGTCAGCGCAAGCAGGCGCTGATTGAGCTGTTCGTCCACCTCAATGCCCAGCGCCGGGCGGATGTATTTGCCGGACTTGATGAGTTGCGGCACTACCCGCATGACGGTGTCCACCGGCACGGCAAAACCGATCCCGGCCGAGGCGCCAGAGGGACTGTAGATCGCCGTGTTGATGCCGATAAGCCGCCCTGCCGAATCGAGCAGGGGGCCGCCCGAGTTGCCGGGATTAATGGCGGCGTCGGTCTGAACCAAGTGATCAATGGCCGGGCCGCCCGCTTCTCCCGGTAACGATCGGTCGAGCGCGGAGACGATGCCGGTGGTGAGCGTCCAGTCCAGGCCAAAGGGGTTGCCGATAGCAAACACCTTCTGTCCCACCTTGAGGTCGGCGCTGGTGCCGACCGGCACGGCCGGCGGGCGCTTGAAACCGACGCCGATCTTGAGCACGGCGATGTCGTGCGCGGGGCTCGTCCCCACCAGTGCGGCCTGGTAGTCGCGGCCGTCGGCCAGTTTGACGGTGGCTTCGGACGCGCCCTGGATGACGTGGAAGTTGGTGACGACGTGGCCGGCGTCGTCCCAGATGAAGCCCGAGCCTGTACCGCGCGGCACGGAGAACACGTTGCGCGTCCAGACATCGCGTACTAATTGCGCGGTGGTGATGTAGACCACCGAGGCGCGCGATTTTTCGAACAGTTCGATGGTGGCCTTTTCGTCCGCCGCCAAGTCGCCGCGCGCCGTCACGGTGCGCTCTGCCGCCTCGCGCGGACTGAACCAGGCCTCGATGGCAGGCAGGAACTGCCACAGCAGCATGAGCGCAGCAATGCAGGCGGTGATGAAGAGCCAGCGCCGGATGAAGGGATCCGGTGCAGGGCGTGGATACGGGTTAGGGTAGGCCATGAGAAGTCTCCTGTTGAAAGGCAATCAGCGCCATAGCCCGCTCGGGCGCCAGCGCGGCGGGCGCGGCGTCACAGCGGATTCCGGCAAGAAATGGATCTCGTGAAACGGCAACGCTGATGCTGGCCTGGGCGCCAACGTCAGCAGGCGTGAGATGCGCTCTTGCGTTGCCGGATGCGTGCGCAACCAGGAGGGCTCGGGATTGCCCCATCCCGGCCACAGCCAGGCACGCCAGGAGCGGCTGACCCGCTCGATTTTCGCCAGCGCTGACGCAAGCCCCTGCGGGTCGCCAGTCAGTTCCGCCGCGAGGCGGTCAGCGTCGAACTCACGCACGCGAGATAAGCCGAGCTGTGCGAGCAGGGCCAGCTGGGGCGATGCGGCCAATAACAATAGACTAGGCCAAAAGACCTCCGCCGCGCCAACCAGCAACGCGGGCAAGCTGAACACAATAGCGATCTGTCCGACCATAGCCAGCAGGCTCGTGAGGCGACTGACGGAATCCGCCAGACCCATGACGCGCAGATCCTCATTGGCGATGTGCGCGACTTCATGCGCGAGCACACCCGCCAGCTCGCGTGGGCTCAGGCTGCGCAGCAGGCCATCGGTGAGGGCGATCGATGCCTCCTGCTTCGAGCCGGTGGCGAAGGCGTTGACGACGGCACTGGGCACGTAGTGCGGCACCGGCGTGGCGGGCAAACCGGCACGGGCGGACAGCTCGCGCAACAGGGCCCAAATCTCGGGGGCTTCGTGCGGGTACAAAGCCCGTGCGCGGTACAGGCGCAAGGTCAAGACGGATGCGGCTGCCGGTTCCAGCAACAGCGTGCCTGCAACTGCAAACAGCGCGAGCCACAGGCCGCTTTCCCCGAACAGCAGGCTTCCTGCGGCGGCTGCGATCCCGACCAGGGTCAGGATCAACAGCCCGGTCTGCAGGCGGTTGAGCCAGCGGTGTTGCAACAACGCCGCGCGCGGGTCATTGGGATGATGACGGATCATGCTCAGATGTCTCGGCGGCGCGGTCGTCGCGCTCGCGCAGCAGCCAGTAAGTGGCACCGAGCGCCAGTGTGGCTCCTGCAAGCGCGGCGATCTTGCCAGGGCTCGCCTCGGGGTCGAGGATCACGAACTTGCGCGCCAGCGCGATCAGGCCGATGAGGATTACGGTCTTGACCTGGATGATGCTGTCCCGACGCAGCGCCACGCGCACGATGGAATGCTTGAACTCCATCGCGATCAGGAGCGTCATGGTGGCACCGAATACCAGCTGAAAAACCTTATGATCCAGTGGATTCAGTGCATCCATGACGAGCAGCGTGAAGACGAGCCGAATCAACTGAATCAGCGAAATCACAATCACCATCGACATGACGCCCGACAGCGTGATGACAACAACCTGCTCGAAGCGCTCGTAAACCGTCATCAACCGCCACTGGGAGCGCATCTCGTCAAGGGCCGTGTGGCCAGATTCTTTATGCATAAGCGTTGCTCTCTCTTTCAATGAAACGTTAATGGAACGGGGAGTCCGAGAAGACGACTCGATTACACCTGGATTGCCGAGGCAATTGCGAAGCCACCCAGCGCATAATGTCCTGCGCGCCCGTGGCGCCGCCGATGGGTGGATCAGCCTCTTGCACGTCAACCCTTTGTCCCATGCATGGCATCAATCTGGCTTCTGGTCTGGCGGCAGCAATCCCAGCAGATCCGCCTGCAAATGTTGCAACTTATCGATGCCAGCCCTCAATGCCTCGACACGGCCGGCATTTTTCATTTCACTCAGGGTGTGCACTAACTGCTGGATGCTCTGATGCAGGACATCGACCTGATCATCAGGATCCTTGCCGAAGAACGTAGGGCGGCCACTTTGATCCCGCCAGTATTGGAGTGCTTCGGGTTGAGGCGGCACTTGGGTCTTACCTGACAGATAGTCGATCATCTGGGAAATCCAGACCCGGTGGTCGGCGTATGTGAACGGCACGGGCAGCGCGGAGCGACTGTCAGGTTTGAATCCCTTCCAGGATAAGGGTACCTGCCAGGTGTGTAGCCATTGCTCGAATTCATGCGCCGGCATCGGATGCCCGATGGCATAACCCTGGCCCCACTCGCATCCCATACGCAGCAGCATTTCACCATGCTTAATGGATTCGACTCCCTCCGCGATGCAGTTCCTGCCAAACGACCTTGCCAGTGCCAGTAGCGCATCCAGGATGGCGATATCGTCCGGATCCTCGAGCATGTCGCGTATAAAACCTTGGTCGATCTTGAGCAGGTGCGCGGGCAGGCGCTTCAGATAGGTCAGCGATGAATAGCCGCTGCCGAAATCGTCGAGGGCAAAACGCAATCCCATCCTCTCGCACAGCGCCATCAACTGAGACACTTGAACGAAGTCCTCCACGGCGCTGGTTTCGAGGATTTCCAGTTCAAGGTCTTGCGGCTTGGCGTCGGGATGTCGTGACAACATACCCCGTAGATGCATGATGAAGTCCGGTTGCAGCAAGTGCCGCGCACCGATATTCACGCTGATCGGGACATGAAGGCCGGCCTTGCGCCAAACTTCGATCTGGGTCAGCGCAGCCTCGATGGTCCATTTCCCCACGTCAATCCCGAGCGGATGGTTCTCAATGATGGGTATGAAGGAGGCAGGAGATAACAAGCCACGCGTCGGATGTTGCCAGCGGATCAAGGCTTCGGCGCCCAGCACCTCACCGGTGCGCATGTTGACCTTAGGTTGGAAATAAAGCAGAAACTGCCCATTGGCAAGTGCATTCTCTATGCTGTCAAATCCTTCGTGACGGGTGCGCAGCGTACGATCCTTCTCCGTATCGAAAACGTGATATCGATTCTTGCCGGCTTGCTTGGCACGATACATAGCCTGATCTGCCTGCCGCAGCAGTTGGTCGGCGTCGATATCTTCGCCTTGCGGGTAGTAGCTCACACCGATACTCGCGCTCACCTCGCACAGTGCGTCACCAATCGGTACGGGCTGTGCAGCCACCTCGATCAGGCGATCGAGAATCGGTACGCTGATGGAAATATCCGGCAGGTCGACCAGAATAGCGACAAACTCATCACCACCAAGACGGGCCAAGGTATCGTCTTCGCGCAACACCTGCGTCATACGCCTGGACAGGACGGAAAGCAATTTGTCGCCGACTCCGTGGCCGTGCTGGTCGTTGACCTTCTTGAATCCATCCAGATCGATGAAGACAACCGCCAGGTGCATGCCACGCCGACGTGTCTGACGAATGGCCTGCTTAAGGCGGTCTCCAAACAATAGTCGATTGGGCAAGCCGGTGAGCAGGTCGTAGTGAGCAACGCGTTCAAGCTGTTGCTGGTTCTCCTTCAGCGCTGTGATGTCGGAAAACATGGCTGCGTAATGCTCGATATTGCCCCGCATATCCGGGACTGCACTGATCGTCAGCAGCGCGGCAAACTGACTGCCGTTCTTGCGTCGGCACCAGAGCTCTCCGTGCCAATAGTCGTGCTCACGCAGAGCCTGCCAAGCGGTCTGATAGAACTCATCGTCATAGCGATCGGACTCGAGCAGACGAGGTGTCTGACCCATTACTTCCTCCCGCGCATAACCAGTGATCACGGAAAACGCCCGATTGACGTTGACAATGTGGCCCTGAGCGTCCGTAACGAGGATACCCTCTCCTGCGTGCTCAAAAACTTTAGCCGCAAGGCGAAGCTCTTCCGCGGATCTTCTGCGTGAGGTGACATCATGGATATAGCCGTGCCAGAGGATGCTCCCATCAGGCATGGCTTCAGGCGACGCCTCACCTTCGACCCAGATCACCCGACCGTCTGGAAACTGCACTCGGTACTCGTCATGCCAAAGCGCGAGTGACTGCCCCGACGCCCGTATGGTTTCATGCACACGGTCGCGGTCTTCAGCATGGAGCGCAGCGAACGCAGGAGTGGCATCTTCAAGAACATCCTCCGGTGCAACCCCGTATATTTCCTGTATCCTCGCGCTGGCATAAGGGAAGTGCGAGCTGCCGTCCGGACGAAGACGGTATTGGTAAAGCATACCGGGAACGTGGCTGGCCAACTCTTCTCGCTGTCGCCGCATAGAGTTCAGCGCCTGCTCGACCCTCTTGAGATCGGTGATCTCCTCTACCGTCCCGTCTGCCGCTCTGGGTCGACCAGAGGCGTCGCCCTTGAATGTTGCCCGCAGGTGTATCCAGCGAACCTGCCCTCCGCTGACGATGCGACACCGCAGATCAAGGGACTTTCCGCACATGGCAGCATCCCATGCCCTATCGAAGAGGGGGCGGTCTTCAGGGTGAATGCACTGCAGGAATCGCTCGAAGGCTATTGGCGCACCAACATCCAGGCCGAGCACGCGGCAGGCTTCATCGGAGCAAGTGAGGAGTTGCGAGCCAAGATCGAGATGCCAACTGCCAGAATGGGCATTCTGGTTAATCTGGTCACAGTGTCGGGCTGAGATTTGAGGCGTCTCGTTCAAAGGTGACGCTCCTTATGGGTGAAACAGAGGTTCCAAAGTTTCTGCAACTCGGAGCGTATTTCGTCAAAGATTGTGTGGTTGGGGTCGCTATGCATCGCGGCTACGCACTTTCTTCAAGGATCGAACAACTGATAAGCAGGGTGGTTCGCGCCGGGTCATTGCGGCAAGCGGGATGTCACCCAGCGCATAATGTCCTGCGCGCCCATGGCGCCCGCCTGACGTGCAACCTCATGTCCCCCTCGGAACAAAATCAGGGTTGGAATGCTGCGAATACCGAACTGGGCGGCCAGGTCAGGCTCGGCCTCGGTATTTACCTTGGCCAACCTCACCTTGGGTTCAAGCAGGGAGGCTGCCTGCTCGAACTGCGGCGCCATCATCTTGCACGGTCCGCACCACGGCGCCCAAAAGTCAACCAGCAGCGGCAGGTCACTGCGCTCCAGATGACGGGCGAAGGTCGCTGTGGTCAGATCAATGGGTTCTCCGGTGAACAGCGGGTGCTGGCACCGCCCGCAATTGGGCTTCTCTGCCAACTTGTTGGCTGGCACGCGATTGATGGATTGGCAGTGTGGGCAGACGATATGCATGCTGTCACTCATGAGGTGGCTCCTTGGGACACAGAGGAAGTAATGGCTCCGGCAGTTGGGCCGCTGTGACATGGGGATTCGAGCTGTAGCCCTTGCGTCAGTTGCCGGATGCTGTATTCATCCAGCGTTTCCCGTGCGAGCAGTTCGCGCGCGCATCGCTCCAGTACTTCTCGGTTAATTTCGAGAATTCGGTATGCACGATCAAACACACCCATCACGATGTCACGGATGGCTTGGTCGATGCGTGTCTGAGTCGATTCGGCTACCCGGCAGCCACCCTGTACCAGTTCAGGCGCATCAAGAAAACGCGGCCTCTGTGCCTCAAAAGCAACGTACCCCAAGCCCTCATCCATGCCGAAGCGCGTAATCATGTCGCGGGCGATGTCGGTGGCCCGCGCGAGATCGTCTGAAGCCCCTGTGGACAGCTCGCCAAACACGAGCTTCTCAGCCGCGCGCCCTCCCAGGAGCACGGCGATCTTGTGCTCCAGGTCGGCACGTGTCATCAGAAATCGGTCTTCGGTGGGCCGCTGCAGGGTGTAGCCGAGTGCACCGATGCCACGCGGAACGATTGAAATCTTGTGTACCGGATCGGTGCCGGGCAGCGCCAGCGCCACCAGCGCATGCCCCATCTCGTGATAGGCCACGGTTTCCCGCTCCTTCGGATTGAGCACACGGTTCTTCCTTTCCAGGCCGGCCACGATGCGCTCGATGGCGGCGGTGAAGTCTTGCAGTTCCACAGCCTGCGCCTTGCGCCGCGTCGCGTTCAGCGCTGCTTCGTTCACGAGATTGGCCAGATCAGCGCCGGAAAAGCCGGTGGTCAGCGCCGCCACCTGTTCCAGATCTACACCGTGGGCCAGGGTGATCTTCTTGACATGGACCTTCAGGATATCCAGGCGACCTTTCTTGTCGGGACGGTCCACCAGCACCTGACGGTCGAAGCGACCGGCGCGAAGCAAGGCCTGATCGAGGATCTCCGGCCGGTTGGTGGCTGCAAGGATGATCAGCCCGACCGAGCTGTCGAAGCCATCCATTTCGGTGAGCAACTGGTTCAGCGTCTGCTCACGCTCGTCGTGTCCACCGATCGGTCCTCCGACACCGCGTGCGCGGCCCAAAGCATCCAGCTCATCGATGAAGATGATCGCCGGCGCCTGCGCACGCGCCTGTTCGAACAGATCGCGCACACGGGCCGCACCCACGCCGACGAACATCTCGACAAACTCTGATCCGGAGATGGAGAAGAAGGGCACCGCCGCCTCGCCGGCAACAGCCTTGGCCAGCAATGTCTTGCCGGTGCCCGGTGGGCCGACCAGCAACACGCCCTTGGGAATGCGCGCCCCGAGCCGTCCATACTCCTGCGGATTCTTGAGGAAATCGACGATCTCAACCAACTCCGCCTTGGCTTCATCGACGCCAGCGACATCGGCAAAGGTCACGCCAGTGTTCTTCTCCATGAATACCTTGGCACGGCTCTTGCCGATGCTCAGGAAACCACCCATGCCCTGCTTCTCGGCGAAGCGGCGGAACAGGAAGAACCAGACGCCGAAGAAGGCCACCGCCGGCAGAATCCAGGAGAGCACATCACGCAGCCAGGTGCTTTCCACCACCCGCGCATAGGGCACGTCGTACTTGGACAGCCGCTCGGCCAGGTCGGGTTCGACACGGGTGGCCACGATGGTGGTCTTGCCCCGGCTGTCCGGCGATTTCAGGCGCCCGGTGACCGTGCGGTCCGCCACCAGCACTTCGGCGACGCGCCCCTCGGCCAGCGCCTTCTCGAATTCGCTGTAGGGCACGGGCTCGACGGTCTTGGCCGCCTGCCAGTAGTTCTGCAGCGTCAGCAGCAACAGGCCGGCGACGATCCAGTAGCCAATGTTCCATTGATCTTTCTTTTCCATGGGCAATGTTCCTCGCAAGTCGTGCCGCTAGAGAATGGGGGTGAACAGACGGGCCACCCCGTCGCGCAAGCGGATGGCCAGCGGACGGGCGCGCAACGCCATGGCCGATATCTCGTTCGATGCATCACGGGCGGCATCAAAAAGGGATTCCAGCCGCGTAGACAGCGCGGTGTCGTACACCTCCACATTGAACTCGAAGTTGAGGCGCAGGCTGCGCGCATCCCAATTGGCCGAACCCAGGCAGCACCACTGGCCGTCTATCAGCATCAGCTTGCTGTGGTCGAACGGGCCAGGTCGTTCGAATATGCGTACACCGTGCTCCAGCACCTGCCAGTAGTGGGCGCGCGCGGCCCATTGCACCGTGGGATGGTCACCGTTCGCAGGCGTCAGCACGTCGATACGCACGCCGCGCAACGCGGCCGTGCTTAGCGCCGCGATCATCGGCTGATCGGGGACGAAGTAAGGTGTCCAGATGCGCACCGAATGCTTCGCCGCGCTCAAAGCGCCCATGAAGGTCCAGCGCATCCTGTCCAGGGCCTCATCGGGACCGGCCTCGATGCCGCGCGCCCAAGAGGTTCCTTGCTCATCAGCCATTGCGGGAGATTCGCGCCAGAAACCCTTGCTGAGCCGCTCGCCCGTGGTATCGCACCAATCATCGGTGAAGCTCCGCATCAGATGCTCTACCACCGGCCCGCGCAGACGAAAGTGCAAATCGTGACAGGCCTGGCCCGGCGCATCGGGCCGCCAATACGGACCGAAGATGTTCATGCCGCCGGTGAAACCCGTCTTGCCATCGATCACCAGCAGCTTGCGGTGATTGCGCAGATGCGCGCCATGCAGGCGCGCGGGAATCAACGTCGGGTTGAACGTCGCCGCCGGAACGCCGGCGCGTTGCAAGGCGCGGTAGGCGCTGCTGGGTGTCCAGCGGGCATAGACATCGTCGATCAGCACCCGCACTTGCACGCCGCGCGCATGAGCCCGGCTCAGCGCATCGACGAACTGCGCCCCGATGCCTTGGCCGTCGAAGATGTACGAGGCCAGGGCGACGCTGTACCGCGCCGATTCGATGGCGGCGAGCATGGCCGGGTAGGCCTGCTCGCCATCGACAAGCGGCTCGATGCGGTTGCCGCCGGTCAGCGACTGGCCGGTGGCGCGTCCCACCAGGTGGGCCAGACCGGCAAGCGGCGGCGATACAGCCTCGGGCATCGTGGGCGAGAGGTCCTGCCGAACAGCAGGATCTGCCCCCGGGAAGAGCCGCCGCGCCCGCCGCTGGTAACGGTTGATGCCGAACAGCCCATACAGCAGCGAACCGCCCAGCGGCAACAAGGCGATCAGCAGTACCCACAGCGTGGCCGATCGAGGGTCACGCTTGTAGATGACCGCGTGCCCCGCTGTGGGGATAGCGACCGCCAGCGACACGAGGGTGGCTGCCCATGTCAGCCCGTTGGGGTCGGACACGACAGCCTCCCATCGCTCAAGATTCGCCGCCCGCTGACTTCTTCTTGCGCGCAGGCTTGCTCGCGTCGCTAGGCGGTGCCTCGGCCACGTTCGCGGCATCGGGCTTTTCAGGTTCGGCCGGCTTCGCAGGTGGCTCCTGGTGCTCGAAGACCACCCGTTCGGCCTTGTCATCCCAGCGGGCGCTGGCGTGATCGCCCTTGCCGATACCGCCACCCAGCATCTCGCGCGCCAGTGCCGTCTCCAGCTCGCTGCGGATCAGCCGCTTGAGCTCACGCGCGCCGAACTCGGGCTTGTAGCCTTCCTCCGCGAAGTGATCGATCAAGGTCTGATCGAAGGTCAGCGTCACGCCCTGGCTGGCGGCGTTGCGGGCCACACGATCGAGCTGCAGGCCGACGATATGGCGGATCTCCTCCTTGCCCAGCGCATGGAAGACGATGATCTCGTCGATGCGGTTGAGGAACTCGGGGCGGAAGTGTCCGCGCAGCACGTCCATCACCTCGGACTTGGTCTTCTCGTATTCCTCGACGGCGGCGCCACGGGCCTTCAGCCGACGCTGGATGATGTCCGAGCCCAAGTTCGAGGTGGCGATGATGATGGTATTGGTGAAATCCACCACCCGGCCCTTGCCGTCGGTGAGCCGCCCGTCGTCGAACACCTGCAGCAGGATGTTGTAGACGTCGGGGTGCGCTTTTTCGATCTCGTCCAGCAGCAACACGCTGTAGGGCTTGCGACGCACCTTCTCGGTGAGCTGGCCGCCCTCGTCATAGCCCACATAACCCGGAGGCGCGCCCACCAGGCGTGCCACGGTATGGCGTTCCCCGTACTCGGACATGTCGATGCGCAGCAGCGCACCTTCATCGCCATAGATGGACTCGGCCAGCGCCTTAGCGAGCTCGGTCTTGCCCACGCCGGTCGGCCCGAGGAACAGAAAAGTCGCCACCGGCTTGCTGCCTTCGCGCAGGCCCGCGCGCGACAACCGCACGGCATCGGCCACCGCGCGCACCGCTTCGTCCTGGCCCACGAGGCGCTCGTGCAGCCGCTGCTCCAGATGCAGCAGCTTCTCGCGTTCTTCCACCGTCAGCTCGTTGACCGGAATGCCGGTCAGGCGCGAGACGATCTGCGCGACATGCTCGGCCTTGACTTCGGCGCTGCCCGAGGCGCGCTCGCGTTCCCATTCCTCGATAAGCTTCTTGAGTTCGGACTCTTTGGCCTCGATGTGCTTGCCCAGCTCGGCGGCCTTGTCGTATTGCTTGCGCGAGGCCACATAGTCCTGCTCACGCCGCAACTGGTGCAGTTCGGACTCCAGCTCCTGCACCGCCACCGGGCGGGCCGTGGCCGACAGCTTCACGCGTGCGGCAGCCTGGTCGAGCAGGTCGATGGCCTTGTCCGGCAAAAAGCGCGCGGTGATGTAGCGGTCCGACAACTCGGCGGAGGCGATGATCGCATCCTCGGTGATGCTGACCTTGTGGTGCGCCTCGAAGGTATCGCGCAGGCCGCGCAGGATCATCATGGTCTGCGCCACGGTCGGCTCGGGCACCATCACCGGCTGGAAGCGACGCTCCAGCGCGGCGTCCTTCTCGATGTACTTCTGATACTCGTTGAGCGTGGTGGCGCCGATCAGGTTCAGTTCGCCGCGCGCCATCATCGGCTTGAACACGTTGGCCACGTCCAGCCCGCCTTCGCCGCCACCCTGGCCGGCACCGACGATGGTGTGCACCTCGTCGATGAAGAGAATTAGCTCACCTTGGTGCTCGGTCACTTCCTTGAGCACCTTCTGCACGCGCTCCTCGAACTCGCCGCGGTACTTGGCGCCGGCCACCATGGCATTGATGTTGAGTTCCACCAGGCGCTTGTCGCGCAGCGTCTCGGGCACTTCGCCGGCGACCATCCGCTGCGCCAGTCCTTCGACAATGGCGGTCTTGCCGACGCCGGGCTCGCCGATCAGCACCGGATTGTTTTTCTTGCGCCGGGCCAGCACCTCGATGGTGGTCTCGATCTCCTGCGCGCGGCCGATGACCGGATCAAGCTTGCCCTCGCGCGCCATTTTGGTGAGGTCTCGCGAGTATTTATCCAGCTCGGGCGTGTTGGTCGGCGTCTCGGCGCGGCCATCCTCGGCCCCTTTGCCGACCACCTTGCTTACCTGCTGGCGCAGCGCTTGCGGCGTGAGGCCGTAACGGCGCAGCAGGTTGGCCGCCAAACCTTCGCCTTCCTCGGCGAGCCCGATCAGGAAATGCTCCGGCCCGACATAAGAGTGGCCGAGTTCGTTGGAGGCCACGAAAGCACGGCTGAGCGCGTCCTTGACCCGGGGCGACACGCCGATCTCGCCCTCGAACGGCTTATCGCCACGCTTGGCTTCGGATTCGATCTGTCGCTTGAGGTCATCGACCTTGATTTTGAATTGGCCCAGGATGGTCTTCACCACGTCGCTGTCGGCGAGCGCCAACAGCAGGTGTTCGGTATCGACTTCGGGGCGGCCAAATTCGGCGGCATGTTTGGCGGCCTCCTGCAACAAAGCCTCGGACTGTTCGCTGATGCGGCTGGCGAGCCCACTGCCGCGCCGGCGCGTTGTACCCGTAGCAGCCGGGGCGGGTTCGCCGAACGAGGCGTCGACTACCTCGTCGGTATCGGCCGCCATGGACGGCGAATCGTCACCGATGCGGAAGAAGTCGCTGCCGAGGAAGTCTTCGAACAAGCCGCTGCGCGAGCCAAACAAGGCTTCCAGCGGCGAGACGGTGCGCTTTTGCTGGCGCACCAGTTGGCGATAGTGATCGTCACACAACAGCATGGTGCTGTGACGACCATTGAGATTGGCTTCCACCCGCACCGTGGCGGGCTGGCCGCAGACCTGGCATTGTTTTCTGGCCATGCTCATGCTCCTGTAAAGATTGATTTGATGAGACGCCGCCGATCACGGCGCCTCATCCTTTTGTGGTTTTGAGAAAAGCGAGCCGACCAGCGTCAGCCGTTGATCGGGATCGAGCGGCCCTGCTTGGGCGCACTGGCCTCGCGCTTTTCCATCGTGATCGTGAGCACGCCGTTCTTGAAAGCGGCCTTGATCGTGTCCTGGTTGGCATCGACCGGCAGGTTCAGAGCGCGCTGAAAGCTGCCGTAGGAGCGCTCCACCCGGTGGAAACCGCCGTCTTTCGTTTCCTGCTCCTGACGCTTTTCACCGCGCACCAGCAGCACGTCGTTGTCGAGCGTGATCTGGATGTCTTTTTCCTCGACGCCGGGCACTTCCAGGGCGATCTTGTACTGCTTGTCGGTCTCCTGGATGTCCAGCGCCGGCTTCAGCAGGCCCGGCCAGTCCGACGGCCAGCGTGGCATGGCCAGCGTCGGGAAACCGAAGCCTCGAAACGTGTCGTCGAACAGGCGGTCGATCTCGCGGTGCAATTGCAAGATGGGACTGACGGGCCCACCCGACACCGGCAGGTCATTGCGCTGCACCGGCAGCGAGGCAGTGCTCTGTTGTTCTTCCTGCTCCTTCTTGAACCAGTTCCAGGGAGCCAATTTCTTGAAATCAATGTCCATGTCACACCTCCAGAAGAAAAATTGAAGACTCTCGCTCACTCCGTTTGCCTGCGGCGACGGACAGCGCGCCCAGACGACACGGAGTGTTCCGCTGACTTCGGTTGCTCATCTGTACGTATCACCTCCTTCTTTCTGCCTGCTTGGGTCTGATGCAAGACTTTGTAATATATTGCGCCTAACATGCAGAAAATCAAGTGTCAACACCCCGCGATCTGCTGGGCGATTGATGTGAGTCAAATTTCCAGTGAGGGTGTGCTGGGGCGGTCCGATCCGGCGATAGGCAAAGGTTTGATCGGGAACCTACAAGTGCTGCGGGCAGCCGCAGATCAAACGCCGATCCTCACGTTGTAACCGAGCGCCCGCAGCCCCTTGCTCGTCCGCATGTTCCTTGGTGGAAACTCATCCGGGCGCGCCCAGCCGACGATTTCCCCGAGGCCGCTCGGACTATCGCTGTTTGAGTGATGATTCCGGCTTTTTTTGGCTGGAGCAACCTGGAGTGATCAGCATGGAAAGTTTTGCCAAGCTGCGTCGGCGTCACCTGGTGAAGGGGGAGTCGATCAGCGCCATCGCCCGCGACCTGAATCTGTCGCGCAATACCGTGAAGAAATACCTGAAGGCGGATGTGGGGCCGGCTTATCGTCGGCAACAGCAGCCCTGTCCGAAGCTGGGGGCCTTTGCCGAGCAACTGGAGCGCTGGCTCGTACAAGATGGGCTGCGCCCCAAGCGGGAACGGCGCAGTGCCAAGCGGCTCTTTGAGGACCTGCAGCAGGCGGGCTATGCCGGGGCCTATGACAGCGTTCAGCGCTTCGTGAAACAGTGGAAGGCCGCCTCTCCAGGAGGAGGAACAGAGGCCTTCATCCCGCTGGCCTTTCCCCCGGGCGAGACCTGCCAGTTTGACTGGAGTCACGAACAGGTGGAGTTGGGGGGGGTCGTCCAGACCGTAAAGCTGGCCCATTTCCGGCTTTGCTACAGTCGGCAGATGTTCCTGGTGGCCTACCCCCGGGAAACCCAGGAAATGGTGCTGGATGCCCACAACCGAGCCTTTGCCTTCTTTGGCGGGGTGCCGGAGCGCATGGTCTACGATAATCCCAAGACCATCGTGCAGACGGTCCTGGTAGGGAAGGCACGGGAGTTTCATCCGCGCTTTCTGGCGCTCGCCAATCACTACCTGTTTGAGCCGGTGGCCTGTACGCCCGCTTCAGGGTGGGAGAAGGGGCAAGTAGAGAATCAGGTGGGCAATGTCCGGGAATGGTGTTTCACCCCCCGTCCGGCCTTTGCTGACCTGGCTGCCCTCAATGTCTGGCTGGAGGCCCGATGCCGGGAACTGGCCGAGCGGCCCCACCCGGTGGAGAAGGCGCGCAGCATCGCCCAGATGTTTGCGGAGGAACAGCCTCGATTACGGGTCATCACCGCTCCCTTTGATGGCTACTTCGAGCAGCCTTGCCGGGTTTCTTCCACCTGCCTAGTGGCCTATGACCGGAACCGCTACAGCGTCCCGGCTGAATTTGCGGGGCAGCGGGTGTCACTACGGGCCTGGGCCGACCGGATCGGCGTGGTGGCGGATGGGAGGGTCGTGGCGGAACATGCCCGCTGTTTCAGTCGGGAGCGGCTGCTGCTTGATCCTTGGCACTACCTGTCGGTCCTGGAGAAGAAGCCGGGAGCCCTGCGCCATGGAGCACCCTTCCAGCACTGGGCATTACCCGCTCCCCTTGCCGCAGTGAAAGCCCGGCTCATGCAAACCCCCCAGGGGGATCGGGCCTTTGTGGAGATTCTGCTGGCGCTGCAGGAGCATGGCATGGAACGGGTCAGTGTGGCCTGTGAGCTGGCGCTGGAACACCGCACCGTCACTGCCCCGGTGATTCTCAACCATGTGCACCGACTCGCCAGCCCCGTACGACCGGTGAGCCAGGTACCGACCACCCTGACCCTTCAGACGGCGCCAGCGGCCAACTGCCAGCGTTACGACGCCCTGCTGGAGGTGCCGCATGCTCGCTGAACTCACCCAGACCCTGAAAGCCCTGCACCTGTACGGCATGGCAACGGCGCTCTCTGAACTCCAGGCTGAGCGTCCCCGTCACGCCCCCAGTCCGGAAATCTGGCTCAAGCGGCTCATCGAAGCGGAGCAGGTGGATCGCCAGACCCGCTCGCTCAAGTATCAGCTGCGGGTGGCCAAGTTCCCCCTGCATCGGGACTTTACCGGCTTTGACTGGCGGGAAACCGCCCTACAGGAAGCCCAGGTTCAGCAACTGGCCACGGGGGCCTTCATGGATAGTGCCCACAACCTCATCCTGGTGGGCGGGACGGGGACAGGCAAGACCCACTGCGCCATTGCCTTGGGGGTGGCTGCCATCCACGCAGGCAAGCGGGTGCGCTTTTACAACGTGGTGGATCTGGTCAATCAACTGGAGCGGGAGAAAGCCCAGGGCCGCTCCGGCCACTTGGCACGGCACCTGACCCAGATGGATGCGGTCATCCTCGATGAACTGGGCTACCTCCCCTTCCCGGAGGCCGGGGGCGCCTTGCTCTTCCACCTGATCAGCCAGCTTTACGAACGGACCAGCCTCATCGTCACCACCAATCTGGCCTTCAGCGAATGGGTTCAGATCTTTGGTGATGCCAAGATGACCACCGCCCTCCTGGATCGTCTCACCCATCACTGCGACATCCTCGAAACCGGTAACGATTCCTACCGTTTCAAGCACCGCAATACCCCCCGCTGACCTGGTCAAAATTCAACGCTGACAGGTGGTCAAAATTGCGCGCTGATTGACATGTGTTGCACCACTCTGACCGGGGCAGCCAATACGCCAGCCAGGCGTTTCAGGACAAACTCAAGGAATACGGCATGACCTGCTCGATGAGCCGAAAGGGGAATTGCTGGGATAACGCACCGACGGAGAGCTGGTTCAATAGCTTCAAGAACGAGCGTGTGCATGGCATTCGCTACGCCACGCATGCCGAAATGCAGGCCGCTAGCTTCGAATTCATCGAGGTTTTATACAACCGGAAACGGCAGCACTCAACCCTCGGCTGCAAGTCGCCTGTGCAGTTTCTGGCCAACTGGATCAGCAGGCAGAATCAGGAAAAATTGGTAGCATGAAACCCGCCCGTTGGCAGACGAAAAAACGAGGGAAGCTCAGCACCTCAAACGATGTGTCCTTTTTGTATCTGCGCTGACCGTGGCGAGCCAGATACAACACCGCAGGCCATTCTTGCGCAAGATTGGCCTGCGGTGTTTGCGCGCGGCGTAGAATACGCGCCTTCGATCAGGTTGCCGTGCGCGGCCTGCTGCGTTCGACTTTTTTCCAGGTTCATTGCATGTTACACACATCCACTCCTACCGTCGGTTTTGTCAGTCTGGGCTGCCCGAAAGCCAGTGCCGATGCGGAACTCATCCTGACCCGGCTGCGTGCCGAAGGGTATGAGATTTCGCCCAGTTACGATGATTCCGATCTGGTCATCGTCAACACCTGCGGTTTCATTGATGCGGCGGTGGAAGAATCGCTGGACGCCATTGGCGAGGCGCTGAACGAGAATGGCAAGGTGATCGTGACCGGTTGTCTGGGCGCGAAGAGTGGGGTGGTGGAATCGGCGCATCCGTCGGTGCTGGCGATTACCGGGCCGCATGCGCTGGAGGAGGTGATGGGGCATGTGCACCGGCATTTGCCCAAGCCGCACGATCCTTACGCCGATCTGGTGCCGCCGCAGGGCATTCGCCTGACGCCGGCGCATTACGCGTACTTGAAGATTTCGGAAGGCTGCAACCATAGCTGCACCTTCTGCATCATTCCCGATCTGCGCGGTCAGCTGGTGTCGCGGCCGGTGGGTGATGTGCTGGCCGAGGCGGAAAATCTCGCCCGCGCGGGCGTCAAGGAAATTCTGGTGATTTCGCAGGACACCAGCGCTTATGGTGTCGACCTGAAATACCGCACCAGCTTCTGGGGCGGCCGGCCGGTCAAGACGCGGCTGAAGGAGTTGTGCGACGCCTTGTCGTCTTTCGGCATCTGGGTGCGCCTGCACTATGTCTATCCTTACCCTTCCGTGGATGACGTGATTCCGTTGATGGCCGAGGGCAAGATCCTGCCGTATCTCGATGTGCCGTTTCAGCATGCCAGCCCGAAAATCCTCAAGGCCATGCAGCGTCCGGCGTCGAGCGAAAACACGCTGGAACGCATCCGCAAGTGGCGGGAAATCTGCCCGGAACTGGTGATTCGCTCCACTTTCATCACCGGTTTCCCGGGGGAAACTGACGAAGATTTCGATCAGCTGATCCAATTTCTCGAAGATGCGCAGCTCGATCGTGTCGGCTGCTTTGCCTATTCGCCGGTCGAGGGCGCGCGCGCCAATGCCTTGCCCGGTCTGCCGCCGGAGAACGTGCGCGAGGATCGTCGCCGCTGGCTGATGCAGGTGCAGGAGGATATTTCTGCCGACAAACTGGCAGCCAGAATCGATTCGGTAATCGAGGTGCTGGTCGATGAAGTCGATGAAGACGGCACAATTGCCCGCTCCAAGGCCGATGCGCCGGAAATTGACGGACTGGTCTATCTCGATGGGCACTTCGACGCGCAGCCGGGCGATTTCCTCCAGGTGCGTGTGATCGATGCCGACCACCACGATCTGTATGCCGAGCCTGTCTGAACGACACGATGTGCTCGAGCGCCTGCGCCAGCTGCTGGGGCCGGCGTATGTCCTGACGGCGGCAGCCGATACGGCGCCCTATCTGACTGACTGGCGCGGCCGCTACCGGGGCGCGGTGCTGGCGGTACTGCGGCCGGGGTCGGTGGCAGAAGTGCAGGGCGTGGTGCGCCTGTGCGCGGCGGCCGGTGTGCCGATGGTGCCGCAAGGAGGCAACACCAGCCTCTGCGGCGCGGCCACGCCGGATGGCTCCGGTGAGGCCGTGGTCATCAGTCTGGGGCGGTTGAACCGGATTCTGGAAGTCGATACGGCCAATGATGCGTTGACGCTTGAGGCCGGATGCACGCTGGCGCAAGCCCAGGCAGCGGCGCAGGCGGCCGGGCGGTTGTTCCCGCTGGCGCTGGCCTCGGCCGGCAGTTGTCAAATTGGCGGCAATCTATCGACCAACGCGGGGGGCGTGCAGGTGCTGCGCTATGGCAACACGCGCGACCTGACCCTGGGCCTGCAGGTTGTGTTGCCCAACGGTGAGTTGTTCGATGGCTTGCGCGGTCTGCGCAAGGACAATACCGGCTACGACCTGAAACAGCTGTTCATCGGTGCCGAAGGCACGCTCGGCATCATCACCGCGGCCGTGCTCAAGCTCTATCCCTTGCCGGAAACGCGAACGACCTGTTGGCTGGAGGTGGAGTCGCCCGACCAGGCGGTGGCCTTGCTGAACCGGGCCAAACACGCTTTCGATGCGGCGCTGACGGCCTTCGAACTGGTGTCCGAGATTGCACTCGGCTTGGTGGTGCGGCACATTCCGGGGGCTCAGCGGCCGGGTGCGACCAGCCCTTGGTACGTACTGGCCGAGTTTTCTGCGGTCGATCCGCGGAAGGTTGAAGACTGGCTGGCCGAGTGCCTGGGCGCTGGTGCGGTGCGTGGCGGCACCGTCGCCGCCAGTGAGGCGCAGACGCAGAAGCTATGGGCGTTGCGTGAAAACATTTCTGAGGCACAGAAGCGCGAAGGGATCAGCATCAAGCACGATATTTCGCTGCCGCTGTCGCGTATTGCTGAATTCATTGATCGTGCCGGTGCCGCGCTGGCGACAGAATTTCCCGGTAGCCGTGTGGTGGCTTTTGGGCATGTCGGCGATGGCAATCTGCACTACAACCTGTCGCACCCGGAAACGGCAGCGAATGCCGCGCTGCTTGCCCAGGAAGATTTTGTCAACCGCGTCGTGTACGACCTGGTGCATGCCTGTGGCGGCTCGATTTCAGCCGAGCATGGGCTGGGGCAATTGAAGCGCAGCGAGATCCTGCGCTACAAATCGCCGGTGGAAATCGAGTTGATGCGCTCGCTCAAGAAGACAATTGACGTATCCGGCCTGATGAATCCTGGTAAGTCAGTTTAGCGGGCGGCGCAATGTCTTCGTGCTGCAGCTCTTCCAGCACAATACGTTGCAGCAGCTGTTCGAAGGTGTAGAACCCCTTGCCCAGCCCCATCAGCTGTTCAACTGCAAAAGCCGCGCCGGTGCCAAAGGCTTCGCGCCGGATCGAATTGTGCACGAGGCGCACAGTCTGGTGCGGGAAGCCGAAGATGACTTCGTGCTGGCCGACAATGCCGCCCAGGCGCAACGACGTGATTTCTTCATCTTCCATGGAAAGCGTGGCAGCAATTTTCTTTGCCGTGCCGGAAATTTCCGGTTTTTCCCGGAAGTGCTGCTCCAGGATGGCGACATCCGCCGCCGGTGCGATCCGCTTGAGCAGGCGGGCCGCCAGCATCAGGAAGTTGATGCCCAGGGTGATGTTGGGTGAGGCCATGACGGGAATGTCGCGGCTGAGTTCGTGCAGGTACGCCAGGGTTGCGTCTGGATAGCTGGAGACTGCGGAAACCAGCCGGATGCCTCGCTGGCGCAGGGCTTCGCCGTAGCTGAGGACGGCATCCGCATGCGAGAAATCGATGACCGCGTCGACTGGATGTTGATCCAGCCAATCCGGAAATGTATTACCATCCAATATGACCGAGCGCAGGCCTTCGGCTTCCCGCTGTGTCGAGCGCCGTGCAATCCAGCGCAAATCGAATCGTGGATCATCGTTGAGTACGGCAGCGACAGCTTGTCCCGCCTTGCCATAACCGATCAGTCCCAATCGGATCATTGTCATCCTCCTTCGCCAGTTCAGGCGTGGTGTTATCCGGGGCTTCTGCAACTGGAACGGTTCGCTCCAGGGGGTGCAACACGCAACCCGGCATGAAGATTCCCAAGCGCCGGCAGGGCGTCTGACGCTGCCGGAAAGTGGCCTGCAAGAACAGGGAAAGACCCCTGGAGGCCAGCATTGAAAAAATGGAGCAAGAAATCTCGCAAAACTCCATTGGCGGCAAATATAATTTACCCTTAACCATTGTGCAACATTATTTACAGGGTGCCGCGTGCAGCGCCAAACACATTCCGATCCGCAAACCGTGCTCGATGTCTTGCAGCAGTTCCGCCTGATCTACGGTTCGATGCGCCGGCATTTCCGTCGGGTCGAGGAGTTGTGCGGCATCTCCGGCTCCCAGGTCTGGCTGATCCAGGAGGTCTGTCATTCACCGGGCGTGGGTATCAGCGAACTGGCGTTGCGCATGGGGATTCACCAATCAACCTGCAGTCTGATGGTGGACAAGCTGGTCAGTCAGGGCTACCTCAGCAAGCATCGGCGCGAAGCCGACCACCGGCGCGTCGGTCTGCATCTGAACGACAAGGGAGAGAACGTGCTGGCGTGCATTCCCAAACCGGCGGCCGGCATTCTGGCGGATGCCTTGTCCAATCTGCCCGGTGTCGTACTGAAGACCTTGCACATCAATCTGGAAGAGTTGCTGCGCAATCTACCGGGTAAGGAAGATAAATATGCCAGCATGCCGCTCGCCGACATGCTGCGGGAAGAAGAACAGGGAAGGAAATCAGAATGAAGTTCATACAGCGTTGCGGCATCGCCGCGACTGTTTTGCTGCTTGCGGCCTGCGGTCAGGCTCCCGTCCGCACAACGGGACAGGCCGATGCTGTCTCACCGGTGGCGCAGGAGGAAAAAGCTCTGCCGCCGGTTGCAGACAAACCGAGTGAGGCGCAGATCATGGCGCAGGTCAATCTGGACAACAGCGTCTTTTTCCCTGCTGGCGGGACCGAGCTTGATGCGGCCAGCCTGAAACGTTTAGCTGCGCTGGCCGAGCGCCTGAAGGCCATGGAGGAGGGTATCGTGACCCTGCATGGCTATACCGACCATCTGGGGAGCCCGTCTTACAATCTGGCCATCGCCGAACAACGGGTGAATGCCGTGGCGACGGCCTTGCGCCGCAACGGCATTGCGGCGACACAGATACGCCGTAATGCCGTGGGCAGCGAGCGGGTACCCGCCGCCTGCCGCTCGGTGCAGTGTCGGCGGCTGATGCGGCGGGTGGAACTGGTCTTCGGCGAGTAGCTGGCCGGCCGCGGCCGTGTCAGTGTCTGGCTTCGGGCGGGTAGGTCGCGAACAGGGCGTCCACTTCTTCGGCGGAAAAACGGTAATCGCGATTGCAGATGTCGTCGTGAATCAGGATTTCACCCTGTTCCGCAAGGATGGCCTCGGCTTCTGAGCGCCCCAGGGAAAGCACCATGGCGCGGATTTGCTCCCATTTTTCCGGGCAGTGGTGTTCGATGGGGCGTGCCGGATAAACACGTACGCCATCGCCATGTTCGATTTCTTCATGGAACAGACGCTGCAACAGGGTTTCCACCGGCAGTGTGAGCAATTCTTCCGTTTTTACCGTGGCTGCCAACTGACTGATGCGCGCCCAGCCATCCGGGTCGCGCGTATCGGCGTCAGGCATTTTCTGCAGGAACAGGCAACCGCTGCGGTGGGCATCGGCTGCACAGAACAGGCGCGAAGGCTGCTGTTCCGATTGCGTCAGATAGTGTTCGAAAATTTCGCCAATCGTCGTCCCTTCCAGTGGCACGAAACTCTGGTACGGCTCCCGGGCTGTTGGCAGGTCCAGGCTCATCAGCAGTCGTCCGCCGAGGTGGGCGCCGAGCAGTTCCGGCGTCGCCGCCGGCAGCACCACCGGCTGGTTGCGTGCCATGCCGCGCAGGCGCAGGGGCTGGGTGCTGTCTTCGTCGCTCTGGCAATCGAGGACCAGCATGCTGATCGGGCCATCGCCGCGCAGTTGCAGGGTCAGTCGACCGGCTTGCTTCAACTGGCCAGCGATCAAGGCGGTGACGGCTGCCGTCTGGCCGAGCAGATCACTGACTGCGGGCGGATAGTTGCGATTCGCCTGCAGTGTTTCCCAGGCCGCATCGAGCCGGACGAAAGCGCCGCGGATGTCGAGGCTGTCGAACAGGAAACGGGTGAGCGTGCCGCCGCTCATTGCAGCACCTCGGCGTAGCGTTCCGGGCTGAAGCCGATCAGCAGACTGTCGCCGGTGTCGAGCACCGGCCGCTTGATGAGGGCAGGGTACTGCTGCATCAGCACTGCGGCTTTGGCTGCGTCAACATGGTTGCGCTCTTCTTCCGACAGTTTTTTCCACATCAGGCCGCGCGTGTTGAGCAGGGTTTCCCAGCCAGCTCTGGCCATCCAGTCAGGCAGGTGGCTTGTCACCACGCCCGCCTTTTTGTAATCGATGAATTCATAGGCAAGGCCGCGTTCTTCCAGCCAGCGCATGGCTTTTTTCATGGTGTCGCAATTCTTGATGCCGTAGATGCGTAATCCGGTCATGTTGGGCTCCTGAGTCGGGGGGGGATTGTCGCAGGTTATGAATGAAAATGGCCCGCAGCGAGCTACGGGCCAAGCAGCGGACAGAGCAATGCGTGTTACTTGCAGCTTTCCTGCATGATGCGCCGGGTGCGCTCCATTTCCTGTTGGCGCTGCTTTTGCGACATGTCCTTGTCGCCGACGACGACCGGTATGTCGGATTGCAGCATGCGGTAATTGGCGCGGGCACGGTCGCAGTTGTCGCGGCGGGCACGGGTGGCGGCAGCTTCCTTGGCTTCTTTGTCGGCCTTTTCCTTGGCTTCCTGCTGCCGTTTGCGGAATTCGAGATCCTTTTCCGCCATGGTGGCGGGTGTGGAGGGCTGCACGGCTGGGCTGGCGTCTTGTTCCGTGCTGCTTTCATCCGTTTCCGAGGCAGGGGCGCCAGTGGTCAGTTTTGGCTGCTGCACACCGACTGAGCGTTTTTTCTGCACATTGCTGGGCGGCGGTGTATCGGAAATGATGGTCTTGCCGCTGGCATCTTTCCACTGATAGGTCTGCGCCTGCGCCGAGCCGCAGCAAATGAGGAGCGCAGAGGAGAGGGCGAGGCAGCAGGACTGGCGAGCGAACGTGTTCATGGTTGGCCTGACGGATATGACAAAGATTTCTGTATAATACGATTTTGTGACCGTGGATCAAAGCCATGCGCCTGCTGCAAAAAGCCCTGACCTTCGACGACGTTCTGCTCGTCCCCGCTCATTCCCAGATTCTGCCGCGTGACGTCAGTCTCGCCACCCGTCTGAGTCGCAACATCACGCTCAACCTGCCGTTGTTGTCTGCCGCCATGGATACCGTGACGGAAGGACGCCTGGCCATTGCCTTGGCCCAGGAAGGTGGGATCGGCATCATTCACAAGAACCTGTCGGCGCGTGCCCAGGCGGCCGAGGTGGCCAAGGTGAAGCGCCACGAATCCGGCATCCTCAAGGATCCGATCACCGTGTTGCCGACCATGACGGTGCGCGATGTGGTGGAAATTACCCGGCAGCACAAGTTTTCCGGTATGCCGGTGGTTGATCGTGATGGCACGGTGGTGGGGATCGTCACCAACCGCGATTTGCGCTTCGAGACCAATCTCGATCAACCAGTGAAGGCCATCATGACACCCAAGAAGCGTCTGGTGACCGTCAAGGAAGGTGCGGCCATCGAAGAGGCCAAGGAACTGATCCGCATGCACCGCCTGGAACGGGTGCTGGTAGTTGATGACGAATTCAAACTGCGCGGCCTGATTACCGTCAAGGACATCCTCAAATCCACTGAGCATCCGCTGGCGAACAAGGATGCGAGCGGTTGTCTGCGCGCGGGTGCGGCAGTCGGTGTCGGTGCCGGCACCGAGGAACGGGTTGAACTGCTGGTGGAAGCGGGTGTGGACGTGGTGGTGGTGGATACCGCGCACGGCCACTCGCAAGGCGTGCTCGATCGCGTACGCTGGGTGAAGAAGAATTTTCCGCAAGTGGAAGTCATCGGCGGCAATATCGCTACCGCCGACGCGGCGCGGGCGCTGGTTGATTGCGGTGCCGATGGCGTCAAGGTCGGTATTGGCCCCGGGTCGATCTGCACCACCCGTATCGTGGCCGGTGTGGGTGTGCCGCAGATCACTGCCATCCATAACGTCTCCGAGGCACTCAAGGGGACGGGGGTGCCGATGATTGCCGACGGCGGCATCCGCTATTCCGGTGATATCGCCAAGGCGATTGCGGCGGGTGCCGACACCGTCATGCTGGGTGGTCTGCTGGCGGGTACCGAAGAAGCTCCGGGTGAAGTCGAGCTGTTCCAGGGACGTTCCTACAAGTCCTACCGTGGCATGGGCTCGCTGGGCGCCATGCAGGCGGGTTCGAGCGACCGCTATTTCCAGGAAAACAATGCCAACGTCGATAAATATGTGCCGGAAGGCATCGAAGGCCGGGTCCCTTACAAGGGGTCGGTGCTGGCGGTGATCCACCAGCTGATGGGCGGCGTGCGTTCTTCCATGGGCTACCTGGGCTGCGCCACCATCGCTGAAATGCACGAACGGGCTGGTTTCGTTGAGATCACCTCGGCGGGCATGCGTGAGTCGCATGTGCACGATGTGCAGATCACCAAGGAAGCGCCCAACTATCACCTCGGCTGAGGTGACTGATTCGCGAAGGCGGCTGGCAGGCCGCCTTTTTCATGCATGAATTTTTCTGCTTATCTCTCTCGATGACCATGTCCCACCAGAAAATCCTCATTCTCGATTTCGGTTCCCAGGTTACCCAGCTGATCGCCCGTCGCGTGCGCGAGGCCAAGGTGTTTTGCGAGATTCACCCCTACGACGTTTCGGATGATTTCATCCGCAGTTACGGCGCCCAGGGCATCATCCTGTCCGGCGGCCCAAGCTCTGTGACCGAGGGCGACACGCCGCGCGCGCCGAAGATCGTGTTCGAGCTGGGCATTCCGGTGCTCGGCATCTGCTACGGCATGCAGACCATGGCGCAGCAACTGGGCGGCAAGGTCATGACCGCCGAGGCGGCCGGCAAGGCGCGCGAATTCGGCTACTCGGAAGTGCGTGCGCACGGCCAGACGGCGCTGTTGAAGGATATTGCCGACTTCACCACGGCCGAAGGCCACGGCATGCTCAAGGTCTGGATGAGCCACGGCGATTCCGTGATGGAACTGCCGCCCGGCTTCAAGATCATGGCGTCTACGCCGTCCTGCCCGATTGCGGGCATGGCTGATGAGGCGCGCAAGTTCTATGCCGTCCAGTTCCATCCGGAAGTCACCCACACCGTGCAGGGACGGGCGCTCCTCGAACGTTTCGTGCATGGCATCTGCGGCTGCGGTACCGACTGGGTGATGGGCGACTACATCGCTGAAGCCGTCGAGGCGATCCGCGCCCAGGTCGGCAGCGATGATGTCATCCTCGGCCTGTCCGGCGGTGTTGATTCGAGCGTGGCCGCAGCGCTCATCCACCGCGCCATCGGTGACCAACTCACCTGCGTCTTCGTCGACCATGGCCTCCTGCGCCTCAACGAAGGTGACATGGTGATGGACATGTTCGCACGCAATCTTGGTGTCAAAGTCATTCGCGTCGATGCGGTGGATGATTTCATGGGCAAGCTGGCCGGCGTTTCCGATCCGGAACAGAAGCGCAAGATCATCGGCAAGGAATTCGTCGAAGTCTTCCAGGCCGAATCAAAGAAGCTGGTGTCGGCCAAATGGCTGGCCCAGGGCACGATTTATCCGGACGTGATTGAATCGGCCGGCAAGGGCAAGAAGGGCGCCCACACCATCAAGAGCCACCACAACGTCGGTGGCCTGCCGGAAGACATGCACCTGAAGCTGCTCGAACCGCTGCGCGAGCTGTTCAAGGACGAGGTCCGCGAACTCGGTGTCGCCCTCGGCCTGCCGCGCGAAATGGTCTATCGTCACCCGTTCCCCGGCCCCGGCCTGGGCGTGCGCATTCTCGGCGAGGTCACGCAGAAGGCCGCGCACCTGCTGCAACGCGCCGACGCCATTTTCATCGACGAACTGCGTGCCACCGTCGCCACCGAACGCGATGTTGCCGCCGGAGCCTGCACTGAAGCCGATATCGGCAAGACCTGGTACGACCTGACCAGCCAGGCCTTCGCCGTTTTCCTGCCGGTCAAGAGCGTCGGCGTGATGGGCGACGGCCGTACCTACGAGAACGTCGTCGCGCTACGCGCCGTCGTCACCAGCGACTTCATGACCGCCCACTGGGCGCACCTGCCGTATGAACTCCTCGGCCGGGTGTCGAACCGCATCATCAACGAAGTGCGCGGGCTGAACCGGGTGGTGTACGACGTTTCCGGCAAACCGCCGGCGACGATCGAGTGGGAATAAAGCAATATCGGTTCGCACCGTTTCAGAACGATTCAAAAATCCGATTTAGTTCAAGTAAATTAGCGGCCTATCTGTTCATATCTATTCAGGCCAATTCATAGGCGGTTTATTTGAGCGACGGTATTTAGGTCGGTAAATTTTCGGTGTCTCGAATCTGCCCGAGTCGATACCGTCAGGCCCTTCTGACGGTATCGAGAGGCAGCAGAAAGGAACCGATATGCTGACCGATACCCAACTCAGAAGCCTCAAGCCCCAGGGCAAGGCGTACAAAATCGCCGACGCCCTCGGCCTCTACGTTACCGTCGCCGCTTCCGGCACCAGGTCTTTCCGGTACGACTACCGCCTCGACGGTAAACGGGAAACTCTCACCATTGGCCGTTACGAGGAAGGCACGCCCAGCCGGGCAGCCGACGAACTCAACGGCCTGGACTTTGGCAACGTGCTGTCCTTGGCCGATGCTCGGGCGCTGCATGATCGCGCCCGGCGCATGGTCAAAGCCGGCGTCTCACCTTCAAAGGCGAAGATCGAGAAGCGCACCGGGGCCGCAGATGCGCAGACATTCGGCGCCTGGGCCGACAAATACTTCGAGTTCAAGGCCGACCCCAAGAGCGGGGGCGAGCAACTGGCCGACTCCACCCTGGCGCTGCGCAAGTCGATTTACCGGCGCCTGCTGGAAAAGCCCCTTGGCAAGAAGAACCTCGGCGACATCAAGCCGAAGGTGCTCACCGAGCTATTCGACAAGGCCAAGGCCGAACGGGGGCCGGGGCCGGCCGTCCATGCGCGGGAATTGGTGTTGCTGGTATATCGCTTCGCCATTGGCAAAGGCGTGGAAGTCACCAACCCGGTGGATTCGATTCAGCGTAAGACCATCGCCACCTTCCAACCGCGCGAGCGCAACCTTGACCGCAGGGAAATCAAGACGTTCTTTGACGCCTTGCAGCACACGGCCACGCTTCCCACGCTGCGCCTAGCGGTGAAATTCATGCTGCTGACCATGGTTCGCAAGGGCGAGTTCATCGGCGCCGCCTGGAAGGAAATTGATTGGGACCGCGCCACCTGGACGATACCGGCCGCACGGATGAAGGCGGACAGGGCGCACACGGTTTATCTCAGCGAGCAGGCACTCGACATCCTGACCACGTTCAAGGCGTGTTTTCCGTCGAGCCAATACCTGCACCCGAGCCGGTACGAATCCGACGAGACGATCAGTAACGCCACATTAAACCGGGTAATCGACGCTACGGTGGCACGCATCAACGAAGCACTGCCGGAAGGTGCCGAGCCGTTCGAGACTTTCAGCGTGCATGATCTGCGCCGTACCGCCTCAACCCGGCTTAACGAGGCGCTGTTCCCCGAGGCATTGGTCGAGGCGTGCCTTGCCCACCAGAAGAAGGATCAGGTGGCGGCCGCGTACAACCACGCCAAACTACCAGGGCCGCGCCGGGCGATCATGCAGGGGTGGGCCGATATGGTCGACTGCTGGCTGCGCGGTGAAAGCGCCAAGGAGGTTATTGCAGCCACGAAGGTTAGGATCGACGAAGCGGCCCACGACGATGCAGACATGGATCTTTGAAGCCTCCAGGGGCTGGCGGTCTGATCCCAATGGCGAAAGTTGTGCCGCTGAAAAAGACCGCTTGACGTGGTTCCATTTTTTGATACCATAAATCCATGAACGCCACGCACCGTAAAACCCTGATTGCCATCTTCACTGACCCGGTTTCCAAATCCCTTGAGTGGCGGCGCATTGAGGCGCTACTGGTGACGATTGGTTGCCAGGTAATCGAGGGCAACGGCTCGCGGGTGCGGTTCGAGAAGGACGGCATCATCGGCACCTTCCACCGCCCGCACCCAGCGAAGGAAGCGAAGCCCTATCAGGTGCGCGATGCGCGGCAATTTCTGGAGAATCTTGGAGTGAAACCATGAACACGATGACGCACAAGGGCTATGCGGCCCGCGTGGAATATAGCGAGGAAGACGGCTGCTTCGTTGGGCACATCGCCGGCATCCGTGACGTGATCGGCTTTCACGGCGAAAGCGTTGCAGAACTGCGATCTGCTTTCGTGGAAGCCGTCGATGACTACCTCGAAACCTGCAAGAAGCTGAACCAGGAACCGAACCATCCGTATTCCGGGCAGTTTCGCTTGCGGCTGTCGCCGGAGTTGCATGCCCGTGCCGCGATGGTGGCAGAGACGAAGGGCAAGAGCTTGAACACTTGGGTTTCTGACGCAATTGAAAGGAGTATCGCCGCCGCCTGACGGTTTCAGGCAAGCGGGCCGTGAAGGTGCGGGAACACCGACACGACCCTAACCACAATCGACTAAGTAGGAGTCAACGATGGCTAATGTGAATTCTAGCAGTGACCAACCCGTTGCAATGTTCAAGCCGTTTTCCTGGTTGAGCGCAGACGCGCAGTACCTCCCATTGGCAAGCTTTGCCGCAAAAACATTCGACATCGCCCAAGGCATCAGCCTGATCATGGAGATGATTGAAGATACCCAACTCTGTGAGGATGAAGAGGGCAGAAGCCCGATGCTCAGCGGAGGGCAGTGCGGGGTTCTTCAACGCATGGTAATTGCTACCGCCGACGCTCTTCAATCCGAAGCGCGTCACGCAATGGACTGGCTCGATGAATACGGGGTTAAGTACTACGCCCCCAAGCAGGCCACCCGGCGAGCCCCGAACCAAAATGACCGCGAGAATTCTGCAAGTACCCCTGCCACCATCGATCCCGCACTCGCCGTTCCCGACCATAAGCCGGTGACGGATGCCTTATGCAGGCTGGGCGCAGCCGTGGGGTGTGGCACCAAAGGACGCGAGGCGATTAAAGCGGTGCTTTTGCAATTTGGTGCCTCAAAGCTAGCGGACGTTCATCCCAGCAATTATGAAAAAGTGCTTGCCGCGTGTGCTGAGTACAGCACGGCAGCCGCCCACTAGAGAGCATATCCCCTGTGTTCCTCACCCCCGAAGAGCTTGTCGAACTGACCCACGCGAAGCGCCGAGACACGCAAATCCGCGCACTTCGCATGATGGGCATCGAGTTCAAGCTACGCCCCAATGGCACGCCAGCGGTGTTGCGCTCGCATGTCGAGAAGGTCTTCGGGGGCGTTCAGACAGAGAAGCCGGCCACACTGCCCGAGCGGTGGGAACCCAATTGGGCCGCGCTGGATGAAATCACCACCCGCACCCCTCGGAAGAAAAAGTGATGCTGCTCACCGCCCAAGAAGTCCGCGAACTTACCGGCATGCAGCGGCCGAGCGCCCAGGCACGCGCACTGCAAAGTATGGGAATCGAGTGCCGGCGACGGCCAGACGGTAGCGTGGTAGTCCTGCGAGCGGTGGTGGAGGCCATTCTTGGCGGTGGCATGGTTCAGCCCAAGGTCGAGGCAGAGATCCCCGAGCCACGACTTCGGCTGCGAAACGGGTAGGGGCTGCGCAATGCTTTCCATGCAGGAACTTCTACAACGAGCCCTTGGGGGCGATGCCACAGCCGCCGCCGAACTGTGGCGAGCCATTGCCGAGGGCAAAGCCGACGACGTCATTACGGCGGCCTGGGCGCGCGATGTTGCCAAGCATGTGGCCGCCAAGGTGCTGAACCCCGAAACCCCGGCAAACCGGCGCGCCGAGTTGGCGCGCGCGGCGCTGGGCCTGGAAGGGCGTGTCGACACCAACTGGCAGCTTCGGGAACTGGCGGAACGTCATCCTGACGTAACCGCCGCTGAGTTGGCCGTGGTTGCCGACTTGGTTGTGGATGTTGGCAAAGCCAAGCCTCACCAGATCAAGCGGAAAATCGAGTACATCCGCAGCAAGCGGAAATAGAGAGGCCGGGGCAATCCAGGCCTTTACGTCCAGGGAATGTGCAACAAATCCCCCGGACGACTTTGTTAGCGCGGTGGCTAACTATTCACGTCGTTCAATAACTATTCAGGAAACGACATGGAACACAAGAACCGCCGCACCCTGCGCCGCGCCCAGGTGATTCACAAAACCGGCCTTTCTCAGGCGTCAATTTTCCGCTTGGAAAGGGCCGGCGACTTTCCCCGCCACTTCCTGCTGACACCGCGTTGCGCCGTCTGGTTCGAGGATGAAATCGACGCATGGTTGGAAGATCGCCGAGCCAAGGCTATCGCCGCCGCCTCGGGGCCGGACATCCTGCTGCGCAAGTGGAATCCCGTGCGCCAGGTGGCAGCATGAGCCCATGGACACCAAGCAGTGTTGAGTTGCTGCGCTTCAATCCGGTGCAACTCGCTGCGCTTCTTCAATATCCGAACCTAGAAGCTTTCGAGGCCGCGCGACGCGATCATCTAATCCCCGCGCCTGACGGTGAAGCCTTCGGGGAACCGTACTGGAATCGGAGCACCGCTAGCGCCTTGAAACAGGCGCAGATTGATGCCATTCGCCAAGCGTGGGGGTATTCGAGCACAGGACCGGGAGGGAACGGGCGATGAATGCCGGGAAGGTAAGCAGTTTGGGCGTTGAGCGTGATTTGCGCCGAGGTTTCGAGGACAACCACGGGCGCGTGTGGGTGCGGTGCGCCCCCGGCGATAGTGGCGGAACGTGGTGGAATTTTAGCGATGGTCGACGTGTCCTGTGTAGGCTCAAATATCCCCACCAGTTCAATGGGGTGGAGCTTGCCGATGACGGAGCCGGCCATGGTTGATTCCCGCGAACAAATGAATCTGAATGTGTCGGCCGCGCTTCTGTTTGCCAGCGATGGCGATCAAGAGCAAACCCCGCCATCGCTGAACCTGCACTGACTTTGAGGCATTGGGCGGTCGGCGAACTGTGGTGCACGTACTCAAGCGACACGACGCGACACTGTGCGACAGAGCGCGACACCGCGCGCCATGCCCAAGGAGTGTGCAGTGAAACTAATCAACTATGAGGCGACCCGGCACAAGCTGGATGCCAACAAGCCACCATGCCGCAGAACCGTCGAGCGGATGGTGAAGCGTGGCGAGTTCGTTCAACCGGTGCGGATCACGCCACGGCGTGTGATGTTCATTGAATCTGAGGTCGACGCCTGGATCGAGAAACGCAAAGGGGGCAAGCAATGAACCGCCCTTTGTCGAACGCCGAAAAAGAAAACGCCCCGGCCGCAACTGCGAGCGAGGCGCACGAAGAAAACCATATGACGAACTGCGAGACTACCAAGACCGAAGGCGCGGGATGTGCATCGCTGCCCATCGAATTCAGCATCTTCCCGGACACCAGCGCCACTCAGGTAAAGCAGCACCGCGCAACCTGGGGCGAGATTGTAAAGGTTCTGCAATCACCAAACGCGCACCCGAGCAAGCACCAATGCCCGCTTATCAAGTTAGCGACCTTCGGCGATAAGCGAACAGACAAGGGAGCACTACGCCACGACGACAACTTGTTGTCCATCTATGGGGTAGAGGGCGACTACGACGGCGAAGAGGTCAGCGTCGAACGTGCCGGTGATATGTTGGCCATTCATGGGGTCGAGGCACTGATTTACACCAGCCCGAGACATACCGACGAGCGCCCGCGCTGGCGCGTCCTGGCGCCGCTTTCACAAGCCCATACGGCGGCCGACCGGCGCAGGATGGTAGCGATGCTGAATGATGCCGTGGGCGGCATCCTGTCGCGCGAGAGTTTCACCGCGAGCCAAACGTACTACTACGGCCGGGTGCAGGGAGTACCGTACCGCGTCCGGCACGTTCAGGGCGAGCCCGTCGACCTCAGCCTGGTACTGCGAGAAACATACCCTGCCGAGGAAAAACGGCCGGCCGCAAAGCCTACCGTAGATGCGGAAGACATCGACCTTGACCGCGAGGCAGCGCTGCAGGCTGTTACCGACGAAACCATCGAGCACCTGCGCTCAGCCCTGGGGATCAACCCGGCAACCGACGCGCCCTGGATTGACGCAAGCGATTACGTCGTTTGCGTCGCCGTGGGCGAAGCGCTCAAGAGCCTGGCCGAAGTCGGCCGCGAGGATGAAGCCCAATCCCTGTGGCTCAACTGGCTGGCCTTCGACGCCAGCTTCTTCAATGGCGATCAGGACATGGAAGCGAAGTGGCCGGGGTTCAACCCGAGCCGCACCGACTACCGTGCCGTGTTCGCCAAGGCCGAGCGCGGTGGCTGGTCAAATCCGTGGAAGAAACCGAAGGCGCCGACCGCTGCCGAGATCATCGAGAAACTGCGCAAGCTGGATGCCGACGACGTGCTCGCCACCTGGCTGGCGAATGCTGTGCAACTTGGAAAGGGTGCTGCGCATGAGGTCGTCGAGGAAGTCGCCCGGCTGACCGGCAAGGGCAAACGCATCCTCGGCGCCGAACTGGCCGAGGCCAGGGCCGAAGCTGCCCAGGAGCGCAAGCGCGAGCAAATGCGCGAGCGGGCAGGGAAGCGCCAGATCCTCTATTACAGGCCGGAAGACCGCACGAAGCAGGCCCAGGAGGTTGAGGCGGCTATTATCAAGGTGGCGAGGCCCGGCGAGTACATCGCCTTCGGCGGCCTGCTGTCACACGTCGCCCTCAAGCCGCTGCCCTACACGCACCTGATTGACGACGCGGAAGGTGTGGCGCCGCCAGTGCCTCAGATCGAGCCGCTGGGCAAGGTGGCAGTGCTGGGCATGGTCGAAAAGGTTGCGGCCTTTTGCGAGGTGCGCGACGGCGTGCCAGCCATCATTGCCGTGCCGGACAAGATCGTCGACATTCTCATCGACAAGGCAGAACACCGGGCGCCCCAGGTGAGCGGCCTGGTGACGCACCCCATTGTCTTGCGCACGGGCGAGATTCTGGCCGATGATGGCCTGCACGCCGGCACCGGGCTGTTCCTGTCCGGTGCTGCCGTGGCGGACGTGAAGCCGTACAGCCAGGACGAGGCACGGGCCGCACTGTTGCGGCTGCGCGCTGACTTCCTGGAAGGCTTTGAGTTCTACACCGACCTGGATACCGACGTGGCCGTCGCCGGCCTCTTTACCGGCGTGCAGCGCCGCGTGCTGGACATGGCGCCCGGCCTTGGCATTCTGGCGAGCACTCAGGCCAGCGGCAAAACGACACTTGCCCGGCGCATTCACGTGCTGCTGACCGGCCGCGACATGCCGGTTAGCACATTCCCCCAAGGCGACGAAGCCGAGGTGCAAAAACGCCTGCTGTCCCTGCTGCTGCGCTCGCCTGCCATGGTGTGCTTCGACAACATCACGGACGGCACGACGTTCCGGTCGGGCTCGATTGCGGCTGCGATGACCGGGCCGTCCATCGAGCAGCGCGTGCTGGGGCTGTCGCGGGATGCAAACTGCCTCACCAATGTGCTGTTCGTCATTACCGGTAACAACCTGGGGCTTGGGCCTGACGAGGTGACGCGCTGGATGGTGGCGCGCCTCGCGCCGGGCACGGCCCGCCCGGAAGAGCGGACATTCAAGCACCCGGATGTCGTCAGCCACGCCATGCGCATGCGCGCGGCTGTCCTGCGCGACGTGGTGGGAATCGTCGCCGGCTACCTGACCAGCGGCGCGGCCCTGGCTACCCGCAGCCGGTTCGCGCGGTGGGATCGCATGGTGCGGCAGCCGATGCTTTGGGCCGGGGCTTCGGACGTGGCCGACGTGTTCAGCCGAAATACCGAATCCGCCGAGCACGTGCTCGCGCTCGAAAGTCTGCTTACCGGCCTGGACATGGCCTTCGGTGGCAAGAAGTTCCTCGCCGCCGATGTCGTTGCCGTGATTCGCAGCGACTACGAGTTCGCGGTGGGCGAGGCGGTAGCCGTCGTCGCCAGGTTGGCGGCAGCCCTTGAGAACCTGCGCGTCAGGGACGTGCGCAGCACCCGGTCGGTGGGCAGGGCGCTGGCCGGGCTTGAAGGGCGTGTCGGATTCATCGGCCCGGACGATGCGCGGCGCGCGGTGCGGCTGCACAAGAGCACTTCACGCGGCGAATCTTTCTACTCGGTGGAGGACGCCGAGGCTTAAAGCCCGCCGCCGTTCGCTCGATGCGTTGAGCGGGCTGTGGTGGGTTTGGTGGATTTCCAAGGCTCTTTTCTACTCGCTACTTGGTAGAAACCATGAAATAGAAATTCAAGACCTTGGCCCGTCATCGTAGGGAAATTGTCCCGAATAATCCACCAAACCCACCACGCAAGGCTATGTGGAGGCGGCGAACAGGTAACAAACTGCACGAATGGGGCAGAAGGGTGGAAATGCGGTGGTGCGCGTGAGCGCATATCCGCAATAAATTGCAGATAGCCCAGCCGCCGAATCCGTCGAATTTCCCCGATTCATTCCATAGCGAATCATCAACGGCAATCCGCAAGCCCTGACGTATGGGCTTTTCGGGCTTTGCTCGTGACGCGATACCGCCGCATTTACCGCCATCACCTGCCCGGTGCCCGTACTTCGAGCCACGAAGAGCATGGTGCACGTACCGATTTGGGGTGCGCGTACCGTGCGACATGACAAACACAGTCACCCCACGACAACCCTGGACAAATCACGACATGCCCAAGCTGATAACCCTTGAGGAAGCCGCCGACCGGATAGGCGTTTCGCGCCGGACGGTGGGGCGCTACATCGAGCAGGGGCAGTTTGTCGCCCTCTACGAGTTGCCCGGCGGCCACTTGCGCTGTGATGAGTGCGACCTCAACGAGTGGCTGGGGGCACGTCGTACTGACAGCCAACAGAAGGAAGCACCACAAACCGCTCAAGGACAACAGGAGCAATAGCCATGCGGCACAACCTCATGAACGCCCCGGCACCGCGGCACGCCAGCACCGCCGAGAAGCGACTGGTGGCGCGCTACCTTGCCCGGCGGCCGGGCCTTCGGCAGGCGATGAAGAACGCCCCGCCGCTCCCGCTGGCGTGGTGGGGCTTGCTGCGCCAGGCCGAGGTCAACGCCGGCATCTTCCACCGCCCGCCGTTGCGGGCAGTTTGAGGGGGAGACTATGAGTGGACTAGGACTTGGCGGCCTGTTCCTGCAAATCGGCGGGGCGGCATCTTCGGCGATTGGCAGCTACTACAGCGCGGCCACGCAAAAAATCAACCTGAAAACCCAGGCCAACCTCGCCGACATCAACGCGAAGATTGCCGAACTCGGCGCGCAGTCGGCCCTATTGCAGGGCCAGCAGCAGGTCGGCGCCCTCACGCTCAACGCCGGACGCTTGAAGAGCCGGCAGCGGGCCGCGCTTGCGGCGAATGGGGTGGATTTGGGCGTCGGCAGTGCTGCCGAGATTCAGGCGTCGACCGACATCATGAAAACGATTGACGCCAACACCCTGGAAGCCAACGCCGTGCGCACTGCATGGGGGATGCGCACCCAGGCCACCAACTACCAGAACGAAGCCCTGGCTGCACGCGCCACGGCCGGCGCAATCAGCCCCGGCATGTCGGCGTTTTCCTCGCTGCTGGGCAGCGCGGGCAGCGTGGCGAGTTCCTGGTACCAGTACAGCAAGGAGAAATGACCGTGCGAACTATCGGCGTTTCGGCTGCTGGGCGTCCTGTCGGCGAGTTCGTGCCGGCTGCGAAGCTGACGTTTGCGAAGGTGGAGGAAATGCGCCGCCTGCACATCGAGGGCGGCCTCACCTATACCGAAATCGGCAAGCGCTTCGGCGTGCATAGAAAGACAGCATCGAGCGCCATCAGGGGGCAAACCTGGGCGGTGCCCATCGCCCGGATGATGCAGCAACTGGACGCCGAGGACGTGGCCCAGCTATCTGCTGGCGAAGGGAAAACACTACTCGCCAAGAAGGCCTGCGCCACCATCGGGTCGGCCTATAGCGCTATGCAGAAGGCCGGGATTGCCTGGGACGGCAACCGGCGCAAGGAGAAGCGCACGCATTGCAAGCGAGGCCACGCGCTCGACGGCGCCAACCTGATGGTGAGAAAGAACGGCACCCAGGCGTGCAAGGAGTGCATGCGGGCCAGGGGGCGAGAGTGGGCGAGGAAGCACCGTGCAGCGAACTGTAGCCATCAATGACGCCGGCCTTCGCATCGGAGAAGAGCATCCGAACGCCAAGCTGACCGATGCCGAGGTCGAACGCATCCGCGACCTGCACGAGTTTGACGGCATGACCTACAAAGCACTGGCCGAAAAGTTCGAGGTGTCGAAGTGGTGCATTGGACGGATTTGCCGATATGAGCGCCGCGCGCAACGCCCGACCAACTGGAAAACGATAGAGGAATAAACAAATGCCCACCGTACCGACCTACGATAACTTCCAGGCCACGCCCAACACCTTGCCGCAGGCCCGCATCGGCATGCCGGAAATGCCCGACGTGGCAGGCCAGCAGGCGCAGCAAATGGGCCGGGGTATGTCCAACCTTGGGCAGCACCTCACGGCCATCGCCACCGACATGCAGCGCGAAGCCAACGCCACCGTCGCCAAGGACATCGACACCCAGGTCACGGCGTCCTACAGCGAGGCGCTGTACAACCCGGAAAGCGGCTACATGGTGCAGCAGGGCAAGAACGCGGTGCTGGGCTTCGAGCAGACCGTCCAGGGCTTGCAGGACATCCGCCGCAAGGCCCTGGACGGCATCCAAAGCCCGGCCGTGCGCCAGATGGTCGAGCCGGTACTCAACACCCGCATGCAGCACGCCCTCGATGCCGTGGCCCGGCATTCCGGGCAGGAAAGCCGGAAGTATCAGATCCAGACCGCCGACTCGCGCGCCACCGTGAGCCTGCAAGATGCCGCGATGAACTACGCCGACGACAGCCGCTTCGCCCAGGCCGTTGCCGTGGCCCGCGAGGAAACCGCCACGCTGGCCCGCCTCAATGGCTGGGACGAGGCGACGGCGCAGTTGCAGGCGACCAAGTACCAGGACCACGGCTTCAAGATGCGATATGAAGCCTGGCGCATTACCGACCCGGCCGCCGCCTTCGCGCACTTCCGCCGCAATGCCGAGCAAATCAGCCCGCTGGCGCGCGAACAGATCGGCAGTCAGTTGTTCCATGCCGCCGCGCCGGTACTGGCTGCGCAGTACAACGCGGCCGGTGGTTCCGGCGTGGTGCCTTCGGCGCAAGGTGTTGCCGACCCCACGGCGCCCCGTGGTGTAAGAAACAATAATCCTGGTAACATCATGAAGGGCGGCGACAACTGGCAGGGCGAGGTGCAGGGCAACGACCCGCGCTATGCGACTTTCGCCACGCCCGAGGCCGGCATCCGTGCCATGGGCAAAACCTTGCTGACCTATCAGGAGAAGCACGGCCTCAACAGCGTGGAGGCCATCATTGCCCGGTGGGCGCCGGCCACCGAGAACAACACGGCGGCCTATGTCGCCACCGTGGCGAAGGAAATGGGCGTGAAGCCCGACGCCGCGCTCAACCTGCGCGACGGCGACACGCTCGCCAAACTGACCCGCGCCATGATTCGCGTCGAGAACGGCAATCAGCCGTACTCCGACCAGCAGATCGCCGCGGGCCTGGCCGCAGCGACCAAGGGCTCCCCGCTGCCCAAGGCGTCGGCCAGTGCCCAGGGCGACCCCACGGCCCCGACCGGCTACCCCGACCTCGATACGCTGCCGGCCGACTGGCGCCTGCATGTGTTGCAGCTTGCCCGCTCGCAAGCCCACCAGCAGATGAGCGAGGCGCGCGAATCGCTGCGCGGCCGGGTGCAGGACGCAACGGCGGCCTACCTGTCCAACGGATTCGCGCCGGATGCGCCGAACGAGGGCGAATTTATCCAGGCCTACGGGCAGGCCGAGGGCGTCAAGCGCTACGGCGAGTTCCAGGGCGTCGCCAAGCTGGGCCAAACCCTGCAACAGGTCAAGACGCTGCCCACGGCGGCCCTGGTCGATATGGTGAAAACCGCCAAGCCCACGCCGGGCGATGGTTTCGCCGTGCGCCAGCAGAACTACGAAAAGCTGGTCGAGGCAATTGGCCAGGTGCAGAAGGTGCGCGCTGATGACCCGGTGGCCTATGCCATCCAGACCGGCAGTTATGGCGTGCGCCCGATTGAGCGCTTCAACGACCCGAAAGGCTTTGTTCCCGAACTGAGCCGCCGGGCGGGGGTGGCGCGCCAAATGGCGACCGATTACAGCACACCGTTGCAGGTCATGACCAAGCCCGAGGCCGACGCCTTCGCCGAATACATTTCAAGCCTGCAAGCGCCCGACAAGGCGCGCGTGCTGGGGCAGGTATTCACCGCAACAGGCGCCGCCGGCATTCAGTCCATTTCCACGCAGTTGAAGGACAAACACCAAAGTGTTGCCATCGCCGGGATGCTGACGAGTTTCAACACGACGGCCGGCAATAGCGCGGCACTGCTGTACCTGCAAGGCCGGGAAGCTATCGAGCAGAAGCGCGCGAAGATCGACGAAACCGCCGAGATCGGCACCAAGGCCGAGATATACAAAGCCATTGACGGCGTGTATCAGACCCCGCAGGGGCGCGATGCAGCCGCCGAGGCCGCCTTCGGCATCTATGCCAAGTTCAAAGCCGATGGTGGCGGCGATATTGCCCAGGCTGTGCGCATTGCTACCGGCGGCATCATGGAACACAACGGTAGCAAGATCGCCAAGCCATACGGCTGGCAGGACAGCCAGTTCCGCGACGCCTTGCGCAATCGGGTTTCTGTCGCGCTGGCAGCGCAAGGCGGCGAATACCTGGTCGGCGGCAACCGCGTGAGTGCGGCCGATTTCAGCAAGATGCTGCCCGGCGCCCGTCTGCAAACCTACGGGCAGGGCTCTTACCTGGTCATGGCCGGCAACGACGTGGTGCGCACCCATGACGGCGCGCCGTTCATTCTCAAGGTGGGCGAATAATGTTCGACGAACTCTTCCCCAAGGAGCGGGCAACATCGCTGTCCCAATCGGTGCAGCGCCCTTATCAAGCGCCCGAAGCCCCCGGTACATTCAGCGGGGTGGGCGGTGCGATTGCTGACGCCTTTCCCCACGCGGCCTACACCGCCGGGAGCGCCTGGGCCGCCGTTCTCGATGCCTACGGCAAGGCGGCAGCGTATCGGGATGCCCCCACGGTGGCGATGATCCACGGGCAACCAATGCCTGACATGGACAAACTCAAGCGGGAAACCATCGACCAGATGGGCAACAGCGAGGTGGCGCGCCAATTCCGCGAGCGTGCCCAGGACTATCTGCCCGACCCGGCATCGGTGGGCATGGCCGGCCAGATTACCCACGGGGTGCTTTCTTCCCTGACCAAGGCCGGCGCCTATGCGGTGGCTGGTGGCCCGGCAGCGCCTGTGCTCTTCGGTGCGGACTTGGGTATCAACCGTGCCCAGGAGTTGAGCGACAAGGGCGTCGACGGTGGCACCGCCGCCCTAGCTGGCGCCGTGACCGGTGTAACCGGTGCCGTGGGCATGCGCCTGCCGGCGGCGATGGGTTCCACCCGGCTGCAAAGCGCTGCAATCGGCGCCGCCGTGAATCCGGCGTTGAACGTGGTCGAGATTGGCGGGATTCACACCCTGCTGGAAGCTGCCGACTACGAGGGCATCGCGGCGCAGTATCAACCGTTCGACCCGGTGAATCTGGCCGTGGCCACCGTGACTGGCGCCGCCTTCGGTGCCGCCTTCCACCGTGGCAAGCCTGCCACCGCGCCACGGCTGACCCCTGACGAGCACGCGGCCGCACTGACCATGCACGAGGCGCGCGTCCGTGATGCCGACGCACTGGTACGCCCTGGCGACATCGAGGCGGCCAATGCTGCACGCGAGGCGCAGATCACCGCGCGAAATCAGCTTGATGCAGGCGAGCCGGTGAGCGTGGCGCATCGTGTCCCTGCTGATCCTGAACAGATTACCGGCGCGCTTCGGCGCGTGGCAGATGGACCGGTCAATGAAGTGCTGGCCGAGGGCATGCCAAACAAGGCGCCGGAAGTCGGCCCCCTGGCGCCCGAGGTGCCGCTGCAGGCGGTTCAACAAGCCGACACCGCGCCGAAGGCCACCACCAATCCAGTGGAGCGCCTGGTCGAGACTGTGACGCGCATGTTCTCTTCGGACGATGCGCCGGCCGACCAAGGGCGAAAAGCCGAAACGCCCGAGCAGGCGCGCGCCTTCGAGATTGCCACGCGCGACCCCGAGACCGTGGTGCGCAACGACGAGGGCGTCGACGTGCGCGTGGCTGACCTGCTGGCTTCCGTGGATGACCTGGAAGCCCGCGCCCGTACCGATTCCAAGGCGTTTGACGCCGCCGTTGACTGTGCTGTGAGGTTCCCCCGATGAGAGACGAATGCATCCAGGCCGTTGCCCAAGCTATCGGCCGCAGTATCACCCAGGCCGAAGCGCAAGGCATCGAGGCGCGCATCCTGGACCAGATGAAGCAACTGGCCCGGAAAGACCCCCAGGCATGGCAACAGATGAGCCGAGAGGCCCGGCTGCGCGCAGCGGCCGCCGAAGCTGGCAAGAGCGTCCTGGCGACCGCCTCGAAGCAGAAGCAGCGCGTCGCCCTGACGATCATTGCCCACGACCGCGTGATGAATCGCTACGCGGCCTTGCGTGCCGAGGGCCACAAGCCGTTCAACGCGGTGGCCCGCATCCTGGACGATGCCGGCCGCTTTGCCCGTGGGGTTTCCAACGAGTATTTTCCCGGGCTGATGGACACCTTCAACGCCGTGTCCCCGCGCTTTCTCGGCATGGTGGAGGACGCACGGCAGGCGGCCGACCTGGTGCGGGAGATTTTCGGCGAGGCCACCGGCAACGCCATGGCCGCCAAGGGCGCACGCTCCTGGCTGGATACCGTCGAAACCATGCGCCAGCGCTTCAACGCTTCCGGCGGTGACGTGGCAAAGCTGGACTACGGCTACTTGCCCCAGCCGCACGACGACGTGCGCGTTGCCCGTGCGGGGCAGTCCAAGTGGGTGGAGGACATCCTGCCCCTGCTGGATCGCGCCCGCTACGTCGATGAGAACGGCGCGCGCCTGGACGACGCCCAACTGGCCGACATGCTGGGCAAGGCATGGGAAACCATTGCCACCGGGGGCTTGAACAAGTTGGAGCCCGGCAAGTCGCAGGGCCACGGTATGCGCGCCAACCGGGGCGGCGAGCACCGCGTGATTCACTTCAAAGACGCGGCCAGTTATCTGGAATACGCGAAGAACTACAACCGGGGCGGGGTGCTGTCGGCCATGCAGGGCCACGTGTCCCGCCTCGCCAACGACATTGCCCTGGTTGAGGAATTCGGCCCCAATCCCGAGGTGCAATTCCGTTTCCTTCACGACACGGCGCGCAAGACCGGCGAGGCCGATCTTGTCGGCCCGTACCTGGTGCGCACCACTGAAATGTGGGACGTGCTGACCGGCAAGGCCGGGCAGGCGGTGAACGTGCGCCTCGCCGAAATTGCCCAGGGTGCCCGGAATATCGAGGTTTTCGGCAAGCTGGGCAGCGCCTTCATTTCCAGCATTACCGATGTGCCGACCTACTTTGTGACGACTGGCTTCAACCGGCTGGGGATGATCGACGCCACCCTCAACCTCGTGCGCTCTTTCGGCAAGGACACCACGGACTACGCCAACCGCGCCGGCCTGGTGGCGGAATCCATCATCAGCGACATGAACCGATGGGCCGAGGGCAACATCGGGAAAGGCTGGACGGCCAAGCTCGCCAACGCCACCATGAAGGCCAGCTTGCTGGAAGCCTGGACGGACGCCATGCGGCGCGGCTTCTCCGTCACGATGATGGGCGCCTTGGGCAAGATCACCCGCGCCGGTTGGGGCGCACTCGATGCTGGCGACCGGCTGCGCCTGGAACGCAAGGGTGTGAGCGAGACAGACTTCAAGGTGTGGCAACTCGCCTCCCCGGAAAACTGGCGCGGTAGCCAGATGCTGACGCTGCAAGCGGTGCGCGGAATCGACGAGGCGAAGCTGCAGGCGGCAGGGCTGACCGTGCGCGACCAGAACCGGGCGGTGGCCCGCCTGCTGGGCGCAATCGCCGACGAATCCGAATTCGCTTCGGTGGGGCAAGACCTGAACACCCGCGCGGCGATTTCCCGAGGAACACAGAAAGGCACCATTACGGGCGAGTTCCTGCGCTCCCTGGCGCTCTTCAAGGGCTTTCCGCTGGCGATGATTTCCCGGCATTGGGGCCGCGCTGCCGAGCAGTGGCGACGCGGCGACAAAGCCTCGTCGGTAGCCTATGGCGCCGCCCTGGCAACCGGGCTCACAACCTTTGGCGCGATTGCGATACAACTGAAAGACCTGATTAACGGCAAAGACCCCCGCGACATGACCACGGCCAAGTTTTGGGGCGCAGCATTCGCCCAGGGCGGTGGCGTCGGTATCTTCGGCGATGTTCTCTACACCGGCATGGGCGGCCAGAACCGGGCAGGGCTTCCGAACTGGATGAACCTAGCCGGCCCGGTCATTGGCAGCGCCTTCGAGGCCGCTGACCTGACCTTCGGCAACATCGGCCAGGCTGCGCGCGGCGAGGATACGCACGTCGGCGCCGAGGCCCTGCGCTTCGCGCGCTCGCACGCCCCCTTCGTCAATCTCTGGTACGCCAAGGGCGCACTGGATCACGCCGGGCTGCAAGACTTGCAGGAATACCTCTCACCGGGCTACCTGCAACGGATGCGCGAGCGCGCCCACAAGGATTGGGGGCAAGACTTCTGGTGGCGACCCGGCGAAGGTTTGCCGGACAGGGCGCCGGATTTGGCAAACGCTGCCGGACGATGATGGGCGAGGCATGACCCTAACCAAAATCGAAATTTTGCACTGCAACGCTCACGGCCACCCGGTCGGCCTGTCAAACACGATGGCGCGACATGGCGACGAGGTAGTGGCGAAGGCACGCGAGCTTTACGCCGATGGCCTCAGCTACAAGGCTGTAGGCAAAGCGCTGGGCATCCCCTGGCCCACCATCCAATCATGGGTTGGCAAGAGCGGCAACCAGCGCCGTAACGTACCGGCGGTACGCATCACGGCACGCCGACAGAAGGAGAAGAAAAGAACATGACCGAAGTTCTACCCCCCGACCGCGAAGACAGCGGCCGCTTTGTATCCGGCCATTCGGTGAAATCGCCAGGGCGGCCAAAAGGCCCGAGTGCAGCCGAACAAGTGCGCACGCTCATTGAACCGCACAAGGCTGAAATCATCGCCAAGGCGGTGGAACTCGCGAAGCTGGGCGACGCCGCCAGCATCAAGCTGTGCCTTGAACGTTTGGCGCCAGTCCCTCGGCCCGAAGACGAAAAGGTGGTGGTGCCGGGACTGACCGAGGCCCCAACGCTTCAAGCCAAGGCCACGGCGATCTTAGCAGCGGTGGCACATGGGCAGATCAGCGCTGCCGCAGGTGACAAGCTGCTGCGAATGCTCGATACCTATGGCAAGTGCGTGGTACTCGACGAGCACGAGCGCCGCCTGCTGGCAATTGAAGGAAAAGCGCGGCCGGCCCCCCTACTATGTACCGACGTTGAGGACTTACTATGACGATCAGCGCTTTTGCACGCCGACTTGAGAAGATCGAGGCGGCGCAAGCGGTTGCCGGTGACATTCGCCATGACATCCTTGCAGCCAGGCAACAGCAACCGAAGCCAAGCCACACGCGCGCCGAGTTGAAGGTGTTGGCCGATACTCCCGGCATGATTGGGCGTATCGCGCGGGGCTGGTTGCGCATCGGCTTTGCTCTCGATCAACGCGACGGGGTGAAGGCAGCCCCCGAAATCAACCCCGATACCGTGTTGCAGGGGATGGCCGGGTACTTCTACGACAAGCCGCTGGCCTTCGTCTTGTTTGCCTATGAATGGGATGAAGACCGCTCACTGCATGTCGTGAAACTACCCCAGGAATACCGGCTTACCTACGAGAGCGAAAACGGCCCCGATGCTTGGGCATGCGAACTGATGGCGGACATTGGGGCGCAGGTGACGGGGCGAGGGTTTGACGGCCGCAACGCGGTGGATGCTATCCGCGCCGCCATCAGTTCAGGCCATGGCATCGGCAAGAGCGCAATTACGGCATGGCTCGTGAATTGGATCATGAGCACCCGGCCGAACGCTCGCGGCGTGGTGACGGCCAACACGGCGCCGCAGTTGGAGTCCAAGACCTGGGCGGAAATTGGCAAGTGGACAAAACGCTGCATCTTCGGCGCATGGTTCGACGTGACCACGGGAAAAGGCTCGATGCGTATGACCATGCGCGAGTACCCGGAAGCGTGGCGCTGCGATGCCCAGACCTGCCGGGAAGAGAATAGCGAATCGTTTGCCGGCCTGCACGCGGCCGACTCGACCGCCTTCTATATCTTCGACGAGGCGAGCGCGATTCCTGCCAAGATTTGGGAGGTTGCCGAGGGTGGCATGACGGACGGCTCGCCCATGTGGTTCGCTTTCGGAAACCCGACGCGAACCGGCACCAAGTTCTTCGAGTGCTTCAACGGACAGCGGCATCGTTGGAGTACCCGCCAGATTGACAGCCGCTCGTGTCAGATCACCAACAAAAAACAAATCGATGAGTGGATAGCCGACTACGGCATCGCCTCGGATTTCGTCAAAGTGCGCGTCCTGGGCGAGTTCCCGAGCGCTTCCAGTTTGCAGTTCATCAGCCGCGAACTGGTCAATGATGCCCAGGCCCGCGAAGTAGCTGACCAAGGCTTGGAGGTGGCCGTGGTGGGGGTTGATCCTGCGCGCTTTGGTGACGATAGCAGCGTCATCTGGACGCGCATCGGGCGCGATGCTCGCAGTTTTGCACCAGTTCGATTGAGAGGCGCCGACACCATGACGCTGGCGGCCAGAGTTGCCGAGCACGTCAATAGCCTGCGTATCTCGGGGCGGCCAGTCATCATCAATGTGGATGGTGGCGGGGTAGGGGGCGGAGTCATCGACCGGCTGCGCTCGGTGGGCTATGACGTGAATGAAGTGCAGTTCGGCGGCCGCGCCATCGACCCACGCAAATGGGCGAATCGCCGTGCGGAGATTTGGGGCGCCCTGCGGGAATGGCTCGCGGGCGGTGCCATTCCGAAGGACGAGATCCTGGCTACTGACCTCACCAGCGTGGAATATGGCTATAACGCCGCCGACGCAATTCTCTTGGAAAAGAAGGAGAGCATGAAGGCTCGCGGCCTGGCTTCACCGGACTCTGCTGATGCTTTGGCAATTACCTTTGCCGTGCCTGTGCCGGTGGGTGTGCGCGACGGCATGCAAAGGGATAATCGGCGTCAACAGGCAGAATACGACCCCTATGCCGCATTGAACCGGGGCCACGACCCCGTTTCCTTGTCCCAGCGAATCTAGACTTCGCTCGATTGGGGTGCTGGCCTTAGATGGCCTGGAAGCTGGTTGCAGGCAAGCAAGTAGGCCCGTGCCAGCGTAGCCCGCGTGTTTGGATCGTAGAGGGTGAAATCGGCCACGTGCTCGGCTTCGCCTGCGAGGGCTGAATGCCACGGCGAGCCATTGCAGACAATTACCGGCTCTTCTATCTCGTCGAACTGATCCGCTGTGATGTCCACAACGAGTGAGCCACGTTGCAGCCAGGCGTGTGAGCCATCGCCGCGCCGGCCGAGCATGTAGTCGAATTGGCCGTGACCATGTTCTTCCAGGAACTTGGCGAGTAGTAGGGCTGTATCACCGCACGCACCGTGCGGAAAGGCTTGGAGCGTGACCGGAAAGCGCGAGCGGTCGGCGCTTTCCAGTGCCGCCCGGAATGCCGAGGCGAGTTCTTTGAGTTCGTTCAACAAGGTGATAGCCAGGGTGAAGCGGCGCGGCCACGAGGATAGACATTGAAACCGCCTTGCGGGCCGGGATGGCAAACTCGCCCGGCCGCCGCTTGGGCGATCATAGGCTGCCACGCTACGCAAGTCCAATACCGTCAGGCGGGCGCTCGTTACCGTCGCCATATTGGCGAAGCCTCGGGCTTTTTACCGTCTGCGTGCCTCCTGGCGAGCCTTGAGCGTGCGGAACAATGCAAAGTACAATGCACGCCTCGGTGGGGCAGGATACGAGCCGCCTTTTTGGCCCCGACAATTTGACGGTATAGGAGGGGTTAAACGTGTCGTACAAACACCATCGGAAGCCTTGCGTAGCAACGCTTTTTACTTCCTCATTGACAATTGAGTGGGAATGATCCCAAGCCCTTCGGCAGCTATCGGTTGCCAACGGAAACTCCGCATTCAGTAGATTGGTCAGTGCCGCGACGTTGCCGGCAGCCAAAAGCAACGGCAGGACTTGGGTGTCCACCAAATGTTTGATCCGTTCACTCTGGATGCCCAGTCGTGCCATTTCGGTCGCTCCGTGTCTTCTTGGTCAAATTCTCTAATAACGGAATCGAGCATTGGGCTGGACCGTGGCCACGTTTTATAACTGTGTTCGGCACGATAACTTTAGATTTGTTACCGTGCGCCAATATGTGCGGGTCGGCGGTTGCGATCATGGCGCTGGTCCGGTAGCAGGATGGGCGTTACTTTAATGCCGCTAGGCTGAACGCTGACTGAACGCCGCCCGGAGGTGCGGATGGCGGCTGGGGTGTGCGTGCAGCTAGGGCCGTACCGTGCACAACCCTTTGAGGGTGACACTGAAACCGCCGCCGGGCGGGGATTCAGCAACCAGGTGGGCGCCGTGTAATTCAGCAATTCGGGCGACGATGGCCAGGCCCAGACCATTGCCATTGCCTGCAGCCTGGCCGGCACGGAAAAACCGCTCACCCAGGCGGGGCAGTGCCGCGGGGGGGACTCCGGGGCCGTCATCGCTGACGCACAGGTCGCTGCCGGCGTCAGTCTGGTTCAGACTGATCTGGATCGTGCTGCTGGCCGGGGTGTAGCGCACCGCGTTGTCGATCAGATTACGCAGTGCGATGTCGAGCAGGTCGCCATCACCGCTGATCGGTTGCGCGTTTGGGGGAATGTGTGTCAGGAAGCGCTGGGAGGCGTTTGGGTGTGACTGGCGGATGGCATTCAGGCACGCATTGAACAAGTCCTCGGAGCGGATCGCGTGCGTTTCCGGTGGGCTATGCAGGGGGTCGAGGCGGGCCAGGCGTAGCAGTTGTTCGATCAGGTGCCCGGCACGGTCGACGCCGCCGGCAATCTGCTGCAATGCGTGCTCGCGCATGGCCTGATCGTGGCTCAACAGGGCCACCTGTGCCTGTACCTTGAGCGCGGCGAGCGGTGTGCGCAGTTCGTGCGCCGCGTCGGCAGTGAATTGGCGTTCGTTGTCCAGTGTGCGGGCAACCCGGGCAAACAGTCGGTTGATCGCCACCACCAGAGGGCGGGCTTCCGAGGGCACCTGGCGTGCGGGCAGGGCTGCCAGGTTGTCCGGCGAACGGGCGGCCACTTCGTCGGCCAGCTGCTCGAGCGGCCGTAAGGCGCGGCTGATCGACAGATAAATCAAAAGAATCAGCACCGGAATGATCGACAGCAAAGGCAGTACCGTCTGTACGGCAACTTCCAGCGCCGCACGGTCGCGCAGGCTGATGGCCTGGGCCACCTGGATGCGGTAGCGGCCGTCGTCGGAGAGGGTATTGAGGACGCGCCAGGCGGCATTGTGGCGGATGATGTCGCTGTAGCCGGTAATGCCGAGAATCGGTAGTTCCGGTGCGTCGGGCGAGCGGGCGAGAACGGTGCCGTCAGCATGGCCGAGCTGGAACTCAAGTGGCGGCTCGTAGATGTTGTCGGCACCGCGCACGGTCGCCAGCCGGGGGGCTAGTTCAGCAAGGTCGCCCTCGTTGTCCTGGGTGATCGCCAGCAACAGGCGGGCAGTTTGCGCCAGACTGCCATCCATCAATTCTTCCGCTTCGTGCTGCGCCTTGGTGTAACTGAACCAGCCGGTGAGCAGCCAGAGCAGGAGGACGGCGGCACAGATGGCGACGAGCAGGCGCCAGCGCAGCGATTCGATCCGCACTCCGGCAGACGCTTTCATGCGTCGCGATCCGCCAGCTGGTAGCCCAGGCCGCGCACCGTTCGGATGAAATCGCTGCCGAATTTCCGGCGCAGGTGGTGGATGTAGACTTCGACCGTATTGCTGCCGGTTTCATCGCCCCAGGCGTACAGGCTTTCTTCCAGCTGGCTGCGGCTTCTGATGTGTCCGGGCTGGCGCATGAAGGCATGCAGGAGGGCGTATTCGCGGGCCGAGAGCGGAACTTCCTGGCCGAGAAAACTGACCCGCTTGCTGGCCGGGTCAAGTTGCACGCCCCGGTGTTCGAGTACCGGCTGTGCCTTGCCGCCGGCGCGGCGGAGCAGGGCGCGGATACGTGCCTGCAGTTCGCCCAGGTCGAAAGGTTTGCTCAAGTAATCGTCGGCGCCGTGGTCGAGGCCGGTGATCTTGTCTGCCGCCGTGTCGCGGGCGGTCAGCAGCAGGACCGGGGTCTGGTCGCCACCTGCGCGCATTTCGCGCAGGACGCTCAGCCCGTCCTTGCCGGGCAAACCGAGATCGAGAATACAGGCGGCGTAGCTGTGATCTGCCAGCGCCAGCAAGGCCATCTTGCCGTCCTGTACCCAGTCAACCGCATAGGAGGCGAGCATCAGCCCGGCACGGATGCCGTCGCCAAGCATGGCGTCATCTTCAACCAGCAAAAGTCTCACTTAGCGTGCTTCTCCGGCAGTCTTTGCAAGCAACGCCCGGATCTCCTGGCGCCGTCCTTGATCGGCCAATTCCCGCCCGGGGCGTGGGGGCGCGGCAAGTGCTTTCTCCAGGTAGCGGCGACCTTCGGCCACCCTGTCCTGAGCAATCAGATACTCGCCGTAAAAGAAATTCGGGTCAATCCCGTCGGGATTGATGGCCAGCGATTTTCTGAACAGCGCTTCCGCCTTTTCTTTGTCGCCAAACCCGACCGGCCAGCGCGGCACCTTGGCGTAGAGCGTGGCCAGGCTGGTGTAAGCCGAGCCTTTGAGCGATTTTTCGTCGAGTTTCAGGCTTTCTTCCAGCAGTGTCCTGGCGTCCTTGGCCAGTGACAGGCCTCCCAGCCCGCCACGGACGCCAGCCTCACTGGAAACAACGATGGCTTCCCAGACCAGTGCGGCCGCCAGATTGGGATTGTTCTTGCTGATTTGATGGGCCTGGGCGGCAAGTTCGCGATAGAGCTCGGCCTGTTGTTTTTCCGGTGTCTTGTACTTGATTTCCGCCCAGCGGTCCTGGACCGGACGGATCAGGTCGTCCTCGGGGGCTGCGTGGAGCAGTGTCGCGCCGCCAAGGGCGATAACGAACAACAGGGATTTCAGGTGAAACATGGTGCGTCTCCTAAGGTGCGGATTCGGGTGTGCCTCACGCCTTGCCAGCGTGTTGCCTGATTGTGGCGAGCTTGCCGCGCAGGCCACGGTCAACGAGGCCGGGCGCGGTGCCGTTGAGCCAGGCGAAGAGGCGTTCGGGAAAGCCGATGTGGATTTCGTCGACATCGGCGGCAAGCGTAGCGGCGATGCGGCGGGCGACGATTTGCGGGGCGTCGGTGGCGCTGCCCAGAGCGTGGTTCAAGGCCCGTACTGCCGGCGGGTTGATCGGCGTATCGATAGCGCGCGGTGCGACGTGAATGACGCGCACCGTACTGTCGGCCAGTTCGCGCCGCAGCGCCTGGGAAAAACCGCGCAGCCCAGCTTTTGCCGCCGAGTAGGCGGTAAAGCCGGCGAAGGGAATGCTGCCGAAAGCCGAGCCGATGTTTACCACGGCCGCTTCCGGCTGTTGTGTCAGCCAGGGCAGCAGGGCCTGGGTCAGGCGGATCGGCGCTGCAAGATTGGTGTTCAGAATGCGTTCAACGTCGCACCAGTCCTGCTCGGAGAGTAGCCCGAAGTGCGCGACGCCGGCATTGTTGATCAGGATATTCACGCCGAAATCGCGCGCTGCAGTGACTGTACTGGCGATATCGCCCGCGTGGGTCAGATCCGCTTGCAGCATCTGGTAATTGCAGCCAGTAGGCAGATCGATTCGCGACAGTGCGCCGGGATCGCGGCCAGTGAGCAGCAGGGCGGCGCCGGCTTCGGCCAGTTCGCGGGCAAGCGCGTTGCCAAGACCGCCGCTGGCGCCGGTGAGAAGGATGCGGGCGGCCTTCAGTTGCATGTGGCCACCTCGACCGGCAGGGCGTGGAAGATGTCGCCGTAGAGCTTGAAGAAGACCTTGGCGGCGTGTAGCACGTCTGCCTGATCGGAGGGGGTCATGCGATCAAGGAGACCGGCCAGATGTTGCGTGTGTTCCTGGTCGAGCGTGCCGTGCGAACGCAGGTAGGAGAAGGCGTTGTCGGGTAGGCCGAGGGCGGCTTGAATGCGGTCGGCGGCGTTCAGCGCGAGGTCGACGCTGGTGCCTTCGAGAACGAAGACCATGCCGAAGAAACCGGCCGGGTTGCCGCGGTTGATCAGGTCGTAGGCGTAGGCGACCATCAGTTCGGCCGGCAGGTCGGGGCGACTGTTGCGCACTGCGTCGGCATTGCCACCGGCAGCGGCGATGTCGTTGAGGATCCATTCCTCGTGGCCGATTTCCTCCTCGATGTACTCGGCGACGCCGGCACGCATCCACGCCAGGCGCTCGGGCAGGCGGCCGCCCAGGGTCATCAGCAGCGGCGTCGTGTGGCGCACGTGGTGGTAGGCCTGGGTCAGGAAGGCGAGATAGCTGTCGAGGCTGGCGCGGCCTTGCAGGCATTCGCTGATGATCGGTGCGGAGAGCAGGTAGGCACGGTCGTTTGCGGTTTCGAACTTGAGCGTGTCGTAGAAGGACATCGGGGACTCCTTGGAGGAATGAAGAGCCGCCAGGGCGGCACGGTGATGGTCGATGACGGCTTGCCGGCGCGGCCGGCCGTTGCCGGTGGCCAGCCCGTTGCCGGGGGTGAAGGCGGGGCTGGTAATGAAGTGGGCGATCCGCGCGTAATCCGGCAGGGCGGCGTTGGCGCGGGCGATGGCCTCGCCGAGTGCGCCATCCGGGATGCCGGGCAGCGGCACGACGATGGCGGTGAGCGCCGGCTGGCCGTCGCCGGTGACGACGGCCTGGATGATCTGCGGCTGGGCGAGCAGCGCCGCTTCGACCCACTCCGGCGAGACGTTGCGGCCGAACGAGGTGATCAGCAGGTTCTTGCGCCGGCCCTGCAGGTGCAGGTGACCGTTGCTGTCGATGCTGGCGAGGTCGCCGGTCGGGAAAGCATCGTCGCTGGTCGCGGCCTGCCCGGTGTAGCCGAGGAAGGCGCGAGTGCGCACGGTCAGTTCGCCGTTTTCGATGAGCAGTTTGGCGTGGCCGAGCGGACGACCAACGCCGTCGGCGTCGTCGCCGGGGCGGTTGATCGCCAGCACCGAGCCGCCTTCGGTCAGGCCGTAGCCCTGGTAGGCGGGAATGCCGAGGGCGCGCGCACCGGCCAGCAGTTCCGGGGCGACGCGGGCGCCGCCGACGGCAACGAATTGCAGCGTGGCCGACGGCTGGTTGCGCGTGAAACCGAGGTAAGTTGCCCAGGCCTTGAGCAGTTCGGGCACCAGGATCACGCTGCCGGCGCCGGTTTCCTTGACCTTGCGGTCGAGCGCTGCCGGGTCGAAACCCTGCCTGCCGGCCCAGCCGAGTTCGGCCAGCGGCGGCAGGTATACCGGCATGCCGCGCAGCAGCGGCGCATAGACGCCAGCGACGTTTTCCAGCAGCAGGGCCAGCGGCAGCACCGCCAGGTGGCGTTCGAGCGGCAGGTCGGCGAGGCGCTCATGCACTGCGCGGGCGGTGTCGAGCAGGCCGTCGCGGCTCAGGCAGACGCCTTTGGGCGCGCCGGTGCTGCCCGAGGTGAAGGAAATCTTGGCGCTGCCCGGCGGCAGCGCGACCGGTTCGACCACCCGGCGCATCCAGGTCAGGCCCTGCCAGCGACCGGTGATGGCGAAGCCGAGGTCGAGTGCACCGATGCGTTCCGGCTGGTCGGTGAGCACGGTGTCAGCGCCGGCCTGTTCGAGCGCGTTGCGCAGTTGTTCGCCGTGGAAGAAGGCGGGCAGCGGCAGGTGCACGCGGCCGGCGTCCTGGCAGGCGAGATCGGCAATGATCCAGGCCGGACTGTTGTCGGCGAGCACGCCGACGACGCGGCTGCCGGCCAGGCGTTCGCACAGGGTGAGCAGTTCGACGACGATCTCGCCGGCATTCCAGCTGCGCTGGCTGTCGCGCAGCAGCGGGGCGTCGGCCGGACGGGTGGCGAGTTCGGCTTGCCAGGAGAAATCAGCCATGGCGCTTCACCATTTCCAGTGCCAGGGCGATGCGGCCGGCAACGACGATCGGCCGGCTGTCGTAGTAGCTGCCCCAGTCGGCAGCATCGGCGCCGAGGCGGTCCGGATCGGCCGGCGCCAGAGCCAGCGGCGGCAGCCCGAGGCGGCGGAAGATGCCGATCAGCTCGCGGGTGGCGGTGAAGGCGACCCATTCGTAGCCGAGCCGGTCGAGGTGGCGGGCCAGGTTGAGGATGACATCAACGCTGCCGCCGGCACGGTCAGCCGCCAGGTTGCCGACTTCGACGATCGCCTCGCGCTTGACCGGCTGGCCGGCGAGGCGGGCGACGGCGGTTTCGATCGGCTCGTCGAGGTAGGTTTCGAGGAACAGCCGGTCCTCGCCGGCGCAGCGCCAGCCGGCGGCTGCCACGGTGCGGCCGGCGTCTTCCAGCAGCATCAGGTTGGGCGCAAAACTGCTGACACGGGCACCGTAATGGCGGTAAAAAATGTCGGCAATGAAGCGCTCTGCCGTAATCCGCCTGGGTGCGCCGGCAATAGTGTGGCGAACCGTCGGTGGCGGTCGGCGGGGGGTGAGGATTTTCTGGATGGCAGCCAATTTGGCCTCCCTGGGTCACGGTACGTGAGCAAGAATGCGGCAGCCGGATTAAAGGAAACTTAATCCGGCGCCTGACCTACAATGTCAGCCCTGTTTTCAGCCATCGGGAGTTGTTGCCTATGTTGCCTCGCATGACGCGCCATTTTTTTCGACTGGGTATGGCCTGCCTGTGCGTCGGATTGCCGCTGGCCGCGCTGGCGAAACCGCCTTTGACGGGGGAAGCTCTGTACCAGAAAGCCTGTGCTGCCTGCCATGGTGTCGGGCCGGTCGAAGCGCCGAAATTTGGCGACCACGCGGCATGGGCAGAGCTGATTGCCGAGGGGCAGGCTGTCGTTACGGCGCACGGTTGGGTGGGCGTACGTGAGATGCCCCCGCGTGGAGGGGTACCGGATTTGAGCCTGGAAGCCTTTGGCCGCGCCGTGGCCTACATGGCGCGTGCTGCGGGGGCTGACTGGCAGGACCCGGAGCTGTCGGCGTCTTTGCTGCAGGCAATCCGGGCGGAAGAGAAGGCACGGCGCCAGGCCCTGCAGGCGCAGGCACACACAGTTGCTGATCAAGGCCGCTCCGGCGCAGCCGTGTATGAGGCAATCTGCCGCCACTGCCACGAAACCGGGGTTGCCGGTGCACCAGCCAAGGGGGATGGCAAAGCGTGGCGACCGCTGCTGCGGGAAGGGCAGGCCACTCTCACGGCGCATGCCTGGCTGGGGGTGCGGGCGATGCCCCCGCGTGGCGGGCATGACGATTTGTCGCTGGAAGAATTCTCCCGGGCCGTTGCCGACATGGCCCAAGCTTCGGGGGGAGACTGGCGTGACCCAAGCGTCGATGCGCGCCTGATGCGCCGCATTCGTGCCGAAATTGGCAAACGCGAGCGGCAACTGGCGAAATAACAGAGCCGTGCAGACGGGTTCAGGCTGCGTTCATCCATAGCGGCGTAGAATCAGCATCGGGAATTCAGCAAGCCTGCGTTATTTCCTATTTTGCGAAGGAGTCCATCATGTCTCAACGTAATTTGCTGCTGAGTATTGCCACGGCTGGCCTGTTACTGACCTCTACCGGTGCTTTGGCGGTTGAACCTGCCGCCGAGCCGATTTTCGGTAGTCAGTTGATGACCGAGCAGGAGCGTGTCGAACACCGTAACGCCATGCGCTCGGCGCGCAGCGACGAGGAGCGTGCGGCGGTGCGGGCGCAGCATCATGAACAGATGCTGCAGCGTGCGCAGGAGCGCGGCGTGACCCTGCCTGCCACACCACCCGAACAGCGTCCCATGGCGGGGCCGCGTGGTGGCATGGGGCCCGGTATGAACGCCGGTGGCCAGGGGCGGGGGCAAGGCCAGGGCGCGGGACGCGGTCGCCCGTAACGTCAGCGCCCGCCGACACGGAGTAGGTGTCATGGCTGCCTGCTGCGGTGTACAACCGCAGCAGGCAGTTTTTCATTGATGCCGTTCGACGGTTCAGCAGATTTCCTCACGAGGTGGCATGGAACTCATCATCATCATTGCACTGGCTGTCAGCAGCCTGGGCGTCAGCATTCTGCTTGTCAGCCGGCAGAAACAACAGGCGTTCTTTTTCCGCGAGCTTGCCGACCGTCTTGCCCGGCTGGAAAGCCAGCGCGAGGCGGAGCGCGATGGTGCAGTTCGCCTCGCGGTACAAGTCACGGAAATGAGTGCCGTGATCCGGCAATTGTTTGCCGGGTTCAGTGGCATGCAGGGGCAGTTGTCCGATTTCGCCCACCAGCAGCGCCAGGCCGGGGAAGCTGTGGCTGCCCTGAAAACGGCACTGCCGGGTGAGGTAGCGCAGGGAATGCAGCAGGCTTCGGCGGCGCTGCAGGAGTTGCTCCGGACGCAGGTGTTGCCATTGCTCGAAGCGGGACAGCAGGCCATGGCGCAGGAACGGGTCGCCCTGGAGCAGCGCTTCGCCGATCTGAAAGAAGGCATGCTGGCAGCGCAGCGTGAATTTGCCGAGCGTACCGCGCTGGAATCTACCCGCCAGCAACAAGGCATCGGCCGGCAATTTACGGAAATACGTGAGGAGTCGCTGCGGCATCGTCACGAGGTCAATGCCCTGACGACGGCAGCGCTGGCTTCCCTGGAGGACAAACTGGCCCGGCTGACCGCCGACAACAACAGCAGCGGCGAGAAACTGCGGGCGCTGGTTGAGCAGCGGCTGCAGAGCCTGCAGACAGACAATGCCGCCAAGCTGGAGGAAATGCGGCGCACGGTCGATGAAAAACTGCATGCCAGCCTTGAACAACGCTTGGGCGAATCGTTCAAGCTGGTCAGCGACCGTCTGGAGCAGGTGCATCGTGGCTTGGGCGAGATGCAGAGCCTGGCGCATGGTGTCGGTGATCTGAAGCGCGTGTTGAGCAATGTGAAGACCCGCGGCACCTGGGGCGAGATGCAGCTGCACCAGCTGCTCGAACAGATGCTGACGGCCGAGCAGTACGTCGCCAATACACCTACCCGGCCTGGTAGCAGCGATCATGTCGAATTCGCCGTACGTCTGCCGGGCAGGGAGGAGGGCGAATGCGTGCTGCTGCCGATCGACGCCAAATTTCCGATCGAGGATTACCAGCGCCTGCTCGATGCCCAGGAGCGGGCGGATGGCGCTGCGGTGGAAGAGGCTGCCAAGGCGATCGAAGCGCGCATCCGGCTTGAGGCGCGGACGGTATGCAGCAAGTACATCAACCCGCCGCATACGACCGATTTCGCGCTGCTCTATCTGCCCATCGAGGGCTTGTACGCGGAAGTCCTGCGCCGTCCGGGGCTGGTCGATTCCCTGCAGCGCACCTACCGGGTGAATGTCGCGGGCCCCACGACCCTGACCGCCATTCTCAACAGCTTGCAGATGGGTTTTCGTACCCTGGCGATCAGCCGCCGGGCGTCCGATGTCTGGAAGGTGCTGGGGGCGGTCAAAACCGAATTCGGCAAATTTGGTGACATCGTCGATGCGACCCGCAAGAAACTGGAAGCTGCCAGCAAGCAGTTCGATCAGGTCGATGTGCGCACCCGGGCGATCCAGCGGCAGTTGCGTCAGGTCGAGGCGCTGCCGGCAGTGGAAGCAGAACAGCTACTGGCAGATGGTCCTGACAGCGAAGTGCTGGCCGAACCGCCGGCCTGAACGGCGACTGCGTCACTCTGGTAACAACCCCATAGCGCCCGATTCATTTTCGCGGCAGATGCCGACGCAGCACGGCGTAGAGGTGGGGCGGGTCGAGCGGCTTGCTGAGAAAGTCGTTCATGCCGGCCGCCAGGCAGCGCTGACGGTCTTCGGCAAAAGCATTGGCGGTGAGGGCAATGATGGGGATCTGGCAGCCGGCATCGCGCAGGCGCCGGGTGGCTTCCAGACCGTCCATTTCCGGCATCTGCAGATCCATGATGATCAGGTCGAAGTTTGTTTGCGTCGCGAGTTCGACCGCCTCCTTGCCGTCGCCCGCTGTCTGCACATCGAGCTGCAGGTCGCTGAGCAGCATGTGGGCAATTTCCCGGTTGATCGGTTCGTCTTCAACCAGCAGAACGCGCTGGCCGGCATGTTCAGCGCACAAGCGGGCTTCGTCCTCTTCCAGCACATGGGTCCCGGGTAGTGCGGGCGCCGTAGTTTTGTGCAGACGGGCCGTGAACCAGAATGTGCTGCCGCACCCCGGGGTGCTGTCCACGCCAACTTCGCCACCCATGGCATGCGCCAGATGTGCGGTGATGGCCAGGCCCAGACCGGTGCCGCCGTATTTTCGAGTGATCGAATTGTCGGCCTGCTCAAAGGCAGTGAATAGCCTTTGTTGCGACTCGGGCGTGATGCCGATGCCGGTATCCCTGACGCTGAGACGGATCAGAACCTGCGTGTCGGTTTCTTCAACGACACAGCCACGCAGTTCGATCTGGCCCTGTTCGGTAAATTTCACCGCGTTGCTGGCGAAATTGAGAAAGGCCTGCTGCAAACGAATCGGATCGCCGCTGAGTTCTGTGGGCAAATCACCGGTATCGACCGATAGGTGCAGGTTTTTGGCGGCAGCCCTGGCCTGGATCATCGACATGACGTTGGTGAACAGGCTGTACGTGGAGAAAACCGTATTTTCCAGTTCCAGCTTGCCAGCTTCGATCTTGGACAGATCGAGCACCATGTTGATGATCTCGAGCAGATGCTGGGCGGCAACTTCCAGTTTGCCCAGGCGTTCGTCCTGTTGCGGTGGCAGGCCGGCACGTCGGATGAGGTGCGCCATACCGCTGATGGCGTTCAACGGCGTGCGGATTTCATGACTCATGTTGGCGAGAAATGCGCTCTTGGCACGGTTGGCGGCTTCTGCCGCATCGCGCGCCAGCGAGAGTTCGGCAGTGCGTTTCAATACCCGCTGTTCCAGACTGCGGTTCGTTTCCCGCAGCAGCTGTTCGCGCTCGAGGATGGTGGCGGCCATGTGCTGGATATGGGCCGCCAGTTGATTGAGCTCGATGATGTGACTATTGAACCAGACGGTGGGCAGCTGGTAGCGCATGATGCTGTCGCTTAGCTGCATCAGGGATTTGACCGCTGCCAGCAGGCGGGTGGCACCGTAGAAGGCGAGCAGGAAAGCCAGCAGCACAGAAACCAGAAAGCCGCCGCCAGCGATGGTCAGAGAACTGCGCAATTCAGGGTTGTCGAAGCCGGCCGGCTGGCGGGCGATGAAGGACCAGCCCAGCGCCCGCGAAAACGCGCCGCCGACATAGTAATTCCTGCCCTGGATGGCGACCTGCTCCGCCAGTTCCTGGCCGGAGGTGACCGCCTGGAAGAGTGGCGAGGTATAGAGATTGGGCAGGTGATTCAGGGAATCCTGACTGGAATCGCTGAGAATTTCGCCACGCTGGTCAATGATCCACGTGGCGACATGATGTGACGTGTTCCTGTTGCCGATGTCGAGCAGGTAGGAGAGCGGTAATTCCGCGAGCACGATACGCCGGTCGGCAAGGGGAACCGCCAGTCCGACCGACAGCTTGCCCGTCAGGGGGGAAAGATAGCGGTCGCTCCAAGTGACGACATTTTTTTCCCGCATCTTGCGCAGCAGCGGCGTTGCGGAGAGGTCGCTGCCCAGGCTTTCTGCCTGCAGGTGGTGCAGGGTAGGCGTGAATTCCGCCTGCTGCACACGTCCATCGCTCGAGATCAGGTAGAGGGCATGAACGTTGCTGATTCCGCTCAGGCTCTGCCGCAGCATGGGCTCAGCCGCTGCGCCGTGGTCAATGGCAGCGGCCAGCTGTGTCATTTGATCGCGCAGGGTGCCGAGCAGCAATTCCGCTGTCTGTGCCTGGTACAAGGCTTCATGTTCGGTGCGCTGGCGGATTTCTTCCGCTAGCTGCGGGATGCGGACGTAGAAAAAAAAGGCTGAAACGACGGCAATGCTGATGCTGCACGCAGCGGACAGCAGGATGATCAGATAAAGGCGCAGCGGCCAGGTGCCGGGGAGTTTCATGGTGGCGACCTCATGGCAGCTGCTGCGCTTCGCCGTGGCGGATCTGGCTGAAATAGACAATCTGCGACGCGTCGCCGAATTCGTCGAACGCCACCTCGTTCTGTAGGCCAGGATAAGGGCCATAACTGAGCAGCGCCGTTTTCATGTCTTCGCCGGGACGGCGCCTTTCCAGCGCGCTGATCACTGCCCTGGCGGTATCGTAGGCGACGGTCGAGTAGCCGCTCAAACCGTGAAAGCGCGCCTCATAAGCCGCCAGGAAGGCTTGATAGACCAGCTGTCTGCCATTGCGGTTATCGGTGTGCGCAAAAATCAGGCCGTCCACCGCGCTGCCCCCCAGTTCCACCATCGACTCGCTGGAGGAAGCCCATTCCGTCGTGCTCAGGCGCAAATCCAGTCCCAGGCGCCGGGCTTGCTGGCACAGCCGGGCGGTATCGATGGAATTGGCCACAAACACCAACGTATCCGGTGTGTCGTCGCGCAGCGTAGTGATCAGTGGTGCAAAGGCCGGTCGTTCGGCCGAAGCAAAGGCAACCTTGCCGGTGATTTCACCTCCCAGGTAGGTGAAGCGGTTGATGAAATGGTGGGACCAGCCTTCCGTGTAGGCCAAGTTGGAGGTGTCGTAGGCCAGTCCGACGCGACGCGCACCAAGCGAGTAAAGCACCTCGGCCTGTTCCTTTCCCGCCTCGCTGCTGGCACGGCTGACGTGTAGGAAGTGATCATCCTGGCCACGAAACTCGTTAGCGGCGACTGTCGGGCTGATCATGGTCAGGCGGGCTGCATTCATCATGGGGACAATGATCCGGGCCATGGCACTGGTGGCAGGACCGATCACCACCTCCGGGCGCAGTTCGATCAACTCCTGCGCCGCGATGCGCGCCTGTTCGGGGTTTTGCCCATCGTCACGGACGATGAGTTCGATCGGTCGGCCGCGAATGCCGCCACCGGCATTTTGTTGTTCGATGGCGAGGATGACGCTGTTGCGCACACCCAGGCCAAAATCGGAGCCGGGGTCGGAAAGATCAGCGATGAAACCTATGCGGACCGGCTCTGACTCGCTGCAAGCGGCCAGAAACAGGCAGATCAGCAGGGTATGGATCAGTTTCCCGGAACCAGTGACAGGCATGGAAACCCCTCGCGCTTCCTTGTATTTCGACGTCTGGCGCCAGTTTAGCGCGTTGCGAGTCGCCTGAGCGTATTTTATGAAACCGATTTACGCATTCGTTATTGACGGATTTCCCGGTCGTTGCCGATGCACAGAAAGGCGGCGCTACTGCTGCGGTAGGGGTTGATGTCGAGGCCGCCGCGCCGGGTGTAGCGCGCATAAACAAGCAGCTCCTGCGGCGCGCACCGACGCATGAGGTCGCAGTAAATGCGCTCGACGCATTGTTCGTGAAATTCGTTGTGGTTGCGAAACGACACGATGTAGCGCAGCAGTCCGGCCCGATCAATCGGCCGGCCACGGTAGCGGATGACCAGCATCGCCCAGTCCGGCTGCCCGGTGACCAGGCAGTTCGATTTCAGCAGGTGTGAATAGAGGCATTCTTCGCGCGGCGTTTCGTCGGTACAGGCCAATAGTTCCGGTGCTGGCGCATACACGTTGCAGCTGATGTCGAGATCATCAAGCAACTCACCCGGAGGATAGGCAATGCGGGCCTGTGGCTGCTGCGTCAGCGCCTGCAGACGGACCTGCACCGTGGCCTGGGCGGCCGCCGACAGGTCGCGCGTCAGAATCTGTTCGACACTGACCAGATCGGCAAACTGGCTCTGGTTGAACGAGTTCAGGTACAGCTTGAAGGACTTTGACTCGATCAGGCAGGGGCTGTCAGCCGGTACGCGGAATTCCCCTATCGCCACCACTGGCTTGCCTTTGGGATTGAGCCAGGAAATTTCGTAGGCATTCCACAGGTCTGCGCCGACAAAGGGCAGGGCTGTTGGCTGGATCGCCAGTTCCACGCGCTTTTCCTGACGCGGAATGGGGAAAAGGAGGTCGGGGGCGTAGCTGGCGCAATACGCCGTGGTCTTGCCCAGTGGCGAAGCATGGGCGGTGGAAGAATGTGTGTGCATGGGTCGATTTTAAGCCCGGTGCTGCACTTCGCCGAGAATATGTACGGCGTGCACACAGCGTTCGTCCCCCAGCAGCATCAGCGCGAACAAGGTGTCCGCCAGATCCTCCGCATGTTCCAGGCGGGCGGCCAGCTCGGGCAGGGCGAACGGATCAAGCACGACGCAGTCGGCTTCCTTGCCCGGCAGGAAGTTACCGATGAATGCCTCCAGTCCCAGTGCCCGCGCGCCACCCAGCGTGGCGAGATACCAGGCCTGCAGAGGGGATGGTGGTGCCGCCAGCAGTTGTCCGACCAAGTAGGCAGCATGCAGGGTGCGCAACATGCTGAATGAAGTACCGGCACCAACATCGCTGCCCAGCCCGATAGCGATGCCGGCGCTGCTGCGCTGCTGTAGCGGAAAGGCGCCACTGCCAAGGAAGAGGTTGGAACTCGGACAGTGTGCAAGCGCTGTGCCGGTGTGTGCCAGTTCATCCACTTCACGCTGCGTCAGATGGATGCCATGAGCGTAAATGCAGCGAGGGCCGAGCAGACCGTGCTGCGCATACACATCGAGATAATCGTGGTGTCCGGGATAGAGACGGGCGACAGCAGCCAGTTCATCCTGGTTTTCTGCCAGATGCGATTGCAGATGCAGGTCCGGCCGGCTGCGCAGCAAATCTGCTGCCAGCGCCAGTTGCTGTGGGCTCGATGTGGGGGCGAAGCGTGGTGTGACGCTGTAACGCAGCCGCTCCCGACCGTGCCAGCGCTCGATCAGATTCAGGCAGTCACGCTCGCAATGGCGCATGTCGTCGCGCAGTGCGGCATGGGCGCAGCGATCCATCATCACCTTGCCGCACAGCATGCGCAGCTTGCGGGCAGCGGCAGCGCTCATGAAGGCATCTACGGAATGTGCGTGCACCGTGGCAAAGACCGAGGCGGTGGTGGTGCCGTGGGCGAGCAGCCGGTCGAGAAAAAAATCAGCGCGCTGCGCTGCGATGGCCGGATCGGCAAGAGCCGCTTCCGCGGGGTAGATGGAATGCTCCAGCCAGTCGAGCAATGTTTTGCCCGGAGAGGCTAGTGCGGTGGCCTGCGGGTAGTGGCAGTGGGTGTCGACCAAGCCGGGCAGAATGAAGCGCTGTCCGTAATCGTGGCGCGTGGAATTGGCCAGCAGGGCGGTCGGCATGCGGTCAAGCACCGCCTGCCGTGGACCATGCTCGACGATATGACCATCGACGATCCACAAGGCGCCGTCCGACACATGCCGGCAGGCCGCAGCCGGACCGTCTACCCCGGGGTCGGAGAGGAAATCGAGAAGTTGCCCGAAGAGCAGAACAGAGCGTGTCATGCGACAAGTTTAGGCGATTTGCGCTGAACCTGCCCACTGCGCCATGTTGCCTCCCTTGGTCCGGCAGCAGGCGTAAAAAAACCCTGCCAGAGCAGGGTTGATGCACGGCGCCGCGATGGGCGCCCGAACTGACTTACTTGCCTTGCTTGAAGGCGGCAGACATATTCTTCTGTGCGGCATCGGCAAATTGCTTGGCGATGCTGTTCATGTTGCCGAAAGCCGAATTGGCAGCGGCAATGGCGCTCTGCACAGCAGCAACAGCGCCTTCGGAGCCGGCCGGAGCAGACTTCGCAGCCAGTTCGACCATGTTGGCGACCGATTTCTGGAATTCGCTGAACTGGGTCTCCGCCATCTTGGCCAGTTCCTGCTGGGTCTGGGTGGAGATTTCGTAGATCGAACGGGAGTAGGCGGCAGCCTTTTCCATCACCGGCTGGGCCATGGCTTTCTGGGCTTCCAGAGCGGCTTGCGGGGTCTTGGCTTCCATCACGTGACGGGTATTGCTGGCGACATCTTCCAGAGCGCTGCGGGCAGTGCTCAGGTTGAGGGCGGCAACGCGTTCAGCCGAAGCCAGGGCGGTGTTGGCAACCGCCAGCAGGGAATCGACGGTGGCCTTGTTGGCGGCGGCGAATTGTTCGACGTTGATGCTCATGGAAAACTCCTCAAATAGGGGGTGGTTCGGGTCGTGGAAAATTGTGTCTTGAATCGTATCACGATTATTGCATTATTTGTGCGCCGCAACATTGATGATTCTGAAATTTTCGGCGGGCGGTTTTGGATCAGGCTGGATAAATCGATAGCGGCAATTTATGATGCCGAACTTTCTTCCGCTGGATGGCACGCCATGTTCGATGAGAAACGTATTGGCCATGATCGCCGCACCGCGAGTGAAGACACGCGCGATGCAGGAGAAGTTGTTGAGCGCCGTCGCCGGCGCCGGCGGCAGATGGTCATGCGGGAAATTTCATTCACAGAATGGGCGCGTTATTTCGCGATGTACAAACGGCGCAAGTAAGCCGTTCTTCCAGCCAGCCGACAATCAGTGGCGCGGCATCCGCACCCGCTGGCAAGCCCTGGCTGTCGTGCGGACATGACAGATGTCGCTGCGCCCGCTGCCAGGCCTTGTCAGCATAGACGTTCTCGCCGGAGTACAGGAACAGGAGCGGGGCGCGCAGGAGATTCAAGGCTTCCAGGCCCGCGCGGTCGATCAGGCCGCCACAGGCCACCACAGCAGCCACCTGCGTGTCGCGCCGGGCTGCCGCACGCAGCGCGGCGGGACTGACGTCGTCACTGGCCAGCAGGATCAGGTTGAGGTCGCGGGTGTCGGCATCTTCCTGAATCAAAGCCAGAAGTTGCAGCAAGCGCGAGGTGAGGCGGGCCGTATCCTGCGCTGCTTCAGCATAGGCGGCTTCACGTTCGGTCAGCAACTCGGTGGCCAGAACGGCATAGCCGGCCTGCACAAAATAGTGGGCCAGCGGATCGTTGATGGCGATACGGTGTGGCTTGGCAATGACGAGCAGGTTGCAGGCCGCCGCTGGCCGCAGCAGCTGGCCGTGCAGGCTGGCATGCGCGAGCGGTAGAGAGAACAGGCGGGGTAGCATCGAGGAATCCCGTGGTTCAGACAAGGAAAAGCCCGCCGACCATGCCGCAGCCTATGGATAGCAGGCCGGGGAGGGCGTAACGCGCCAGCGGTTTACCACCGATGCTGATCAGCAGACCGATCTTGAAGACCAGATTGGCGAGCAGAGCCAGCGTCGCGGCGATCACGGCATCCTGGCCGCCAATGCGTTCCAGATTGAACATGCGCAGCGTGGACAGCACGCTGGCGTCAGCATCGGTCAGGCCGGAAGCCAGCGCCACGATATAGAGCCCGCTACTGCCGGCAATATCCTGCAGCCAGGCAGCAGCGAGCAGGATGAGCGCATAGAGGGCGCCGAAGGTGAGGGCGGTTTTCAGCTCGGTCGGATTCTTGACCTCCGGCACCGGCAGTTCGCCCGCTGTCTGCAGGATTTTCCAGCCATGAGCAGCCATCAGAATGCCCGGGGCAATGCCGCAGATGAAGACGGTGGCGATCGATGGCAGCAAGGCCGGGGCCAGCAGGCCGGCTATGACGGCCAGACGCAGCATCACCATCACGTTGGCGATCAGGATGACCAGGGCCGACATGCGCACCAGGTGCGGGTGTTCATTGGCATGGCGGGAGAACATCATGGTGGTGGCGGTAGACGAGGCGAGTCCGCCAAAAATGCCCAGCAAGGCTGCGCCGTGCTGGGTGCCGACGATGCGCAGGGCAAGATAACCCGCCAGCGCCAGCCCGGAAATCAGTACCACCAGCCACCAGACCTGACGCGGATTGATGGCGCCATAGGGCCCCAGATTACCGTCGGGCAGGATGGGCAGGATCACCAGGGCCAGCACGCCGAACTGCAGCATGGAGTTGATGTCCTTGGCAGTCATGCTTTCGCTGAATGCTTTCAGTTCGGTCTTGAAATAAAGCAGCATGGTGGTGGTCAGCGCCAGCATCACCGCCACCTGGGCATAGCCCAGCCAGACGGCGGCACCCAGGCCGTAGGTGACGATGATCGCGGCTTCGGAAGTGAAGCCGCGATACTGCTCTTCCTGCTGCGCCGAGAAATTGGAGGCAATCATCGACAGTGCCAGCACGATCAGACCCACCGCCAGCAGCCACGGGCCGCCGCTGTGTTCGGCAAGGAGCGCGAACAGGCAGCCGAGCATCGATACCAGGGCAAAGGTACGCAGTCCGGCGGCGGAATCGCTGCGCCGTTCCCGTTCCATGCCAATGAGCAGACCAATACCCAGGGCCGTGGCAAAGGCTTCAACCGGCGCAGCGAGTTCGGGGGCAAGAAAGCTCATGGCAGGGCCTTTGCAAAAGGTGGGAAAGCGGGCAACGAACCTGAAAACAGCGTTCTTCGCTAAAATTAAGCCATGCCCAGATATTTCGCAATCATTCCTGCCGCCGGCACTGGCGCCCGTTTCGGGGCCAGCCGGCCGAAGCAGTATCTCGATCTCAACGGTCGTCCTCTCATCTATCACACCCTGGCGGCACTGGCTGCTTGTCCGCTGATCGAGCGGGTGTGGGTAGTGCTGGCACCGGACGATCCCTGTTGGGCGCAATATGACTGGTCCGGCCTGGGGCCCAAGGTCGATAGCGTTCGCTGTGGCGGCGCCACCCGCGCCGAAAGTGTGCTCAACGGCCTGCAGGCCGCCGCCATGGTGGCCGCCGAGGATGACTGGGTGTTGGTGCACGACGCGGCGCGGCCCTGCCTGACACCGGCGCTACTGACCACCTTGTGCCAGGAACTGGCCGATGATCCGGTGGGTGGCCTGCTGGCCGTGCCGGTAGCGGATACCCTGAAGCGCGCCAATGCCGAGCAACGAGTCGCCGCCACTGAACCGCGTGCCAGTTTGTGGCAGGCGCAAACGCCGCAGATGTTCCGCCACGGGCTGCTGACCCGGGCCCTGGCGGCACAGCGGGACGTGACCGACGAAGCGGGCGCCATCGAGGCCGCGGGTCTGCAACCCAAGCTGGTGGCCAGTTCGACCAGCAACCTGAAGGTTACCTATCCTGCCGACCTTGCGTTGGCAGCACTCATTTTGCGGGAGCAGGCAAACTCATGAGCATCGATTTCCGGGTCGGGCAAGGCTATGACGTCCACCGTCTGGTGGCCGGGCGCAAACTGATCCTGGGCGGGGTGGAGATTGATCACCCGTTGGGCCTGCTCGGCCACTCCGATGCCGACGCCTTGCTGCATGCCATCACCGATGCCTTGCTCGGTGCGGCGGGCCTGGGCGATATCGGGCGGCATTTTCCCGATACTGACCCGCGCTACCAGGGGGCCGACAGCCGTGTGCTGCTGCGCGCCGCTGTCTCCCTCGTAGCCAGCGCAGGCTGGCAGGTGGTGAATGTCGATGCCACCCTGATTGCTCAGCAGCCCAAGCTGGCGCCGCATGCTCCGGCCATGGTGGCCAATATCGCCGCCGATCTGGGTGTTGCCGCAGCGTGTGTCAACGTCAAGGGCAAGACCAACGAAAAACTGGGGTACCTCGGCCGGGCCGAGGCGATTGAAGCACAGGCGGTGGTTCTGCTTACCCGGGCGCCCGCCTGAATTTTGCGAAGGATGACAAGATGATCGAACTCGGCGTCAATATTGACCACGTCGCCACGCTGCGCCAGGCGCGCCGCACCTATGAGCCAGACCCGGCATGGGCGGCAGTCGAAGCGCATCTGGGCGGCGCCGACGGCATCACCGTGCACCTGCGCGAAGATCGGCGCCACATTCAGGATGCCGATGTGCAGCGGCTGCGCGAATCGACCCAGATCAAGCTCAATCTGGAGATGGCCGCCACCGAGGAAATGGTCGGTATCGCCTGCGCCTTGCGGCCGGAGATGGCCATGCTGGTACCGGAAGGACGGCACGAGATCACCACCGAAGGGGGACTCGACGTGCTCGGTCAGGAGCCGCGACTGCGCGAGATCATCTCCCGCCTGCGCGACGCCGGCATCATGACCAGCGTGTTCATCGATGCCGAAATCGAACAGATCGAAGCTGCGGCGCGAATCGGCGCACGAGTATGCGAAATCCACACCGGCCCCTATGCGCATGCTTTCTACGCTCAGGGGCGGGATATCGAAGCGCCGGCCGTGCAGGTGGAACTGCAGAAAATCCGCGCTGCGGGCGAGGCGATCCGCCAGCTTGGCATGCGTTTCAACGCCGGCCACGCGCTCAATTACTACAACGTGCAACCCGTGGCCCGCTTGCCGGGCATCCGTGAATTGCATATCGGCCACGCCATCGTCAGCCGGGCTGTATTTGTCGGTTTGCGCGAAGCCGTGCGCGAAATGAAGGCGTTGATGCGGGCAGCAGCGAGCATGCCGGAACAGGTAGCGACCCGCGCATGATTTTTGGCATCGGTACCGACATCGTGGCAGTGAGCCGTCTGCGTGACATGTGGCAGCGGCACGGCGAGCACGCCCTGGCGCGGCTGCTGGCTGCGGATGAGTACAGCGACTTCGCTGCGGCGGCCGACAAGGGCCGTTTCCTGGCCAAGCGCTTTGCCGCCAAGGAAGCGTTCGCCAAAGCGTATGGCAGCGGGGTACGCGCGCCGGTACTGCTGCCGGCGCTGGCGGTCAGCCACGACGACCTGGGCAAACCGTACTTCGTTTTTCATGGCGCCCTGGCGCAACTACTGAGCGAGCGTGGCCTGACCGCGCACCTTTCCATCAGCGACGAAGCGGACTACGCCGTGGCTTACGTGATACTGGAACAGCGATGAACGATTTTTCGAACCTGGCGTCGATCCCTTACGGCCCCCTGATGATCGACATCGCCGGCCATGAACTGACGGCGCTCGACCGGCAACGTCTGTGCCATCCGCTGGTGGGGGGCATCATCCTGTTCTCCCGCAACTATCGTGACCGCGCGCAGCTCACCGCGTTGTGTGCGGAAATCCACGCCTTGCGGAGTCCCCGTCTGCTCATCGCGGTGGACCATGAGGGCGGGCGGGTGCAACGTTTCCGTGCCGGATTTACCCATCTGCCTGCCATGCGCCGCCTCGGTGAGCGCTACGATCAGGAGCCCACCGCCGGGCTGGCGGCGGCGCGCGCTGCCGGCTTCGTGCTGGCCGCCGAATTGCGCGCCTGCGGCGTCGATTTTTCCTTCACTCCGGTACTTGATCTCGATTACGGACCGTCGCGGGTCATCGGTGATCGTGCGCTGCATCGCGATCCTGCCGTGGTGATCGCGCTGGCTGCGGCACTGGGCGAAGGCCTGCACGCTGCGGGTATGGGCAGCTGCGGCAAGCATTTCCCCGGTCATGGCTATGTGATTCCGGACTCACACGTCGAATTGCCGGTGGACGATCGCAGCCTTGCCGCCATGGCGGAAGATTTGCGCCCCTACCGCGAACTGCCGCTGGATGCAGTGATGGCGGCGCATGTCATCTATTCCTGCGTTGATTGCCACACGGCAGTGTTCTCCCGCCGCTGGCTGGATTTCCTGCGCCAGGACCTGGGCTTCGACGGTGTCATTTTTACCGACGATTTGTCGATGGCCGGCGCCGGTGTCGTCGGCGACATGCTGGCACGGGTCGAGGCGGCCTGGACGGCGGGATGCGACATGCTGCTACTGTGCAATGCGCCGGAGGCCGTGGGCGAGGTGCTGGCACACTGGCAACCGCAGCTGGATGCAGCGCGGGCACAGCGGGTGGCGCGTCTGGTGCCGGAACAACCCTGCTGCTATCCTAATCCGCACGCCTACCGCGAAGCCTTGAACGTGCTGGCTACGCTGGGTGGTTCTCCCGGTCAGCCGTAATCCGTCCGTCGACCAGTTCGATGATGCGGTCGCAGCGCGCGGCCAGACGCGGATCATGGGTGACGATCAGGAAGGTCGTGCCATCTTCCTGATTGATCCGGCGCAGGAGTGAAAAAATGCTGTCCGCTGTCTGCGTGTCGAGGTTGCCGGTCGGTTCGTCGGCCAGCACCAGCGCCGGTCGCATGGCCAGTGCGCGAGCAATGGCTACCCGTTGTTGCTGGCCCCCCGAAAGCTTGCCCGCCAGATAATCGGCGCGATCACTCAGACCGACGGCGGCCAGCAGTTCGGCCGCACGCTGGCGCATCTGCGGGTCGGGGCGGCCCCGTTCGACCAGGAGCGGCATCATGACGTTTTCCAGCGCGGTAAATGCCGGGATGAGCAGGTGCTGCTGAAACACGAAGCCAATGTGCTGCCCGCGCAGGCGGGTGATGGCGGCCTCGGGCAGATGACTGGTGGCGCTGCCGCTGATCTGCAGTTCGCCGCTGCTGGGGCGGTCGAGCAGGCCAATCAGGTTGAGCAGGGTACTTTTACCGGAGCCGGAAGGGCCGATCAGCGCGGCAAATTCGCCGGACTGCAGGCTGAGATCGATGCCGTGCAGGATTTCCGTTTCCTCTTCGCCGCTGAGGTAACTTTTACGCAGCTGGGACAGGCGCAGGACTTCAGCCACGGATCGCCACCACGGGATCGAGACGTGCTGCACGGCGGGCCGGCAGAAGGGCAGCGATCACACCCACCAGACTGGCGCCGGCGGCAGTGATCAGGACCAGAGCCGGCGGCAATTCGATCGGGAACAGCGGTGTCCCATCCGGATTGGTGGCCAGCAGGCGCCACAACGTCAGGCAGAGCAGCGCCAGCGCTGAGCCGAGCAGAGAGCCGAGCAGGCCGACAATGCCCCCTTGCAGCAGGAAAATACGCAGGATCTGTCCCTGACGGGTCCCCATGGCGCGCAGAATGCCGATTTCCTTGGCCCGCTGGACAACCGACACCACCAGCACGCTGGCAATGCCGAAGGCCACCGACAGGGCGATGAAAAAGCGGATCAGGTTGCTCGACATGCGCTGCGAGTTCAGCGCCGTGAAAAACTGGCTGTTGGTCTTGATCCAGCTGTCGGCAACCAGACCGGTTTCACCGGCCAGACGCTGGGCGAGGGTTTCTGCCGCATACATGTCGCGCAGGGCAAGATCGATGTTCGATACCCCGCCGATCAGGTCGAGCAGGTTCTGCGCACTGCGCAGCCCGACATAGACGTTGCGACCATTGGCGATCTTGTTGCCCAGATCGAACAGGCCGACGATGGTCAGGGTGTCGGTGGCACCGTTGCTGGCATTGACGCGCAGCTTGTCGCCCAGACCAGCGCCCAGCTCGCGCGCCAGTTCGATACCGATCACCGCTTCCCCGGCGTTGACGCGCAACTCACCGGCGACGATTTTTTCGTGCAGATCGATGACCTGGATGTAGTGCTCCGGCACGATGCCATACAGGCTGATGGCCTTGTTCGCTTCATTGCGCACTGCGAAGGCAGGGCCGGAGGCGACGGGGGAGACCGCGCTGATTTCCGGCAAGGATTCCAGGCGGGCGCGCAAGGCCTGCCATTGGTCAATGGAACGCAGGCGCTGCGCTTGCCGCTGGATCACAGCGCCCGCATCGTCTTGCTGCGGACGGGCGATTTCCTCCGTGGGCAGCAGCACCACATGCGCCTGCGAACTCAAGGTACGTTTGACGAGATTGCCCTGCAGCCCCGACAGCAGCGCCGACATGAAAACGATCACCGCCACCCCGACACCTACCGCAACAATGATCAGCAGCGTTTGCGCCCGCCCTTCGCGCAAAAAACGGGTGGCAGCAATCCATTCAAAAGGCAGCCAGGAGGACAGGGCAGGCATGGCGCAGGCTCAGTGGCGGGCACGGACGCGATCACCCGCCGCAACGCTGGTTTCACTGCTGGCAACGACCAATTCACCTGTGGCAAGGCCGTCCAGGATTTCCTGTTGCGCCGCATTACGCAGCCCCAGTTGCACGGACTGGCGCATGGCGACGCCATCGCGGATCACCAACACCCAATAATCGCCCGGTGTGCCGCGCACGCCTTCCAGCGGCAGCAGGAGCGCCTTGTCGTTGGTGCCGGTGGTGATGTCAATGGAAACCGTCATGTCCTCCTTCAGGTAGGCAGGAGGTTGCGGCACGAGAAGACGGACTTCGACCGAGCCACGTAGTGGGTCAACCGCTGGCCCGATGTAGTTGATCTGCGCCGGAAAATTCCGGTCCGGCCAGGCGTCGGCAGAAACCTGCGCCGACTGCCCAAGCGCCAGCCAGCGCAGGTTTTTTTCGTCGATCTGCACCACCAGTTCGGTGTTGCCGGCAGGCGACAGGGTGAGCAGTACCTTGCCGGGTTGCACGCTGTCGCCGGGTTCCACCAGCCGGTTCAGGATCGTGCCGGCACGTAGTGCGACCAGGGTGGCGTAGGCCAGCCGGGCTTCGGCCAGGGCAAGATTGGCTCGCGCTTGCGTCACCGCATTCTGCGCCAGACGATAATCGCTGCCACCGCGGGCATTGCTGCCCGCTTGCAGGCGCGAAGCGGCAAACTGGCTTTCCGCCACCGTCAGCGCTCGACGCGCATCGTCGAGCTGATTCGGGCTGTAGAAACCGCGCGCCACCAGCGCCTCGACCCGCTGGTACTGCAGTTTCGCCTGGGTCAGGGTGGCTTCAGCCTGGCGCCGGCTTTCCTGATTGAGCGGCTCCACCAGCTGCTGCAGCTGCTGCAGACGCAATTCAGCCTGCGCTAGCTGGGCCGCAGCCTGGGCTTGCGCTGCCTGCAGTTCGCGGTCGTCCAGAGTGAGCAGAAGTTCGCCGGGGGTGATCGCCTGACCTTCCACGACATTCACCGTCCGGACCTGGCCACTGATCTGTGCCGCCAGTTCGCTGCGTTGCGGCGAACGGACCTTGCCACTGGCGACCACCGCCTGACGAATCGCCCCTTCAACAACGGTCAGCGTACGCACCTGGGGTCCGAACAGGCGCGTCATGCCGAACGCCAGCAGCGCCAACAGCACGAGCAGCAGAGTGATCAGCAGAAGGCGATGGGGACGGCGGAGCGGCATGATCAGAGTGTACTTATATGCAGGTGCGCCATGTTACCCGCTCGCGCAGGTTTTTGCGCGGGCGGCAACAGGTCAGAGCGGAGCCCGGTTGCGTGCAGAAAGTTCGCTATTGATCGAGAAAATCCGGGCACGTACGGGGGCTATGCCAAATCCAGCCAGGCGCGCACTGTGCATGGCGAGGTAATTTTCAGCACTGGCGCGGTCCGCGAACAGGTACACACCACCGGCTTCACCCGTAGCCTGACTTTCTGTCCAGATTTTCCACAGCAAGCCAGGTTCCTGAGCAATCGACTGTGCCAGATCGCGCATGGCGGCGCTCATTTCATCGCCCCAGGGGCCCGAGTAGGGGAAGTCGACTTGAAGCAGGTAAGGCATGCAGATTCTTTCCGTAGGGGCTGAAATCAGTGGCCGCTGTCATCCAGGTACTGCACGTCGTCATGCCGACGCTGATTGGCGAAATGACGGCGGCGAATGAGGATCATCAGGCCGCTGACGAACAGACCGAACAGACTGACCACCCAGTAGATCGACAGATCGGCACGTACCATCAGGAAATACAGGCCGGTCATGACCAGGATGGAGAGGTTCTCGTTGAAGTTCTGCACGGCAATCGAGTGTCCGGCGCCCATCAGGATATGACCACGGTGCTGCAGTAGCGCATTCATCGGCACCACAAAAAAACCGGACAGCGCGCCGATCAGGATCAGCAGCGCCACGGCCAGATAGGTGTTGTGCACGAAATTCATCGCCAGCACGATGAGGCCCATGGCAATGCCCAGCGGAATCACCTTGACCGAGGTGCGCAAAGTGATCATTCGGGCAGCGAGGATGGCCCCGGCGGCGACACCGATGGCGACTGCCCCCTGCAGCATGGACGACTGAGTGAGCCCCATGCCCAGCGCGGTATCGGCCCATTTGATGACGATGAACTGCAAGGTGGCGCCCGCGCCCCAGAACAGGGTGGTGACGGCGAGGGAAATCTGGCCGAGTGGGTCACGCCAGAGCAAGGCCAGGCAATACTTGAATTCGTGAATGAGGAAGAAGGGGTTTTTCCGCAGCGGCTTGTCCGGCACGCCGGTGTGCGGTACGTAGAGATTGAATGCGGCGGCGATCAGGTAGAGCAGGGCAATGACGACGATGGCGACTTCCGCCGGCGAGTCGACAAATGGTATTTCAAGCGCCAGCAACTGATCCGTCACGCCAGGGCGAATGAGGGTACCGCCGATCACCACGCCGAGGATGATGGCGCCAACCGTCAAGCCTTCGATCCAGCCATTGGCGACCACCAGCAGGCGGTGCGGCAGGTATTCGGTCAGGATGCCGTATTTGGCCGGCGAGTAGGCCGCTGCGCCCAGCCCGACGACGGCATAGGCGAGCAGGGGATGGACGTGGAAAAACATCAGGGCACAGCCGAAAATCTTGATCGTGTTGCTGATCAGCATCACCCGTCCCTTCGGCATGGAGTCGGCGAAGGGGCCGACGAACGCCGCCAGGGCCACGTAGGAGACGGTGAAGAAAGTTTTCAGCAGCGGCTCGTACTCGGTTGGCGCCTGCATGTCACGCAGGGCGGCAATGGCGACGATGAGCAATGCGTTGTCAGCCAGCGCGGAAAAAAACTGCGCGGCCATGATGATGTAAAAGCCGAACGGCACGGATCAGACCCCGGTTTGTTGCTTGCGGCGTGGTTTATACCACGACTGCAGCACGGCACAGGAAATGCCGTCTTCTGCAGTTTTGAAAGCGAATAAAAAACAGGGGGTTGCCGGATAGTGTTGCAGAGTGTGGTTGAATAACGACCTTCCCAACCCGCGGAGTGCGCGCCATGGCAGACCGGCGCCTGCAGATTTTTCATGCCGTAGCCCGGCATCTGAGTTTCACCAAGGCCGCCGATGCCTTGTTCATGACCCAACCCGCCGTGACCTTCCAGATCAAGCAACTGGAGGAGCAGTATGCCACCCGTCTGTTCGAGCGCCGGCATGGCAGCATCGCACTGACGCCGGCGGGGGAGCTGGCGTATGAATACGCCGGCAGGATTCTCGCCCTCAACGATGAAATGGATCAGCGACTGGGCGAACTGACCGGTGAAATGCGCGGGGCACTGCTGGTCGGCGCCAGCACCACGATTGCCGAATTCCTGCTGCCACGCGTGCTGGGAGAGTTCAACGCCCTGTATCCACAGGTGCGGGCGCGTCTGATTGTGGGCAACTCCGAAACCATCGAAAACCAGGTGGCCGCCAACAGTCTCGATGTCGGCTTGATCGAGGCGCCGGGGAAACTGGCCACGCTCGCCAGCCAGGTTTGCTGTGTAGACGAATTGCAGGTGATTTGCGCTCCCGATCATCCCCTGGCGCACTCCCGGCAGCTGAGTGCCAGCGAGTTGGTGGACTACGAATTCATCTCCCGCGAACCCGGCTCCGGCACCCGTGAAATCACCGATGCCTACTTCTCTGCCCAGGGCATTGCGCCGGAACGCCTGAAAACCCAGATGGAACTCGGCAGCCCGGAAGCCCTGAAAGGCGTGGTGGCCACCGGGCTGGGCTTCAGCATCGTGTCGCGCGCCGTGGCGGAGAAAGAAATCCTGCATGGCACCCTGGTCGGCATCCCGCTCAACCCCATCCTGCAGCGCGATTTGCACCTGATTCACCCACGTGACCGGTTTCAGTCCAAGCTGCTGACGACCTTCATCAGTTTCGCCCGGCGCAAATTGAAGGAGCAGGTCGCGTGACCGTGCCCACCACAGTGCACTGTTTCTGCATGCAGCACCGTGCCAATCCAGCGCGCAGGGCCAGCCGGGCCAGCCTTGTCCAGGCAAATGCCTCTTTTCTCGCCGCCCCGACTCTGCCATGCTTTCGCCCGGCGCACTCTGGCGCAGGCCTTTTCCGTCGATCACCGGATTTTCCAGGATGAATGTTTCCCGCCCCATCCGTGCCCGCATTTTCCCTGCGGCCATCCAGCACAATTACCGCGTGGCGAAAGCCAAGGCCCCTGATTCGCGCGCCTGGGCCGTGATCAAGGCCGACGCCTACGGCCATGGCCAGATGCGGGCTGCCGAGGCGCTACGCAGTGAGGCCGACGGCTTTGCGCTGCTCGAATGTGAAAATGCCGTGGCTCTGCGGGCTGCAGGATTCCGTCATCCCATTCTTCTGCTCGAAGGGATCTTCAGCGAAGCCGATGCCCGCCAGGTGGTGGCGCATGATCTGCATGCCGCAGTGCATTGCGTCGAACAAATCGACATGCTGGCAGCGCATTGCACGGCCGAACACACACTCAATCTACACCTGAAAATCAACAGCGGCATGAACCGCCTGGGCTTTGATGAGCGCACCCTGCCGCAGGCATGGGCCAGTCTGGAAAAAATCCCCAGCCTCAATCTCAGCCTGATGACCCACTTTGCCAACGCCGACGATGCGCTGGGCGTGAACTGGCAACTGGCGCGTTTTCGTTTGTTGGCCGGGGTCTGGCGTGGACCGGTCAGCCTGGGCAATTCTGCCGCCATCCTGCGTCACCCCGAAGGCCATGGCGACTGGGTGCGGCCGGGCATCATACTCTACGGCGGCAGCCCCTTTGCCGACACACTGGCTGACAAATTTGGCCTGCAGGCAGCCATGGCGCTGGAAAGCCGCATCATCGCCGTGCAACAGATTGCTCCGGGCGAGCGCGTCGGCTACGGTGGCCTGTTCGTTGCCGAACAGGCGATGCGGATTGGTATCGTCGCCTGCGGCTACGCCGACGGTTACCCGCGCTCCGCTCCTACCGGCACCCCGATTGCTGTCGCCGGCCGCATGAGCCGCACGCTGGGGCGGGTGTCGATGGACATGCTCGCCTGTGACCTCAGCCACATCCCGGAAGCCGGCCTGGGCAGCCCGGTGACCCTGTGGGGACCGGGCGAAGCCGGTAACGTTCCGGCCGAAGCCGTCGCCGCCGCCGCCGGCACCATCGCCTATGAACTTTTCTGCGCCCTGTCACCGCGGGTGCCGGTAGAAACGGTCAGCGTCGCCAGCTGAAGGGGGCGGTGCTTTTTTCTGCCGTAAGACAGCTGGTGCCCGGAGCGGGAATCGAACCCGCACGCCTTTCGGCTCCGGATTTTAAGTCCGCAAAAATTGGCGTTTTCCTATGTTGATCCGCAATGATGAAAAATTACCTTTTCCTTGATTTAAATAGGTAAACTGCTTTTCATGCGTTGATTGACAGTGATGTTCGTTGATAGAATTGGGAGCAACAGGGGAGCAATAGTGGTGCTGTTGCTCCTGAATTCATCCTGCAGGAGTAACGTCCGTGGCTACGATTCGAGTCCACCTGACACTTGAGCGAATCCGGAAGCTGTCCCTGCCCGATGGGAAGCATGCAATTTACGTCTTCGACGATGACCCAAGGCATCTGTCTGTACGGGTTACTCCCGCCGGGGCAAAAACGTTTGTTTATGCTGGCAAGCTGAATAAAGTGCCGTTGCGCATTACTATCGGCAGCGTTGATACTTGGAACTTGGACGAAGCTAGGGCTGAGGCGCGTCGCCTACAGACGCTTGTCGATTCAGGCCGCGATCCGCGCCAGGTTAAAGCCGAGATCGCCGCAGCCGATGAGGCTGCCCGTGAGGCAGCCGTTCGCACAAAAGAATCTGAGCAACGCGAGAAACAGCGTCAGCAAGTCACATTCGGGAAGGCCTGGGGTGCATATATTGGTGCGCGCCGCGTAAAGTGGGGTGAGCGTAATTTACGCGATCACGAACAGCTGATCCTGCCGGAACGTACCAAGGCCGGAAAGGTGCTCAAGGCCGGCGTGCTTGCCTCGTTGGCACCAAGGCCGCTCGCCAGTATCGATAGTGTGATAGTCAGAGATTGGCTTGAGATGGAGTGTGCCCAGCGCCCAACACAGGCTGCTTTGGGTTTTCGCTTGCTTCGTGCCTTCTTCAACTGGTGCGCCGACCATGCGGAATACCGGGACATTGTTCAGCCAGGAATTTGTGGCAGCAAGGCAGTCCGAGAGAATGTGCCTAAGGCAAAGGCCAAGGATGATTGCCTGCAGCGTGAGCAGTTGCGCCTGTGGTTCGAAGGCGTGCGCACAATTAGGAATCGGCGGACCGCCACATACCTGCAGGGGATGTTGATCACTGGCGCCCGGCCAAACGAACTGGCTGGGTTGAAGTGGTCTGACGTGGATTTTCAGTGGCACAGCCTGATGATCCGCGACAAGGTAGAAGGCGAGCGCGTCATCCCATTGACGCCATACCTTGAAAGCCTGTTGCGTGAGTTGAAAGCATGGAACCAGACTCCACCGCCAGCCTACCGAATATTGCACGGGCGTAAGGTGGCGAACAATTTGGAGAAGTGGAAGCCGTCTGAGTTTGTATTTTCCAGCAGCCGCTCCATGTCCGGTCAAATCGAAAATGCTGGCACCATTCATCGGGAAATGCTGCGCAATCTAGGCATTACCAATGTGACGCTGCACGGACTGCGCCGCAGCTTCGGCAGCCTCTCAGAATGGTGCGAAGTTCCTGTCGGCATCGTCGCGCAAATCCAAGGACACAAGCCGAGCGCAACGGCAGAGAAACATTACCGCGTCCGTCCTCTCGACCTGCTGCGCATGTGGCACACCAAGATCGAGGGCTGGATGTTGGAACAGGCGGGAATCGAGCAACCCAAGGAAGATGTGAAGCCCGGACTGCGGGCAATCAATGCTTGATGTTTATACAATTATTTATATAATCAGACCATGAAGCCTGTAGAATTTTGCGGCGATTCGATAGATGCCCTGCGATCCTTTCCTGAAGGGGCCAAGCGTGAAGCCGGTTACCAGATCGATAAGGTTCAGCACGGCGAAGAACCAGACGACTGGAAACCTATGGCAACTATCGGGGGCGGAGTCAAGGAAATCCGCATCTGGGACGAGGCAGGGGCATTCCGGGTCATCTACTTGGCCAAGCTGGCGGATGCCGTGTATGTGCTGCATTGCTTCCAGAAGAAAACCCAGCAAACAAGCGAGCGCGATATCCGGCTGGCACGGAAACGATTCAAGGAATTAACGGAGGCAAGGAAATGAGCGAGCAGCGATTTGCAAGCGTCTGGGACGCGATCGAGGACACACCGCAGCAGGCGGCGAGCATGCGCGTCCGCTCTGAGCTGATGATGGCCTTGCAGAAGTGGCTGAAAAACAAAGGGCTGACCCAAGCGACCGCTGCCGGCTTGTTCGGCGTGACACAGCCCCGAGTTTCTGATTTGGTGCGGGGGAGAATCAATCTTTTCTCGCTCGATACCCTGATTGATATGGCTGCCACGGCAGGACTTGCGCCTTCGGTGACTATCAAGAAGCCGAAAGTCAAGAAGATCGTGCCCGAAGAAGCGCACGTCTGACCGAGTAAGCCGCCCCCTAGGCCCGCGAACCGAAAAGCGGGATTCCTTCTCCCGCCTGGGGGCGGTACCTGACGAAGGGCGCAGAAGGGGCGCGCATGTCATCTATCACCAAAGAACAGTGCATCGAGTTTGCGAGACTGGATGAATTGCGGCTGCATCACTGGCGCCTGCTTACTGGCGTGACGGGAGGTGAAGGCGATTATGTTATTTGTAATCAAAGTGGCATTTTCCCCGAGCAATACGACGATCGCGAGCTTGCGTTATTGACGGCAGAAGAGGCGTTCGAGATTGGCGAGGTGAGCGTTATTGAGCCGCTCCGTTTTCCGTGCCTCCCGCTGGAATTGCTGCGCTTCGTCGATCGGCTTGTTGATATCGAGGTGCCGGATGCGTTCAGGGCGGAAGTTGAGCGCCTGGACACAGGCAAAACCGGGAGAGCGGACAGCGATCAGTCAAGAACGAAAAGGAAACGTAGCACCCGCGGCCCCACGGTAAAAGAATCGATTAAGCCTTATGTTGCTGAACTGAAGAAGAGATTCCCGAAGCTGACAGGGAAACTATTGCACTCAGAAGCGGAAAAAGAGGCTGGCAGTGAATTTTCACCGTTTACAGCACATAAGCGGGGAGAGGATTTGAGGCTGAAAAACTGTCATCGCCCGTGCTCGAAGGCAACGTTCGAACAAGTGTTGAGCCAGATAAAAGAATAATTTTTTGGCATAAATTTTTCCCTGATTTTCCGGGAAAAAACCAGAAAAAATAGCGGACGGAATATTGCATCACTCGTTGATAAGGAGTGATAGCAATGAAAAACAATCAGGCCGCGCAAACCCGTGCATATACCACCGAGGAAGCTGCCGGAAAGGTACGCAATAAGCCGGCAACTTGGCGGCGCAATCTGTGCGTCAATGGTCACTTTATGGGTATCAAGCCCTTGGCCAAGCTGCCCAATGGTCGCTTGCTTTGGCCTGCCGATCAGGTTGATGCGCTGATCAGTGGCACGGCGGGGTGCTGAACATGAATCAGCTATCCCTAATTGACGCCGCCGGGCGGGCACCCGGCGAGGTCGAACAACAAAAAAAACAGCGCCGCGATCTTACCCCGCCAGTTACCACTGGCCAATGCGCCCAAGTGCTGAACCTGATCCGGCAGCACCAGCCGCTGCTCTCCCTTGTCCTGACCGCTGACCACGCCATTCCCGAGGCGGCAGCTCGTGTGCATAACCTTCGCGCGGCCGGCTGGAACATCCTGACCACGATCCGACCGGTTGTGATGTTCCGTGGTGTTGAGCGCCGCAACGTAGCCACGTATTCGCTCGGCACGCCGGAATGGCCGGCGCCGGGACACTTCGCTGAGGTGACGAAATGAACCGCGCAACCGTCAAAGCCGTAATTGTTCGCCTGGCGATTTGGGGGCTGCTGCCGGCCAGCTTCGCGCAGTGGTTGATCAATGCCCTTGGCCTGCAGGGGGCGTGATCATGGCCTATATCCGCACCATCAAGGCGTCATTCTTTACGTCAGATGACATCGTTTCACTGTCGCCGTTGGCTCGCCTGCTCTATATCGCCCTTTGGACTGAGGCTGACCGCGAGGGGCGATTCACTTGGCGACCTGGCAATTTCAAGCTTCGTTTTCTCCCTGGCGACCTCTGCGACATTCACGAACTTTGCAATGAACTGGTCGAATCCGGCCTCGTCATCCCATACGTGGTCGACGGCAATACCTTCGCCGAGATTCCGACTTTCAAGCGTCATCAGAGCATCAACGCGAAGGAACGCAAGAGCGCCATTCCTGAACGCGTAACGAACGCGACCGTAACGCGTGGCGACGCGATGCCTACGCGTAACGAGGCGTGGAGCGGATTCCCCCAGGAAAGGAAAGGAACAGGAGAGGAAGCGACCCGGCCTAGCCAAGCCAGGGAAGATTTATCTACTAAGGGTGTACACGGGGCAAATCCCTATGGCATAAATTCTGGCAAAGGGGGCGACGATGACTTTTGAACTTCGCCCATATCAGCACGACGCCGAGCAGCAAGCGCGCCTTGCTCTGGCTCGGGGCCTGCGGCGCGTATGCCTGTACCTGCCGACCGGTGGCGGTAAAACGCTGACGGCAACCTCGATTATCACCAAGGCTGTCGCCAAGGGCCGCAAGGTAGTGTTCCTGGCGAACCGCAAGCAGCTGGTTCAGCAGACCAGCGCCGTGTTTTCCCACTATGGCATAGCCCACGGCATCCTGCAGGCCGAGAATACCCGCAGCCTTGACGCCAAGGTAATCATTGGCTCCATCGATACGGTGCATGTACGCGGCCTGCCGCTGGATGTCGGTCTGCTCATCATCGATGAAGCCCACGGCGTTGCCGGCAGTCAGAAGTGCCGGCAACTAATGGCGAAGTACAACGCTGTGCCGGTGGTAGGCTTGTCGGCTACGCCGTTCGCCGCCGGCATGGCGAAGTGTTACCAGGACATCGGCGGCCCGCTCTTCGAAGAGCTTGTTGTGGGTGCAACGATCCGGGATCTGATTGCCGATGGCTACTTGGTCGATTGCGACATCTACGCCCCCAGCGAGCCGGACCTAGCGAAGGTCCGCAGCGCCAAGGGTATCGACGGCCTACTCGATTACAACCAATCCGACCTGGAGACGGCGACCGACAAACCAGAACTGATCGGCGACATCGTCGACCACTGGCGCAAGCTGGCAGCCGGCAAGCAGACCGTTGTTTTCGCCTGCAGCATCGCCCATTCAAAGCACATCGTTGAGCAGTTCCAGGCAGCTGGTGTCGCTGCCGAGCACATCGACTACCGGGCGAACGACGACGAACGCACCGCCATCCTGCGCCGTTTCGAGCGCAAGGAAACCACCGTGTTGTCGAATGTTGGGTTGTTGGCCGAGGGCTGGGACTGCCCGGCAACGGAAGTGATGATTCTGGCTAGGCCAACACGCTCGCTGACCCGCTTCGTCCAGATGGTCGGCCGTGTCCTGCGTCCGGCAAACGGCAAGAAACGGGCGCTGCTGCTCGACCACTCGGGGAGTACGGCACGCCTGGGGCACCCTTGCGACGATTTGCCGCTCGTGCTGGACGACGGCAAGCCGAAATCCTCAGCCGGCAAGCAGCAGGCCGAGCGCCGCGAGTCGCTGCCCAAACCGTGCCCGGCGTGCAAGTTCATGCGCCCGGCCGGTGTTCATACCTGCCCGAAATGCGGATTCGCCCCCGAACGCCAATCAAACGTCGAGACCATCGCCGGAGAGCTGGTTAAGGTTGTGCGCAAGAAGCAGCAGCCGATCAAGAAAGAGGCCGGCCAGCACGTCTATTCGCAGTTGCTCGGCTACGCAGTGTCACGGGGGTTTAAGGCCGGGTGGGCGTATCACAAGTACGCGGAATTTTTCGACGGTAAGCACCCCAACGGATTGCGCCAGGTGCCAGCCACGCCGTCCCCGGAAATTCTCGGCTGGATCAAGTCTCGGCAGATTGCCGCGGCCAAGGCACGGCAGAAAGGGGGCAGCCATGCAGCAGCGTAACGTACATGAGGTTGCCGCAGGACGCTGGCCAGGCATTCTCTCGGCCCTTGAAGTGCTCAACGAGCGGCAACTGACCGGCCGTCATTGCCCATGCCCGATTTGTGGCGGAAAGGATCGGTTCCGCTTCGACAACAAGGACGGCCGCGGAACCTGGTTCTGCTCGCACTGTGGTGCCGGCAATGGCGTCGATCTGGTACTGCAGGCGAAGGGCTGGGACTTCCGTTCAGCAGCCAAGGAGATCGAGCAAGCGGCTGGGGTGGTGCAACCGGGCAGCGTGAAATCAGAGCAGGGCGAAGCCGAGAAAGTCAGCAGGTTGCGTCAGGTCTGGAACGATGCTCGGCCGCTGATGAATGGTGACGAGGCAATGCGTTACCTGGCCGAGCGCGGACTTGATCTTGGCTCAATCCCGGACTGTCTTCGCCTGCATCCAGCTCTGCCGTACTTCGAGGGCCGTACCAAGGTCGGCAGATTTCCCGCATTGCTTGCCCGTGTTGTTGCACCGAACGGCACCGGTATAACTCTGCACAGGACTTACCTGCAGGGTGCTCGCAAGGCGCCTGTGCCTTCGCCGAAGAAACTCATGCCCGGCAAGCCAATTTCCGGGGGCGCTATTCGATTGGCGCCGGCCAATGAATGGCTTGGTGTAGCCGAAGGCATTGAAACCGCTCTGGCCGCTGCGCAGCTATTCAGATGCCCAGTCTGGTCGGTGGTGTCTGCAGCAGGAATCGAAACCTTTGAGCCACCAGCTGGCATCAGGGTGCTGACGATCTTCAGCGACAACGATGCCAATTTTACAGGCCAGGCAGCGGCCTATGCGGCGGCGCGGCGGCTCAGCAGGAATGGGTTGTCATGCGAGGTTGCGATTCCGCCGCTTGTCGGCGACTGGCTGGATGTTCTCAATGAAAGAGGGGCAGCATGACACCATTCGAAGAGTTGGTCACCGAGGCAAACCGCCATTTGCACAATGAAGCTGGTGGTGACCCAACGCACCCGGGGCACCGGCTGCGCGTTTTGCTTCTTTTGAATCTCAGCCAAGGCGAGCAGCGGGAGCAAATATGGCGAGACATTCGAGAGGCCGGGTTTATGCCATGCCCAGACCGGTATAACCCAGATATCGGGGGGCTCTGCTCGCTGGAATCGGTTGCGCGCGCACTTGGGGTGCCGGCCTCGACGGCGGCGAACGAGGTGGAAAAATTCGTCGCCAGCGACATTGGCCGCCGGCTTGGTTTCAGTTGGGAGCTGATTTTTCCGGATAGCGAAAAATGTTGCAGTCTTCACTGAGCGGCGTAACGCCTAATCCACGCCGAGGTCGCCCCCCGGGCACGCTGGCTCCGGTGACTCGCTGGCTTCGCGGCGTGATCCGCGAGATGCGCCGCGCCGGATACGGACAAGCGGAGACGTGGCGCCGGCTCTGCCTGCTTGAGGAAGCTGCAGACGACGGACTATCACTCACCGTTACCCCCGAAACTGCCGACGAAGTTTGGCGCGATGTCGGTGCCGATCTTGCTGGCGAGCGGATCACCTGGGCCAGTTTTCGCAGTGCTTGGCGACGGGCTAATTTATGACTCATTTCTGACGCAATAGGCAGGAGCATGTGCGCATCAACTTCAGGAGGCATTCATGTTGGATAACGAAGACAAGCCCGGCATCGCCAGCTACGCACAACGACTCAAAGCAATCTCCGGGCCTGCGGGGGGGCTGACTGTCCGCCCTGGCGCAACACAAGCGCCCCAGGCCGGCTATGCGGGCAATAGCACAGGAGGCCGCAACGATCTGACAGCCCGGCTCGATGCTGCGACAAAGCAGGCTGAAACCTTTCGAAGCGCCCCCGCCGGAGGCACATTGCCCCAGGTAAATCCGGTTCAGGAATCTGGCAGAAGCCTTGCCGCCCGTGGTCTGACGGTTGATCCTTTCAGTATCAGTGCAGCACAGCGCAGTACTGCTGTTCTTGCAAAGGAAAACGCTGTTCGGCAGCAGATGATCGATAGCCAGCGGGGCGAGGTACATATCATCGGCGGCGGATCTGGTGGCATGAATGCTGACCGGCAAGAACTGCTGCGCAAGACGATGACGCCGTATGCCGGCGCGCAGAACGGGCAACTGACCGCTGCCCAATTGAACGCTGCACGCGGCATCATGAGTGACGCCCAGGGCGAATCTGTGAAGCGGGCAGAAATCAATCAGCGTGCTGCAGAGGCAGCGCAGCGTGGCTTTATTGATCTGGCACGCCAAGGCGTAGATATGCAGCGTTTCGGTCTGGACCAGCAGCGCTTCGGCATGGAGCAAACAGAGCACGCCGGCCGAATGGAAGACGCAGGATTTGCCAGGTTGGCCAGGCAGGGTTTGATTGATACCGCCAATTCAACAGATCCGGCGGCCGTCAATAAAGCACGCACGAGCGCTATCGCCGCCGGGATTCTCAAGCCGGAAGGGACATCGAAGCTCCAAACGCTTCAAACCGAAAACGGCTACATGGCCTTCAATCCCGCTACCGGGGAAATGCGCCCGGTGACGGGTCCAGACGGGAAGCCGGTGGGCTCCAGCAAAGCCCTAAACGAAACCCAGGCCAAGGCTACTGGTTACGGTATGCGAGCTGCTGAAGCATCCAGGATCATCGAAGAGGTTGGAAAAAACGGGGAAATTCAGCCCAGCCGCATCAAACAGTTTGCAGAGTCTGTTCCTCTGGTTGGGGAAGCCCTGGGCATGGCAGCAAACGGTCTTTTTTCCAGCCCTGAGCAGCAGCAAATTGAGCAGGGGCAACGTGATTTTGTGAATGCTGTCCTCCGCCAAGAATCGGGGGCGGCGATTGCCGAAAGCGAATTTGCCAACGCGCAAAAGCAATACTTCCCACAGCCAGGCGACTCCCGGGCTGTGATTGAGCAAAAAGCCCGTAACCGGCAGACCGCAATCAATGGCTTTTCCGTTGCGGCGGGTCCGGGCGCCAAGCATATCGGCAGCGCACCGGCACCGACCGACCAGGTAGCCCAGCAACCACAGCAAGGAGCGCAGGGCTCTGGATCCTTGTCCGCCGGTTATGTGGATGGCGGCCACGTATTCCTTGGGGGAAATCCCAATGACCCGGCCAACTGGATGGAGGTTCGGAAATGAAGCCGTGGGAAAAGGATTGGGCAACCCAGGGGGCGCAGGTGGCCACCGCATCTCCCGCACCGCAAAGGCCATGGGAAAAAGAGTGGGGTGGTGGAAATCAACAGGTACGGGAAGCCGCCCCCGTGGCATCAGAGCAGCCGAATGCGGCAAGTAATGGCACCTCCATTGTTGGGCGCGCTGTCAGCGCCATGCAGGGGCCTGCGATGGGTTGGTATGACGAAGCTGTGGGCGCTACGGGCGCTCTGGTGGAAGGAGTGGGCAACCTGACTCCATGGGGCACGGGCCGGAGCATGTCCGAGGCCTACCAGAAGCACCGGGACGATACGCGGAACATTGTGGCCGGACACGAAAAGGCCAACCCTGTCATGGCTCAGGTGGACAGGGCCGCTGCTGCCGCCCCTCTGGCGTTGCTCAACCCATTTGCTGCAGCTTCTCGGGCGGTTGCCGGGTCTGGTGGGCTCGTGTCCCAGGCAGCGCGAACTGGCGCAGCTGCTGGGGCTATTGCTGGGGCAGGGGATTCCACGGCGACGGATGCCGGTGGCGTGGTCAAAGACATAGCTGCAGGTACGGCTGGCGGCGCGGTTATGGGGCCGGTTGTCGCTGGGGGTATCAGTGCCGCCAGTGCTGCGGCCAAAGGCTTGACCCGTGCGGCTGCCAAAGCTGCAGAGGGGATGGGGTTGGCCGAGGTGGTTTCCCGGCTGGGCATTACTCATGCGGCTGATCAGGGGGTGCTCAATCAGGCTGCTCCCAAGATTCTTCAGGTGATCGAGCGGGATGCCGGCGGGCGAGGGGCTCTCACCAATCCCCTGGACGTGATTGCCGCCCGGCAGGCAAAGCTGGGATCAGAGGCCACGATTGCGGATGCTGGCGGGCAGAACACCCGGCAGCTGCTGGACACCCTGAGCACGCTTCCCGGCAAAACCAAGGACATGACCGAGCGCCTGATTCATGACCGCCAGGCGGGCCGGGCAAGCCGGCTGATTGATGCCGCTGCTGAAGGGCTGAGCCCGGACGGAAAACGCCTGCCCGATACTCTCCAGGCACTGGATGCCGTGCGGCGGCAAAGCTCCGCCCCCCTGTATGACCGCGTGCGCCGGACCAATATCACCATGGACAGCGACCTGACCGCCATCCTGGGCCGAGCCCAGTCCGCATTTGGCGAAGCCCGGAAACTGGCGGAATTGACCGGGGAACGGTTCGACCTGGGAGAAGTGCAGGCCAAAGGCCTCAATGATCTACTGACGGGCCCCAAGGGTAAAGTTCAGCTTCAGCAACTGGATACCCTCAAGCGGACTCTGTACGACCTGGAGCAAGCCCATATCAATCCGGAAACCGGGCGCCTGAACGAAATGGGGCGCGCCTACCAGACCCTGCGCCGTGACCTGGTGGGCGCTCTGGATAAGGCCACCACTGACCCGGCGACCGGCAAGAGTCTCTACCGAATGGCCCGGAATGCCTATGCCGGCCCGACTGAGCTTCGCCAGGCTGCCAATATGGGCTATCAGGCCATGAGTAAAGATGGATGGAAAATCAGGGAACTGATCCAGGATCTATCAGGAGGTGAGCTGCAGGCCTTCAAGATCGGAGCTTTCGAGTCGCTGCGGAAGAAGCTGGGCACGGAAGGCGGGCAGACCCAGATTTTAAAAATTTGGCGGGAGCCGGCCACAGCGGAGAAGCTGAAAGAGTTGTTCCGAGACCAGAAGGCTTTCCGTCAGTTTGCTGCCAACGTTGCAAAAGAGTCACGCCTGAAGGGCCTGGAAAGTGTCGGCCGTGGTTCTCAGACAGCCTCACGCGCCGCCGGTATAGGTGACCTGGATGTGAGCGGCATCAGCGAAGCAGGGAGTGCTGCCCGGAATGCTGCATCAGGCAACCTGACGGGGTTGCTCAATACCGCCGCCAACGCATGGAACCGGGTTTCAACCCCTGAGCCTGTCCGGAATGAAATGGGCCGCTTGCTCACGGGCAAGGGCCAGCAGGGCACCGCAAACATCAACGAGATTCGCAGCATCGTTGAGCAGATTCTTGAAGACCGCGCAAAACGCGCCACCCAGGCCGGGGTGATCGCCGGCAGCCAGCAATAACCCTCCCTCGAAAGGAACAGAACATGACCGACCGTTCAACTTGGTATGCCCATCAATGCATTGCAGCATCTGGTTTGGCCGTGATGGAACCCAGTATTGCCTTCCAGCTACGCACAGACCTTTGGTCCGGCCTTCAGGATTGCGCCATCACCTTCCGCCGGCAGCAACGCCTGGAAGGTACCAAGCGCCTTCTGGTCACCTTCCCGAGCTGGGGCAGGGTTGAGGTGTATGCACGTTCCCTCAACAACCTGGAGCAGCGTCTGGAATGGATTGTGGGAGAGCAGCCCACGGAGATTGCTGAATGGCAACCGGAGCGGCCGGAGGTAACCCCGGAGCAGGCCGCCAGACGTGAAGCCAACCGGAAGGAGATTGAACGCCTGGCAGAATTGCGGAATATCGCCACGCAAGAGCCTCCCAGCCACGACTGCCACCAGCGGCGCGAAATTCTTGAGGCACGTCAGAAGTTGGGAATGTCCTGATCTTGCACCGGGGAAAACAGCGTGAATGACAAGGCACCAGGCTGGAAGAAGGGGCAAAGCGGCAACCCAAGGGGGCGCCCAAAGGGAAGCCGCAACAAGGCCACGCTGCTTGCCATAGCAGCGATGGAAGGTGAGCTGACCGATGTCGTCAAAGTGGTGATCGATGCCGCAAAGGGCGGCGATATGGCTGCGGCTCGACTGGTGGTCGATAAGCTGATTCCCACGACTCGGGAGCGGCCACTATCGATTGCACTGCCTGATGTCACCTCAGTGGATGACTGTGCTACGGCACAGGCGAAGGTTCTGGCGGCAGTTGCGACTGGAGAGATTCTCCCTGGCGAGGGAGAGACGCTTGCCGGCTTGATTGAGCACCAGCGGCGCAGTCTGGAAACCAGTGATCTGGCAGCCCGCACGACCGCTCTTGAAAAGCAGTTGAAGGAAAGGGGGCGGGCATGACCAGCGTATTGCGTCGCCGCCTGGAGAGAATCGAAGCCGCGTTAAGAGCGGCGCCTGAACAGGCTTTCACGATCCTGGTGGAACCAGAACATGAGGCGACTGCCATCGAATGGCAGGCCCATCGGGAAGCAATCAGCACTTCCCTGTTGCGCGGTGATCGTATCGGTGTTGTACGTTCGCCGGATAGCGTTGACCAGGATCAGCAAGAGGTTGGCGTCGAGTATTTCGACAATGAGATTCACGCCTGGTTGGCGGTGATGGCCAGCCAGAAATCACAGCAGGGCCGGGCCAATCGCCTGGCCGATGTTCTGGCATCGCTGAATGGCACTGTGCATGGCGTGGTAACTGATCCCGTTGAAAGCGAGGAAAACCAATGAGTCAGGCTTTGGCGCGTCGCCTTGGTGCACTTGAGGACAAGATTGCCCCGAAGGCCCCCCCCTATCTGAAGCACCTAATGCAGAGCCCACCATTTGCCGAAATGCTGGCATCGCATGGTGTGACGGTTGAAGCTTTCCAACGCAACGGACTCGGGGCATTGCCGCGGGATCTTCTGCGGGCTTTGGTTGATCGGCTGAAAGCGGCAACGATCACTGCGGGATGAGTAGATTACTGGCTGGCAGCACAGAATCCACCCCCGTCGCTACGCACGGGGTTTGCCATGAGCCAGCAGAAGATCATCACCAATGTTTCCACGTTCGACCGAGGGGTTGTGGCCCGTGTTACATCCGACAAGGTGCTGCAAGCTGTCAGGGGGTGCCGGGGTGGCTTGACGACGTACGATATCGCCCGGTCCCTTGGCACCGGTGAATACCAAGTCCGCGCAGCAATATCCTGGCTGGTCAGGCGCGGTATCGTTGAGCGGATTGGCATTGCAAAGCGCCCACTGCCTGCACGGAAAAAGCATGGCAATCGAGAAACCTATCCGGCTGCGCTGTATAGGGTGAAGGAAGAGAAAGCACCGGCTGATTTCGGTGCACTGATGGCAGCATTCTGCCGCTGAGGTGGCAGCGCCCCTTCGAGATTCGAAATCCCGATGGGGTGTCCAACTTCTGGACTCCCTCAATGGAAAACCCCGCCACGGGGGCGGGGTGATTGGGGCGTATTGGATTGCTACCCAGCCGCGGTCTGGAAATGGTCAAGCTGGGAATCGGCGCTCACAGCTCCCCCCTTCGCTCTCGGTGAATTGCGGCTCCAGCGCACGAACGGCAAGCTGCAACTCGCACAGCGTCACGGTTGCATCGTCGTCGTCCTGGCTGGCAGCGATGATCCGGCCGGCGGATACCATGCAACAGGTCGAGATGGCGGCATTCACCGCGCGCTGCTCTTCGGGGGTGATCCGTTCGGCCAGGGTTGCAATACGCTCCAGCACCGGGCCAGTGATCTTGGCGAAGCCTTCCAACCTGGCTGTGCATTCCTCGATGCGATGCTGTTGGGCCAGTTCGATGATCGGGTGCAAGCTGAGCATCAGGATTGCGCTGGCGTCATCCTGCAGGCCTGCTTCGGTGGTGGGGTTGATCACGGCCTTGAGCAGCGCTTGTGCATCCTGCTCGCCGTGCTGGCGTGCGGTGGTGACGTCGACCAGTTGAATGCGGCGGGTGATGTTGTCGATCATTGTGCTTCCTCCACTTTTTCAATGAAGAGGCCGACGTCGTTCTGCATGATGCCTGCCAGGGAGGCCATATGAACGGCCAGGAGGTGGATGGTGTTGCCGTAGAGCCCTTCAGGCACCGACGGTGCTTTGGTGAGAACGGCAATTGCATTGCAGATGGCGAAGATCGCATCGCATTTGCTGTCCAGGTCGATTCTCGCCAATTCGATGTCAGACTTGGTGATGGCCTTTTCGGCTGGTGTGTCGTGTGCTTCGGTGTTCATGGTGACGTCTTCCTCGATAGGAATGGCGGGGGCTCTTGCTGGCCCGCCGAAGGTTCCAATGCTGCGGCCAGGGAACGGACGCTGCCGGCGGATCATTTCCAGCCGGCGGCGCAATTCCGCGCGCAGTGATTCAAGCTGGATCAAGGCTTGGAGCATCGCTGCTGTTTTCCTGCCCAAGAAGATCCAGAAGCTGGCGAATCTCCTTGATAGCCATTGCGCATGACCACATAAAGTTGTCTTGCAAGTCGTCGTTGATGTTCCGGAACGCCTCACCCGGCTCGCCATAGGTCATAGCAAGCATGGCCTCAAGCTGGGCCATGCGGCAGTTGATCTGGTCCCTGATAGCCATGCGCTTTCCCTTGATTTCATACAGACCAGGGACGGCGGTAAAGACTGAAGTTCGCTTGCTCATGGCTGCACACCTCCATGGTTCAGTTTTTCTTTCAGGATGATGCTTTCGGCGGCGCACTCAAGCTCTAGCAGCACGGCCACTGATCCCACCAGTTCCGCCAAGGCATCAGAGGCCAGCATCCGCTGCATTTCATCAACATCACCATCCTGGCCCAGGGCGTTCATGAGATAGGCCGCGCCCCTGGCCATGACGGTGCAACCCATGTCCAACATTCCAGCGCACCGTTTCACCGTTTCTTCGTCGTGCTTGATTGCGCAATTCAGCAGTTCCGTGAGGATGGCCGGGAGAATGAAGAAATCATGCGCGCTCATACCTTCCCCCGCTTGGAAACAATCCCCTGCTCAACTAGGCGCTCAAGCATGGTTTCGTACCGGCTCCCGGTGTAGTTGGCAAAATCAAACGCGAGATATGCTCCAACTTCGGCCAGGCGTTTGATGCGGAGGCATTCAATGTTGCCGCTTGCTTCATTGACAATGGTGTGAAAAATCTCCATCAGTTGCCCCAGAGCATCTTCAGCGCTATTGATCGGTTCAATAACGTCCTCCGGATGGTCACCAAACAGCTTTTCGCAGGCATCTTTCATCTGATCTGTGGTGAGCTCCATGTCACAGCCCCTTCACACGAACATCGAAGAAAGAGGAAGCCTTGTTGCACTGGGCCACCTGTTCCGGGCTCAAAAAGGTTTTGTCCTTCGTTCCGTCGAAGCTGTTGCGGGTTAGCCAGTTGATAGTTACCCTGGCCGTCTTGGTTTCGTGAGTGCCTTCGCCAAGCACTTCGATAGCCTCGACCTTGAGCATTTCCATCTCGGTTTTGATCCGGGCCAGCTCTTGAGCCAGGGACAGGTAACGGTTAATGATGCTGGTGCGCTTTTGGGTGCTGATCTGTACAATTTGAGCAGTTGCCATGATTCGACCTCATTCAGTTGATTGGTGATTAGAGGCCCGGCGGTGTTGGTAGCACCGGCCGGGCTTCGCTTTTCTGGGACTCGGGCGCTAGCTGGGCTGTCGGCCTTTGGCGTCATACCATGCGCGTTTCCCTATCCCTCCCAGGCACTCACGGCAGCCTGGTCTCCGGTCAAGCGCACTGTGTGATGTCTGGGTCATGATCCCCGTCGATCCGGCCAGTTGCCGATGCTCGCGCTTGATGATTTCGGTTCTGTGAAAGAGCGGTGTTGCTGTGTTGAATGTACTATAGAACGTTATATAAAACGTGTCAATAACTTATTCAACGTTCTACAATGTGTAGTATGTGCATTAAACGGATGTGAGAAATGAGCAGAACCCAACAAGCCCTGGCGCTGTGGCGTGCCGGGTATACGCCGTATGCCGCAGCGAAGGAAGTCGGTCTATCTCCAACCGCGCTTTACGCTGCCATCAAGCGGGAAGAGGCAAAGGGTAATATGGCGAGCTGCCCATGCTGCGGCTCAGTCGTGCCGGCCGAGAAGATCAACCGTGAAGTGTTGAAGGATCGGCAGTCTTGAAACAGGGGGTTTCAATCGAGGCGAAAGCCAAGGTGCTGGATCTCCGGCGGCGCTACTCGATTCGTGAGGTTGCCGACCAGACAGGCCTGCCAGTGGGTACCGTTAAAACCATCTGCAGCAGGTCCGGCGCGTTTCGGGACAACGAGCGATTGCGGGCGATGTGTTCGCTGCCGCCGATCCGTGTCAGCGCCGAAACCCTGCCGGCGGCGCCGACGCTGCCGCAGCAGCAGAAGGTGACCGGCGACGGCGAGATTGATGCCGTGTTGTGGTTGAGGGAGTGCATTTCCACTGGCCAGGCGGTGATGAGTAACCGTCCGGCCACCACCGTCTTTTCGCCGAAGTTTCAATAGCTGAAGATTGT